>CAWIVY010000004.1:0-188041 GCA_963839615.1 uncultured Solirubrobacteraceae bacterium
GGCGGCTCGAGAACCGGGTGATCGCCGAGCCCCCCGCGTAGGCCGCCGGGTCAGATCGTCAGGCTGGCCCTGCAGACCTCGCCGGACGGGCTCGTGGCCTTGGCGGTGATCCGGTCGCTGCCGGCCGGGTCGGCGATCCTGCGCTCGACCGAGAACGAGCCGCTGGGCGCGGTCGTCGTGGCGCTCGTCTTGACGACCCGCTTGCCGTTGCGGCGGATCCGGACCGCCCAGCGCACGCCGTTGCGGTTCTGGTCGACCTCGAACTCGGTCTCCAGGCGCCCGTCGTCGTGCTTCGCCTTCAGCTTGGCGGTCGACGAGCCGGAGCAGTTGCCGGCTACGCGCGTCTCCTCGCGCTTTCCGTCATCGCCTCCTCCGTCGTCTGCGCCGTGGTCGGCGAGCGCGGCGGCCGGTGTGAGTGCAACGGCGGCGAGGGTCAGTGCCAGCGAGATGTTGCGGCTGTTGATGAGCATGGCCACATCCTGTGCGCGGCACGGTCTGGGCCGCAATAGGACCTTCGTCGCATGGCTCTCCCGCCCCCCGTGCAACATCATTGACCGCTTGCCCGGTCAGCCCCCAAGTCTCGCCGCGGCGCTGGCGCGCTTCATGCTCGCCAGCCTCGCGGCGATCGCGGTCATCGTCGTCGGCGGGTTCTTCGCTCTGCGACAGGTGGCGATCGACGAGGCCGAGCGCGACACCCGCGACCGTGTTCAGGCGGAGGCACGGCTGGTCGAGGCGGCCGGCCTGCGCGACGGCATCTTGCGCGGCGAGCCGGCGGCCATCCGCGCGCTGGACGACCTCGTTCTCGGCCAGATCGTCACCGGCTCGCTCGTACGCGTGAAGCTGTGGTCGCAGGACGGCACGATCCTGTACTCCGACGAACCGGCGCTGATCGGGGAGCGATTCGCGCTTGGCGAGGAAGAGCTTGAGCTGTTCGACTCGGGCGGCGCGGACGCGGAGCTCAGCGATCTCAGCGACCCGGAGAACCGCTACGAGCGGCCGCAGGGCAAGCTGCTGGAGGCGCACACCGCGATCCGCACGCCCGACGGGACGCAGGTGCTGTTCGAGATCTATCAGCGCTTCGGCTCGGTCAGCGCCAGCGCCGAGCGGCTGCTCAGGGCGCTGGCCCCGCCGCTGCTCGGCGGCGTGATCGTGCTGCTCCTCCTCCAGCTGCCGCTCGCGTGGTCGATGGCGCGCAGGCTGCAGCGCGGGCACCGCGAGCGCGAGGGCCTGCTGGCGAGCGCCGTCGAGGCCTCGTCGCAGGAGCGCCGCCGCATCGCCTCCGACCTCCACGACGGCGTCGTGCAGGACCTGGCGGGCGTCGCGTTCGGACTCGCGCCGCTGGCCGAGGGGGCCGAGCGCCGCGGCGAGCACGCCGAGGCGGAAGCGCTGCACGACGCCACCGCCACGCTCCGCCAGGGCGTCCGCGACCTGCGGACGCTGCTCGTGGAGATCTATCCGCCCAACCTCGAGTCGGCCGGCCTGGAGGTGGCGTTGAGCGACCTGCTCAGCCCACTGGAGTCCGCGGGCATCGCGACGGAGCTGGCCATCGACGAGGCCGCGGCGCCGGGCGGCGAGAACGACGCGCTCGTCTACCGCGTGGCGCGCGAGGCGATCCGCAACGCGCAGGCGCACGGCAAGCCACAGTCCGTGCAGGTCGAGGTCACGCGATCCGAGCAGGGGACGACGCGGCTGGTCGTCAGGGACGACGGGCGCGGCTTCACCCCGGCCGATCGGGAACGCGGTGCCGAGAGCGGCCACCTCGGGCTCACCCTGCTCGAGGCGCTTGTCGTCCAGGCGCGCGGCACGCTGGCGATCCGCTCGGAGCCCGGCGGCGGCACGACTGTCGCGCTCGAGGTCCCGGCACGATGATCCGCGTCCTGCTCGCAGACGACCATGGCGTCATCCGCGACGGACTGGGGCGGCTGATCTCCGCGCTCGACGACGTCGACCTCGTCGGCACGGCGGCGGATGGCGCCGAGGCCGTCGAGCAGTGTCGCCTGCTGTCCCCGGACGTCGTCCTCATGGACCTCGACATGCCGGTCCTCGACGGCATCGAGGCGACGCGCCGCGTGCTCGCCGAGCGCCCGGGGACGGCGGTGATCGTGCTGACCGCGTTCTCCGACCGGCAGCGGATCACCGGCGCGCTGAAGGCCGGAGCGTGCGGCTACCTGCTCAAGGACGTCGCCGCCGAGGGCGTCGCCGAGGGCATCCGCGCGGCGGCGCGGGGCGAGTCTCCGCTCGATCCGCGCGCCGCCCGCATCGTCCTCGACGCGCGCGCGGCGCCCGATCCGCTCGCGGCGCTCTCACAGCGCGAGCGCGAGGTTCTCGGCCTGCTCGTCGAGGGGCTCCCGAACAAGCTGATCGCGCGGCGCCTGGAGATCAGCGAGAAGACCGTGAAGTCCCATCTCACCCGGATCTTCCGCGAGCTCGGGGTCACCGACCGCACGCAGGCGGCGCTCTGGGCCGAGCGGCACGGCCTCAGCGACTGACGACCGGCCCGACCAAAGTCCCATTGCGGTGCCCACCCGCGACGGGCACGATGCTCGCCGACCCGTGCGCATGAACCTGAACCCCGCCCGCAGGCTCGCCTTCGCCACCTGCGTCGCGCTCGCGCTCGCCCTCGGCGCCGCCGCGCCCGCACTCGGCAGCGCCCGTGACGACGGCGACGACGCGCGCGTCGACGGCACGTGCGGCAAGGGCGCGACATCGCAGCTCAAGCTCCGGGCCGAGGACGGCGCGATCAGCGTCGAGTTCAAGCTCGACAGCAACCGCGGCGGCCGGCGCTGGCGCCTCGTGCTCGTACACGAGCGCCGCGTCGTCTGGCGCGGGCGGGCGCGCACGCGATCGGGGAGCGGCGCGTTCCGCATCCGCCGCTCGGTGCCGGACTTCGCCGGGGTCGACCAGGTGTCGGTTCGCGCCTCGGGACCCGGAGGCAACACCTGCCAGGCCACCACGTCGGTCACCGGCCGCTAGGCGTAGCTGGCGCGCAGGTTGGGTTCAGCGGCAGCTGCTCGCGAGTGTGGTTGCCTCGGCGTCTACGTCAACTGCGGCTTTGAGGGAGGCGGGTCCGGGCGACGGTGGTGAATAACGTCGCAGTCCGGCGGGTTCGCGGAGCGGGTGCGACGTTCTGCACCGTAACGGGGCATAACGTCGCATCGCCTCCGGACCGACCGCCCGATGCGACGTTCTTCTCCCATAGCCCGCAGAACGTCGAGCGTCCGCGCGGAACGGTCACCCGCTCGACGTTCTACGGCCTCCGCGCCCACTCCCTAAATGCCGCAGTTGACGTAGACGCCAGGACATCTACAAGCCCCGCGTCCCGCCGTGAACAACCCGCTCAAGACCTACCGCTAGGCGGCGTAGTCCTCGCCGCCCATGAAGTGCAGCGACGTGTACGGCTCGTCCCCGACGACCCACGAGTCGTGACCCGGCGGGACGTAGAAGAACTCCCCCGGGCTCATCACGCGCTCCGTGCCGTCCTGCATCTTCACCGCCGCCTGCCCGCTGACGACCCAGCCGACATGCTCGACGTCGCAGAGGGCGTCGGGACTGCCGCCGACGTCGGTGCTCCAGCGCCACCCCGGCTCGTACGTCGCCCGGCCGATCAGCATCGGACCGACGCGGTAGAGCTCGAAGCGGCCCTTCGGGAAGTCGCGCACCTCGCTGGGTGAATCGAGCCGGATGAGTTGGAGGTCCATCGGCCGAGCGTCTCACATCCGGAGCGACGAGAGCCCCGCCGGAGCGGGGCTCTCGTCTCCGATCGCTAACCGACCTTTGCGATGCGGTCGAGCGCGGGTGGGGCCACCGGCGAATGCGCCAGGAGGTAGCGCGCGAACGCGTCGAGATCGATCTCGCCGCCGAGTGCGTCCGTGCACGAACGGAAGACCGTGTAGTCGTCGCCGCCGTCAGCCATGAAGTTGTTCATGGTCACCCGGTAGTCGGCGGTCTTGCTGATGGCCACTCCGTCGAACGACACCGACCCGTCGACGATGTGCGGCGTGCCACCGAGCGGAGCGGTCCACTCGTAGTGGACGTTGGCCGAGGGCAGCATGATCCGGTTGGAACCGACGGCCGGGTTGTTGAACTGCTGGTTGAGCACGTCGTAGATCTGCTGCCCGGTGCAAGTCTTGACGACCAGCGTGTTGCCGAACGGCTGCACGTTGAACGCCTCGCCGTAGGTGACCTCGCCGGGTTGCTCGCTGCCACTGATCTGGTGAAGATCAGGCCGGCGCGCACGCCGCCCGCATTCATGAACGCGGCATCGGCCGCGCCGAAGTCGTCGGCGTCGGTCGCCTCGAGCATCGCGTCGGCGATCACGTCGCCCATCGGCTGCTCACCGGCCGTGTTCTGACCGCTCGGGTTGTCACGCGCGGAGCGGATGTCCGCGGTGATCCTGCCGATCACCTTGTTCGCGAGCGGCGCGGCGAGCGTCGTGTACTTGTCGAGGATCGCCTTTGCCGCGGGATCCTGCGCCACGTCCTGGGTGACGATCTCGTTGTCGGCCGTGGCCGCGGTGATCCGCTTGCTCCGGTGGTCGATCGTCAGCTCGACGTCCGTCACGACGCGGCCGAACGACGCCGCGCTGGTCACGAGCTTGCCGGACATCGTGCAGATGTAGGGCTGATGCGTGTGGGCGCTGATGATCACGCCGACGCGCGGGTCGAGGCCCGCCGCGATCGCCTCCATCTCGGGTCCGTTGAAGTTCACGCAGCGGTCGACGTCGGTGTACTCCTCACCGGTCGGGGCCGGCCCCGAGGGGCCCGTGAAGGGCGGCGGCGCCGGCGGCCGCTGGCTGCCGCCCTGATGCAGCAGCGCGACGAACGACTTGACGCCCTGTTCGCTGCGCAGCTTCTCCACGAGCGCGTTGGTCGTCTCCACCTCGTCCCGAAATCGAGCCCTGCGACTGCGCTCGGGGTCACGACGGTCGGAGTGTCTTCGAAGGTCAGGCCGATGAAGGCGATCTTCGCGTTGCCGATCTTGTGCACCTCGTAGGGCGGGAGGATCGTGTCATCGGTGTCCTCATAGAACACGTTCGCGGCGAGGTACTGGAAGAGCGAGCCCCCGAACGGCGTGCCGTCCTGGCAGCCGTCGACGGGATGGCAGCCGTCGCCGCCGAGCTGGTTTCCGTACTGCATCCGGAGCAGCTCGTCCACGCCCTCGTCGAACTCGTGGTTGCCGACGCCGCTGACGTCGAGGCCGATGGAGTTCAACGCCTCGATGGTCGGCTCGTCATGGAACAGCGCCGAGGTGAGTGGGCTCGCGCCGATCAGGTCTCCGGCCGCCACGGTGAGCGAGTTCGCGTGCCCTCGCTCGCAGCTGCTTGATGTGCGTGGCGAGGTAGGCGACGCCGCCCGCCGCCACGGTGTTCTGCGTCCAACCGGTCTGCACGCCGCGGTGTAGGACAGGCTTGCAGCAGCTCACCTGGACGTGCCCGGGGTGTTGGCCGCGAGGTGCCCGTGCAGGTCGTTGATCGCGAGCAGCTGCACGCGCGTGTCCTTGGCCTTCCGCGGCTTCGCGTCGGCGACCCCTGGAAGCGCGAGTGCTGCCAGGACTACGAGCAGGCTCGCGAGAAGCTTGGTCATCGGTCTCCCTCAGATTCGGACGCCGTCGGACGCCCCGCGCGCCCGACCGCCGACCACCCTAGTCAGAAAACTGCGGAAATGTCCCGCGCCGGTCACTCGCTGTCTTGATCGGGACCTCGTGCCCTTCACCGGAACGCGCCGGCCCAGGCGCCGGGCACATCGCCGCTCACGTCGAGGTCCGCCCGGAGCCACGACCCCAGCCGCCGCAGCGCATCGGCCACGACCGGGCCGGCTTCGCCGGGCGCACATGATTCGGCGGTGATCGCGTCGATGCCGCCGTTTACGTGCACGTCCGGGCAACGATTCCGGCCGGCACGCGACGGCCGGCTCACTCGAAGATCGCCGGCAGGCAGCCCTTCCCCTCGGCCGCCTTGGCGTAGGCGTCCTCGAAGACGTTGATGAGCGGCCGGTCGCGGCCGGCGCGGACGACGATCGGCTCCTCGCTGAACCGGCACGGGGTGAGATGCGGCGTGCCGGTGGTGGCGTCGAGCGTCGCGGGCTGGAGCTCGAAGATCGCCTCCTCGCTGCCGATCCACGGGTGCAGGAACCAGCCGGCCACGAGGCGGCGAGGAGGCGCTGACACGATGAAGTCCTGGACTCGGTGGCCGGTGAGCCGCAACCTGCCGCCGCGCCCGGCGAAGGTCGTCGGCGCCGCGTAGACCCCCCGGTACTGGCGCTCGGGGACGTTCTTCGGTCGCCGCGAGAGCGACGGGGGTCCGAGGTCGAGCGGGACGAGCCCGTAGCGCTCCTTCACCCTGTCCCACTCGACGGCGAAGGGCACGAGCGCCTGGCGTGCGTCGTCCGGGTAGCCGAAGCCGCCGATGAGCTCCTCGGCGCCGTCGAAGTCGACGTCGGCGAGGCCGCGGTACTGGAACACCGCGCGCCGCCCCGACGGCTCGAAGCGGAGCGCGCGCTTGAGATCGTCGCCGCGCTCGTCGTAGATCCGCAGCTCGTCCGAGCGTGGCCGCCGGGTTCCCGGCGCGTCGACGAACAGCAGCACGTGCGAGTTCGCGCCGGTTCCGCGGAAGTTCGCCGACGACGCCAGCACGATCGCGCGGCGGCCGTTCTGCGAGCCCTCCCGCTGAACGGTCGCGAGCTGATCGTCGATCGTCGGCTGTGAGAAGCCGGAGAACGCCCACACCGCGAGCAGCGCGAGCAGCGCGAGCGTGGTGGCGCCGGCGGCCGCGAGCAGCTGAAGGTCGCGCCGCGCCGGCGGCACCGGCTCCGGCTCGTCGACGACGCCCTGCTCGGCCGCGACCTGCGGCGGCTCGGACCGCTCGTGGCCGGCGCTCGCCAGCGACGCGCCGACCGGGGCGGTCGGATCGGCGCTCGGGTAGGCCGCGTCGAGCGCTGCGATCTCGGCCTCGTCGAGCGCCGTCGGCACGTCGAAGACGCGAGCCCGCGCGACCACCGCCCGGGCCGCCTCGCTCGCCGCGCCGCTCGCCAGCAGCCATGCGTCCCAGTCGGCCCGCCGGATCGTCGCCACCACGGTCACCTCGCGCGCGAGGCAGAGCAGCGCGTCGAGCGACTCGATGTCGAGGATCTCGGCGAAGCGGTCGAGCCCGTCGAGCCAGACGAGGACATGATCAGCCTGCAGGTCCAGCGGCGGAGAGAGCGCGAGCAGGTCGCAGAGCGCCTCCGGCGTCCTGGGCGCCAGCACCGGGACGCCCGCGAGCTTGGTGCGCGCGGCCTCGTAGGCGGTACGCGAGACACCCGCCCGCGCATCGCCCACGACGAGCACCACGGCGCCGGGGACCATCGCGGCGCGCAGCTCATCGTCGACGGACCGGCCGACGTACGCATCCGAGTCGAGCCCCCGCCGCGTCGGGAACACGCCGAGGCGCACGCGGCTCGCCTGGTCCACCGCCGGCGCCGGCCAGACGCCCACGAGCTCGCGCAGCCGGTCGCGGCGCACGTCCCGCGCGTGGCCGAGCGCTGCGCGGTTGCGGATCCGGCCGGCAACGAGCCCGGCGAGGAACGCGGCGATCACGAACAGCGCCGAGATCAGCGGCTGCGGGCGAAAGGCGCCGACCGTCTGCTGCAGCAGCTGGAGCACCGCGACGGCAGCGCCGGTCGCGACCACGGCCGCACCGGCCGAAACAGCGCCACGCTTCACCCGCGTCGTCACCGGCCAATGCTCCCAGAACCGGGGTTGACCGTCTCGGCGCCGCCTCGTTAGGTTCGTCCGGACGGCGATGCCCGACGAGACCTGCAGAGCGTTCGACTCCGTCGCGCCGTTCGACGCGCGCGCCGTGCACCGGTTCGTGGTCGGGGCCGACGCGGCGCCGCGGCGCATGACCCCGGCCGAGCTGAAGACGCTCGGCGACCCGTTCGCATCGCTGCTCCTCGCGCGCGGGAAGCTCCCGCGCAGCGGCGAGGAGCTCGTCGAGAAGATCAGGGCGAGCGTGCCCAAGGGCGACCCGCTGAGGACGCTGCGGACGTTCCTGGTCGGCGAGGGCAGCCAGCTGGCGGCGGCGAACGCCGGGGTCGATCCGACGCTTCGCTTCGTCGCCACGCTGGGCAGGGGTCCTGATGGCCCCGACGTCTTCTTGAGCACGCTGGATCCGAAGCAGCCGGGCTCGGTCGAGGTGATGGGCTGGGACCGCAGGTCCGGCGGGTTCAACTACTACCGGTCGACCGGCCCGAGCGCGATGTGGATGTTCGCGGGCAACTCGAAGGACGCGTTGCGCAAGGAGAGCCGCGGCAAGGGGCCGTTCGAGAGCCACCCGAGCGGGGCGTTGCTGATGAAGGAGCTCAAGACGCCGTGGAACAACTGGCACTCACCGAGCGCGAACATCCCCGCGACCGCGTTCGCCAAGAACGACCCGCGGCGCAGGCACGCGTGGTTCACGAAGAAGGACCCGGGCGGAGCCCTGGCGCTCGAGCTCGACGCGGCGAGGCCGGCGATCAGCCGCTGGGCCCGGGTGCGCTTCCGCCGTCTGCGCAGGCGCGGCGGCAGCGTCGCCCAGCCGCGGCAGATCATGGCGCAGATCCTCGCCACTCCGACCGTCAACCTGACCACCACCCACATCGAGAGCCGCGCGCTCGAGCCGACCAGCCAGCTCGACCTCCCGGCGACGTTCTTCGTCGACTCGGAGGGGCTCGCGGATGTCCTCGGGCTCGCCCCGCCGCCGTTCTTCACCGTCACCGGCAGGATCTACGCCAGGTCGCTGGCCAAGTTCGACGTCCGGCTGGAGGACGGCCAGGGGTTCGTGCGCAAGGGCGACACGCACTTCTGCTTCCTCGTCCCCGAGCGGGCATTCGAGGACCAGGTGGTGCTGCGTGAGGCGATCGAGATCGGGCTGGTGAGCAAGCGCCTGGCCGCCTGCCTGCTGATGGTCGACCCGTGGAACCCGGTCTTCTCGGACCGGCGCCGCGCGCTGCTGCGCCATGTGCCCGCGACCGCTCGGATCGCGAACGGCAGGAGCAGCTTCTCCACGGACATGGCGCGGGCGATCCTCGCCGCGGCCGAGACCGCCGACGCGTCGGCGCCGGAAGCGGAGTTCGCCAAGCGCTGGTCGGCGGGCGCGGGGTTCCGAGGCGAGTTCAACAGGATGCTCCGCCGCTACTACGACAGCGTGGAGGCCCGGTTGAAGACGCAAGCGGGATTCGACGCCTACTTCAAGCTGGCCGAGGAGCGCCGGCAGGAGTTCAAGGCGACGATGCCGATCGCCGAGTTCCCGCTGCTGCTTCCGCAGACGAACATCAGAGCGAGAGGGAGAAGGATGCAACGCGACGGCACCGTGGCGGCGGGCTGACCCATGCCCAAGCTCGCCGGTTTCAGCACACCCGCCCGGCTCCCCGACGCGCACGCGGCCGCCTGGAGCAAGCGCGTCAGCCGGATGCTCGCGCCATACCTCGACGGCAGCCTGCCGCAGTTCTACGACCCGACGCAGAAGAACACCCCGGCCGGCACACCCGAGCCGATGGTCTCCTGGGTCGCGTTTCCCGCTGCCCTGCGCGCGACGTCGCAGCTGGAGCGATGGAAGCAGGCGGACGCCAGCCGTGACCTGCAGGACGAGTACTGCGAGTGGACCGTCACGCGCAACAAGGCCCGCAAGATCACGCGCGTCACCTTCACGACCGAGCTCCCGGAGTACTGGGAGCACATGTTCGAGACCGCGCCCGATCAGGTGCTGAGGCTCTACCGCAAGCTCGTCGACCCGGCGGTGAAGCCGAGCGACCTGCGCAACCCGGACGGGAGCTACAAGCGGGAGAACCGCTGGAACACCTCCCGGTCGGGGCGGCTGGTGCACCTGATCCAGGGCAGCAACAACCTCGGCGCCGCGATCGACCTGATCGCGCGGGCCACGGTCCTACGGGTCAAGAACGGCGAGCTCGTCACGAACCAGCAGGAGCTCGTGCGCTGCGCAGCCCTCGGCAACCCGCTGCGCAACAGCGACCCGCAGATCGCCTCGGCAGTCAACGTCGCCGCCGGCGAGGGCGACGAGATAGCGCTGGCCGACCCACCCGGCCTGCACCTCGGCCGCCCGCTGACGGCGGGCATGGTCACGCCGGACGGGGCCGACGCCGCGCGCTTCTGGAAGATCGAGCGCGGAGACAAGGAGCACACGCTGCGCGCGCGCTTCGAGGTGCCCGCGAGCCGCGGCTATGTCGTCGGCGACATCAGGATCGGCGGGCGCCAGATCAAGTTCGGCGGACAGGTCGCGGACCGTGTGCAGGTCTGGGTCAAGGCGCTGGTCAAGAACGGCAACCACGAGCCCGAGCCGAAGCGCTGCGGAGAATGAGCTCGCCGATCAGCGCGTGAACAGCCGCGCGCCCGCGAACGGCCTGCCCCGCGGCGGCACGGCGTAGAAGCCGCCCGCGATCAGCCCGACCAGGCTCGGCGACGGCGGGTCGCCGGGCCGCGGCGCCGCCGGGCCGCCGAAGTTGACGTCGGCCAGCCAGCCGGGCAGATGCATCACATGCTGCAGCGTCTGCAGGTCGGACTGGAAGCTGACGAAGTTCAGCCCGAGCTCCGGTCCGTCCGGCCCGATCGAGTCGAGGAAGTCGTAGCCCTGGCGGAAGATGCGCAGCGCCGCGGGGGCATCGGGCGAGGCGCGGCTCTGATTCGCGCGGTGCACGTGGGAGGCCTCGAGCAACGCGTCGCCCGTCTGCGGCGGGTCGAGGCGATCGGCGCGCCGGCCCGCGACCGGGCGAGCGCGCCCGCGGGCGTCGCGCCGCACCGCCACGAGCGGGCTCCCCGTCAGCTTGTCGCGGCCGACGACCAGCTCCTGGTCGCCGCGGTCGAGCGCGCGCCAGACCCGGAGATCGACGCGCAGCCGCAGGAACGCCATGTAGGTCCCACCGGCCATCCAGCGCGGGTCGGCGGGTGCGGCGAGCGCGGCGATCCGCCGGCGCGACGCCATGTTCGTGACGCCGTCGTGGAACTCGAGCCAGCCGCGCCCGTCCGGCCGGCCGAACCCGTCGAACGTCGCGACCGGTGCGAGCGGGAGGCTCCGATCCTCGATCAGCTTCCAGACCTCGACGGCGGCGCGGTTGACGGCGGCCGCCGTGGCGCCGGTGAGCTGGAGCGCCACGTCCGCTTCACCCCTGGGCCGCTCGCCGCCGACCCACGGTACGGCGGGGAACGCGTCGCCGCGCGCCGCCAGATAGGCGAGGAACTCCGGCCGCGTGCGGGTCGTGAGCGGCGGGTCATGACGAGCCGGGTCGAACAGCGACCTGCCGTAGCCGACGAGCGCCGCGAACCCGTCGAACAGCTCCGCCGTGTCCTTGACGCCGGCCGCCGGCTGGCCGCGCAGCTCGGGCACCTCCCCCGCCCGCAGCGCGTCGAGCATCCGCACGATCGCCGCAAGCGCGGCGCGCACCTCCGGCGGGGCGGCGCCGGGCACGACATCGAGCAGCAACAGCCGCCAGCAGGGCGCCGGGCGCTCACCGCGGCGGAAGCGGATCCCCTCCTGGATCCGGTCGGGCGGCCCGGCGCTCACCGCCCGCTCACCGGCCCGCGGCGATCGCGCGCACGTCGCGACACGGATCCGTGCGGCGGGCGCGGCCGGTGGGATCGAGACCCGGGTGGGAGCGCGCGCGACCGGCCGCGCTCATCCGCAGCAGCACCCGCAGCTGCACCAGCTCGGCGATCTGCGCGCCGTGACGGATCGGCCGCTCCGTCGCCGCGTCGACGAGGTCGCTCACGGCAAAGCCCTCGCCCGCCGGCACCGCGAGCACCAGCCGCTGGTGGCGCGGCCTGCCGTCCGCTGCCGCAGCCGCGGACAGACCGCGGCTCGCGGCGAACCACTCGGGCGGAACGGGCGAGCCGTCGGGCGTGCGCAGGCGCGTGTGCTCCACGCCCTGCACGTATACGCCAACAGGGTCGTCGAGCGCCACGAGCCGGCGCTCGAACGCGAGCCGTCCGAGCCGCTCGACGAGCACCGGGTCGCTCGCCCGCCCGGCCACGGCTGCGTGACCCAGCAGCGGGATCACCTCCGCCGCGGTCGCGCAGCGAGCGCGACCGCTCGCGGGGTCACGCAGCACGCACGGCATCGCCGCGGCCGCGACGATCGCCACCAGCGCGCGCAGGTCGTTGCTGCGGTGCGCCATGAAGCAGATGCCCTCGCGGCCGTCGTTCAGCGGGTTCGGACGGGCGAGCATCGCGGCGGCGAACGCCTCCTTGCGCACGGCGGGATCGACCCCCGCCGGGGAGCGGATCCCGTACACCTCGCGCGGCTCGACCGCGCGGCCGGACAGCTCGCCCACGAGGTCGACGGTCCGGGCCGGCTCGTGCGCCGCCAGCACCTGCCAGTAGTCACGCAGCTCCGTCGTCAGCTCGACGCGAGTGATCGCGCCGCCATCGTCGCGCACCGTCCTCCACTCCAGGTACTCCTCCTGCAGGCGACGCTCCGCGTCGAGCAGCTCGAGCGCACGCGCTCGTCGCAGGCAGCCGACGACCCGCGACGGCAGCCCCGTCCAGTCGGGGCCCGTGACCAGCGGCGTACGCCGGTCGGCGGCCGGCAGGAGGAAGGGATGCCCCGCGTCGGGAACGGCCGCCCGCACGCAGCTCGCGACCGCGTCGTCCCACGCCGCCCTGCCCGTCTCGCCGAGTTCGCGGAGGCCGCCGGGCTCGTCCATCTAGGCTCGCGGCCCGGAGCGCCGTCGCGGCGACCGCTCGTCGCGGGCAGCCTTGGCGCGACCCGTGAGCCGCCGGATCGTCGTCAGCAGCGCGCCGCGAAAGCTGTCGCTCGAGAGCGCGATGAGCGCGGTGAGCAGCCACCCGAAGGGCGTGAACGCCGTGAGGTCGACCGCGCGCACGAGAACCTCGTTGCGGAACGGCGGACTCCGGATCTCGAACTGCACCTCGCTGGTGTCCTCGTCGAGCTCGAGCGTGACGAACTGCCGCTTGTCACTCGGCCGCGTCTCGCTGCCCGATGCGTTCGGATACGCCTGACCCAGCGCGCGCTGCGGGCCGTCGATGCTCGCCTGCGAGCCCTCGGCCGGCAACAGGCGGACGACGACGCGTCGACGATCGCCTCCGGAGCTCGCCTGCTCGCGCGCGGCGACCACGGCGTCGACGGGCACCGTGGGCACCGGCACCGCGACGGCGTTCGTCTTCTCCGCCGGGACGATGCCATGGCGACTGGCCGGCTGGTCGTGGGAGCGCTCGAACCGGAGTCTGAGCGTGCTGGTGACCGCAGCGGCCCAGCCGTGAGCCGCCAAACCGTCCGTGATCGCCGACGTCAGACGCCGCGGCGTCACCGTGAGACCGGCCCGGCGGAGCACGGGGGAGTTCGCGGCGCCGTCGATGTCGGACTGCATCACCGTGAGCGTCTCGGCCACCGCGAGGCGCTCCGCGTTCGTGTCGTAGTGGATGCCGAGGCGTAGCTGAGCGGGAAGCTCGATGCTCAACTGCGGCGCTGCGGGACGGATCGCGGGATTCCCTGCGAAGAGCAGGAGGGCCAGGGCGAGCAGCGCGCAAGCGCCCGCCACCAGCGCGACGAGGGCACCGACCTTGGAATCGCCCCGCTCCTTGTGAAGCAACGCGGGCGCGCCTGCGAGGAAGAGCCCGAGGAGGACGAACCAGACGAGCGAGGGATCGATCAGCGTGAAGATGAGGCCCGCCGTGACCGCCAGCGCGAAACCGCCGCTCACCCACTCACCGATGGACTGCAGGCGACGTCTCATCTGCGCGGACGCTCGTCGATCCGCCCCTCAGGTCTCAGCCCGGCGGGACAGCGGCTGCCGGCCGCGGCGGTACTCCTCGATGTACGCCGCGAAGTCCCACTGGTCGAGGAACTCGGAGGCCGCTTGGTGGCCGGACTCGTACAGGGTCCGCACCCGCGCGGGGGTGATGTCGAACTCCGTCGTCCCGATTCCGAGCGTCGGGATCGGGATCGTCCGGGCGAACGTGGCCTTCTCGATGTAGAGGCGGTCGTGCGCCGCCATCATCGTCGACGCCAGGGCCTTGAAGTAGTCGATGAGCGAGCCGCGCGAGACTCCGTGCTCCTCGCCCGCGAGCCGGTGCCCGATCGCCACCTTCGGGTCGGGCTCGACGAGCATCAGTCCGAAGGTCGGCCAGGCCGGGTCGCGCCCCTCGCAGTCGAACAGCCAGACCGGGAAGTTCGACAGCATGCCGCCGTCGACGATCAGGTGGCTGTCGCCGGTTCGCGGGTTGGCGTGCACGACCGGCTCGAAGAAGACCGGGATCGACATGCTCATCCGGACCGCGTAGGCGATGTCGAGCTCGTCGGGCTCGATCCCGAGATGGCCGGCGTCGTCGGGCAGCACGAGCATCCGCCGGTGCGTCACGTCGGACGCGATCACCTTCAGCCGGTAGCGGCTCTTGAAGTCCTCGGCGTCCTCGTCGGCGAGCTGACCGAACTTCGTGATGCCCTTCTTCTCGAGCAGATCGCCCATCCATCGCTGGAAGTACTGCCCTTCGTAGATCCCGAGGTCCAGCAGCACGCTGGCGGTGCGGTCGATCAGCGGGAGCTTGTCCTCCCAGGCCTTGTCCTTGAACCGCGCGAACGGGACCTCCAGCAGGATCTCGTCGAGCTCGGCGGCGCTGTGGCCGGCGGCGACCAGCGCCGCCGTGATCGCGCCGGCCGACGTGCCCGCGACGCGCTTGTGCGCGAACCCTCGCTGCTGGAGCGCGGCGAACGCGCCGGCCAGCCCGATCCCCTTGACGCCACCGCCTTCGAAGACCAGGTCCGCGAACTGCTGCTGCTCCTCACCCACGCTGAGAACCTCCGCAAGTAGCCATCCCGACCCTACGTGATCGTGATCGTCTCCGACCAGTTGAGTGTCTGCACGACCGGCGGCTGCGCGGCCGCGTCCTGCGTCGCCTCCTGAGCCCGCCGCACGAGCAGCGCGACGCCGAATCCCTGGGCGGGCTCCCCCGCGACGAGCTCGTCCGCCGCCTCCCCCTGCCCGCCCCAGCTGCCCTCGCCGCGCGTGGCGCCCTCACCGCGGACGAACACGTCGCCCTGCACGAGCACGAAGTTCAGCGACGTCACCACCATCGTCCCCTGCTCGTCCTCGGCGAAGTTGATCGGCCCGCTCACGAGCACGTTGCCCTTGCCGTCCAGCTCCGCCGCGTCGAACTTCGAGTACGCCATTTGATCCTCCTGTCGGTGATGCCGCCTCAGGCCGGGGCGGTCACGGTCGGCCAGGACCGTGCCCGCGCGGCCAGGACGAGGTTGCCCTTGCGCTCGTAGCACTCGAGACCACGTCGAGCGGCGGCTTTCGCCTCGCTCGCCCGCCCACCGGCCCGCAGGACCTCCGCGAGGGCGAGCAGCGCGTCGCCGCGGTCGGTGAGAAGGTCCGTCGACTCCACGAGCCGCACCGCCTCGTGGGCGAGCGCGTACGCCTCTTCGAGCTCGCCCTCGTGGGCACGGATCTTCGCCCGGACGCCGCGCCACAGCGCCTGGGTCACGCGGTCCTCGGGAGCGGCGATCCGCTCGCTCGCGACGCAGAGCTCCGCCGCCTCGGCGTGGCGATCCTGGGCGTAGATGGCCTGCGCGAGCATCGCGGCGGTCGTCGCGAGCAACGTCCTCTCCCCCATCCGCTCGAGCTTCTCGTAGCCGGGCCGCAGCCGCGCCTCGGCATCGGCGGGGCGCCCGGCCAGCAGCTCCACGAGGGCTTCGTGGTGCGAGACGGCCTGCTCCATCCGGCCCAGCTCGTCGAGGATCTCGTTCGCCTCGCCGACGAGCCGGCGGGCGAGGTCGAAATCGCCCGTCATCGCGTGGAGCAAGCCGAGCGGATGCAGCGTCTCGGCCATTGCGACCGGACTGCTGCGGACCTGCCCGCGGATCCGCTCACAGCGGCGGATCGCTTCCGGCACCGGCGCCGGGCCGAAGGCGGCTGCGGACGCTCGCCAGCCGAGGATGTCGAACAGCTCGCGCTCGTCGGCGGCGCGACGGGCGTGCGCCGCGGCCTGCCGCCACGCGTCATCGGCCTCGCCCACGCGGCTCTCGGTCCACTCGATCCACGCCCGCAGGCGCCACGCCCGGCAGCGGCCGAGGTCGTCGTCGTGGCGCTCGAGCTGCTCCAGGGCCATGTCCGCCACCGCCCGCGCCTGCTCGACACCTCGGCTCGTCCCCGCGTGGAGCCGTCCGAGCTCCTGCTCGACGCGGGCGCGTGACTCCAGGCGCGGATCGCCGGCGTCCTCGGCGCGCGCGATCGCCTCTGCCAGGAAGCGGTCGGCGTCCGCGAGCCTGCCCGCCTCGACGAGCGTCGCCCCGAGCGTCGACAGCAGCGCCGGGCGCGCCGGATCCTCCGGCGGGACGAGCGACGCCGCGCGCTCGAGGAGACGCGCCGCGGCGGCGGCGTCGCCGCGCACGAGCGCCGCCTGAGCGGCCGCCCCGAGCCGCTCCGCCGCCTCGCGCGCGAGCGCGCGCGAGCCTTCGTCGACGTGGCCCAGCTCGAGCCGGTAGCGACAGGCCTGCTCGAGGTGGTAGCCGAGGATCTCGTCGAGGACGTGCGGCTTCGCCCGCAGCCAGCCGGCCATCCGCTCGTGCAGCTCGCCGCGCAGCCGCTTCGGCAGGCCGCTGTACGCGGCGTCGCGGACCAGCGCATGCGAGAACCGGAACGCGTCCTCGCCGGCGAACTCGGGCCGGTCCGGGCGGATCAGCTGCTTCTGCACGAGACCCATGAGCGCCGTTCCGACGCCGTCCCGCCCTCCGTTCGCCACCAGCTCGGCGACCGCGCCGGCATGGAAGCTCCTGCCCTCGACCGACGCGTGCACGAGCACCTTTCGCATGCCTGGTTCGAGCTGGTCGATGCGCGCGGCGAGCACGGCCTCGATGCTGGGCGGCAGAGCGGTCAGGTCGCCTTCCGCGCCCACCGCCAGGAGCTGCTCGAGGAACAGCGGGTTGCCCTCGGCCGTCGCCACGACGCGGTCCGCGCCGAGCGGGTCGAGCTCGCCACCGGCGATCGTCGTCACCATGGCGAGAGCGTCAGCGCTCCCCAGCGCCTCCAGCACCAGCACCGAGCCGCTCGGCTGCGACGCCGCCCACGCCGGGCGGCTCTCGAGCAGCTCAGGGCGGGCGAGGCACACCAGCAGGATCGGGAACCCGCTCGAGAACGCGAGCACGTACTCGAGCAGGTCGAGCAGCGTCGGATCGGCCCAGTGGGCGTCCTCGACGAGCACGACGAGCGTGCGCTCGCGAGCCACCGCCTCGAAGAGCCGGCGCACCGCCCAGAACGTCTCCCCCGCCTGCGCGGACTCGTCCGAGCGACCGATCGCGCCGAGCACGCGCAGTGCGATCGACTCGGCCCGCTCGTCGCCGGCGAGCAGCTCGCGGATCCACCGCTCCGGATCATCGCCCGCCAGCTGGCGGACCATCTCCGCCAGGGGCCGGTAGGTGATCCCCTCGCCGTAGGAGAGGCAGCGGCCGACGACGACCGCGGCGTCGCTGCCGACGGTGGCGACGAGCTCGCGCGCGAGCCGGGACTTGCCGATGCCCGGCGGGCCGACGACCGTGACGAGGCGGCAGGACCGCTCGCTGCCTGCGCGCGCGACCGCCGCTCGCAGCGCGTCCAGCTCTCGCTCGCGCCCGATGAACGGCGTGGCGGCCGCATCGAGCGCCATCGGCTCCGCGGCGGTGAGCCCGAGCAGCCGCCAGGCTTCCACCTCCGCCCGGCGGCCGCGTACCGCGAGCGGCTCCAGCCGCTCGGCACGGACCGCGGCCGCGACCAGCCGGTACCCGCGCTCGCCGAGCAGGATCTCGCCGTCCGCGGCGGCCTGCCCCAGCCCGGCGGCGACGTTCATCGCGTCGCCGCGTGCGAGCGCCTCCCCGCGCGTGCCGGGTCCGACGAAGACCTCGCCCGAGTCGATCCCGAACCGCGCCGCGATCGGGATGCCGTGGGCGCGCTCCAGCTCGGCGCCGAGCGTGGCCCCGGCCTCGCGCAGCTCGAGCGCCGCTCGCACCGCGCGCAGCGGGTCGTCCTCGTGGCGCTCGCGCAGGCCGAAGACTCCGACGACGGCATCGCCGAGGAACTCCTGGGCTGTCCCGCCGTGCCGCTCGAGCACCTCCGCGCAGACCGACGAACAGCGCTCGAGGATGCCGTGCAGCGCTTCGGGATCGAGCCGTTCGGCGAGCGCGGTCGAGTCGGCCAGATCGGCGAAGACGACGCTCACGATCCGGCGGGCGTCCGCGTGCTGCGTCGCGGGGGCCTCCGGCGCTGCGGGCTCGGACGGCTGCACGGCGACAGCGGCGGCCGGCGGCGCGAGCGCCGGGTCGTGCGCGAGCACGGCGCGCTCGAGCTCGCGCAGCCGCTCCCCGGGCTCGATCCCGAGCTCCTCGACGAGCGCGCGGCGCGCGTCCTGGTAGGCGTGCAGCGCGTCCGCCTGCCGGTCGCACCGATACAGCGCGAGCATCAGCTGCGCACGGAGGCGTTCCCGGTAGGGATGCTCGCCGATCAGCGACTGCAGCCTTCCCACGACCTCGGCGTGGCGGCCGAGCCCGAGCTGCGCGTCGACGAGCTGCTCGAGCGCGCTCACGTGAAGCTCGTCGAGCCGCGCGATCTCGCGCTGCGCGAAGCGCTCGTAGGCGAGGTCGGCGAGCGGCGCGCCGCGCCACAGCACGAGCGCCTGCTCGAGCGCGGCCGCGGCGCGGTCCGGGCGGCCGGCGGCGAGCTCGCGGCCGCCGTCGGCCACGAGGTCCTCGAAGCGGTGCGCGTCGAGGCGGTCGCGCGCGAGCGTCAGCTCGTAGCCGCGGTCGCGCGTCACCACCGCGCCACCCGCGGCGGCGAGCGCCTTTCGCAGCCGCGAGACCTGGACGTGCAGCATCTTCGCGGCCGTGGCCGGCGCGTGCTCCCCCCAGAGCTCGTCGATCAGCCGGTCCGTGCTGAGCGTCTCGTTGGCGTGCAGCAACAGCAGGGCGAGCAGCGCACGCTGCCTGCTCCCGCCGAGCGGGACCGCCCGGCCCTCGTCGAGGACCTCGAGCGGCCCGAGGATGTGGAAGTCCATGGGGGGTTCGAGCAACGCTACACGCGTTGCCGACGGACCTGCAAGGCGCGTCCCGGCCTGCGATTGTCAGGCATGTGGGACGGCACGGTTCCGAGATCGATCACGTCCCGGGCGAGGGCTCGACCGCGTTCCGCTTCTCGCGCATGGGGCCGGACGGCGAAGGCCACCAGCTCGACGACAGGACGACCGAGCTGCTCGCCCTGAGCATGACGGCCGGCGGCGGCAGCACCGTCGAGACATCCGGCGTCCCGGCCGGCTACACCTACCTCGGGCAGTTCATCGCCCATGACCTGAGCTTCGACAAGACCAGCGTCACACTCGGGGCGAACATCTCGCCGGCGCGGCTGCTCCAGGGAACCTCCCCGAGCCTCGACCTCGACTCGCTCTACGGGGCCGGCCCGCAGGATCCGGAGTCGATTCGCCTCTATGAGCCGGACGGGACCCACCTCAGGGTCGGAACGACGGTCGCGGCCGGCGGCCATGGCGACGAGCGGGGTTTCGACCTACCCCGCGGCGCCGGGAGCACGGCGGCGGAGCAGCGCAAGGCGGTGATCGCGGACGAGCGCAACGACGACAACGTCGCGGTCGCGCAGACCCATCTGGCGTTCATCCGCTTCCACAACCGCGTCGTCGACACCCTGCCCGCATCCGTTCCGCCGGCGCTGCGCTTCGCGCGGGCGCGGGAGCTCGCCACGTTGCACTACCAGTGGATGATCCGCTCGGACTACCTCCCCCGCATCTGCGCCGAGTCGGTGCTCGACGACGTCTTCACGAACGGCCGGAGGGCGTTCGAGGCGGGCGCGGAGGCGACCGCGCTGCCGACGATGCCGATCGAGTTCTCCGTCGGCGCGTTCCGGCTCGGGCACTCGATGGTCCGCGACGTCTACAAGTGGAACCGGCTCCGCCAGACCGTCAGGGTCACGGACCTGTTCAAGTTCTCGGCGAAGGGCGGCGACCTCGGCGGAAAGGAGCGGCTGCCGAGCGACATGATCGCGGACTTCCGCCGGTTGTACGACGTCGGTGACATCGAGCCCAACTTCGCGATGCGGATCGACACGCGGCTGATCCGCTTTCTGAGTCAGCTGCCCCCGGGCAGCTTCGGCGAGCAGGACGTGCCGCGCGAGGACCCGCGGTCCAACCTCGCGTTCCGCAACCTGACCCGCGCGCGGATGCTCAAGCTGGCCAGCGGGCCGCAGATGGCCAGGTTCCTCGCCGAGAGTTGCGGCGTGAAGCTCGACGGGCTCACGCGGCGGCAGATTCTCAAGGGCGAGAACGGCGCCGCGCTCGACGAGCTCGGCAGCGAGCGCAAGGACGCGCTCGCCGAGCGCACGCCGCTCTGGTTCTACATCCTGCGCGAGGCGGAGTGCAACGGCGGCAAGCTGAACGAGGTCGGCGCGCGCATCGTCGCGGAGACGTTCCACCGCGCGATCGAAGCGAGCGGCACGTCGATCCTGCGCGACCCCGCGTGGCGCCCCACGTTCGGCCGCGACGGCGCGCGCTTCGGCATGGCCGAGCTGCTCCGCTTCGCAGCCGGCGGGGACCCCCATGTGATCGCCCCGCTCGAGCGGGACCCCCCGCCGGCGTAACGGACGCGCCGGCGGCGCTGAAAGCGCGTTGACGGCGCGCTGCAACCGCGCTGCAAGCGGCCGGGAGCATCGTGCTCCCCATGCCGGAGCCAGGAACAAAAGGACCGCTCGGAGAGCGCATTCTGCGCCCGCCGGTGCGGAGGACCCTCGTCCGACCGATCGTCACCGAGATCGTCCCGGTGCTCGAGCCGGTGGGCCGGGATCCGTTCATCGACGGCCCGGATGACCTCGTCCGCTGTCAGTCGCGGCCGCGCGCCCGGAGACGACGCGCGCTGCCCCGCGCCTGACATCTCACCGTTCCAAGGAGCAGCTCGCCATGTTGCAGTCCGACCGGTTGCCGGTCCGTGCGCCCGCGGGCGCACGCGCCGAACGACCCCTCGCCCCCGTCGACCCGGATCTCGCCGCGCTCGCCCGCTCGGGCGCCGCCGGCGACGCGGTCGCCCTCGAGCGCCTCGTCGTGCGCTTCGAGCGCGCACTGCGCGCCGTCACCCGCTCATACCGGCTCAGCTCGTGGGATGCCGACGACGTGATCCAGTCGACCTGGCTCCAGTTCATGGAGCACGGACACGGGCTGCGCGAGCCCGCCGCGCTGAGCGGGTGGCTCATGACCACGGCGCGCCGGCTCAGCCTGCGGCAGCTGCAGCGGCACGTGCGCGAGCAGCTCGTGGAGGACCCGACCGGCGACATGGCCGGCGTTCACGCCGAGCCGGAGCGCGAGCTGGTCGCCGCGGAACGCCGCGAGGCGCTGCGCGGCGCGCTGGCCGAGCTGCCCGACCGTCACCGGAACCTCATGGGCATGCTCGTGACGAGCCCGGACCTCAGCTACGAGGAGGTCGGGCGGCGGTTGGCGATGCCGATCGGGAGCATCGGGCCGACCCGGGCGCGCGCGCTCGACCGGCTCCGTCGCAGCAGCAGGCTGCAGGCACTGCAGCCTGCCGGCGCGTAGGCAAGGTCGATGTATCAGGGCCGCATGGTGCGCGCTCTGTAAAGCCGAAGATCCCCACTTCAAGGAGGAAGTCATGAAGGCTCGCAGGAAGATGATCACGCGGCTGATGCTCGCAACGCTCCTCGCGTCGGCCGGCGCCGCCCCGGTGGCGGCGTCGATGCCGGTGAACGACACCCCGTTCTACTCGAGCAAGGCGTACGCGCCGAGCGCGGCGCAGATGGACATCCACGCCAGCACGGTCAAGCCGCCCGCGCCGGCGAACCAGGACCTGCGCTCGGAGGCGTCGAGCGCCCCGACGCGTGCGGCGGCCCACGCGAGCGTCGTCAAGTCCGACCTCCGGACCGAGGCCGCGGCTGACCCGTCGCGCGCCCCGAAGACCCCGGTCGGCATGCCCACGTGGCCCGTCTACCCGCAGCCCATCGCGCCGCCCGCGCAGCAGCCGGTCGCCACGGTCGGCGACGGCGGCGACTTCGAGTGGCCGATCGCCGTCCTGGCCCTGGGCGCGCTCGTGCTCGGCGGCGGCGTCCTGATCGCGGGCCAGCGGCTCCGCGCGCAGGCCCGCCCCGCTCACTGAGCGAGGAGCAGAAGCAGCAGACGAGGCGCCGCGTGACCGCGCGGCGCCTCGTCGTCGCTAGCGAAACACGTACCGGAAGCTCGTCCCGTCGCAGAAATCTCGCAACTTCGCGCCCAGCGAAGCACCGTGCGACCTGTTCTCCGAGCTCGGTACGTATCTCACGTCCGCCTTCCAGCCGCGGGGATTCCGGCCGCGCTCCAGCCCGGGCCCGTCTCCCCGGCCGGCCGCCGGCGGGTACTCGTCGCGGTCGAATCCGTCCTTTGTCGGAAGGCGCGCGTCGAGCAGCCGGTCGCGCCGCGCGTCCGCGCCCGACCGGTTGACCGTCAGTCGCACGGGCCAGCCCCTGCCGAGCGCGCGGCGGAAGTGCCTGCGGATGTTCGGGTAATCGCTCGCGCTGAAGACGAGGCGTTGCACGCCGCCGGGCTTGGCGCAACTCCGCCCTGTGGCGGCCGCCGTTTCGGTGGGCGTAGCCGCCGGCCCGGTCGCGCAGACGCCGAGCGTCAGAGTCAAGGCGAGAATCCGAGACGTACGCATCGCCGAGCAATCGGCCGCGGCGGCCCGATCGTGAGCCGGATGCTCAGCAGCCGTCGACCGGCCGCAGAGCAGTCAGCTGCTCTATCGGCACGGGAACCCGCCCGTCGGCCGTGACGACGGCGATCTCGCCTGGCTGCGCCTGCGCGAGCGTGCCGCAGACGGAGGTCCCGCCGACCTCCAGCTCCACCGCCGACTCCCCCGCCGCGCCGCCGGCTTCGTCGCCGACCGGCCACCACGACGACAAGCCCGCGAGCGCGATCAGTGCCACCGCGGTGAATGTGAGCGCGAGCCCCGTCGTGATGCGACGACTCGTGCGCAGCAGCTCCTCGGAGACCGGCGGCGGAGCGCGGCGCACGTCGTAGAGCGGCCATGCCGCACGACCCACCTGGTAGGTCGCGATGCAAGCCAGCGCGAGCGCGGCGAGCGCGAGGTAGCCCGCGACCGCCTGCACCCAGTCGGGCGCCCCGGAGCCTTCGCCCTTCAGGACTCCGCAGAGCCCGACGAAGCCGATCACGGCCAGCTGGATGCCGTGCCAACCCCGGGCCGAGCTGCGCAGCTCCGCCAGTCGCTCGGCGTCCGGCCCGGCCGGCTCGCCCGCGGTCGTGACTCCGGTCACATGGCGACTCTACCGCCGCGCGGGGACGGCAGCGATGAGTTTCGCCGCTCCGCTCCGTCTGAGGAGCATGAGCAATCACACGCAGGCCCCCACGACCGTCTCGAGCATCGGCGTGGCGATGTTCACGGTCGCCGACCAGGACGCGGCGATCGCCTTCTACACCGAGAAGCTCGGTTTCGAGCTGCGTTCCGACACGCGCTTCGGTGAGAACGACGAGATGCGCTGGGTCGAGGTGGCGCCGCCGGGCTCGACCGCCCGGCTCGCGCTCAACCCGCCGATGCGCGACGAGCCAGGCGGTGGCGGGATCGGCGTCGAGACGCCCGACGTGCTGGGCGAGCACGCGCGCCTGAGCGCGATCGGCGGCATCGACCTCGACCCGGAGCCGATGCGCTCGCCCGGCGCCCCGTTGCTGTTCATGCTGCGCGACCCGGACGGCAACCACATCGCCGTGGTCGAGGCGCCGACCTCCTGAAAGGACCCGCGGACGCCGCGAGCGGCACCGAACGTCGCTGAGTCGACCCTATGGGGCGTACTGAGCGACGTTCGGCGTCCCGGGGGCGCCGCGACGCCAGAGCTCAGTCCGGGTACTCGTCCTTGCGCCAGGCGCGGGGCTCCTCGGGCGGGGGCTTCGGGGTTCGGTTGAGCAGCGACGAGTTGTATGGCGCGACGAACGGATCCGGCGCCGACACCGTGTAGGTGTGGAAGACGCGCCCGTTCTCGCGCGCGAACGCGATGAAGCTCGGGGCCTCGCGCAAGCCGTCCTCGAGCTTGGCTCCGACCTGGCGACCCCAGTGCTCGAGCCAGTCGGGGGGGCTCGCGAGGATCTCCTGGACCTCCGGGATCTCCTTCGCCTGCTCAGGGGTGAGGGCGAGCCCGAAGTCGAATGGGAACTCCGTTCCGTTCGTCGAGACATAGGGGAACGTCCACCCCATCCGCTCCTTGTACGCGTTCAGCCGGTCGATCGGCGCACGCGAGAAGCAGATCAGCGTCACATCGCGATGGCCCAGATGGATGCGCGTCGCGTCGAGCTCGTCCCCCAGGTTCGAGCACCCGGGGCAGGCTCCGACCTCGTAGTCAGGCCCGTACATGATGTTGTAGGCGAGCAGCTGGGAGCGCCCTTCGAAGAGCTCGGCGAGCGTCTTCTTCCCGTCCTGGGTGTCGAACCGGTACTCCTTCTCCACCGGAACCCAGGGGAGCTCGCGCCGCCGCTTGGTCACCTTCTGCTCGAGCTCGGCCTGCTCGGCCTCGAGCTTCGCAAGCTCGTCGCGAGCGGCCTGCCATTCCTCGCGGGTTCCAACGTTATGGTCGGGCATCGTTCACGTCCTTCGGCCGTTGATCACGCGTCAGCGTACGCCGCCGCGCCCCAGGGCGACGGCTACGCCCCACGGGCAGCTCTCATCTCGCTCTCAGCTGGGCAGGGCCATGATGGGAGCGTGAGAGTTCTCGTCGTGGACGACGATGTGCGGATGGCCGCGGCAATCCGTCGCGGATTGCGCTTCGAGGGACTCGTCGTCGACATCGCCGCCGACGGCGACGAGGCGCTGCGCACGGTCCTCGCGACCGACTACGACGCCATCGTGCTCGACGTGATGATGCCGGGTCTCGACGGGTTCGAGACCTGCCGCCGGATGCGCGCCGACGGCGTCTGGGTGCCGGTTCTCATGCTCACCGCCCGTGACGCCGTCGAAGACCGCGTGCGCGGCCTCGACGGCGGAGCGGACGACTACCTGACGAAGCCGTTCTCACTCGCAGAGCTGACGGCACGACTGCGCGCGCTGGTACGGCGCGGCCCGAGCGAGCGGCCGACCCTGCTCGAGTCCGGCGACCTGCGACTCGACCCCGCGACCCGCGAGGTCCGGCGCGGCGAGGTGGAGATCGAGCTCTCCGCGCGCGAGTTCACGCTGCTCGAGACGTTCATGCGCCGCCCGGGCCAGGTGCTCACCCAGACGCAGCTGCTGGAGGCGGCCTGGGACCTCGGCTATGAGCACCGCTCGAACGTCGTCGAGGTGTACGTGCGCTACCTGCGCGAGAAGATCGACCGGCCCTTCGGGGTGAGCTCGATCGAGACGGTGCGCGGTTCGGGCTACCGGCTGAGGAAGGGCGGCGCGACGTGAGTCGCATGCCGGTCCGCATCCGGCTCACGGCGGCGTTCGCCGTGGCCATGGTGCTCGTGCTCGCCGGCGCCGGGCTGTTCGTCTACCTGCGGCTCGAGAGCGACCTGAACGAGAGCGTGACCGCGGGCCTCACCGCCCGCGCTTCGGCTGTGCTCGCGGCGGACTCGCCATCGGCGGGCGCGGCCGAAGAGCGAGAAGAGGGCTTCGCGCAGCTGTTCAGATCCGCCGGCAGCGCGCCCGACGGCGTCGGCGCGATTCGCGGCGCAGCCCTCAGCCCCGCCGAGCTACGCCGGGCGGCGGCCGGCGCTGGGCTGCTCGAGGAACGCGACGTGCCCGGCATCGACGGCACGGTGCGCGTATTGGCCCGGCCCGGCGACGGCTCCGAGGTCGTGGTGGTCGGCCAGTCGCTGGACGACCGCGACGAGACGCTGGGCAATCTCGTGGCGTCCTTCGCCATCGGCGGGCCGGCGGCGGTGATCCTCGCATCGCTGCTCGGCTACGCGCTGGCCGCCACGGGGCTGCGGCCCGTCGAAGCGATGCGCCGCCGCGCTCAGGACGTCTCGCTCAGCCGCGGCGGCGAGCGGCTTCCGCTACCGGCGGCCCACGACGAGATCCGCCGCCTGGGAGAGACGCTCAACGAGATGCTCGATCGCCTGGGCCGCTCGTTCGAGCGCGAGCGCCGCTTCGTCGCCGACGCCGGCCACGAGCTGCGCACCCCGCTGGCGGTCATCAAGGCCGAGCTGGAGGGCGCGCTGCGCGCCGGCGGACACGATCCGCAGGTACGGGAGGCGCTCGTCGCGTCGCTGGAGGAGTGCGATCACCTCGCCCAACTCGCCGAGGACCTGCTGGTGGTCGCGCGCACTAACGAGGGCGAGTTGCCCGTACGGCCCGAACGACTCGAGCTCCGCGAGCAGCTCGAGCGCGTCGCGCGGCGCTTCGGCGACCGCGCCGGCGAGCGCGGACGCACGATCTCGGTCGACGCGGGCGACGCTGAGTACCTGTACGCCGACGAGCTGCGGCTGCGCCAGGCGCTCGGCAACCTCGTCGACAACGCACTGCGCCACGGCCAGGGCGGGATCGTGCTCCGCTCCGGTCGTTCCGGGCCCGGCGTCCAGGTCGACGTCTCGGATCAGGGCGAAGGATTCGGCCCCGACCTCGCCGGACGCGCCTTCGAGCGCTTCGCACGGGGAGACCTCGCGCGCACCCGGGACGGCACCGGTCTCGGCCTCGCGATCGTGCGGGCGATCGCCGAGGCACACGGCGGCCGGGCCGAGTTGGTGCCGGGCGCCGGTGCGACCGTCCGGCTCTGGCTCCCCGACGGCCCTGGAGCTGCCTCAGGGTCATCTCAGCTTCCGGGCGTAGCCTCGCGAGCGGAGTCGACCAACCCGACCCGAGGAGAACAGACCCGATGAACGACAGGCTGAAGCGAGCAGTCATCACGAGCGCCGCGATCGCGGCGCTCGCGCTCGGTGGAACGGCGATCGCCGGAGCGACCGGCGGCGACGACGACGACGCGACGGACAAGCCGATCGCCGGCCAGGCGCTCGACCGCGCCAAGGCGGTCGCGCTGGACCACATCGGCGGCGGCAGGGTGACGGGCACCGAGGTCGACGACGAAGAGGGCGCCTACGAGGTCGAGGTCACCCGCGCCGACGGCAGCCAGGTCGACATCCACCTCGACAAGGGCTTCAACGTCATCAGCCAGGCCGACGACGGCGAGCACGAGAGCGGAGCCGACGACTGACGGCTCCCGAGCGGCTCCAGACAAGGGAGCGCCGCTGCTTCACACTTCGCCGGCGTGACGATCCCGGAGAGCACCGATGCCGAGCGCGCCGTCGCGGACCTGCTGACGGTCAGCGCCTTCACCGGGCCGGAGAACGGGTGGGCCGGGTCGACGGTGGCCGGCGACGGCGATCGCGAAGACCTCACCGTTGTCGATCTGCTCCGTCGGCGAGCTGACCGCGCTCCAGGCGCTCCCGTTCCACTTCGCGATGCGATCGGCGTCCGCGATCCCGCCGGCGTTCGTGAACTTTGCCGCCGACGTAGAGTCCGCTCGGCGTGACCTCAGCGCGGAACGGCTACTTCCGTCTGGGACGCAGGTGGCGTACGCGGCGGGCGGCCCAGCGCTCAGCTCGCTCAGCCCACCCCTACGCCTCCTCGCCGTAGTGATCCACCGGCTGCTCAAGTGGCGGGTGGGACGTCTGCGCCCGACTCGTCGAGCAGCCGCCCGGAGCGGATCCGCTCGGCCATGGCCTCGGACTCCGCACGGTAGGCGCGGCCGTCCTCGAACTCGATCACGGGGTACTTGCGCTGGCCGCTGAGGCGCTCGAGGTCGTCGCGCTTGCCGCGGCGCGCGGGCCCGCTAACGAGCTCGTATTCGACTCCCTGTTCGTCGAGCGCCTTCTGCACCTTCCAGCACGGGTGCCCGGGGAGCTTGACCCAGACGTTGCTGCAGCGGTGGAGCTTGACGGCCATGTGTCCTCCGATCGGAGATCTGCGGCGATCGTATCGGCGACCGACGCGGACGGTGGCCGGAACGCGCTAGCGTCGCCGCCATGCGGCGTGCGGCCCCGTTCCTGGTGATAGTGCTGCTCCTGACGCTTCCGGCGCTGGAGGCGAGCGGCGCGCTCGCACCGCTCAACGACCTGCTCGCGCTCGGAGAGGGCAGCGGCCAGAAGCCGGACCGGGTCGCCACGGCCAGGCGCGCCGAGCCGCCGCTGGTGGCCACCCCACGGGCCCACTGCGGGGCGGGGTCCAAGCCCGAGCCGGGGATCCAGGGGCGGGTTCCCGCCGGCTCGGCGCAGGACGGACTGCACTGCAACACGGAGCTCGTGGCGCACCAGGGCACCTCCGGCGGCTTCAAGGTGCTGCGCTATCTCGACGCGGCCGGGCACGAATGCGCGTTCTACGACACAGCGCTGCTCTTTCCCGTCAACGCGCTCAAGCTCGACACCACGTCGGAGGGCGTCGCCGTGCTCGACATGAGCGATCCCGCGCATCCCGTGCAGACCGCCACGCTCACCGAGCTGCCGATGCTCTCGCCGCACGAGTCGCTCAACCTCAACCCGGAGCGCGGGCTGCTGGCCGCGGTGCTCGGCAATCCGTCGACCTATCCGGGGCTGGTCTCGATCTACGACGTCCGCAGCGACTGCCGCCACCCAGTGCTGCAGTCGACCCGGCCGGTCGCCCGCCTCGGCCACGAGAGCGGCTTCGCGCCCGATGGCAAGACGTTCTACGCGACGGGCACCGGTGCGGAGTCGATCACCGCGGTCGACGTGACCGACCCGAAGGCCCCACACGCGGTCTGGCAGGGCAACGTCGTCGCACATGGCATGACGTTGAACGCCGACGGCACGCGCGCCTACGTCGCCGATCCGGGCGGCGACATGCTCATCCTCGACGTCAGCGAGATCCAGGCGCGCGCGGCGAATCCGCAGGCGCGCGAGGTGAGCCGGCTGACCTGGGAGTCGGCCTCGATCCCCCAGAACGCGATCCCCTTCACCGCCAACGGCAAGCCCTACGTGCTCGAGTTCGACGAGTACACCCAGGGCACGACCGGGGCCGGCGATACGCACGCGGTCGGCGCGGCGCGGATCATCGA
Organism: uncultured Solirubrobacteraceae bacterium; assembly: GCA_963839615.1. Taxonomy (GTDB): domain Bacteria; phylum Actinomycetota; class Thermoleophilia; order Solirubrobacterales; family Solirubrobacteraceae; genus DASQMT01. The sequence continues at coordinate 28,977 of CAWIVY010000004.1, forward strand.
CATCGCCGACGAGCTCGCGCCGCGCGTCGTCGCCAACCTCCGCCTGCAGGTCAACCAGCCGGCCGACCATGCGGCGGCGAGCAGCGATCCGGGCGCGACGAGCCCCGTTCAGGGCTACGCAGCCCATTACTGCAGCCTCTCGAGCGACGTCGACCCGACCGTCGTGGCGTGCTCGTTCATCACCTCCGGGCTGCGCGTGTTCGACATCAGCGACCTGCTGCACCCGAAGGAGATCGCCTACTACGTCGCGCCCACGCAACCGCGCGCCGAGAACGGGTTCATGGCCAGCGACTTCGCCATGTCCAAGCCGGTGATCGTGCCGGCGCGGCGCGAGGTCTGGTACAGCGACGGCGCCACCGGCTTCAACGTGCTGCGGGTGGCGCCGGAGGTCTGGCCCGCCGACACCGGCGCGGGCGGCGCGGTCGACACCGGCGCCGGCGGCGACGGGGATCGCGGCTGCCTGTCGCGGAGCGCGCCGATCCGCCGCCGTGGGATCGGGCGGGTCCGGCTGGGGATGACCCGCAAGGCACTCGCGCGCCGGCTGCCCGCCCCGCGGCGCACGACCGAGCGGTCATGGCGGTGGTGCGTGAAGGGCGGCAAGGGCGCGGTCTCCGTGGCGTTCGCGAAGTCGGGCCGGGTGGCGCTCGTCGCCACCACCGCGGCGCGCCGCCGCAAGGGCAGCGTGGCCGCCGGCACCAGCACCCGCCGGCTGCGGCGGCGTTATCCCCACCGCTCGGCCGTCGGCCGCGCACTCGTGCGCGCCAACCCGCACTCGACTCGGATCTTCGGGATCCGCGGGGGCAGGGTCCGCCACGTGACGATCACCCGCTCGCGCACGATCGCCCACCCCAGGGTGCTGCGCCGCCACCTCCGCAACGCCGGCGTGCGTCCCCGCGGCTGAAGGTGACCGTTGCTCCGGAGAGGTCGACTCGCGCCGCTGGTTGCGATCGTGGGGGCGGGCCTTGCGGTGGCGTCCGGGTGCGGCGACGGGTCCTCGTCGCATCAGCCGGCGGATGAACAGGGCGGCTCCCCTGCTCGAAGCCAAGCGGGCGGGTTCGACCCGGCCCTGGCGTCGCGCTTGCAGAAGACGCTGGACAGCGTTCGCGAGCATCAGGAGATCCCGGGCGCGGCAGCCGCGGTCGTGATTCCGGGTCGAGGCGTGTGGACCGGCACCAGCGGTGAAGCCGACACGCGCACTCACCGACCTGTGACCGACCGTACGCTGTTCGCCGCGGGCAGCGTCACCAAGCCGATCGTCGCCGCACTGATGCTCAAGCTCGCCGAGCGCGACGTGGTCGAGCTCGATGACCACCTGAGCCGCTGGGTGCCCGGGTTCCCGAACAGCCGCGTGATCACGCTGCGCCAGCTCCTCGGCCACAGATCGGGCACCGCGAACTTCACCGACCGCAGCGCGTACGCAGATGCGCAGGCGCGCGACCCGAACGCCGTGTGGAGCCCGCGGCGCACGCTTCGCTACGCGCTGCAACCCGACTCGGCGCCAGGCGAGTACTGGGCCTACTCGAACACGAACTACATCCTGGCCGGGCTCGTGATCAAGCGAGCGACGCACTCGACGGTCGCGCGCGAGCTGCACCGCCGCCTCCTGCGTCGCACCGAGTTCGGCCGAATTGTGCTGCAAGGAGACGAGCGCCCGCGCGGACCCGTCGCCGTCGGCTACGAGGACCTCGACGGCGACTCCGACCTCGAGCCGACTCCGAACAACGGCTATGTGCCCAGCAAGTCGGAAGCCACGGCCGCGTGGACCGCGGGCGGCGTGCTGGCGAGCGCCGAAGACCTCGCACGCGCCGGCGACGGCATGTTCCGCGGCGCTCTGCTCTCAGACACGTCGCGGCGAGAGATGACGCGCTTCGCGACCACCGGCATGACAGACCCGCCCGAATACGGCCTCGGCCTTGCCCGCGTCGAGCTCGGCGGCGAGCAGGTGTGGGCGCATGCCGGCGACATCTCCGGCTTCCACGCCGACCTCGCCTACATGCCCGAGCGGCGGGTGACGATCGCAGCGCTCAACAACCACCGGCGTCGAGCCCCCGGCCAGGACGCGCTCATCGACGCGCTGATCAGCGACGTCAGCGAGGGTTAGGAGCAGGGCACCCGGCGATCTGCCTCGCCTTGCCAGCGCATGGAGCAGACCTTGCGCTTGGCGGGGATCCGTGTCTTGCGTGTCCTGAACACGAGCTTCTTGGTGAAGATGTAGGCGCCCACCTCGATGCGGTACGAGACGGTGATCCTGGCGCCCGGCAGCACCGCCCGGATCCGCCTGCCCGGGACCAACACCCCTCCGTGGCGGAGGCGGAAGCGGATCTTGGCCTGGCGACTGCTGCCAACGTCCTTGGCACTGAACCGTGCTCCACGGCAGGCGCTGCCGCGACAGCGCGCCGACCAGCTGCTGCTCGCGTACGACGCGCCGGAACCCTGGCCGAGCGCGGGGATCGGCGCGAGCTGCAGGCGAAACGGCTCGGTGAGCCCGCCGCGCCACACGCGCCAGCGATGCTTGAGCAGGGACAGCGCGTCAGCGCTCGCGGCCGGGCAGCCGCGCATCACATCACCCGCGTTGCGCTCGACGAGGTCCTGGCCGCCGCCGCACGCGAACGCGTCGCGGCTGCCCCGGTCTTCCTTGTCGATCAGCGCGTCGTTGCCCGGTCCGCCATTGAGCGCGTCGGTTCCCGAACCCCCGATCAGGGTCGCCGGGCCGTTCGCGGCGAACAGCTGGTCGTCGCCTTCGTCCCCGTACAACACGTCGAGGCCGGTGGACCGGTTGACGCGCAACACGTCATTGCCCGCGTTGCCAGACAGGGTGCCCTGGGCCTGCAGCGTGTCCGCGCCGTCGCCGCCCTCGATCCAGATCGTCGATTGCTCGTGGATCCGGCCGTCGAGCACGAGACTGTCGTCGCCGGCACCGAGCTCCGCGTAAACGGATGGCTCCAGCGCCGTAGGACTGGGACAGGCAACGACACCGGGCTCCTGGCGGCAGCCGGCGCCCGCATGCGCTGTGGCGCCCGTCACGGTCACCGTCTTCCCGTCGTCCGACATGGCGATCCGGAGGTCGTCCGTCTCGCCCACCGGGTCCTGGATCGTGAGGCTCGGCGCCACCACGAAGACCTCGCTGGTCTCGCCGCTCAGCTCGATCGTCGCCGCGGGCGCGGGCGCAGCCGCCGCGATCGCCAGTGCAGCCGGGCCCAGCGAAGCGAGCACGAGGCGGCGGAGCATGTCGCCGACCCTACCCGCAACGCCGGCTTGAGCGCCAACTCGTGAGTTAGACGGATGTATGACTCAAGTCGATCCGGCGGCCTGCCGACTGGCGAATCATCGTTTCCGAGTCGGCCGCCGGCGCCTAGCCGCGCGCAAGGAGTCCACACACATGCACCTGCCCCCCCGCCTCGCCGTCGCCCTACTGGCCGCAGTCGCCCTCGCCGCCGGCTCCGCCATCCCGGCCGCCGCGGACGCGCCCAACAAGAGGGGTCAGCTCCAGGGCGCCGCGAAGGCCGCGCCGGTCACGCCCGCCTACGACGCACCCCGGCCCGCCGGCGCCGGCAGCGGCCGGAAGATCGGCTGAGCAGCCGGCGCACGGAAGGGATCGCGATGCTCCGCGTTCCGCGTTCTACCTCGCGCTCCCAGGCTCTGTCGGCGTTCTCGTGCTACGCCGTCGCGGTGACGGTCGCGGGTGCCGCGGCCGTCGCACTGATGTTCCTTCTCGCGCCCGCGCCGGACCTCGGCGACTGGCGGCTGTGGCTGTTCGGTGCGCTCGTGCTGTTCGGCGAGCTCTTCCCGATCGACGTGCCCCGCCGCGAGGGGCTCGACCGGGTGACGACCTCGACCGCCTTCGGCTTCGCGATCCTGCTGCTGTTCGGGCCGCTTCCTGCCGTGCTCGCCTACGGGGCGGCGTCGCTCGTCGCGGACGCCGCAGCGCGCCTGGCGCCGCTCAAGTCGCTCTTCAACGCCGCCCAGTACGCGCTCGCGCTCGTGGCCGCCGCTGCCGTGATGACCCTGGTCGGTACGGACCTGCCCGTCGCGCAGCTCAGCGGTGAACTACCGGCCGTGGCACTCGGTGCGGCGACGTTCCTCGCGGTCAACCATGTGCTCGCCGGCGTCGCTGCGGCGCTGCTCGTGCGTGAGGCGCCTGCGCGCTACCTGATCACCGACGTGCCGTTCCAGCTGTTCACGGCGGGCTTCGTCCTCGGGCTCGCACCGGTGGTCGCGGCGTGCGCCGAGGTCTCGCTCGCGCTGGTGCCGTTGTGCCTGCTGCCCATGCTCGCCATCTACCTCGGTGCGCGCCAGGCCGCCCGCAACGCCCACCGCGCGGTGCACGACGTGCTCACCGGGCTGCCGAACCGTGTCCTGCTGACCGAGCGGCTCGAGCGAGAGCTACGCCGCGACGGCGTGCCCACCGTGCTCATGATCGTCGACCTCGACGACTTCAAGGCGGTCAACGACACGCTCGGGCACGCGCACGGCGACCGCCTGCTGCAGCATGTCGGATGCCGCCTGCGCAGCGCGCTCGGGGAGACCGACATGCTCGCCCGCCTGGGCGGAGACGAGTTCGCGGTGCTGCTCACCGGCCCGGTCGACAGCGCGTCCGGCGTTGCCGTCGCCGAGCGGCTGGTCGCGGCGCTCGACGAGCCGTTCGAGCTCGAGAGCGTGCTGCTGCAGGTGCGTGCGAGCGTCGGGCTCGCTTGCTTCCCCGACCATGCGACCGAGGCTGACGACCTGCTGCGACGCGCCGACGTCGCGCTGTACTGCGCCAAGGCCGCCGAGCACCCGGTCGAGCTCTACGCCGCGGCGCGCGACCACTACAGCGTCGACCGGCTCGTGCTCGCGGGCCAGCTGCGGCGAGGTATCGCAGCGGGCGAGATCGTCCTCGAGTACCAGCCCAAGTACCCGCTCGATGGCGGACGGCCTCGCGGCGTCGAAGCGCTGGCCCGGTGGCAGCACCCCGACCTCGGCCGGGTGGGGCCGGACGGGTTCGTGCCGCTTGCCGAGCAGGCAGGCCTGATCGGCCACCTCACAGACGTGGTCCTCAAGGAGGCGATCGCCCAGTGCGCCTCCTGGCAACGCGACGGCCTCGCCCTGCGCGTCTCGGTCAACCTCTCGCCGCGCAGCCTGACCGACCGCGAACTGCCGCGCCGGATCGCACGGCTGCTGCACTCCCACGAGGTCGCACCCGAGTCACTGCAACTCGAGATCACCGAGAGCCGGGCCGTGCCCGCCGGGCGCGGCACCGCGTCCGTCGCCGACGAGTTGCGCGCGATGGGCGTCAGCATCGCCATCGACGACTTCGGCACCGGCTTCTCCTCCCTGGTGCAACTGCAACGGCTGCCCGTGGACGAGATCAAGATCGATCGCTCCTTCGTCGCGACCATGGCCCACAGCGCGAGCGACACGGCGATCGTCCGTTCGACGATCGACCTGGGGCGGAACCTCGGGCTCCACGTGACGGCCGAGGGCGTGGAGACCGAGGCGGCGCGAGCGCAGCTCGCCGCGCTGGGTTGCGAGCTGGCGCAGGGCTATGGCCTGTGCCCGCCGCTGCCCGCCGCCCAGTGCGCCCGCGTGGTGCGAGATCACTCCACGCGCCGTGAGGCGCGGCTGGCCGTCGTCGAGGCAGTCGCGTGATCCGTCGCGCCGCCGCGCTCGGCCTCGTGTTGGCCGGCATGCTCATGCTCACGCTCGCACCCGCCGCAAGCGCCGCCGCGCCCGCCACCTCACCGCACGTGGTCGTGCTGCGCGATGGCCTCCCCACGCCCTCAAAGGTCATCAGCAACCTGGCCGGCGGCCTGCGTCTCAAGCTGCGTCTTCGCTACGACGACGCGCTCGACGGGTTCGCCGCGGACCTCACCCCCGCACAGCTCGCAAAGCTGCGACACCACCCGGCCGTCGCCTTCGTGCAGCCGGACGCGGTCATCACCGGCGCGGGCAGCGTGGCCCTGGCGAAGGGCGAGACAGTGCCTGCGGGCATCCGCCGCGTGGGCGGCGTCACCGCCGGCGGCGCGCATCCCGCCGCAACCGCCGCCGTCGCGGTGCTCGACAGCGGAGTCGACCTGGCCAATCCTGACCTCGACGCGCGGAACGGGACGAACTGCATCAGCCCTTCCGCGCCGGCGAAGGACGACCGCGGCCACGGCACCAACGTCGCCGGCGTGATCGGCGCCCGCAACACGGGATCCGGGGTCACCGGCGTCGCGCCCGGCACCCCGATCTACGCCGTCAAGATCCTGGGCAAGAACGGATCCGGGACGCTGTCGCAGATCCTCTGCGGGATCAACTGGGTCACCGCCAACGCTTCCAGGCTCGGCATCCGGGTGGCGAACATGAGCGTCTCCGGCACGGGGTCCAACGACGGCAACTGCGGCAACACGAACGGCGACTCCTGGCACAAGGCCTTGTGCGCCTCGACCGCAGCGGGCGTCACCTGGGTCGTCTCCGCCGGCAACGCCGGCGCCGACTTCGCACGCACGATCCCCGCCGCGTACCCCGAGGCGCTCACCGTCACGGCGATGAGCGACACCGACGGCATACCGGGTGGCGCCGGGCCGGCGCCGGCATGCAAGAAGGGCGAGGCCGACGACCGCTACGCGGCCTACTCCAACTTCGCCGTCGGGCCGGCGGCCGCCGCCCACACGATCGCAGCGCCCGGAACCTGCGTCGTGTCGAGCAAGCCCGGCGGCGGTGTGTCGACCTACTACGGCACCAGCCAAGCGGCGCCGCATGCCGCCGGCGCGCTCGCGCTATGCATCGGGACGGCCGCGGGCCCAGGACCCTGCGCCGGGCTCACTCCCGCGGGCGCGATCCAGAGGATCCGCGCCGACGCCAGCGCGAGCGACACGCTCATCAGCGGCTTCAACGGCGACCCGCTGCGGCCGCTCGCCGGCCGCCACTACGGACCGCTGGTGACCGCCGCGGCCTACTGATCCACAAGTGGCGACGAGCCGAGCAGCGCTGCGGCCTCGGTGACCATCCGCTCGATCACGGCCGCTGCCGGCTCGATCGTGTCGATCAAGCCGGCGGCCTCGCCGACGAACGTGTTCGAGCGATCCGGATCGCCGGCCGACCAGCCCTCGCTCCACGCTGTGCCGACATCCGCGCCCGACGCGCGCAGCTCGGCTTCGCGCCCGTGCCATTCGTCCGTGAAACGGTTGCGCAGGACCCGCGCGGTGAAGCGCTCGGGCCAGTCGAGCCCGCGAGCGATGTCCATCACGCGCGTGCGCAACGTGCCGTCGCCGCTCGCCGCCAGCGCCGCGGCGTGCATCGGACCGGAGACGTTCGCCTCCGCGGTCGCCCACAGGCGCGAGCCGACGAGAGCCCCGTCCGCGCCGAGCACGATCGCCGCGGCCAGCCCGCGCCCGTCCGCGATCCCGCCTGCCGCGCAGAGCAGCGTCCCCGGCGCGCGCTCCGCGATCAGATCGGCGACCTCGGGCACCAGCGTGAGTGTGCCCCGCCGATCGCCGTGGCCGCCCGCCTCGCCGCCCTGGGCGACGATCACCTCGGCGCCGGCCTCGAGCGCGAGCTCCGCGTCGGCCCGGTTCTGCACCTGGCACAGCAGCGGCACGCCGGCCTCGTGCACCCGCGGCGCGAACCGCCGCGGATCACCGAACGACAACAGAACCGCCCGCGGGTGCCGTTCGAGCACGTGCTCGAGCAGATCGGGCGAACGCTCGAGCGACCAGGTGATGAAGCCGCACCCGACGTCGGCTCCGGCGGCGTGCTCGAACTGGACGTCCAGCCACTCGCGATTCCCGTATCCGCCACCGATCAGGCCGAGACCGCCGGCCTGCGACACGGCTGCCGCCAGCCGCCCGCCGGCCGCGAACGCCATCGGCGCGAGCACCACCGGATGAACCAGACCGAATCGATCCGTCAGACGTGTGCGGAACCCCATCGGCTCCCCTCAGGGTGCCGGCGCACGTCGGAGACTTGAAAGCTCACCCTCCAGCTCGGCGATGCGCGCGTGCAGTGCGCGTTGCTCCTCCCATTTCGCGGTGACGTCGCGGAGGATGGCGGCAATGCCGCTGATGGCGCCGGTCGCATCGCGCAGAAGCGCGACGGTGAACTCGACCGAGATCCGCGTGCCGTCCTGCCTCACGGCGGGAACCGCGAGCGTGCGGCCCGCATACTCCGTCTGGCCGGTCCGCATGACCCGGCGGTAGCCCTCCCAGTGCCGCGCTCGCAACTTGTCGGGGATGATCACGTCCAGGCTCTCGCCCACGGCGTCGGCGCGCGAGCGGCCGAATATCTGCTCCGCCGCGGGGTTCCAGAAGCGGATGACGCCGTCGGGGTCGGCGACGATGACCGCGTGATCGGTGCTCTCGACCAACGCGACCTCGAGTGGCTTGTCGCCGAACGTATCGAGACTCACGGCGGGGATTCTGCCGTCTTCCCTGCTCGCGCGCCGTGCGCGTCTGCAGCACCCGCTCAGAGCGCGACGGCGCTGCCCTCGACGACCAGCCGGCCGGAGCGGACGAGCTCGACCAGGCTCTCGACGAGGTCGGGGTCGAACTGCGTGGCTGCCCCGTCATCGAGCTCGGCGAGCGGGGTCGAAGCCTGCCCGCAGTGTTCGGAATTCCGACCTCTTTGCTGAGCCGGCCGGCGTGTCCACTGAGTCACCGGCTTGATCGGGCCCTAGGTTTGCGGCCTCCGGTGTGGGACGCTCGCGCGATGGGATGGAAGCGGGCGCGGCGCGCCGGCCCGCACACACAAGGAAGGCGGGACCCATGCGAAATTCCTCGCGGGGCGCGGCGCTGGTCGTCGCCGTGGCGGCGGTAGCGCTGACGCCGTCGATCGCGGGGGCTGACGCGATCGTGATCGGGCAGGGGCGTCTCCCGGCGCTGGCTGTCGATGCGTCGGGTACCGCGTACGTCTCGTGGTGGGAGTCGAAGGTCGATTCGACGTTGCTGTTCTGTCGCTTCCCGCGGGGGGCGACCGCATGCGACCCTGGAGCGGCGTCGTCGATTCCGGTGCATGGCCATGGCCTGACCCCGGCGCCCGTGGTCGTCTCCGGCTCGCGGGTGGTCGCCGTCGCGCATCGTTTCGTCGACGAGGCGGCGGGATCCGGTCCTAGCGGCCTGTTCGCCTATACCTCGACCAACGGCGGTCAGTCCTTCGGCGCGGGTCATGTCGTCGGATCGGTGCCGATCTTCGACAGCGTGCCCGGTCCCGGTGACACGCTCTCGGGAGTCGAGGAGAACGGCAAGCCCCTGAGGTTCCAGAACGTGCCGCTCGACGGCTCCTCGCCATCGAATCCGGATGATGGGACGTCGACCGTCCCGGTCGCAGGCCTCACGACCGGCGAGTTCGGCTACAACGCGTCCGTCGGACTGCTCGACGCCGCCACGCCGCTTGTCGTCTATCAACACGGCGACGGCGGGAACGACACCGCCTTCCGGCGTTACACGGGCACTGGCAGCGTCAACGACTCCGCGCGCTGGACGCCGCAGATCAGCATCGGCCCGCTCTACGGGCCGAAGCTCGCGGGCGGGCCCGCCGGGCTGTTCCTGCTCGGCAGGGACGCGCAGGTCTTGTCCGGTGGGAACGTCGTCGTCCGCAAGTTCAACGGCGCGACGTTCGGCCCGCCGGTCACGATCGGGCCGGGCGGCGGAATCCGGTCGCAGGACCTGTTCCAGGATGCCGGCGGCAGGCTGCACGCGGTCTACGAGCGAGCGGACGCCGGCGCCATCGCCGTCGTGCACGCCGTCTCGGACGACGGCGTCGTCTGGCGCAAGGGCGACCTCGTCAGCTACCCGCCGACGATCGGGGCGATCGTCAACGAGAACGCCGGCGTCGCGGCCGACCACATCGGCTTTGCCGTCGGCGAATCGGCGACCGATCCGAGTTCGATCGCGCTGGCGCCGCTCGGGCCCGACGCGCCGGGAACGGGTGCGCAACCACTGCCTCCGCCGATCGCTCCACCCGTCCCGCCCCCGTCCCCCGGGACTGCACGACTCAAGCCCTCGATCGACGGTGCGGGGTTCGCCAAGCGTCGCGGCAGGAAGTTCCGGTTCAACGTCTCCGGTGAGATCGTGCTGCCCGCGACGGTCAGCGAAGCAGCCGGCTGCAGCGGCAAGGTCAGGGTGACGTTGCGACGCGGCAAGAAGATAATCGCCCGCAAGACCGCAACCGTGACCGATGGCTGCAAGTTCCGCGTCAAGGGATCGCTCAAGCGGTCCCGGGTCAAGCAGGCCAAGCGACTCAAGGTCCGGTTGGCGTTCCGCGGCAACGCGACGCTCACGCCGCTCAAGACGAAGGGATCGATTCCCGTCCGGAGGAGATGACGCGACGGCCGGCACTTCCGCGGAAGCGCTACGGCTCTTCGCGCGTGACTTCGCGGGCGGGCTTGTCGAGCCGCAGGCCGAGAAAGGAGGGATGGCGCAGACGGCCGTCGGAGGTCCACTCCATGAACGCGATCTGCGCCACGAGCTCGGGCGCGACCCAGGTCGCGGCGATCGGAATGCCCTTCTCGGGCTCGAACGGGGACGCCTCGCGCACGAGCGGGGCGAGTCGCTCGGACAGCTCACGCAGCGTCGCGCGGGTGAAGCCCGTCCCCACCTTGCCGGCATAGCGCAAGCGGTCGCCCTCGAAGTGGCCGACGAGCAGAGCGCCGAGGTCGGTGCGCGACCCGCGCGGCGCAGTGAAGCCCCCGATCACGAGCTCCTGCGCGCGCGTGCACTTGAGCTTGAGCCAGTCGCGCGAGCGCGTGGACACGTACGGCGTGCCGAGCCGCTTGGCGATCAGCCCCTCCCAACCGTCTCGGCAGGCGTCGGCCAGCAGCGCCGCGCCGTCGCCGGTCATCTGCTCGGTCATGCGAAGCGGATCGCGCCAGCCCAGCAGGCCGTCGAGCACGGCCCGGCGCTCTTCGAGCGCGAGCGACCGCAAGTCGCGGCCGTCGGCGATCAGCACGTCGAAGACGTAATAGAACAACTCGCCGCCCTCACCGCCGCCGAACCGGTCGCGACCGCCGACGAACGCAACCGCCTCACCGTCGATCACGAAGCCGTCGGCCGGATCCGCGTCCAGCGCGGCGGCCAGCGCGGCGTAGCGGTCGTTCAGCGACAACTCGTTGCGTGAGTACAACCGCGTGCGTCCGCCATCCTTGACCGCCAGGCAACGGATGCCGTCGAGCTTGCGCTCGAACACCCACTCCGGGCCTGCCGGCCGCTCCGCGGTCAGCACCGCCTTCATCGGCACCACGAACGCCGGTCGCACGTGCCTGCTCAGCGGGCTGCGATCTCGTCGCCGACGCGGATCTCGCCGTCGCTCAGCACGTCGGCGCGCAAGCCGCCCTTGTGGATGAGCGCCCGCAGCGTGCCGGTCTTGCCCGCCTCGGCGGTCAGGCGCTCCAGGTGGGCGCAGGGCTCGCACAATCGCTGGCCGAAGCAGTCGACGCCGCCGACCCTGAAATGCTCGCCGACGAGAGCGTTGAGGTCGATGCCGCGGGTGACGAGGTTCCTGCGCGCCTCTTCGGGCGCGAGCCGCCCCGCCGGCAGCATCAGGCTGTCGAGCACCTCGGCCTCGATGAGCGTGAGATCGTGCCCCCGTCCATGGGCGTTGGAGAACGTGCCGCGCTCGTCGAAGTAGCGGTCACCCTCCAGCCCGCGATCGGCTCGCGCGATCGCTCGGCCGACCGCAACCATCGACGCCTCGGCGTCGGGCGCTACCACGATCGCCTCGACCGTGCCGGCGGTACGTGCGGCAGCGGCGGACGACGGCGCCCACAGCGCGACATCGGCCGGCGCGATCACGTAGCCGAGCTGAACCGCGTCGAACGTCTCGGGGCCGCCCAAGGGGCTCCACGCCAATCCCGGCGGCGCGCCGAACGCGACCGCGCCGATGCAACCCTCGCCGTCGGCCGCCCGCAGCATGGCCAACCAAGGCCCGGGCCAGTCGAAGCTCGCCGGATCCGCGATGGGAATGAGCCCGAGCCCGCGCTGAGCGAGCCAGTTGCGCCACACGGTCCACGGCTGGGGATGGCGCGCATCCGGGCATGGAACCTCGGCGACTTCGAGCTCGAGGATCGACGCCAACGACGCGGCGACCGACCGCTGCATCGAAGCGCCCGACGTGGGCGTGCTGACCGTACGCATGGCCCCCATGCTGTCAGGCCCGACGTCAGGGCCGAGGCTATCCTGCCCACCCTCGTGTCGCCGCCCGCATCGATCCTGTTCCCGACACGGCGCAGGCGCGAGTACCTTGCGGTCGCGCTCGCGTCCGTCGCGTCGCAGGCGTCCGCGAGCGGCGCTGAGATCATCGTCGTCGAGGACGACCCGGCCGACCCCGCCACGGAGCGGCTCGCCGCCGCTCACGGCGCCCGCTACCTGGCGCACGGCGAGATGCGGGGCCTGAACGCCGCGCGGAACACGGCGATCGACGCGGCCGCGTCCGAGCTCTTGTGCTTTCTGGACGACGACATCGAGGCGTGGCCCGACTGGCTGGAGGCGATGCTCGCGGCCGCGGCCGCGTTTCCGCAGCACGAGGTGTTCGGCGGTCCGATCCGGGCGCGGCTCGAAGGTTCCGATCTGCATGCCTGCGGGCGTGAGCCTCCCCCGATCACGACGCTCGACCTCGGACCGCACGACCGGGACGCGGATTTCGTGTGGGGTGCGAACCTGACCCTTCGCCGCGGTGCGCTCGAGCGCGTCGGGCGCTTCGACTCAGCGCTCGATCTCTACGGCGACGAGGAGGAGTGGGAGCGGCGGCTGCAGGCCGCCGGGGGGCGAATCCGCTACGTCGCGCGGGCCGGCGTCGACCACCGGCGGACGGGTGGCGACGCGCGCCTCAAGGGGCTATCCCGGGCGGCGTGGAGCCGAGGCCGCAGTTCGCGCCGCTTCGACGTACGCAAGGGAACCGCGGGGCCGATCGCCGGGGAGGTGCGCACGCTCGCCGGCTGCGTGTGGCACACGGGCCGGCGCCGCTGCGGCGTCGGCATCGTGCTCACCGTCCTGACCGCCGGCCGGCTGCGCGAGGCTCTCGCCCCCGTTCCGACGGGTCCCGGCAGCCGCGATCCCGACTACCTCTCGGGGGAGTCCGGCACGCTCTCGCGGCGTGGGGTCGCGGTCGGCGCCGGGCGTGACCTCGTCGCCGGCATGCGCGCGCTGCCGGCGCGGTTGCGGATGGCCGTGGCCGCACAGCGAGCAGCGCGGCGCCGGGTGCTCGTGCTCGGGGTCGCCCGTGCGCCGCAGGCCGGCATCGCCGCGCGCGCGGCGCGCGAGCTCGAGCGCTCCCGTCACGCCGTCGACGTGCGCTTCGTCGCGCCCGCGCCTGGCGCCGGCAAGTGGGCCAACCTCAACGCCGCCCTGCGCGAGTACCCGGCCGCGGGCTACGACTGGCTCCTGCTGGTCGACGACGACGTCGTGCTGCCCCGCGGCTTCCTCGACCGGTTCCTGGCGCTCGCCGAGCGCCACGGGCTGGTGCTGGTCCAGCCGGCGCACGCCTTCCGCTCGCACGCCGCCTGGCGCGTGACGCGGCGGCGCCCGGGCGCCCTGGCGCGCCGCACGCGCTTCGTCGAGATCGGTCCCGTCACCGCGATCCGGACGGAGGCGTTCGGGGCGCTGCTGCCGTTCCCCGACCTCCAGATGGGTTGGGGGCTCGACGTCTGGTGGGCGTCGGTCGCCGAGGAGCAGGGTTGGCCCGTCGGCGTGATCGACGCGACTCCGATCCGTCATCTGCGCCCGGTCGCTGAGGACTACCCGCGCGAGGCGGCGATCGCCGAAGCGGCGGAGTTTCTGCGCGACCGTCCCTACGTCGAGCGCGTCCGCGCCAACGAGACGCTGGCCACATGGCGATGACGCCTCAGCTCGGCAGCCGCCACCGGCGCGGTCACCCAGCCTTGCGCGCGCGTAACACCACGGCGTGGCCGTCGAAGCCGTGCGAGCGTTCCCAGACGTCCTCGTGCTCGATCGTCATCGCTCGCAACGCGTCCTTGACCGCCTCGAGTCGAAGGCTGTGCGGCTCGGTCGTCGTCGGCGTATGGTCGACGTCGAAGTTCGCGATCAGCGATCCGCCCGGCCGGAGCAGCCGCTGGATCTCGGCGAGTACGGCGTCCGGATCGTCGACGTGGTCGAGCGCGTTGCGGACGACGACCACGTCGACAGAGGCCGACAGCAACGGGATGCGCTCAGCGCCGACCGAGAGGTAGATGGCCGGGGAGCCCGCCAGCAGCAGGCCGCTCTCCGCAAAGCGATCGTGCATCGGATCGACCGAAAGGCTCACCCGCGCCGGGCACGCGTCAGGGAAGCCGAGCGGGCCCGAGCCGATGTCGAGCACGACCTTGCCGTCGAAGAAGGCGGGGTCGTCGATCGCGGCCTCACGCAGAACGCGCACGACCTCGGCGCGAGCGATCTGCCAGCGCCGCCCCTCGTAGGTGCCCTCCACCGGTTCGTGACCGAGGAGCTCGGCCACGTCGCCGGGGTGAAAGCCGCCGGCGCGGATCACGGGCTCCCATTCGGTCAACCACCAACGCAACTCCTCGTCACCCTTGTCGGAGTTGCCGTGCCGCAAGCGCTCGAGCACACGGCGTGGCAGGTGCAGGGCGTTGACCACCGGGGAGATTCTAAGAGCGTGAGATGCCTAGGATGGCTGCGTGACCTGGCATGTCTACCTCTCGGGCGAGATCCACACGGACTGGCGCGAACGCATCGAGCGCGGGGCGGCCGATGCGGGGCTCGAGATCGAGTTCAGCGCGCCCGTGACCGACCACGCGGCGTCGGACGACGCCGGCGTCGCGATTCTCGGCGACGAGGAGCGGCCGTACTGGAGGGACTCCCTCGGGGCGGGCGTCAACGCGATCCGCACCCGCACGCTGATCGCCGACGCCGACGTCGTCGTCGTGCGCTTCGGCGAGCAGTACAAGCAGTGGAACGCCGCCTTCGACGCGGGCTACGCAGCGGCGCTCGGCAAGCCGCTGATCACCCTCCACCCCGAGCAGCACGACCACGCGCTCAAGGAGGTCGATCGGGCTGCGCTGGTCGTGGCGCGCGAACCCGAGCAGGTCGTCGCCGTCCTGCGCTACGTGATCGACGCCCCCTAAGCGACGACGAAC
Source organism: uncultured Solirubrobacteraceae bacterium (assembly GCA_963839615.1). Lineage (GTDB taxonomy): Bacteria > Actinomycetota > Thermoleophilia > Solirubrobacterales > Solirubrobacteraceae > DASQMT01. Next base: position 44,020 of record CAWIVY010000004.1, read on the forward strand.
GTGTAGTCGCGCTCGATCCGGCCGTCCGCGGCGAGGACGAGGAAGTCGAGCCCGACGCCGAACACCTCGCCGTCCTTGGCGACCGCCTCCCAGTGGAACTTGACGACGTCGCCGAGCCGCTCGACATCGTCGCGCCCGCGGAAGCTGAGCCCCTCGGAGCCGACCCAGTGCTCGTACGAACTCGCTGCGCGAGCCTCGATCTCCTTGTGTCCCCGTGCCTCGAGGATCGCCGTGATGCCAAGCCCGGGCTGCGCCGCGATCCCGCGGATCTCCTGCGGCGGCTGGAGGATGTGCCTCCCCTCCTCGGTCCAGAGCTCGGCGATCATCCGCCGGCGCCGGCCGGCATCGGGCTCGTTCCAGAGCGCGAGGTACTTCTCCGCCAACTCGGCGGCGCTCCGGGATGAGATCTCGGCGACAGCGGGTGTGTCGGTCATCGGTTACCTCCGTTGGTCGTCTGGTTGCTTCGCCGTCAACGGTCCCGGAGGAAGGCCCGCGCGTCGATTACCTCTCGTGTAACGCCGGCCGGCGCTAACTTCAATCGGGTGGTCGTCCAGACCGAGCAGGAGCCCCAGACCGCGGGCGAGCTGATCCGCTTCTGGCGCACGCGACGCGGCCTCAGCCAGCTCGAGCTGTCCCTGGACGCGAACGTCTCGACCAAGCATCTGAGCTTCGTCGAGACCGGCCGGTCCAGCCCGAGCCGCCAGCTCCTCGTCCATCTGGCCCAGCACCTCGACCTGCCGATCACCGAGCGCAATCGACTGCTGCTCGCGGGCGGCTTCGCGCCTCCCTATCTCGAGCTGCCCTACGACGGGGAGATGATGCAGCCGCTCCGGGAGTCGCTCGAGCGGCTGCTCGAGGCGCACGAGCCGAACCCGGCGCTGATCGTCGACGGGCTCTGGAACCTGATCGAGTCCAACCGAGCCGCGTCGCTGCTCTGGGACGGGGTCGACCCGGAGCTCCTCGAGCCACCGATCAACCTGCTCCTCCTCGGCGTTCACCCGGGCGGCCTGCCCCGGATCTCGTCGATGACAGCCGCGTGCAACGCGCCGCTGATCCACCGGCTGAAGCGGAGGAGCCGCGAGGACGCCGATCCGGCCCTCGCCAAGCTCATCGAGGAGGTCGAGGCCTACCTCCCGGGCGAGGCGCCGACCGGCGCGGCCACCGAGCCGGTGGTCTCGCTCAGGCTCCAGACCGCCCTCGGCGAGGTCAAGCTGTTCACGGTCATCGCCACGCTCGGAGCCCCGCTCGACGTGACGGCGGCGAACCTCGCGATCGAGACCTTCCTGCCGATGGACCCCGAGAGCGCAGCGCGGCTCGCCGAGCTCAGCGCGGGATCCGAGTCAACTCCGTCGCGCCCGGCTCCACCCGCACACGCATCGCCGACAACGCATTCGAGCGCTACCCCGAGGTGATTCCGGCCCTGATGGAGCTGCGGACAACGGACTACCACACGGCCGGCGAGCCGTTCCGGATCGTCGTCAGCGACATCGGGGAGATCACGGGAGCGAACGTGCGGGAACGGCGCGAGACCGCGGCGGCCACGGAGCGGATCGACCGTGTGCGCCGGCTGCTGTGTCACGAGCCGCGCGGTCATGCCGACATGTACGGCTGCTTCGTCGTCCCGCCCGACGACGACGGCGCCAGCTTCGGCGTGCTGTTCTGGCACAAGGACGGCTACTCGACGGCGTGTGGGCACGGGACGATCGCGCTGGGCGCGTGGGCGGTCGAATCCGGACGCGTTGCGGCCCCCGACGACGGTGAAGCCGACGTGGTGATCGACGTGCCGTCGGGGCGCGTCACCGCGCGCGTGCGTTGTGCGGCCGGCATGGTGCAGGAGGTCGCGTTCGTCAACGTTCCGGCGAGCGTGACTGCTCGTGACGTCCACGCCGGCGACGTGAAGGCGGACGTCGCGTGGGGTGGCGCGTACTACGCCTTCGTGCCGGCGGCGGCGTTCGGCCTGCGCGTGACGCCCGCGGATCTGCCCTCGCTGATCGTCGCCGGGCGGGCCGTCAAGGCGGCGCTGGACGGCACGCCGGTCTCGCGACATCCTCATGACGACCGGCTCTCGGGCATCTACGGCACCGTCGTGACGGAGCGGGTCGGGCCGCGCCACCACCGCAATGTGGCGATCTTCGCCGACGGCGAGGTCGACCGTTCGCCGACGGGGTCGGCGACGTCGGCGCGGACCGCGCTGCTGTTCGCCGACGGCGAGATCGGCATCGGCGCCGCCTGGCGCAACGACTCGATCGCCGGCACGAGCTTCCGGGCCCGGGCGATCGGTGAGGTCGCCGAGGGCGTGCTCACCGAGGTTTCCGGGAGCGCGTTCCGGACGGGCGAGCATCGCTTCGTGCTCGACCCGCGCGACACGCTCGGGACCGGATTCGTGCTGCGGTGAAACGAGCTCGGGCGGCTCCGCCGGCGGGGCGCCGGAGCCGCGATGTCGTGGATGTAGGAGGCGACGACTCCGTCGGAGATCCGTTGGATCCGCGCCTCGCGCGCGATGTGGCGATCGACTTGCATCATGCTGCTTGCTGCTCCATTTCGAGGTCGCGGGGGATGCGGGCGGGCGGCGCTTCGGCGAGTTGCAGCTCCGGTCGCGGGTTGCGCGGTCGCAGGAGCGCGAACGCGAGTACGATCGCGACGCCGATCGTGGCGGCTCCGGCAAGGAACGCGACCTGGTAGCCGCCGATCAGCGAGCTGGTCAGCCCTTCGCCGTCGGACCGCAGTCCCTTCGTGTGGTTGGCGGCGAGGGTGCTGAGGACGGCCAGTCCGAGCGCGCCGCTGATCTGCTGGGCCACGTTGGTGATCCCCGAGCCGAGCCCCGCGTCGGCAGCCGGGACGTCGGCCATGGCAAGCGTGAGCAGCGGCATGAACGCGTTGCCGATGCCGAAGCCGATCGCGAAGCTGGCGAGGAAGATCGTCGGGAAGAACGCGGTGTCCGGCCCGACGGTGGCGAACAGGAGCATCCCGACGGCGGCGCTCGCCATGCCCGCGGTGAGGACGGGAAGCGGCCCGAACCGGGCGACGAGCCGCGCCGTGATGCCCTGCGAGAGGACGGCGACGGTGATCGTCCAGGGCAGGAACGCCGCGCCGGTCTGCAGCGCGCTGTAGTCACGTACGTGCTCGAGATAGAGCGTGGCGAGGAAGAACGTCGAGTACATGCCCGTGACGAGGAAGCCCCTGATCAGACTCGCGTTGACCAGTCCGCGCAGGCGGAGGATGCGCAGGGGCATGATCGGGTTCTCGATGCGGGCCTCGAGCGCGATGAACGCCGCCATGAGCACCGCGGCGAGGCCGCCCACGCCGAGCACCTGTGGGGAGATCCAACCGTGGCTGGTCGCCTCGACGATCGCGTAGATCGCGCTCATGAGCGACGCGGTGACGAGCAGCGAGCCGACCCAGTCGACGCCCCGCTCCAGCCCGAGCCCGCTGTCGGCGCGGATGAGCGCGCGGCCGAGCGCGTACGTCGCCGCGCCGATCGGCAGGTTGACGAAGAAGACCCAGTGCCAGCTCAGCGCCTCGGTCAGCAGCCCGCCGGCGAGGAGGCCGAGGGAGCCTCCGGCGACCGACACGAACACGTAGGCGCTCATGGCCCGGGCGCGCTCGTCGGCCGCCGGGAACTCGGTCACGATGATCGCGAGGATCACGGAGGCTTGAGCCGCCGCGCCGATGCCCTGGAGCAGGCGCGCGCCGATCAGAGCTTCCTCCGTCGCGGCGACGCCGCACAGCAGCGATGCGACCGTGAACGTGACGACGCCGGCGAGGAACACGCGCCTGCGTCCGAGCAGGTCGCCTAGTCGGCCGGCCAGGAGCAGCAGGCTCCCGAAGGTCACGAGGAAAGCGTTGACGACCCACGACAGGTTCGACTGGCTGAAGTGGAGGTCGCTCTGGATCGACGGCAGCGCGACGTTCACGATCGTGACGTCGAGCACGATCATCAGCTGGGCCAGGCAGACGACGAGCAGCGCGGCCCATCGGCGTTGATCGTCCGACAGGCTGCGGGGAGAGGTGAGAGAAAAGTTCATACGGCTCCTACTTGTCAGGACGTTCCGTCCCGGGTAAACTGGAGGCCACCTCCGGAAAGAACCGGAGGCTGCCTCCGGAAACTATACGGAGGGTACCTCCGGATTGTCAAGCCGAATTGCCATGAGCACGCCAGAAGCGACCGCGCAGACCCTCATAACGCGCCCCAAGCGCGCGGACGCGCGGCGCAACTACGAGAAGGTGCTCGCGGCGGCGCGGGAGGCGTTCGCCGAGGGCGGAGAGTCCACGGCGCTCGAGGAGATCGCACGCCGCGCCGGAGTCGGGATCGGGACGCTCTACCGCCACTTCCCCACGCGACAGGCGCTGCTCGAGGCGCTCTACGTCGGTGAGGTCGACGAGGTGTGCCGCTCGGCCGCGGAGCTCGACGGCGCCGACCCCTGGGAGGCTCTCACCGGCTGGTTCGAGCGCTTCATCGCCTATATCGGCACCAAGCAGGCGCTGGCAGCCGAGCTGCTCAACTACCTCGACCAGGACGCCTCGCTCTTCCAGGTCTGCCGCACCTCGCTGTTCGAAGCGGGCGAGCCCCTGCTCAAGCGCGCTCAGGCGGCCGGCGTCGTACGCCCGGACGTCGACATCGCCGAGGTCATCCAGATGGTCGTCGGGATCGCCAAGATCCCGAACGCTGCGCCCGGGCAGCGCCAGCACATCCTCCGCATCGCCCTCGACGGTCTGCGGTACCGGCCAGAGCGGTAGGGAGCGCGCTAGCCGCTGGGCGCGAAGTCGGAGAGCGGACTCGGATGCCGGGGCTGGTAGACGCCGATCTCGCCCGCGCCAGGGATCAGGAACCGCGCCATCCGGCCCCAGCCCTCATCCTCGATCTGCGACACGAACTCGACGCCCTTGGCCTCGAGTTGCTGGACGGTCTCGTCGATGTCCTGGCACATGAAGAACAGGGCGTGATGCCCCGGCCCGCGACCCCACCCCGACCCGGGATGGACCGCGAGCTCGCCCGGCGGCAGCCTGAAGATCAGCCAGCCATCGCCCGCATCGACTCCCTCGAAGCCCAGCACGTCGCGCAGGAACCCCCGTGCTCGCTCGGCGTCCTCGGCAAAGATGATCGTGTGCGCCCCGGCGATCACACCGGCGATCCTAACCCCGCGCGAGTCGCGCCATCGGCACCAGCGCCCTGACCAGCGCCGTGAACGCCCAGGGCGAGACCAGCAGCCACACCCAACCGATCAGCAGGTCATCGCAGAACGACGCCCCGAGCATGCTCTCCCCGATGAGGGGAACAAGCGACAAGAGCAATGCGAGGGTCATTGCCGCCAGCGATATCCGCGGCCGGTAGCCCCATCGCTCCCGGTACCTCCGTGGGTCGCTGCCGACCTGCCCGGCGACGTGCCCGCCGTAGCGCCAACCCGAGGCGATGGCGACGAGAAGCCAGATGGCCACCGTGGCCGCATGCTCGAACGGGAACACGCAGGCGGTCATCAGGCGATGCTGCAACGGCTGTCGTTCAGACCCCGCGCCGGGTCTTCGCGACGACGAACCCGCCGACCGCCAGGCACGCGACGCACATGAGGACCGAGCCCACCGAGTATTCGTCCGCCTGCCCCTTCGAAGCGAGCATCGGGAACACGAGCCCGCAAACGCCGAGGGTGAGGAACATCCACCCGATCAGATGCAATCCATATCTCCATAAGGACATGACGGCTTCCCCGCTCCTCGCTGAGCGTCGTCTGCCCCCGTCGCACTCGGAACTAACGTTCCACCGGCTGCGGACACGCGTCAGCCCTCGACGCTGTCGAGGATGTCGAGGCCGGCGTCCCAGCTTCCGCCGTCGGTTCCCACGCCGCCGAACAGGTTGTCGAGCTCACCGTCGTCCGCCGTGAAGGTGTCGTCACCCGCCTGCCCCTGCATCGAATCCTGTCCCGCATCGCCGGCGGGACACGCGCTGCCCGTGACGATCGCCGTGGGCACGGTGCCGAGCTCGTCGTTGCCGTCGCCGCCGAGGAGCGTGTCGGCTCCGTCGCCTCCGAGCAGCCAGTCGCCGCCGGCCGCCCCGTCGATCGTGTCGTCTCCGTCCATGCCGCAGAAGACGTTGAAATCGCTGTCCCCGACGAAGGTGTCATTCCCTGACCCGCCCAGGACGCGCTGTGTCCGCACGATGTTGTCGCCCTCGTCCGGCACGCCGTCGCTGTTCAGATCCTCGCCGTCGTTCGCGAGCGCGTCGAGCTGAACCCAGACCTTGCTGACCCGCGACGCGTACGTGACCGCGTCGCAGCTGACACCGACGCCTCCGTCCATCGAGTCGGCGCCCGGGCCTCCGTCGAGCAGATCGCAGTCGTACTGACCGTCCATGGTGTCGGTCCCCGAGCCGCCCGAGAGCGAGTCGCTGTGGGTGCCGCCCGCAATCGTGTCGTTTCCGTCCCCTCCGAGGAGAACATCGTTCCCATCGTCGCCGAAGATCGGATCGTTCGACCCACCGGCGAGGTTGTCGTCTCCCGCGCCCCCGTCGACCGTGTCGTCGCTTGGCCCGCCGTTCACGGTGTCGTTGCCGTCGTCTCCGAAGAGCCTGTCCATGCGACGCTCGCCGGCGATCGTGTCGTTCCCGGCGTCGCCGTGAATGACGTCGGCGGCGCCGGTTGTGAAACCGAGCGCCTCCTTGCCGCCGAAAAGAGAATCGGCGCCGTCTCCGCCGGAGATGTTGTCGCTCCCTACCTGACCGTCGAGGACGTCGTCGCCCGGACCGCCCATCAACCTGTCGGCTCCGTTCATCCCGCCGCCGCCGAAGTCGGCGCCGTCGCCCCCGTCGATCGTGTCGTCGCCGGCCCCTCCGTCCAATCTGTCGTCGCCGAGCTCGCCGCGCAGGACGTCGTTGCCCGTGCCGCCCTCGAAGGCGTCGTTCCCGTTACGTCCCCACAGGGTGTCGTTCCCGCCGACGCCGCGCAGGATGTCGTTGCCGTCGCCCCCGGTTAGGACGTTCGCCACGGCGCTCCCCTGGATGTCGTCATGCCCTGCACCGCCGATCACCTGCTCGACGTCGGTGTGGACGTTGTCGCCTTCCGTGTAGGCGACGTCGGTCGCCCCGTCGTTGGCGGCGTCGTCGATGTTGATCTTGAGGCTCTGCGACCGGGCGCCGTAGCCGACCATGTCGGCCGAGCCCGCGCCGCCGACGATGTCATCCGGCCCGTCGGGCAGGCCGCTCGATCCCGAAGCACCGTCCTCGTGGAAGACGTCGTTGCCGTCGCCGCCGCGCTCGGAATCGGCACCGTCGCCGCCCGTGAGGTCGTCGTTTCCGCCCAACCCCTCGAGAGTGTCGTCGCCGGCGTTCCCGGAGAGCTGGTTTGCGACGGCGTCGCCGGTCAGACGGTCGTTCCCCGAGCCGCCGGAGACGTGCTCGGTCTGGACGTTGTCGCGTTCGTCCGCCGTTCCGTCGGCGTTCGTGTCCGCGCCGTCGTTGGCGAGGCCGTCGAGACTGACCACGACGGGGTCGACGTAGAGGTTGTAACTGACGTAGTCCAAGCCGGCCTCGCCGGCCAGTAGGTCTGCGCCCTGGCCCCCGGTGAGGGAATCGGATCCGTCGCCGGCTCGGAGCTCGTCATCTCCGCCAAACCCCTGCAGGACGTCGCTCCCGTCGTCGCCGAAGAGCTTGTTGGCAGCCCCGCTTCCGACCAGGGTGTCGTCGGCTTCTCCGCCCCAGATCTCCTCGACGTCGCTCTTGACGTTGTCATTCTCGGCCGGGGCCAAGGTGCCATCGTTGGCGACGTCGTCGAGCGTCACGTGGACGTCGGTGCCATGGTCGCTGTAATAGGCCCGATCGCTGCCGCTCCCGCCCTCCATCACGTCGGCGCCGCTCTCGCCCATCAAGCTGTCGGCGCCACCGAGGCCGCGCATGAGGTCGGCTCCGCCTCCGCCCCAGAAACCTTCCCCGGTCGACGTGTCGTCGCTGCCCACGAGGAGATCCGCTCCCGAGCCGCCGAAGAGAGCCTCGACGTCAGTGAGGACGTTGTCGCCTTCCTCGCCGATTCCGTCGGTGTCAGCGTCCGTGCCGTCGTTCGCGCCTCCGTCGATGGAGACCGCGACGCGGGTTCCTCGACTCGAGTAGTCGACGGAGTCGGTCTGGTCGCCGCCTTCGAACACGTCGGGCCCCGTTCCTCCATCAAAGTGGTCGGCGCCGCTCGCGCCGATGAAGTGGTTCGCAGCCGCGCTCCCGAGGAATCTGTCGCTGCCGCTCCCGCCCCAGATGTTCTCGATATCGACGAGCACGTTGTCGCCTTCGCCGGTTCCGCCATCGTTCGCTATTCCATTCAGCGAGACCTGGACCGCCGCAGTGCGCGACGTATATACCGCCGTGTCCGTGCCGCCGGCGCCCGAGAGCACGTCAGGGCCGAGGCCGCCGTCGAGGAAGTCGTTCCCAGCGAAACCGTAGAGGCGGTTCGGGCCTGGGCTTCCGATCAAGTTGTCCGGCGCTGGACCGCCGCGCACCGATTCCGTGTCGGTGTGGACGTTGTCGCGCTCCTCGGCGATCCCGTCGTTGTCGGCGTCCGCCCCGTCCAGCGGCGCGTCGTCGATCGAGACTCTGATGCTCGTCGCCCGCTGGTTGTACGCGACGACGTCGCCGATCGTCGCGGGGCCACCATCGGCTCCGCCCAAGAAGTCGTCCGCGCCGTTCGGGACCGCGCCTTCCGCGAACGTGTCGTTGCCCGCGTCTCCGTACTCGTCGTCGGCGCCGAGACCGCCGGCGATCGTGTCGGCGCCGTCTCCGCCTTGGATCACGTTCGCGGCCGCGTTGCCCGTCAGCGAATCGCTTCCCCCGCCACCGACGAGATCCTCGACATCTGCCTTGACGTTGTCCTTCTCCCCGGCGCCTCCGTTCGCGGTCGGGTCTCCGTCGTTCGCCGCGCCGTCGATCGTGACGACGACCCGGGCTGCGTGCGAGGCGTAGGTGGCGGTGTCGACACCGAGATCGCCCTGGATGACGTCGGTTCCGAGACCGCCGTTGAGCAGGTCATTCCCGTCGAGCCCGACGATGGTGTCGGATCCGCCGTTGCCCACCAGGGAGTTCGCGGCGGCGGTTCCGGTGATGTCGTCGTTCCCGCCTCCGCCGACGAGGTTCTCGACTCCGGCAGTGACGTTGTCCTGCTCGGCCGCGGCCGGATCGCCGTCGTCCGCGACACCGTCCGGATCGACGACGACGCGCGCAGCCCGTCCCGAATACGAGACCGTGTCGAATCCGAACTCGCCATCGAGCGTGTCGTTGCCGTTCGGCGCGGCGCCCTCGAGGAACGTGTCATCGCCGAAGTAGCCGCTCTCGACGTCGTTGCCAGGACCGCCGTCCATCGTCTCGTTGCCCACCGCGCCGAGAAGGCGGTCGTTCCCGCTCTCGCCGAGGAGACGGTCGTCCCCCTCGGCCCCCTGCTCGAAATCGTCCTCGGTCCCGCCGTAGATGACATCGTCGCCGGGGTCGCCGATCAGGTTGTCGTCCCCGGCCAATCCTCTGATCGTGTCCGCGAACGCGCCGCCGTAGAGGAGGTTGGCGAGGCCGTTACCCGTCAGCCGGTTCGGGCCCCCGGAAGCTCCGGTGACGTTCTCGACGTCTGAGTGGACGTTGTCCCGTTCCTCGCCCGGGCCGCCCAGGGCCGTGTCCGCACCGTCGTTGGCGACGTTGTCGTTCGCCGTTACGACGAGGGCGGTCGTCCGCCGGTCGTAACTGACAAGGTCGACCTCGCTTCCGCCGTGGAGCTCGTCGGCGCCGTTCGGACCGGTGAAGGACTGGCCGCCCAGGTCCTGGTCCTCCCAAAGCTTGTCGAGCCCCGCGTCGCCGAATACCTGGTCGCTCCCGTCTCCACCGAGGAGAGAGTCGCCTTGCGGACCGCCGTGCAGCGTGTCGCTCCCGGCCTGACCGTGGAGCGTGTCGCCGACCGGCCCCCCGGTCACGGTGTCGGCGCCGGCCCCACCGGAGAACGTGCGCGGGATGGAGACGGCCGAGTTGTCCGCGATCGTGTCGTCGCCCGATCCGCCCACCACCTGTTCGATGTCGGCGTGGGCGTTGTCGCGCTCGGCGCCGGGCTGCCCGTCGTCGTTGGAGCCGTCGAGATCGACCGCGACGCCGGCTGTGCGCTGCGAGTAGTCGAGCTTGTCGTATTGGCCGCCGCCGCCGACGAAGTCGTCGTCCCCGTTCGCCGCCGCCTCCTCGATGAAGACGTCGAGCCCTTGGCCGCCATCCTCGCTGTCGTCTCCTGAGCCGCCCGTGAGCGTGTCGGCGCTGTCACCGCCCGTGAGCCGGTCGTTGCCGGGGCCCCCACCGAGGCGGGTCTCGAGGTTGAAGGGGAAGGCGGCTCCGACGTCGGCGCTCGCAGCGCCCGAGATGACGTCTGCGCCGTCGAGGCCTGAAAGCTCGAACACCTCTGCGCGCGTCGTCGTCGCGCCGGCGGCGAACGGCCCCGTGATGTCGGCGTCGTCGTCTGCGTTCAGGTTGACGCCGAGCGTCCCGAGCCGGAACGTGTCTGCACCGCCCGTCCCGCTCACCGAGACGACGTCTCGCTGGGAGCTCGTCTCCCCGCCCGCGCCGAGGTCGATCTCGAACTCGATCTCGGATGTGCCGGTTGCTTCGACGGTCGCCCCGGGTGCGAATGGATCGTTGCTCAGGTCGAGGCGGGCCGCCTGGGCGCCTGCCGCGCCGGTGATCGTGACCTTGTTCGTGTTCGTGACCGTTGCAGCACCGCATGGCGAACCTCCCACGAGGATGCTTCCGCCGGACGCCCGCGAGATAGCGGCCGCTTCGTTGGGCCCACTGACCCCGACGGCAACCGTCCCGCCCACGAAGCTGCAACCCACCGCCGCGCCGGCGGTCGGGGGTCCCTGGATGAGCTGCGCAGCGAGCAGCGCCGCCGCGAACATCGGGATGCGTGCTCGGTTCATCACAACTCCGATCGGGTCTCGAATCGCTATCGGCGCGGCGAGGCGAAGCGCTGGGGCCCCTTCACTACGCGGGGGTCGTTGAACTCCCATTCCTGCTGGAGCGCAGTCGCCGGTTTGGGCGCGCCGCTCGCTGAGCGTGCTGGATCGCGGTCGTCATTCGTCGCGATCGCGAGGGCGGCGCCGGCGGTGACAGCCGCGACGGCGAGCGGAAGCCGGCGGCGAAGCCATGAGCGCCGCGGCGACGAGGCGGCGTGCGCGTGGGTGGTGGTCGTGGAATGCATGCGCCGACCGTAGGTGCGGGTCGACGCGCATCGCGTCGATGACGACCCTATAGCGCGCCCCTACTCTTCTGGCGTCCTGCCGGTGGGCGTAGGCTCGGTGGGATGCTCGTCGGCCGCCGCGTCGAGTGCGAACGAATCGAGCGCATGCTCGAGCAAGCACGTGTGGGCGATGGGGGCGCTCTCGCCGTCCGCGGAGAGGCCGGCGTCGGTAAGACTGCGCTGCTGCGATTCGCCGCCGCCAGCGCCGGTGACATGCGCGTGCTGCGAGCGAGCGGCGTTGCTTGGGAGGCCGAAATCGCTTTCGCCGGAGCGCTCGAGTTGCTGCGCCCGATCCTCGGGCACCTTGCGGACTTGCCCGGGCCTCAGCGACAGGCGCTTGCGGGCGCGCTCGCGCTGACACCAGCGGTCGAGCGGGATCGCTTCGCGGTAGGCGCGGCCACGCTCGGTCTGCTCGCGCTGGCCGCCGCGCGACGGCCGCTGTTGCTGCTCGTCGACGATGCGCAGTGGCTGGACTCGGCGTCGTTGGAGGCGCTGTTGTTCGCCGCCCGCCGGCTCACGGGTGAGCCGGTGGCGCTGGTCGCAGCGGTGCGGGAGGGGTATCCGACCGCGCTCGACACATCGGCGCTCGAGGTGTTGGCGTTGGAGGGGCTCGATCGCGACGCGACTGCGATGCTCGCAGCCGACCTGCTCGGCTCCTCGCCCACGCCTGAGCAGTCGGAGCAGATCTACCGCACCACGCGCGGTTATCCGCTCGCCATGCTCGAGCTGAGCCGATTGGGCCACCACGGCGGACCCGTCGACGCGCCGCTGCCCGTCTCCCAGACGGTGGAGCGGGCGTATGCGCGCGAGGTTGAGCGGTGCGGCGAAGAGGTGCGCGCGATGCTGGTCGTCGCGGCGGCAGACGATTCCGGCGATCTTGCGACCATCATCGCCGCGGCTGCGAGCCTCGGACTCGATCCCGCGGCGCTGGACACCGCGGAGTCGCTCGGGCTGCTGGTACTCGCCGACGGGCGACTCGAGTTCCGCCACCCCCTCGTGCGCTCCGCGATCTATCAGACCGCGCCCGCAACAGCACGGCGCGCCGCACATGCCGCCCTGGCGGACGTCCTGACCGGCGACTGGCAGGCCGACCGGCGCGCATGGCATCGCTCGGCCGGCGCGGTCACGCCCGATGAGCGGATCGCCGCCGAGCTCGAGACGATGGCCGTAAATGCCCGCGCGCGCAGCGGCTACGGCGCCGCCGCTCGAGCGCTCGAGCGCGCAGCTCACCTGACGCCCGACCCCGGGACGCGGGCACGGCGGATGCTGGCGGCCGCGGACGCGCTCTGGCAGGCGGGTCGCGGCGCGCACGCCGAGGCTTTGCTCGCGGATGCGCTCGAGCGAAGCTCGGACCCGCTGCTGCGCGCCAACGCACAGCACCTGCGCGGGCGGATAGTGCACTTCCGAGGCGATCCGCTCCGTGCCCGCGCGTTGCTCGTCGAGGAGGGGCTGCGAGCCGCTCCGCACGATCGACGGCTGGCCGCCGACATGCTCGCGAGCGCATTCCATTCGGCCAAGTTCTGCGGCGACTGCGCCGTGACGGCGACGACGGCGGCGACGGCGGCGAAACTCGCGCAGGAGGCCGGCGCCGGCCTCGACCCGCGGCTCGCGGCCTTCGCCGGCGGCGCGTTGGTCGCGTCTGGCCGCCTCGCGGCCGCAGAACCCTATCTCCGGCAGTCGATCGCGGCGGTCGCGGAGCTCGCGGACGCAGATGCCGACCCGTACCTGCTCGCTTCCGCGGCCAACAGCCACGGCTGGCTGGGCGAGTACCCGGCCGCCGGCGACCTGGCCGGCCGCGCGCTTGCCATCGCCCGCGAGCAGGGCGCTCTCGGCGCGGTGGGCTATGTCGCCGAGATCCTCTCGGAGTGGGAATGGGCGCTGGGCGAATTCGAGCGGGCGATCTCAACGGCAGACGAGGCCCGGCGCATCGGCCACGAGACCGAGCAGCCGCAGGTCGAGGCCTGGAGCTCCTGGAACCTCGCGGCGATCGCGAGCCTCCGCGGCCAGCGCGATCGCTGTCTCAGCTACCTCGAGCAGGCGCAGGGTCTCGGAATCCGTCTGTGGTGCAACGGGATCGACGGCGTCGACGCGGTGCTCGGCGCCCTGGATCTGGCCGAGGGCGACGCCGAAGCCGCGATCCGCCACCTCGAGGCCGCCGTCGATCTGGATGCCACGCAAGCCGACTACACGCCCTGGCATCTCGGGGCTGCCGATCTCGTCGAGGCCTACGTGCGCGCCGGGCGCTCGACAAGCGCCGCACGCGCCGTGGAAGCCCTTGCGGCCCACGCGCGCCAGCACTGGGAACTTGCCGCGCTCGCCCGCGGCCGCGGCCTGGTCGCCGGAGAGGATGACTTCGACGGGCATTTTCAGGCCTCGGTGGAGGGTTATGCCCGCTTGCGCGTTCCCTTCGACGAAGCGCGAAGCCGCCTCTGCTACGGCGAGCGACTGCGCCGCGGCGGCCGGCGCGTGCAGGCGCGAGAGCAGCTGCGCAGCGCGCTCGCCACGTTCGAGCGATTGCGCACCGAACCATGGTCCGAGCGCACGCGCGCGGAGCTTCGGGCGAGCGGGGAGACCCTGCGAGCGCGTCGCGACACCGCCGCGCTCGACGAGCTCACCCCGCAAGAGCTGCAGGTGGCGCTCACGGTCGCCGCCGGTCTGACCAACAAGGAGGCGGGTGCGCGGCTCTACCTCTCCGTGAAGACGATCGAGGCGCATTTGCACCGGACGTACCGCAAGCTCGGCATCCGGTCACGCGACGAGCTCGGACCGCTGCTCGGCCCGAGGAGTCAGTAAGCCGTCTTGTCGATGACGAACTCGAAGTGCATCGAGTCGGTCGACTCGCCGCCGAAGGCGAAGCCGGGGAAGAACCCTTCGCGGGCCATCTCCTGAATGAACTTGCCGTTGAAGTTGACCTGTGAGGACGCCTTGGGGTCGGGGTCCTCCGGGTTGAAGTAGCCGTGCCCGACCAGCTGCGCCATCGACGGCCCGTCCGCCACCTGCTTGGTCGTGCTGCCGAAGAGGAACCCGGGCTTGCCCAGGTCGTCCTTCACCGCCTGGAGCTTCAGCGTGCGGAACTTGGCGTCGGCCACCGGCCCAAGGACCGAGCCCTGCTGGTCGGCGAGCTTCGCGAGCTCGGCACAGCGGGTCGCGAACGGCACGCCCTCCTTGGGCGTCATCTTCAGCTTGGCCTCGTGGTCGGCGATCTTGGCGATGTCGCCGGCGTTCTTCTTGGCGTCGGGCTCCTTGTCCTTGTACCGCTTGGCCAGCCGGTCGGCGTCCCTTTTGGCTGTGACCCGTACGTTGATCATGTCCTGGACCTCCGCCTTCGTCGGCAGGTTGCCGGCATCAAGTCCGGCTGCCGTGGCGGCGTCGGCGATGTCCTTGGCCGCCTTCTCGACCGCGTCGAGCCACGGCTTGATGACCGCGGGAACCTCGGCCATCACCGCCTCGCGGGCCTTGTCGTCCTTTGCCGCGAGGTACTTCCCCTGGAGCTCGAGGAACTTGTCGCGGCCCGCTCCCAGGCTCTGCTGGAAGGCGTCGGACACGCCGGCCAGCCGCTTTGTCTCGCTCTCGATCTTCGTCAGCACGCCGCTGGCGCCCGCCACCGTCTTCTCGACGTCCTCGCCGGCGGCGGCGGCCTTGCCCATCGCCATGATCGTCTTGCGCGCGCCCCAGCCAAGCTGGGCGCTGGAGGCCCCGCCGGTCACAGCCGTGATCAGCGTCGCGGTCGAGGACCGCGTCAGCCGGGGATTGTCGACGGTGTCGTAGTCGATCGCCAGGCCCATCATGTGGTGGTCGCGCGCGGAGAACGTCGTCGTGGCGCTGAACGGCGCTCGCACCGCGTAGCCGATCGTCGACCTCGGCATCTCCTTGCCCAGGCGCGTGGCGACCGCTTCCAGCCGCGCGGCGGCCGACTCGTGCAGGAAGAGGTTGCTGCCGGGCACCGACGCCTTGCGGATCGCCTTGAACCAGTCGATCGACGCCCGGTTGCTGCCGAAGAACGCGCGGCCGGCGCGCAGGAAGTGCTTCTGCTCGTCGGCGTTGTCGAGCCGCTCCTTGCCGATGCCGATGCCGCCGGAGCGCACCGTCTGGTCCATCTTGGGAATCTCCAGGACCGCCTCCGCCTCCGTCAGGTCGGCGGGCTTGGCGGCGGGTGCGGCGGGCGCGCCGGGCGCGGGCGGAGCGGTGGCAGCGGGAGGCGCCGGTGCCGGCTGACGCAGCAGCATCGGCGCGCCGAGCGTCTGTGCGACGGCGGCGTTGCCGATCGTGTGCTGCAGCGCCAGCACCCGCTGGGCAGGCGTCGGCAGCTGGGGCTCGGGCGCCCTCGCCGCCGCGTCACGATCCTGCCGGTCGCGCGCGTTCTCTCGTCGCCTGCTCGCGAAGTCCGTCAGGCAGCGAGCGTCCCACACCCGCGCCGAGCGCGTCAACGGCTAGTCGCGCGCAGCGATCCCGACGTGCGGTGAACGCGGTGCCCATCGTCAGCACGGTCTCCCCGAGCGCGATGATGTAGAACAGCCGGAAGCGCTCGAGGAGGTGCTCGCCCGCGATCTCCGTGTGCTCGAGGTCGATCCGCCGGCCGCGGCCGGGGAGCCAGTGCAGGGCCCCCGTGCCGCCGTGGGTGGCCACCACCGCCAGTCCCCAGAGCACGAGGCGCGCGTCGCCGTCGGAGATCGCGCCGGCCACCCAGAGGCCGCCGGTGAGCAGCTCCCAGACGAGGTCGTTGACGAAGTGCTCGCCGAGCGCCCGGCCGCGCAGGGCCACGATCAGGAACGCCGAGCGCCCGACCTGAAGCAGCAGGTAGCCGGTGACGAACAGCCACGCGCGGCCGTCGAACGCATCGGCGATCGCGACAGACATGAGCAGGCTGGCGAACATCAGCCCGACGAGCAGCATGCGCACCGGCAACCGGTCCGGGTCGAGCCAGTTCGCCGCCCACGCGGTCATGTACCAGGCGTAGACGACCGCCAGCGCCATGATCGTCGTCTCGGCGCCCGTCCGCAGGTCGACGTGCTCCACCAGGTGGTGCGAGAGCTGCCCGATCGCGAAGACGTAGACGAGGTCGAAGAACAGCTCGAGCGGGGAGACCGCGCGCTCCGCGCCGGGCGCGCGCGAAACGGCGACCTTCATCGCCGCGATCCTACGCCTGCGCGCCGGACCGCGGTACGCTCCGCGAACGTCGCGCGAGCGGCACCCAACAGCCTGAAGGGGGCGAGAGCAGCAGTGCAGGTGCGTGTCCGACTCGGCGCGGGGCTGTCCCGGCTCTCGACGGCGCCGGCGCTCACGCTGGAGCTCGAGGACGGTGCCACGGTCGACGATCTCCTCGCCCTCCTGCGCGACCGCGAGCCGGACCTGGCGCCGGCACTGCGGTCCGTGCTGCCGGTGATCGAGGGCGAGCACGCCGAGCGCCGCCGGCCGCTCGAGGACCGACAGGAGGTCGCCCTGCTGCTGCCCGTCTCGGGAGGCTGACGCACGCGACCGCCACTACCGAAAGGAGCCGCTCATGGCCATCCAGGAATCACCGCCACGAACCACGGAGGCCCGCCAGACGATTCTGGTCGACACCTTCACCGACGGCCTGCTCGGCCCCGCCGTGCCGATGCTCGGCCCGGTCGCCGACGGCGGGCACGTCGTCTGGAACTCGACCCCCGGCTGCTGGGGTCCGATGATCACGCCGTCGATCCGCGGCGGCCACGAAGTCTGCCAGCCCGTCGCCGTCGAGGGCGCCAAGGCGGGAGACGCGGTGGCGATCCGCATCAAGGACATCGAGGTGACCTCCCTGGCGACCTCGTCGGGCAATGACCAGCCGATGGAAGGCCGCTTCAACGGCGATCCCTACTGCGCGCCGGTCTGCCCGGGCTGCGGCACGGAGTGGCCCGAGACCCGCGTCGAGGGCATCGGCCAGGAGTCCGTGCGCTGCGCGAGCTGCGGCGCGGACTGCACGCCGTTCACCTTCACCAACGGCTACACGATCGCCTTCGACGAGCTGCGCTCGCTCGGAGTCACCGTCCCGCGCGAGGCCGCGGAGGCCTTCGCGCGCGACGCGGCACGCTGCGCAGCGCTGCCCGACAACTCCGTCCAGAACCCGATCCTCGGCTTCGCGCCGCACGACATCGTCGCGCTCGCCACGCGGGTGCGCCCCTTCATGGGCCAGCTCGGAACGTCCCCTTCGACCACGATCCCGGACTCCCACAACGCGGGCGACTTCGGGTCGTTCCTGATCGGCGCCCCACACCGCTTCGCGCTCGACGCGCAGGAGCTGCAGCGCCACAAGACCGACGGGCACCTCGACATCGACGCCGTGCGCGCCGGCGCGATCCTCGTCTGCCCGGTCAAGCTCGACGGCGCCGGCGTCTACCTCGGCGACATGCACGCACTGCAGGGCGACGGGGAGATCGCGGGCCACACTTGCGACGTATCGGGCACCGTCACGCTGCAGGTCGAGGTCCTCAAGGGACTGGGCAACGACGGGCCGATCCTCTTCCCGGTCGCGGAGGATCTGCCGTTCCTGGCCCGGCCGCTGAGCCGCTCCGAGCGCGACCGCGCCATCGCGCTCGCGCGGCGGCACGGCATGGAAGCGCTCGAGGAGTCGCAGCCGATCTCGGTCATCGGGACGGGCCCCGACCTCAACTCGGCCACCGACAACGGGCTCGCGAGGGCGGCGGAACTGCTCGACATGTCGATCCCCGAGGTCAAGAACCGGGCGACGATCGCCGGCGCGATCGAGATCGGCCGCCACCCCGGCGTCGTCCACGTGACGTTCCGCGCCCCTTCCGAGCGGCTGGAGGCGCGCGGGCTCCTGCGTTACGCCGTCGAGCAGTACGGCCAGAGCTGAGCGACGGCTGGGGCTCCGCCCGCCACCCGCGGGCGGAGCCCCGCGCGGCTGCGTGCGGCGAGTCGGGTTTTTGGCGGATTGGATCTCTGGGTAGCGCCGTCGCGCAGCTGTAGCTCAAGCCAGCGAGGGAGGGGGAACCCAGACATGGCTACGAAGGGCAAGAGTGACGCGCGCGAGCAGGAGGTCGCGAGGTATCGGCGTGGGCTCGCGGTCAGCGCCGCCCACGGCGCCGGCCCGCGCCCGGTCGGCTCACTCGGAGGCCGGGACACGCACGAGTGTCACGTCGGGGACTGCCGGGAGGCTGAACTCGCACCGGTTCGGTGATGACAAGTGCTTGGCTCGACCACAGGAGGACCTGGTGGCTAATCCGCTACAAGAACGATTCGCCCAGATGCTGTTGGACAGGATCAGCAACGACAAGCATCCCAGCGCCACTCACATGGCCATGTTCGAATCGCTCGCCCCGCCTGAGCTGCTGGTGCGGTACATCCTGCACCTGACCGAGACGATCGAGAACGACACGAACCCGAGCATCCCCATGATGCGACGCGTTCAACGGCTGATCGAGACGTTCGGCGACTAGGCAGTCAGCCGGGGTAGAAGGCGTTCGTGCGCTTCTACGCCGACATAGCCCGGCTCAGGTCAGCCGCGATCCTGAGCGATCTCCTCGTGCTGTTGCTACTCGTGCTCCTCGCCTGGCTCGGGTTGAGGGTTCACGACGCAGTCGCGGAGATAGCGAGCGTTCCGCGTGGCGTCAGCGACAGCGGCGGCGCGATCCAGCGCGGCTTCGCGTCAGCCGGCGACGCGGTCGGCGATGTGCCGGTGGTCGGCGAGCCGCTCGCCGGAGCGCTGCAGGATGCCGGGGAGGGGGCCGGCGGCGAGATCGCGCAGGTCGGACGCGAAGGCGAGGATGACGTCTACAAGCTGGCCAACCTGCTCGGCGCGCTCGTCTTCCTGCTTCCGGCTGTCGCCGTGCTCCTGAACTACGTGCCGGACCGGATCGCGGAAGTGCGGCGGTTGACCGCCGCAGCGCGCGCGATCGGTTCCACGCTGACGCCAGAGCGCGAGCGAACGCTGGCGATGCGCGCGGCATACGGGCTCCCGTACGAGCGGCTCGTCCGCTACACGCGCGATCCGCTCGCCGACCTCGAGAACGGCCACTACGACGCGCTCGTGGCCGCCGCGCTCGACGACGCGGGACTGCGGCCCTCGCGTTTCCGCGCGTAGGCAGGGCCGCAAGAGAAAATCCACCGGCGGCGTCCGTGCGTATACCGTCGGCACACCGCTGGCGCGTCGAGCCGAGGAGATGAGGCGACATGATCGGACGGAACACAGCGCGCGCGCGAGTGGGCGTGACGCTGGTTCTGGCGGCGCTGGCAGTGGCCGAGCCGGCGGGCGCCGCGGCGCCGGCGAATCTCTCCGATGACGGGACCGGCAAGCGGTGGCGGCAGCTGACCGAGACGACGGGGCTGACGCCCAGCCAGGTCGCTCAGGTATGCGCGCGCGACGGGAAGACGCGCTGCTCGGGCTCGATAGGCGCGAGGGACTTCACCGGCTGGGTGTGGGCGACCGGCTCCCAGGTGCGTGCGCTCATGGGTCTCTACGAGCCCGCGATCCTGACCGCGAATCCCGCGACGGGTCCGGAATACCTCTTCTCGGCGATGGGCTTCCTCGAGGACATGGCGCCCACCATGTCCGTCACCGGGTACAACTTCCACCACTCGTTCACGGGCGGCTGGACGTCGGCGATCACGGCGGACGGGCGGCCGAAGTTCGCAAGCGCAGGATTCGGTTGGTATCCGATCGCCGGGTCCTTCGGCGTCGGGCCGCTCGCCAACGCCGTCCCGAACCCGGACTACGGAGTCTGGTTGTGGCGGCCTGCCGGCGACGACATCACGCCGCCCACGATCACGCCGACCGTGTCCGGCACGACTGGGAAGAACGGCTGGTACGTCTCCGACGTCACGGTGTCCTGGGATGTCGCAGACGCGGAGTCGGGCGTGTCCAGTGTCGGGTGCGCTGCGACCACGGTCGCCTCCGACACGGCCGGCGCCACGTTCACATGCGAGGCGAGCTCCGCGGGCGGCGCCGCCGGCAGGTCGGTGGTCGTCAAGCGCGACGCGACAGCCCCCACGGTGACGTGCCTGACTCCGCCGCAGGTGTTCGAGGTCTACCAACTCGGCGCGTGGGTGCGCGCGACCGTGACCGATGCGACCTCCGGTCCCGGGACCCCGCTCCCGCAGGGAGCGACGAACACCAGCACGCCCGGGACGTTCTCGTCGACGGTCAGCGGCTTCGATCAGGCCGGAAATCGCTCGACGAGGACCTGTGCCTACCAGGTGGTCATCCCCACTTGCAACGGGCTGGCGCCGACGATCGTCGGCACCGCGCAGAACAACGTCATCAACGGCACCGGCGGCCGCGACGTCATCCAAGCGCTCGGCGGCGCCGACACCGTCAACGGCCTCGGCGGCGACGACGTGATCTGCGGCCACGACGGCCCCGACCTCGTCTACGGCGGCGACGGCAACGACTGGATCGACGGCGGCGCCAGCGCCGACGATCTCAACGGCGGCAACGGCAACGACTTCCTCGATGGGGGCCTGCACAACGACAGCCTCCGCGGCGACAGCGGCAGCGACACCTGTAGAAGCGGCGAGGTCCGGATGAGCAGCTGCGAGAGCTGACGCACCGGCGTCACCCCGCGTAAGCTGGTCTCGTCCGACTTGACTCCGGGAGGCGACATGTACGCGCGCGTAGCGACGTTCGAGAGTGATTCCGCCAAGATCGACGATGCGATCGAGCTCGTTCGCGCGGAAGTCGAGTCCGGGGACACCCCCGCAGGGCTCGAGGGCGCGAAGATGCTGATGCTCGTCGACCGGAAGACGGGCAAGGGCCTTGGTGTCACGCTCTTCGAGAGCGAGGAAGCGATGCGTCGCGGCGACGAGGCGCTCAACGCCATGAGCCCCGGGGCGAGCGAGCGCCGCACAGCAGTCGAGTTCTACGAAGTGCCTGTTCAGACGGTCAGCTGAGCGCGCTCGACCGCCTCGAGCGGGTCAGGTCCGGATCCAGTCCGAGCGCGTCATCGTCACCTTCATGGGGCGCCCGCGATCGGGGACGTTGCGGTGCACGAGGTCGGACAGCGTCCCGGTCGTGCGGATCAGATCCCAGCCGAGCGGCGAGAACGTCTCACGGTTGAACACCCGCGGGGAGAGCAGCGGGTTCGTGAACGCTTGCGAGAACGCGTCGATCGCGACCATCCGGCCGATGAGTGGTGGGAGCACGGCATTGCGCCGGACGTCCTCGGCGAACAGGCCGGGATAGAACTCGATCGCGTCGACGTCGCCGTAGACGTTCCGCAACCCCTGCTGGACGCGAGGGTCGCTCGAGACGTCCTCGAAACGTTCAGCGCGAGGAAATCGGGCGAGCCGGCGATACTCGTTGTACGGCCGCAGCCTGACCGCGCGCGCCTGCCGGACGCTCGCCACCTCGGCCTCCCACACCTCCGGCGGGGAGTTGAACAGGCCGACGCGCCCGGCGCGCTGGTTCGACGCATCCTCGAAGCAGGCGCCGAGGCCTCGCTCGACCAGGATGTCCGTGTTGAACAGCGTGTCGTTCACGCTGACGTCGCGGTCGCCGATGCGAAAGCTCGACGGCACCAGGCTGTGCCACCGGTAGAGCAGGTTGAACTCGATCGCCATCCAGTTCTGCCGGTACCAGCGCGGGTTGCGGAATCCCGTCGGGTCGGCGAGCAGCTTCAGGTGATACGGGGAGATGTGGTTGATGTACTCCTCGACGACGATCTTGATCAGGATCACCGTGAGGATGTTCCGCGTCGTCTGGAACAGCCGCTCGTCGTCCCAGCCGTACTCGCTCTCGAGCAGCCGCGCGATGCGGTTGTGCTCGCGCAGGAAGAGCACGTTCATCATCGCGAAGCCGAGCTGCAGGTTGCCCGTGTCGCTGCCCACGGCGAACAGCTGACGCCGCTGATCGTCGCTGATCTGCTCATCCCGCACGACGGTGACCTTGTCGAACTTCTTGCGCCCGCCCTCGTAGAGATAGGGCGGATAGACCTCCCCGTCGATCACCTGGTACTGCAGGAGGCCGCTCTCCCCCGCGCGCAACTGGCTGGTGACGGCTTCGTTGAGACCGTAGAGCTGGATCAGGTCGATCTCGTGGTTGGACTCGTTCTTGGCCACGTCGCGAAGTGGTTCACCCGTGGCGGGGTCGCGGATGATCTCGTCGGTGTCTGGGTCGCGCCGCGGGCGCTCACTGCGCAGGAACCCGTCGACGAACCACGCAGCGAAGTACGGGAAGAGGACCGTCGACTTCTCGCACGGCGTCATCTCGCCCTCTCTGCTGAACAGCGCAGCCACGGCCTCCGGCCCGGGCTGACCTGACCGCGGTGCCTCGGCCGGTCCAAGGTGGCGACTGTCCCAGGCCCGGTCGGTGAGCGAGGCCCAGGACGTGTAGCCGGCCATCGTGCTCAGCGGATTGGGCCGAGTCGGGATCTTCAGGATCGCGCGATCGATCAGCATCCCGTTGACGCGCCGGTGGACGGCCGGCACGCGCTGGACCGCTTTCCACAGGCCGCTCAGGTTCGTCGTGACGTACGTCTCGAGCCGGTTGGCAACGCCGTAGCGAATGTCCTGCAGTCCGCGCACCCGCCCTCCTTGATCTGAGCGACGATCCTAAGCAGCAGCCGCTGTCCAGTCCAGCCGCGCCGGCATCGGTCAACGCGGCGGGCCCCAGACCTCACAGGGCGACCAGTCGACGAGCTCGGCGAACGCGTCGGGATCCGGTCGTCCGGCGGCGGCCGCGAGGCGCGCCGTTCGAGCGCGGCGATCATCCGGCAAGGCGTAGGCGTCGAGATGAGGCTTGACCGGCCGGAAGAGCCAGATCGGGCGGCGCAACTCACCGGTCGCCTCGCGCGCGAGCGTCAGCCACTTGCGGTAGACCGCGCGGGAGCGGCTGAAGTCGACGTGCACGTCGGCGTAGCGGTCGGACGGGAGCGCCGGCCTCACGCGCACCTTCTGGTGCCAGCAGTGCATACCGCTCACGGGGTCGGGATGCACGGGGAACGTGATGTTCTGGTGCACCCCCGCGTCGCTCCACCAGACACGAGCCGAGCTCGCGTCCTCCGATCGCCACGGCCGGACACCCTCCTGCTGGCGGAACGTCACCGCCTCGCCTCGCTCGGACATGTCGACCAGCGCGGAGGACCAGCGGTCAGCGCCCTGGTCTTCCTTGAGCCGCCAGCGCCCCATGTGGTGCGAGGCGGCGACCACCCCTGGGCGGATGCCCTCCGTGACGAGAGCCTTGATCACGAACCAGCCGATCTCGGTCTCGACACGCACCAGCTCGCCTGTCTCGACTCCGATCCGCTCACCGTCCGCCGGGCAGACCAGCAGCGGGTGGGTATGGGAGAGCTCGGTCAGGTACTTGGCGTTGCCCGAACGCGAGTGGATCATCGTCGGCAGCCGATACGTCGGCAGCAGCACGTACTCGCCGGCCGCATGATCGATCCGCGACCGGTGCACGTGGCTGCGGAAGTAGCCGGGCGTGGCGTGCTCGGGCCAGCCCCACTCGGCGAGCGTCTCGGAGTACAGCTCGAGCTTGCGCGACGGGGTGTTGAACCCCCGGCGAGGCACACCGTCGACCATCGTCGCGATCGTGTCGGGCCGCCCCGTCAGGGGCAGGTGCGAGCCATCGAACGCGACGCGCGTCACGGTCTGCTCGTCGCCGCGCACCTCTACCTCGCCGTCGGGCTCCACCGGCCCCTCGTGCTGCGCGTACTCGCCGTCGGCGATCTCCACGGCGCCATAGCGGCGCATGTAACCGAGCGGGTCGAGCCCCTCGGCCTCGGCCTTCTCGGGCAGCCCGGGCACGGAGTTCTCGAACATCCAGCGGTAGTACTCCGCGAGCGTGATCTTCTCGCCGGCACGGTACGGGCTCTCGTAGTAGCGCCGAATGCCCAGCGAGCCGTCGGGATCGGCGCGCCACGAGACCTCGATCCAGAACTCCCCCTCCTCCCAGACCTCGCCCGGGTTCGCCTGATAGGTGAACTGGACCGGGTTGCCGAGCCGTTCCATCGCGACGCGCCGCACCGGCTGGCGGAAGCCGAGCCAGCGCCCGGCGTGCGTCTCGTAGGAGTGGGTGTCGTGGCGCTCGGGGCCGTGGCCCATCGGCAGGACGTAATCTGCCCACCACGCGCTCTCCGACCACGTCGGCGTCAGCGCTCCGTGCAGGCCCACGAGCGACTCGTCGCGCAGCGCGCGCAGCCACGCATACCCGTCGGGAAACGTCCACACCGGGTTCAGCACGCGGCTGAACAACACCGGCTGCGTGCCGCGGCCGTCGTGAAGGAAGTGCGGGAACAGGAAGCTCATCTCGTTGTGCGCGAGCGGGTACTCGCGCGGCCAGCTGAGCTCGTTCCACTGCCGATGCGGGGGCGGCGCGCGCCAGGGCGCGGGGATGAACTTGTTCCACGCGTTCGGCGACACGCCGCCCTCGCTGCCGACCGATCCGGTCAGCACGTTCAGTAGCCACAGAGCGCGCGTGATCTGCCAGCCGTGCAGGTTGCCGGCCGCGGCGGCGCGCCAGATGTGCGAGCAGAACGCTGGTGCGGCTGCCGCGATCTCGCGCGCCACCCCCACGATCGTCGCCGCCGGCACCCCGCTCTCGGCCGCCGCGTACTCCGGGGTGAAGCCCGCGTATTCGTCGCGCAATTCGCGGATGAAGCGGTCCAGGCTCAGATCCGCCCCCGGTGCCCGATGGCGCAGATACGTCCGCCAGTTCACCCAGCGGCTCACGAATTCGCGGTCGTAGAGCCCCTCGTCGAGGATCACCTTCGCCATCGCGAGCAAGACGGCGCCCTCGGTGCCGGGCCAGGTCGCGAGCCAATGGTCCGCGCGCGAGGCCGTATTGGACAGGCGTGGGTCAATGACGGCGATCTTGGCTCCCCGGCGCTGGGCCTCGACCAGCCGCTGGGCGTGAGGGTTGAAGTAGTGGCCGGACTCGAGATGCGCGGAGCACAGCAGCA
This sequence comes from uncultured Solirubrobacteraceae bacterium, assembly GCA_963839615.1. GTDB lineage: Bacteria > Actinomycetota > Thermoleophilia > Solirubrobacterales > Solirubrobacteraceae > DASQMT01. Next base: position 69,122 of record CAWIVY010000004.1, read on the forward strand.
CGAAGCGCGCGTTCGCGTAGTCGGGCGACGGACGGTCCGTTCCGGACCAGAAGCCGTAGCCGGTCCGTCCGCCGGACGAGCAGACGTTGGTGTGCGAGTTGTGGCCGTCGGCGCCCCAGGTCTCGAGGAATCGATCGGCGAAGCCGTCCTCCCCCGGCCGGCCGACGAAGTAGCAGACGTCGTTCGGCCGTCCGGCGGCGAATGCCTCGTGCATGCGCTCGGCGAACGCGTCGAGCACGTGATCCCAGCTCACCCGCTCCCACTCGCCCCCGCCGCGCGGTCCCTTGCGCCGGAGTGGATGCAGGATGCGCCCCGGGTCGTTGACCTGATTGATCGTGGCCGGCCCCTTGGCGCAGTTGCGCCCGCGGCTGCCCGGGTGAAGCGGGTTGCCCTCGAGCTTGCGGATCTCCAGGGTCTCGCGGTCGACATAGGCAAGCAGCCCGCAGGCCGCCTCGCAGTTGAAGCAGACCGTGGGCACCAGCGTGTACTCGCGCGCGACCTTGCGGGGCCAGGCCGCGGGGTCGTACTCGCTCCAGCGGTCCCATTGCTCGACGGGGGGATGGGGACGCAGCTCGGCCATCAGCTCAGAGGGACGCTCTGGCCTGCCCGCACCCAGGCGTCCTCATAGAGCCACAGGCCGACCAACGCCGCGGTCGCGCCGGCGGGCGCGAGCAAGAGGGCCAGCGGTGCCGCCGCGACGATCAGCGAGACGCCCGTCCAGAAGCGCCGCGCATGCAGGTCGCGCCACAGATTCCGGGCCGCCCGTCGCGCCTGCCCGGTGGCGTGGTGGCCGAACGTGTCGACCGCGACGATCGCCGCACTTGCTGCCGCCGTCCAGGCAATCCATCGCCCGAGGCCGTCCTCGCCGAGCAGCGCGAGCGCCGCGGCGCCCGCCAGCAGCGCGTTGACCAGCGTATGCGGCAGCAGTAGGCGGCTCTGCCACAGGTCGCGCCCTTCGCACTGGTTGAAGAGGAACGCTGTGTAGGCGGCAAGCAGCGCACCCGCCGGCAGCATCAGCCAGCGCAGTACCTCGCCGCCGAACAGCGTGTAAGCCAAGGCGACGGCCCCTGCGAGCGCGATGCAGAACGTGCCGCGCGCCAGCCACGACCGCCACTGCGGCCTCACGAACAGGTAGTAGAAGCGCTCCGGCCGCTTGAGGTCCCAGATCAGGAACACGCCCGTCACGCCGATCGCGACCAGCGCCACCAAGCCGGCGAGCATCCCGCCAACGGCCAACATCATCGCGCCCGCCGCGACACCCTTCGTGAGGAAGTAACTCGATACGCGCCAGCCCCAGGGCGCCGGGTGGGCGACGTCATGCATCGCCCGCGCGGTGGCCTCCTCGGCCAGCGGCGCCAGCTTCTCGCGCTGCGAGTCGGCGACCTCGCTGTAGAGATAGGCGTCGCCGCCCGACACCTGCAGCGGATCGATCGCCGCCTCGTCCGCGCCGAGATAGAACACGTTCGGGCCTGTGCGCTGCTCGGGCGCACGAACCTCGAACGGCACCTCCGCGAGCAGCACGCTCACCCTCGAGGCGGGATCGTCCAGATCGCCGGAGATGATCGCCTCGGTCGGGCAGACGACCTCACACGCCGGTTGCATGCCGGCGTCGACGCGATGCGCGCAGAAGTTGCACTTGGCCGCGGTGTTCGAGTTGGGATCGATGTGGAGCGCGTCGTATGGACACGCGTTCATGCAGGCCTTGCAGCCGATGCAGCGGTCGGGATCGAAGTCGACGACGCCGTCCTCGCGCTTGAAGAGCGCCGTGGTGGGACACGCCGTCACACACGGCGCATCGCTGCATTGATTGCAGCGCATCACCGAGAACGAGCGCCGCGCATCCGGGAACGTGCCGTGCTCGATGTACTTGACCCAGGTACGGAAGACGCCCAGCTCAACCCCGTGCTCGACCTTGCACGCGACGGTGCACGCGTGGCAGCCGATGCAGGCCCGCTGATCGAGGACGAAGCCGAGCTGCGTCATGCCTGCATTCTCCACAGACCCGATCCTCGTGCCCGGCGTTCTCCCACGTCGTGAACCGTAACGGCAGCCCGCTGCTGGTCCTCCACGTTCGCTGGAACGTGGATGCGCGCGATCTCACCACCCGTCGGACGCCTCGCAAGCTCTGCCAGCATCGAGCTGACACCGCGCGAGATCATGTCTCCACACGGACTCGCGGCCCTGCCGGACGGCATCCGCGTCGCAGGCTGCGGGCGCCGCCGCCTCGATCCCGTTTTCCAGACGCGACGCTTCAATCGAGGCCGAGCAGCGTCGCCGGGTTCGCCTGCAACATCTGTTCGAGGTGCTCTGGGCTAGCGCCCTCGTCGAGCAGTGACGCGATGAGCATCCGCATTCCCTCGGGGTGCGGCGGTGCCGAAGCCTGGCCGAGATCCGAGCTCAGAACCAGCCGATCGCTGCCCAGCTCACCGATCCAGCCGGCGAGCTCGTTCGGGTTCTGCTCCCAGAAGATGGGCGAGACGCATGAGACGGCCGCGTACTCCAGGTATGCGCCCTTCTCGATGAGCTCGCGCTGGACGTCGAGGTCGAGCTTGCACAGCGCCCAGTTGGCGTGGGTCACCAGGAACTTCTCGACGCCGGCCGCATTCGCGGCGTCCTGCAGCTTGCGGATCTCGTCCAGGCTCAGATGGCCGGTGCACAGGCATGCCCCCGCGTCCGCGACGATCTGCACGATCGTCTCGACCTCGGGCTTCAGCACCCCGGCCTCGTCGAGGATCGTCACGCCATCGCCGGCGAGTTGCTTCTGCGGGCGCCCGAGCTGCGGGTAGTCGGAGAAGCCGAAGTACTCGGCGTGCCATTTCGAGTGATTGCTCGGCATCCACACGACCTGAGCGCCGTAGTGCAGGGCCGCCTGCACCACGTGTGGATCCAGCCCGCCCACCGACCGGTTGAGGACGACCCCGCTGAACAACTCGACCGGCTGGTCCTCGAACATCTTGTTGACGTGATACGCGCGCCCGGTCGTCGACGAGTCGTGGTCCTTGAGCACGAAGCCCCGCATCCCGTACTCGAGCGCGATCTCCGCCAGGTCCTTGTCGTCGATCGGCCGGCGGAAGAGCGCCGGATGGGTATGGGCGTGCATATCGATCGCCCCGCGCAACAGCGCCGTATCGAGGCGCTTCATACGACCTCCGTGTTCAGTCGATGATCGGCCGGGAGGCTATCGGCGCCGTTGCACGGCGAGCGATGAGGCCGGTCGGCTTCATCGGCTGCGCTCGCGCAGCAGCGCGCGCAGGTCCGCCACCGGCCCCAGGTGCTGCAGCTTGTCCGGGTTGACGATCGCGCTCACGCCCTGGATCTGGCCCTCCGCGATGTCGAGGATCGCCACGCTGATCAGCGAGCCCTCGCGGTCGAAGAACAGCGCACCCGGTTGTCCGTTCACCTCCTCGCGGCGCATCGTGGAGCCGCCGAAGCGGCCCATGGTGCGCAGCCCCGCGATCAGCAAGCGCGCCACCTTGGCGCGGCCATGGACGGCACGTGCGGCGGCGGGCGCCTTGCCGCCGCCGTCGCCGCGGAAGACGACGTCGTGGGCCAGCAGCTCCTCCAGCCCTTCGAGATCGCCGTCCTCCGCGGCCGCGAAGAAGCGGGCCGCGAGCTCGTCGCGCTGCTCGCGCGAGGCCTCGAAGCGGGGGCGCTGCTGCTCCACGTGGCGGCGGGCGCGCGTGGCGAGCTGGCGGGCGTTCTGCTCGCTCGTGCCGACGATCTCCGCGATCCGGTCGTAGGGCTCGTCGAACACCTCGCGCAGCAGGAACGCGGCGCGCTGCTCGGGCGACAGGCTCTCGAGCAGCACGAGGAAGGCGAGCGACAGCGAGTCCGCGATCTCGGCCTTGCGAGCCGGATCGTCGTCGGCGCTCGCCACCAGCGGCTCGGGCAGCCACTCGCCCACGTAGGTCTCGCGCCGGACCCGCGCCGAGCGGAGCTGGTCGAGCGAGAGCCGCGAGACCACCGTCGACAGGTACGCGCGCGGCGACTCGATCCGCTCGCCGCCCTCGCGCGCCCGATGGAGGCGGAGGAATCCCTCCTGCACCACGTCCTCGGCGTCGCTCACGCTGCCGAGCATCCGGTAGGCGATGGCGAATGCCGACGGGCGGAGCTCGTCGAAGTCCTCCTTGGTCATCGCTCTAGCCGAGTCCCTGCGCGAAGCCCTGCCGCCAGCTCGGATACCGGAGCTGCCAGCCGAACTCGCGCTTGGCCTTTGCGTTCGACGCACCCCTCCCCTCGGTCATCATGACCATCGCCGCCTCACCGGCCGCCAGCCGACCGAGCCAGCCCGGCACGCGCCGCGGCGGCTTGGCGCCCAGCGCGCTTGCCAGCACCGGCAGCCACTCCCGCACGGGCGCGGGCTCGTCGTCGACGACGTAGTAGACACCCGGCTGGCCGCGCTCGACCGCCACCGCGGTCGCCGCCGCGGCGTCTTCGACGTGGATGTACGAGAACACGCCACCGCCGTCGCCGACGATCGGGAACCGGCGCTTCCGTATCGGCGCCGCCATCTCCGCCTCCGGATCCAGGCTGATCGAGGTCCCCGGACCGTAGAAGCCGCCATAGCGCAATGCGAGACCCTCGCCCCACTCGATCGACGTCACCGCACGCTCGAGATAGAGGAGCCCCTCCACCACCGGCCGCAGCGGCGCCGGCGGGTTGGGATCGAGGGGATCGGCCTCGGTCTGCACCGACCCGCCCGTGCGGGCGAATCGGAAGGCCCCGAAGCTCTGGGCCACGAAGCGCCGCGCGCCCACGGCGCGGCCGGCGGCCAGGAGATGGTCCGTCGCCTCGGTACGCAGCCGGTTGGTCAGGATCGCCCCCTCGAAGCGCTCGGGGTGCCGCGCGTCACGGATGCTCATCTTGCCGGACAGAGCCGTGAGCTGATGCACGATCACCTCGGGCTCGGCGGACGCCACCGCCTGGGCGACGGCATCGGGATCGAGCGCGTCGGCCACCACCGGGCGCGCTCCCAAGCTGCGCACGAGATCCTGCTTGGATGCGCTCCTGGTCATCCCGACCACGTCGTGGCCGCGCGCCACCAGCTGCGGGATCAGCTCCCTGCCGAGCACGCCCGTGGCGCCGGCTACGAAGACCTTCATGACTGCTCCTTTCGTCTCATTGCCCCCATGAGACGAGACAGCGGCGCCGACTGTGACAGTGCTCAGAGCGTGCACGTGGTCCGCCCATAGGCCACGTGTCCGTAGGGCGACACTAGGAGAAAGAGGTGCGATTCGAGATAGCGCGGGAGCTCCGCCGTTTCGGCAGCGTCCTGGACCCTGCGACGTAGAGCCGAGATTGTTGCTGCGGGAGAACACGCCATGTCGCGGCCCGCCGACCGACACGAGGAGCGCGCACGCCACGCGCCGGAGCAACCCGAACGTGCTCCGCAGCCGCCGCCGGCCTTGCAGGCGGAGTCACTCGCGTGGGCCTCGGCCGTCGGCAACCAGGCGGTGCAGCGGCTCGCGCGCCAGCATGCCGAGACGGTCGAGGAGCAAGCGCCGGTGGTGGCCGAGGATGAACCCGTCGAGGAGGAACAGCCGCCGGCGGAAGCACAGGAGGCCGCGGAAGATTTGGCTCCGAGCGAAGCCGACTCGCTGGCCGCGATCGACGACGCGGAGACTCTGCCGGAGTAGCGCCGGGACGAGAGCCCATGGAGACGGTCCGCCAGGCGGAAACGGCGCGCCGACCGGCCCCCACTCCGGCGCCGGCCGAGCCGGTTGTGACCGCCGCGCCCGAGCTCGTTCAGATCGGGCCGGAGGAATTGGCTCCCGCCGGGGTGCTGACCACCGACCGGGTGCTTGACCTCCAGCGGCGCGTCGGGAACGCCGTCGTCTCGCGGTTCCTCGAGGAGCGCTCCGCCTCGCCGGGCGCCGTTGCGTTCGATGGCGCGGGATTCGGCGGCGCGGCCGCATCGCCGACGGCGAGACCGGCGCGTGACCCGGGCGCGAGCGACGCGTCTCCAGCCGTCCGCCAAGCGGCAGTTGAGCCAACCGCAGATGCAGCGGCGACGTCGCCTGACCACCACGACGTCACGGGAACGCCCGTAGCTCCTGCGTCCCCCGCGACCGACACCGGCGCCGCCTCGGACCGCCCCCACGCTGCGGCCATCCCAGCCGGCGCTCCAGACCAGGCCCGCGGGCGGGCGGCCGCCGCGATCCCCGCCCCGGCCGCGCAGACGCAGGGCCGTGGCGCCGACGTGCAGCGCCCCGGCACCGCGGCCGCGCCGGCCGCCGGCGCCGCGGATCAGGACGAGGGCTCCCAGGGCCCGCGTGTGAGGGTCGACGGTCGGCCGTCCGCCGCCGGCTCCGCGCCGGCCGGCAAGCGGGTCGAGCCACACGAGGACCCAGGATTCCAGTCGATGAAGGCGCGGGCGCAGCAGGCCGGTGCGGGCGCCAAGGCGCACGCGCCCGCGGGTGCCGGTGCCGCTGCTGCGCAGGCCGCGTCCGCGCCACCGGCCGGCGATGTCGCGAGCCAGGCGGGCGCCGCACAGGTCGAAGAGATGGCGCAGCAGCAGCCCGGCACGTTCGACCGCGCGACGTTCATTGCAGCGGTCAAGCGGGCGGTCGACGCGGCCGCTCCCAAGACGCTCGAGGAAGCCGACGACTTCAAGTCCTCCGGCAAGGCGGGAAGGGTCAAGGACGAGGTCGCCGGGCTCGTGAAAGGCGGCAAGAAGGAGTCCGAGAAGGACATCAAGCAGGCCACGGAGGCGCCCCCGGACACGTCGAAAGCGCAGCCGAAGCTGGTCCGGCCGATGCCCGGTGAGGATCCGGGGCGGCCTCCCGCCGCGGTGGGCGCGGCCGCGGCGATGCCCGCGCCGCGGGCGCCCGCTGAGACGGACCTATCGGCGGGGCCGGCGCAGGTCGATGCGCAGATGGCCGAGGCCGAGGTCACCGAACCGCAGCTCGCAAAGGCAAACGAGCCCGAGTTCACGGCCGCCGTTGCTGCGCGCCGCGCCGCCAAGGAGCATGCGGTCACAGCTCCGATCGAGGCGCGCAAGCAGGAACAGGACGTGCTCGCGAGCAGCCGGTCGGATGCCGAGGGCGCCGCGGCAGATCAGCTCGCTGGGATGCACGGCGCCAAGGTCAAGGCTTTCGCCAAGGCGCTGGGCGCCAAGACCGAGGCCAAGGGCGCCGACGAGGGCAAGCGGGCCAAGGTCGCCTCCGAGCTCCAGGCTATCTACGACAAGACCAAGGCTGAGGTCACAGCCATCCTCGCGGGGCTCGACGGGAAGGTCGACGCCGCATTCACCGCGGGCGAGCAGGCGGCGCGGCAGCAGTTCGAGGACTACGTCGAGACGCAGATGGCGGCCTACAAGGACCGCCGTTACAGCGGCGCCACCGGTGCGCTGCGATGGGCGAAGGACCTCTTCTTCAGCCTGCCCGACGAGGTCAACGTGTTCTACGAGCAGGGGCGCCTGGGCTACCTGAAGGCGATGGACGGCGTGATCGGCCAGGTCGCCGACCTCGTCGGCGCCGAGCTCGGCGCGGCGCGCGCACGGATAGCTGCCGGCCGCGCTGAGATCCGCAAGTACGTCACCGGGCTGGCGCCCGACCTGCGCGACGTCGGACGTGACGCCGAGCGAAAGCTCGACAGCCAGTTCGACGAGCTCGCCGCCGACGTCGACTCCAAGCAGAACGAGCTCGTCGACTCGCTCGCGCAGAAGTACGTCGCGGCCCGCGACGCCGTCGACGCGCGGATCGAAGAGCTCAAGCAGGCCAACAGGGGCCTGGTCGACAGGGCTACCGATGCGATCGGCGGCGTCGTCAAGACGATCTTGAAGCTCAAGGACATGCTGCGCGGCGTCCTCGCCAAGAGCGGCGATGTGATTCGCGGCATCATCGCCGACCCGATCGGCTTCCTCGGCAAGCTCGTCGACGGCGTCAAGGCGGGCCTCAACAAGTTCGTGGGCAAGATCGGGACCCACCTGAAGAGCGCGTTCACGGACTGGCTGTTCGGCGCGCTCGCCGGCGCCGGCATCAAGCTGCCGGAGAAGCTCGATCTGGCCGGGATGCTCGACCTGACGATGCAGGTGCTCGGCCTGACCTACCAGAGCATCCGCGCACGCGTGGTCAAGCTGGTGGGCGCGCCTGTCGTCGAGCGGATGGAGCAGGTCGTCGACGTCTTCAAGACACTCGCCACGAAGGGCGTCGGCGGGCTGTGGGAATGGATCAAGGACAAGCTCGCCAACCTCGAGGAGATGGTCTTCGGGCAGATCAAGGAGTTCCTGATCGAAAAGGTGATCAAGGGCGGGATCACCTGGATCATCTCGCTGCTCAACCCGGCCGCCGCGTTCATCAAGGCGTGCAAGGCGATCTACGACATCATCATGTGGATCGTCGAGCGCGGCGCCCAGTTGATGGAGTTCGTCAGCGCGGTGCTCGACTCGATCGGCGCGATCGTGAAGGGCAACATCTCGATCGTTGCCGACAAGGTCGAAGGCGCGCTCGCCAAGGCGCTCCCGGTCGCGATCTCCTTCCTCGCCAGCCTGCTCGGGCTCGGCGGCATCTCCGAGAAGATCAAGTCGATCATCGACGCCGTCCGCAAGCCGATCGGCAAGGCCGTCGACTGGGTCATCACCGGCGCGGTCAAGGGCTTCAAGAAGACGTTCGGCGGCGCGATCGGGTGGGCGAAGGGGAAGTACGAGAAAGGGAAGCAGTGGGCCAAGGGCAAGGTCGAGGCCGGCAAGCAGTACGTGAAAGGCAAGGCGCAAGGCCTCAAGGACAAGGTGACGGGCAATCGGCCTGAGGACGATGACCTCGAAGAGGACCCGCGAACCAAGGCGGGTGCCGTGCTGGCCGACCGGCTGGGCAAGGAGACCGACGTTGAACATGCCCAGGCCGCGGTCGATCAGGTGCGGGCCGAGCTCGCTGCAAACGGCCTGCACTCGCTCAAGCTGGGCCCCGAGGATAAGGACGGTTCACGGACGGTTCGGGCGAGCGCCAGCGAGGAGAAGGAGATCATGCGGCTTCAGGGCCGCAAGGGCGCGCACGTGCACATGAATGCGAGGGTGAAGTTCCAGGGCGACGCGCTCGAAGCGATTCGTGAGGACCGGCCGATGCGGTTCGTCAAGGGCGTTGCCGACGTGACCGAAGCGGTCCAGCAGACCGAAGCCGGCCTTGGAGCGCGGGATGAGCGGCCTAACTACCCCGTGGGCGGCGCGGCGGCGATCGAGCCGGAGAAAGGCGCGAGCGCGCTTGAAGTGATCAGCTGGAACCGCGGAATGTGGGTCGATGACTCGAACATGAGCCACGCGGAACGGCAGTTCATCGAGTTCATAGACGCGCGCGTGAAGACGGGAAGGGTCGAGAGCATCGAGATCGAGATCAACAAGAGTCCCTGCAGCATCTGCGCTGGTGACCTAGCCGCCTTCGCGGCGCGGCTAAAGAACCCGCACCGTCCGAAGGACGTGAAGCTGTCGCTGAAGTGGACCGAGCTGTACGAACACCCGAAGATCGGCACCACTCAAGCCGCAATAGCCCAGCTGTACGACGCTGGGTGGAACGTCGCGGGCGGCAAGAAGGCCAGCGACGCCACGAAGGCACTTAAGGTCGAACTTCTCGAAAGGATCAAGCCCATCCGGAGGAAGAAGAAAGCCGCTCCCTGACTTCGAGTCGCTGTGCGCGCTCCTGAGAGATGAACTTCGCGCGGTGCCGCCGGCGAGGGGCGGATTGAGCAGATCGGACTGAAGTGTGGCGTTCTCAGGCGTCGCCCGCCGTCGTCGTGTTTACGGGTCCGCGTACTGACGCAGCAGCGATCTGTCCCAGTGGCAATTCTCCGCCCCGCCCGCGGGAGCAACCGTAAACGCGGTGTCGGAAGCCGCAGCAGAACGTGTTCACAGCGACAGCACTAACGGGCGCACCACGCCCCATATGGGCAACTCGAACCAGATCCGTCAGGACAACCAACTGTGTCCGCTTTCGACTTAGGCGCGCGTGTCTCTGTACCGGAAATTGTGTCTTGAATGAACCGGTTTGTGTCTGGCTTGCAACAGCTAGACGTGCGTGAAATCGTCTCGCCGACCACCCCGCACAGTTGTACTTGTCAACCGATGTGTCTAATTGCGGTCTATAGGGCTTCGCCCGCCGGGTGAATCGTGCACGCGTGCCATAGGGACTTCTGTCAACGCGCGGAGTATTTGAACTGGGATCCGACTGGGTTTGTCGAGAGGGGACCAGAACCGTGACCGGACGCGCGCGGATCGTAGGAGGGAGCGCGGCTGTCCTCGTTGCCTTCGGCGCCTCATACCTCCTGAGCCAGGTAGCTTTCGACAGTGACCCGCAAGCGGTCCCGCCCCGTCAAACCGCGTTCCCCGCTGAGGCGCTGCCGAGCTCGACGCCGCCGGTTGTGCCGAGCATCACACTCGATGAGTCGCCATTGCCGGAGCTCGAGACCCCCACGCCGACCCCCAAAGCGACGCAGACCGCCAGCCCGACGCAAAGCGCCGATCCAACCGCCACGGCAACCCAGCAACCCAACCCCACTGCAACGGCGCCTCCGACCGACGATGGCGGCGGAGGCGGAGGCGGAGGCGGAGGCGGTGCCGGAGGCGGCGGCGGTGGCGTCGGCGGTGGCGGTGGCGGAGAAGGCTGACTCGGGCACTCCCAGCAAGACCTCGTCGACCGCCCTCGAGGACGTTCAGCAGCGACGCGGACGCCCGCCGCCCTCCGGTATGCAGCGCTCGCGCGAGGCCGGATCCTTCGCTCGCCCGAGGATCGTGTAGCGCTTCATCACGCCGATGAAACCGGGCAAAGTGACTCGGACCGCGACCTTCGCTCTGCGCTTCAGGCGGGCCTTGGCGAGCTTGCCGAGCACGGACAGCGTCGGACGCGCGCGCTTTGCCTCGATGGTGCGCTTCGCGAACGGGCAGCCGCGCCCGTCGCACCGCACTACGATGCGCGCGCCTGCGGGCACCCGCTCGACGGTGAGCTTCGTAAAGCGGAACGGAGCGAACGCCCAGCGGGCGGAGACGTCGGCGTCCAACTTCGGAAATGGCGCGGGCCCGCCCAGGCAATCCTCGTCGACCGCATTGCCGGGGAGGTCGACCGCTCCGGGATGGACGCGCGGGTCGCGGTCATCGCAGTCGCCCGGTACCGTGAACGTGTCGTCGTCACGGTCGAGGTCGACGCCGAAGATCCGATCGCAGTCCTCGTCGACTGCGTTGTCGAGCACCTCGCTCGCGCCCGGGTGGATCGCGGCGTCGGCGTCATTGCAGTCGACGTCGGCGCGGTAAGAGTCGCCATCGGCGTCGGCCGCGAGAATGCTCCAGCCGCGGCGCACCGTCGGACCCGCGTTCCCCGCTTGGTCAACGGCGCGCACGTCAAGCGTGTGCGGACCGACGGCGAGTGGCGCGGTGGTGAACGGGTTCTCGCACGGCGACAGCGGGCCCTCGTCCTGGTCGATCCGGCACTCGAGCCGCAGGTCCTCCGGGGCTGAGATGTTGTCGGCCGCGGCGAACACGAACGTCGTGCTCGGCGTGGTGAGCATCGAACTCTCCACCGGCTCGGCGACCGCGACCGTCGGCGCCGTGGTATCAACCGTCCACGTGTGGGTCGAGGGCGAGGGATCGGAGAAACGCCCGTTGACCGCGTAGACGTTGAGCGTGTATTGGCCGTCGGGCCGGAGCGGGGGCGTCGTGAACGGCGAGCCGCACTGCGCCCAGCCGAGCACGCTGGGGATCTCGCAGTTGAAACTCGTGCCCCCCGCGGTCGCGAACAGGAAGTGCGGCGCAAAATTCGAGTCGAACGCGGGGGGCGCCTCGGCGATGCTCGTCTGGACGACCGCGACATCGTCGGTGACGGCGCGCGAGTTGTCGAAGTAGTCGGTCACTGTGAAGCGGAAGCGGTACAGCCCGCCCGGTAGTCCCGCGTAGGTCTGGCTGCGTGGCTCCGTCCCGTGAGCCGATCCCTCGCACGCCTCGGCGCGGACGGTCTCCCCGGACTGCAGCTCGAGACGGCACGCCACGGACTTGACGCCCTCGTCGACCGCGAACTGGAACGACGCGGATGAATCCGTCGTCGACGAGCCCGTCACGGAGGCCGCCGGCGCCTCGGTGCGCTTGAAGTACGCAGTCGCCGGACGATCTACGAAGGCGGCCTGGCGGCCGCGGATCGTGCAGTTGTTGCCGTCGATGGCGTTGCAACTCGTGAAATGGAGTGTCTCCCAGCGGTCGAACTGCCAGCCGGCCGCCGGGGTCGCGGTGAAGGTCTCCTCAGGCACGCCGCAGCCGAACCCGATATCGCACAGCGACCACTGCTGGTCCGGGCAGTCCTTCCAAACGTTGGGATCGGGGTCGTCATGCGAGCACGAGAAACCGTCGGGACCGGTCACCGAGCCCTTGCCGGAAATCGTGATCTCGACCTCCATGGTTGCCGCCGCGGCGGGAGCTGGCGCGAGGGCGGCACAGGCGAGGACGCCGATCGTGATCGCGAGCACGTAGAGCGGGCGGCGACCCTGCGGTCGCGGGCACAGCGGTCCGGGACGCATGGCTATGAGACTCGCGGCGAGCCGCCGTATTCGTCAAGCCACGCCGTCGCCCGCGCGCCGTGCGGGAATTCACTGGAAAGCCGGATGTTCATGGGCGGACCGGTGGGGGGAACGCGCAAGACGCCGGGGCGCGCGCGGACACAGGCTGATCAGCAGTCGCCGGGCTTTTTTGCGCCGGGCCGGATGCAGAGCTGGCGACGTACCGGGTGCTTTCCGGCGCGCGTCCTGAGCCGGCTGACTCGCCCGATCGTCAGCGGCGCGGTCGCCCGGATCTCGATCGTCACCCGGCCGCCGAACTTGCGCTTCTTGAACGCCTTGGTGAGGTTCAGATTGCGCCTGGCCTTCGTGATGTTGCGGCGCACGCGCGTGAACGGGCACGCTCGTCGGAAGCGCCTCCCCTTCGGTTTCTTGCAAGTCATCCGCACGGTGGTGCCGGCAGGGACGTTGCGGACGGTGGCTGCGACGATCTGGGTACGGGACCCCACGAGGTTGTACGCGACGCTGATCGTGGCGGCGATGACCGGGAAGTCGGGCTTGTCGTCGTCGCAGTTCTCGTCCACGGCGTTGCCGGGGATCTCGATCGCGCCTGGCTTGATCTTCGGGTCGGCGTCGTCGCAGTCGGCCGGCCGGACCTGCCCGTCTTTGTCGCGGTCGAAGTCGATCGCGTCGACCCCGTCGCAGTCCTCGTCGACCCCGTTCTCCGGCGTCTCGGGCGCGCCCGGCCGGATGTTCGGGTTCGCGTCGTTGCAGTCGGTGCTCGGGCCGGTGCCGGAGATGAACCCGTCCGCGTCGGCGTCGGCCGCGTTCACCTCGCAGCCGGTGAGCGTGTCGGCCGCGTCGTACTCCGAGTGGTCGTCGGTGCCGTCGCCGCAGTCGACGGTCTCGCCGGCGCCGTCGAGAGCCTTGAGGAGATCGTTCCCGACGCCGCCCCGGAGCGTGTCGATGCCGCCGAGGCCGGTGATCGTGTCGTTGCCGCCGCCGCCGTCGATCGTGTTCGGTCCGTCGTTGCCGGTCAGGGTGTCGCCCCCGGCGCCGCCGAGGACGTTCTCGACGTCGGTGCCGATCGCATCGTTCTCTCCCCCCACGCCGTCGTTGGCCGTGCCGTCGAGCGTGACCGTCAGCGCGTCGGCCGCCGCGCGTTCGGTATAGGAGGCCGTGTCGGCTCCGGCGCCGCCCTGCAGGTTGTCGGTGCCGCTACCGCCCCGGAGGGTGTCGTCTCCGCTGCCGCCAATGAGCGTGTTCGCGGCCGCGTCTCCGACCAGCGTGTCCGCATGCGGTGTTCCGACGACGGTCTCCACGGCGCTGACGCTGTCGCGCGCGCCGCCGCCACCCACGTCGAACGCCGACCCGTCGTCGCCCGCCACGCTTCCCACCGTGACCGTGACGCCCGCGGTGCGGCCTGCCTCGGTGTATGTCGTCGTGTCCGACCCGGCCCCCCCGTTGATCGTGTCGGCGTTCGGCCCGCCGACGAGCGTGTCGCCGGCCGTGCCGCCGGTCAGCGTGTCGTCCCCAGCGTTCCCCACGAGGTTCACGGCGGGGGCGATGGTCGACAGGGTGTCGTTGCCTGCGCCGCCAAGGATCCTCTCGACGTCGACGACGTTGTCGCCTGTCCCGTCGTCCGTTCCGCCGTCGGGGCCTCCGCCGCCGATCGTCACTGTGACGGGATTCGTCCGGGCGCTGTAGTCGGCGGTGTCCGCATCGGCCCCCCCGGTCATGCCGTCGGCACCCCCGCCGCCCTCGAGGCCGTCGTTTCCGGCACCGCCGTTGAGCGAGTCGTTGCCTGCGCCGCCGCGCAGCGTGTCGGCGTCCGCCATGCCATTGAGGGCGTCGTTCCCAGCGGCTCCCTCGAGCGTGTCGATCCCGCCGCCACCGTCCAGGGTGTTGCCCTGGGCGTCACCGGTGATCGTGTCCCCCGATGCCGTGCCGGTGACGCGCTCGAAGCCGACTGCGTCCTCGCTGTCTTCGCTTGCTCCGCCGTCACCGGTTGAGGTAGCGAGATTGACCGTGACGGCCCCCGCCCGGTTGGCCTCGTCGTAGAGGATCCGGTCGGCCGTTCCGTCGCCACCGTTGACCGAGTCGTTCTCGGGACCTCCGGTGATGGTGTCGTTGTCGGTCCCGCCGTCGATGCGGTCCTCGCCGTCGTTGCCCTGGATCGTGTCGTTACCCGCGACGCCGCGCAGCTCCGAGTCGTTCCCGTCGCCGCCGGTGATGACGTCGTTGCCCGGGCCGCCGGAGATGCGGTCGTCGCCCGTGCTGCCCGAGAGGGACGGGTCGTCACCGCCCTCCCCGTCGATCGTGTCGTTGCCGGAGTCGCCGGAGATCGTGTCGTCGCCGTCCACAGCGGTACCGCCGTTGTCGTCGCCGACAACAACGAGATCGTTGCCGCCGTCGGCCGTGATCTTGTCGCTGCCCGAGCCGCCCTGGAGCCGCACATCGGCAAGATCGGAGCCGTTGATCGTGTCATTCCCGGCGCCGCCGCGGAAGTCCACCGGGATGTCGAAGCAGCCGAAACATTCGACGAAGATCGGGTCTCCCTCGTCCCAGATGATCGTCTCGTCGCCCAGCCCGCCGAATCCCTCCACCTCGGTGATGTTGCCGTTCGCCGAGTCGTACTCGCATTCGACCGCGCCATCCTCGTAGTTCCCACAGTCAGGGTCAGCGGACCCGGCCACGGCGATCGGCGTCGGGCTCTCGAACCGCACCACGGAATCTCCGACAACGGAAAAAAGGCCGATGTTCGCCGAGATCGTCACCGACTCAGGCGGCTGGACGCGTTGCAGAAGCAGACTGTCGACCCACCGGTAGACGACAGGCGTTGGGTCGCTGCCGGTGGGGTCGGGGTCGCCGTCCGTCAGGCTGATCGTCCCGCTCGCGTGAGCGGTCGTGGGTGCCAGCAGAACGAGGGCAAGCGACAAGATCCGGATCACGGCGCGCATGTATCTCCCCTCGCATTTCGCCGGTCCGCGCACTGACGCGGCAGCGATCCGCCGGGTTGGTTAATCGTGGTCGACGCCAGGTGATGGTCGTTCGCACGAGCGACCCCGGATGCGGCGTCTGCAGCCGCGAACAAGGCTGGTACCACCACAGTAACCATGGCCGCGCCTCGCCCCATAAGGGCACTCGAACAGATCCCTGAAGGCAACGCAAATGCGTTCGTTATCGGACTTCGTTGCGCGTGCCTGTTCTACCGGAAATTGCGCTTTGGATGAACCGGTTCCACGTGGCTTGCGATCGCCGGACATGCCTGAAATTGCCTCGCCTATCACCCCCTGATAGTTGTACTTAACGGGTGCACCGAGCAGCGACGCTGGCAAGCGACCACTACTAGGTAGGACACGCACATGAAGCAGCAGGTCGAGGGCACCGAGCCGATCGGCGCGTACTCGCCGGGGATCATCGCCGAGGGACGCTTCCTCTACGTCTCCGGCCAGGCGTCGGAGCGCGACGGAGCGCCCGTTCCGTCGACGATCGAGGACGAGACCCGGCTCGCGCTCGAGAACGTCGGCAGGGTGCTCGAGGCCGCGGGCGCGAGCTTCGCCGACGTCGTGCGCTGCGGCGTGTTCATCACCGATCCCGATCACTTCGGCCCGATGAACGAGATCTACGGGGAGTTCTTCCCGGAGCCGCGGCCGGCGCGCACGACGGTGGTGTCCGGGCTCGTCGGCGGGATCAAGGTCGAGATCGACTGCGTGGCGGTGCTGCCGAGCTGACTTCGTTGCGGAGCGCAGCGGGCGTGTTAGCGTCCGGCGCGATGGCGTCGTTGCGGTTGGCGGTGATCATGGCGAGCGTCGCCGCTTCCCTGGTGGCAGCCCCGGCCGCAGCCGGGCCCGAGGATCCGCCGGTCACGGCCGTCCTCCCCGACAACGGCGCGACGGTTGCGCTGAGCGGGGCGGGCAACGAGGTGCGCTACACGTGCCCGGAGGGGTACAGGATCTCCGGCGAGCCGCCGTTCGCCACGTACGGCGGGCGCAAGGACTACGGCGTGGACTTCGCGACCTCGCCGGAGCTCGGCAGCGACGGCCGGCTGCTGCAGCCGAACGTCTTCGATCGCGCCGGCCCGGACGACTTCCAGGACAACGACATCCCCGCGGGGCAGTGCCGCGGGTACGTGCGCAGCGAGATCCCACGCGTCGTGTACTGGCAGGCGTGGCGGATCTGCATCGACTGCGGCGGTTACGAGACCTCCGAGGTGCGGTCGATGCGCCTGACGACAGCGGGAGCGGGCCTGGAGGTCAGGGCACGCTGGCCGCGCCGGGCGTACGCCGGCTACCCGTTCCACGTGTCGGTCGCGAGCACCGGCATCGCCGCCGGCGCGACGGTGGAGCTGCAGGCGCGCCGCCGATCGGGGTGGCGGACGTTCGGGTCGGTGTTGCTCGGAGCCGATGCCGGGACCGGACCGGCGGCGCTGAAGGCCGGCCGTCACAGGGTGCGGGCCATCGTGCGCATCGGCGACGAGAGCGTCGTCTCTCGCTCTCGCAGGCTCGCGGTCGTGCGCGCGCGGAGGTGGACCACGTCGCGACGGCAGGACGGCGGCTGGCGCCAGACCGACCGCGGCACGGTCCGGTTCCGCATCAGCGGCGGCGGGCGCACCATCAAGGACGGTGTCTTCCGGCTGTCCCTCCTGTGCCCGACGCCGGGACAGACCAGCCCGTTCACGACGCTCGTCGCCGACGCGTTTCTTCCGCGTACGCGGATCGCGCCCGACGGCAGCTTTGCCTGGGCGGGCACGATCGATGACCACGCCATGTACATCCATGGCAAGGTCCGCGGGGAGCGGGCCCGCGGCGCGGTGCGGATGTCCCTGAGGACGTGCGCCGGCGGCTCGAAGTGGACCGCGCGGCAACGCTGAGCGGCGCCCGCCCGCCCGGGCGAGCGCGTCAGAGGGTGTGGTCGTAGTTGTCGTGCCAGCCGCCCCAGGTGTAGGGCGGGGTCTGCGGCCAGCCCTCAGGCGAGTCCTCCCACTCCTCCTGGCGGCCGTACGGGGCGATGTCGAGGAAGCTCCAGGTCGACCCGAGCGCCTCGTCGCCGCGGGCGTCGATGAAGTAAGTGCGGTAGACCTCGTCGCCGTCGCGCAGGAACACGTTCGTGCCGTGCCACTCGCCGACGTCGTGGTCGGCGTCGAAGTCGTCGCGCAGCGTGTACCAGGGGAACTCCCAGCCCATCTGCTCGCGATAGCGCTGCAGGTGCTCCTGCTCGCCGCGGCTGACGGCGACGAAGCGCGTGTCGCGCTCGCGCAGGTGCAGCAGGTTGCTCAGCTGGTCGGCGTACATCGAGCAGCCGGGGCAGCCGCGCTCCGGGTAGACGCCCATGTCCGGATCCATGAAGAACCGGTACACGACGAGCTGGCGGCTGCCGTCGAAGAGGTCGAGCAGCGTTGCGTCCCCGCCGCCGGGCGCCGTGAAGCGATAGCCCTTCTCCACGCGGATCATCGGCATGCGGCGGCGCTCGGCCGCCATGGCGTCACGCGCGCGGGTGTGCGCCTTCTCGCGCTTGAGCAGCGCCTCGCGCGCGGCGCGCCACTGCTCAGGGGTGGCGATGTCGGGTTTGGCGATGCTCATCGGGGTCTCCTGGTGTCGTGGGCCGCGCGTTTCGCGGTCCTCACGTGGTGAGCGGAGCGGGTCGGCCGTTCTCGACATCCTCGAGCGCGACGAGCGCGAGCCGACGACTTCGGCTCGCCTATGCTCGCGGATGTGGCGGCCGGTACGAGCGCGATCATCCCGGACCTGCCGATCATCCGCGCGCGGCAGGAGGGCGAGCAGCGGGCGACCTTCTTCGAGCTGTTCTTCGACCTCGTCTACGTGTTCGCGGTCACCCAGGTGTCCCACCACCTGCTCGACCACATCGGCTGGGCGGCCGCGGCCGAGACGGCGTTCATGCTCGTGGCGCTGTACTGGGCCTGGAACTACACGACGTGGATGACCAACTGGTTCGACCCGGACACGGTGCCGGTTCGCCTCGTGCTGGTCTTCGTGATGGCGGCGAGCCTGCTGATGGCGGTCGCGATCCCGGAGGGATTCGGGCGAGTACGCGTTGCTGTTCGCGTGCGGCTACTCCGGTCTGCAGATCGGGCGCAACGCGTTCGTCGTCGCGGTCACGCCGCCCGGGCGGTTCAACCAGAACTTCCGCCAGATCCTGGCCTGGAGCCTGATCTCGATGCCGCTGTGGGTGGCAGGCGGCCTCGTCGACGCCGAGGCGTTGCGCTGGGTTCTGTGGCTGGCGGCGCTCGGAACCGACCTCGCGGGGCCGCTCGCCGCCTACTGGCTCCCGGGCGCCGGCACCACGCCGATGAGCCAGTGGCAGATCGAGGGCGCTCATTTCGGCGAGCGCTTCCAGCTGTTCGTCATCATCGCGCTCGGCGAGAGCATCGTGCTGGCGGGCGCCACAGCCTCTGACACGGGGTTGAGCGTCGACGTCGTCGCTGCCCTCCTGCTCGCCTTGCTCTCCTCGACCGCGCTCTGGTGGCTGTACTTCGGCCAGGTCGCCGGCGCGGTCCTCGAGCGGATCCGCGGGGCGACGGCCGAGGAGCGGGGCGGGATCGGTCGCGACATCTACACCTACCTGCACCTCCCGATCGTGGCCGGGATCGTCCTCGTCGCGGTCGGCGACGAGCTCGTGATCGCGCATCCGACAGGCGACCTGCACGACGGGGGAGCGCTCGTCGCGCTCGGCGGCCCCGCGCTGTTCCTCGCCGGCCTGATGGCCTGCGCCGCCAGGATCGGGCAGACGCAGAGCGCGCCGCGAGCGGCGGCGATCATCGCACTGCTCGCCGCCGTGCCGCTGGCGGCCGGCGCTGACGGCCTGCTCGTCTCCGCGCTGCTCACCGCGCTCCTGGCCGCGCTGGTCGTGGCCGAACAGGCGCGCGCCGGCTAGGTGGTCCTACGCTCGCCAGTGGCTGGCGGTGAACAGCACGAGCACGGGGATGATCTCGAGCCGTCCGAGGTACATGAGCACCGTCAGCACGCCGGTGGAGACGTTGCTGAACGGCTCGAATGAGAGCGGCCCCGCAAACCCGAGCCCGGAGCCGGCGCCGCCGAGCATCGCCGCGGCGTCGGCGATCGCCTGGAACGCGCTGAGCGACACACCCTGCTACCTGCTCGCCGAGCCGCAGCTCTCGCACCCGCTCGACGCGCTGTTCGAGTCGATGTCGGGCTTCTCGACCACCGGCGCGACGGTCGTCGGCGACGTGACCGAGATGTCGCGGTCGATCGAGATGTGGCGCCAGCTCACCGCTTGGATCGGCGGCGTACGGCGAGGCGGTGTGGCCGTTCCTGGTCTCCGGCGCGGTGACCTTCGCCTTCGGGGCGGGCGTCGAGCGCTTCACCCACGGCAGAGAGCGCATCGGCGCGCGCGAGGGCTACGTCGTGGTGTCGCTGATCTGGCTGCTGATCGCCGTCTTCGGCGCCCTGCCGTAGCCGAGCGCAATCGCCGCCGGCAGCAGGAACGCGAGGCTCAGGTACCTGAACAGCGACCCACGAGATTGAGCGCCCCGCGGAGATCCACGCCCAGCATCCGCGCATCATCGCGATTAGGCTCGGCGATGAAGATCATCGTGCTGGGCGCGGCGCACATCGGGCGCGCGCTGGTGGAAGCGCTCCACGAGGAGCACGAGATCACGGTCATCGACATCGACGCGAGCCGCCTCGAGGCGCTGTCGGATCGCTACGACGTCCGCACCGTGGAGGGCGACGGCACGACCGAGCGGGTGATCCGCATGGCCGGTGTCGAGGATGCCGACCTCTTCATCGGCTGCAGCCCGCGCGAGGAGGCCAATCTCGTCGGTGCGATGCTCGCCAAGCGGCTGTCGGGCGCGCAGACGATCGTGCGGAACACCAGCAAGGCCTACCTCGACGCCTGGCGCGAGCGCCACCTGGACGTCGACTTCATGGTCTCCCCGGAGCTCGAGACCGCGAACGCGATCACGGCGACGCTCGGGCTTCCGGCCGCGCGCCAGACCGACCTGTTCGCCGACGGCAAGGTCCAGATCGTCGAGTTCGACGTCCTCCCCGACGCGCCGCACAACAAGCTCGTCGGCCACAACCTGCGGAGCGCCGAGATTCCGGCCGACTCCAAGGTCGCCGCGATCATCCGCGGCAAAAAAAAAAAAAAAAAAAAAAAAAAAAAAAAAAAAAAAAAATTTTTTTTTTTTTTTTTTTGGCGCGATGGCGTCGACGACGTCGTGATCTTCGGCGCCGGGCAGATGGGCACGACGATCGCCGGCGTGCTGCTCGAGCGTGGCATCCGCGTCCGGATCGTCGACGCCCAGCGCGAGCGCGTGCGCGACATCGCCGAGCGCCTGCCGGGCGTGCGCGCGTTCCACGCCCAAGCCTTCGACCCGGAGTTCCTCGAGCACGAGCGGATCGGCCGGGCGACCGCCGCGGTCTTCGCGCTCAACGACGACGCGCGCAACCTCTACGGTGCGATCCTCGCCAAGCGCCACGGCGTGCGCATGACGATCGCGCTGGCGCACGACGAGGTGTCGGTCGAGGTCTACGAGGCCGGCGGCGTCGACGTCACGATCAACCCGCGCCAGGTGACGGCCGAGGAGATGGTGCGCTTCGCCCACGACCCCCGCATCCGCCAGATCGCGATGCTCGAACAGGACCGCTTCGAGGTGCTCGACGTGACCGTCCGGGCTGACTCCGAGCTCGTCGACAAGCCTTTCACCGACCTACCCGCCACGGGCTCGGTCATCGGCGCCGTGATCGCGACGGCGACGTGCTGTTCCCGCACAAGCCCGACACGCTGCACGCGGGCGACCGCGTGATCGTGTTCGTCGAGTCGCGGCGGGCTTCGCTGGTGGAGAAGGCGCTCTAGGCGGCGAGGAGCGCCGTCTCGATCGTCTCGAACGGACGTCTCGCGTTGAGCGCCGCAGCGACGCGTGCGACGTTCGTCTTGAACGACGGGTCGCCGAGCACGCGCTTCACGCTGGCGGAGATCTGGCCTGCGTTCGGCCGCTCGGTCTTGAGATCCAGTCCGAGGCCTCGGTAGGCGAGGCGGGCGTTGATGTCGTTCTTGGCCTCGAGCTTGCCGGCCGAGAGGATCGGCACCTCGGCGATGAGCGCCTGCATGATGCTGCCGTAGCCGCCGTTGCAGATGAACAGGTCGGCGCGAGGGAGGAGCGCGTCGAAGTCGACCCAGTCCTCGACGAGGACGTTGTCGTGCGGAAAGCGGTCGCGTAGGGCGTCGGTGTGTCTCCGGCCGGTGCAGGCGATCGTGAGGTGTTCGCTGCCCGCAAGCGCGGTGAGCGCCGGGACGAAGAGCTTCTCGGCGTCCCTGTTGTCCACGGTGCCCTGCGAGACCACGACGACGGATTCGAACTGCCTGAGCTTCTCGGCGAAGGGAAGCTCGGCCTGCGCGCTCGTGCGCGGCGGGAGGAGCGGCCCGACGAACTGGTGGTTGGCTGGCCAGTCCTCGCGCGGGAAGTCCATCTCGGGCACGCCGGTCTGGAAGAACCGTGTGGCCGCGTCCCACGGGAGGTCGAAGACGCTCCGTTCGTAGCGCGGGAGACCCTCGCTCACGAGCAACTCGTTGAACGCCCGCATGCCCGGCTTCGTCGTGCTCTCGACCATGGCCCGGACGGCGCGGTGCTTCAATCGCGTGAACGGGTTCGTCGCGGGTGTGAGCCCGAAGAACGGCGGTGGCGCGGTGGGCGACGTCGGCGCGGGCGTCGGCCCCGGTCCGACTCCGAAGACGGGGACGGCCGAGCTTCTTGGCGACGAGGTAGGCGGCGTAGAAGGCGCCGTCGGCGATGAGCGCGTCGAACGAGAACTCCGCGCGGATGTCGCGGATGTCGTCGAAGTGGGACTTCGTGTTGCCGAAGAAGATCTTCTCGAGGTCGAAGGCGATGCGCCTGGGGCCTTTGAGCTTCTCGATCTCGGGGAAGTGCTCGGCGATGTTCTCGCCGTTGACCTCCGTCGCGCGCCGGAAGGGCAGGTGCGGGAGCTCGAGCCCGGCGAGTCGCTTGGCGTAGCTCGGGCCGGTGTAGAAGCGCACATCGTGTCCGCTGAGGCGCAGGTGGTGGGCGATGCCGGTAAGCGGCAGGAAGTGCCCATCGAAGGGCATCGAGGCGCAGAGGATCCGCATGTCGGCTTCTCGTTGGTGAGAGTAACTAGTGGTTGGCTCTAGTGATGACCACTGGTAGTTTGTTCGCGGTCGTGCCGGCTGTCAACCCCCCGAAGCTGACGCGCCGCGAGAAGGCGGCCGTCACGCGCGAGCGGATCATCACCGCGGCCAGCGCGGTGTTCGCGGAGGCGGGGTATGTCGGCGCACGCATGACCGACATCGCCACGCGCGCCGGCGTAGCGGTCCAGACGGTCTACTTCACCTTCCATACGAAGGCCGAGCTGCTGAAGGCGTGCTTCGACCAGGCGGTGCTGGGACCCGAGCGGCTGTCGCCGCCGCGGCAGGTGTTCTGGACCGAGATGACTGCTGCACGCTCGGGCCGAGCGGCGATCGCCGCGTTCGTGCGGGGCAACACGGCGATCCTCGCCCGCGTCGCCGCGATCGACGAGGTCGCGAAGGCCGCACCCCACGAGCCCGACGCAGCCGCTGTCGTCGCCCGCAGCGAGCAGCTCAGGCGCGACGGCTACCGCGACGCCGTCGCGATCCTCGCCGAACGGTTCGGGCTACGCCGCGGACTCAACGTCGATGCAGCGACCGATCTGCTGCTGATGTACGGCTCCAGCGCGACCTACCTCACGCTGCGTCGCTACGGCTGGAGCGACGAGCGGTTCGCCGCGTGGTCCACGGACACGCTCGCCAAACAGCTGCTCGCTCGCCCCGGGAGAGCGTAGGGACGGGCCGAGTGCTACCGGGGCGTCCGCTCCTGTTCCTTTCCCCGGCGCGGGAAGGCGGCCGGCGTTTACACGAGAGGTAATCGACGCGCGGGCTTTCCTCCGGGACCGTTGACGGCCAAGCAACCAGACGATCAACGGAGGTAAAGCCGATGACCGACCCACGTTGGCCGAGTCGAATGCTCTCAACGTCGGTAGCCGAGTACGACATCGCCGACGTGCGGCCGTCGTTCGCAAAGGGCAGGGCGTAGGGCATGGCAAGCAAGCCGTCGGAACGGCTCGCGTGGGCGGTGGACACCCTGGCGCTAGACCCAGCCGATCGCGTGCTGGAAGTCGGCTGCGGGCACGGCGTGGCCGTATGGCTGGTCTGCGAGCGGCTGACCAACGGAAGGATCACCGCGATCGATCGCTCGAAGAAGATGATCGAGATGGCCGCGCGTAGGAATCGCGAGCACGTCGCGGGAGGAAGGGCGGTGCTGAAGGCGGCCGCGCTCGAGCAGGCGGACCTCGGGGTCGAGCGATTCGACAAGGTCTTCGCCTTCAACGTCGCGCCCTTCTGGCTTCAGCCGAAGGAGGCGCTGGGGATCGTCCGGCGGCATCTCGCCCCCGATGGAGCGGTCTATCTCTTCTGGGACGCTCGCCACACAAAGCCCGGCCGAGCTCGCGACCTTGCGGACCGGCTGAGCGAGAGGATGCGGCTGGCCGAGTTCTCCGTGGACCAAGTCCTGGTCAAGGACCTGCGTCCGGTTCCCGCGGTTTGCGTGATCGGGCGACCCTAGGCGCGCTCTACCGGCGCCGCCGCCGCGCTGGTTACGAGGCTTCACCGGTCCCGGCGGTGCCTTATCTTCGGTGTGCGATGAGCGGCGATGACGACCTCTCCCGACTGCAGACGCTGGTGGCCGAGCAAGCAGCGCTGCGCCGGGTGGCGACCATGGTGGCGGTCGGCGCTGCCGCGCCGGATTTCTTCCGTGGGGTGTGTGAAGAGCTGGGGGAACTGCTCGAGGTGAAGAGCACCGACATGATCCGCTACGAGGGCGACCGGTACGCGACGGTGGTGGGCTCGTGGGCGGCGGACGGCACGCCGGCGTTCCCGGTCGGCGAGCGTATCCCGGTAGAGGGCGAGACGGTGACCGCGAAGCTCTACCGAACCGGGCGCCCCGAGCGGGTGGACGACTACGCGCACGTTGAGGGTGAGCTGGCGGCGCGGCTGCGCGAGTTCGGGATGCGCTCCGTGGTGGGAGCGCCGGTTCATGTCGCCGGCCGCCTCTGGGGCGCGATCATGGTGACCAGCGAGCAGGCACACGCGTTCGCGGCCGAGACCGAGGCGAGGATCGGCAGCTTCGCCGAGCTGGTCACCGCGGCGCTCGCCAACGTGGATGCGCGGGAGCAGCTGGCCGCCTCGCGGGTGCGGATCGTCGAGGCCGCGGACGCGGCACGACGACGCATCGAGCGCGATCTTCACGACGGCGCGCAGCAACGGCTCGTCGCGCTTGCGCTGAGCCTGCGGCTGCTCGAGTCGAGTCTTGAGCCGCACTCCGTGGCGTCGCGTCGGCTCGCAGCCGCCCGCGCCGAGCTCGATGCCGCACTGCAGGAACTGCGCGAGCTCGCGCGCGGGATCCATCCGAGCATCCTCACCGATCGCGGGCTGGAGGCGGCGCTTGCAGCCGTGGCCGGCCGTTCGGCAGCGGCGGTCGAGTTGGACGTCGACGACTGCGGGAAGCTCCCGCTGTCGGTGCAGACGACGGCGTATTTCGTCGTCGTCGAGGCGCTGACCAACACCTCCAAGCACGCCCACTGCGATCGGATCGAGGTGCGAGTCGCGGTGAGCGAGGGACACGCGCTGGTCGAGGTGCGCGACGACGGCAGCGGCGGCGTCGATCCCACGCGAGGCACGGGACTGCGCGGGCTCGCCGACCGCGTCAGTGCGCTCGGCGGCACGCTGGATATCGACAGCCCCGTCGGCGCTGGCACGACGATACGGGCGCGGATACCGCGCAATGCGCCGGGCGACGCGGGCCATGCCGCCGGCACCAACGCCGAATACGCGCACTCCTGACGACGAGAGCGGTGAGGTCCTGATGCCCATCGGCTATCTGGCCACGACAGGGCTCATGGCGGCATGCGTGTTGTCGGCCCTCTCACCACAACCCGGTCGTCGACGCAGAGTTGCCCGGCGCGCAACATGGGTTCGACCTGTTCCGGTCCCGACGCTTCGAGACGGTCATCGATGCGATCGAGGCCTTCGCCGCCGGGGCGGTGTCGGCGCAAGGAAGCGGCTCTGCACGGTGACTTGTCGATCATGCGGCGCCGCCGGCTCAGCGCATCGGCGGCAGCCGCCAGAGGACCTTCAAGGGCTCGCCGGCGCGCAGCTCGCGCCAGCGGACGCTCGCCTCGCGCAGCGCGCGGCAAGTGGCGGAGAGCTGCTCGACCGTCGTCTCCTGCCACCAGCGCGCGCCCGCGGCTGCTTTCAGCCGCCGCACGTCGCGATCGGCACCGTCCAGCGCCAGGTCGCACACAAACCGAGTCAGCATCTCGGCCTGCGCGAGCCGATCGCCGGCGGCGTCCACCACAGCCTGCGCGCGCTTGGCGGCGTGCGGCGGCCGGCGGCCCGCAATCACCTTGGCATGGCCGAACATCCCGCCCGCGGCGAGCACGCCCCACAGTCCCGCTTCCAGCCCGAGACCGTCCTCGACGACGAAGTGCGCGAGGTCGTGCGGCAGCTCGCGCGCCGCCCCGCCTACCTTGTTGTAGCCGCCGCCGTCGAGCTCGATCACGAGCCCGTCGCGACGGTGCAGGACGGAGCGGTAGCGGCGGCGCTCGGGCTTGAAGAACTCGATTGCGACCGGTTCCATCGGGCTCCCGTTCATCCAAGCACGCCGCTGCAGCGCAGCCCGCTTCGCGAGATCGCCGAGCCTCGCCGGGCTTGGGTGATGACCTGGAGAGCACCTGTGCCCCAACGGCCATTGACTTTCCGATCAGCACCTGCGCCTAATCGAGGTAGCGCACATACGCAGGTAGCGCTCGAACTTCAAGGTCAAAGGCCAGGATCAGGTCGGCGGCGGGTACGCCTTTGATCGACGATCGTGGCCAATCGTCAGCCCACCAACTGGGTCGAGCTTCGGCCCCGGGGCCCTGGACGACGGGAAGCGTGCTATGGGCCGCCATCGTTTCTTCGTTCGCTTGCTGTTCGCGGTGTCGCTGGTCCTTGTGGTGCTTGGTGCCGGCGCAGCGCAGGCGGCCGTGGTGTCGATCGACTTCGGCGCGGATCACGGGTGTGCGCTCGAGGCGGACCAGACCGTCACCTGTTGGGGTAGCAACTCCTCCGGGCAGGCGGCCGTGCCGCCCGGATTGACTGGCGTCACGCAGATCAGCGCCGGCGACAATCACACGTGCGCGGTCAAGCGCGACGGGATCGCCACCTGTTGGGGCTTCGGCGGCGCGATGGCCGTGCCGCCGGGGCTGTCGGGCGTCACCCAGATCAGCGCCGGCAACGAGCACGTGTGCGCGGTCAGGGGCGACGGCGCCGTCGCGTGTTGGGGCAACAACTCCTATGGGCAGTTGGCCGTGCCGCCGGGACTGACGGGCGTCACCGAGGTCAGCGCGGGCCGCTATCACACCTGCGCGCTCCGCGGCGACGGCACCGTCAGCTGCTGGGGCGACAACCGCGACGGGCAGGCGACCGTGCCGCTCGGACTGACCGGCGTCACACAGATCAGCGCCGGCGGACTCCACACGTGCGCGCTCAAGGACGACGGCACCGTCACCTGCTGGGGCTTTGACAACAGGGGGCGGTGGACAGTGCCGCCCGGACTGACGCGCGTCACCCAGATCAGCGCCGGCAACGAGCAGACGTGCGCGGTCAAGCGCGACGGCACCGTGACCTGTTGGGGCTTCAACTTCGGCGGGCAGGCGACCGTGCCGCCGGGACTGGCCGGCATCACCCGGGTCAGCGCCGCCGTCGGCCATACGTGCGCGGTCAAGGGCGACGGCACCGTCACCTGCTGGGGCGCTCCGAACAACCCCGCCGTGACCGCGACCATGCCGCCCAGGCTGACCGGCGTGACGCAGATCAGCGCCGCCGTCGGCCATACGTGCGCGGTCAAGGGCGACGGCACCGTCACCTGCTGGGGCCCGCAGGCCACGCCGCCGCCCGCGTTGTCGGATGTCTCCCAGATCAGCGCCGGCGACGGCGTCGGCCTCGGCGGCCATACCTGCGCGGTCAAGCGCGACGAGACCGCGACCTGCTGGGGCAAGGACTCCTACGGGCAGGCGACCCCGCCGCTCGGGTTATCGGGCATCGCCCGGATCAGCGCCGGCAGTTTGCATACCTGCGCGCTCAAGGCCGACGGCACCGTTACCTGCTGGGGCGACAACTCCCACCAGCAGGCGACCGTGCCGCCCGGACTGACGGCCGTCACCCAGCTCAGCGCCGGCGGACTCCACACGTGCGCGCTCAAGGACGACGGCACCGTCACCTGTTGGGGCGACGACTCCGGCGGCGTGCCGCCTGAAGTGACGGGCGTGACCCAGATCAGCGCCGGCAGAGACCACACCTGCGCGATCATGCTCGACGGCACCGTCAGGTGTTCGGGCCACGACCACTGGCCGTGGGTTGTGCCCTCTGGACTGACGGGCGTGACCGAGATCAGCGCCGGCAGCAGGCATACCTGCGCGGTCAAGGGCGACGGCACCGCGACCTGCTGGGGCGACAACCCCCTCGGCCAGGCGACCGTGCCGGCCGGGTTGTCGGGCATCACCCAGATCGACGCCGGCCCGGATCACACGTGCGCGGTCATGGGCGGTTACTCCGCCACCTGCTGGGGCGACTACCGCGGCGGGAAGCTGGGCGTGTTTCCGTCGCTCGAGGTCGGTGCGGCGGTGGCGGCGGTATACGGTTCGCCGTTTGAGCACGTGCTCGCCGCTGAGGGCGTGCCGGCAGCTGCGGTGCACGCGCTCAGCGGCGAGCTGCCGCCCGGTGTGACGCTCGATCCGGTATCAGGCAGGATCGCGGGGACGCCGATGCTGGCGGGCAGCTTCACGCTGCGCGTCGCCGCGTTCAACGTGCTCGGAGCGTCGCTGGCGCAGCCGGTCACGATCGAGGTTGCGCGCGCGCCGCTGACGATCACGGCCAACGACAAGACCGTCACGGCCGGCGCGCCGCTGCCCAGCTTCGACGCGACCGTCGCGGGCCTGGCCCTCGGCGACGCGCTGGCGAAGCCGCCGACCTGCAGCGCCGCCGGCGCCGCCGCGTCACCCGCCCCAGGCAGCTATCCGATCACCTGCGCCGGCGCGGTCGCCCCCGACTACGCGATCGCCTACCAGGCGGGCACGCTCACCGTCACCGCGCCCGCCGCGGCGACCACGCTGACGCTCGGCACGCGCCGGATCGTCGTGATCAAGCGCAGCACTCGCGACCTGGACGTCAGCTGCAAGCTCGACCAGCCGCGCCTGAGCGAATGCACGCTCACGCTGAAGGCCCGGGCGCGCACGCTCGCGACCGGACACGCCGCCGCGGCGCCCGGCCAGACAGCGACGACCGTGACGCTCAGGCTCACCAAGCGCGCGCGCAAGCTCGCGCGCCGACCGCGCGGCCTGACCGCGAAGCTGAGCGCAACCGCGACACAGACTGGCGGCCGTCAACTCCAGACGACAATCCCGATCCTGCTGCTCCGCAGGCCAGTCATCCACGCCCCCACAGACGGCCTGTTCGAGCCCGCAAGCGCCAAGCTCACCGCCGACGGCACCCGATACCTACGCCGACTGCGCGCGCTCATCACCGGCGCAGCACAGCTCACCTGCACCGGCCACACCGACAACCACGGCAACAGCCAGACCAACCGGCGGCTCGGCCTCGCACGCGCCACGGCCCTCTGCGAGTTCCTCGCCCACGACACCGACATCGAGACCCGGGCACGCAGCACCGGCGAGACCCACCCCCGCGCTCCCAACACCACGCCCAGCGGCCGCGCTCGCAACCGCTACATCAGCATCGCCGTCCGCTACTGAAACCGGGCCAGGTAGGTAGCCGCCATCATCGTCGTACGCTCGCAGAAAGGCCCGCGTTTGCGGGCCTTTCCTCGTAATCGGGGAGACAGGATTTGAACCTGCGACCGCCCGGCCCCCAGCCGGAGCGATCCAGGCCTGTCGGCGCGCCATTCGCCGCCGTAGAGCCACGCTGGTGCGTCCGAGTTGTTCTCAGGTGCGCTCACTTTGCACCCCGGATTGCACCCCGTGGTGGACTCGCAACACGACTGCCGCTCCCCGTCCGGCTAGGCGCCGCCGGAGACGCCCAGATCCATCCGACACCGGAAGCCTGCGTGTCCCATTAGGACCGTCGCGGTTTCCTGATCGCCCGGCACGAAGACCCTCATCGTCCTCGGCTCGAGGAAGGGCTGGGCGGCGGCAGCGCGCCGAAGCAGCCGATACGCAGAGCGCCTGGGCAATGTTGACCGAGGCGCGGGCAGCGGTTAGCCTGCTCGCGCTGTCACTCGTACGTGCGATCGATAACCCGTAGGGGCGGACCGGAGGAGACTGGGCAAATGGCGACAGACCGCGTCGACCCGGATGGGCTCGAGATCACCCGCCGCCGCTTGATGCAACGCGGTGCAGGCCTGGGGTTCGGATTGATCGCGATCGGAGGTCTCGACGCCTGCGGCGGGGATTCCCAGTCGACCACGAAAGGCTCGCCCGCACAGTCGGGGGGGCCGGCCCGCGGGGGCCTGCTCGAGGTGTCGGTGACTGACACGAACAACGCCGACCGTCTCAATCCGATCGTGCCGATCAACACCAACGACATCCTTTCGCAGGCCATGGTCTTCGATGGCTTGACCCGCATCGACAAGGACTTCAAGGTCACGCCAGGCCTGGCCGAGTCGTGGGAGGCCAACGACGACGGCACGATTTGGGAGTTCCGCCTCCGGTCGGGCGTCGAGTTTCATGACGGAAAGCCGTTTACGGCGGACGACGTCGTGTGGACCTTGCAGCGTGACTTCGATCCAAAGGGCGAGGGCGCCGGGGTCGCGATCTTCGAGCAGTACGTGAAGCCGGCGGGCGTCACGGCGAAGAGCCCGACGCTGGTGCAGATCCGGCTTGAGCGACCGAACTTCTTCATGCCCGCGCTGCTAGGCGGCTTCTACACCAACATCGCCCAAGCCGGGACCAAGGACTTCGCTAAGCCCGCGGGCACCGGGCCGTTCAAGGTCAAGTCGTTCCAGCCCGGCAGCCTCTTCGAGGGGGAGCGCAACCCGAACTACTGGGAGTCGGGCCTCCCCTATCTCAACGGAGTGCGGCTAGTAGCCGTGCCGGAGCAGGCTGCGAAGGTGCAGAGCGTCACCGACGGGTCGGCCCACCTCGGCGACTCGATGGAACCCAAGTTCTTCTCGCAGGTCGAAGAGTCAGGCGCCGCGGAGGTGCTGAGTGCGCCCGGCGGCAGCTTCCCGGTCATCGTGTTCCAGGGCGACAAGGCGCCGTTCGACGATCCTCGCGTGGTCGAGGCCCTCAAGCTGCTCATCGACCGCCAGAAGATCGTCGACCAGGTCTACTTCGGTCGCGCCGCCATCACGGCCGACGTTCTCATCCCGCCCTCCGATCCCTACTTCCCGCAGGACCTCAAGCCGCCCACGCGGGACGTCGAGCAGGCGAAGGCACTGCTCAAGGAGGCGGGACAGGAGAACCTGTCGTTCACGCTGCACACGTCGGAGTTCTTCCCCGGCGTCACTGACATCCCGGTGCTCTACAAGGAGATGGCCGCCGAGGCCGGCGTGAGCATCGACGTCAAGGTCAACCAGGTTCAGACTTACCAGACGAACGTGCTCTATCAGGAGCCGGTATTCATGGACGCCTGGCTGCGCCAGTTGACGGTCGCGCTGCCGCCGCTGCTGTACACGCCCGGCGGCGCTTATAACGAGTCCAAGTTCACCGATCCCGAGCCCGCGCGACTCTTCACGGAGGCCGTTGCAACGAACGACAAGACCGAACAGAAGGCGAAGATCGCGGAGGCAGCGACCATCATCGCCGAGAACGCGTCTTCGATCATCCCGTGCTCGGGCGACTTCATCTGGCCGAAAAAGAAGAACGTCAAGGGCCTGGAGGCGAACTGGGGGACGCTGGTCACGTTGCGCACCGCGTACCTCACGTAGGTCAGGTCGGTGGCGGCTCGACGAGTCGGAAGCGCGATCGCCCGCAAGCTCGGGCTGACACTGGCGACGCTCATATTCATATCGGTGCTCGTCTACACCGCGACGCAGCTCATCCCGGCAGACCCGGCCAAGGTCTTCCTGGGCAAGACCGCCAGCCCGGAGCAGGTCGCCCAGTTCCGCGCAGAACAGGGCCTCGATCGCGGCCCGATCGCAGGATACATCCACTGGGCGGGTCGCTTCGTGCGGGGCGATCTAGGCAACTCGATAGTCACCAAACAGCCCGTCGCCGACCGCGTGCTGCCGCGTCTCGGCCGGACGATGTTGTTGGCGCTCTTTGCGTTCGTGATCGCCGCCCCGATCGCTGTCGGCCTCGGCCTGGCCACCGGAAAGCGACCCGATTCCGCGCTCGACGCTGGCCTGTCGTTCGGCGTGCTCGGCCTTGCGGCAATCCCCGAGTTCACGATCGGCGTGGTCGTGCTGTTCGTGTTCGCTGTCTCGCTCGGGCTGTTCCCGATCTCGAGCGGCGTGCTGCTTTTCGGGTCGCCGTGGCAGCAGTTTCAGGCTTATGTGCTCCCCGCCGTGACCCTGGCTCTCGTCGTGATCCCGCATATGGCGAGGCAGGTTCGGATCGCGGTTCGCGAGGTCGTCGCTTCGCCATACGTGCGGTCGGCCGCGCTGCGCGGTCTCTCGCCACGCCAGATCACGTGGAGCCACGTGATGCCGATGGCGCGCGGACGCGTAGTGAACGTGATGGCGCTGAACCTCGCGGAGCTGCTTGCCGGAGTGGTCGTCGTCGAGACCGTCTTCGGCTTCCCGGGGATCGGCCGCGAGCTGGTCGAGGCGATCAACTCCAACGACGTGACGATCGTGCAGGCGGTCACCATGGTCATCGGCGCCAGCTACATCATCATCAACTTCGCCGCCGATGCACTGGTCATCACGCTGAACCCGAAGGTGCGGCGGGCGGGAGCACGATGAGCGTCGGAGTCGCGTTAGACGGATCGCGACCTGCTCGCACCGCGCGCGTCGATTTCATTCGCGCGACGATGCGCCCGATCGAAGGGCGCATCGCGCTGGTGCTGCTGGGGATCCTGACCGTCGCGATCGTCGCCGGACCATGGCTTGCGCCATACTCGCCAACCGAAACTGCGGTCGGCCTTCCGCTACGAGGTCCGTCGGCCGACCACCCGTTCGGCACGGACGGCCTCGGGCGCGACGTACTCAGTCGCGTGCTCTGGGGCGGCCGCGGAGTGATCTTATTGCCCTTCCTCGGGATCGTGCTGGCGTTCGCGAGCGGCGGGCTGCTCGGTGCGATCGCTGGATACCGCGGCGGGTGGTTCGACACGCTCTTCGCGCGCGCGACAGATCTCACGCTCGCGATGCCGCCGATCCTGCTCGTGCTCCTGGTCGTGGCGGGCCTCGGCGAATCATCCGTGGTTCTCGTGCTGGGCGTCGGGCTAGTGTTCGCACCGCGGATCGCTCGGGTCGTGCGCGGCGCCGCTCAGGTCGCGGCCGCCAACGACTACGTGGAGATCGCGCGCACACGCGGCGAGAGTGCGATGTCGGTCGCGCTCCGCGAGGTCCTGCCCAATATCAGCGGCACGCTATCGGTCGAGTTCGCCCTACGGCTCACGCACGCGATTATCTTCGTCGCCACGCTGAATTTCCTCGGGGTCGGCGCACAGCCGCCGTCGCCTAACTGGGGTCTCATGGTCTCCGAGGGCCGCTCGGTCCTCAGCCAGGTGCCGCTCGTCGCGCTTGCGCCCGCCGCGATGATCGCGTTGCTCGCCATCGCGCTGAACATGCTCGCCGATGCCGGCTCGCGTGCGCTCGCGCGCGAGTCCGGCTCAGCGAAGGGCGTCTTCTAATGACGGCCAGCGCCTTCGAGATCCGCGAGCTGTGCGTCGGCTACGGCACCTCCGGCGACGTCAAGCGGGTCGTGTCGGACGTATCGCTGCGCGTGGAGGCGGGCCAGATCCTCGGTCTCGCGGGCGAGTCGGGATGCGGCAAGTCGACGACTGTGCTGGCGGCGACCGGGTTCCCCGTGCCCGGGATGGCCGAGCGCTCGGGTCAGTCCCTGCTCGGCGACGTCGACCTGCTGGCTTGCTCGCGCAAGGAACTGCGGCGTCACTGGGGGCGCGCGATCGCCTACCTGCCCCAGGACGCGTCGACCTCGCTCACCCCGAACCGCACCATCGGATCGCAGCTCGTGGAGGTTCTGCGAGCTCATCTCGACGTCGATGAGAGCGACGCCCGCGCGCGCGCCGCTGCGATGCTCGAGCAGGTCGAGCTGCCCGGCAGCTGCGGCGGGCGCTACCCGTTCGAGTTCAGCGGCGGCCAACAACAGCGCATCGCGCTCGCGATCGCCTTGGCGTGCGAACCGCTCGTGCTGATACTTGACGAGCCGACAACCGGGCTCGACGTCAGTACGCAGGCGATCGTCTCGAGCCTGATCGAGCAACTCGTCCGGCGGCTCGGGACCGCGACGATTTACGTCAGCCACGATCTGGCTCTTCTCAACGGCCTCTGCGACGTGATCGCGATCATGTACGCGGGCGAGGTCGTCGAGCAGGCGCCGGCGCGCGCTCTCTTCTCTGCGCCGCGACACCCCTACACCTCCGCATTGCTCGACGCCGTCCCGGCCGTCGACCGTGACGAGACCCTCGTTGCCATCGCGGGTGTTCCGCCCGGACGTGTGGTCGAGGATCGCTGCGCCTTCGCGGCACGCTGTCGCCACGCTCGCGACGAGTGCCGCGCCGGTCCGATCGCGCTCAGGACCGAGGCGGGTCGCAGCGTACGCTGCATACGCGCGGCGGAACTCGGCAAGCTCGGCTCGGAGCGCCGTCCACTGGGACGCGTCGGTAGGCCCGACACGGCACCCGTGATCCTGTCCGCGCGGGGCCTGACCTGCACCCATGGCCGCGGTCGCGACGCTCGCGTGGTGCTGGAGGAGTTCTCGGTCGACGTCGTCCGCTCCGAGATCCTCGGCATCGTCGGGGAGAGCGGCTCGGGCAAGTCGACGCTCCTGCGCACGCTCGTCGGCTTGCACGGTGCCGCCGCGGGTGAAGTGCGCTACAACGGCATTGCGCTCCCGTTGCTGACCGGCGATCGGCAACCCCTGGCGCGACGCGAGATCCAGATCGTCTTCCAGAACCCGGCGTCGTCGCTGAACCCGCGCCACTCGGTCCGCCGCATCCTCCGGCGTCCGCTGGACGCGTACTTCCCCGAGCGCGGAGGCAAGGAGAGGGCGCGCCGCGTGGAGGAGCTGCTCGCCGACGTGCAGCTTGACTCCGGCGTGCTGGACCGCCATCCGAGCGAGCTGAGCGGCGGGCAGCAGCAACGCGTTGCGCTCGCCCGCGCGCTGGCCGCGGAGCCGCGCGTGGTGTTATGCGACGAGGTCGTCTCGGCGCTCGACGTGTCCGTCCAGGCGGCCGTCCTCGAGCTTGTGCGACGGCTGCGCCGCGACGCCGACCTGACCGTCCTCTTCGTCACCCATGACCTGTCCGTCGTGCGCGCGCTCGCGGATCGCGTCCTGGTGATGCGCGACGGGCGCGTCGTCGAGCTGGGCGAGACGGGCCGCGTGTTCGAGGAGCCCATGACGGCCTATACGCGCGAATTGCTCGAGGCAGCACCGCGCACGGGCGCGGCGCCGAAGACAGCGAGCCGCCGATGAAGTGCGCCTCCGCCGCCGCGGCCGTGGACGAGATCGACACCCCAGCGCTGGTGATCGAGCGAACGCGGCTCGAGGCGAATCTCGCGCGGATGGCGGCCGCTGCAGCCGCCCACGGGTTGGCGCTCCGTCCGCACGCGAAGACGCACAAGTCGGTCTGGATCGCCCGCCGCCAGCGCGCGCACGGCGCCCGCGGACACACCGTGGCGAAGCTGGGCGAGGCGGAGGCGCTCGTCGCCGGCGGTCTGGACGACATATTCGTCTGCTACCCGATCGTGGGCGCCCAGAAGGTGAGCCGCCTGCTCGCGCTCGCGCGCCGCGCGCGGATGATCGCTGCCGTGGATCACGAGGATGCCGTCGAGACGCTCGCAGTGGCCGCGCGCGACGCCGGGATCACGCTCGACGTCATGATCGAGGTCGACACGGGCCTGGACCGAGCGGGCGTGGAGCTGGGCGCGCCACTTGAACGTATGGCCGCAGCGGTGCGTGGCCGACCGGCGCTGCGCCTGCGCGGCATCTGCACGCACGAGGGCTACGCGTATTCGATGCCGGATCCCGCGGAACGCGCGCGCGTGGTCCGCCAGCGTCTCGCCGAGTTCGTCGCCGCGGGAGCCGCGCTGGGAGTCGAGACGATCTCCAGCGGGGCGACGCCGTCGGTTCTGCAGACCATCGACCTGCCGGGGATCACCGAGGTGCGCCCCGGGAATTACGTGTTCTACGACGCGATGCAGGTCGGTCTCGGCGCTGCGGCGATCGAGGACTGCGCGCTGAGCGTCCTGACCACTGTCGTCGAGGTCCGCGCATCAGGGCGCGCGACCGTGGATGCCGGCTCAAAGGCGCTCAGCTCTGACGCAGGGGTTCACGGCGTCAAGGTGGTCGACGGGTACGGCATCGTGGAAGGCCGCGAGGACATCAGCGTCATCGGGCTCTCCGAGGAGCACGGCTGCCTGGCCCTCGATCGGCGCGACGCCGTCTCGATCGGCGACCGCCTTCGGATCATCCCCAATCACGCCTGCGCCTCGATGGCCAACTTCGACAGCGCGTATGTGGTCGACGGCGCGCAGGTGGTTGAGCGGATCGAGGTGAGCGCTCGTGGCGCGTTCTGCTGACGTCCTGCTTCGAGACGGGCTCGTCTACCCGGGCGAGGCAGCACCATCGCGCGCCGACGTCGCGATCGCCGGCGAGCGCATCGTGGGCGTCGGGCGAGCGCTTGACTTTGAAGCGGCCAAGGTGATCGACCTCGACGGGCTCGCGGTGGCGCCCGGCTTCGTCGATATGCACAGTCACTGCGCTCTGCGTCCGTTCGTCGACCCGACGCTGGAATGCAAGATCACCCAGGGCTTCACGACCGAGCTCATCAACCAGGACGGCGTCGGGCCGGCGCCGGTGGCCGCGGCTCGCCTCGCCGATCGCCGCGCCTACCTTCGGGTATTCGAGGGCGAGGGGCCCGAGCAGTGGCCGTGGAGCTCGATCGACGAATATCTCGAGGCGCTCGACGACACGCGTCCGGCGACGAGCCTGTGCCCGCTCGTTCCGCACGGCGCAGTGCGTGACACGGTCATGGGCGGCGACCGGCGAGCGCCGTCGGCAGCCGAGCTCGACGCCATGTGCGGCCACGTGCACGAGGGGATGCAGGCGGGCGCCTGGGGGCTCTCGTTCGGGCTTGTCTACACGCCCGCGGCGTTCGCCGCGACCGACGAGCTGGTCGCGCTCGCACGCGTCGCCGCTGAGCACGACGGCTTTCTCATTCCGCACATCCGCAGCGAGAGCAGCCGCCTGCTCGATGCCGTCGCGGAGATGGTCGACGTCGCGCGCCTCAGCGGGGCGGCTCTGAACCTTACGCACCTGAAGGTGCTGGGCAAGCGCAACGCCGCGCTCTTGCCCCGCCTACTCGAACTGATCGACGAGGCCCTCGACGAAGGGCTCGACGTCACGTTCGACCAGTACCCGTATACGGCGGGAGCGACGACGCTCACCGCGACCCTGCCGTTGTGGGCCCACGAAGGTGGACCGGCGCGCATGCTCGCGCGCCTGCGCGATCGAAGCGAGCACGCCCGCCTGGTCGCCGACATGTGGGACGAGGCGGGCGCTCAGGAGAACCACCTCGTCCAGTGCGGTGCGGACGCGATCACGATCGTCGATTGCGGCGAGGACGGACCGCCGGATGCGGTTGGCCGCACGCTCGCCGCGCTCGCCGAGGACCGCGGCGTCGACCCGGCGCAGGCGGCGATCGAGCTGCTCGTCGAATGTCGGCTGCAGACCACGTTCCTACTCGAATACTCACACGAGGAGACGGTGCGCACGATCGCTCGGCACCCGCGGATGCTCATCGGCAGCGATGGCATCTTCTCGCACACCCCGCATCCGCGCCTCTGGGGAACGGCACCGCGCTTGCTCGGGCACTACGCGCTTCGCGAAGGCGTCATCGACGCTCGCGAGGCGATCGCGCGGCTGTCGTCGCGGGCCGCGGCGTCGCATCGGCCTGAGCGATCGGGGGCGGATCGAGACAGGGCTGCGGGCCGACCTCGTCGTCTTCGATCCCGAGCGCCTGATCGACCGAGCCACCTATGCAGAGCCCGCACAGCCGGCGGCGGGCATCTCCTGGGTATTCGTCGGCGGTCGCGCCGCGCTCGATCCTGACGGTTCGACCGGAGTACGCGCCGGTGGCGTCGTGCGCCGCCGAGTAGCCACCTACAAAGGAGACAAAGCATGACAGCCTTGACATCTGCCGGGCCACGGCGAGCATGGCCGCCGACGCTCGAAAGCGACGCGCACGGCCTCCGCTTCGACGGCTGCGACGTGCGGGAGCTCGCCGAGCGATACGGCACGCCGTTATGGGTCTTCTCCAGGACGACGCTGGTCGACAACTTCGCGCGCTTCCGTGACGCGTTTCGCTCGCGCTATTCCGGCACCGACGTCGCCTTCTCGATGAAGGCGCAGAACACGCTGGCGGTCGTCCGCGTGCTGCACTCCGCCGGCGCGAAGATGGACTGCACCGGCGAGAACGAGCTTTACCTAGCGCTGCAGTGCGGCGTGCCGCCAGAGGACATCATCCTCAACGGCAACGGCAAGAGCGACGGCGCGTTGCGGGCCGCAGCCGAACTTGGCGTCCTGCAGGTCAACCTCGACTCGCTGACCGAGGTCGAGCGACTCGAGCGCATCGCGCACGAGGTCGGGAGAGCCGTCGATTGCACGGTTCGAATCCAGCTCACATACCGCGAACTGCTCCGCGAGGACCCCAGCTTCGAGAGCACGCTGCGCGTCGGCGAGGGCAAGTTCGGCAACAACATCGCCAACGGCGATGCTGACCGCGTGGTCGAGCGCGTGATCGCCAGCGATCGCCTCAACTTCGTCGGGCTGCACCATCACGTGGGGTTCTCCGGCTACATGGGCGACTACACGCCCGAGCGCGAAGTCATGCACCACCGCGCCTGCGTTGCGGAGATCTGCTCATTCGCGCAGCAGATCGAGGCCAAACACGGCGTTCGCTGCGAGCGGCTGGACCTGGGTGGCGGCTTCCGCGGCGGCGAGTGGATCTACCTGGCCACGCCCGGCGAT
Organism: uncultured Solirubrobacteraceae bacterium; assembly: GCA_963839615.1. GTDB lineage: Bacteria > Actinomycetota > Thermoleophilia > Solirubrobacterales > Solirubrobacteraceae > DASQMT01. The sequence continues at coordinate 107,767 of CAWIVY010000004.1, forward strand.
ACGTCCGACGGGGCGTTCCATCCGCTCCCTCCGCTCGAGGCTTACGTCGATGCAATCGTGGGTCAGCTCGAGCAGGCGTTTCCGGATCATGCCCGCCCGCTGATCCAGTTCGAGACCGGCGGGTACCAGGTCGCGAACGCCGCGATCTTCGTCGGAGAGGTAATCGAGGTCAAGCCGCAGCACGGAGCCCCGGCGCGCGACTACGTCGTATTCGACGGCTCGATGCAGATGTTCACCAGCAAGGGCGCGATGCGCGTCGCCGCTCCCGTGGTGATCGCGGATCGCCCGGACGCCGTACCCGATCCGGGCTCCGACCGTCTGACCGAGATCGTCGGTCAGACATGCGTCTACGACTCGGTCGCCGAGAACGTCCGCCTGCCCGAGGTGCGGCCGGGAGACCTGTTGGTCCTGCTCAACCACGGGGCTTACTGCGACACGAGCGGCACGCAGATGAACGCCTTCGGCCGACCGGCCACGGCCGTCGCGGACCGCGGCCGCTCAGCGCTCGTCAAGCGGCATGAGACGCTCGCCGACGTGATCGGGCGCAACACGATCCCGCCGTTCCTGTGGACAGAGCGATGAGCGGCCGGGTCGACGGCAAGGTCGCGATCGTCACTGGCGCGGCGCGCGGGCTCGGCGCCGCCTACGCCACGACCCTCGCGCGCCACGGTGCCGCGGTGATGGTCACGGACGTCTTGGAGGAGCGCGGCGCCAAGCTGACACGCGAGCTGGTCCAGGCGGGCCTGAAGGCGGCATTCCGGAGGCTCGACGTGCGCGACGAGGCGCAATGGAACGACGTCGTCGGCGAAACGCAACAGGAGCTCGGTGGCCTGCATGTGCTCGTGAACAACGCGGGCATCGCGCGCATGGAGACCGTCGAGGAGGAAACGCTGGAGGGATGGAACGAGCTGATGGCGATCAACACGACCGGCGTGTTCCTCGGCATGAAGACGTGCCTGCCGGTCATGCGCGCTCAGCGGAGCGGCTCGATCATCAACATCGCCTCCGTCTTCGGCCTGGTCGGTGGCCCAAATCTCGCCGCCTACCACGCGTCGAAGTCCGCGCTGATCGGGCTCGGTCGCAACGTCGCGGTAATGGCCGCGCCAGACGGCGTCCGTGTCAACACCGTGTGCCCGGGGCCGGTGCTGACGGAGATGGCCTACGAGGAGGAGCGGACCGTGCCGGGCACGCTCGGCAGCGTACTCGCGATCACGCCGATGGCACGCGCGGCCGATCCGGTGGAGCTCGCACACGCGATCTTGTTCCTCGCGAGCGACGAGTCGTCCTACATCACCGGGATCGAGCTCCCAGTCGACGGCGGCCTGCGCGCGGGATATCAGTTCCGTCCACCCGATCCGGTGGGCTGATCGGGTGGGACGACTCGACGGCAAGGCGGCGATCGTCACGGGCGCCGGCCGGGGCATCGGGCGGGGCATCGCCGAACGCTTCGTGCAGGAAGGGGCGCGCGTGCTGCTCTGCGACATCGTGGCGGAGCGCGTCGAGGCGACAGCGGCGGAGCTCAGCGCCGACGGTGACGCCCATGCGATCGCGGGCGACGTGACCGACCCGGTCTTCTGCGATGAGGTCGTGCACCGAGCCAAGGAGCGCCTAGGCGGGATCGACGTGCTCGTCAACAACGCCGGGATCGCACGCTGGGCGTCATTCGTGGAGCACTCGCTCGAGGACTGGGAACAGACGCTCGCTGTCAATCTCACCGCGGTCTTCCTGCTCAGCCAGCGGGTGGCTCGCGTGATGATCGAGCAGGACCGCGGGGGCGTGATCCTCAGCACCGCGTCGAACAACGGGCACGTCGCCGAGCCCGGCGTCGCCGCCTACAACGCTTCCAAAGCCGGCGTGATCCTGCTCACGAAGACGATGGCGATCGAGCTGGCGCCGCACGGCGTCCGCGCCAACTGCGTGTCGCCGGGCCATGTGGAATCGCGCGGGCTGGCGCTCGACGGCGGCGCCAGCGCCTCGTTCCTGGCCGACATCGCAACCCCGATCCCGCTCGGTCGGATCGGCCGCATCGAGGAGATCGCGAACCTCTTCGTGTTCCTCGCGACCGACGAGTCGCCCTACATCAACGGGGAATCCATCCTCGTCGATGGCGGTCATCTCGCGCGCCAGGCCTGATCCATGTCCGTGCAACTCCCAGCCCGCGATTTGCCTAGGCACGAGCGGCCGAACGCTTATCGAACGGATGATCGATAACGGCTATGGTGCCCGACGTGCCGCCAAAAACCGTCGATACGAAGACTCCGCGGACACGGCTGGACCATGCCGAGCGCAAGCGCCAGCTCACCGAGGCGTGCGCGCACCTCATCGCCACCAAGGGGTACTCGCACACAAGCGTGCGTGACGTGGCCAGCCGCGTCGAGATCAGCACCGGCACTCTGTTGCATCACTTCGCGACGAAGGAGGATCTGCTCGTCGGAACGCTGCAACACATCGGCGCAGAGTTCCTCGACGACATGGAGCGCGCGATCGACGGTGCAGACGCGGCACCGGTCAAGCTGCGCCGCTTCACGCGAGCGGTGCTCGAGTCACCTCGTCACGACATCGGTTGGCGGGTCTGGATCGCCTTCTGGCACGAGGCATCGATCAATCCGGAGATCGCGCCGGCCGCCTACGGTCAGTCCGCCATGACCGAGGAGCTACTCACGCGCGTGATTGCCGAGGGACAGCGCGCCGGTCAGCTGCGCGTAACGGACCCGGCTATGAGCGCGATCGAGCTCGTGATCCTCATTGAGGGATGTGCCGTGCGGCTTTTCGGAGAGCCGGGACGACTCTCGCACAACAAAGCGATCGCCATGGTCGATCAGCTCATCGGCGACTGGTCCACCGAGGACGCCGCGCCCCCAGCCGCGCGGATCGCCCGATAGGCGAGCGCGCGCGGCTGCGACGGCTCGCAGCGCCGATCGTGCAAGGGACGCACGACGGACGAGAAACGAAGAGCGCTCTAGGCCTGAGCAGGGCTTTCCTTGTGATCGGGAAGACAGGATTTGAACCTGCGACCGCCCGGCCCCCAGCCGGAGCGATCCAGGCACAGCAGGTCCCGTTCGGCGTTGGTCCGTGGCCTCAGTGCGCCTCAGTACTGGTGAGTTGCGCTCCGCTTGGACCCCGGATTAGACCCCGTTGACTTCACTCCGAGGCTGCGCCGGCCGACCCGGCGCGCCACGGGCGTGTCACGCACCGGGACGTCAGTTCGGTTCCGTCAGGGACGACGAGCAGGTTCTGCTCGAACATCGCAAACCCAACGCCCGGCTTGCCGGTGCTCGTTTCGACTGCCACATGCATACCCGGCTCGAACGCACGGTGCTCGCCTGGATAGATCCAGAGGTTCTCCCATCCGAGGCCGATCGTGTGGCCGAAGTGCGGATAGTCATGCTTCTCACCCTCGGCTGGCTTGCGTGGGAGTCGACCGGCGTGGCGGGCGGTGGCCTCCACCCCGGCGGCATGGGCCTCGGCGAACGTGACGCCGGGCCGTATGGCGGCAATTACAGCTTCCACGATCAAGGTCGACGCCTCGAGGATCTCGACCTGTTCCTCCGAAGCAGTGCCGGCCACGGTCGAGCGACTGAAGTCGAACAGATAGCCGTGCCAAGTGCCGTACATATCGGTGTGCCAGAGGTCGCCGTCATCGAGCCTGCGCTCTGACCACGCCGGAAGAGTCGTGGGACCGAAGACACCGGCGAAGGGCCCGGACGCGCCCGGCGTGTCGTACGGCGCGACGCCGCGCGCGAGACCCGCCGTCCAGCCCGCACGGTGAACGTCTGCCTCGGTGCGCCCCGGCACGACCTCCGCGAGCATCGCCTCCATCATCGCGTCGCCGGCCGCCACGCTCTGGCGGATGACGTCCATCTCGGCGTGGCTCTTGATCCGCCGCGCTTCCAAGAGGACCTCGTCCGCGGGCACCCATCGAACGCTTGGCGTCGCATCGAGCAGGGCGCGGTACAGCCCGACGGTCATGCTGTCGGCGGCGGCGAGCCCGACGCGCCCGCGATGCAGCCCACGCTCCTCCAGAGCACGCGCCGCGCCGACGTGTATGTGCGGATCGTCTGCGAATGCGTCGCAGTGGACGGCGGAGTCGCGCCATTCCGCCTCGGGGACGTTCGTGATGAGCACCCGCTCGCCCTCGCGTGTCAGCAGCACCCCGGCATTGGCTTGGCCCGTCCACATCGGTGGGAAGTCCAGGACGCCCGGCCAAGGGTTGTAGTAATTCGTCAGGTACAGGACGTTGGCGTACCGGTCCACCGTTCCGCCGCCTCGGGACCACGCGAGCACCGCGTCCAGTCCCTCCCCGGCTGCGAGCGCCGCCACCCGCGTCGCGCGCTCGCGGAACTCCTCGGCCCCGATCTCTGTTCGCAGCGACGGATTCAGGGTCATCCCTGGCGGACGCCCCCGTGTGCCCCCGCCATCGTGCCGGCGAAGCTCTCGACCTGTCCGCCCGCCTCAGCTCGCGGAGCAGCGACGAACCTGAAGACGAGCGCGGCGAGCGCCAGCACGAGCAATGAGGCGAGGAGCATCAGTGTGGCGACGGCATTGACGACCGGCGTCACACCGAAGCGCAGTTGCGAGAACAGGTAGACGGGCAGCGTCGTGTCCGTGCCGACGATGAAGTTTGATACGAGGAACTCGTCCATCGACCACACCCAGACGATGATCGCCGTGGCGAAGAGGGTCGGCGCGATGATCGGCAGTGTGACTGTCCGGAGCGCGCGTTCGTGGCTCGATCCGAGATCCCGTGCCGCCTCCTCCACACGCTGATCGAAGCGCTCGAGCCGCGAGTGCATGATCAGCAGCACGAACGGCAGCGTGAGCCAGATGTGTGCCAGTACGGTCGGGCCGAACCCGGGAAGCATGCCGAACGCGCCGAGCGTAGTGAGGATCGCGACGCCGACCACGACGCCCGGCACGATGAGCGGCATGCCGGTAAGCCCCAGCACGAGCGGCCGCAATCGGAACCTTCGGCGCGCGAGCGCGAACGCGGCGGGCGTTCCGATCAGGAGCGCGACGGCGACAGACACCGCAGCCACCTGCACGCTCGTGGCGATGGCGCTTGTGAACCCGCGTGCTTCGAAGACGCGGCTATACCAGTCAAAGGTCAGCGACCGAATCGGGAGCGCAGACGAGTTCGAGAACGACATGAGGACCACGACCGCGAGCGGCGCGTACAACACGGTGCCCACAGCGACCACGAGCAGGTGCCACCCCGGCAGCCGGAACCGACGGCGACGCCGGCGCCACGGGCGCGCGCTGCGCCGCAGCCTGATGGCCCCGCCAGTGTCGTCCAGCCACCGAAGCCCGGCGAACACCATCCGACCGGCACCGAGGACGAGCACGATCGTGAGCGTCAGCGCCAAGAGCGTGATGAAGCTGAGCGCACCGCCTAGTGGCAGGTCCCCGCCGGGACCGAATTGATCGGCGATCGCGCGTCCGACGAGGAAGCCGCTGGAGCCGCCGAGCAGCTGCGGTGTCAGGTAGTCGGCGCCGCTGAGCAGGAACACGAAAACGAAGGAGGCCACGACCGCCGGAGTCGTGAGCGGCAGAGTTACTCGAGCAAAGGTGCGCACCGGCGACTCGCCAAGATCACGCGACGCGTGGATCAGGTCGCGTGGCACGTTCTGCAGCGCCGCGTAGATGGGCAGCATGGCCAGCGGGATGAGGATCGTCGTGAGCGTCAGCGTGACCGCGAAGCGCCCGTACAGCAGGAAGCGCAGCGGCTCTTCGATCAGACCGATGCCCTCGAGCCCGCGGTTGATGAAGCCGGTCGGGCCGAGTATCAACACCCATGCGAAGACGCGGACGACGTAGCTGGCGAACATCGGCGCCATCAGGAGCACGAGCACGACGACGGCGCGCCGCATGCGAAACGTGATCGCATACGCGAGCGCGTAGGCGACTGGGATCGTGAACAGGGAAACGAGTAGCGCCGTGATGATCGAACGCACTATCAGCCTGCGGTAGAGGTCATCGCTGAGTACCTCGCGGTAGCTGTCGAGCGTGAGCGTTTGCTCCACGCCGAAGAACACCGAGCGGTAGAAGCTGTAGAGGAGCAACGTGCCGATCGGCACCACGAGCAGGGCAGCGAGGTATGCCGTCGCCGGGACGGCGCCGAGCGGCAGCAGTTTTGCTCCTGCCCAGCCGGGCATGCGTGGCCCCCGGCGGACCGACAGCGCGTGGGTCTTAGATCCGGCAGCGCTCATGACTGCTCGGGCCGCACGGCGACTGCAGCATCCTCGTCAATCGCCACACCGATACGCTTGCCGACATCGATCCTCCCCGCCGCCGCACCAGCCGGGACGTTGGCCCTCAGGTGTACAGATGCTGCGCCTGAGGTCTCGATCTCCACCCGCACGCCGTAGCGGTCGCCCACGAACCACACGTCATTCGCGATCCCGTCAAGAGCGGCGGCGCCGGCATCTGTGAGCGAGATCGCCTCGGGCCTCACCACGACCGCCACGGCGCCACCGACGGGGCAGTCGCCGCAGCGGGCGCGCGCGCGGACAGTCACGCCTCCGTGGGTGAGCCGCACGAGCGCGTGAGCGCCGTCCAGGCGCTCGAGCGTCCCCGGCAGCAGCGAGCTGTCGCCGACGAACCGGGCGACGAAGGCGGTATGCGGGTCGCGATAGATGTCCTCTGGCCGGCCGACCTGGTCGACGCGGCCGCGGTTCATCACCACGATCCGGTCGGACATCGTCAGCGCCTCGGCCTGATCGTGCGTGACGTAGATGAACGTCGTCCGGAACGTACGGTGGATGCGGCGAAGCTCGAGCTGCATCTGCTTGCGCAGCTGCAGATCGAGGGCCGAAAGCGGCTCGTCGAGCAACAACACGCTAGGCCGGTTCACGAGTGCGCGTGCAAGCGCGACGCGCTGCGCCTGCCCGCCCGAGAGCTCGCCGATGCGCCGGCTCGCCAGTTCGGTGAGACCGATCGCCGCCAGCGCTTCCACCACGCGCCCGTTGCGGTCCTCGCGCGCGACTCCGGCCGCTCGCAGCCCGTACGCAACGTTGGCTGAGACGTCGAGGTGAGGAAAGAGCGCGTAGTTCTGGAACACGAGGTTCACATTGCGCCGCTCGGGCGGGTGATGCGTCACGTCGACCTCGCCGAGCGACAGTGTTCCCTCCGAGGGGTCCGTCAGCCCGGCCACGATTCGAAGCAGCGTGGTCTTCCCGCAGCCGCTCGGGCCGAGCAGCGTGACGAACTCGCCGGCCTCGATCTGCAGGTCCGTCGGATGCAGCGCTGTGACGTCGCCATAGCGCTTGGAGATACCGTGGAGCCCGAGCGAGGCCCCGAAACCGGCGTCGCCGGCCCCAGAGGACGCGCGCAGGCTCTCGCGCTGGTCGTCGACGGGCACCCCTCCTGACGCTACGACGCCTTGAACTCCTGCCACGCCTTGACCCAGTCCTGCAAGGTCGCGTACTGGTCCGACTTCACCGGAACGCCCGAGTACGCCGGCGCGTCGCTCAGCAGGCTGTCGACATCGTCGTAGGGCCATGCCTCGCGAACTTTCTTGGGCAACTCGGCAGCGGCCGCCTCGTTCACGACGCCGAGGCCGAGCGCCGTGCCCGCAGCGACCTGCGCCTCCTTGGAGATGGCCTGATCGATGACCTTGTAGTCCGCGGCGAGGTTCTTCGACCCGTTGACGACGAGCCACCCGTCGATGAACGAGAGCGCCGGCATCGCCGCTTCGACCTCGAGTCCTTGCTCGCGCGCCTGCACGATGGACGGCGCCCAGTCAGGCGTTGAGACCATCACCTCCCCACGCACCAGCAGTCCGGTCAGCTCGGAGCCGGGCTGGATCGACGCGACCTGCGGCTTGAACTTCCGTAGGAGCTCCATCGTGGCGTCGAGCTCGTCCTTGGTGAGTCGATTTGGGTCCTCGGCGCCGGCGAAGCGGGCGAACTGCGTGATCGACGAGTAGAGATCGTCGTTGAGGCCGATCTTGCCCTTCAGCGAGGGGTCCATGAGATCGTCGAGCGTCTGCGGCGCATCCGTCTTGTCGGCGCGGTAGTTGACCTGCATGGTCCCCCAGAGGAACGGGACCGAGTACAGCTTGCCGTCGCGGCGCATCGCCTCCTCGTTCTGGAAGCGCGCAAACAGCCCCGAGAAGTTCGTCAGCAGCTTCGGGTCGATCGGCTGGATCGCGTCGAGCTCGCGCAGCGGGTCGATGTAACCCTGGAAGATCGTGGTCATGTCGTACTGCGCCCGGTCGCCGACCCGCAGCTTGGTCAGTACATCCTCGTTCTGGGTGAGATAACCGGGCCGCAGCTTCACGCCGCTCATGCCCTTGAAGAGAGCCTTGTCGTCGTAGCCCTGCCAAACGAGCACCCGAACCGTGCCGGTGGCAGCAGCGATCTCCTCTGCCGTCGGGCCCGCCGCCGCCGGTTGCGTGTCGCTCCCGGCGTTCTGCTCCTCGTCATCGCCCCCGCAAGCCGACAGCAGGCCGGCCAGGCCGCCTGCTGCTGATAGGCCGAGCGCGGCGCGGCCACCATTGGCGAGCAGGGCCCGCCGGCTCAGGATCAAGTCGATCCCAATCTGGTCACTCATCTCCCATTCCTCCTGATGACGCCTTCCCGGGGCCGGGCGAGCGCACGAGCGCTGACAGACACCGCAGCGGCGCGCGCGAGTCTGCCGCAACCGCGTACGCGACTCCCGGCGCGATGGTGAGCGAATCGCCTCGCTCAAGGATCACGGCTTCTCCATCGAAGGTGACGCGCATCCGCCCTTCGAGCACGTGGAGGAACCGCTCGCCACGCTCGGGGCCAGAAACTTGCGGACCACCCGCCGGAGCGGAGAGCGTGAAGATCGTGACCTCGAGATCGCCGGCGGCACCGTCGGTCAGGAGCTCAAGATCCAGGCCGGAAGCCGGGACGTCAACACGGCGGCGAGCACCGGAGCGAACTATCCGCTCAACAGCCCGTCCTGCCAGCGCGTGCTGGCCCAATACCTCCGCGACCGGGATGCCGAGCGCTTCGGCCACCCGCTTGAGCGAGGAGATGCTCGGCTCGGCGGTGCCTCGCTCGAGCTGGCTGAGGAAGCTCGCCGACAGTCCAGAGCGCTCCCCCAGCCCCCTCAGAGTCAGCTCGGCGTCGCGGCGTCGCCGCCGCAGGGTCTGGCCCAGCGTCATCGGCTCGCCGACCGCACCACCGCTTTCGGCGGTCGCCTCCCGCGGGGCAGATTGTGCGCCGAGGTGGAAGAGCAGCAGCAGCCGCTCGCTGTCGTCGTCGAACGCGAAGATCGTGGTCCCGGTCAGGTTCTCGCGGTGTTCGATGCCGTCCAAGTCGTATCGCTGCTCGAGCACGAATGTGGCGAGCCCGAGCTCCGGACCCAGCCAGCGAGAAGAGAGGGATCGCAGACGCGACGAGATGCCCGAGACGATGCCTCGTTGGGCCTGGAGGTAACCCGCAACGCGATCGCGACCGCGTAGCCACTCGCCGGTCAGCTCGTCGGCGAGCTCCGCGTCCGGATGCAGTGTCGCAACGAGGGCGTCCCAGGCCTCGGCATCGAGCTGCTCGAATAGCGAGTACACAGCCTCATCGATCGATGCAGTGGTCCGCATCAGCCTGCAGCGCCTCAGCCGATCCCGAACAGCCGACGCGCATTGCCACTTGCGATCGACTCGCGCTGCGCGGCGTCGAGGGACAGGTGGTCGAGCTTGAGGTGCTCGTAGGCGACGTCGTAGAACGGGAAGTCCGAACCCCAGAGCATGCGGTCGGCGCCGAAGCGCTCGATCCACTGGTTCAGCACCGGGATGATCGGGTTGGCAGTCATGTCGGCGAGAACGTTGTCGGCCAGCGCAGCCGCCGGGAAGCACTCCCACGTCAGGTCCGCGAGAGCGAAGTGGGCCATGATGTGAGGCGAGCCGGGAAACTCGCGCGCGACGTACGCCACCTGCAGCGGGTGGCTATAGGGATAGGTCCCTGTGTGCCAGAGCGCGGTCAGCCCGAGCTCTTCGACACGCGCGTAGACAGGGAAGAGATCCTCGATGAAGGGGTAGTAGACGTCGTTCTGCGGGTGGTACTTGACGCCGCGGAAGCAGTCCAGGCCGGCACAGCGATCGAGCTCCGCGATCGAGCCGTCGACGTCGACCGGGTTGACGTGGATGTACCCGAAGATGCGACCGGGATGCTGCTCGCACGCTTCGCGCGTCATGTCGTTGGCCGCGCGCTTGTCGGGGAGCAGGACGGAGATCATCCCGCACTCGACGCCGACCGCATCCCACCTCGCGATGAGGTCCTCGGCCGTGTGCCTACCCCCCGGGATGACCGGTGAGTAGTCGCCGATGTGCGCATGCGCGTCGGTGCTCATTGCTCCCCTCGTGCCGGACCGTACCAGCCATCGCATGGCGCTTCAAACGGTGTTCGATGATGCTTGAACCCGTGTGAATACATGGTTCACGTGACTCCTATGCGCGCGACGTCACGCGCGGCCGCCGCGATGGTGTCCGGCGAGGGCAGCAGAGCCTCCTCGAGCGGTTGGCTCGCCGGCATCGGCACGTCGGGCGCGAGGCGCGCCATCGCCGGCGCGCGCCGGCCCAGCCGCTCGGCCACCGTCGCCATCACCTCCGAGCACATTCCGTAGTCGCGGTAATCCTCGTCGACCACCAACATCGCCGGCGCGGACGCCCCGACTTCTGCCAGCCCGTCTCGATCCAGCGGAACAAGGGAGCGCAGATCGACGACCGACGCCTCGATGCCGTCGGCCGCCAGCAGCTGCGCTGCCAGCACGGACTGCTGCACCATCCACCCGGCGGAGACAATCGTCACGTCACCGCCCTCGCGCAGCAGACGCAGACGGCCGAGCGGCGCCGGTTCGGCCCGATCGTTCGCGTCCTCGCTCCAGGGCAGGTTCGCGATTCGCGTGTTGAGCAACCTTTTGTGCTCGATGAAGATCACCGGGTTGTCGTCCTGGATCGCAGCCCGTAGCAGCCGGCAGGCGTCGCCGGGCGACGCGGGAAACGCGACCTTGAGGCCCGGTATGTGCGCGAAAGTGGCGGATAGCACCTGGGAGTGCTGAGCGGCCGCCCCGATGCAGCCGGCAGCCGTACGGAGCACGAGAGGCATCCGAACCGTGGCGCCCGACATGTACACGTTCTTCGCCATCTGGTTGAGGATCTGGTCGAAGCACACGCCCAGGAAGTCGACGAACATCAGCTCCACGATCGGCCGTAGCCCGGCCTGGGCGGCGCCCACGGCGAGACCCACGAATGCGGTCTCGGAGATCGGAGTGTCGCGGACGCGCTCGGAGCCGAGCTCCTCCTGCAGCCTGCGCGTCGCGCCGAACACACCCCCGAGGCGACCTGCATCCTCGCCCAGCACGAACACGCCCGGGTCGCGCCGCATCTCATCGAGCAACGTCTCGGCGATAAGCGCAGAGGTGTTGCGGGCTGCTACGTCCGCGGTCGCCACCGTCACACGAACACTCCTTCGCGAAGCGACTCCGCGGGCGGCATCGGCCGATGGCGCGCCTCGGTCATCCAGCCGCTCACGAGCTCAGTGACCTCCAGATCGATTCGCGCGAGATCCTCCTCGGAAGAGCCTTCAGCGAGCAGCCGCGTGCGCAAGCGGGAGATCGGATCCCGTTCCGGGCTCATCGCGGACTCCTTCTCGACCTTCGACCGGTACGTATCGGCGTCACCTTCGTAGTGGCCGCGGAAGCGGTAGCAGTCGGCCACCACGAGGCTCTGGCCGTCGCGTCGGCGCGCACGGGCAAACGCGGGCGCGAGCGCGCCGAGCACGGCCTGCGGATCCGTGCCGTCGCAGCGCGATCCCTCGATCCCGAACGCCTCCCCGCGAGCCTCGAGGTCACCGGCGGAGGCATCGTCGCGACGCACGGAGATCCCGTAGCCGTTGTCCTCACACAGGAACACCACCGGGAGCCCCCAGAGCGCGACAAGATTGGCGGTCTCGAAGAAGCCACCCTGGTTCATCGCCCCGTCGCCGAGGATCGCCACCGCGATGCCCGTCCCGCCCTCCCACAACTGGTGCAGGGCGTAGCCGGCGGCGATCGGCGCGCCTGCGCCGACGATGCCCGTGCACATGAATCGCCGTTCGGGGTCGAAGAGGTGCATGTGGCCGCCTTTTCCGTGGCACAGCCCATCGCGTTCGAGCAACTCGGCGAGCAGTAGGACGGGATCAACGCGGTGTGCCAGCGCGTGCAGATGCGGCCGGTGGGTCGACACAACGGCATCGCCGGGCCGGAGCAGCACGGAGAGCGCAGCCGCGATCGCCTCTTGGCCGATGCCGAGATGCATCTCGCCGTGGATCTCACCGGTCGCGGTGGCCTCGCCCACGGCCTCCTCGAAACGGCGCATCGTGACCATCGTCCGGTAGGCCACCGAACCTTTCAGCGTGCTCACCCTGCGGAGCGTATAGCATCTCCGACCGTGACACTGCACAAGCTGTTCGACGTGCATGAACGCGATGAATGACGAAAGTCCGAGGGCACCAGAGTTATTGAAGGGACGGCGTGCGCTCGTCACTGGAGCTGCGAGCGGTATCGGTGCCGAGGTCCGGCGCAGCTTCGAAGCCGCCGGCGCCAGCGTGGTCGGCTTGGATATCGCGCCCGGCAACGGCACGCTGCGGTGCGACGTGACCGACGAGTCCGCAGTGGCCGATGCGTTCGATGCTGCATCGGCGGAAGGCCTTGTGACGGACGTGGTTCACGCCGCCGGCGTTGCGTCGGTCGGCCCGGTGACCGACATCACGCTCGACGCATGGCGGCACGTGGTGGACGTGAACCTCACCGGCAGCTTCATCGTCGCCCGCGAGGCGGCTCGTCGCCTGGGAGGCGGCAGCTCGCTGACCCTCGTCAGCTCCCAGGCCGGCTTACGGGGTGGCGCTCGCTGGAGCGCCTATTGCGCGAGTAAGTTCGGGGTGATCGGACTGATGCAGTGTGTCGCGCAGGAACTCGCCCCGCGTGGAGTACGCGTGAACGCAGTCTGTCCGGGCGCCGTCGCCACCGGGATGACGGACGCGCTCGTCGACGCACTCGCGGCAGCGGAAGGCATCGACCCCGAGGCGCTGCGCGCGCGCTACGAGACTGGAGCGCCGCTCGGGCGCTACGCAGAGCCGGCGGAGATCGCGCAGGTCTGCGTGTTCCTCGCCTCCGACATGGCCTCTTACGTGGCCGGCTCTTCGCTGGTCATCGACGGCGGGGAGCTGACAGCGTGACGGCGATCGGCGAACGCCTCGGAGTCGACACGCTCGCGGTCGCGGTGCCGGACAACATCGGCCGGTTGATCGGCAAGCGGCTGCCGGCCGAACGCTATGGCGAGGTCATCCGCAATGGGCTGGCGCTGCCCGACTTCCATCTCGTGACCGCGATCGACAACCAGCCCTTGCCCGGGCTCGAAGCCGCCGGGATCCACAAGGGTTTCCGCAACGGCGTGGTGCGCGTGGACGAAACGACGCTCCGAACTTTGCCCTGGGAGCACGCTACGGCACTCGTCATCGGCGACCCGTACACCGCCGAGGGGACGCCGGCCGCGGTAGCTCCCCGTTGGGTGCTTCGCCATCAGGTCGAGCGCCTGGCCGCGCTCGGTCTCAGCGCCAGCTGTGCAACCGAGCTCGAGTTCTACCTCTTCCGTGGCGCGTACGAAGCGCTCCATCGCGACAGGTTCCGCGACCTCACGCCGGCGTACCATCTCGGCGCCGACAACGATCTCCTCGTGTCCGGCTGGGCCGAGGACGTGATCGGCGAGATCCGCCGCCTGATGCCGCTGGCAGGCGTCCCGATCGAGGCCTCGCAGGGCGAAGGTGGCGTCGGACAGCACGAGCTCGCCCTGGAGCATGCCCCGCCGCTGGAGGCCGCCGACCGGCACTGCGTCTACAAACACGGCGTGCGCGACATCGCCGCTCGTGCGGGCTACGCGGCCACGTTCATGGCGAAGGTCGCAGACGACCAGACTGGCTCGAGCTGCCACGTGCACATCTCGATCTCGCGCGATGGAGAGTCCGCGCTCTGCACACGCGACGACGGCGAGCTGAGCCGATTCGGATCCAGCTTCCTGGCGGGACTGCTCACGTATACACCGGAGTTCATGCCGTTCCACGCTCCCTACGCCAACTCCTATCGTCGGCTCCTCAAGGGCAGCTGGGCTCCGGCGAATGCGACTTGGGGCTACGACAACCGAACCGCGTGCGTACGCGTCGTGGGATCGGGCTCGGCGTTCCGGTTCGAGTTCCGCGTGCCCGGAGCGGATGCAAATCCGTATCTGACGCTGGCCGCTGTGCTCGCATCGGGCCTAGAGGGCGTCGAGCAAGATCTCACGCCGCCGCCGCCCGCGTCTGGAGATGCCTACGCAAAGCTCGCCGCTTCGCTACCGGCTGACCTCACCGAGGCCGTGGCGGCGTTCGAAACCAGCGACGTCTCCGCCCGCGCGCTCGGCCCTGATGTGCGTGACCACTACGCCGCGCTCGCCAGAGCTGAACGCGACGCTGCTCGGCACGCGGTGACCGACTGGGACCGCTGCCGAGGGTTCGAGCGGGCGTGACCGCGACCGCAAGGCTGTTCGTGCCGAATTCAGCCACCCGGGGCACCGGAACCAGCCTTCCCGGACACGCGGTGGCGCGTACGCCCGCCGGCGAGATGGTCCTAGTCGACGCCGGTCCTCAGGAATCAGTCAACGGCGTCGTCAGCGAGATCACGCTCGACGACCTCGATCGGCGGGTGCGTCGTGCTGGACAAGACGTCGCGATATCGGTCGTCGTATTGGTCGACGGCGAGCGAGCGCTCGCACTGCGGGCGACGTCCCCTCCGGCCGAGCGACTGCCGCGCCGATGGGACCACACCTCGCTGGCAGTCCGCGATCTTGACCAAGCGGTCCGGTTCTATCGCGACGTATTCGGCTTCGAGGTCACCTTCGAGCAGCGCGGCATGCGCGAGCAGATCCAGAGGATCACCGGGCTGGAGGGAATCTCCTGCGACCTGGCACAGCTGCGCGCCGCCGCTTCCCGACACACCCTGGAGCTGATCGCGTTCCACGACGTACCGCCCGCTCGCTCGACGCACGCGCCAACGACTCCCGGCGCAGGACACGTTGCGTTTGCGGTCCCCGATCTCGAGCGCGCGCTCGCCTTGATCTCGGCGCACGGGGGTCGGATCCTGGGCGAGGTGACGCAATTTGAGGCCGGGCCAGGGCTCTACTGCAGGGATCCTTCGGGAACGTTTCTCGAGCTCGACCAGCTCTGAGCCAAGACCGGCGCTCTAGCGCTGTTCGTAGCGACGCCGGGAACGCACCCGGTTTCGACCCGGGTGGTCGGAGCTCGGCTCGGCTCTACAACGTGCGTCGCTCCGCCGCAAATCGGCCTTCGGCAATTTGTATTGGACCCCGACGAACGACGGGCCCAAAAGTCATACTTCCAGTGCATTTCGCCACCGCGCGGTGCCTGAGTCGGGGAGACAGGATTTGAACCTGCGACCGCCCGGCCCCCAGCCGGGTGCGCTACCAGACTGCGCCACTCCCCGTGGCTGTCTCGCAAGCGGGCGACGGGAATCGAACCCGCCCTAGAAGCTTGGAAGGCTTCTGTGCAACCACAACACTTCGCCCGCAGCGGACGCTCGGATCATAGCCGCGGGTATGCGCAGCGGCTACGCGCCGCGAGGCTTCGGTCCGCGCGCCTCGATGGGGACCTCTCCCCCATCCGACGCCAGCGACTCGGGGGGCCACGGCCCGAACCAGTTGTCGCGTGCGCCGTCGAGCGTGACGACCGATCCCGAGAGCGCGGCGCCGAGCGGTGAGCAGCAGAGCGCGACGAGCCAGGCGTGCTCCGCCTCGCGCCCCAGGCGCTGGAGCGGAACGGTGCGCGCCGCGGCGCGCCAGACCGGCTCGGGGTACTTGCGCAGCGACGCCGTGTCGAAGTGGCCGGCGGCGACCGCGATGACGCTGATGCCGCGATCGCCCCACTCGTGCGCGAGCGCGCGCGTGTAGCCCTCGACTGCGGCACGCGCTGCACTCGAGTGCGTCATCCCGGCGAGGCCGTGGTGAGGCGAGAGCGTGACGTTGACGACCGCCCCGCCGCCCGACGGGATGAACGCGAGCTCGGCCGCGAGCCGCGTCATCCGCTCGGTCGCGCCGACGTTGAGCCGCGTGACCGCCCGCCAGCCCTTGGCCTCGACCGCCTCGGCGGGGGTGAAGTACTGGCCGCCGGCGTTGTTGACCAGCGCGTCGAGCCGGCCGCAGCGGTCGAGCGCGAAGCGGATGATCCGCTCGGTGTCGGCGGGCTCGCGAACGTCGCCGGCGACGTGCAGCAGGTCCAGCTCGGCCGCGGTCGCCGCGAGCACCTCCTCGCGCCGTCCGCAGATCACGACCGCGGCGCCGCAGCGACGCAGCTCGGCGGCGGCCGCCTTCCCCAGACCGGTTCCGCCGCCCGTGACGAGCACGACCCGCCCCGCGAGCGCGCCCTCGGCGAAGACCTCGGAGCCCTGCATGCGGCGCGAGTCTACGGCGGCGTGAGAAGAGCGCCGTTTCAGGGAACACCGTATACATGCAGATCCCAGGCGTTCACATCGAGACGCTGCAGAATCCGACTCGATACACGTACGCGCAGATCGAGAAGGCCTGCACGCTGGCGGCGCTCCTGAACCGCGGCAAGCTGGTCCTCGTCGAGCCGCCTCGCAGCCACTAGGTCCCACGACCGGCTGGACGGGGTAGGGAGCTCGTCCAGCCGGCCGTCGGCCGCGCTCAGCCCTCGATCACCGCCGGGGTCAGCTCGTCGAGCGAGCCGAGCACCGCATCGGCCGCCGCCAGCGCGTCGGCACCGGGCGGGAACTCGTGGTTGGGGATCGCGATCACGCGCAGCCCTGCGGCGCGGGCGGCGAGGATCCCGTTATTGGAGTCCTCGATCCCCGCGGCGTCGGTCGGCTCGACGGCCAGCCTCCGGGCCGCCTCGAGGAACACGTCGGGCGCGGGCTTCCCCCGGCCGACCTCCTCGGAGGAGACCCAGTCCCGGAACACCTCGCCCCAGCCGGACGCCTCCATCACCCGGTCGATCACCTGCTTGTTCGAGGATGACGCGAGCGCGAGCGGCCAGCGCGCCGCGATCCGCGCGACGGCTTGCTCGGCGCCTGGCAGCAGGGGTAGTCGCTCCTCGTAGCCCTCGAGCACGTGCGCGACCACCCGGTCGGAGATCTCGTCCGGCTCGAGCGGCACCTCGAGCGTCTCGCTCACATAGCGCGACCACTCCGGCGAGCTCATGCCGAGCATCGCCTCCGTTGCCCCGTCGGGCCACTCGAGGCCGTGCTCGGCGACCAGCGCCCTGCGCCCGCCGTCCCAGGCGGACTCCGAGTCGAGCAGGAGCCCGTCCAAGTCGAATATGACGGCGCGGATCAAGCGGGGGACCAGGGAATCGAACCCCGACCTGCGGTTTTGGAGACCGCCATCCTGAACCGTTGGACCAGTCCCCCAGGAGAAGCCGCCGGCCGATTCTAGCCCGATGCATCATGGGGCCGAGGGGACGAGCTCGGGCTCGGCGCGATCGGGCGCGCGCGTGATCAGCCACACGCTCAGCAGGATGACGCCGCCGCCCAGGACGGTCGCGAGGTGGATCGCCTCGTCGAGGAACAGCGCGCCCCAGAGGACCCCGAAGACCGGCACGACGAAGATCACCGTCATCCCGCCGGTCGCCCCGAGCTCCGCGAGCAGCCGGAAATACAGCAGGTAGGCGATGCCCGTGGATCCGAGCGCGAGCGCGAGCAGGCAGGCGATGTCGACGGCGTCCGGCGCTTCGCGCAGCGGCACGACCGGGAGCAGCGGCAGCAGTACGACGGCGGCGGCGAGCTGCTGTCCGATCGCCAGCGAGAGCGGCGGCTCGCCCGCGAAACGCGCGCGCACCAGGTTGGCGCCGACGCCGTAGCCGAACGCCGCCGCGAGGCAGGCGAGCACGGCGAGGATGAACGGCAGGTCGAGCGCGAACGGGGAGAGCCCGACGACGAGCGCGACACCGGCCACGCCGAGCACGAGCCCGGCCTTTGCCGCGAGCGTCACGCGTTCGCCCAGCCAGACCGCGGCGACGAGCGCGCCGAACAGCGGCGCCATCGCGTTCAGCACCGCGGCCAGCGACGCCTCGATCTCGAGCTCCGCCGCTGCGAGCAGCGTGAACGGCAGCGCCGCGTTGATCGTCCCGAGCAGCAGGTAGTCGCGCCAGCGAGCGCGCAGAGCCGGTCGCGCGCCGATCACCGCCGCGTACGCGAGCAGCGCCGCCCCCGCAACCGCGACGCGGGCATCGGCGAGCACGACCGGCCCGAACTCCGGCACCGCGACGCGCATGAACAGGAACGACGCGCCCCACAGCGCGGCCAGGCCGAGCAGCATGGCCAGCTGGCGAAGGGTCATGCCCCATAACACTGGCGGATGCCGGAACGTGAGCATTTTCGCCGATTGGACAACCCGGATTTAGGCATGCCATAATCATTGTGATGCCTAAGCTCAGCCGCCGCCGACTGATTGCCGCCTCCGTGCCGGCGTTCGGCGGAGCCGCCGCCGCGCTGCACTCCGCCATCCCCCACAGCCACCCGTGGGAGCACGAGGCGCAGGCCGCCGAGCCCGCCGCGCATGCCGGTCACGGGGGCGGCGGGCACGCAAGTTTCCGGGACGGGCACACCGTCGACCACGCCGCCAACGGGTTCGACCCGCACGCGATCCTGCGCGACTTCGACTGGGGCAAGACGACGCGCATGGCGAGCGGCCGCGTGCTGCGCGAGTGGGAGCTCGTCGCCGTCGACAAGGAGATCGAGGTCCTGCCGGGCGTGAAGTTCGCGGCATGGACCTACAACGGGCGCATCCCGGGCCCGACGCTGCGCTGCCGCGAGGGCGACCGGTTGCGGATCACGTTCGCGAACGGCTCCTCGCACCCGCACACGATCCACTTCCACGGCATCCACCCGGCCGAGATGGACGGCGTGCCGGGGCTCGGGGACGGCGAGATCCCGCCCGGCGGCTCCACGGTCTACGAGTTCGATGCGCTGCCCGCCGGCCTGCACCTCTACCACTGCCACGTGCGCCCGCTCGCGGAGCACATCGCGAAGGGCCTCTACGGCGCGTTCATCGTCGATCCGAAGGACGGGCGCGAGGACGCCGACGAGGTCGTGATGGTGATGAACGGGTTCGACACGAACTTCGACCGCGCGAACGAGGTGTACGCCGCCAACACGATCGGCTTCGCCTACATGGACAAGCCGATCGTCGCCAAGCGGGGAGAGCTCGTCCGCGTCTACCTCGTCAACGTGCTCGAGTACGACCTGATCAACTCGTTCCACCTGCACGGGAACCTGTTCGACTACTTCCCGACCGGCACGCGGGCGACCCCGTCGGAGCTCACCGACACGGTGATGCTGTGCCAGGGCCAGCGGGGGATCCTCGAATGGCGCTTCCCCAACGCCGGCAAGTTCATGTTCCACGCGCACCAGTCCGAGTTCACCGAGCTCGGCTGGCAGGGCTTCTTCGAGGTCGTCGATTGATGGAGGCCCGCGCCGCGGACAAGCACGACCTGCGGCACGACCGCACAGGGCGGCTGCCCGCGTGGCTGCTCGGCCTCGTGCCGCTGCTGCTGATCCTCGCGGCGATCGGATCCTTCACGCTGCTGGGCGGCCCCGGGCTGGGCGAACGGGTCGGTCCGCCCGCCGAGGAGCTCGCGATCGAGAAGACGGTCCTGCGGCCGGGCACGATCGAGCTGACCGTGCGCAACGACGGGCCGGACGCGGTGAGCGTCGCCCAGGTGCAGGTCAACGACGCGTTCGTGCAGTTCTCCGGCGCCGAGTCGCCGATCGGCCGGCTCGAGAGCGCCACGGTGCACGTGCAGCAGCCCTGGGTCGAGGGCGAGGCCTACGAGGTCGCGCTGATGACGTCGACGGGCGGCACGATCGCGCACGAGATCCCCGTCGCGGTCGCGACGCCGTCGGCCGACCTCTCGTTCTTCGGGCTGATGGCGCTGCTCGGGATCTACGTGGGCGTGATCCCGGTCGCGCTCGGCATGCTCTGGCTGCCCTGGATCCGGCGCATCCCGCCGAGCTGGCTGCGCGCGCTGATGGCGCTCACCGTCGGGCTGCTCGCGTTCCTGGCGATCGACGCCACGCTCGAGGGCTTCGAGCTGGCCGGCGAGGGCTCGCAGGCGTTCGGCGGGGCGGCGCTCGTGCTGATCGGGGCGGCCGTGGCGTTCCTCGCCCTGACGGGGGTCTCGTCCTGGCTCGACCAGCGCCGCCGCGCGGCGCGCGCCGCGGGCGCGTCAGGCGGCCACCTTGCGCTGCTCGTCGCAGTCGGCATCGGCCTGCACAACCTCGGCGAGGGCGTGGCGATCGGCTCGGCCTACTCGACCGGCGCACTGGCGCTCGGCGCGTTCCTGGTCGTCGGCTTCGCGCTGCACAACACGACCGAGGGGCTTGCGATCGTGGCACCGATCGCGCACTTGCGCCCGACGCTCGGCCGGCTCGCGCTGCTCGGCCTGATCGCGGGCGCGCCCGCTGTGCTCGGAGCGTGGATCGGCGCCGCCGCGTTCAACTCGAGCCTCGCGGCGTTCCTGTTCGGCTTCGGCGCCGGCGCGATCGTCCAGGTGATCGTGCAGCTGACCCCCTCGCTGCGCGACGGCGAGGGCCGCACGCTGCACCCGGTCGCGGTGACCGGCCTGCTGGCCGGGTTGGCGCTGATGTTCGCCACCGGGCTGCTCGTCACCGTCTGAGGTAGTGCGGGCGGAGGGACTCGAACCCCCAAGCCTTGCGGCACCGGCACCTAAAGCCGGCGTGTTTGCCAATTTCACCACGCCCGCAGCGTCCGCCCGAACAGCGCGCGAGCGGCCCGGAGATTGTATGGTCGCTCGACGATGGCGGAACCCGACGTCGCTATCGAGCACCCGAACCGGAAGAAGGCCTCCTCGAAGGCCACCCGGATGATCGTCGTGGTGCTGCTGCTCGCCTCGGCGTTCCTGATGATCGTGATCTCGGTCGGCGCGTGGGACGCGCTCGTCGGCGCGAAGGCGATGCAGATCATCTACATCGGGCTCTACCTGTTGCTCGCGTTCTTCGTCGTGCGCTGGAGCCGCGGCGTGCTGCCGCTGATCGCGGCGCTCGCGATCGTGCTGTTCATCTTCGCGCTGGTCTCGGTGCCCGGCTGGTTCGAGCGCGACAAGGAGGGCTTCACCGACCCGGCGATCGCCTCCGACGTGATCGGGCTGCTGACCGCCCTGCTCGTGCCGCTGCAGCTGCTCCTGATCGCCTTCGCGATGCGCGGCTTCCAGCAGGCATGGAACGTCGAGGTCGAGCAGCCCGCCGAAGGCCGCCGGCGCGACGAGCGCGGCGATGCAGCGCCCGCTCCCGCCTGATCCCGCCCGTATCATCTGACCGGCCTGCCCGGGTGGTGGAATTGGTCAGACACGATGGCCTCAAAAGCCATTGGCCCTAGTGGCCGTGCGGGTTCGAGTCCCGCCCCGGGTACTTGCGGATCGAGCCGCGGCGAGTACCTTGAGAGGAAGCGCGGGGGGACTTCCCTCAAGCTCCTCCCCCGACCCGTTTACATCCCACTGATGGAAACGGGCGCTACGGCGCCGGAGCGCTCTCGCTTCCCCGGACGCAGAGCGTTCCGAACCGTTACCACGCGCGATTGGCGGCCCGCACCGCGGCCGCCGGTACCTCAGAAGGGCATCTTGCTGCGGCCCTTGCGGCCGGTGCTCCCGCTCTTGTGGATCGCCTTCTGGCTGCTGCGGAAGGGCTTGCTGAGCCAGGTGCCCGCCTTGCCCGGCGCCTTGCCGGTGACCTTCGTCGGCGCACCGGCGACCTTGGACCCGCCACGCTCGGGCCCGCGCGACAGGCGTGGCAGCAGGAAAGCGAGCACGAGGAGGAACACACAGAAGACGGCGACGGCGATGATTGTCATGCGCGGGGCGTACCCACCGCCCGCTGTGATCAGTCGCTGACCAGCGCGAACAGCTCGTCGACGATCGCGGGCGCTGCCACGAGGATTCCGCTCTCGGCGGGAGGCGAGGGCGCCAGCTCGCGCACGACCAGCCCGGCGCGCGCGCAGATCAGCGCGCCGGCGGCGATGTCCCAGTGCTTGATGCCGCGTTCGTAGTAGGCGTCGAAGCGGCCGCTCGCGGCCCACGTCAGGTCGAGCGCCGCGGCCCCGAGCCGGCGCACGTCGCGCACCCTCGGCAGCAGCCGTGCGAGCACGCGCGCCTGGGACTCGCGCACCGCGGCGTCATAGCCGAACCCGGTCGCGACCATCGCCGAGCCGAGGTCCTCGCGCTCGCGCGCACGCACCGGCACGCCGTCGAGCGTCGCCGCACCGTCGCGCGTCGCCGCCCAGGTCTCGCCGCGCATCGGGTCGAACACGACGCCCACGAGGGCGCCCGCGGAGTCCTCGCAGGCGATGCTCACGCACCACTGCGGGATGCCGAAGAGGAAGTTGACGGTCCCGTCGAGCGGGTCGACGACCCAGCGTAAGCCGCTCGTGCCGGAGTGGTCGTCGCCCTCCTCCCCCATGATCGCGTCGTCGGGCCGCGCCGCCTCGAGCCGCGCACGGATCAGGCGCTCCGTGCTGAGGTCGGCCTCCGATACGAGGTCGGTCGGCGTGCTCTTGGCGCTGATCACGAGCGCGCGCCCGAACGCGTCGCGCAGGCCGGCGCCCGCCTCGTGCGCCACGCCGGTCGCGAGCGCGAGCAGCTCGTCGGGCCGGGTCACGCTGCCAGCGGCGGCCGGCGCTCGAGCCAGCCCGTGTCGGTCTCGAGCTGTGCCGCCAGGGAGAGCAGCGTCGTCTCCCCATCGGTGCGCGCGACGAGCTGCACCGCGACCGGGAAGCCGTCGGGCGCGGTCTCGACCGGAACGGCCGCGGCGGGCTGCCCGGTGTGGTTCCAGAGCGGCACGCTCGCGATGAAGTTCGCCATCCCGTTGAGCATCAGCGGCGCGGGCAGGCCGCTCCACTCGCCGATCAGCGGCGGCCGGCGAGTGAAGACCGGCGTCATCAGAACGTCGAAGTCGGCGAACAGCGAACCGACGCGCTCGCGGTCGGACGCCTCCTGGGCGTGGGCACGCGCCCGGAGGAACGACGGGATCGTCGCGCTCATGCTCACCAGGCCGCGAGTCGCGCGAGCGAGGCGCTCCGGATGTGCCATCCGCTCGGACTCGATCCGCAGCCCCTCGAGGTAGCGCGCGGTCACGTTGACCGTCGCGTTGCCGTAGTCGGGCTTGCGCTCCTGGACCGTGTGACCGAGGTCGCGCAGTCGCTCCGCGGTGCGCTCCATGGCCTGGCGCTGCTCGTCGTCGACCCTCGCGGTCAGGCCGCGCGGCACGGCGGCCGAGTAGGCGATGCGGAGCGCGCCGGGCGCGCGCCGCGCGGCATCGGCGAACGCCGGGCCGGGGTCAGACGCTGCGTCCATGAAGAGCGCGCTGTCGAGCACGCCGCGCGTGAGGGCGCCGGAGACCGACATCCCGTTCCAGTCATGCGCCATCGGCAGCCGGCCGCGCTGCGGCTTCAGTCCGAAGAGGCCGCAGCAGGCCGCGGGAATGCGGATCGACCCGGCGCCGTCGGTGCCCAGGGCCGCCGCGGCGAGGCCGGCCGCGACGGCGACGGCGGATCCGCCACTGGAGCCGCCTGGCGTGCGACTCAGGTCCCAGGGGTTGTGCGTCGCGCCGTAGGCGAGCGACTCGGTCGCCGCCATCGCCTCCAGCTCGGGCACGTGCGTCCTCCCGAGCATCACCGTGCCGGCGGCGCGCAGGCGGGCGACGACCTCGTCGTCCTCCGCCTCCGGGCCGCCGTGGCCGAGCGAGCCGCGCCCGTTGACCTGACCGGCCATGGCGGTGTCGTCCTTGATCGCGATCGGCACGCCGTTGAGCGGCGGCGCCGCGCCACCGCGGCGGCGATCGGCGACGTCTGCCGCCGCGATGGCCTCCTCGGCGAGCACGATCCGGTAGCTGCGCAGCATCGGATCCAGCCGCTCGATCCGCTCGAGGTAGAGCTCGGTCAGCTCGCGCGAGGAGACCTCACCGGCCCGGATCAGCTCGGCCTGGCGGGCGAGGCCGGCGAAGGCGAGGTCGGCAGCGTCCATCGGCGCGGACCCTAGCGTCCGCGTAACGCCGTAGCGTGCGCGCGATGCCGAGCCGGGGCGAAGCTCAGTTCGCCGAGTTCGCGCCGCGCGCGGTCTGCAGCGACGTCGAGCGTCGCGCCGCGGTCTGGTCGCACGACGACCTGCGCACGCGCGGGCACGAGGCGTGGATGGAGACCCTTTGGGTGCGCCCGCAGCTCGCGCTCGCGCTGGCGCTCGGCTGCGCCCTGGCGGCGGCCGGCGGTCTGGTCTCGGTCGTGGCGCCCGTGCCCGGGCTGGCGATCGCGGCGATCGGGGCGCTGTCGGTCCTCGTCGACGTCGCCGGCCGCACCGGCCCGCTGCGGATGCTGCTGCCCAAGCGGGCGACGCAGGTCGTGCTCGTCGCCGCGGCCGAGGGCGCGACCGTCGACCTGCTCGTAGTGGCGCGCACGGACGTCCCTCGTCAGGGGCTGGCGCGGCGGCTCGCGCACGTACGCGGGGGGCTCTGGTGGCTCGTGCTCTGCGCGCTCGCGGTCGTCGCCGCGGCCGCGGCACGCGCGGCCGGCGCGGAGGGCACGCTGCTCGGTGCGGTCCAGCTGATCCCGACGGTGGTGCTCCTCGTGACCGCCTCGGTCGCGCTCGATGCGATCGCCGCGCAGGTCGGCGACGGGCGCGCAGAGGATGCGTCGCTCGCCGGGGCGCTCGCGCTGCACGACGAACTCGTGCGCGACCCGCCGCACGGCATCGCCGCCGGCCTGCTGCTGGCGGGCCCCGACGCGCTGCGCGCCCACCTGCGGCGCGAGCGCTTCGATCCCGCCCGCACGGCGCTGCTGCACGTGCGCGCCGGTGACGTGCGCAGCCGCCATCCGCAGTGGCTCGAAGCCGCTGCGGCGGCCGGCCTGCCCGTTCGCCGCCGCGGCCCGCGCGGGCTGCCGGCGGCGCTCGCGCCGCCCGAGCAGGCCGAGCCGCTAGCCCGCGCGCTGACGCGCACGCTCTAGCTCGATGAAGTAGTCGAGCGCGGCCGGGTTGGCAAGCGAGTCGCGGCTCGCCGCCCGCTCGGGCGGCTGGCCCATGAGGATCCGCTTCACCGGCACCTCGAGCACCTTGCCCGAGAGCGTGCGCGGCACCTCGGCGATCGCCCGGATCTCGCTCGGCACGTGACGCGGCGAGCAGTCCTCGCGCACGCGCCGGCGGATCTCGGCCACGAGCGCGTCGTCGAGCTCGGCGCCGTCGCGCAGAACGACGAACAGCGGCATCCAGTCCTCCTCGCCCGCGCGCGGCACGTCGACGACGAGCGCGTCGACCACCTCGGGCACGGCGAGCACGGCGCTGTAGATCTCGCTCGTGCCCATCCGCACGCCGCCGCGGTTGATCGTCGAGTCCGAGCGGCCGTAGATCACCGCGGTGCCGCGCTCGGTGATCCGGATCCAGTCCCCGTGGCGCCAGACGCCCGGGTAGTGGTCGAAGTAGGCCTCGCGCAGGCGCGACCCGTCGGGGTCGTCCCAGAAGCGCAGCGGCATCGACGGCATCGGCTGGGTCAGCACCAGCTCCCCCACCTCCTCGATCACCTCGCGCCCCTCCTCGTCGAACGCGTGCAGGTCGGCGCCGAGCGCCCGAGCCTGGAGCTCGCCGAGGTACACGGGCAGCACGGGGCAGCCGCCGACGAAGGCGGTGCAGACGTCGGTCCCGCCGGAGGTCGAGAACAGCCACGTCTCGCGCCCGACGTGCTCGTAGACCCACTCGAAGCCCTCCGGGGCCAGCGGCGAGCCGGTCGAGCCGACGGCGCGCAGCGCGGAGAGATCGCGGCCGGCGGCCGGCTCGATCCCCGCCTTCATGCACGACGCGATGTAGCTAGCGCTCGTGCCGAAGCACGTCATCCGCGACTCCTCGGCGAGATCCCAGAGACGGTTGAGGTCGGGCGCCCCGGGGTTGCCGTCGTAGAGCACGATCGCGGCGTCGGTGAGCAGCACGGAGACGAGGAAGTTCCACATCATCCAGCCGGTCGTCGTGAACCAGAACACGCGGTCGCCCTCGTGCGCGTCCACGTGCAGGTACATCTCCTTGAGGTGCTCGAGCAGGATGCCGCCCTGCCCCTGCACGATCGCCTTCGGCAGGCCCGTGGTGCCGGACGAGTACAACACCCAGAGCGGGTGGTCGAACGGCACCGGCTCGAACTCGAGCTCCGGCGCGCCGAGGAAGCCGTCCTCCCAGCCGCTGCCGTCGAGGTAGCCCAGGCGGACCACCGGCGCGCCGATCTCCGCCGCGATCGCCGCGACGGTCTCGCCACGGTCGAAGTCGCGGCCGCCGTAGCGGTAGCCGTCGATCGCCAGCAGCACCTTCGGCTCGATCTGGCCGAAGCGGTCGCAGACGCTGCGCGCGCCGAACTCGGGCGCGGCGGAGGACCAGACGGCGCCCAGCGACGCCGTCGCGAGGAACGCCGCGATCGCCTCCGGCACGTTCGGCAGGTAGGCGGCCACGCGGTCGCCGGGGCCGACGCCGCGGGCGCGCAGGCCGGTGCGGATGCGGCCGGTCTGCTCGCGCAGGTCGTCCCAGGTCCACTGCGCGAGCGGCCGCAGCTCGGAGGCGTGCAGGATCGCGACGCGCTCGCCGGGCTTGCCGCGGAACAGCCGCTCGGCGTAGTTCAGCCGCGCCCCGGGGAACCACTCCGCGCCGGGCATCGACGCGTCGGCGAGCACGCGGTCATACGTGCCGCCGGCCTCGAAGCGCTCCCAGATCGCCGCCCAGAACTCCTCGAGCTCGGCGACCGACCAGCGCCACAGCGCGGCGTAGTCGGCCACGTCCCGCTCCGCCATGAAGCGCGCCATGTGGGAACGCTCGCGCAGCTCGACCGGCGGTTCCCAGAGCAGCGTCCCCTCCGTCACCCGTTCGATCCTATCCTCCGGCCATGCTCCAGCACGTCGCGCTCGAGACGCGTCCCGAGGGGGTCGCGGCGGCGCTCGCCTTCTGGGCGCTGCTCGGGTTCGAGCGGGTCGAGGCGCCGGTCTCGCTGCGCGAGCGGGCCGTCTGGCTGCAGCGCGCCGGGACGCAGGTGCACCTGCTGCTGACCGACGACCCGGTGGTGCCGCCGTCGGGCCACGCGGCGGTCGTGGTCGAGGACTACGACGCCACCGTCGCCGCGCTGCGCGCCGCGGGTCACCGCGCCGAGCCGCGCGCCGAGCACTGGGGCGTGCCGCGGACGCGCGTCACCGATCCGTCAGGGCACGTGGTCGAGGTGATGTCCGCCGCGCCGCCCGGGTAAGCGGCGCGGATGGGAGACAAAGAACCGGATCCGATGGACGTCGGCCGCGTGCTCGACGCGCTCAATCACGCGCTGCAGCTGCAGTACCGCTCGGTGCTGCAGTTGACCATGGGCGCGGGGAGCATGTTCGGCCTGGAGTACCAGGCGGTCGGCGGCGAGCTGTGGCTCTTCGCGCGCGCCGAGCTGGACGACACGAAGCTGCTCGTGGAGAAGATCACGGCCCTCGGCGGCGACCCGACGGTCGAGGTCGCGCCGCTGGCGTGGCATGACGATCCGGGCGTCGCCGTGGACGCGCTGATCGACGCCGAGGACGAGACGATCGCGGCACTGCACGCCGTCATCCCCCACTCCGGGCAGGAGCCGCGCTCCGAGGCGCTCGAGCACCTGATGGAGCACCTGATCATGCGCAAGCAGAACCAGGTCGACTGGCTGCGGCGCGCGCGCCGCAGCCCCTAGGCGGGCGGGACCGAGTTGCGCTTCTGCGGCATCTCGCGGCGCCGTCCCGCGTAGCGGGCGAAGCGCCGCACGAGCTCGTCGCGCAGGTCCTCCGGCTGCACGACGGCATCGATCACGAGCTCGGAGGCGAGATGCAGCAGGTCGACGCCCTCGGCGTACTCCGCCATCAGCTCGGCGCGCTTGGCCGCGCGCTCGGACTCGTCCTCGATGCCGGCGAGCTGGTTGAAGAAGACCGCGTTGACCGCGGCGCTCGGTCCCATCACGGCGATCTTGGCGCTCGGCAGCGCGAGGCAGCAGTCGGGCTCGAACGCCGGCCCGGCCATCGCGTAGAGGCCGGCGCCGTAGGCCTTGCGGACGATCACCGAGAGCTTCGGCACGGTCGACTCGGAGACGGCGGAGATCATCTTCGCGCCGTGGCGGATGATGCCCTGGCGCTCCACGGCGGTGCCGATCATGAAGCCGGGCACGTCGGCGAGGAACAGCAGCGGGATCCCGAACGCGTTGCACGTCCAGATGAAGCGCGCGGCCTTGTCGGCGGAGTCGACGAACAGCACGCCGCCCTTGAACTTGGGCTGGTTGGCGACGATCCCGACGACGCGCCCGTCGAGCCGCGCATAGCCCACGATCAGCTCCTTCGCCCAGCGCTTGTGGACCTCGAGGAACGAGCCGTCGTCGGCGAGCGCCGCGATCAGCTCGCGCATGTCCCAGGGCTTGTTCTCGTCCGCCGGGATCAGCTCGCGGATCGTCCCGGAGGCGGCGGCCGGCGGCGCGGGCGGTGCGAGCGGGGGCGCCTCCTCCCAGTGCGAGGGGAAGTAGCCGAGGTAGGTCTTGGCGAGGTCGATCCCCTCCTCGTCGGACCGCACGAGGAAGTGCCCGCAGCCGGACACGCCGGTGTGCATCTTCGCCCCGCCCATCTCCTCGAGCGAGACCCGCTCCCCGATCACCATCTCGGCCATGCGCGGCGATCCCAGGTACATCGAGGCGTTGCCGTCGCGCATGATCACGACGTCGCAGAACGCGGGGATGTACGCCCCGCCCGCGGCGCTCGGCCCGAACAGGACGCAGACCTGCGGGACGCTGCCCGAGAGCTTGACCTCGTTGAAGAAGATGCGCCCCGCGTGGCGGCGGCCGGGGAACATCTGCACCTGCTCGGTGATGCGCGCGCCGGCCGAGTCGACGAGGTAGACCATCGGCACGCGGTGGGCGAGCGCCGCCTCCTGGATGCGGAGGATCTTCTCGACCGTCTTCGGTCCCCACGAGCCGGCCTTGACGGTCGGGTCGTTGGCCATCAGCGCGACGGTGCGCCCGCCGATCGTGCCCATGCCGGTGACGACGCCGTCGGCGCCGAGCCCCTCGGCCTCCCAGTTGGCCAGCAGCGCGTCCTCCGAGAACGAGCCGGGGTCGAGCAGCCGCGCAACGCGCTCGCGGACCGGCAGCTTGCCCTGCTCCGAGGCCTTCTGGCGATGGCGCTCGGGGCCGCCGGCATAGGCGCGGGCAAACGCCTCCTGGGCGTGCTCGGCATCGGTCATGGCACTGAACCTAGCGAGGCGGAGGGTCGTCGTTGCGCACCCGCAGGCTTATCTCTTCCTCGCCGGCGCGCGAGGCGAGCGGCCGGTCGACCGAGTAGCCGTCCGGCTCCGGCGGGAGCGGCCTGATCGGGCGCAGCCCGGCGGCCAGCACCCCGCCGCCGAGCGCGAGCAGCAACAGCGGCCACCACAGCAGCGTGTCGTCGGCCCCGGCGCTGGCAGAGGCGAGGAAGGCGAGCAGGTGCGCGAGGCCGAGCCACGCCGCGCCGGGCACGCGGTCGACAGCGCCGTAGGCGATCAGGCCGCAGCCCGCGGCGAGCACGACGAACTCCCAGAAGTTCGGCAGGAAGCCCTCGTCGGCCTCGACGGCGCCGAATCCCGCGATCGTGCCGATGAGCGCGCCGACCGACGCGACGAGGGCGATCGCGAGCGTCGCCACGCCGGCCGTGATCACCATCAGCTCGCCGTGGCGCGGGTTGCCACCGCGCAGCACGAGCGACGCGAGCACGAACGCGATCGAGAGCGCCAGCAGCAGCCAGCGGTACACGCCTTGAGAGTCGGCGCCGAAGATCCAGTTCGCCGCCGCGAGGATCGCGATGCCGAGGGCGATCGCGGCGACCATCGCGCAGATCGCCGAGTTGAGCCGGATCGCGGGGTACAGTGCCGCGCCGCAGAGCAGCAGCGAGGTCCACACGAACGCACCGGTCGGGAGGCTGCCCTGGAACTCGGCGCCGAGGACGTGCGACAGCTCGAGCAGCATTCCCGCGAGCAGCAGCAGCCCGCACACGAGCAGCACGGACTGCGACGCGGTCGGGCTTCCACCCTCCAGCCGCGCCTGCAGGCCCAGGCCGAGGAGCAGCGCCGCGGACACGGCGACGATCAGCACGTGGATGCCGTTCGGCAGCTTCTCGTCGAGCCGCTGCTCCTCGAGCGCGACCCCGGCGGTGAACAGCACCGCCCCGGCCGCGATCAGCGGCGTGCGGTGCGCGGGCGGTCGCAGCAACTCGAGCAGTTCCTCGCGGCGTGCCATGCGCCGCGCCACATTACGGTGCCAGCCCCTCTTTAGGTTTCAGCGGGCGCGTTGAGCTCGATCAGCCCGTCGCGCACGCGCACCTGCCAGACCGGCTGCGGGTAGGCGGCCGGGCCGCGCTCGACGCTGCCGTCGGCCAGCCGGAACACGGAGCCGTGCCAGGGGCAGGTGACGCAGCCGTCGGCGAGCTCGCCCTCGTCGAGCGGGCCACCGCGGTGCGAGCAGCTGTTGGAGATCGCGTGGATCTCGCCGCCCGAGCGCGCCACCATGACGCCGACGCCCGCAACCTCGGCATAGCGCGACTCGCCCTCGGGCAGCTCGGATTCGCGCAGCGCCGGCATCCAGTTGTCCGGCGCGGCCTCGAACGCCGTCTGGTCGACCCCCAGGCCCTCGGCGAACGCCAGGTGGCCGCCTAGGTAACCGCTCACGCCGAGCACACCCGCCCCGGCGAGCGCGAGCAGCCTGCCAGCTCCGCGGGAGCCGCCGCGACGGGCGGCGAGCGACGCGCCGAACAGCGCGGTCGCGCCGACGTTGGTAGCCGCGTGGACGATCCCGACGCGGCGCACGCCGTCATCGGCGACCTCGGAGTCCGCCCATTCGGTCCAGCCGGTCGCGACGGCGGGAGCGGTGAAGGCGATGCCCAGCGCTATCAGGCGGTCCGCGGCGGCCTCGGACCGCTCGCCGCCGAGCCAGTCGAGCAACACCGCACTCGTCCACGTCCCGATCGGGAGGTCGGTGAGCAGCGGGTGCAGCGCGTGGCCGAGCCATGTGCCGCTGAGCGCATCCTTGACCGGTCCGGGAGGGACGGCATCGCGCACAGCCTTCCCGATCACCTTGGCGGGCTGGTCGAGCCGATCCAGGCTCGTGATCCTGTCGACGGCTTCGAGGGCAGCGGGGGAACGGCGGCTCGTGGTCATGGCCGCCCAATACCCTTCGCGGTCCCATGAGCGACCTCGTCCTGTCAGAAGATCGCGGTGCGATCCGCCACATCGTCCTGAACCGTCCCGACAAGCGAAACGCGTTCCACGGCGAGCTGGTGCTCGCCACCGGGGACGCGCTGCGCGCGGCCGCGGATGACCCCGCGGTGCGCTGCGTCGTGCTGCGCGGCGCCGGCCCGATGTTCTCCTCGGGCATGGACCTCGGGTCGCTCAGCGGCCTCGCGGAGACGCCCGAGCACCTGCGCGCGTTCCGCCGCCGCTGCCTCGAGGCCTGGAACCTCGCCGAGGAGATGCCCAAGCCGGTGATCTGCGCGATCCAGGGCGCCTGCATCGGCGGCGCGCTCGAGCTCGCGCTCGCATGCGACTTCCGCGTGCTGGCGGCCGACGCGATCGTCGGCATGCCCGAGGTGCGGATCGGCCTGATCCCCGACGTCGGCGGATGCTCGCGGCTGCCGCAGATCGTCGGCCTCGGGCGGGCGAAGGAGCTGATCATGACCGGCAGGCTGATCGGCGCCGAGGAGGCGGAGCGGATCGGGCTCGCCAACCGCGTCGCGCCCGCGGACGAGCTCGACGCGGCGGTACAGCAGCTCGCCGACGAGCTGCTCGCGTGCGCGCCGGTCGCGGTCGCGCTCGCCAAGCGGGTGATGGACGCCTCGGCGCGCCCGGCGCTCGCCGCGACGCTGGAGCTCGAGGTCGTCTCGCAGGAGCGCTGCGCGGCGACCGCGGACTTCGCCGAGGGCGCGCTGGCGTTCCGCGAGAAGCGGCAGCCCGAGTTCAGCGGCCGCTGACCCAGTCGACCGGCCCCGCGGTCAGCAGGTGCGAGCCGAGCGGGCGGCCGAGCATCGCCTGGGCAGCGCGCGCCGCCTCGAGCAGCGCCGCGAGGTCGATGCCCGTCTCCGCCCCCATCTCGTGCAGCATCGAGACGACGTCCTCGGTCGCGACGTTGCCGGTCGCCCCCTTCGGCACGGGGCAGCCACCGAGCTCGCCGAAGCTCGACTCGAACGAGCGCACGCCGGCCTCGTAGGCGGCGTAGACGTTGGCCAGGCCCTGGCCGCGCGTGTTGTGGAAGTGCGCGGTCAGCTCCGGCTCCGCGCCGAGCGCCGCGCGCGCCGCGGGGAAGTAGTCGCGCACCTGCGCCGGATTCGCCATGCCGGTCGTGTCACCGAAGCCGATCTCCTCCGCGCCGGCCGCGATCAGCCGCTGGGCGATCGCGAAGACGCGCTCGGGAGGGACGTGGCCCTCGTACGGACAGCCGAAGGCGACGGAGATCACACCCTCGCAGCGCAGCCCCTCGGCGCGGGCGCGGGCGAGCACCCGCTCGAGCCCGGTCAGCGACTCCTCGATCGAGCGGTTGACGTTCCTGCGGTTGTGCGTCTCCGACGCGGAGAGGAAGACGTTGATCTCGTGGAAGCGCTCGCGGTGGCGCAGCGCGTTCTCGAGTCCGCGCTCGTTCGGGATCAGCACGGAGAGCGCGACGCCCGCGGGCGGGTCGATCGCCTCGAGCACCTCGCCGGCGTCCGCGAGCTGCGGGATCACGTCGCCGCGCACGAAGCTCGTGACCTCCAGCCGCCGCAGCCCGGTGCGCGCGAGCTGGTCGATCAGGCGCACCTTGTCGGCGGTGGCGATCACCTCCGGCTCGTTCTGGAACCCGTCGCGGGGACCGACTTCGCGGATGCTCACCATGACCCGCAATCTAGAACGCGCTCGCTAGGGTCCGCGGCGATGTCCGCTCCGATCGTCGTGCTCGCCGGCGGGACCGGCGGGGCCAAGCTCGCCCGCGGGATGCTGGACCTCGTGGGCGAGGACCTCGTCGTGATCGCGAACACGGGCGATGACGTCGCGATCCACGGTGGTCATGTCTCGCCCGACCCGGACCTCGTCACGTTCTGGCTCGCCGACCGTGTCGACGACCGCGGCTGGGGATTGCGCGACGACACGTTCGCGGTGATGCAGGCGCTGCGCGCGCTCGGCGAGGACGTGTGGTTCAACCTCGGCGACCAGGATCTCGCCGTCTGCCTCGCCCGGGCGCGGCGGCTGGCGGCCGGCGCGACGGCGACGGCCGCCGCGGACGACCTGCGGCGCGCGTTCGGCGTGCCGGCGCGGGTGCTGCCGATGAGCGACGAGCCGGTGCGGACGCGGATCAAGTCGGGCGGTGCGTGGAGTGGCCTGCAGGAGTGGCTGATCCGCGAGCGCGCGGCCGGGCCCGTCGAGGACGTCGAGTTCCAGGGCGCAGCGGCCGCCGAGCCGACGCCGCAGGTGCTCGAGGCGATCGCCGAGGCTCGCGCCGTGATCGTCGGACCGTCGAATCCCGTCATCTCGATCGGGCCGATCCTCGCCCTGCCGGGCCTGCGCGAGGCGCTGCGCGATTGCTCCGGCGCCGTCATCGCGGTCTCCCCGCTCGTCGGCGGGCGCTCGCTGAAGGGACCCACCGAGAACCTGCTCGAATGGGCGGGGCAGCCGCTCTCCAGCGACGGGATCGCCGCGTACTACGAGGGGCTGCTCGACGGCCTGGTGGCCGACGAGCGGACGGACGACCTGCCGACGCTCGAGACCGACGTGGCGATGCCGGACGCCGCCGGCCGGCGCCGCGTCGCGCAGGAGGCGCTCGACTTCGCGCAGGCGCTCCGCTGATGCGCACGGCCGCCGTCCTGCCGGTCAAGTCCTTCGGCCGGGCCAAGCAGCGCCTCGACGCGGCGATCGGGCAACCCGACCGCGCCGAGCTGGCTGCCGCGATGGTCGGCGACGTGCTCGACGCGCTGCGCGCCGTGAGCGGGCTCAGCGAGCTGATCGTCGTCACGGCCGAGCGGCAGGCGGCGGCAGCGGCGCGGGCGGCGGAGGCACACGTCGTCGAGGATCCGGTCGAGGCCGGCCAGTCCGACGCCGCGGCGCGCGGCGTGCGTGCGGCGGTCGGGCGCGGGGCGCAGCGCGTGCTGCTCGTGCCCGGAGACTGCCCGGCGCTCGATCCCGGCGAGGTCGGGCGGCTGCTCGACGGCTTCCCCGGGGCCGGGCTCGTGATCGTGCCCGACCGCCACGGCTCCGGCACGAACGCGCTGCTGATCGCGCCGCCGGGCGCGATCGAGCCGTCGTTCGGCGCCGGATCGCTCGCCCGGCACGCGGCGCTCGGAGCGGCTGCAGGGATCGCGGTGCGGGTGGCCCATGCGCCGTCGCTCGAGCTCGACGTCGACACGCCCGGCGACCTGGCGGCGCTGCGTACCGCGCTCGCCGCCCTGCCCGCCGCCGCACCGCGCACGCGCGCGCTGCTCGAGACGATCGCGCCGTCGTCGGCCGTGGCGTGACGCGGCCGTGATCGCCGCAGCTCTGCCCGGGATGCCCGAGATCCGGCCGGGGGACGATCTCGCCGCGCTGCTGCTGGAAGCCGCCGCGCGGCTCGGCGACGGCGGGCTGCGCGCGGGCGACGTGCTCGCGATCGCCCACAAGGCCGTCGCGAAGGCCGAGGGACGCGTCGTGCGGCTCGCCGACGTCGAGCCCGGAGCGAGAGCACGCGAGCTCGGCGTCGAGCACGGCAAGGACCCGCGACTCGTGGAGCTGATCCTGAGCGAGAGCGTGCAGCTCGTGCGCGCCGACGCCGGCCGGTTGATCGCGCGCACGCGCCACGGCTTCGTCTGCGCCAACGCCGGCGTCGACCAGTCAAACGCCGGCGGCGAGGAGCAGGTTGTGCTGCTGCCGCTGGATCCCGACGGCTCCGCGCGCGGCCTGCGCGCGCGGCTCGGCTGCGCGGTCGTGATCAGCGACTCGTTCGGCCGTGCCTGGCGCATCGGCCAGGCCGAGGTCGCGATCGGCTGCGCCGGGCTCGCCCCGCTCGACGACTGGCGGGGGCGCCCGGACAGCGCCGGCCGCCTCATGCACGCGACCCAGATAGGGCTCGCCGACGAGGTCGCGGCCGCCGCGGACCTGGTCCGCGGCAAGGACACGGGCGAGCCGGCAGTGCGGCTGCGCGGCCTCGAGCGCCACATCCTCCCCGACGACGGCCCCGGGGTGGCCGCGCTGCTGCGCCCGCCGGAGCACGACCTCTTCGCCTAGGGGCCGACGTGTCTGCGGTTGAGCACCGTGGCAAGCTTGCAGGCTTGAAAGGGGATCGAGTCACCAGCGTCGACGTCGCGCGGCGGTGCGGCGTCTCGCAATCGACGGTGTCGCTGGTCTTCTCGGGGAAGGCTGCCGGGCGGATCTCCACGAGCACCGAGGCGGCCGTGCGCGCCACAGCCGAGGAGCTCGGCTACCGGCCGAACGCCGCGGCGCGGGCGCTGAAGGTCGGGGTCTCCCGGACCGTGGGCCTCGTCGTCCCGGACATCACCAACCCGTTCTTCGGCGGACTGCTCCGCGGCGCCCAGACCGCCGCGCGCGCCGCGGGCTACGCGGTCGCGCTGATCGACACGAACAACGACCGCGCCTGGGGCGCCGCCTCGGCCGAGGCGCTGCGAGCCGGGCCGGCGGACGGCCTGCTGCTGTTCGAGGTCGATCCGCCGCGCCGCGCGGCCGGCTCCGAGCCGATCGTCGTGATCGAGTCCGAGAGCCGCGGCCATCCTTCCGTGCGTCTGGACGCGGAGCGCGGCGCCGAGGCTGCGGTGCGGCACCTGCTCGAGCTCGGGCACCGGCGGATCGGCCACATCGCCTCGGTCCACGACCGGCCGACGTTCCGCCTGCGCCGGCGCGCCGTCGACCGGCTGGTGGAGGGCGCGGTGCCGCGGGTCCAGGCCGACTTCACCCTGGAGTCGGCGCGCGAGGCCGCGCACGGGCTGCTCACGCAGGCTCCCGAGCTGACCGCGGTGTTCTGCGACGACGACATCGTCGCGGCCGGCGCCTATCTCGCCGTGCGCGGGCTCGGGCTGCGGATCCCGGAGCAGCTCTCGGTGGTGGGGTTCGACGGCCTCGACATCGGGCGCGTGCTCGACCCGCCGCTGACGACGATCGCGGCGGACGCGGAGGAGCTCGGCCGCGTCGCGTTCGAGCTGCTGATGGCGCAGTTCGCGGGCAAGCGGCCGCGCAGCCGCGTGCTGGCGGTGGAGCTCGAGGTGCGGGGCTCGACCGCACCGCCCCGCTGAACGCGGACGCGCGGGTGAGGAAAGTTTGCCGTGGAGGACTTGAAGGAATCCGTCATACGTAGTACTTTCATACGTATGACCAAGTTCCTCATCGCATCGCTCGCCGGTCTGGTCGCCGGCCTCTCGGCCGCCCCTGAGGCGACCGCCCCGCCGGCGGGGGAGCGCGTCGCCGTCGTCGCGGACGCGTCGGGCCCGGGCGGCGCGGAGCGCGTGGCGGCAGCGCGCAGCGCAGCCGCCGAGCTCCATGCCGAGTTCCGCGCCCCGCGCACGCTGCGCGACCAGCTCTCCGTCACGACTCTGCTCGCCGCCAAGGGCTACACCACGATCGTCGGCTACGGCCTCGAGGACCGCGTGGCCATCGCACCGTTCCACGGTCGTTTGCACCACGTCGTCGCCGGCTGACCCCCGGCTTGCGCCGCGCGCTCCGGAAGCGGTAGAAACCCCGGAACTCGATAGGGGAGCGCTTCATGAGGCAGGGTGCGGCGGCGACGTTCTGCGCGCTTGGATTGCTGGCCGGTGCGATCGCGGCGGGACCGGCGCGGGCCGATGGACCCGGGGTGGGAGCCCCCGCGGTCGTGGCGGTCGGCGACTCGGCGATCTCCGGCGAGGCCGGCCGCTGGGCCGGCAACACGAATGGCAGCCCGTCGCGCGTGGACGCGCTCGGCCCGACGGCGTACTACGACAACGCGGCCAACACGGCAGAGACGACGCGCGGTTGCCACCGCTCCAAGGCGGCCGAGATCCACATCGCCATCGGCACCATGCCCTCGGCCAACCTCGCCTGCTCCGGCGCCCGCACCTACACGCAGCCGTATTCCGGCGGCTCGAACTTCAAGCCGGGACTTGACTTCTACGACGACGGCCAGGGCCACATCGGCCAAGCCAAGGCGCTGCAGCAGTACGCCGCGACGCACAACGTGAAGATGGTCGTCGTGCTGATCGGGGCCAACAACTTCGGCTTCGCCGGCATCGTGGAGCGATGCCTGACCAACTGGCTGACCTCGCCGACGTGGTGGAAGAACTACTGCTCCGACGACTCGGCCGTCACGAGCATGTTCACCACCGCCTACGTGACGGAGCAGCGCAACCGCGTGATCGGCGCGTTCACGAACCTCAAGAACGCGATGACGGCGGCCGGCTACGGGGCCGGCTCGTACACCCTGGTCGCGCAGACCTACTCCTCCCCGATCCCGCACGGCAGCGGGTTCCGCTACTCCGAGGGCGGCTACACGCGCCAGACGATCGGCGGCTGTGGCGTCTGGAACCGCGACGCGAACTGGGCCAACGACACGATGGTGACGACACTAAACGGCGTCATCCGCGCGGCCGCCACCGCACACGGCATCCCGGTGCTGAACGCCGAGTCCGCGCTCGCCGGCCACCGGCTGTGCGAGAACACCGTCGGCCTGCTGGAGGAGAAAGGGATCGCCAACTGGACGTCGCCGGGCGCGTCCGATCGCACCGAGTGGGTCTCGCAGATCCGGACGGTCACCACGATCGTCCCGCCGTACCAGCTCCAGGAGGATCTGCACCCGAGCTACTGGGGCCAGAAGGCGCTGCGCAACTGCGTGCGCCAGGCCTTCAACGGCGGTGCGCCGCGCGGTGGCACGTGCACCAGCACGGGCGGCCTCAACAGCCGTGGCGAGCCGAACATGGCGCTCGGCTAGGCGCCGGCGAAGGTGGTGGGAACCCGGGCGAGCTTGTCCGGGTTCACCACCGCCCAGACAGCCTGCACGCGGCCGTCCGCGATCTCGAGCGTGAGCACCGCGATCGTGCGCCCCTCCGCGTCCGCCCCCACGATGCCGGGCTGGCCGTTGACGTCGGCGAGGTGGAGCGCCGCCGGAAAGCTCCTCGAGCCGACACTCGCCCACAGCCGCGCGACCTTCTCGGCGCCGTAGATCGGCAGTCGCGTCGCGCGCGCCTTGCCGCCGCCGTCCGCGTAGGAGACCGCGTCGGCGGCGAGCAGGTCGACCAGCGCCTGGACGTCGCCGGCGCGCACGGCGGCGAGGAAGCGTGCGAGGAGCGCCTCGCGCTCGCGCCGCGACGGCTCGAATCGCGGCCGGCCCGCTTCCACGTGACGCCGCGCGCGGGCCAGGATCTGGCGGCAGTTGGCGCTGCTCTTGCCGACCACCTCGGCGATCTCGCCGTGGTCGTAGCCGAACAGCTCGTGCAGCACGTAGACGGCGCGCTCGACGGGCGAGAGCCGCTCCAGCAGCACCAGGAAGGCGAGCGAGACCGTCTCGTCGTCCTCGACGGCGCCCGCCGGCCCGGGCGCCGCGTCGGCCACCAGCGGCTCCGGCAGCCAGGGGCCGACGTAGCGCTCGCGGCGCACGCGCGCCGATCGCAGGTGGTCGATCGCGAGCCGCGTGACGACGGTCGTCAGGAACGCCTTCGGCGCGGCGACCTCCGCGGGCGCCCGGTGGAAGCGCAGCAACGCCTCCTGGACCAGGTCCTCCGCCTCTGCCACGCCGCCGACCATCCGGTAGGCGAGCGAGAACAACAGCGGGCGCAGCTGCTCACCTGTCACGTCGGGCGTCGTCATCTCGTCTCAGGGCTCATCACAGCAAAAGGAGACCCTCAGATGCGTATCTTCCTCGCGGGCGCCGGCGGCGCCATCGGTTCCCGGCTGATCCCGCTGCTCACCGCCGCCGGCCACCACGTCACCGGCACCACCCGCTCGCCCGCCCGGGCCGAGGCGATACGAGCCGCGGGCGCCGAGCCGGTGGTCGTGGACGCGCTCGACCGCCCGGCGGTGCTGGCCGCTGTCGCCGCGGCGCGGCCCGACGCGGTCGTGCACCAGCTCACCGCGCTGGCCGGGATGAGCTCGCTGCGCGACTTCGACGGCACCTTCGCGCTCACCAACCGGTTGCGCACGGAGGGCACCGACCACCTGCTCGAGGGCGCGCGGCTGGCCGGCGCGAGCCGCTTCCTCGCCCAGTCGTACGCCGGCTGGCCCTACGCCCGCGACGGCGGGCCGGTCAAGACGGAGGACGATCCGCTCGATCCCGAGCCGGTCCCGGCGATGGCCGCGTCGCTCGCCGCGATCCGCCACGTCGAGGCGACCGTCACGGCCGCGAACGGGATCGTGCTCCGCTACGGGGGGCTGTACGGACCGGGCACCAGCCTCGCCGCGGGCGCCGAGCAGGTCGAGCTGGTGCGCAAGCGGCGCTTCCCCATCGTCGCCGGCGGCGCCGGCGTGTGGTCGTTCATCCACGTCGACGACGCCGCAACCGCGACGCTCGCCGCGCTCGAGCGCGGCACGCCCGGTGCGATCTACAACATCGTGGACGACGAGCCCGCGCCGGTCGCCGAATGGCTGCCGGCGCTCGCCACGGCAGTGGGAGCCAAGCCGCCGCGCCGCGTCCCGCGCTGGCTCGGCCGCATCGCCGCCGGCCCGGCCGTCGCCGCGATGATGACCGAGGTCCGGGGAGCATCGAACGCCAAGGCACGGCGCGAGCTGGGCTGGCAGCCCGCGGTCCCGAGCTGGCGCAACGGCTTCAAGGCTGCGCTCTAGGCGAGCTGATATTCGAAGACCGTCTCCAGGGAGTAGCCCTCGTTCTCCTCGGGGACGGTCTTCTGCAGCCACAGCCTGGCGCGCCGCCCGTCGATCTCAAGGAAGCAGACCTGGTTGTCGAAGTACGGCTGGTCGTCGCCCGTGAAACGCCAGCGAACGGGCGGGTCCGGGACCCCCGCGGCGCGCGCCAGCAGCTTGCCCACGAGCGTTCCGGCCTTGCTGCAGGCGAAGCGGATCGAGCGCCGCTCGCGGTCGTCGAGCGGGTTGCGGAACGGCGAGCAGGTGGCCTGGTAGACGGCCGAGCGCATGCCCGTGCCGGACGGAAAGCCGACCTCCGCGAGATACGCGTGGTGCACGTCGCCCGACAGCGCGACGATCGAGGCCGGCGCAGCGTCGCCCGTTCCGACGGAGCGCACCAGCTCCATGACCCGATCCAGCGAGGAGCCGAACGCGGCCCAGTGCTCGAGGTCGAGCCCCTGGCGCACCTTCTCGCCGGCCACGGAGGCGGCCTTGCCCCACGCGCCGTTGCAGACGGCCTCGTTCCAGGATTCCAGGTAGTGCAGGCCGGGCGTGAGCAGGAACGGCAGCGAGCTGCCGAGCAGCAGGTGGTCGAAGTCGCCCGCCGCGTGCTCCTCGAGCCAGCTCCACTCGTGCGGGTCGAGCATCGAGCGATCCTCGGGCGGGTCGAGCACGCGGCCTGCGCGCGAGTCGACCATCACGAGCCGCGTGCGGCCGAAGTCGCGGCAATAGCTCCAGCGCGTGCCCTGCACCTCGCGGTCGGCGCGGAAGGAGTAGTCGCGCAGGATCGGCCAGCCGTCCTCGGCGGCGCGCAGCTGCGCGTAGAGCTCGTCGTCGGCGAGGTGCTGCGGGGAGAGGTTGCCCATGTGCTGGTAGAGCCAGTAGGTCGCGAATCCGCCTGTGATGCGCTCGTCCCACCAGCCGGTGGCGCGCATGTCCTGGACCCAGGTCTGCGAGGTGTTCCAGTCGTCGTGGACGTCGTGGTCGTCGAAGACCATCGCGGTCGGCAGCGTCGAGAGCAGCCAGCGGATGTGGGGCTCCGACCACGACTCGCGATAGAGCCGCGTGTACTCCTCGAAGTTCGCCACCGTCTCCCCCGGCGGCACCTCGGGGTCGCGGTGCGCCCGGATGTACTCGCGCACTTGCGGCGAGACCTCGTCCGCGTAGACCTGATCGCCGAGCAGCACGAGCGCGTGCGGCCATGTGCCGGGGTCCTCCTCGCACATGTGATCGGCGAGCACCCGCAGGGCGTCGACCTCGCGCCCGTCAGGATGCTCGTCCTTGCGCAGCGAGTGCGGCGGCATGTGCGGCGCACAGACGCGGCAGGATCCCCACGCGATCCGGAACGGGCCATCGTCGCCCAGCGTGCGCACGACGCTCGGCGGATACGGCGTGTCCGCCTCCGGCCAGACCAGCTCGCCGTCGAGCCGTACCTCATACGGCGTCGTCGACGCCGGCTCGAGGTTCTGGCAGTGCACGAGCGCGTAGTGGTGGCCGGCGATCTGGAACGTCCGCTCGCGGCTGCCAAGCACCTCGACCTCGCACGGGCCGTCCGTCTCGACCCAGATCGTCGCGTCCTGCTCGCCCGCGTAGCGCAGGAGCGGTCCCAGAATGAGTAGCGTCATCAGTCGGCGAGAGTACGCAGCGCGCGGACGGCGAGCATCAGCGCCGGGAGATCCCCGGTCCCCTCGACCGTGAGCGATGAGGTCACCGCGGCCAGCCGGCGGCTCAGCGCGGCGCGCTCGTTCAGGTAGGCCTCGACCGCCTCGGCGGGGTCATCTCTCTCGGGGGCCGCAAGCAGCGCGCAGCGCGCCAGCTCGGCCAGCGCGTCCAGGCAGTCCTCACGCACCGCCTGCACGGCCCATCGCTGAGTGCGGGTGGGCTGCGGGAGCGCGTCGAGCGCGCCGAGCAGCCAGACGATGTCCAGCCGCGCGGCGAGCGCGTGGAACGCGCGTGCGACCGATTCGACCGAGCGGCCGGTCCGCTCGGCGACGGAGATGATGTCCGGCGCCTGCATCAGCTCGGTCGTGAGCGCGTGGGCCCATGCGACGTCCTCCGGCACGCCCTGGGCCACGAGGTCGTCGGCCACCTGGCGGCGCTCCGCCCGCCACTCGTCCGAGCCGATGTCGGGCAGCACGGCGATCAGCCGTGCGAACGGAGCCTCCGCGGCCTGGATCTGCTCCTCGAGCCCGCCGCCGGCGTGGTCGAGGTACCAGCGCGCGGCCGCCTCCACGAGCCGGTCGACACCCATCATCAGTTCCGTGACGACGCCGCGATCGGTGCCCCGGGGCAGGCTCTCGACGGCGTCCCAGCGCGGGCGGGCGCCGGTGACCTCGCGCGCGATCCGGTACGCGCGCGTGACGTCTGCCGACTCGGCGCCGCGCTCGGCGGCGAGCTGCGTGACGAACGTCGGGCCGAGCGAGTTCACGACGAGGTTGGCGTTGATCATCGCGATCAGCTCGCGCCGCAGCGGGTGCTCGGCCAGCAGCGGCCCGAAGCGCTCGACGACCCGGTCCGGGAAGTACTCGCGCAGGTCGCGCTCGAGCCAGGGGTCCTCGCAGAAGTCCGTGGCGAGCAGGTCGCGCGTCAGGGCACGCTTGGCGTAGGCGAGCAGGAGCGC
The DNA here is from genome assembly GCA_963839615.1 of uncultured Solirubrobacteraceae bacterium. Lineage (GTDB taxonomy): Bacteria > Actinomycetota > Thermoleophilia > Solirubrobacterales > Solirubrobacteraceae > DASQMT01. Next base: position 150,196 of record CAWIVY010000004.1, read on the forward strand.
GAGCTCGGGCCGCTCGAGCCCGCGGCCGGCGCGGCGGCGCTCGGCGATCTCCTCGGTCCCCGGCAGCCGCTCGGACTCGCGCGTCAGCAGCCCCGCGGACTCCAGCGCGACCATCAGGTCCTCGTAGGCGTACATGCGCCCCTTCGATACGACGACCTCCTGGGACAGGATCTGGGCCTGGAGGAAGGAGTCGTAGAGCACGTGCGCGACGACGTCGTCGGTGACCTCGAGCAGCAGCTCGTCGCGCGCCGCGCGGTCGAGCTCGCCGCGCCGCTCGGCGAGCCCGAGCAGGATCTTCAGGTTGACCTCGTGATCGGAGCAGTCCACGCCGGCCGAGTTGTCGATGAAGTCGGCGTTGACCAGCCCGCCCCCCTGCGCGTACTCGACCCGCCCGCGGCGGGTGACGCCGAGGTTCCCGCCCTCGCCGATGACCCGGCAGCGCAGGTCGCTCGCGTCGACGCGGATCGCGTCGGAGGCGCGGTCCATCGCGTCGGCGTCGGACTCCGTGGACGCCTTCACCAGCGTGCCGATGCCGCCGTTCCAGAACAGGTCGACGGGCGCGCGCAGGATCGCGCGGATCACGTCGGTGGGCGCCATCCGCTCGTCCTCGATGCCGAGCGCCGCGCGCACCTGCGGCGAGAGCGGGATCGACTTGGCGCTGCGCGGCCAGACGCCGCCGCCCTCGGAGATCTTGTCGCGGTCGTAGTCGTCCCAGGAGGAGCCGGGCAGGTCGAACAGCCGCTTGCGCTCGGCGAAGCCGACGTCCGGATCGGGGTCCGGGTCGAGGAACACGTGGCGGTGGTCGTACGCGCCGACGAGCCGGATCCGGTCCGAGAGCAGCATCCCGTTGCCGAACACGTCGCCGGACATGTCCCCGATCCCGACGACCGTGAACGGGTCGGTCGCGACGTCGATGTCGAGCTCGGAGAAATGGCGCTTGACCGACTCCCACGCGCCGCGCGCGGTGATCCCGAGCGCCTTGTGGTCGTAGCCGCTCGATCCGCCCGATGCGAACGCGTCGCCGAGCCAGAAGTCGCGTTCCTCGCTGACACGGTTCGCGGTGTCCGAGAACTTCGCCGTGCCCTTGTCGGCGGCGACGACGAGATAGGTGTCGTCACCGTCGAGCACGCGCACGTCCTTGGGATGCACGACCGCGCCCTCGACGAGGTTGTCCGTCAGCTCGAGCAACCCGTTGATGAAGCGCACGTACTGGCGCTCGACCTCCGTCTTGAGCTCCTCGCCGTCCGCCGGCGGGTTGTTGAGATAGAAGCCGCCCTTGGCGCCCGCCGGGACGATCACGGCGTTCTTCGTCACCTGCGCGCGCATCAGGCCGTAGACCTCGGTGCGGTAGTCCATCCGGTCCGACCAGCGGATGCCTCCGCGCGCGACCGTGCCGGCGCGCAGGTGGATCCCCTCCATCGCCGGCGAGTAGACGTAGATCTCGAACAGCGGCGCGGGCTGCGGGATCGCGGGAACGTCGGCCGAGCGGAACTTGAAGGCGATCACCTTGCGCTCGGACTTGCCTGTGCCGCTCGCCGCCGAAGGCGAAGAGTCGGTGAACGCGTTCGTGCGCAGCGTCGCGTCGATCAGGCCGAGCTGGTTGCGCAGGATGCGGTCGTGGTCGAGCGAGCTGACCGCGTCGAGATCCGCCAGGATCTCGTCGCGCAGCGCCGACTCGTTCTCCGGGTCGCGGTCGTGCGAGGGATCGAAGCGCAGCTCGAAGTAGCGCATCAGCTTCGCCGTCAGCTCCGGATTCGCGGCGAGGACGTCGTTCTGGTAGCCCTGCGTGAAGCGCGAGCCGATCCGCTGGCGGTACATGCGATAGGCGCGCAGGATGTTGACCTGGCGCCAGTTCAGCCCGGCCACGACGACGAGCCGGTTCAGGCGGTCCGACTCGGCGTCGCCGCGGCGGACGGCCGCGATGCAGTCCGCGACCCGCTCGCCGACCTCGGCGAGGTCGAGCGGGCGGTCGCCCGGGCCGAGCACGCCGAAGTCCTGCACCCAGGTGTCGCCGTCGCCGCCGAGCATGCGCGTCGGGACCTCCTCGACCACGCGCAGGCCGAGGTCCTCGAGCGTCGGCATCGCCTCGCCCAGCTCGACCTTGCCGCCGGTCTTGTAGAGCGCGACGCGCGTGCGCCCGGGCTCGTTCTGCAGCCCGACGACGAACGGCTCGTGCTCGCGTTCGAGCCGGTCGAGGCAGTCGACGTCGCCGAGCACCATCGCCGGGTCGATCGACGTGCGGTAGTACTCGGGGAAGCGCGGCCCCCACTTGGCCGCCAGCTCGCGCCCGCGCGTCGCGCCGTAGCGGCCGACCAGGCGCTGGCGCAGCCCGTCCTCCCAGGTGCGCGTGAGCGAGATCAGCTCCTGCTCGAGCTCGCGCAGCGACACGTCGGGGACGCCGTCCGGGACGTGCACCGTGGCGTGCACGCGCACACGCTCGCCCTCGCCGAGCACCGTGTGCGTGTCGACCGCGTCGGTCCCGAAGCGCTCGCGCAGCAGCGCCGTCAGCGCGTCGAGCAGCTCGGCGTCGTAGCGCGCGGCCGGCATGGCGGCGATCAGCGACGCCGACCGGCCGTCGGCGGAGACGCGGCCGAGCAGCCGCACCTGATCGCCCTCCAGCGACAGCAGCGCGACGACCGCTCGCCGCAGGTCGTCGGTGCGTGCGGAGAACAGCTCGTCCTTCGGGAACGAGTCGAACAGCGAGACGGCGGCCTTGTAGTCGTGCGAGCCCTCGATCAGGTCCTCGTGGCGCAGGATCTGGCGCAGCTTGCGGTTCAGCAGCGGCGTCTGCGAGGCCGGCTCGGCGTAGGCCTTGGTGGTGAAGAGGCCGAGCATGCGCGCCTCGCCGGCGATGCGCCCGTCGGCCGAGACCTTGCGCACGCCGACGTAGTCCATGCGCACGTGCCGGTGCACGGTCGACAGCCGGTTCGTCTTGGAGACGATCAGCAGGTCGCCCTCGAGCGCGCGCTCGCGCCTGTCCTCGGGCAGCGACGCGATCGGCTGCGGGCGGGCGAACTTCGACGAGCCCTCGTCGGCGAGGATGCCGAGGCCCGACCGGGGGACGACGGCGATGCTGTCCTCGTCGATCCTGTACTCGCGGTAGCCGAGGAAGATGAAGTGGTCCTGCAGCAGCCACTCGAGGAACGCGACCGTCTCGTCGACCTCGTCGTCGGGATAGCGCGCTGCGCCCGCCCCGGCGATCTGCACCATGCGGCGGCCGCGGTCGGCCATCGCAGGGAAGTCGAGCACGGCACGGCGGACGTCGCCGAGCACCGAGCGGATCTTGTCCGCCAGCTCCTCGAGCCCCTGCTCGTCGAGCCGGCGGTCGAGGTCGAAGTGCATGACCGACTCGCGCGCGCTCGCCTCGCGCGGGTGCAGCACGCGGGTGATCGTCCCGTTCTCGTCGCGCTCGAGCCCGACGATCGGGTGCAGCACGCGCTGGATGCCGAGTCCGCGCGCGAGCAGCTCGGCGCGGACGGAGTCGACGAGGAACGGCAGGTCCTCGGTGTTCGTCTCTAGCACCGAGCCGGAGCGCACGTAGCCGTCCTCGGAGGCCGACGGGTTGAACGCCCGCACGAGGATCGGGCGCTCGCCGCGGGTCGCGGCGAAGTCGAACGCACCGGTGACCTCGGCCAGCAGCTCCTCGGGTGACATCGTCTCCGCCGCGTCGGCGGAGAGTCGGCGCAGGTAGGCGGCCGCGAACTCGCGCAGCGCCGCCGCGTCCTTGGGACGCTGCTCTGCGATCAGCTCCATCAGCCTGTCACGGACAGGCGCGACCGCGTGCTCCCTCGTCTCCGTTGAGATGCCCACGCGCCGTCCATCATGTCATCGCGCGGAGTGGCGCGGGAGCCTGATCCGCCGTATGGTCGGCACGTGGCGACGGTTGCGGTGCTTGGCGGAGGGGTCGGCGGGCTGAGCGCCGCGCACGAGCTGGCCCAGCGGGGGTTCGACGTCACGGTGTACGAGGCGCGCGACGCGTTCGGCGGCAAGGCGCGCTCGATGCCGGTGCCGGGATCGGGGGCCGGCGGGCGCCCGGACCTGCCCGCGGAGCACGGCTTCCGCTTCTTCCCCGGCTTCTACCGTCACCTCCCGGACACGATGGCGCGGATCCCGCACGGCGGGCGCAGCGCCGCGGACCACCTCGTCCCCGCGACGCGCATCCTGCTCGCGCAGGGCGGCGGGCGCGAAGACCTCATCGCCTCGGCGCGCGCGCCCTCGTCGCTCGACGACCTGACGGTGCTGGTCCGGTTCGCGTGGGAGTTCGGCACGGGCGCGGGCATCCCGCCGGCCGAGCTGGCGCTGTTCGTCGAGCGGCTGCTGACGATGCTCACCTCGTGCGACGAGCGCCGGCTGGAGGAGTGGGAGCGCTCGAGCTGGTGGCAGTACCTCGGCGCCGAACGGCGCACCGCCGCGTTCCAGAAGTTCCTCGCCGACGGGCTGACGCGCACGCTGGTGGCGGCGCGTGGGCGCGAGATCTCGGCCCGCACGGGCGGCCTGATCCTGTGCCAGCTGCTGTTCGACCTCACGCGTGCGGGAGGCCGTGCGGACCGCGTGCTCGACGCGCCCACGAGCGAGGTGTGGATCGACCCCTGGGTGGCGTACCTGCGCACGCTCCGCGTGACCTTCCGCGGCGGTTGCGAGGTGGCCGGGATCGAGTGCGACGGGCGCCGCATCAGGGGCGTGACCGTGCAGGGAGCCGCGGGGCGCGAGCGCATCGTCGCGGACCATTACGTCGCGGCGCTGCCGGTCGAGCGCCTCCGGCTGCTGCTGTCTCCCAGCCTGCGCGCCGCCGAGCCGCGGCTCGCCGCGCTGCCGCGGCTGGTCGTGCGCTGGATGAACGGCGTGATGTTCTATCTCGACCGCGACGTCGCGCTCCAGCACGGGCACGCGATCTTCATCGACTCCGAGTGGGCGCTGACCGCGATCTCGCAGGCGCAGTTCTGGCCGAACGTGGATCTCGAGCAGCGCGGTGACGGGCGCGTCGAGGGCATCCTCTCGGTCGACGTCTCGGAGTGGGAGCGGCCGGGCCGGCGCACGGGCAAGGTCGCGATGGCGTGCACGCCCGAGGAGATCCGCACGGAGGTCTGGGGCCAGCTCGTCGACCACATCGACGACGGCTCGCTCGACGAGGCGAACGTGCTGGCGTGGTTCCTCGACCCCGCGATCCAGTTCCCCAACCCGACGGGCGCGACCAACCTCGAGCCGCTGCTGATCAACACGGCCGGCTCGTGGGCCGACCGCCCGGACGCCGTCACGCGGGTGCCCAACCTCTTCCTCGCGGCGGACTTCGTGCGCACGCACACCGACCTCGCCACGATGGAGGGCGCGAACGAGGCGGCGCGGCGGGCGGTCAACGGGATCCTCGACGCGACGGGGTCGAGCGCCGCACGCTGTCCCGTCTGGAAGCTGCGCGAGCCGGGCGTGCTGGCGCCGTTCCGCACGCTGGACCGCTTGCGCTGGCGGCTCGGCCGCGGGCCGGCGTCGCCGCCGCTGCACGTGACGGAGGACGGCGAGCTGGAGTCCGGCGGGCCGCTCGCGCGGGTGCTGCTCGCCGGCGCTCGGCGCCTCGGCTAGGGCGGCGGCCGCCGGCCGCCGCGTAACGTTCCCCGCGATGCTGGAGGACCGCGACTCGACCGCTTTCCGGACGCTGTCCGACGTGGTGCTCGCGATCGCGGCCGAGCGCGAGGTCGAGCCCGTGCTGCAGCGGCTCGTGCACGCCGCGCGCGAGCTCGGCGGCGCGCGCTACGCGGCGCTCGGGGTGCCCGACGGCGAGGGCGGCTTCGCGCGCTTCATCACGTCGGGCATGAGCGACGAGCTGATCACCGCGATGGGGCCGCTCCCGCGCACGCACGGGATGCTCGGCGCGATGCTCGAGTCCGCCGAGCCCTACCGGACGCCCGACATCCACGCGCACGAGCGCTTCCGCGGCTGGTGGCCGGCGGCGCACCCGGACATGCGCTCGTTCCTCGGCGTGCCGATCGTCGCCCGCGGCGGCATCATCGGGGCGCTGTACCTGACCGAGAAGGAGGGCGCCGCGACGTTCTCCGGCGCGGACGAGCAGCTGATCGTGCTGCTCGCGGCGCATGCGGCGATCGCGATGGAGAACGCGCGCCTGTACGAGCGCAGCCGCGAGCTCAGCATCGTCGAGGAGCGCAACCGGCTCGCGCGCGAGCTGCACGACTCCGTCACGCAGCAGCTGTTCGGCGTCGTGCTCGCGGCCGAGTCGGCGTGCGAGCTGCTCGCGCGCGGCGAGGGCGCCGCCGGCGAGCAGCTCGAGCGCGTCCAGGCGCTCGCGCGCGGGGCGATGGAGGAGCTGCGCTCCGTCGTGTTCGAGCTGCGGCCGGCCTCGCTGGAGGCGGAGGGGCTCGCGCAGGTCCTGCGCAAGCACGTCGAGGTGCTGCGGCGCGTGTCGGGGCGCGAGATCGAGCTGCGGGTCGCCTCGCCCCCTGCGCTCGGGGCCGCCGCGGCCGGGCAGGTGTTCCGGATCGCACAGGAGGCGCTGCAGAACGCCCTGCGCCATGCCGGCGCCGAGCGGATCGAGGTGCGGCTCGAGGACGGCGGCGGGCGGCTGGCGCTGAGCGTCGCGGACGACGGGCACGGGTTCGACGTCGCGGCGCCGGAGGTGCGCGGCCGCCGCCTCGGCCTGACGTCGATGGAGGAGCGCGCGACCGAGCTCGGCGGGCGGCTGGCGATCGACTCGCGGCCGGGCGCAGGAACGACGGTGCGGCTGGACGTGCCGGCGTGATCCGCGTGCTGATCGCCGACGACCACGCGGTCGTGCGCCAGGGGCTGCGGACGTACCTGGAGCTGCAGGCGGACATCGAGGTGGTGGCGGAGGCCGCCGACGGCGAGGCGGCGGTCGCCGAGGCCGCGCGGCTCGCTCCCGACGTCGTGCTGCTCGACCTGGCGATGCCGCGGCTCGACGGCGTCGCCGCGCTGCGCGAGCTGCGCGAGCGCGCGCCCGGCGCGCGCGTGATCGTGCTCACGAGCTTCGGCGAGGACGACCGCCTCTTCGCGGCGCTGCGCGCCGGCGCGGCCGGCTTCCTGCTCAAGGACACCGAGCCCGCCGACATCGTCCGCGCGATCCGCGGCGCGCACGCCGGCCAGTCGCCGCTGTCGCCGGCGACCGCGACGCGCGTGGTCGAGGAGCTGGCGCGCGGCGGCCGCCCGCGCGCGGCCGAGCTGCTCACCCCGCGCGAGCTCGAGGTCCTGCGGCTGATCGCGCGCGGGCGCTCGAACAAGCGGATCGCGCTCGAGCTGGGCGTGGCGGAGAAGACCGTCAAGACGCACGTCGGCCACCTGCTCGGCAAGCTCGGCCTGACCGACCGCACCCAAGCCGCGCTCTACGCCGTCCGCGAGGGACTCGGCGAAACCTAAAGGGGGCTGGCACCCTTAGGTTCCGGCGCAACCTAAAGGGGGGCTGGCACCGTTCAGGTCCTAGGTCCAATTCCCGATGGGAAGCGGGCGGCGCGCGACGTAGCGTGAGCGTCATGCCCACCGCCATCATCACCGGCGCCTCGCGCGGCCTCGGACTCGCACTCGCCGGCAGCCTCGCCGACCGCGGCTGGCGGCTCGTGATCGACGCCCGTGACGGAGTCGCGCTCGAGCAGGCCGCCGCCGGGCTGCGGACGCGCACGGAGGTCGTCGCGCTCGCCGGCGACGTCGGCGACACGTGGCACCGCCGGGCGCTGGTCGCCGCGGCGGAGGGCGCGATCGACCTGCTCGTCAACAACGCCTCGACCCTCGGTCCATCTCCCCTCCCCCCGCTCGCCCGCTACCCCCTCGACGAGCTCGAGCAGGTCTTCCGCATCAACGCGCTCGCGCCCCTGGCGCTGATGCAGGAGGTCCTGCCGCTGCTCGCCGACTCCGGGCGGATCGTCAACGTCACCTCCGACGCGGCCGTCGAGCCGTACGAGGGCTGGGGCGGCTACGGGTCCGCGAAGGCCGCGCTCGAGCAGATCAGCGCGGTGTTCGCCGCGGAGCAGCCCGCCCTGCGCGTCTACGCGGTCGACCCGGGCGACATGAACACGCGCATGCACCAGGAGGCGTTCCCGGGCGAGGACATCTCCGACCGGCCCCCGCCGGAGCGGAGCGTGCCCGGCCTGCTCGCCCTGATCGAGGGCGACCTGCCGAGCGGCCGCTACTCGGCGGCCGCGCTCGCGGAAGCGCCCGCGTGAGCACGGCGCTCGCGTTCGCGCTGCCGCCGGCGCTCGAGGCGGCCGAGCCGCCGGAGGCGCGCGGGCTCGCGCGCGACCAGGTGCGGCTCATGGTCGCCCGCGAGGGCGAGCCCGCCGCCCATGCGCGCTTCCTCGACCTGCCGCGGTTCCTGCGCCCCGGCGACCTGCTCGTGGTGAACGAGTCGGCGACGCTGCCCGCGGCGCTGCGCGCGGTACGGGCGGACGGCAGCGCGCTGAGCCTGCACCTGTCCACACCCGACCCCGGCGACGCCGGCCGCTGGATCGTCGAGCTGCGGCGCGGCGGGGAGCGCTTCCGCGGCGCCCGCTGCGGCGAGCGGCTCGCGCTGGCCGGCGGCGGCGTGGCCGAGCTCGTCGCGCCGTACCTGTCCGCCGGGCGGTTGTGGATCGCCACGCTCGAGCTGCCCGCGGCGCTGCTCGACTTCCTCGACGCGCACGGTGCGCCGATCCGCTACTCGCACCAGCCGCGCGACTGGCCGCTCGCCGACCACCAGACGATCTTCTCGCGCGTCCCCGGCAGCGCCGAGATGCCGAGCGCGGGCCGCCCGTTCAGCCCGCGCGTCCTCGCCCGGCTCGGCCGCGGCGTGGGCGTGGCGCCGCTCGTGCTGCACACGGGCGTCAGCTCGCAGGAGCGCGGCGAGCGGCCCTATCCCGAGCGCTTCATGGTCCCGGCGAGCACGGCCGCGCGCGTGAACGGCGCGCATGCGGCGGGCGGGCGCGTGATCGCCGTCGGCACGACGGTCACGCGCGCGCTCGAAACCGCCACCGCGCCCGATGGCACCGTGCGCGCGGCGGCCGGATGGACGTCGCTGACGATCACGCCCGAGCGCGGCGTGCGCGCCGTCGACGGGATCATCACCGGCTGGCACGAGCCGGACGCCAGCCACCTGCTGCTGCTCGAGGCGGTCGCGGGCCGCGCGCTCGTCGAGCGCTCCTACGCCGACGCGGTCGACGCCGGATACCGCTGGCACGAGTTCGGCGACTCTCACCTGCTGCTGCGCGACGCGTAGTCCACGCGCTCGAACGGCCAGCCTTCGGCGAGCCAGCGGCTCACCGCGTCGTGCAGCGGGCGGTCGAGCGCCGCGTCGGCGGCACGCACCCAGGACCGGACGGCGGCGTCGTGGTCCTGATCGCGTGCCGGGTAGATGTAGAGGCAGCCGATCACCTCGTCGCGGTCCGGCGCCAGGACGCTGTAGGTGAAGCCGATGCGGGCCGCGAAGTCGCGCGCATGCTCGACCAGATCGGAGTGGTTCTCGTCGAGCGTCATCGCGTCCGGCGGCCACGCGCTCCCGGCGAAGCCGGGCGTCGCGCGGATGTGCGCGACGCTGGATGACCAGGCGGCATGGTCGGAGTCGTTGTGCTCGGGGCCGAGCGGGACGAGCCGGAACTCGTCCGTGGACATCCCGGCGGGGACCTCGAAGCTCGCGGGCACGAACGACACCGGCGCGAGGCTAGCGCGGGTCGAGCACGGCCTCGGCGGCCAGCGCCGCCGCGAGCACGCGGTCGTCGCTTCCGGGCGCCCCAGAGATCAACAGGCCGAGCGGGAGCCCTGACGCGTCGGCGCCCATCGGCAGGGCGACGCCGGGCATGTCGAGGAAGCTCCCCGGCATCGTGTTCCTCAGCGTGCTCAGGTTGACGCGGGCGAAGAGCTCGTCGTCGCGCTCGAGCGGCTCGAGCGCCGGCGCCGCGTGCCGCACCGCCGGCCAGACGGCGAGCGCGCCGTCGAGCTCGGCGGCCAGCTGGGCCTGGAGCCGCGGGCGCTCGCGCAGCAGGGCGTCGTAGCCCGCCTGCGGCAGCGCCCGCCCGTCGCGGAGCCGCCGCAGCACGCGCCGGTCGAGCCGCTCCGCGTCCGGGCCGTCGAGCAGCGCGCGGTGGACGCGCCACGCCTCGTGCGCGACGAGGCTGCCGTGCTCGTCGAGCAGCGCGCGCACGGCCGCGAGCGCCGCGAGCGGCCGGCGCTCGATCGCCGCGCCGGCTTGCGCGAGCGCGGCGAGCGCGTCCGCGAAGGCGCCCGCGACGGCCGGCTCGGCCTCCTCGCCGAGGTCGCCTCCGGGCACGACGAGGCGCGCCGGGGCCGCCGCGAGCGCGACGGCCTGCGGCAGGCCCGCGCCGCTCAGCAGCGCGTCGAGCACGACGGCATCGGCGACGTTCGTCGCCAGCGGGCCGACGCTGTCGAGCGTCGGCGCGAGCGGTAGGACCCCGGCGCGGTCGACGCGCGCGGCAGTCGGCTTGAACCCGACGAGCCCGCAGAACGCCGCCGGCACGCGGATCGAGCCGGACGTGTCCGTGCCGATCGCGCAAGGGACGACGCCGCTCGCCACGGCGACAGCCGAGCCGGAGGAGGACCCGCCGGGGATGCGCGTCCGATCGTGGGGATTCGGCGGCGTGCCGAAGTGGGGGTTCAGCCCGAGCCCGGAGTACGCGAGCTCGGTCAGGTTCGTCTTGCCGGCGCAGACCATGCCCGCCGCGGCGAGCCGCGCGACGACCGGAGCGTCGGCGCGCGCCGGCGGCACGTCGCGCCTCAGCGCCGACGCCGCCGTGGTCGGCACGCCCTCGACGTCGATCAGGTCCTTCCACGCGACCGGGACGCCGTCGAGCGGCCCGAGCGGCGCGCCCGCCCGCAACCGCGCGGCGCTCGCCTCCGCCTCGCGGCGCGCCCGCTCCTCGGTGACGGCGATGAACGCGGGACCGGCCGCGCGCGCCCTCGCCAGCGAGTCCTCCGCCAGCGCGACCGCGTCCAGCTCGCCCGCCGCGAGCCGCCGGCCGAGCTCGAGCGCGCTCGTCACCTCAGGCGGCGGCCGCGACGAGCGGGTAGCGGCGGCGCAGCTCGTACAGCGTCGTGCGCTCCGCCGCCGGGCGGCCGGCGCGATGCGCGGCCGCGACGAGGTCCTCCGGGTCGAGCCTGACGCCGTGGTAGGAGCCTGCAAGGCGCGAGATCGACTCCTCCATCAGCGTGCCGCCGAGGTCGTTGACGCCCCAGCGCAGCGCCTCGGTCGCGGCGTCGAGCCCCATCTTCACCCAGCTCGCCTGCAGGCTCGGCACGGTGCGCCCGAGCGCGAGCCGGAACGCCGCGGTGTGCTTGAGGTTCTCCTCGCGCGTGATCTCCTCGATCCCGTGCGTGCGGCCGAGCAGCGTGTTGAACGGGATGAACGAGAGCGGCACGAACTCTGTGAACCCGCCCGTGCGCTCCTGCAGCTCGCGCACCACGCGCATGTGCTCGGCCAGCTCGTGCGGCTCCTCGATGTGGCCGAACATGACGGTCACCGTCGAGCGCAGTCCGGCGCCGTGCGCGGCCTCGACGATCTCGACCCAGCGCGCGACCGGCAGCTTGTTCGGGCTGATCCGCTGGCGCACGCCGTCGTCGAGCACCTCCGCGGCGGTGCCGGGCACCGAGCCGAGGCCGGCCGCGCGCAGGCGCGCGAAGACGTCGCCGGGCGGTAGCCCGGAGCGGTCGCACATGTGGGCGACCTCCATCGGCGAGTACGCGTGCAGGTGCAGCTGCGGCGCCGTCTCCTTGGCCAGCCGCAACCAGCCCTCGTAGTCCTCGAGCTCCCAGTCGGGGTGGATGCCCGACTGGATGCACAGCTCGGTCGCCCCGAACTCGACGGCGTCGCCGATCCGCGCCACGAACTCATCGCGCTCGTGCGTGTAGGCGTCGGGCGAGCGGCGGCCCTGGCCGAAGCCGCAGAACGCGCAGCCGACGATGCAGACGTTCGACACGTTGAGGTTGCGGTTGACGACGAACGTGACGGTGTCGCCGGCGAGCTCGGCCCGCAGCTCGTCGGCGGCCTGGCGCATCTCCTCGATCACCTCGGGGCGCGTCTCGGCGAAGAGCGCCGTCAACTCCTCGGCGGCCAGCTGCCCACCGGCGCGCGCGCGGGCGATCGTGTCCGGTCGCAGCGCGCCCTTGGGGCCGTCGGTGCGGCCGGAGCCGCGGCGCGGGATGAAGCTCCAGAAGCGCGCCTTGATCACGTCGAGCACGCCCTGGGAAAGCCATTCCGGGTCGATGAAGCGCGGGTAGACGCAGAGCCGCTCGGTCAGCGCGACGCCGTCGGCGGCGAGCCGCTTGCGCACCTGGTTGGGCGACGGGAACGGGTGCTCGGGCGAGATGTGGTCGCCGTTGGCGCTCAGGCCGCCGAGGTCGGTCGCCCCGGCCGCGACGAGCCGCGGCCACCAGTCGGCGAGGTTGGGCGGGATCTGGACGCCGACATCCGGCATCAGCCGCCGCGCCTCCGCAACGAGGCGCTCCATGTCCTCCACGGTCACCGGCGACGACCAGGCCGGAGCGGGCACGTCCGGGCCCTCGTGCAGGCCGGTCCGCCAGTAGCGCTCGGCGGCCTCCGTCGCGATCGCGGCCGGCTCCTCGCCGTAGTAGCGCCGGTGCGGGACGAAATTCTGCAGGATGACCTCCTGCAGGTTGCCGAACCCGGCGAGCGCCTCGAGCGCCGCCATGCGGTCCTCCTCCGTCTCCCCGATCCCGACCAGGATGCCGCTTGTGAACGGGATCCTCAGCTCGTCCGCGGCCCGCATGGTCTCCAGCCGCAGCGCCGGAAGCTTCGTCGGCGATGCCTGGTGCACGACGAGATCGGGGCGCAGCGACTCCAGCATCAGGCCCTGGCTGGCCGTCACCTCGCGCAGCCGCGCGAGGTCGTCGCGGCCGAGCGCCCCGAGGTTGGTGTGCGGCAGCAGCCCGCGCTCCAGCGCGCGCTCGCAGCACCACGCGACGTAGGCGACGAAGTCGGCGAACCCGAGCTCGGAGAGCCGGTCGCGCACGCCCGCGTGATGGCCCGGCTCGTCGCCGGTCAGCACGAGCAGCTCCTTGACGTTGCGCCGCGCGGCGCCGTCGAGCAGCCGCTCGACCTCCTCGGGCTCGTGCAGGTGCGCGCGGTGCGTCGCGAACGCGCAGTACTTGCAATGCGACACGCAGGTGCGCGAGAGCGACAGCGTGACGTTGCGCGAGAACGTGACCCGGCGGCGCATCCGAACCGGAGTCTAGGCGTCTAGCCTCCTGGGCCCGGATGCGCCACCGTCTAGCCCTCCTCGTCACGCTGCTGACGGCGCTCGCAGCCGGCTGCGGATCGACCACCGGCGAGGACCGGCCGGAGGCCGAGGCGACGCTGCTGCTCGACTTCACCCCGAACGCGGTCCACGCCGGGCTCTACATGGCGACCGAGCGCCGCTTCGACGAGGCCGAGGGCGTCGAGCTGAAGATCCGCAAGCCGGGCGCCTCGACCGACGCGCTCAAGCTGCTGCAGGCGGGGCGGGCGGACATGGCGATCCTCGACATCCACGACCTCGGGCTCGCGCGCCAGCAGGGGACCGACATCGTCGGCGTGATGGCGTTCGTCCAGCGCCCGCTGGCGGCCGTCCTCGCGCAGCCCTCGATCCGCTCGCCGGCGGACCTCGAGGGCCAGCGCGCCGGAGTCAGCGGCCTGCCGTCCGACGAGGCCGTGCTGCGCTCGATCGTCGCCGGCGACGGTGGCGACCCGGAGCAGGTGCGCACGACCACGATCGGCTTCCAGGCCGTCAAGGCGCTGCTGGCGCGCCGCGTCGCGGGCGCGACGGCGTTCTGGAACGTCGAGGGCGTCGCCCTGCGCGAGCAGCGCCCCGAGATCCGCGAGTTCCGCGTCGACGACTACGGCGCGCCGGCATACCCGGAGCTGGTGCTGTGCGTGACGCGGGAGACGCTGGAGGACGACGAGCCGGTGGTCCGGGCAACGATCCGCGCGCTGCAGCGCGGCTACGGCGAGGTCCAGCGCGATCCCGAGAGCGCGGTCGCTGCGATGCTCGCCGTCGAGCCGCGGCTCGACGGCGATGCGCTCGCGGCGCAGCTCGACGCCGTCGCGCCCGCGTTCACCGCCGGCGCTCCCGCGTTCGGCGCGCTGCGGCCGAGCACCCTGCGCGCGTGGGCGCGCTGGGACGAGGAGTTCGGGATCCTGAGCGAACCGCTCGACGTCGGGCGCGCGTTCGACACCACGCTCGTGCAGCGCCCGCGCGCCTCGTGAGGCCCTTGTCGCCCTAGCGGCTACGTCAACTGCGGCATTGAGGGAGTGGGTCCGGAGGCCGGTAGAAACGTCGCACCGGCGTGGTCAACACGATGACGCGCAACGTTCCCCGGCCTATGGGCGGATAACGTCGCATCGCGGGGTCGCCGGTGCCGGCATGCGACGTTATGCCCCTATGCGGTGCAGAACGTCGCACTCGTCCCGCGAACCCGCCTACGTGGCATCGGGGATCACCAGGCATGCCATGACGGCGCCGAGCACGACGAGCGGGGCGCGGCGCCGCCAATACAACGGCAGCGTCGTCCCGAGCGCGAAAACGGCCGCGATCGGCCACGGCGCGTCGATGTCACCGCTCGCCAGGAGCTCGACGAGCGCCACCGCCGCCAACACGAGCGGAAGAGCGACGTCGATGAGACCGCGGCGCGTCACGGTGCGACCGTACACCCGCGGAACCGGCGCTTCCTCAGCCGGATTGATGAGACGCAGATCGCCAGAACGGCCGATGACGCGGCTCCGGCGCGACCGTAGCGTCGCCGACCATGACAACCACACTCCACCGCATTCAGGACGAGCGACTGGCCGGCGCGCTGGCCGTGCTCATCAGCATCGCCGCATTGGCACTGGCGAACTTCGGCGACGACGGCGACAACGGCGGCGTCATGCCGTACGCGCTCGGCATCGGCGTCACCGCGCTCCTGGCCGCGCTGCTGTTCGGGCGCATCCTGCCGAGCGCCGCCAACCCCGCGCGCGCCGGCTGGATCCTCGGAGCGCTGGCGCTCGCGGCCTGCGTCGTGTTCTGGAGCGGCCTGCCGTTCGTGCTCGGCATGGGAGCCGTCTACAGCGGCGGCCGGGCGCGGCGGAACGCGCCGATCGCCATCGGCGCGCTGGCGATCGTGCTCGCGCTGGTCGGCTGCGCGATCGGCTGAGCGGCCCGCTCAGCCGGCGAGCCGCTCGACGAGCGCGGCGCCCTCGCGCGCCATCCGCGAGCGCGGCACGACCAGGTCGAAGCCCGCGGCCTCCGCGCGGAGCTTCAGCTCGTGGTGCACGTGCGAGTAGACGCCGAGCGTCTTCGCGTCGCCCAGCCCGCCGGCCGTGCGCAGCCGCTCGACCAGGTCCACCCCGTCGAAGCCGGCGCTCCCGAGGTCGACGACGAGCACGTCCGCCGCGACGTCGGCGACCTGCGGGCCGGCGAGCTGCGCGTCGTGGCCCGCCGCGCTCAGCAGCCCGAGCACGTTCGAGCCGAGCAGCAGGTCGTCGAATACCGCGACGACGCGAGCCACTACTGCGAGCGCATGCGGCGGAACTCCTGGCGCACGGACTCGCCGCGGCCCCACATCTGCACCGTCTCCACGCGTCCCGTGCGCAGCTCGCGCAGGACCAGCTCGCCGCGGATGCCGGCTGCGTCGAGCAGCCCCAGCGTGCCGTGCACCGTCGGCGCCGCAGCGGCGTGGCCGAACTGGTGCGCGACGAGGATCCGCCAGTGCCAGTCGTGCTGCGAGTAGGGCTGCGCGTTGACCTGGAGGACGAGCGTCGCCGCGTCGATGTAGCGCGACTCGTCGACGCGCAGGTCGAGCTCGAGGTCCGTCCAGTCGGACGGCAGCGAGTCGAGAATCTCCTGGAAGGCGTCCGCGAGCGGCATGATGTGAAGCGCAATCTAGCGGTCATGGCCGGCCCGCCGCCCCCATCAGATCCCGACGATCCGCTCGCGCAGGCCCGCGGCCTGAGCATCGACGGCCTGTTCGCGCTGCTCGAGCGCCTCGACGGCGAGGCCGAGAGCGCCGTCGCGCGCGGCGCGCTCGAGGCGGGCGTCCCGTCGATGGTCGTCGTCGAGGAGCTGCAGCGGGAGGTCGAGCGCCGGCTGGCCCGCAGCCACCGGTTCTACGATGAGAGCGAATGGTGACCTCTGCCGGCACGCTGCTCGTCGACCGCTCCGAGCGCGGCAAGCTGGCGCTGACCGGCGCCGAGGCGAAGGAGTTCCTGCACGGTCAGGTGACCAACGACGTCGAGGGCCTGAGCGAGGGAACCGGCTGCTACGCCGCCTTCCTCACGCACAAGGGCAAGATGCTCGGCGACCTGCGCATCCTCGACACCGGCGAGGAGCTGCTGCTCGACTGCGAGCGGGTAGCGCTCCAGGAGCTGTTCACGATGATCCGCCGCTACAAGCTCGGCCGCGCCGTCGAGCTGCACAAGCGCACGGTCGAGTGCGGCCTGCTCTCGCTGATCGGCCCGGATGCGCGGCGGATCGCCGGCGCCGCTGACCTGCCGGACGTCGAGCACGCCCACCGCACCGGCGAGCTCGCGGGCGCGCCGGTGCGGCTGATCGCGACCGACCTCGGCGTCGACCTGCTCTGCGACGCCGCCGACACCATGCGCATCGCGGCCGCGCTCGGCGCCGCAGGCGCGGTCACGGCGCCCGAAGAGGTCGCGGAGGTACGGCGGGTCGAGAGCGGGCGGCCGCGCTACGGCATCGACCTCGACGACACCGTGATCCCGCAGGAGGCGGGGCTCAACGCGCGCGCCGTGTCGTTCGAGAAGGGCTGCTACGTCGGCCAGGAGACCGTTGCGCGGCTGTATTTCCGCGGCAAGCCGAACCGCCACCTGCGCGGCCTGAAGCTGAGCGGACCGGCCGCTCCGGGCGATCCGCTGCGCCTCGGCGAGCGCGAGGTCGGCCGGCTCGGATCGGTCGTCGAATCGCCGCAGCACGGCCGCATCGCGCTCGCGCTCGTGCGCCGCGAAGCGGCCCCGGGCGACGCGCTCTCCGTCGGCGCGGACGGCGTCAGCGCGGAGGTCGTCGACCTCCCGTTCGCACAGGCGTAAGCTCCGTCCGAGAACCCACTTCAGGAGGGTCGCCATGGCCGCGCACGTACTCGTCGTCGCCACCGTCACTGCCACCTCGGATGACCTGCTGTCCGCGCTGCTCGAGCGTTCGCGCCGCGGCTCCGTGCCGGTCGACTTCCTGCTCGTGATGCCGGCGTCCGGTCCTGCGCAGGCCGCGATGGAACCGCGCCTCGCCGAGGCGCTGGCGCGCTGGGAGGAGATCGGCCTCAAGGCCAAGGGCATGATCGGCGACGCCGATCCGGTCCAGGCCGTCGCCGAGGTGTGCAAGCCGGGCGCGTTCGACGAGGTGATCGTCTCGACCCTTCCCGGGCAGACCTCGCGCTGGCTGCGCTCCGACGTCCCGTACAGGATCGGCGCGCTGACCGACCTGCCGGTGACACACGTCGTCGCGCTCAGCATGGCCCGCCCGACTCCCCGCGGCGCGCCGATGCCGCGGCGCGAGCGCGTGCCGCTCGGGCTGCTCAACGTGATGTCCTACCGTGGCGCGCACCCGCCCCGGTAGGCGCTTCACTCAGCGGTGAACTCGAGCCGGTTGCCCCACGGGTCGGTGGCGTAGAAGCGCGAGCTGCCGGGGATCTCCTGGTCCCAGGTGACCTCGACGCCGGCGCCTCCGAGCCGCGCCGCCACGGCGGCGAGCCGCTCGGCTCCGTCTACGGCGAACGCGGGATGAGCCTTGCCCGCGGGCGTGAACTCCGGCTCGATCCCGACGTGCAGCTGCTGGCCGCCGCAGGCGAACCAGGCGCCGCCGAACTTGGCCAGCGGCTCGGGCTTGGGCAGCTCCTCGAGCCCGAGCAGCCCGCCGAAGAACCGGCGCGCCTCCTCCTCGCTGCCCGGAGGGGCCGCGAGCTGGACGTGGTCGATACCCGCGATCATGAGCGGCACTCTACGGCGCGGACCCAGCGCACGACCCGCCCGTGCTCGACGGCGTCCGGGTCGAGCTCGAGCGCCGGCGGCTCGTGCGCCGCCAGCCACGCGCCGACCAGCCGCGTCTCGGCGACCTCGTCGGCCGGGAGCCAGCCGCCGAGCTCCGGCCGCGGCTGGGCGCGCAGCGCGGCGGCGCTGCGCGCCTCGAGCTCGGCCGCGTCACGCGGCAGAGCGCCCCAGTCGACGACGCGCCCGCCGGCGATCCAGAACGCGTCGAACCGTGCGCGCCCCGCGGGATGCGGGGCGAGCACGAGCCGCGTCCCCGCGTGCGTCGCCCGCAGCACGCCGCCGAGCCGGCGCAGCAGTCCGTCGAGCCGCGCTCGCCGGCGCTGGAGCCAGGCCGCGCGCTCGTAGTTCTGCTCCGCGGACGCCGCCTGCCCCTGGGCGTCGATGTGGGCGAGCAGCGCCGCGCCGCCGTCGCGGCCGTCGACGAACAGGCGCAGCGCCGCGTCGAGCCGCTCGCGGTAGAGGTTGGGGTCCAGGTCGCCGAGGCAGGGAGAGAGGCAGCGCCCCATCTGCCCGTACGCGCTCGGGTGATCGCGCCGCGGCAGCCTGCGGCCGCAGTGGCGCAGGCCGAACAGCGAGTTGAGCTGCTCGACCAGCTCCGCCGCAGCCGCGCGCCCGCGCACGGGCCCGACCGTGACCGAGTGCCCGCCCGCCGGCGCGAGCGCCACCTCGAGGATCGGGAAGGCGATGTCGAGCCGGCAGCGCAGGTACACGTAGCCGTCAGGGCTGCGCTTGCCGCGCACGTTGCCCGGCGGCCGCAGCGTCTTGATCATCCGGTCCTCGAGCAGCAGCGCGCCCAGCTCGGACTGCGTCGCCTGGTAGTCGACGTGCTCGGCCTCGCCGGTCCACTCGGCGGGCGTCGTGAAGTGCGCCCGTGCCCGCGTGCGCAGGCAGACCGACTTGCCCACGTAGAGCGGGTTCCCGCCGGCGTCGCGAAACACGTAGACGCCGGGGTCGCGCGGCAGCGACGAGAGGTCCGGACGCTCGGCGGGCGGGCGCCGGCGCGCGCCGGCACGCGGGCGGCGACCCGCGCCGCCGCGGCGCGGCCCGAGCAGCGCGACCGCCTCGCCGATCGTCGCCGCGTGCGCGGTCAGCCGCGAGAACAGCGCGCAGAAGACGCGCGCGCACGTCTCGGCGTCGGGCAGCGCGCGGTGCGTCTCCTCGACCTCGATGCCGAGCGCATCCGCCAGCGCGGCGAGGCCGCGGCGGCGCTGGAGCGGCGCGAGCCGGCGCGCCATCGCGACGGTGCACAGCACCGGCGGCTCGGGCCAGTCGAGCGCCGCGCGCGCGAACGCCGCGCGCAGGACGCCGAGGTCGAAGCGCGCGGAATGGGCGACCAGCACGCGGCCGCGCAGCATCCGGCCAAGCTCCGGCAGCACCCCCTCGGGCGGCGGTGCGCAGTCGACCATCGCCTGCGAGATCCCTGTGAAGCGCTGGATCCCGCGCGAGAGCGGCGCCGACACGCCGACGAGCGAGGACCAGCGTTCGTGCAGCTCGCCGCCGCCGACCAGCACGGCCCCGACCTCGGTCAGCTCGCAGCGCTCGCGCGCCAGCCCGTTCGTCTCGGTGTCGACGGCCAGGAACTCGGCCGTCGCGAGCGGCGCCGAGAGCAGCAGCTGGCCTTCCATCAGGACGGACATGGGCCGTCGTTGATACGCCCGCGACCGGACGGCACGCACGCGGCATTGCACCGGATCGCGTGCTACCGCGGCGCGACGCGCAACAGCGGGTATAGGGTTCGCCGTCGAGATGCGGGCGCGGCTAGCCACATGCTGTGCGATGGCCCTTGCCGGGCTGCCCGCCTGCGGCGAGGAGGAGGACCACGCCAACCGCGACCGGCCGGCCGCGTCGATCAACCTGACCGCGGCGATCATCAACGGCCGCATCGAGGTGTCCCCGCGCAGCATCGGCGCCGGCCCCATCCGCCTGATCGTGACCAACCAGACCGACTCGGCGCAGGCGGTCACGTTCGAGACCGACGAGGTCGGCGGCGACAGCGGCGGCGTGACCGCATCGACGGAGGCGATCGATCCCTCCGGCACCACGACCCTGGAGGTCGACGTGCGCGAGGGCGACTACGCGGTCAGCACCGAGGACGACGGCATCAAGCCGGCGACCGTCAAGGTCGGCGCAGCGCGCAAGTCGGCCCAGGGCGACCTGCTCCTGCCCTGATCGGTGGGGGCGGCCAGCCGTACCCCGACTAACGGACAGCCCCTCCGGGAATGAGCAGGCCAGCCTCATCGTCCGGGGTGGCAGTCGATGGAAAGGTTCCATCAAGCCCGACTCCTCCCCGCACCGGAGCCTCGCAAATGTCCAACGCCCTTCATCTCGCCCGCACCCACCTCGCCGAACTGCGTGAGGAGCTCGCCGCCGCCTCGCTCGCCGGCCTCGCCGACCACCCGGCCTACCAGGCCGACCTGCGCGAGGAGATGGAGCAGGCCCGCGTCGCGTACACCGCGGCCGCCGTCAGCGAGATCGCGTCGTTCCGCGCCCAGCTGGGCGGCCCGCAGGTCGGCTAGGACGGGAGCTCGCGCGGCACCAGCGCGAGCCGCCGGGACGTACCACCGCGGAAGATCGCCAACTCCACGTGCCGGTCGATCACGTCGCCCGTGAGCAGCCGCTGGAGGTCGTTCACGCCGAGCACGGGTTCCTCGTCGACCGCGACCACGAGGTCCTCGGGGCGGACGCCCGCGTAGGCGGCAGGCGAGCCGGCGATCACCTCGACCACCTCGACGCCGCGATCCCGGCCGATCGCGGAGGCGACGGCCGGCGGCAGCGGCCTGGCGCCACCGGCTATGCCGATCCAGGCGCGCCGCACGCGCCCGTCGCGCATCAGCGCCGCGACGATCTGCGAAGTCGTCGCGTTCACGGGCACCGCGAGGCCGAGCCCGACGCCGGCTACCGCGGTGTTGATGCCCACGACGCGGCCGCGCCCGTCGACCAGCGCGCCGCCCGAGTTGCCGGGGTTGAGCGCCGCATCCGTCTGGATCACGTCGTCGACGACGCGCATCGTGCCACCCGCCCGCGTCGGCAGCGAGCGGCCCAGCGCCGACACGACGCCGGCCGTGACCGAGCTCTCGAAGCCGTGCGGGTTGCCGATCGCGACGACGAGCTGACCGACCCGCAGCTCGGCGGCGTCGCCGAGCGGAGCGGGCGCCGGCCCCGGATCGTCCGCGCGCAGCACGGCGAGGTCGGACAGCGGGTCCGCCCCCACCGGCCGCAGCGCGAGCTCGCGCCCGTCGGTGAACGATGCGCGCACGCGGCCGCTGCCACGCCCCACGACGTGCGCCGACGTCAGGAGAAATCCATCCGGGGTGATCACGACGCCGGAGCCGCCGCCGGTCCGGTTGCCCCTGCCGACGCGCAGGTTCGCCACGGACGGCGAGACGGACTCCGCGACGAACGTCACCACACGCGAGTAGGCGTCGAGCGCCTCGCTCTCGTCCGGCAACTTCACGCCAGTCACTTGCGAAACGATAGCGACCTGTCCCATGTTATGGTTGCATGCGTGCAAGCAACAGTTGCAACCTCGCAACAACTCGCGACGGCCCTCGCGCTCCTGTCCGGCCACATCAATCGCACCGCGTCCCCGGACATGTTCCGGGTGCTGGGCGAGGTCGGGCTCTCCTTCACCCAGATGAAGGCTCTGTTCGTCCTCGAGCAGCACGACGAGATGTCCGTCAAGGACGTCTCGGGTCATCTGGCGATGTCGTTCCCCGCGATGTCGCGCTCGATCGACGGCCTCGTGCAGCGTGGCTACGTGACCCGGCGCGAGTCCACCAGCGACCGGCGCTCGAGGATCGTGGCCCTGCTCCCCGCGGGCCGCGAGGTGCTCGGCCGCGTCGTGGCCGCACGCGAGACCGCGCTGACCGCGTTCGCCGAGGGGCTCCCCGAGTCCGAGCGCAACGCGCTGCACGCCGCTCTCCTCCCCATCGTCGAAAGGATCTCCTCCCCATGACCGAACGTCTCCGCCTGTCAGACGGCAACCGCCGCTGGTGGACCCTCGGGGCGATGAGCTTCGCCCTCTTCATGGTGATGCTGGACAACACAGCCGTGAACGTCGCGCTCCCGTCGATCCAGGCGGACTTCGGGGCGTCGCTGTCGGCGCTCGAATGGACCGTCAACGCATACACGCTGACCTTCGCCGTGCTGCTGGTCACCGGCGGCCGGCTCGGCGACATATTCGGCCGCCGGCGGATGTTCCTGGCCGGCGTCGTCGTGTTCTCGCTCGCTTCGGCGACGATCGGCTTCGCGCCCTCCGAGGGCTGGCTGATCGCGTCGCGCGCGATCCAGGGCATCGGCGCCGCGTTCATGATGCCCGGCACGCTGTCGATCATCACCAACGCGTTCCCGCCGGAGGAGCGCGGCAAGGCGATCGGCACCTGGGCCGGCGTCTCGGCGATCGCGCTCGCGATCGGCCCGCTGCTCGGCGGCTGGCTGACCGAGGACGTCTCCTGGCGCGCGATCTTCTTCCTCAACCTGCCCGTCGCGGTCGGCGCGGTGATCGTGACGCTGTTCGCGGCGGAGGAGTCGCGCGACGAGACGGTCGGGCGTCAGGTCGACGTCCCGGGGATCGCCGGGATGACGGTCGCGCTGACGGCGCTCGTCTTCGCGCTCGTCGAGGGCAACGCGTGGGGCTGGGGCTCGCCCGGGATCCTCGGGCTGCTCGCGCTCAGCGTCGCCGCGTTCGTCGCGTTCGTCGCGGTCGAGCGGCGTGCCGCGGCGCCGGTCGTCGACTTCGAGGCGCTGCGCTCCAAGCAGTTCCTCGGGGCGAACGTCGTCGCCTTCATGGTCTCGTTCGGGATGCTCGCGATGTTCTTCTTCCTCGCGCTCTACATGCAGAACATCCTCGGCTACAGCCCGCTCGAGGCGGGCGTTCGCTTCCTCCCCTCGACCGTCGTGATCATCTTCGCCGGCCCGATATCAGGGCGGCTCGCCGACCGCTTCGGGCCGCGCCCGCTGATGGTCGCGGGGATGTTGATCACCGCCTCCTCGCTGCTCTGGCAGTCGCGCATCGAGGTCGACACGAGCTACGCGTTCCTCGCGCCGGCCTTCGTGCTCATGGGCCTCGGCATGGGGCTCGTGATGTCGCCCATGAGCATGGCCGCGATGAACGCGGTCGATCGCAGCAAGGCGGGCGTCGCGTCGGGCACGCTGTCGATGTTCCGGATGGTCGGCGGCACCTTCGGGGTCGCGGCGCTGGGCGCGCTCGTGGCGTCCGTCGGCCGCCACGACCTCGAGCAGTCGCTGCCCGGGGTGCCCGCCGGCACGCGCGAGGCGCTCGCTGACGGGCTCGGGTCGGGCGCCGGCTTGCATGACGCCTCGCCGCAGGTGGTCAACGCCGCGCAGGCGGCGTTCGTCGACGCGCTCGGAACGGGCTTGACGATCAGCGCGATCGCGGTCGCCGCCGGAGCGCTGCTGGCGTGGCTCCTGATCGCGCCGGGCCGCCCGAGCAGCCCGGTCGCGGTCCCCGTCGACGTCCGGGCCGAGGCCGAGCTGGCCCCGGCCTAGCCGGCCCCGGGGGCGAGTGGCGAGTTGCTCGGCCCGAGGCCGAGCAACTCTCCACTCGGCGGCCGGTCACGGACCGGCGAACCCGTTGGAGTGGCAGACGCCGCCGCCGCACGGCGGCGTCTGCAGGCGGCCGCCCATGCGGAGGAACTGATCCTTCATCTCGCGCGCCTCGGCCGTGCGGCGCGGGTACTCGTGCGGGTCCTGGCCCTCCGTCGGCGGCGTGTTCGAGGTCGGCCCAACCGGCGTGCCCTGCGGGTTCGCCGCGCTGAACGGTCCCGCGTCGAACACCACGAGCGCCGAGCCACCGAACGGGAACGCAGTCAGCGGCGTGATCGCGTAGAACGGCTCGACGTCGGCCGAGCGGCCCGGATCGAGCTTGTCCCACACGCGCGCGCCGATCGTGCGCGCCTCGACCTCGGCGGTGACCGGCGCCACCTGGTGGTCGCCCAGCGCGACATGCAGCAGCACCTCGTGCGGCGGCGTGTTCGGCAACGGGTCGGCCGTCATGTGCTGCGCGTAGCCGTTCGCCTCGCCGCGGTCCCACAGGTTCGCCAGCAGCGAGTAGATCAGCGCGCGGTCCAGCGGCTTGGTGTAGGCGCCGTCGAGCAGGACGCGGAACGGCTCGAAGTCGACCGAGCGCTGCAGCAGGGTCGAGTAGTTCATGCCCGGCACGCCGAGGACCGCGCGGTCGAAGTCGGGCGCGATCGCCGTCAGCGCGCCGCCTTCGATGCCGCCCTGCGAGTTGCCGTCGTAGTAGAGCCGCCCCGTCGCGTCGAACGCCCCGGCGAACGACGGGTGCGAGCGCAGACCGTCCGCGGCCACCATCGCGCGGCCGAGGAACAGGTGGTTGAGCATCCCCTGCTGGAGCCGGTCGACGATCGCGCCGAACTTCGACAGGTCCTGTATCGCGGCGGCCGCCTGGACGGTGTCCTCGTCGCCGTTGGCGGCCGAGAGCCCGCTCCAGTAGGTGCCGCAGGCCGTGAACCCGCGCTCGTGCGCGAGCGTGCGCAGCTGCGACTGGGCGAAGTCGTCGGAGTCCAGCGGGCTGCCGAGCAGGCCGTGGCCGTAGATCAGCGGCCGCGCTCCGCCGGCGGGCAGGTCGCGCGGGATCACGCAGCGGAAGAACGCGGCGTACTCGTTGCCCGGCTTCTGCGCGGGCAGCCCGTCGGCGCCGCGGTTGAAGCCCTTGCCGACCGCGCACGCGGCGTTCTGGAGGAAGCACGGGACCGTGATCGTGCCCTCGAGCACCCGCGCGATCTCGAGCTCCGACGGCGGCATCACGTCGTCGCGCGTGATCGTGAACGCCGGCGAGCGGCCCTCCGGCACGAGGTCGGCGAGGTCGGCATCGCCGAGCGCCGCGAACGCCGTGTCGCGCATGTGCAGCATCGGGCCCGTGGTCGACCGGCGGCTCGCGACGGTGAAGTCCCACGCCAGCAGCAGGTTCCTGCGTGCGATGCCCGCGCGCTTGAGCGGCTTGAAGACCCGCCGCATCGACGCGCGGCGGCGCTTCGGGGCGCCCTCGGCACGGTCGCGCAGCGCGCGGAACGCGCGGTTCGGGCGGATCCGCTTCCCGCTCGCGCTGCGCAGCCGGCGCAGCGCGACGACGTAGCGGCGCCCCTCGCGCAGGTTCTTCGCGGGCCGGATGAACAGCGCGCGCCGCGAGGCCGGCGCGGAGCTGTCCAGCTCGGCCCAGATCAGCTGGCGCTTGCCGCTGCGCGCGTCGATCACGACCACGGGCTGGCGCTTGTCGAGGCTCCGCGCGATGTCGGTGATCGGCACGATGCCGCTCTCCGCGAAGGCGGACTGGGAGTCGAGCCCCGGGATCCGCACGGTGATCTGCTGGCCGGGGCTGAAGCCGTCGGCGCGGTTCCACTCGCGCGGGTCGATGCGCACGCCGTCCTTGTTCGCCGGCATCGCCGCGCGCCGCAGCGCGAGCCTCCGCCCGGTCGCGGTGGCGGCGTCCTTCTCCGTGAAGAAGTCGTTCGGGAACGGCAGCATGCACGCCCCGCCGCCGATCGGATCGCAGCCCTTGCCGGCGGCCTGCGCGGGAGCCGCGCAGACGAGCATTCCCGCGGCCACGGCCAGTGCGGCGGCGAACCTCCGTGTCATCCCTACTCCCTTCCCTCGGACCGGCGCCGGACTCTAGCGGCCGCGGCTAGGATCGGCCCGATGGCCGTTGACATCAGTCAAGTCGCGCAACTCGACGTCGAGCCGGGAACGCTCCCGGACTCGATGGCCGCCTGGGTGATCCGCGAGGAGCGCCAGGGCGAGCCGCTGGAGGCGTTCCAACTCGAGCAGATCGAGGTTCCCGAGCCGAGCGCGTTCGAGGTCGTCGTGCGCGTGATGGCGGCCGGGGTGAACTTCAACAACGTCTGGGCCGCGCTCGGAAAGCCCGTCTCCGTCTTCCGCTCCCACGACGAGGACCACCACATCGGTGGCTCGGACGCCTCGGGCATCGTCTGGAAGGTCGGCGAGGGCGTGACGCGCTGGAAGCCCGGCGACGAGGTCGTGCTGCACTGCAACCAGGCCTCCTACGAGGACGTCGAGGTCCACGGCCTCGACCCGCTGGCCGCCCCGTCGCAGAAGATCTGGGGCTACGAGACGACATGGGGCTCGTTCGCCCAGTTCTGCAAGGTCCAGGCGCAGCAGTGCCTGCCCAAGCCGGGCCACCTGTCGTGGGAGGAGGCCGCGTCCTACGGGCTGACGTACTTCACCGCCTACCGGATGCTGATCGACCAGGCGAAGATCCAGGCCGGCGATCGCGTGCTGATCTGGGGCGCAGCGGGCGGCCTCGGCGTGTTCGCCGTCCAGCTCTGCCGGCTCGCCGGGGCCGAGTGCGTCGGCGTCGTCTCGTCGGCCCAGAAGGGCGAGTTGTGCAAGTCGCTCGGCGCCTCCGCGTACATCGACCGCAACGAGTTCGCGGGCATGATGCGGCAGGGCGGCGAGACCGACGAGCAGGAGGCCGCGCGCGCGAAGGAGTCGCGCCGCTTCGCCAAGCACGTCCGCGAGCTGCTCGGCGCGCCCCCCGACGTCGTCTTCGAGCACGTCGGGCGCGCGACGTTCCCGACCTCCGTGCTGACGTTGAAGCCGTTCGGCAAGATCGTGATCTGCGGAGCGACCTCTGGCTACCAGCTCGACTTCGACGTCCGCTACCTCTGGATGCGCCAGAAGCAGATCATCGGCAGCCACTTCGCCAACGCGTACGAGGCGACGAGGGCGAACGAGCTGATCGAATCAGGCAAGATCCAGCCCGTGCTGTGGAAGACGATGAACTTCGACGGCGTCGCCGAGGCGCACCAGTCGATGTACAAGAACGAGCACCAGGGCAAGATCGCGATCCTCGTGGGCGCCGAGGCCGAGGGCCACGGGCGCAGCGCCGAGGGCCCGGGTGCGATCCGCGCGGAGGTGGGAGCCTGATGGCCGGCGTCGTGCACATCCCCTGGTACGTGACGCTGTTCCGGGGCGACGACTTCGAGCGTGCGATCCAGGAGATCGCGCCCGTCGCGCTGCGCTTCGGCGCGACCGAGTACAGCGTCTACCGCTCGCGCGAGGACGCCTACAAGTTCCTGCAGATGGCGACCTTCGAGGACAAGGGCGACTTCGAGCGCTTCTGGTACGGCGAGGAGTTCTCGGTCTGGCGCGCCGACCACTCGAGCTGGTACCAGGTGCCGGTCCTCTACACATGGAACGACATGCTCGTGCGCGGCGGGGTCGGCGAGCTGGAGGGCCTCGCCAACGGGGTCGCGAAGTAGCGGGCCGGCGCTAGCCCTGCTCGAGCGGGGCCATCGTGAGCCCGGAGTCGTTCAGGAGCTCCCAGTAGAGCTCGGCCGGCTCCTTCTGCCCCGACCAGACGACCGCCTGGCCCTGGCCGTGGATCATGTCGGCGATCGCGTAGCCCTTGTCGACGGAGACGCCCGGGATATGGCGCGCGAGCGTGTTCGCGACGTGGTCGAACGTGTTGTGGTCGTCGTTGCGCACGATCACCCGCCAATGACCGCCCAGGCCTGAGTCGGGGCCCGCCGGACGCGGAAGCTCGACCGTCTGCGACATGCCCCCGAGGGTAGCGATCCTGCGCGGCCGAGCGAGCTCGGACTAGGCGCCCGCGCGCTTGTCGAGATAGCGGCGCACGCCGAGGTAGTTGTGGTCGGGCGGCGACGCATGGGTGTAGCGGTCGGCCAGGTCGCCGGCGTTCTGCTCGATCCGCTCCGTGATCCCGGCGGCGAACGCCTCCTGCCCGTGCCGCGCCGCCAGGCCGACGACCTCGTGCAGGCGCTCGCGCATCGCCCGCAGGTGCGGGGCGACGTCGTCGACACGGCCGAAGTGCGCGAGCGCGAGCGCCTGCGGCGCCCAGCGCTCGACGATGTCGAGCGATCGGTCCCACGCCTCGATGTCCACGTCGGGCGGCGGCGTGGGCGCGGCGACGTAGTCGCACGGCGGGATCCGCACGCCGGCGACGTCGCCGACGAACGCCGTGCCGCTCGGCTCGTGCAGGTAGCTGACGTGGTGGGACGCGTGGCCGGGCGTGTACTCGACGCGGAAGTCGTCCAGCACCCGCTCGCCGCCGCTGAGGACCGTCATGTTGCGCTCCGGCACCGGCACGAGCTCCCCCCAGCGCCGCGCAAGGCCCTCCTCGCCGCCGAAGAGCCGCGCCGCGCTCGCCACGAGCCGCTCCGGCGCGGCCATGTGCGGTGCCCCGAGCTCGTGCACGTAGACGGGCAGGTCGGGCCAGCGCCGCACGAGCGCGCCCGTCACGGCGGCATGATCGAAGTGGATGTGGGTGAGCAGGATCGCGCTCGGCGCCCGGTCTCCCAGCGCGTCGAGCAACGTCTGCTCCGTCGACTGCGGACCCGGGTCGATGAGCACGCCGTCGAGCTCCCAGCACGAGATGACCTTCTCGGTGCCCATGTGCCTCAGGTCGATCGCCCGCATGGCGCGGAGTCATACCCGATGCGGGAGAATCCCGGCATGAGCCACCGGCTGCCCGAGCCCGACAAGCCCTGGATGATGCGCACGTACGCGGGCCATTCGAGCGCCGCGCGGTCCAACGCGCTTTACCGCGGCAATCTCGCCAAGGGGCAGACCGGGCTCTCGATCGCCTTCGACCTGCCGACGCAGACGGGCTACGACGCCGACCACGAGCTCGCGCGCGGCGAGGTCGGCAAGGTCGGCGTCCCGGTGGCGCACAAGGCCGACATGCACGCGCTGCTCGACGGGATCCCGCTCGACCGCATGAACACCTCGATGACGATCAACGCGACGGCGGCCTGGCTGCTGGCGCTCTACATCGTCTGCGCCGAGGAGAACGGCATCGACGCGTCGGTGCTCCAGGGCACGACGCAGAACGACATCATCAAGGAGTACCTGTCACGCGGGACCTACGCGTTCCCGCCCGGGCCCTCGATGCGGCTGATCGCCGACAGCGTCGCCTACACGGTCGAGCACGTGCCGCGCTGGAACCCGGTCAACATCTGCTCCTACCACCTGCAGGAGGCCGGCGCCACGCCGGTGCAGGAGATCGCGTTCGCGATGTCGACCGCCATCGCGGTGCTCGACGAGGTGCGCCCGCGCCTCGGCGAGGACAGGATGGGCGCGGTCTTCGCGCGGATCTCGTTCTTCGTCAACGCCGGCGTGCGCTTCGTCGAGGAGCACGCCAAGCTGCGCGCGATGTCGGCGCTCTGGGAGCAGCTCGGCCGCGAGCGCTACGGCGTGCGCGACGAGCGCCAGCTGCGATTCCGCTACGGGGTCCAGGTCAACTCGCTCGGACTGACCGAGTCCCAGCCGGAGAACAACGTGCAGCGGATCGTGCTCGAGGCGCTGGCGGTCACGCTCGGCCGGGATGCGCGGGCGCGGGCGATCCAGCTGCCGGCCTGGAACGAGGCGCTCGGGCTGCCGCGCCCCTGGGACCAGCAGTGGTCGCTGCGGATCCAGCAGGTGCTCGCCTACGAGACCGACCTGCTCGAGTACCCGGACCTGTTCGAGGGCTCGAAGGTGATGGACGGGCTCGTCGCCGAGCTGATCGCGGGTGCGCGCGAGGAGATGGCGCGGGTGCAGGAGCACGGCGGCGCAGTCGACGCGGTGCCCTACATGAAGGCCGCGCTGGTCGACTCCCACCGCGAGCGGATCGCGCGGATCGAGTCGGGCGACCAGGTGCTCGTCGGCGTCAACCGCTACTCGGAGACCGAGCCGTCGCCGCTGACCGGGGAGGGGATCGAGGGCGGCGGGATCCTCGTCGTCGATCCCGCAGTCGAGGCCGAGCAGGTCGCGGCGCTCGAGGCCTGGCGCGCCGGACGCGACGAGAGCACCGTGCGCGCCGCGCTGGACGAGCTCGCGCGCGTCGCGGACTCCGGCGAGAACGTGATGCCGGCGACGATCGCCGCGGCCCGGGCCGGCGTCACGACCGGCGAGTGGGCGCAGTGCCTGCGCGACGTCTTCGGCTCCTACCGGGCGCCGACGGGCGTCGGCGCGGCAGCGTCGCCGCCCTCGGGTGAGGACGTCGTCGAGTTGCGCGACGAGGTCGCGCGCGTGGCCGAGCAGCTCGGGCGCGGGCTGAAGATCCTCGTCGGCAAGCCGGGGCTCGACGGGCACTCCAACGGCGCCGAGCAGATCGCGGTCCGCGCGCGCGACGCCGGCATGGAGGTCGTCTACGAGGGCATCCGCCTCACGCCGGCCCAGATCGCGCGCTCCGCGGTCGACGAGGGCGTGCACGTGATCGGCCTCTCGATCCTGTCGGGATCGCACCGCCAGCTGATCCCCGAGGTGCTCGAGGCGCTGCGCGAGGCGGGCGGCGGCGAGATCCCCGTGGTCGTCGGAGGGATCATCCCGGAGGCCGACGCCGAGCCGCTGCGCGCGGCCGGCGTCGCGGCGGTCTACACGCCGAAGGACTTCGAGCTCACCCGCATCCTGACCGACGTCGTCGGCATCGTGGCCGAGCGCAACGGGATCGCCGCCGCCGCGTGAGTGGGGCCGAGATCGGCGCGCGGCTGCGCGAGCGCGACCTGAGCGCCGCGCCGGCCGCGCTCAACCTGCTCGAGAACCGGGCCACCGCGCAGCGCGACGAGATCGCCGCGCTGCTCGCCGAGGTCAGCCCGGGGCGGCTCGGCGGCGAGGCGCCCGCGCACGTCGTCGGCGTCACCGGCCCGCCCGGCGCGGGCAAGTCGACGCTGCTGAGCGCGCTCGTGCGCGTCTGGCGCGAGCGCGGCCGGACGGTCGGCGTGCTCGCCGTCGATCCGTCGTCGAAGCGCTCGGGCGGTGCGCTGCTCGGCGACCGCGCGCGGATCGACGCCGACCCGGCCGACCGCGGCGTCTTCATCCGCTCGATGGCGGCGGGAGAGCGCCTGGGCGGCCTCGCGCCCGCGACGCGCACCGCGGCGCAGGCGCTCGCGGCGGCGTTCGACGTCGTCGTCGTCGAGACCGTCGGCGTCGGGCAATCCGAGACCGAGGTCGCCGAGGCGGCCGACACGGTCGCGGTCGTCGTGCAGCCGGGTTCCGGCGACGTGCTCCAGTTCCTCAAGGCCGGGATCATGGAGGTGCCGGACGTGCTCGTCGTCACCAAGTCCGACCTCGGCACGGTCGCCCAGCGCGCCGTGCGCGACCTGCGCGCCGCGCTGCGCTCGCTCGGTGGCCACGCGCCGGTCGTCGCGGTCTCCTCGATCCACCCGGTGGCGGGGATCGCGGATCTCGCCGACGCGCTCGAGCAGCACCGGACCGGCATCGACCTGGGCGCCGCGCGGACGCGCGCGCGCCGGCTCGGCGCGCTGGCCGACTACGTCGCCGAGCACGGCGAGCGCGGCCTGCGCGCGCTCGGCGGCCGCCGCGCCGCCGAGCGCTTCCTGGCCGGGCAGGACAGGGCGCTCGAGGTCCCGGCGCTGCTGCGCGCGCTCGAGCAGCGCGCCGCTAGCGCTTGAGCTTGATCGTCTTCTTCAGGGTGATTTCCCGAGCGAGGCGATGCGCCAGCCGTCGCCGACGCGGACGAGCTCGAGCGTGTCCTGGCTGGGCGCCTCGCCGGCGGCGCTCGATCGCACCTCCGCGGTCGCGCGGTCCCCGTCGACGTTGACCGTGCCGACCGTCAGCCGCGGATCCTCCACGTCCTCGAAGCCCTTCTTCAGCGCGACCTCGCAGGGCAGGCCGATCTGCTCGACCGTCTCGATCAGCTTCGGCGCGAGCACCCGGTCGCACAGCGCCTGGTAGTCGCGCGCCCCCGTGGCGCGGCCGAATTCGGCCAGGGCCGTGCGGATCTGCTGCTCGTCGGTCGGGCCGGACTCCCCACAGCCGGCCAGCGCGCACACGGCGAGGACCAGCGCCAGGGGGCGAGTTGCCACGGGCCGGAGCATAGAATGGGTCCCGATGGAAGGCTCACGCGAATTGATCGGCTCGTGGTTGCGCTGCTACCGCTGCTGGTCGCAGGAGCTCGAGGTACAGGTCCACTACGAGGGCATCCACCGCATCGACCCGGTCTCGGGCGAGCGCGGCGAGGTCGTCGACGAGATCCAGGAGGCGGTCGTCCAGTGCCTGGACTGCATGCACGACCAGCCCCACCTCGGCTTCCAGAACGGGCGTATCGAGCCGGTCGAGGATCGCTGGGAGCGGATGGTCGCCGGCACGCCATGGGTCGCGTCGTGCACGGTGACCGTCGACGCCGACGCCGTCGAGACCTGCTCGGGCCCGGAGGCCGCCGACGCGCTCGCCTACGCCGCGTTCGCCGACCACGGGACGCGCGAGTTCTTCACCCACGTCCGCTTCCACAAGCACGACGACGAGCAGATCGTCGTGCACCTGCTCGTAGAGCTCTACGCGCGCTCCCTCGACGAGGCGACGCAGGTCCTCGAGGACGCCGCGCGCGGCGCGCTGGCGATCACCTCGCTCGCGGAGGAGTCGCGGCCGCCCGCCGCCACCGGCGGCGAGCACCCGCACTAGCCCTGCGGCAGCGCCAGCACGGCGAGCACGGCGCGGTGATCCGAGCGCGGCAGCCCGTGGACGCTGACGCCGAGCACGCCGCAGCGGTCCGGCACGAGCACGTGGTCGATCGTCACCGGCGGCCCGCCGTGACCCTGCCACGTGGGCTGGAGGCCCGCGCCCACCGCCTCGGCCGCGTCGCGGTAGCCGCGCTCGACCAGGCCGCGCAGCTGGTCGTGGTCGAGCGTCGCGTTGAAGTCGCCGGCCAGCAGCTGCAGCGGCCCGCGCGGCGGCGCCGCAGGGAGCGCGCGCAGGTCGGCGCGCCAGCGCGCGACGTCGCCGCCGTCCAGCGGCACGGCGACGTGGACGCTGATCACGCGCAGCGGGGCAGCGCCCGGCACGTCGACGGCGGCGGCCGCCATCTCCGACTTCGCGCCGCGGAACGGCGGCAGCGGCCGCAGCGGCTGCCGCGCGTACAGGCCCGATCCGCCCCTGCGGCCCGGGCCGAGGACGTCGTGCGGAAGCAGGTCGCCGAGACCGGCGCGCGCGAGCCCGTCCGCCAGCTGCGGCGTGAGCTCCTGCACCGCGAGCAGGTCGACGCGCTCGCGCCGGACGAGCTCGATGAGCGCCGCGGGCGGGACCGACCCCCTGCGCGCGTTGGCGGTCAGCACGCGTAGCTGCGATCCGCCGGCGCGCGGCTCGGCCGCATCCCCGGTCGCGCGCGGGACGAGCAGCACGACGAGCACGACCACGGTCGCGCCCGCGAGCGCGGCGGGCGCCCAGCGGCGCAGCAGCGCCGCGACGGCGCCGCCGGCCAGCGCGAGCGGCGCGACATACGGCGTGTACGCCATCAGCTGCACGAACGGATAGCCGCGCTCGGCGCCGAGCACGCGCACGGCGACCCACACCGCCCATGGGACGACGAGGAGCCAGGCGATCAGGCGGCGCGGCGCGAGCACGGCCTTGAGCGCCCGCGTCAGGCGCCGGCAGCCGCGGGGAGCGTGAAGCAGAAGCAGCTGCCGCTGCCGGGAGCGGGCTCGACCCAGAGCCGGCCGCCATGGCTGCGGACCAGGCGCGCGCAGACCCCCAGTCCGATGCCGGTGCCCGCGTAGGAGGCGCCGTCGGCGCCCCGCGCGAACATCTCGAACACCGACTCCACCTCCGCCGGCGCCACTCCGATGCCGTTGTCGGTGACGCTGAAGCAGACGATGCCGTTCTCGCTCTTGGCTGCGACGGCGATCTCCGGCCGCCGCTCCGCAGGCGTGAACTTGACCGCGTTCGAGATCAGGTTCTGGAACACCTGCACGATCTGCCCGCGGTCGCCCTGCACGGGCGGCAACTCGCCGATCGCCACCTGTGCGTCGCGGTCCTCGATCTCGACGTGGAGCGCCGCGAGCACCTCGGTCACCAGCGCGCCGGTCGCGATCCGCTCGGCCTGCGGCGCCACAGCGCCGGCGCGCGCGTAGGCGAGCAGGTTGTCGAGGAAGCGCCCGCCGGAGCGCGCGTTGTCGACGATCAGCTCGAGCGGCTTGCGCTCCTGCTCGCCGAGCCCCGGGCCGAGCCGGCGCAGCAGCACCTCGCCGAGCCCGCCGATCGTGCTGAGCGGGGCGCGCAGCTCGTGCGCCGCCACGTGAGCGAACCGCTCCAGCGCGGCATTCGAGCGCTCGAGCTCGTGTGCGTGGCGCTCCTGCAGCTCGGCCGACAGATGCGGAGCAGTGACGTCCTGGACGTGGACGATGCAGCAGCGCGCGCCGGCGCCGGGCAGGAGCGAGGCGCGCACGAGCGTCCACACGTCCTCTCCGTCCGCATCGACGAAGCGCTGCTCGACCTCGAAGCTGTCGAGCGCACCGGCTGCCATGCGCTCGAACAGCGGGAGGCTCTCGACGAGATCCTCCTCGCGTGCGAACTGACGCAGCCGGCTGCCGACGAGCGCCTCGTGCGAGCGGCCCAAGAGGCGGCAGAGCGCCGGGTTGACGTCGAGGCAGGACCCGTCGGAGGCGACCAGCGCCATCCCTGCCGGCGCCTGCTCGAACGCGCTCGTGAAGCGCAGCTGGGAAGCCTCGAGGGCCTCGTTGGCATCGAGCCGCTGCAGATGCTCGCCGATCTGGCTGGCAACGGTCATCAGCAGATCGCGCAGCTCCGGGTCCGCGCGCAGCTTCGCCCGCGTGAAGCACTCGATCACCCCGACCGTGCGGCCGCGCACGATCAGCGGCAGCGCGATCGCGCCGCGCAGCCCGGCAGCGGTGGCGTTGCTGCGACGCAGGAACTCCTCGGCGCGCTCGACGTTGTCGAGCCAGACGGGCTCGGCAGTCTGCAGCGTCTTGCCGGCAAGGCCGCGGCCGGGCATGAGCGACAGCGCGGCGCTCGCCCGCGCGAACCTGCCGGTGACGTCGGGATCGGCCTGCCAGTGGTGGCGCATCCGCACGTGGCCGTCGTCCTCGAGCATCCAGAGCGCGCCGAAGTCCCAGCCGAGTGCCCGCGTGAGCGCCTCGACGATCAGCGAAGGCGTCTCAGCCGCGGTGTGCTCCCCTGCCAGGACCGCCGTCACCGCGAGCTGGGCGGCCTGGTGGCGCACGAGCCGATCGCGCTCGGTCAGGTCGCGGATGACGGCCGTGACGACGCGCGTCTCACCTTCGCCCAGCGTTCCGAGCGCGATCTCCATCGGGATCTCCCAGCCCTCCGCGTGCAGCGCGGGAACCTGGAGCGTCGACCCGACGAGCCGGCTCTGGCCCGTCGCGGCGAAGCGCATGTACCCGGCGCGATGCGCTTCGCGGAAGCGCTCGGGCACGAGCATCGACAGCTGCTCGCCGACCATCGCCTCGACCGGATGGCCGAACAACCGGGAGGCCGCTGCGTTGGCGAACACGATCCGCTCGTGGGCGTCCCCGGCGAGGATCGCATCGCTGGCCGTCTCGGCGAGCCGGCGGTACTCGGATTCACGCAGCGGCGGGGGCCGCGGCTGTGCCGCACTGGTCGCCATCGAACGCAACAATAGTCACATGACGGCGCGGTGCTCAGCCGCGCGCGCTCTGCAGCCGCTCCTCGAGCCCGTCGAGCTGCGCCTGCAGCTCGTCCGGCAGCCGCTCACCGAACTTGGCGTAGAACTCGCGGATCGGGCCGATCTCCAGCAGCCACTCGGCGGGATCGACCCGCAGCAGCTCGGCGAGATCCTGCTCGCTGAGTGAGAGCCCGCCCGTGTTCAGGCCGCCCGGGGTGGGCACGCGGCCGATCGCGGTGTCCTCGGCCTCGACCGCCTCGTCGCAGCGGCGGAAGATCCACTCGAGGACGCGCGCGTTCTCGCCGAAGCCCGGCCACAGCCAGCGCCCGTCGCTCGGGTCCTTGCGGAACCAGTTGACGTAGAAGATGCGCGGCAGCACCGCGCCCTCGCGGCGGCCGATCTCGAGCCAGTGCGCGAAGTAGTCGGCCATGTGGTAGCCGCAGAACGGCAGCATCGCGAACGGGTCGCGGCGCAGCTTGCCGATCGCGAACTCCGCGGCAGCGGTCGTCTCGGAGCCCATGATCGAGCCGAGGAAGACGCCGTGCTCCCAGTCGAACGCCTCGTGGACCAGCGGCACCACGGTCGAGCGCCGGCCGCCGAACAGCATCGCGTCGATCGGCACGCCCTTGGGGTCCTCCCACTCCGGCGCGATCGCGGGATCCTGCGCGGCCGGCATCGTGAAGCGCGCGTTCGGGTGCGCCGCAGGCGTGCCCGACTCGGGCGTCCACTCGTTGCCGTGCCAGTCGATCGCGTGCGCCGGGGGCTCCTTCGTCATCCCCTCCCACCAGACGTCGCCGTCGTCGGTCTTCGCGCAGTTCGTGAAGATCGAGTTCTCGCGGATCGCCGCCATCGCGTTGGGATTGGTGTCCTCCCCCGTCCCGGGCGCCACGCCGAAGAACCCGGCCTCCGGGTTGATCGCGTAGAGCCGGCCGTCGTCGCCGAACTTCATCCAGGCGATGTCGTCGCCGATCGTCTCGACCTTCCAGTCCTCGATCGCGGGGACCAGCATCGCGAGGTTGGTCTTGCCGCACGCGCTCGGGAAGGCGCCGGTGACGTACTTCACCGTGCCCTCGGGCGACGTGAGCTTGAGGATCAGCATGTGCTCGGCCATCCAGCCCTCGTCGCGCGCCATCACCGAGGCGATCCGCAGCGCGAAGCACTTCTTGCCCAGCAGTGCGTTGCCGCCGTAGCCCGAGCCGTAGGACCAGATCTGGCGCGTCTCCGGGAAGTGCACGATGTACTTGTCGTCGTTGCACGGCCACGCGCCGCTCTTCTCGCCCTCGGCCAGCGGCGCGCCGACCGTGTGCATGCAGGGGACGAAGTCGCCGTCGTCGGCGAGGCAATCCAGCGCGGGCCGGCCCATCCGGGTCATGATCCGCATCGACACCGCGGCATACGCCGAGTCGGTCAGCTGCACGCCGATCTCGGAGATCGGCGAGCCGAGCGGGCCCATCGAGAACGGCACGACGTAGAGCGTGCGGCCGCGCATGCAGCCGCTGAACTTCTCGCGCAGCAGCGCGCGCATCTCGGCCGGGTCGCGCCAGTGGTTGGTCGGGCCGGCGTCGTCCTCGGACTCCGAGCAGATGAACGTGCGGTCCTCGACCCGCGCGACGTCCCCGGGGTCCGAGCGCGCGAGATACGAGTTGGGGCGCTTGGCGTCGGAGAGCCGCTCGAAGGTGCCGCCGTCGACGAGCGCGCGGCACAGCCGGTCGTACTCCTCGGCCGAGCCGTCACACCAGTGGACGTCGTCGGGCTCGCACAGCGTCACCGCCTCGTCGACCCACTCCAGGAGCCGTTTGTGGGTGGTTGGGACAGTGGTTTCGGTGGCCATCCAGGGGACCCTACTCCCTGAATCGAAAGCAGCGGGTCAGTCGCCGGGGAGGCGCCGTGGCACCAGCACGAGACGCTTGAACTCCGCCACGAGCACGCCGTCCTGGTTGAGCACGCGGGTGTGCACGCGGACCGTGCCGCGGTCGGGCTTGGACTGCGATTCGCGCACCTCGAGCACCTCGGACTCGCAGAACAGCGTGTCGCCGTGGAACACCGGTGCGGGGTGCTTGAGCTCCTCGGTGGCGAGGTTCGCGATCGCCTTGCCCGAGACGTCGGACACGCTCATGCCGAGCGCGAGCGAGTAGACCAGCGGCCCGACGACGACGTTGCGCCCCTGCTGGGACTCCCGCGCGTAGACGTCGTTGATGTGCAGCGGATGGTGGTTCATCGTGATCAGGCAGAACAGGTGGTCGTCGGCCTCGGTCACGGTCTTTGCCGGCCAGTGCTTGTAGACCGCCCCGACCTCGAACTCCTCGAGGAAGCGGCCGTAGGGGTGGGCGCCGCTCGCCTCGCGGGCGGCCTGGTCGGTCTCGACGCTGCGGTTGGTCTCGGAGCTCATATGCCCCGGATCCTGCCACCTCGGCGATGTGCGGCGCGACGCTCGCCGCGGACGCTAGGGTCGCGCTCACATGCGCAATCCCCGCGAC
>CAWIVY010000005.1:0-230730 GCA_963839615.1 uncultured Solirubrobacteraceae bacterium
GCGCGAGCCGTTGCCCGACTTGCCGTTGCCGCCGAACGGGAGATGCGCCTCGGCGCCCGACGTCGAGTTGTTGATCGAGACCATGCCCGCGCTGATCTGCTCGCGGAAGCGGAAGGCGTGCGTCGGCGAGGTCGTGTAGATCGCGGAGGAGAGGCCGTAGCCGTGGCCGTTGGCCAGCTCGATCGCCTCGTCGAAGCTCTCGAAGCGCGCCACGCCGACCAGCGGGCCGAACGTCTCCGGTGCTGTAGATCGCGTCGCGGCGGTCACGCCGGTCACGAACGTCGGGTGGTAGAAGACGCCCGCCTCGGGATCGCCGACGAAGCCGTCGCGCGGCGCGTCGGCCGTGATCCGGCCGATCGCGCTGGAGCCGTGCGCGGTGTGGTGCGGCTCGATCAGCGCGAGCCAGTCCTCGAAGCGCTCGCCGAAGCGCTCGTCGAGCATCGGGCCGTAGAGCACGTCGGCCATCGGGTCGCCGATCGCCGCGCCGCGCAGGCGCTCGTCGAGCCGGCGCACGAACTCGTCGTGCACGTCGGTGTGGACGATCGCCGTGCCGAGCGAGGTGCAGCGCTGCCCGGCCGTGCCGAACCCGGCGAACAGGGCGCCTTCGACGGCGAGGTCGAGGTCGGCGTCGGCCATCACGACCATCGGGTTCTTGCCGCCGAGCTCGAGGCACGGCGACTGCAGGTGGCGGCCGCAGAGCGCGCCGATCTCCGCCCCGACCGCCGAGGAGCCGGTGAAGCCGACCTTGTCGACGAGCCGCTGGTCGAGCGCGCGCTCGAGACCGGCGAACGTCGCGGCACCATCGGCGTGGACGAGGTTCAGCACGCCCTTGGGGACGCCGCCTGCGTGCAGGATCTGCGCCAGCGCCGAGCCGATCGCCGCGCTGTACTCGGCCGGCTTCCAGACGACCGCGTTGCCGCAGAGGATCGCGGGGACGAGATACCAGGAGGGCACGGCGCCGGGGAAGTTGCCCGCGGTGATGATCGCCGCCACGCCGACCGGCATGCGGAACGTGAAGAGCTGCTTGTCGGGCATCTCGGACGGGACCGTCTGGCCGTAGAGCCGGCGCCCCTCGCCGAGGAAGAAGTCGCACGTGTCGATGATCTCCTGGACCTCGCCGAGCGCCTCGGGGTAGGGCTTGCCGATCTCGCGCGTGATCAGCCGCGAGAGCGCCTCCTTGTTGGCCTCGATGAGGCGGCCGACCTGGGCGATCACGCGCCCGCGGATCGGCGCCGGCACGGCGGCCCACGCGGGCTGCGCGGCGCGCGCGGCGCGGCAGGCGTCCTCGAAACCCCTGTGCGTCGGACAGCAGGACCTCGGCGATCACGTCGGAGCGGTTCGCGGGGTTGGTGGACTCCAGGCGCCCGCCGGGCGCGTCGGTGCGCTCCTGGCCGTCGATGATCGAGGCAGCGGTGCGAAGGGAGGTGGCGGCATCGGGCATGCCCGCCACCTTAGAACGGCTCAGGCTCTGGCCGCCGCCAGCCGCTCCTTGAGCACGTCGATCGCGTGCACGCTCACCGGGTCGACGCCGCGCAGCACCGCCATGTACATCGACACGAGATCGCCCAGCAGCACGAGCGAGACGACCCGCTCGAGCCGCGTCTCGCCGCGCGCGCGGACCCGCTCGACGACCGCGGCGCCCTCGGCGGCCAGCTCGGCCGTGACGTCGACGCGGCGCACCACGAGCTCCTGCGCATCCGGGTCCTCGAGGAACACGGCCGACAGGCGCCGCTCGGCACCCGCCCAGCCGACGATCTCGTTGTGGTCGTGCTCCGGCAGCTTGCTCGCGAACGCCGGGATCTCGGCGTTCTCGTTGATCTGGCACTTCCAGCGGTAGGCGACCGACGCGGTCAGGCCGGAGCCGGTGATGACCGGGAAGGTGCCGTGCAGCGAGCGGGCGAGCCGCTTGGCGTCGCCGTCCTCGGCCCCGTCGGGCCCCCACTCGCGCGCCAGCTCCGCGGCCAGCGTGGCCGCGGCCTCGACCTCGTCGCGCAGCGAGGGCGCCGCGCCGCACAGCGCGGCGGCCTCCAGCGCGGTCACGAGCGAGTACCCGACCGCGGCGCGCGGCTGGAACCCGCCGGGCAGCGGGATCACCGGCACGCCGTCGGCGCGTGCGCGCTCGGCGAGCTCGCCGCCCGTCGTCGCCACCAGGCGCGGGGCGCCGGCGGCCTTGGCGGCGTCGTAGGTCGCCAGCGTCTCCTCGGTCGAGCCCGAGTAGCTCGCGCACAGCACGAGCGTCTCGCGGCCGATCCAGGACGGGATGTCGTAGCCCATCGCGA
Organism: uncultured Solirubrobacteraceae bacterium; assembly: GCA_963839615.1. Lineage (GTDB taxonomy): Bacteria > Actinomycetota > Thermoleophilia > Solirubrobacterales > Solirubrobacteraceae > DASQMT01. Next base: position 2,280 of record CAWIVY010000005.1, read on the forward strand.
GCGCGAGCGGGCGCCGCAGCCGCGGGCCGAGCGCGCCGGCGGCGAGCCGCCCGCCGACCGACGACCCGCCCATGCCGGCGACGATCAGCCCGCCGGCCGCGTCGACCGGCGTGATCGCGGCCGAGTCGACGCGCCAGAGCGCGTCGCGCAGGTGCTCGGACAGGCCGAGCGCCTCGCCGATCTGGCCGGTCGAGTCGACCGCCCGGCAGGCGGCTGCGTCGAGCGCCGTCATCTCAGAACAGGAGCCCTCCGTCGGGGATCGTCACGCCGGGGAAGACGCGGGCGCCGTTCGCGACGACGTTGCCGGCGCCGATCGTGACGCCCTCGCCGAGCACGGCGAGCCCCTCGATGTGCGTGTTGTCGCCGATCTGGACCCCGCCGGCGACGATGCAGTTGCTCAGCCGGCAGTTGTCGCCGATGCTCGAGCCGCGCAGCACGACCGCGCGCTCGATCGTGGTGTCCGCGCCGACCGTCACGCCCGTCTCGAGCACCACGCGGCCGCCGATCTGCGCGCCGTGCGGCGATCCGGCAGTCGTGCTCGACGAGCGCCGACGGGATCACCCGTCCCGCGTTCTCGGTTCCGGCCTCGATGCAGACGTAGCCGTCCCCCATCCGCGCCGCCACCGCGGTGGCGACGGTCCCCTCGAGGATGTCGAAGGTGCCCTCGAGGTAGCGCTCCGGCGTCCCGATGTCGAGCCAGTAGCCCTCGCCGACGTACGCGTACAGGCCCTCGCCGACGAGCCGCGGGAAGACGTCGCGCTCGATCGAGGCGGGCTGCTCGGGCTCGAGCAGCTCGAGCACCGAGCGCTCGAGCACGTAGATGCCGGCCGAGATGTTGTGCGTGTCGACCTGGTTCGGCGACGGCTTCTCCACGAATCCGGTCACCTCGCCGTCCGCGAGCGTGCGGACGAGGCCGTAGGCGGACGGGTCCTCGACCGGCGTGAGCGCGAGCGTGGCCTGCGCGCCGCGCGCGTCGTGCAGGGCGAGCTGGGCCGAGACGTCGAGGTCGGTGAGCACGTCGCCGTTGAGCATCAGGAAGCGCTCGTCGAGCAACGGCTCGGCGAACTTCAGCGCACCGCCGGTGCCGAGCGGCTGCGGCTCCTCGACATATCGCAGCCGCAGCCCGTAGGCGCTCCCGTCGCCGAGCACGTTGTGCACGCCGGACGCGAGGAAGCCGCAGGACATGATCACGTCGTCGACGCCGTGGCCGCGCAGCCAGTCGAGCATGAACGCGATGAACGGCCGGTCGACGAGCGGGACGACCGGCTTGGGCACTGTCGAGGTGAGCGGACGCAGGCGCGTGCCTTCGCCGCCGGCGAGGATCAGCGCCTGCATCAGCGGCGCCGTTGCGCGACGGCCGGCCGATGGCCTCGTAGACCAGGCCGGCGTCCCGCGCGGCCTCGGGATCGATGAAGTTGCGCCCGTCGACGAACAGCGTGCCGCGCATCGACTGCGCCAGCCCCGTCGAGGTCGAGGTCGCGGAACTCGGGCCACTCGGTCACCAGCACGACGGCATCCGCGCCCGCCACCGCCTCGGCCGCGGTCGAGGCGAACGCGACGCCGCGGATCAGCTTGCGCGCCTCCTCCTCGGCGACAGGGTCGTAGGCCCGCACGCGCGCGCCGGCGCCCTGCAGGCGCGACGAGAGCACGAGCGACGACGCCTCGCGCATGTCGTCGGTGTTCGGCTTGAACGCGAGCCCGAGCAGCGCGATCTCCTTGCCCACGAGCGAGCCGAGGTGCTTCTGCAGCTTCGAGATCACGCGCCGCTTCTGCAGCTCGTTGACCTCGATCACGGCGTTGAGCAGCTGGAAGTGGTAGCCCGAGTTGCCCGCGAGCTGCTTCAGCGCGGTCACGTCCTTGGGGAAGCACGAGCCGCCGAAGCCGATCCCCGCCTGCAGGAACTTCGGGCCGATGCGGTCGTCGAGGCCCATCCCGCGCGCGACCTCGACGACATCCGCGCCGGTCTCCTCGCAGACGTTCGCGATCTCGTTGATGAACGAGATCTTCGTCGCGAGGAAGGCGTTCGAGGCGAGCTTGACCATCTCGGCCGACTTGACGTCGGTGCGCACCATCGGCGCCGACAGCGGCGCGTAGAGCGCCTCCACGGCGTCCCCGGCCCAGTCGCCGGTGTCGCCGATCACGACCCGGTCGGGCTCCATGAAGTCCTTCACCGCCGAGCCCTCCTTGAGGAACTCGGGGCAGGAGACGTAGCGAAAGCCCTTGCTCTGCTCGGCGAAGATGCGCTCGATGCTCTCACCGGTGCCGACCGGCACCGTCGACTTCATCACGAGCGCGTGGCGGTCCGACGCCGGCATCGCGTCGACGACCGAGTGCACGGCGGAGAGGTCGGCGTCGCCGGAGTAGGTCGGCGGCGTGCCGACCGCCACGAACAGCAGCCGCGCGTGCTCGAGCGCCGGCCCGAGGTCGGTCGAGAAGTGCAGCCGCTCGCGGTGCTCGGCGATCAGCTCGCCCAGGCCCGGCTCCCAGATCGGGATCCTGCCCTCCTCGAGCCCGCGGATCTTCTCGGCGTCGATGTCGACGCAGAAGACGTCCGAGCCGAGCGCGGCGAAGCCGGCGGCGGTCACGAGGCCGACGTAGCCGGTGCCGATCACGCCGATCGGCTCTCTGTCGGGAGCAGCGGTCATCCGGGGCGGATGAGTGTATTAACCGGCCAGTCGCCGCAGCGAGGACGCGGTTGCGAGCATCTGCTGCGACGAGAGCGACTGGGTGAGCGTGTTCGCCACCCAGTAGACGGCCTTGCGCGTGCGCCAGGCGACCAGCCGGATGCGCTTGCCGTCGCGGTAGACCATCAGCTTGCGGCCGTCGCGCACGATCGTCTCGTGCGGATCGTCGAGGATCGGCGGATAGCGCCAGCTCATGCCCTGGACCCCGTAGTACTCGCCGACGACGCCCTTGGCGAGCACGAGCCGGTAGGCGTCGTGCTTGCGCCCGCGCTCGTCCTTGATCTTGTAGGTCCGCGGCTCCTGGCCCTGATAGGCGGCCGAGCTGGTCCGCAGCGTCGGGAAGTAGAACGGGAAGTCGATCTTGCGCGCGCCCACGATCGCCTGGTTCTCGCCCTCGGCGCGCGCCTCCTCGAGCCCCTTGATAGAGGACGGCTTGTTCTTCTTGCGCTTCGCGCGCTCCTTGGACGCGGCGATCTCGGCCTCGGTCGGCTCGGTCTGCTGGCGCGCGGTCGCCGAGGCCTTCGCGTCCATGAACTCCGAGACGGTCTCGCGGAGCATCTCGTCGGACGCGACGAGGTTGACCTTGTCGGGCGCGTCGGTCACGCGGAAGCGCACCTCGCGCACCGGGTTGTCGACCGTGAAGAGCACGGTCTTGGCGAACTTGAACACCTCCTTCTTCTGGTCCAGGCTCTTGTCGCGGTCGAAGTAGCGCGCGAACACCCGCGCCAGCTTCTTGAGGTTGCCCAGCGACAGCCCGCCCTCGCGCAGCTTCTTCGTCCCCTTCGCGTTGCGCGCCTGGCGCAGGAAGTCCTGCTGGCGCGCGGCGCGCACGAGATCGTTGTCGGTATGGCGGTAGCGCACGTAGGCGAGCGCGTCCTTGCCGCAGAGCTTCTGGTAGCCGGGGTCGATGTCGATCACGGCGTAGCCGCCCGGGCCGCCGACGTCGTTGAAGTAGTCGCGGTCGATGTCGGCGTAGACGCAGCCGATGAAGTCGATCGCGCGCCTGAAGCCGCCGAAGTCGACCGTGATCACGTGGTTGATCGGGAACGGCTTCCCGTCGACCGTGAGCAGCTTCTTGACCGCGCGCACCGCGCCGCGCTCGCCGAAGTTCGCGTACGCCTCGTTGATCTTCACCGAGCTGCCGACCTTCGGGATCGAGACGAGCAGGTCGCGCGGGATCGAGGTCATCGCGATCACCTCCTTGTCCGGGTCCAGCCGGACGAGGATGATCGTGTCCGAGCGCGGCGGGATGCCGGCCTCCTTGTCGCCGAAGCGGCGATCGGAGCCGAGGATCATCAGCGTCTGCGCCTTGCCCGCGTCGGCGCGGTCGATCTCGGGGATCTCGATCGCCGCGCGGCCCTCCTCGCGCAGGATGTCGATGATCTCGTCGACCTGCAGCAGCACGGCCGCCGAGACCGCGCCCGCGGTCATCAGGCAGATCAGCACCCCGGCGAGCAGGCCACGCCAGAGCAGTCCCCGGCCGACCCGGGGTGGCGCCTCGTCGCCTGTGCCCGCCGGCGAAGCCGGCTGGGTATCGCTCACGCGAGCCCACCCTCCACGGCGCGCAGCCCGTCGGGACGGTCGAGCGCCTGCGGCAGCCCGGCGACGAAGTCGCACAGCGTCTGGCGGTAGCGGGCGAGCGAGGAGATCGAGACCCACTCCTCAGGCCCGTGGTGACCGCCGCCCGCGGGGCCGAACTCGACCGCAGGGATGCCCGCCTGCAGGAACGCGACGGCGTCCGAGGCGCCGTCGCGCCCGACGCTCATCGACTCGCCCTCGGTCAGCCGGCCGACCGCGGCCACGAGCGCGATCACGTACGGGTTCGAGCGCGAGACGTCCGCCGGGACGCGCGTGAACGTCCGTACCACCTCGATGTCGGGGATCGAGCGGATCTGGGCGAGGATGTCGCCGGGGTCCTGGTTGGGCAGGTAGCGGATGTCGACCACCATCGTGCAGAGATCGGGCACTTTGTTGAGCGCGTCGCCGCCATGGATGCGCCCGAGGTTGACCGAGGGGCGGTCGAACATCTCGGAGGACTCGCGCGAGAACGGCAGTGACTCGATTCGCCGGAACACGTCGATCGCCTTCAGCACCGCGTTGTCGCCCAGCCACGGCGTCGAGCCGTGCGCGGAGCGCCCGTGGATGTTCAGGCGGAACGCGAGCACGCCCTTGGCCTGGACACCGACGTGCAGGTCGGTCGGCTCGCCCGTGATCGCGAAGTCGGCCGGGAAGCCCCCGCGCATGATCTCGTCGATCGAGCGCGTGTCGATGTCCTCGGACTCCTCGTCGGGCACGCAGACGAAGCGCACGCGCACCGCGTCCTGGTCGGCCAGGTCGCGCAGGGCGCACATCATCGCCGCCAGCGCGCCCTTCATGTCATAGGCGCCGCGCCCGTACAGACGGTCGCCCTCGATCCGCGGCGAGAACTGCTCCGTATGGCCGGGCACGACGTCGAGATGGCCGTGGAAGATCAGCGTCGGGGCGCCCGACGGGCCGATGTCGGCGGTCAGCACCGGCAACTCGCCGAAGACCGTCCCGTGGACGTCGATCTCGCGCGCCTCGAGCCAGCCCTTGATGAACCCCGCACAGGCGCGGATCCCATCCGGCTGGGAGGTGTCATAGGTGATCAGCCGCTCGGCGAGGGCGCGCTCGTCCACCGGTTAGAGGGTATCCATCCGCCCAGTCGGGGAAAGGGGGAGCCAGAGACCCCCAGCGTTTGGGAGGAGGCGGTCATGTCAGAGGAGCGTTTGACGCGCGAAAGCAGCGGCCCACCCGGACCGCGCGAGACGCGCTGGACCTGGTTGTTGCTGGTCCCACTGGTCGGCACGCTGATCCCGCCGATCTACAACACGCAGGATCCCGAGCTGTTCGGGGTGCCGTTCTTCTACTGGTACCAGATGGTCTGGATCCCGGTCAGCGTGCTGGTCACGGTGACCGTCTACCGGGCGACGAGGCGGCGGTCATGATCTTCGCGGCTGTCAACACGGTCCAGTTGATCGTCTTCCTCGCGCTCTTCGGGCTCGTCACGGTGCTCGGCTTCATGGCCTCGCGCTGGCGCCGGGCGAAGACGCTCGACGACCTCGACGAGTGGGGTCTCGGCGGGCGCAACTTCGGCTCGTGGATCACGTGGTTCCTCGTCGGCGGCGACCTCTACACCGCCTACACGTTCGTCGCCGTCCCGGCGCTGCTGTTCGGCGTCGGCGCGCTCGGGTTCTTCGCCGTGCCCTACACGATCGTCGTCTACCCGATGGTGTTCCTCGTCGCCCCGCGGCTGTGGTCGGTGTCGCACCGCAACGGCTACGTCACCCCCGCCGACTTCATCCGCGGCCGCTTCGGCTCCGGCTCGCTCGCGCTGATGATCGCGATCACCGGCATCGTCGCGACGATGCCCTACATCGCGCTGCAGCTGATCGGCATCGAGGCCGTGCTGAAGACGATGGGCATCCTCGGCCACTGGCCGATCATCATCGCCTTCGGCGTGCTCGCCGCGTACACGTACTCGTCGGGCCTGCGCGCGCCGGCGCTGATCGCGTTCGTGAAGGACTCGCTGATCTACCTCGTCGTGATCGTCGCGGTGATCTACATCCCGACGCAGCTCGGCGGCTTCGACGACATCTTCGCGGCGGCGGACAAGAAGTTCTCCGGCACCGAGCCGCCGACCGACGGCGTGCTGCTCGGCGACGCCGCGGTGCTCGGCTACTCGACGCTCGCGTTCGGCTCCGCGCTCGCGCTGTTCCTCTATCCGCACTCGGTGACGGGCGTGCTCGCCGCGCGCAGCCGCGACACGATCAAGCGCAACATGGCCGCGCTGCCGGCCTACAGCATCGTGCTCGGCCTGCTCGCCCTGCTCGGCTACATGGCGATCGCGGCCGGGATCGAGCCGATCGTCACGGACGGCAAGCCGGATCCGAACACGATCGTCCCGCTGCTGTTCGACGACATGTTCCCGTCCTGGTTCGCGGGGATCGCGTTCGCCGCGATCGCGATCGGCGCCCTGGTGCCCGCGGCGATCATGTCGATCGCGGCCGCCAACCTCTGGACGCGCAACATCTACAAGGAGTACCTGAACCGCGACGCCACGCCGGCGCAGGAGGCGCGCTCGAGCAAGCTCGCCTCGCTCGTGGTCAAGGCCGGCGCCGTGGTCGTGATCCTGCTGCTCGACCCGCAGTTCTCGATCGACCTCCAGCTGATCGGCGGCGTGATCATCCTGCAGACGCTGCCGGCGATCGTGCTCGGCCTGTACACGCGCTTCTTCCACGCGTGGGGCCTGCTCGCGGGCTGGGCGACGGGGCTGGCGGCGGGCATGTGGATGCTCTACGACACGCCGAACGTGGCGACGGGCAAGGCGCACTTCGGCGGCCCGCAGTACGCGTTGTCGAACTTCGGGCTCGACTCCCTGTCATCCGTCTACACCGGGCTGCTCGCGCTGATCGTCAACCTCGTGGTGAGCACGGCGGTCACCCTGGCGCTGCGCGCGGCGAACCGGCCCTACGGGCCCGACTCCACCGCGCCGGACGACTACGCCGCCGAGGCGGGCGACCCCGGCATCGAGCCGCTGCCGGCGACGGCGGAGGAAGAGGAGGAAGAGCAGGCAGGCAGGCGCTGACGCTCAGCCGCCCTCGGCCAGCTTCGCGAACGCCTCGTAGCGGCGGCGGTCGCGCTCGGCCTGGCGCTTCTCCTCGGAGTCGTCCTCAGCCCTCTCGGAGCGCTGCTCGGCCTCGCGCAGGCGCTCGGAGATCGTGCCCGCGTCGAGCTCGTCGATGGGGAACACCTCGTCGACGAGCACGAGCGCGTGCGTCCCGGACATCTGCAGGAATCCCTCGCCCTGGGCGAAGCGCAGCACCTCGGAGTCGGACTTGTGCAGCCGCAGCTCGGTCGGATCGAGCATCGTCAGCAGCGGCTGGTGGTTCGCGAGCACGCCGATGCTGCCCACCGTGGTCCGGGTGGACAGCATCTCGACCTCGTCGTTGAAGGCCTCCCCCTCGGGGGTGAGGACCTCGACCGTGAACGGGGTGTGCGCCATCGCTAGTCCTTCTTCGCGCCCTCGACGACGTCGTCGATCGACCCCTTGAGGAAGAACGCCGACTCGGGCAGGTCGTCGTGCTTGCCGTCGAGCACCTCGCGGAACGAGCGCACGGTCTCGGCGACCGGGACGTATTGGCCCGGCGTGCCCGTGAACTGCTCGGCGACGTTGAACGGCTGCGAGAGGAAGCGCTCGATCTTGCGCGCGCGCTGCACGAGCTGGCGGTCCTCGTCGGAGAGCTCGTCGATGCCGAGGATCGCGATGATGTCCTGCAGCTCGCGGTAGCGCTGCAGCACCGACTTGACCTCGTTGGCGACGTTGAAGTGCTCGTCGCCGAGGATCTCCGGCTTGAGGATCGTCGACGTCGAGTCGAGCGGGTCGACCGCGGGGTAGATGCCCTTCTCCGAGATCGCGCGCGAGAGCGTCGTCGTGGCGTTCAGGTGCGCGAACACCGAGGCCGGAGCCGGGTCGGTGAGGTCGTCCGCCGGCACGTAGATCGCCTGGATCGAGGTGACCGAGCCCTTGCGGGTCGACGTGATCCGCTCCTGCAGCTGGCCCATCTCGGACTCCAGCGTCGGCTGGTAGCCGACCTGCGACGGCATCCGGCCGAGCAGCGCGGAGACCTCGGAGCCGGCCTGCACGAAGCGGAAGATGTTGTCGATGAACAGCAGCACGTCCTGGCCCTCGACGTCGCGGAAGTACTCCGCCATCGTCAGGCCCGAGAGCGCGACGCGCATGCGCGCGCCGGGCGGCTCGTTCATCTGGCCGAAGCAGAGCATGGTCTTGTCGATCACGCCCGACTCGGTCATCTCGAGCCAGAGGTCGTTGCCCTCGCGCGAGCGCTCGCCGACGCCGCAGAACGCGGACAGGCCGCCGTGCTCCTTGGCGAGGTTGTGGATCAGCTCCTGGATGATCACCGTCTTGCCGACGCCGGCGCCGCCGAACAGGCCGACCTTGCCGCCCTTGGCGTAGGGCGCGAGCAGGTCGATGACCTTGATCCCCGTCTCGAACATCTCGGTCGTCGGCGTCAGGTTCTCGACCGTCGGGGCGTCGCGGTGGATCGGCCAGCGCTCGTCGACCTCGATCGCGTCGCCCTCGTCGATGACCTCGCCGAGCACGTTGAAGATGCGCCCGAGCGTGACCTTGCCGACGGGCACGGTGATCGGGCCGCCGGTGTCGACGACCTCCATCCCGCGCGCCAGGCCGTCGGTCACGTCGAGCGCGACCGCGCGCACGCGGTCGTCGCCGAGATGCTGCTGGACCTCGCACACGAGCGTGCCGCCGCCGTCGGGGCGCTCGATCGTGATCGCGTTGAGGATCTCGGGGAGGGTCTCGAACACGGCCTCGACGACCACGCCCTGGATCTCCTCGATCCTTCCCTTGTTCCCGGCGCCCGTCTCCTCGTCGCGCTTTTCGGCTGTGCTGGCTTCCATTTCTCTCCTTAGACCAACGACTCTGCGCCGGCAACGACTTCCATGATCTCCTGCGTGATGTCCGCCTGACGCTGGCGGTTCATCTGCAGGGTGTAAGTGTCGATCAGCTCGCCCGCGTTCTCGGAGGCGTTGCGCATGGCGGTCATGCGCGCGCCGTGCTCGGACGCGGTCGACTCGAGCAGCGCGCGGAAGATCGAGATCTCGACGTAGACCGGCACCAGCCGCTGGAGGATCTCCTCCGGCTCGGGCTCGTAGTCCACGAGGGCGCGATGTCCCTGCTCCTCCCGCGTCTCCTCCTCGGCTTCGTCCTCCTCCCCCTCCTCGAGGATCGACGCCTGCTGGAGCGGCAGCAGCGTCTCGCGCGTCACGCGCTGCTGCAGCGGCGAGATGTAGTGGTTGTAGAAGATCTCGACGCGGTCGACCTCGCCGTCGACGTAGGCGGCGATCAGGTCGGATGCGATGTCGCGCGCGTTCGCGTAGGCGGGCCGGTCGGTGAACCCGACGTAGGCGCCCACGGGCGTCCGCTTGCGGAAGTTCAACGAGCCGACGCCGCGCCGGCCGGAGGCGGAGAAGACGACGTCCTTGCCCTCGCGCTCGAGCTCGACGGCAGCGCGCACGCCGGCGCGGATGATCTGGCCGTTGAACGCGCCCGCGAGCCCGCGATCGCTGGTCACGAGCAGCATCCCGACCTTGCTGACGTCCTCGCGCTCGCGCAGGATCGGCAGGTTCGGGATGTTCTCGGCCGCTTCGGCCGCCAGTCGCGTCATCCGCCGCACCGCCGACGCGTACGGCCGCAGCGAGACGATCCGCTGCTCCGCGCGGCGCAGCCGCGCGGCGGAGATCATCTCCATCGCCCGGGTGATCTTCTGGACGTTCTTGACCGACGCTACGCGGCTCTTGAGCTCCTTCTGGGCCATGGACTAGTTGGCGGCGGTGCCCGCCGGCTCCTCTTCGCGCGTCTTGGCGTCGCCACCGCCGGCGCCGCCGTCGTCGCCATCGCCGTCCCCGCCGTCGTCGGAGCCGTCCTCGTCCTCCTCTTCGTCGCTACGCGCGCGGCGGTCGTCGACGTCGTCGTCCTCGTCGACCGGCTTGCCCTCCTCGTCGAGGTCATAGCCGAAGTCGTCGGCGAACTCGGCGACGACCTCCTTCACCCGCTCCTGCGTCTCGTCGGACCAGTCGCCGCCCTCGATCGCCTCGAGCAAGTCCGCGGCTTCCGCGCGCAGGCGCCCGACGAGCTGCAGATGGAACTCGGCCACCCGCTCCTCGCTCACGCGGTCGACGTAGCCGTTCGTCGCGGCGTAGATGATCACGACCTGCTCGGCCGCGGGGATCGGCTGGCGCTCGCCCTGGTTGAGCGTCTGCACGAGCCGGTTGCCGCGCGCGAGCGTGCGCTGCGTGTCCTCGTCGAGGTCGGAGCCGAACGAGGCGAACGCCTCGAGGTCGCGGAACTGCGAGAGCTCGCCCTTCATGCGGCCGGCGACCTTCTTCATCGGCCCGATCTGGGCGTTGCCGCCGACGCGCGAGACCGAGATGCCGACGTTGATCGCCGGGCGCACGCCCGAGTAGAACAGCTTCGGCTCGAGGAAGATCTGCCCGTCGGTGATCGAGATCACGTTCGTCGGGATGTAGGCCGAGACGTCGCCCGCCTGGGTCTCGATGATCGGCAGCGAGGTCAGCGAGCCGCCGCCGAGCTCGTCGGAGAGCTTGCAGGCGCGCTCGAGCAGGCGGGAGTGCAGGTAGAAGACGTCGCCCGGGTAGGCCTCGCGACCCGGCGGGCGGCGCAGCAGCAGCGACATCTGGCGGTAGGCATAGGCGTGCTTGGTCAAGTCGTCGTAGACCGTCAGCGCGTGCCCGCCCTTGTAGAGGAAGTACTCGCCGATCGCCGCGCCCGCATAGGGGGCGAGGAACTTGATCGGGGCGGCCTCGTCGGCCGCGGCGGCGATGATGATCGTGTTGTCCATCGCGCCGGCCTCCTCGAGCGTCTGCGCGACGCCGACCACGGTGGCCATGCGCTGCCCGATCGCGACGTAGATCGAGACGACGCCGGAGTCCTTGTTGTTGATGATCGTGTCGATCGCGATCGCCGTCTTGCCGGTCTGGCGGTCCCCGATGATCAGCTCGCGCTGGCCGCGGCCGATCGGGATCATCGCGTCGATCGCCTTGATGCCGGTCTGCAGCGGCTCCTTCACCGGCTGGCGCTGGACGACGCCCGGCGCCTTGAACTCGGCCGGCCGGCTCTCCTCGAGGTTGATGTCGCCCTTGCCGTCGAGCGGGCGGCCGAGCGGGTCGATGATGCGGCCGAGCAGCGCATCGCCGACCGGGATCTCGAGCAGCCGGTTGGTGCGCTTGACGGTGTCGCCCTCCTTGACCTGGCCCCAGGGGCCGAAGAGCACGGCGCCGACGTTGTCGGACTCGAGGTTGAGCGCGAGCCCGGTGACGTCGTGCGGCAGCTCGAGCATCTCGAGCGACATGCAGTTCTCGAGGCCGTGGATGCGCGCGATGCCGTCGGCCACCGACAGGACCGTGCCGACCTCGGTGAGGTCCGCCTGGCCCGCGTCGAGGCCCTCGATGCGGCTCTTGAGGATGGACGTGATCTCGTCAGGCTTGATCTGCATGGTGGCTTTCGGTTGCTCCTTGGAAGATTTGCGCCGGCTAGGCCCGGACGACCTGCTTGCGGAGTGAGTCCAGGCGGGTGCGGATCGAGGCGTCGAGCACCTGGTTGCCGACGCGGACGACGATGCCGCTGAGGATGTCTGGATCGACGGTCTAGGAGAGCTCGACCTTGCGATCGATCTGCTCGGAGATCCGGTCGCCATCAAAAAAAAAAAAAAAAAAAAAAAAAAAAAAAAAAAAAAAAAAAAAAAAAAAAAAATAAAAAAAAAAAAAAAAAAAAAAAAAAAAAAAAAAAAAAAAAAAAAAAAAAAAAAAAAAAAAAAAAAAAAAAAAAAAAAAAAAAAAAAAAAAAAAAAAAAAAAAAAAAAAAAAAAAAAAAAAAAAAAAAAAAAAAAAAAAAAAAAAAAAAAAAAAAAAAAAAAAAAAAAAAAAAAAAAAAAAAAAAAAAAAAAAAAAAAAAAAAAAAAAACCGAATAAAAAAAAAGAAAAGAGAAAGAAAAGACCGTCGGTGATCGAGATCACGTTAGTCGGGATGTAGGCCGAGACGTCGCCGGCCTGCGTCTCGATGATCGGCAGCGAGGTGAGCGAGCCGCCGCCGAGCTCGTCGGAGAGCTTGCAGGCGCGCTCGAGCAGGCGGGAGTGCAGGTAGAAGACGTCGCCCGGGTAGGCCTCGCGACCCGGCGGGCGGCGCAGCAGCAGCGACATCTGGCGGTAGGCGTAGGCGTGCTTGGTCAGGTCGTCGTAGACCGTCAGCGCGTGCCCGCCCTTGTAGAGGAAGTACTCGCCGATCGCGGCGCCCGCGTAGGGGGCGAGGAACTTGATCGGGGCGGCCTCGTCGGCGGCGGCGGCGATGATGATCGTGTTGTCCATCGCGCCGGCCTCCTCGAGCGTCTGCGCGACGCCGACCACGGTGGCCATGCGCTGCCCGATCGCGACGTAGATCGAGACGACGCCGGAGTCCTTGTTGTTGATGATCGTGTCGATCGCGATCGCCGTCTTGCCGGTCTGGCGGTCGCCGATGATCAGCTCGCGCTGGCCGCGGCCGATCGGGATCATCGCGTCGATCGCCTTGATGCCGGTCTGCAGCGGCTCCTTCACGGGCTGGCGCTGGACGACGCCCGGAGCCTTGAACTCGGCCGGCCGGCTCTCCTCGAGGTTGATGTCGCCCTTGCCGTCGAGCGGGCGGCCGAGCGGGTCGATGATGCGGCCGAGCAGCGCGTCGCCGACCGGGATCTCGAGCAGCCGGTTGGTGCGCTTGACGGTGTCGCCCTCCTTGACCTGGCCCCAGGGGCCGAAGAGCACGGCGCCGACGTTGTCGGACTCGAGGTTGAGCGCGAGCCCGGTGACGTCGTGCGGCAGCTCGAGCATCTCGAGCGACATGCAGTTCTCGAGGCCGTGGATGCGCGCGATGCCGTCGGCCACCGACAGGACCGTGCCGACCTCGGTGAGGTCCGCCTGGCCCGCGTCGAGGCCCTCGATGCGGCTCTTGAGGATGGACGTGATCTCGTCAGGCTTGATCTGCATGGTGGCTTTCGGTTGCTCCTTGGAAGATTTGCGCCGGCTAGGCCCGGACGACCTGCTTGCGGAGTGAGTCCAGGCGGGTGCGGATCGAGGCGTCGAGCACCTGGTTGCCGACGCGGACGACGATGCCGCCGAGGATGTCCGGATCGACGGTCGAGGAGAGCTCGACCTTGCGGCCGGTCTGCTCGGCGATCCGGTCGCCGATCCCGCTCACCGTCTTCTTGTCGAGCTCGATCGCGGACGTGACGGCCACGGGCAGGAGCCGGTTGTGGCTCTTCCACAGCCGGTCGTACTCGCGCCGGATGCGGAAGATCGCCGGCATGCGGTGGTTCTCCAGCAGCACCTCGAGGAAGCTCAGGAACATCGCCTCCGCCCCGTCGACCGTGCGGTGCAGGCCGTCCTTCTTCTCGTTCGTCGAGAAGTAGGGCGAGAAGAAGAACACCTGCAGCGCGCGCTCGTCGTCGAGCGCGTCGGCGAACTCGCCGATCTGGTCGCGGATGACGTCGAGCTTGTCCGCGTCGAGGGCGGCCTCGAACAGCGAGCGGGAGTAGACGGCGGCGATCTCCTCCATCGGGCTAGCGCTCCTCTCCCTTGGAGAGCGCGGCGAAGTCGAGCTCCGCGACGGCCTCGTCGACGAGACGGCGCTGGTCCTTCGTGGTCAGCGTCTTGCGCGTCACCTTCTCCGTGGCGAGGATCGTGAGGTCGGCGACCTCGGCACGGATCTCCTGGATCGCGCGGCGCGTCTCGGTCTCGATGTCCTTGCGGGCCTGCTCGAGCAGCTCCTCGCGGCGCCGCTTGCCCGAGCCGACCGCGTCCGCCTCCTGTTGCTCGCCGGCCTTGCGCGCGCGGGCGACGATCTCGTCCGCCTGGTGGCGCGCGGCGGTCAGGCGCTCGCGGTACTCCGCGAGCAGCTCGTCGGCCTCCCTGCGCGTGCGGTCGGCCGTGTCGATCGCGTCCTCGATCGCCTTCTGGCGCTTGTCGAGCGCCTCGGCGATGCGCGGGAACGCGACCTTGTAGAGGATGAACATCGACACGCCGAAGAGGAACAGCGTCCAGACCATCAGCCCGAGGCCCGGGCTGACGAGGAAGCTGCCGCCCTCCTCCTCGGCGGGGGCGTGCTCGGCTTGCGCGAACACGACCTTGTTTACAAGGGAAGCCAGCATCTCGCTCCTAGAGGAAGAAGGCGATGAGGCCCGCCACGAGGCCGTAGAAGAAGCACGCCTCGGTCAGCGCGAAGCCGAGCCACTGGATGCCGGTGATCTCGTCGCGCATCTCCGGCTGGCGCGTGACCGACTCGATCACCTTGCCGAAGATGATGCCGATGCCGACGCCGGCGCCGACCGCGCCGAGGCCGCCGCCCACACCGAGGGCGATCGCTCTGCCCGCGTCCGCGCCATCCTCGGCGGCCGCGAAGATGAGGGTGAGGAACGTTGCGAGCACTGAGGTGTTCTCCTTTTGGCTAGTGGGACTCGGCGACTGCGCCGCCGAGGTAGATGGCTGAGAGCGTGGCGAAGATGAACGCCTGCAGGGTGGCGACGAGGCCCACCTCGAAGAGGAAGATCGCGATCCCGAAGGGGATGATGATCACGCCGAGCGCCTCGATCCCGAGCAGCACGGCGAGGCCGCCGGACATGAACAGGATGATCAGGTGGCCGGCGAGGATGTTGGCGAAGAGACGTACGGAGAGCGAGATGAGCCGCATGAAGTTGGACAGCAGCTCGAGCACGAAGATCGGCACCACCGCCACGCCGGTGATGCCCGCCGGGATGAGGCTCTTGAAATAGCCGCCGACGCCCTTCGCGCGAATGCCCTCGACGTTGTAGGCGATGAACACGACCAGCGCGAGCACCAGCGGTACCGACAGGTTGGCCGTCGCGGCGTAGAGCGCGAACGACGGGATCTGGGCGCCGAGGATGTCGACCTTCTCGTGCGTGTTCGTCGGCAGCGGGATGTAGCCGATCAGGTTCGAGAACCAGATGAAGAGGAACAGCGCGCCGATGAACGGGAACCACTTGCGCGCCATCGCGTCGTCCATGTTGCCGCGCGTGATGTTGTCGCGCATCGCGGTGAAGAGCCACTCGACCGCGGTCTGCACGCGGTTCGGGCGCGCCTGCATGCGCTTCGAGATGTAGACCATGGTGCCGATCGTCAGCGCCGACGCGATCAGCAGGTAGAGCACCGCCTTGGTGAAGTCGAACGGGCCGAGCTCGATCCAGGCGTCGAGCTTGAACTCGTTCTGCGGCTTGAACTCCTCGTTGTCCAGCCGTGCCCAGCCGAAGATGCCGACCGCGAGCACGACCAGGAAGAGGTAGATCCCGCCGACGATCAGGGCGATGCGCTTGCCGGTGCTCATGTGTGCTCGGGGTTCCTCTCCAGCGGGCGCAGGATCAGGGCGGTGGCCAGGTGGACGGTGTACGCGGCGAGGCAGACGAGCGCGGCGGTGAAGCCGTCCTCGCGCTCGGCGGCGAGCCCGACGACGACGATGGCGACCCCGATCAGCCAGGTGCGGCCGATCATGCTGCCGACCTTGACGCCGACCGCGCGGCGCACGTCGCCGCGGCCGGCGGAGCGCTCGAGCACCGCCTCGAGGACGCGCGCGACGACCCATGCGGTCGCGCCGACGGCGTAGCCGAGGACCGGCAGGTCGAGCAGCACGACGAACGGCGCCGCGAGCACGATCAGCACCACGTCGAGGTACCGGACCGGCGCGAGCGGGTCGGCGATGCCAAGGGTGGGGGAAGTGGACTCGGACATGGAAGAATCGGCCACCCTATCTGGGGGTGCGCGAAAGCGCGCCCGTGGTCCGGTCGAGGAGAGCTGGTGACCGGTCCCGAGTGACACCTCCAGTCTAGCGACGAGAGGGACTTTGTGACGACCTTGTGCGACCCCTACGGGTCGACGCGCAGCTGACCGATCTGCTCGCCGGCATCCTCGAGCTCGATCTCGAAGATCCCGGTGATCTTGGCCGGGAACGAGAACTCGATCGTCTTGCCCGGCTCGATGTCCTTCATCAGGTCATAGGTGTGGACGTGGATGTGGTCGGTCACGTCGGCGCGGACGCGGAAGCGCACCGTCTGGCCCTGCTCGAAGCGGAGCTTCGTCACCTTGCCCGGCGTGAGCAGCGGCGGCTCCGGCTTGGGCGTCGGCGTCGGCGTGGGCGTCTCGGTGGCGGTCTCCCCGGGCTCCGCGGTCTCGGTCGCCGCCGGAGTGGCGGTCGCGCCGGCGTTCGTCCCGGCAGCCTCCTCGTCGCCGCCGGTGGAGCTGAGCAGGATCACGGCGCCGATCGCGATCACGACGGCGACGGCGAGGAAGCTGAGGCGCTGCGCACGGGACATGCGAATGAATCTAGCCTCTCGCCCCGTGCTGGTCCGCCACGACGATCTGGTCATCGGTCAACCGGCGCACGCCTGGGTGTCGGGACAGCTCGCGCGGGCCTGGGGCAACGAGGCGTTTCCGGCGCCGGCGCCGCGCGAGCCCTTCTGCCTCGCCGCCGAGCAGCACGACGTCGGCTGGGCGGAGGCCGACCTGGCCCCGTCGGCCGGGCCGGACGGGCGCCCGCTCAGCTTCATCGAGCAGCCGCGTGCCGCCCATGTGGCGATCTGGCGCGGCGCCGCACCGCGGCTGCTGGCGCAGAGCCGCTACGCGGCGCTGCTCGTGTCGCTGCACGGCACGTCGCTGTACGAGCGCGTCGACGCGGACGCAGAGCCGCCGGAGGTCGCCGCGGCGATCCGCGCCTACCTCGCCGCCGAGCGCGCGCTCCAGGCCGAGCTGGCCGCCGGGCTCGACGCCGGCGAGGTCGACCGCAACCGCCGCCTGCTGCTCGCGCTCGATCGGCTCTCGCTGATGCTCTGCCACGGCCGGGCGACGACGCTCGAGGACGTGCCGGCCGCGGGCGGCACGGCCGCGATCCGCATCGAGCCGGCCGCTACGGGCGCCCCCGGCCCGCCCGGGCGCGACGATCACGCCGTCGCGCCCACGACGGCGACGGCGCGCTTCGCCGTGCGCCCGTGGCCGTTCGCCGCGCCGTCGCTCGCCGTCGGCTGCGAGGGGCGGCGGCTCAAGGGCGCGTTCGCCGGCGACGCGGACCTGCGCGCGGCGCTCGCAGCCGCGCCATGGGTGCCGCTGCGCTGGGAGCTCAGCCCAGGCTGATGCCGATGATGTCGAGCAGCCCGTCGGTCGAGCGCGGGTCGACCCCGTGCGCGGCACGGAAGGCGCGCGCGGCGTCCTCGTCGGCCAGCGCGAGCGCGAGCTCCTCGCGCGAGGACCCGTAGCGGCACGCCGCGCGGTCGAGCGCGCCCAGCGCCGCATCCTGCACGAAGCCGTCGACGCCGCCGGTGCCCGGAAGGTCGCGCGCCGCGCACGGGTCCGCGATCGCCACGGGCGCGGGCGCGAGCACGGGACGAGCCACCGCGTGCGCAGCCGGCAGGGCGAGCGCCGCGGCCGTCACCGCCAGCGCGATCGTGCGGCTGCGCGGCTCCCGCGGGAGCACCGCGAACGCGCCGGCCAGCGCGAGCATGCCGGCGATCACGAACGCGAGCCGGAACGAGTCCTCGATGCTTGCGACGACCGTCTCGTCGGCGCGCTCGGTCAGCTCGGCGTACTCGCGCCGCTGCTCGGGATCGCCGGCGAAGCGCGCGGCCTCGGCGTCGAGCGCGCGCGCAGCGAGTCGCGCGGGTTCACGTGTCGAGCTTCGCGACCAGCGGCCCGGCCAGCTCGACCTTGTCGAGCGGCGGCAGGCGGGCGTCGAGCACAGCGCCGCGCCGCGCTCGCGCGCATCCGAGACGGCGCCGTCGAGCTGCGCGGCCACGATCGGCGCGATCAGGACCAGCGCGAGCGTGATGCCCGCGTGCCGGACCCGAGCAGCCAGGCGGCCTGACCCGGGTGCGCCCGGGCAGCAGCTCGCCGGCGAGCGCGGGCAGCGCCATGCCCATGCCGGCGCCCGCCAGCAGCTGCGGCGCGACGATCCACGCGGTCGCCGCGCCCGGCAGCACGGCGAGCGCCAGGACGCCCGCGCCGACGAGCGCGCAGCCGGCGCTCGCCCGCACCGCCGCGGGGGCGCGGATCCGCGCTCCGGCGAACGCGGCGAGCGGCAGCACCGACACCGCGGCCGCGGCCGCGAGCGGCTCGAGCGACCAGCCGGACACGAGCAGGAGGACGAGCAGGAAGAGCACGGCGGTGAGCGCCGCCGAGAGAGCGGCCAGCGCGAGGAGCGCGCCGGCGCCGCCGGCGCGCGCGACGAGCGACCGCGCCTCTCGGGCGGGGTCCGCGATCGCCGGCTCGCGTGCGACCCGGCCGCGGGCGGCGAGGCTCGCTCCGGCCGCCGCCAGTGCGAGCGGCACCTGGAAGAGGAAGATCGCCGATGTCCTCGGGCAGCGAGCACAGCGCGCCCGCGAGCGCGAACACGCCGAAGCCGGCCGCGCCCAGCACGCCGTCGTCGACCCGCCGGCGCAGCCACGCGGCGCCGGGAAGCAGCACGGCGAGCACCAGGGTGTAGACGCCGATCACCGCCGCGACGCCCTCGACCGTCGTGTCGAGGTCGTCGAGCATCGGCGGCAGCGCGAGCGTGACGATCGAGGCGTCGGCGAGCGCGAGCGCGACGCCGACGGCGATGAGCAGGCGCAGGGCTGGCATCGAATCGACATGCTGCCGACCGCCTCCCGGCTCCGCCAGCGGGCGACCCTGCGCGGAAGGGTGCGGCTAGCCCCAGTTCTAGGCGGCCATGGGCCACTCCGCCCAGCTCGGCTCTCCGAACCGGAACGGCTCGCCGGCCCGCCAGGTCTCGAGTGCCGCGTGCGGGTCGCCGCGGCGGCGCACGCGGTCGAGCACGCCGAGCGGCGGACGGCCGCCGTCGGCCGTGAGCGAGGCCGGGACGTCGACGCGGCTGAGCGGCTCGAGCAGGTATGGCGCCGCCGCGCGCTCGCCGAACAGGACGACGTTGTCGGTCCCGGGCAGCGCGGCGCTCGGCACGATCGCTCCGGGCGCGCCCGCCGTGCGGAGCCGGTCGGCGAGCCGGTGGCAGGCGCGCAGGTCGTCGGAGACGAGATCGCCGGGGCGCAGGCCGTGCTCCGCCGCCTCGCCGAAGCCGATCCGCAGCAGCCCGCCGAGGTCGAGCCGCAGCGCCCAGGTGCGATGGCGGACGAGCGCGAGCTGCGCGGCGGTGCGCAGGTCCGAGCTGCGCAGGAACTCGGCCCAAGGTCCGAGCGGGTGCAGGCAGAGGTACTGCGTCGGCGACTCCTCGGTCACGCGATGGAAGCGGCCGGCGACGCGGCTGGCCTCGGTCCGCAGCGGTCGCCGCCAGGAGGCGAGCCGGAACGCGACGACCGTCACGCGAACGCGGTGCTGCGCGTCGAGCCGGCGGCGAGCATCAGGTCGGGGAGCCGGACGGGGTCGGCGAGCAGCTCGCGCGGGGTCGCGCCGCCGAGCTCCGGGCGCGGCCAGTCGAACCAGGCGACCACGCCCGCGGGCGTGAACGCGTGCCGCAGCTGGCCGACGACGCGGGCGAGCGCGCGCAGTCGCCGCGCCTCCTCGCCCTCGGGCCGCGTCCGCTCGCGGGCGGAGATCCAGCGCTGGAACCGGCGCAGGTCCACGCCGAGCAGGTCGGCCAGATCGCGCTGCGGGACCTCGACGGCCGACACGAGCCAGCGTGCCAGCTCCTTCGGCGTGCGCGCGTCGCCGACCTCCTCGGCCTCGCCGAGCGCCGCGAGCGCGTGGCTCAGGCGCTCGAGCGCGATCCGCAGCGCGTCGCGCGATTCGTCCTCGACCGCCGCCCGCGCGTCGAGCACCGCCCGGTGCACGAGCAGCGCCAGGTACGGGTCGGCCGCCGTCCAGCGCTCGAGCGGCGTGGCGCGGACCGCTGCCGCGAGCCGCGCCACCTCGGCGCCGATGTCCGCCTGGACGTGCGCCTCGGCGGCGAGCCGGTCGTTGAGCGCGTCGACTGCCGCGGCGGCCTCTGCCGGCCGAGCCAGATCGAGCAGCTCCGTCGTCACCATGACGTCATTGTACGTCACGCTGACGACAACACGCTCGCGTGGCAGCATCCGGCGCTCGGCCACAGGAGCAGAGGAGCGGAGATGGCGATCAGGACGGGGTCGGCGGAATGGAAGGGCGACCTGCGCGGCGGCACCGGCACGTTCAGCAGTGCGTCCGGGTACCTCGGCGGGAACTACTCGTTCCAGTCGCGCTTCGAGGAGGTCGGGGGAACCAACCCGGAGGAGCTCATCGCGGCCGCGCACGCGAGCTGCTTCTCGATGTCGCTCGCGCTGATCCTCAGCCAGGCCGGCACGACGCCGGAGTCGATCAAGACCGACGCCAAGGTCCAGATCCTCAAGGACGGCGACGGCTTCGCCGTCAAGAAGATCGATCTCGTGACGGTCGGGCGCGTACCCGGGGCCGACGACGCAGCCTTCCAGCAGGCGGCCGAGGCCGCCAAGGTGAACTGCCCGATCTCGAAGGCGCTCGCCGCGGTGCCCGAGATCAACCTCGACGCGACGCTGGAGAGCTGAGCCCTAGTCCACGAGCCGCTCGGGATCGATCGACTCGGCCGGCCCGGCCAGCGCGCGGCTGAGCGCCCACAGCGCGACGCCGAGCGCCAGCAAGCCGCCGGCGTAGGCGAAGATCACTGCGTCCTCGAACGCCTTCTGCACGATCAGCCCGAGGCAGGCGGCGGCGCCGAGCACCGGCAGCACCGTCGGCGCGCGCCAGTGACCGTGGTCGACCGGGTCGCGCCGCAGCACCAGCACCGCGGTGTTGACGAACACGAACACCAGCAGCAGCAGCAGCACGGTGGTGTCGGCGAGCGACTCGAGGTCCCCGAGCAGGAGCAGCAGCATCGCCAGCGCCGCGACGAACACGATCGCCACCCAGGGGGTGCGGCGCTCGCCGTGCACGCGGCCCATGCCGCGCGGGACGATCCCCTGCTGCGCCATGCCGTAGATCAGCCGCGAGGCCATGATCATGTTGATCAGCGCGCCGTTCGCGAGCGCGAACAGGGCGATCGCGGAGAACACCTTCGTGTTCATCGCCAGCGGCCCGAGCTGGACGACCTCGAGCAGCGGGCCGTCCGAGGCCTCGAGATCGTCGACGGGCACCGCCATCGACGCGATCAGGGTCACCAGGACGTAGATCGCGAGCGCTATCCCCAGCCCGATGAACAACGCGGGCGGGAAGACGCGGCTGGGCTCGCGCGTCTCCTCGGCCACGTTGACGGAGTCCTCGAAGCCGATCAGCGCGAAGAACGCCAGCGAGGCGCCCGCCAGCATCGCCAGCGGGACCGTCTCACCGGACTTGAACTCGAGCACGCGCCCGGGGTCGCCACCGCCGTCGAGCACGAAGACGAGCCCGATCGCGGCGACGAGCAGCAGGCCGGTCATCTCGATCGCTGTCAGTCCGAGGTTGAGCGAGATGGACTCCTTGATGCCGCGGAAGTTGATCAGCGCCAGCACGCCGAGGAACACCACGCCGACGAGGAACTTCGGCAGCGTCACGAACTCCGAGAGGTAGTCGCCGCCGAATGCCGTCGCCAGCGTGGCTGCCGAGGCGACGCCGGAGCACATCACCGCGAACGCGACCAGGAACGTGACGAACTGCCGCTTGAACGCCTTGTGCGAGTAGAGCGCCGCGCCCGCTGCCTGCGGGTACTTCGTCACGAGCTCCGCATACGACGCCGCGGTGAACGCCGCGAGGACGCCCGCGAGCAGGAACGACGTCCAGATGGCGCCGCCGACCTTGCCGGCGACCTCGCCGACGAGCGCGTAGATCCCTGCCCCGACCACGTCGCCGATCACGAAGACCGTGAGCATCGGGCGGGTGATCTGGCGCCGCAGCGGCGAGTTCTCGACGCCCGTTGCGGACTGGGATGCGGTCGTGGTCATGCGGCGGGCGTACCCGGGTAGTCACCCGGGCATGTCCCAGACGCTCCCCGGCCGCCCGACCTCCGTATGGATGGACACAGCGCCGCACACGACCCATCCCCCGCTGGCGGAGTCCGTGTCGGCCGACGTGTGCGTCGTCGGCGGCGGCATCCTCGGCCTGATCACAGCCGCGCTGCTCAAGCGCGCCGGGATGACGGTGGCCGTGCTCGAGGCGGGCCGCGTGGCCACGGGCGTCACCGGCTACACGACCGCCAAGGTGACGGTGCTGCACGGGCTGGTCTACGACCAGGTCCGCTCGCACTTCGGCGCGGAGGGGGCGCGCCACTACGCCGAGGCCAACAGCGCCGGCCTCGAGCTGATCGCCGACTGGGTGGACGAGGGCGGGATCGATTGCGATTTCAGGCGCCGTGCCGCATACACGTACGCGCTCGACGACGACGATCTCGATCAGCTGCGCAAGGAGGTCGACGCGGCGCAGGCGGCGGGCCTGGACGCCGAGCTGGTCTCGGCGGTCGACCTGCCCTGGCAGGTCGCCGGCGCGGTCCGCCTCGACGGCCAGGCGGAGTTCCATCCGCGCCGCTTCCTGCTCGCAGTCGCCGCCGAGCTCCACGGCGGCGGGTCGCAGGTGTTCGAGCGCACGCGCGTGACCGGCGTGCACGACGGCGACTCGGTGCGGGTCGAGACGGACACGGGCGGCGAGGTCAGCGCCGGCGCGGTGGTGCTCGCGACGCACTACCCGACGCTCGACCGCGGCCTGTTCTTCACGCGGCTGGCCGCCGAGCGCTCCTACGCGCTCGGCATCCGCGCGCGCGGGCCCGCACCGGACGGGATGTTCCTCTCCACCGAGTCGCCTTCGCACTCGCTCCGATCGACGCCGTACGAGGGCGGCGAGCTGCTGATCGTCGGCGGCGAGAGCCACAAGACCGGGACCGGTGGCGACACGACCGAGCGGTACCGCGCGCTCGAGGAATGGGCGCGCGAGCGCTTCGACGTCGAGGCGGTCGAGTACCGCTGGTCGGCGCAGGACGCGATGCCCGCCGACGGCATCCCCTACGTCGGCAAGCTCTCGCCGGTCGCGCGCAACGTGTGGACCGCGTCCGGCTTCAAGAAGTGGGGCATGACGAACGGCGCCGCGGCGGCGATCATGCTCGCCGACGCGATCGGCGGGCGCGAGAACCCGTGGGCCGCGACGTTCGACTCGAACCGCTTCAAGCCGCTCGCGGCCGCCCCGAGCCTGCTGAAGGAGCAGATCAGCATCGGCGCGCACTTCTTCGGCGACCGGCTCTCGCCACCGGATGCGCGCTCGCTCGACGAGCTCGCCCCCGGCGAGGGCGGGATCGTGAAGCACGAGGGCGACAGGGTCGCCGCCTATCGCTTCGAGGACGGCGTCGTCCATGCCGTCTCGCCGATCTGCACGCACCTCTACTGCCAGGTCAGCTTCAACGAGGCCGAGCGCTCGTGGGACTGCCCCTGCCACGGGTCGCGCTTCGACACCGACGGCAGCGTGCTCCAGGGTCCGGCGGTCAATCCGCTGGAGCGGAAGGAGCTGTGATCACCGTGTCCGCGTGCGAGTAGGGCGGTGAGCAGCAGCACAGCAGCACGAGCGGCTCGGCGCCGTCGTTGAAGAGCTGGTGCTCGGCGCCCGGCGCGATCACGACGCAGTCGCCCGCGCGCACGGGGGACTCCTCGCCCGCGAGGGTCATGCGGCCCGCGCCGGAGGTGAAGAGGTAGATCTCCTCCGACGCGCGGTGGTAGTGAGCCTCCGTGCGCGCGCCGGGCGGGACGGTCGCCTGCGCGAGCGACTGGTTCGCGCTGTTGCCGGCCGGCACGCCGGCTAGCTCGCGGATCTCCGAGCCGTCGAGGGTGATGAACGGCTCGCGATCTTCGAGGCGGACTATCTCCACAGCGCGAGAGGCTAACGGCCCGCCCCCGGGGAAGGGGCGGGCCGGTTACCTCACGCTACTGCGCGTCTCGCCGACTCGGAGTCGAGCCGGCGGGCGAGCCGCGCCGCGGCGAACGCCGCCCGGCCGCGTAGGGGCGGCGGGTGTTGGCGCCGTACGGGGACTACGACGCGGGGCGCGGGCCGGACGCGGTCTGCGGCCAGCACGCGGTAGAGCTCGAACTGCAACTGGGAATGCATCTGGGTGTGACTCCTCTGAGAGGTCGGTGATGGATATGGAGAGGAGCCGCCCGCGAGCGCCGGCGTTCGGCGGGTGGGAGCTGGGACCGCTGGGGCAGCGATCGCGGGCGGCTCAGGTGCCCGCGGACTTGCTGCGTACTGCTTGCTGGAGCTTGTCCAGCTAGGAGGCGCGCGTGTCGGCGAGCAGGCCGGCGTGGACGAGTCCACGTGCGGCCAGGTTGGGAATCCTGGTGTCGAAGCACATGGTTGTCACGGGTCTGCTCACCTCCTGCGAAAGTCGCGTCTCGATGCGGTCGGGCGACGGTAACAGGCCGCGCGGAGATCGCCAAGTGGTGTTATCCGTACTGTCTAGGGGACCGCGGCGCCGAGGTCCACGCCGATCACCTTGAGCCGGCGCGTGAGCGCGGTGAACGCGAACGTGTTGATCTCCTCGGCGCCGTAGCCGAGCAGCGTCCAGTTGTCCGGGTCCGCGCCGGGCGGGACGAGCACGCCCGCCGTGGTCGGCAGCAGCGCCAGGACCTTGTCGGCGATGCGCCGCCGCAGGCCGGGGTCGGCCGCCTTCTGCTGCAGGAACCAGGTGCCGTAGGCGACGTGGCGGTGCTCGTCGCTCGCGATCCTGCGGAAGCCCTCGGTGAAGCCCGGCAGGATCCCGCGCTCCTCGAACGCGCGGGTGATGAAGTTCTGGCCGGTCAGCGCGAGCGTGCCCTCGATCACCATGTGGTAGGTCGTGACGAAGTCGACCTTCGCGCCGACGTCGCGCGGCTCGGCCACGAGCGCCTTGCCGGCTTCGACGAGGTGGTGGTCGAAGAGCGTGACGAAGTCGTCGGTGAGCTGGCGGCGCGCGTGCTCGAGCCGGCTCTCGAACGTGTCGTCGAGGCCGAGGACCTGCTCGTAGAAGCGGTTGAAGTGCTGCGCGTGGCGCGCCTCGTCGACCTGCTGCGTGGTCAGGAACGCCTCCTCGGACTGGGTCTCGTACGCCATCACGAGTCCGGAGAACTGCGTCGTCACGCGCTCCTCGCCGACGAAGAACGACGACAGCGACCATGCGATCTGGCGCCGGTCCTCGACGGCCATCGCCGCCCAGTCGAGCTTGTCGCGCTCGAGGTCGATCGCGTGCGCCGACCACGGCTGTCGCTCCCACAGCTCGTAGAGCGCCTGCGGGTCCATCAGCTGGACTGTCGAGAGCCTCGACTCGTCGGCCATCGTGCCGACGTCGCCCTGCGTGGTGAGATCGAGCAGATGCGGCATGCGCTGATGGTGCCACGCTCCTGACGGAGCGTCAATACTTTGGGTCGAGCGCCCTGAAATCCCCCGTCTCGAGCTCGCGCTCGACCTCGGCGTCGATCTCGTGCTCGGTCGTGCCCGGGTCGCTGCTGCGCAGTTGCCGCGAGCGCAACCGGCGCAGCTTGAGGATCTCGAGCACGAGCACGAGGTACACGCTCGCGGCGAGCGCGAGCGCGAAGAACACCGCCATGACCAGCGACCAGCCGACGTTGAGGTCGCCCTGGTCGGAGTACGGGACGAAGCGCAGCGCGACCGCCAGGCCGGCCATCGTCACGGTCCAGCCGTACAGGTAGAGCACGGTGCGCCGCTGCGAGAAGCCGATCCGGTGGAAGCGGTGGTGGAAGTGGTTGGCGTCGGCCTGGTAGACGGGCCGGCCGTACTTGATCCGCTTCGCGACGACGAAGCCGGTGTCGAGGAACGGCACGGCCAGCACGACCAGCGGGACGATCAGCGCGATCAGGGCGTTCGTCTTGAGCGAGCCCTCGACGATCACGCCGCCGAGCAGCAGGCCCAGAAGGTTCGAGCCGCAGTCCCCCATGAAGACCGACGCGGGGTGGAAGTTGTGCACGAGGAAGCCGATCGCGGCGCCGGCAGTGATCGCCGCGAGCACGCCGGCCGAGTCCTTCTGCAGGTCGAACGCGATCACCGCGAACGCCGCGGCCGAGATCGCGCAGACGCCGGCGGCAAGGCCGTCGATGCCGTCGGAGAAGTTGACGACGTTCATCACGCCGACGAGCCCGAGCAGCGTCAGCACGTCCCCCGTCGTGCCGAACTCCACGCGGCCGAGGAACGGCAGCGTCACCACGTCCACGCTCACGCCCGCGAGCACCAGGATGAGCGCGGACACGATCTGGCCCGCGAGCTTCGCGCCCGCGCTGAGCTCGCGCCAGTCGTCCAGCGCGCCGACCGCGGTGATCAGCGCCGCACCGCCGAGGATGCCCTTCGTCGCCTGCGTCATCGGCAGGAACAGCAGCGCCGCGACCAGCGTGGCGGCGAAGATCGCCAGCCCGCCGAGCAGCGGGGTCGCCTCGCGCGCGAGCCCGCGCTCCCTGACCGCGTCGACGGCGCCGATCCGCCGGGCGAGCCGCGCGACGGGAGGCGTCAGGAGCGCCGCCACGACGAGCGCGACGAGGAACCCGAGCAGCGCGTCGTCCTTCATTGCGCCAGAGAGGATCGCAGGGCTCGCGGCGCGCCAGCGGTTTGCACTCAGAGCACCGATGCGGTGCTCCGAGTGCAGAACACGGTGGCTGTCAGACGGTCGCTGCCGCTGTGCCCAGGTGGCTGTAGAGCGGGAACCGCTCGGCGATCGCGGTCGCGCGCTCGGTCAGGTCGGACTTGACGTCGTCGAAGCCGGGCTGCAGCGCGGTGGCGATGATGCGGCCGATCTCGGTGAACTGCTCGACCTGCACGCCGCGCGTCGCGAGCGCCGAGGCCCCGACCCGGAGGCCCGAGGAGACGGCCGGCGGGCGCGGGTCGAACGGGACCGCGTTGCGGTTGACCGTGATGCCGATCTCGTGCAGCCGGTTCTCGGCCTGCATCCCGTCGAGCTCGGAGTCGCGCAGGTCGACCAGGACCAGGTGGACGTCGGTGCCGCCGGTGAGGACGTTGACGCCGTTGCCGGCCTCGAGCAGCTCCGCCGCGATCGCCTTCGCGCCCGCCACCGTGCGCTCCTGGCGCTCGCGGAACGCGGCCGAGGCCGCGATCCTGAACGCGACCGCCTTGCCCGCGATCACGTGCTCGAGCGGCCCGCCCTGCTGGCCCGGGAAGACGGCGGAGTTGATCTTCTTCGCGTACTCCTCGCGGCACAGGATCAGCCCGCCGCGCGCGCCGCCGAGCGTCTTGTGCACCGTGCTGGTCACGACGTCCGCATGCGGCACCGGGTTGGGATGGATGCCGGCGGCGACGAGCCCCGCGAAGTGCGCCATGTCGACCATCAGCAGCGCGCCGACCTCGTCGGCGATCTCGCGGAAGCGCGCGAAGTCGAGCACGCGCGGGTAGGCCGACCAGCCGGCGAGCAGCAGCTTCGGGCGGCGCTCGCGCGCGATCCGCGCGACCTCGTCCATGTCGATCAGGTAGTCGTCCGGGGAGACCTCGTACGGCGCGATGTCGTAGAGCCGGCCGGAGACGTTGAGCTTCATGCCGTGGCTCAGATGGCCGCCGTGCGGCAGCGCGAGGCCCATGATCGTGTCGCCGGGCTGCAGCAGCGCGTGATAGACGGACGAGTTGGCCTGCGCGCCCGCGTGCGGCTGCACGTTCGCGTGCTCGGCACCGAACAGCGCCTTGGCCCGGTCGATCGCGAGCTGCTCGATCACGTCGATGTGCTCGCAGCCGCCGTAGTAGCGCTTGCCCGGATAACCCTCCGCGTACTTGTTCGTCAGCACGCTGCCCTGGCACTCGAGCACCGCCTCGGGCACGAAGTTCTCCGAGGCGATCATCTCCAGCGTCCGCTGCTGGCGATCGAGCTCACGGCCGATGGCCTCGGCGACCTCGGGGTCGACGTCGGCCAGCGGGCGCTCGAAGTAGTCGGGCTGCAGGTCGTCGGTCATTCGTTCTCCATATGAGGGTTTCGCCTGCCAGGCGACGTTACATACGCGAGCCGATCACGCTAGCAATCGCCCCCGGGGCGACCAACCCAGCTCGCAGCACTTCCCACCGGCCCGTCTCCTCGTAGGCGCGCAGGTCCACCACGGTGGAAGGAGTACCCGGAAGCTCGCCGCCGTCAAGCACGATTCCGGCCGCGGCGCGGATCTGCTCCGGCACCTCCGCGAGCCGGCGCGCGTCGGCGCCGCCCGATCGGTTGGCCGAGCTCTGCAGCACCGCGAGGCGCACGCCGGAGAGCGCGGGAACGTCCGGCACGCGCACGCCGAGCGTCGCAGGGTCGCTCCCGCAGGCGAGCGCGAAGCGGCCGCGCGGGTTGGGCAGCAGCAGCGTGAGACCGCCCGGCAGCAGCCGCTCCAGCGCGGCGCGCGTGCGCGCGCCGAGCTCCGGCAGCGCGGCGAGCGCCGGCGCGAGCGAGAAGAACATGACCGCGGCAGGCTTGCCGGGCGAGCGGCCCTTGAGCGCGTAGAGCCGCTCGACCGCGTCCGGAGAGTCGGGGTCGCAGCCGAGCCCGTAGACCGTGTCGGCGGGGAAGACGGCGACCGCTCCCGCCCGCACGCAGTCCTCGAACGCCGCGGCATCCGCCTCCGTCAGCGCCACGCTCATCCCCGCCGGCGGCCGACCAGCACGCGCCCGATCCCGGCGAGGTCGGCGATCGTCTCGACCTCCGGGAACCCGGCGCCGCGGATCAGCTCCGCGACGGCGGCCGCCTGGCCGGCGCCGATCTCGAGCGCCACCGTGTGCGCGGCCGTCGCGCCCGCGGCCGGGAGCAGCCGCCGGATCACGTCGAGCCCGCCCGGCCCGGCCCGCAACGCGAGCGCCGGCTCGTGGCGCACGATGTCGGGAGCCAGCTCGGCCGCGTCCTCCACGTACGGCGGGTTCGAGACCACGGCATCGATCCGGCCGGGTACGCCCGCGAGCAGGTCGCCGTGGTGGAGCTCGAGCTCGAGCCCGAGCCGCTCCGCGTTCGCCCGCGCCACCGCCAGCGCGTCGGCGCTGGCGTCGGTGCCCACCACCGCGAGGTCGGGCCGCTCGGACAGGAGCGCCAGCGCGATCGCCCCCGAGCCCGTGCCGACGTCGCAGACGCGCGAGCCCGGTGCGAGGTCGAGCAAGGCGTCGACCAGGTGCTCGGTCTCCGGGCGCGGGATCAGCACGCGCGGGTCGACCGCCAGCTCGATCGAGCGGAAGCCCTTCGAGCCGAGGATGTAGGCGACCGGCTCGCGATCGCGGCGGCGCGCCGCGAACTCCTGGAAGCGACGGGCGGCGTCCGGGTCGAGCGCGCGGCCGGGGTCGGCGACGATCGCGGCCCGGTCGGTGCCCATCGCGGCGGCGAGCAACAGCTCGGCATCGAGCCGCGGCGTGTCGCAGCCCGCCGCCGCCAATGCGATGATCGCGGAGTCGAGCGCGTCACGGACGCTCGTGCGACCGATCAGCCTGTCCGGGGAGCGGGGCACCCCTTGCAAGGTACCGGCGCGCGAGAGCGCCGCCGGCCGAGGCGAGTACTTCGCCCAGCCGCCGCCACTCTCGGAGACCTGCCGGCGGCCCTGCCGGCGTGCCTGCGTCCTGCATCAATCGAGGTTCAGGAGGTTCCACTGCTCCTATCGGCGCGCCGCCGGCGCGCGGCGATGGGGTCGCGACCCTAGCTCGCGGCGGCGTCGAGCCGGCGGCGCTTCTCGTCGTCCTGAAGAGCGGCGGTGAACTCGTCGAGCTCGCCCTCGAGCAGCTGGTCGAGGTTGTGCGCCGTGTGCTTGATGCGGTGGTCGGTGACGCGCCGCTCGGGGAAGTTGTAGGTGCGGATCTTCTCCGCGCGCTCGCCGGTCCCGACCTGGGCGGAGCGGGCGGCGGCGACCTCGGCCTGCTGCTCGGCGAGCTTGGCCTCGTAGAGCCGCGCGCGCAGCACCTTCATCGCGCGCTCACGGTTCTGCAGCTGCGACTTCTCGTCCTGCATCGAGACGACGATGCCGGTCGGCTTGTGCGTGATCCGCACCGCCGAGTCGGTCGTGTTGACCGACTGGCCGCCCGGCCCGGAGGAGCGGTAGACGTCGATCTCGAGGTCCGACTGGTCGACGTGCACGTCGACGTCCTCGGCCTCGGGCAGGACCGCGACGGTCGCGGTCGAGGTGTGGATGCGGCCCTGGGACTCGGTCTCGGGCACGCGCTGCACGCGATGCGTGCCGCCCTCGAACTTGAAGACGGAGTAGGCGCCGTCGCCGCGCACCTCGAACGTGTACGCGCCGTCGGAGGCGCCGAGCGTCTCGGTCTTGAAGCCGCGCCGCTCGGCGTAGCGGGTGAGCATGCGGTAGAGGTCGCCCGCCCACAGACCGGCCTCGTCGCCGCCGGCGCCGCCGCGGATCTCGACGATCACGTTCTTGTCGTCGGACGGGTCGCGCTCGACCATCGCGAGCCGGATCTCCTCCTCGAGCTCGGCGGCGCGGGCGCGGGCCGTCTCGAGCATCTCGCGCAGCTCGGGATCCTCGCCGTCCTCGGCGAGCATCTCCTGCGCGCCCGCGGCGTCGTCCTGCGCGCGGCGCCACTCCTGGGCGAGCTTGGCGGCCGTCGCGAGCTGGGTGTACAACCGCCCTGCCTCCGCATAGCCCTGCCGGTCGCCGATCACGGCGGGGTCCGACATCTGCGCCTGCGCCTCGGCGTGGCGCGCCTCGATCTGCTCCACGAGCGCCCGGATCACCGGTCCGAGGATAGAGGCGGCGGGCGGCCCGGAGGCCGCCCGCCGCCCATCGGCTAGCAGGCGCCGTCGATGTCCTCGACCTGGCCGCGGTCGACCTCGACCTCCGAGGTCGCGCCGTTGCATGTCAGCGTCCACGTCTCGACGCCGGTCGGGGCCACCGGCGGCGTCGGCGCGGCGAACGTGATCTCGCCGCCGAACCAGTCGTCCGTGGCGCCGAGGTCGTAGTTGACGATGTGCACGGTGTACGTGCCGGGCCCCGGGTCCGTGAGCAACGCGTCCTCGTCGGTGTCGCCGAACGAAGCCGACGACGTCACCTGCGACCCGTCCGGACCGATCACGTAGACGTCCCAGTCGGTGTTCGCGTCCCCCCACTCGATGTGGACGTTGAACGATCCGTTGTCGACGCCGTCGTCCTCGACGTCGAACGAGAACGATTCGTACCCACCGGCCGGATAGCGGACGTTCTCGCGCGGGATGCCGGCCGGGTTGGGCATGGCGATCGCCGCCTGCTGGGGCTCACCCGTCGGCTCACGCCCGTAGCGGCCGTCGATCCACGGCCGCGTCGACGGGTTGACGTGCCACTCCAGATCGCCGTTCGCGCCGGCCTTCGCCGTGTACGTCAGCGTGTCGGTGAACGGGATCGGCGGGGCGACGGGATCGCCGTCGTCCTCGAGGATCACCGGCGCCGTCTCGTTCTGGATCGTCTTGGAGATCTCCAGCTCCGCGCCGGCCGGCAGGTCCTGGGCGGCGAGCACGGAGTGCTCCTCCCCGAGCGCGGTGCGCGACAGCATCGAGTAGTAGGCCTCGCGGTTGCCGCCGGCGCCCGCGCCGGACGCCTGCCCGCGACCCAGGTACTCGTCCACGACGCCGTTGTTGAACGGCGGGTGGAAGCCCAGGTAGCCGATCTCGAACGTGTAGCTCAGCGCGCCGGCGGTCCAGTACGTCCAGTCCTCGGTCGTGCCGCTCGTGTCGTAGAGCGCGTAGCCCGGCACGCTGGCGTAGCCGTTGTGCTCGGCCATGTCGGCGCCGAGGTCGGCGAGCAGCGGCTCGTCCGGTGCCTGACCCGTGGAGGCCACGCCCGGCGGCCGCAGGACGAGCTCGGAGAACGTGTGGTTGGAGATCAGGTTGGTGATCGCCCGCGTCGACTGCAGCTCGCGGATGTTCTGCACCTCGGGCTCCGAGAACGGCTCCGGGCCGCGGTAGGTGGCGTCCGGCTCCGTGACGCCGGCGCCGGGTGCGCCCCATAGACCGCCGTAGTTGCGGTTCGGGTCGACGCCGGCATAGGCGCCGAGGCTCGAGTTGAGGCACGTCCACGGGCCCACGAACTGACCCATCGGGCGGCAGTTCTTGCGCTTCATCTCGTAGTCGAACGTGGAGTAGGTCCAGACGACGCCGCTGTGCTGCGCCTCGCGCGAGATGTTGAAGCCGTCCGGGTTGACGACCGGCACCGTGATCAGGCGCGTCTCGTCGAGCAGCGCGCCCGATCGGCCCTGGTTGCGCAGGACGTCGTAGGCGAACTCGATCGCGTGCTCCGATGACGGCCACTCGCGCGCGTGGTGCACGCCCATGTTGAGGAAGATCGGCTTGCCGTCGTCGGTGCTGGCGACGTTGTTGGTGACCTCCAGGCCGACGACGTCACGGCCGAGCCAGGTCGGATGCGCGAGCGTGATCAGCTTCGCCTTGTTCGGATACGTGGCGGCGAGCCGCTTCATCTCGAGCTCGTAGTCCGCGAGCCGCCGGTACGCGTTCGCGCCGGACGGCAGGTGCGTCTGCTGGTTCTGCTCCTGGTATCTCAGGTCCGCCGTGCGCTGCGCCTTGGCCTGCGCCTCGAGGTCGGCGACCTCGACGTCGAACTCGAGGCCCGCGTCGCGCAGCGCCCGCGCGTCGCGCGACCCGTGCAGCACGACGTCGACGGAGTGGTCGTTGGCGTGCTCGGTCAGGTCGAGCGCCAATGTCTGGAGCGCCCGCTTGGCTGCGGGGGTGGGGGTTTCGACCGCAACGAGCTGCTTCTTCTCCGAGCTGCTCTTGGCCACGGGCGAGAAGCTGACGGACACGTTCGCGCTGGCGGCCGCGCCGCGATAGCGGCAGGCCTGGACGACGAGCTTCTGGCCCGTCCGCACGAATCCCTCGGCGACCTCCCGCGAGCGCGGCCCGGCCGAGCCGCCGACGCTGCGGCCCGACTTGGCGTCGAAGACGCCGAGATCCCAGTCGCCGGCGCCGCTCAGGCGGGCGTGTACGAGTCCGTCCGCCGTGGCGGTGGCGCCGAGCGTCGCGGTTCCCGCGGCGCCCTTGACGTAGGTCTTATGGCACGCGCGCGCAACCGACTCCGACGCACGCACGGTGGCCGCCTCGGCGGCCGGCGCGATCGCTAGCAGCCCGCCCAGTAGGCCGAACGTGCTCGCGACGCGAGGACGACGTTCCATCTTTCTCCCCCTCGATATGACCCGGCGTCGCGCTGGCGACGCGGGAACCGCGGCGGCGCTCCATGCGGCCGCGCGGGCATCCTACAGTCGGCCGCGAGGTCGTGCCAGGGGGATGCGCGCAGGCTATCCGCGTGCGCGCTTGGCGGCGCGGCGCTTGAAGCGCTCTACGCGGCCACCGGTGTCGACCAGCTTCTGCTTGCCCGTGTAGAACGGGTGGCAGTTCGAGCAGATCTCCACCCGGATCTCGGACTGGGTCGATCGTGTCGTGAACTCGTTGCCGCACGTACAGCGCACGTGAGCTTCGACGTATTCGGGATGGATATCTGTCTTCATGGTCCTTCCAGTGTAGAGCGGCGTTCCACCCCCCTGGGCGGCCGCCGCGGCTCGAGCGCGCCGCGCTCGAAGCGGGCGGTCAGCAGGGCCGGATTCCCGGGCACGTCGCCGCCGGACGCGGCCAGGTCCGCTAGCGCGGCAGCGTCCAGCGGCGCCGCGGCCATCACCAGCAGGTCGTCGCGGCGGGCGTCGACCGTCGCCGCGCGCAGCGGCCCGCCGCCGCCGCGGCTCAGCGCGGCACCCGGCGGCGGGAACAGCACGATGTCGCCTGCCGCGCGCAGCAGCACGCAACCGACCGCGCCCGCGCGCAGCCATGCGAGCCGGCCGTCGAGCGCGCTCACGGACGCGAGTGCGAGCCCGAGCCGCTGGCCTGGATCGAGCTGCGCGCGGCAGCCCTCGGCGAGCTGCGCCGGCGCGTACCAGGGGCGCGTGCGCCACCCGCGCGCCACCTCGGCGGCGCGTGGGCCCGCCGCCATGCCCAGCAGCAGTCCGTTGCGGAACGGCTGCGCGACCGCCACGCCGCCCGCCCCCTCCCGCACCGTGCAGATCGCGGGGATGTGGGTCGCCTGCAGCCCGCCCTCCCAGCGCGCCATCGTGATCTCGGTCCCGCCCGGGCCGCTCACGACCTTGAAGTCGTCCATCAACCGCCTGGCGCCTGGCAGCCCGAGGCCGAGCGAGCCGCCCGTCGAGACGCCGTCGCGCAACGCGGCCCCGAGATCCCCGATCCCGGGCCCGGCGTCGCGCACGATCACGGTCAGCCCGCGCCGGCCCGAGCGCTCGGCCGGCGTCAGCTCGACCTCGCCGCCGCGCCCGTACTTGACGGCGTTGCCCGCCAGCTCGGAGACCGCTGTCGCGAGCTGCTGCGCCTCGACGCTCGAGAGCCCGCAGCGCTCCGCCGCCTCGCGCGCCGCGCGCGTCGCGTTGGCGACGTCCGCGTCGCCGTCCACGCGCAGCGTGCGGGGCGGGCTCATCTCCCCGGCAGGTAGCGCACCACGACGACGAGCGCGTCGTCGGAGGCCTTGCCGTGCTCGCCGAGGATCCGGTCGGCGATGTCCTGCGCCACACCGCCCGCCGCAATCGCCCGCGCGAAGCCGGAGTCGATGCCGTCGGTCGCGAGCACCATCACGTCACCGTCCTCGAGTCCGGTGCCGGTGACGCGGATCGACGGCAGGTTGTAGCCGACCACCCCGCCCTTCGTCAGCGCACCCTCGGTCGGCGCGTGCGGGCCGGCGCTCGCATGCACCAGCCGTCCCTCGACGTTGCCGACCCCGGTCCAGCGCAGGCTCTCGTCGACGAGGTCGATCCACGCGAGCGTCATGACGGCACCGCGGGTGCGGGCGAGCGCGGCGTGGCAGGCACCGATCAGCTGCGCCGGCTCGTCGTCGGGGTGCGCGGCGAGCACGGCGGCGGCCGCCTCGGCGGCGTCGGCCGCCTCGGTGCCATGCCCGAGCCCGTCGATCGCGGCCACGAGCGCGCCGCCCTCGTAGGCGACGAGCACGGCGCGGTCGCCCGAGCGCCACTCGCCGGCAAGCGGTCGTTCGGCGATCCCGAGCTCGAGCTTGGCGGGCCAGTGTGAGGCGGCGCGATCAGGCACGGGTCCACTTGACGAGCCGGATGCTGGTCCCGCGGCCCGGTTCGGTCTGCAGCTCGAACTCGTCCACGAGCCGGCGCGTGCCGGGCAGCCCGAGACCGAGGCCGTTGCCGCTCGTGTACCCGTCCTGCATCGCGAGCTCGACGTCCTCGATCCCCGGGCCGCTGTCGCTCGCGACCACCTCGATGCCGTGGCGGCCGCCGTCGTTGAGCACGCGCAGCGCCACCTCGCCCTCGCCGGCGTAGGTCGTGATGTTGCGCGCCACCTCCGAGATGGCGGTGGCCAGGAGCGTCAGGTCGGTGCTCGAGAAGCCGAGGCCCGCACCCATCGTCCGAGCCTCCTGGCGGGCGGTGACGACGTCCGCGTCCGTGCGGATCGCCACCCGCACGTCATCCGCCACCGGCATCCGGCTCCCTGTTGAGCTGCCGCCGGAGGAAGGCCAGGCCCTCCTCGAGGTCGAGCGCCGTGTGCACGTCCTCGAAGTTCATCCCGAGCTGGACCATCGCGAACGCGACCTCCGGCTGGATGCCCACGATCACCGTCTCGGCCCCGCGCAACCGCGTCATGTGGGCGATCCCGCGCAGCGAGCGCGACACGAACGAGTCCATCACGTCGAGCGCCGTCACGTCGACGACGATCCCGCGGGAGCGGAAGCGGCCGACCTGCACCATCACGTCGTCCTGGAGGCGGATGACGTCCGTGTCGGTCAGCGCCGCCTGGATCGAGGCGATCAGGAACGGGCCCTGCTTGAGGATCGGTACGGCCATGCGAGCCGGTTCAGCGGACCTCGACCTGCGGGGTCTCGGCCGCGCGCGACACCTCGTAGCCGAGCAGCCGCTCCGCCTCCTCGATGCCGCCCTGCAGATCGCCGACCGCATTGACCTTCGAGAGGTCGACGCCGATCGTGACCAGCGTCTGGGCGATCTCGGACGAGAGGCCGGTGATGATCACGCTCGCGCCCATCAGCCGCGACGCCTCGACCGTCTGCACGAGGTGGTTGGCCACCGTCGAGTCGATCGTCGGCACGCCCGTGATGTCGATCACGACCACCTTCGCGCGGTTGGCGCGGATGCCACGCAGCAGCTGCTCGGTGAGCTGGCGCGCGCGCTGCGAGTCCAGCACGCCGATGATCGGCAGGATCAGCAGCCGCTCGCGCACCTGGAGCACCGGCGTGGAGAGCTCGCGGATCGCCTCCTGCTGCTGGCGGATGACGCGCTCGCGCTCCTGGACGAAGTTGATCGCGACCGTGTTGGCGATCCGGTTGGCCGCCGGCTCGTAGGCGTCGAGCACGCGGTTGAGCAGCTCGAAGTCGTCCTGGTACTTCTCGAACAGCGAGCGGGCGAGCACGTCGCGCAGCAGCAGCACGATCCCGAGCACCTCGTCGGTCTCGACGCCGCGCGGGATGATGCGCTCGGACAGGTTGCGGGCGTAGTCCTGCAGCGCCTCGACCGAGCCGGTCTCGAGCACCTCGACGTAGCTGTCGTAGATCGAGGTCGCCTCGGAGAAGATCTCCTCCGGCGTCAGGGCGGTGAGCAGCTGCGCCTCGGTGATCCGCCGGGCCCACTTCTCGCGCAGCACCGTGCGGTTCTGGCGCAGGTGCGCGACGAGCTCGCGCAGCATCGCCGCGCTGGTGTCGGGCGAGGTCGCGCCCTCGCCGGGCGCTCCGTTCGCAGGTTCAGCCATCCGTTGCCTCCGAGGGTCGAGGAGCGCCGGGGAGTGTGCCAGGATCCGCGGCGTCGAGCTGCGGGCTGGCTCCGACGACGAGGATCGCGATGTCGTCGCGCGGCCGCCCGCTCGCCGCCTCGAGCACCGCGTCCTGGATGCGCTGCGCGACGCTGTCGGCGGGCAGGCCCGCACATCGCTCCAGCAGCTCGGCGAGGTCGCGGTGGCCGAAGAGCTCCTTGCGTCCCGCCCTGACCTCCGTGACGCCGTCGGTGTAGAGCACGACCAGCTCGCCCGGCGCGAGCTCGATGACGACGTCGGACAGGACCGGCTCGACGTCCGCGCCGAGCAGCGTCCCCAGCTTGCCGACCGGCTCCACGACGCCGCTGGCGCGCAGCACCAGCGGCAGCGGATGGCCGCCGCAGCAGAGCAGCATCCGCAGTCCGTCGGCGCGCACCTCGAAGTCGCAGTACGCGACGGTGCAGAAGCGCCCGTCGTCGCGCGACTCGCGCAGCGCGCGGTGCAGCAGCGCGAGCACGGCGCTCGGCCGCGCCTCGTATGCGGCCGCGGCGCGCAGCGTGTGGCGCGCGAGCGCGGTCACCGACGCGGCTTCGGGCCCCTTGCCGCAGACGTCGCCGATCAGCGCCGCGACCGCCGAGCCGCGCGCGCGGAAGAGGTCGTAGAAGTCGCCGCCGACCTCGATCCCCTCGCCCGCGGCGATGAAGCGCACGGCCGCGGCGAGCCCGGGCACGGACGGGAGCGAGGGCGGGAGCAGCGAGCGCTGCAGCACCTGGGCGATGTGGCGCTCGCGCGTGTAGGCCTGCGACTTCGCGATCGCGACCGAGGCGAGCTGTCCGAGCTGGGCGAGGATCGCCTCGTCGCGCGGGGTGAACTCGCGCTCGGGCCCGTCGGCGACCTCGAGCATGCCGAGCGGGCGGCCGGCGCTGCGCAGCATCACGCCGACCGGCGGGCCCATCGCATCCCCCGGCGCCCCGCCGGCCGGCGATGCGGCGCTCAGCCCGCGTGCGAAGGGATCGCCGGCGAGGCTCGAGATCGTCGCGTGCCGCGCGCCGAGGATCTCGCGCGCCGCCTCGACCGTGAGCTGGAGCGTCTCCTCGGTCGTCATCGTCGCGTTGATCTTCACCGAGGCCTTCGCTAGCGCGTTGAGCTGGTTCACGTGCTCGTGCTCCAGCCGCGCCGCCTCCTGGACGGCGTGATAGCCGCGGTGGGCGATCTCGAAGGTCGAGAGCGCCTCGCCGAAGAACACGCCGGCGGCCTCGAGCAGCTCCGCGCGGCGCCCCGCGTCGTCCTCCTCGCGCAGCGCCTCCTGCGCGACGGCGTGGTGCGCCTCGGCGAGGTCGAGCACGCTCAGCTGGGCCGTTACCGCCTCGCGGCCGAGCGCGTACGCGGTTCCCAGCTCGCGCTCGTCGCGATGGGCGAGCCATGCGTGGAAGGCTTCGTTGTAGCGCGCGCGCAACTCGAGCGGCGCAGCGCTGGCGGAAGGCGCGGACTCGGCCATGCACGCGCCAGCTTATGCGCTCGCGTCCGGCGCGACTACGGCAGGCAGGTGGAGGCGAGCACGTTGTCGTACTCGTCGCGCTCGTCGATCGCGAGACCGGTGTCCACCGTCGCGATCAGCGACGTGTCCGCTGCGCATGCCGGGCCGGCCCAGGTGACGACCTGCTGCTCGCCCGCGGCGAGGCCCGGCAGCTCGATCGGCTCGAGCTCCTGCTCGCCCGCGCGCAGCGCGACGGTGAACGCGCCCGCCGCGGTGCGGCCGCGGTTGCGCAGCGTCACGGCGTACAGAGCCCCGCCCTGCTCGGGCTGCGGCGCGACCTCGATCAGCGTGGCCGCGAGGTCGGGCCGCAGGTCGGCCTGGCGGCAGACGCGCGACGTCACGCGCGAGCGCGCGAGCACGGCTCCGTCGGAGTCGAGCCAGCGGAAGCGCACGATCGTGCGGTACGCGGCCGGCGCGGAGAGGTTCTGCACGGTCTTGGCGTAGGAGTAGCGGCGCACGCCGGCGGCAGACGTCAGCCACTGGTCGAGGCCTCCGGCGACCACGCGGCGCCAGCCGAGCAGTCCCCCCTCGCGCACCTGCAGCGAGAAGCGCACCTGCATCCGCTCGCTGCCATGCGCAGGCCGCACGCGCGCCTCGAACGTGGCCGCGCGCTGCTGCGGCTCGAGCGCGTTGTCGCACGCGAGCAGCTTCACGCTCTCCGCCGCGGCGGCGGCCGGGGAGCCGAGCAGGAGCAAGGCGCTGATCAGCAGTACGCGTCGCATGGACGCGCGTGTTAACGCTGCGGGACCGCCCGGAGTTGCGGCCCTGCGCTCAGGTCACCTGGTAGACGGGCCCGTCGCCGCCCTCCGGCGGCGTAAGGCGCCCGCCCTTGGCGGTGATCGCGCCGCACTGCACGCAGTTCGAGGGGTTCACGATCATGTCGACCCGCTCGGCGTTCTCGGGCGCGTCCTCCGGTACCTCGTAGACGCCGGCCGGGCACATCCACGCCCACGCCTCGGCGAGCTCGCGCGGGACGCGCTGCTGGATCCGGATGTGGCTCGGCGCGTCGTCGCGCGTCGCGTTGCCGGTCGTGAAGACGCCCGAGAGCTTGTCGAAGGTGTACTTGCCGTCCGGCTTCGGATAGCGCTTGTCGCGGTCGGTCAGCAGCAAGCGGCTGCTCGGAGTCGCGATGCGTCGCCCAGTGCCCGCCCGGCAGCCGCCCCTTGGTCACGACCATCGCGTTCGTGATCGCACCGCCGACGATCAGCCCCTTCGCGAACGGCTGCTTCATGTTGCGCGACTCGTAGAGGTCCTTGCCGATCTCGGAGTCGTGCACCGCCCGCTCGTAGGAGGAGAAGTCGGTCGAGCCGGACTTGAGCCGCTCGTAGATCGTCTCGGCGGCCAGCATGCCCGAGCGGATCGCGTAGTGGATGCCCTTCAGCTTCGGGACGTTGACCATGCCGCCGCCGTCGCCGCAGATGACCATGCCCGGCGCGTGCAGGCGCGGCATCGCCCAGTAGCCGCCCTCGGGGATCGCCTTCGCGCCCCAGGCGACGCGCTTGCCGCCGGCGAGGATCTTGCGCACGCGCGGGTGCAGCTTGAACTCCTGCAGCACGTCGTGGACCGAGAGCCGGGCGTCGGCGTAGTCGAGCCCGACGACGAAGCCGAGCGAGACGCGCGGCTTCTCCCCCTCGCGGTTCATCGGGTAGATCCACGAACCGCCGAACTCCTTGTACTTCGCCTGCGGGCGCAGCGGCCAGCCGAGCGTGTGGATCACGCGGTCCAGCGGCTGCTCGACCTCCCAGACCTCCTTCACGCCCAGCGCCCAGACCTGCGGGTCGGTGCCGGCGAGCCCGAGGCCCTTCAGCGCGGCGCCGGTCAGGTGGCCCCAGCAGCCCTCGGCCAGCACGGTCGCCTTCGCGATCACGTCGGAGCCGGGCTCGAAGTTCGACTTCTCCCCGCCCTGCTTGTCGCGGCCCTTGTCGCCCGTGCGCACGCCGACCACGGTCGCGTCGTCGACCAGCAGCTTGGCGCCGACGGTCTCGGACAGCACGTAGGCCCCGGCCTCCTCGGCCCGCTCGCCCAGCCAGCGGTTGAGCTCGGCGACCGAGACGACGTAGTTGCCGTGGTTGCGGAACGGCGGCGGCGTCGGCTTCAGCGGAACCGCGCGCTTGCGGTTCAGCATGAAGTAGACGGTCTCCTTGCCGACCTCGCCGAAGTGCGGCCAGGAGTCGTCGTCCGGGAGCAGCTGGCGGATCGGCCCCGGGTTCATCACGCCGCCCGAGAGCTGGT
Source organism: uncultured Solirubrobacteraceae bacterium (assembly GCA_963839615.1). GTDB lineage: Bacteria > Actinomycetota > Thermoleophilia > Solirubrobacterales > Solirubrobacteraceae > DASQMT01. Next base: position 42,931 of record CAWIVY010000005.1, read on the forward strand.
GCGCGCCGGCGACGCGTCCCTTCTCGATCACCGCGACCGGCACCTCGCCGAGCGACTCGGCCAGCGCCGGGTCGTCCTCGAGCAGCTGCAGCAGGCGGATCGCGCACGCCATGCCGGCCTGCCCGCCGCCGACGATCGCGACGCCGACCTCGATCCGCTCGTCCTCGGGATCCGTCGGCGGGCCGATGAACTCCGCCGCCGGGTCGACCGGCGGCGGGAACTCGATCGGTGCGACCGCGCGGCTGCCGTTCGCGGAGGGCATCAGCCGCCCTTGCGCGCCTTCACGGCCTCGGTGAGCTTCGGCACGATCTTGTTCAGGTCGCCGACGATGCCCAGGTCGGAGAACTCGAAGATCGGGGCGTTCGCGTCCTTGTTGATCGCGACGATGTTCTCCGAGCTCTGCATGCCGACCTTGTGCTGGATCGCGCCCGAGATGCCGGCGGCCAGGTAGAGCTTCGGCGAGACCGTCTTGCCCGTCTGACCGATCTGGGCGGAGTAGGAGTACCAGCCCGCGTCGACCACCGCGCGCGTCGCCGCGACGGCGCCGCCGAGCGCGCCGGCGAGCTCCTCGAGCGCCTCGAAGCCCTCGGCCTTGCCCAGGCCGCGGCCGCCCGCGACGAGGATCTTCGCGTCCTCGATGTTGACGTCGGCGCCGCGCTGCTCGCCGCGGCTGACCATCTTCGCCCGCAGCGAGTGCGGCTCGAATTCGAGCTCGAGGTCCTCGACCGTCGCGCTGCCCTCGCCGCCCTCCTTGACCTCGAACGCGTTCAGGCGCCCGATGATCACGCCGACGTCGGCGCGGTAGTGCACGTCGGAGACCGACGAGTCGCCGAGGATCGGGCGCTCGGAGACGAGCTTGCCGTCCTCGACGCGGACGCTGGTGACCTCCATGCAGACGCCGGCGTCCAGGCGCGCGGTCAGGCCCGCGCCGATCTCGAAGCCGAGCAGGCCGCCGCCGAACAGCGCGTAGCCGTGGCCCTGCTCGCCGATGACCTTCGCCATCGCGTCGACGACGGGCTGGGCGAGCCCTTCGGGACCCTCGGCGCGGAAGACCTTCGTCGCGCCGTAGCGGCCGAGCGAGGCGCAGAGGTCGTCGGAGAGGCCGGACTTGTCGCCGACAACCACGACGTCGCACTCCGTGCCGAGCTCGCCGGCCAGCCGGGCGCCCTCGGATACGGCGCCGAGTGAGTTCTTGTTGAACGCGCCGTCGTAGTGCAGCGCGTAGACCAGGATCCCGCTCATGCCAGCAGCTTCCTCTCGTCGAGCCACGTGACGATCTGCTCGACCGTCTCGTTCGTGTCCTCGTCCTCGATGATCTTGCCGGGCTCCTTGGCCGCCGGGGCCTTGAAGTCGGCGCAGTGCGCGCGGGCGTTGTCGAAGCCGATGCGGCCCGGCTCGATGCCGACGTCGCCGGCGCCCTTCGTCTCGAGCGGCTTCTTCTTCGCGCCCATGATCGCCTTCAGCGACGGGTAGCGCGGCTCGTTGATCGCGTCGCCGACGGAGATCACCGCGGGCAGCTCCACGAGCACCGTGTCGTAGCCGTACTCCGCCTGGCGCTCGCAGCGCAGCGCGCCGTCCTCGACGTCGATCTTGATCACCTGGGTCAGCGACGGCATGCGCAGGTGGTCGGCCACGACAGCGCCGATCGTGTAGCACTCGCCGTCGTCCGACTGCTGGCCGAGCAGCACCAGGTCGGGCGCCTCGGACTCCAGCGCCTTGGCCAGCGCGTACCCCGTGCCGTTGACGTCGGAGCCGGCCAGCGCCTCGTCGGTCAGGTGCAGGGAGCGGTCGGCGCCGAGCGAGACGGCCTTGTGGAGCGCGCGCGCGGCGGTCTCCGGGCCCATCGTGACCGCCACGACCTCGTCGACCGCGACCGCGCCGCCCTCCTTGAGCTGCATCGCGGCTTCGATCGCGTGCGTGTCGAAGGGGTTCAGGTTCTTCTCGCCGCTGCGGTCGAGGCGCCCCGTGCTCGGGTTGATGCGCTTCTCGACTGCGGCGTCCGGCACTTCTTTGACCAGGACGCAGATCTTCACGGCCTTGCAAGCCTCCTCGATGGCGAAACGAACGGTCGGAGCCTACCCGTTGACTGACGAGTCAATCTACCGCGTGTCGCCTGCGGCGAGCGCCAGGAGGCGCTCGATCAGGCGGCGGCGGTCGTGGCCCGTTGGAGGGGCGACGCCGAGGAGATCGGAATACCACAGTCCGTCAGCCGCGAGGCGCACCAGCCACGCGTCCTCGCGGGCGAGCACTCCCTCCAGCATACGTTCCATGTACTCGCGCCTGGCGCTCCCTGGCCGCCTGGAGCACCTCGGGATCCTCGATCAGCGCCGCGAGCATCCCGAACTCGGACGCCCGCACGTCCGGCCCGGCGTTGCTGAGGTCGGACGCGCGCACGTAGGCCGCCGTGAGGTCGGGGCCGGAGAGCCGCGCCTCGAAGTCGTCGAGCCAGCAGTCGACGAGCCCGTCGATCAGGGCCCGCTTGGAGGCGAAGTGGTAGAGCACGCCGCCCTTCGAGACGCCGGCCTCCGCCGCGACGGCGTCGAGCGTCAGCGCCTGGGCGCCGTTGCGCCTGATCACGGCGAGCGCGGCGTCGAGCAGTTGCGCGCGCCGGTTCGGTCGCGCCATCAATGGCTGCCGGAGAGGTTCAGGCCGATCACGCCGGCGACGATCACGGCGATCGACGCGATCCGGATCGCGGTCGCCGGCTCGTCCAGGGCGACGATCCCGATCACCGCTATCGCAGCCGTCCCGGCGCCCGCCCAGATCGCGTAGGTCGTGCCGACGGACAGCTCCTTGAGGATGATCGACAGCAGCCAGAACGAGGTCGCGTAACCGACGACGACGATCGCCGAGGGCACCGGCTTGGAGAATCCGTCGGAGTAGCGCAGGGACAGCGTCGCGGCGACCTCGGCGGCGATGGCGATGGCGAGGAGAATGCCGACGGGCATTGCCGTAAGTGTACCGTCTGGACGGTACGGTTTTCTACCGTCGGCGCTGGTGTGGCGCGCGGCGTCTACTGCGGCATCGAAGGAGGGTCCGGGGCGGCGGAGGCGGCTCGCTGTCCGCGAACGTCGTTCAGTACCCCCTATAGGGTTGACTCGGCGACGTTCGACGGCCCGGCGCGGCGCTACGGGGTGACGGCGCCGCGGATGAACTCGATGATGTCCGACGTCGGCGCGCCGGGCGTGAAGACCGCGGCGACGCCGAGCTGCTTGAGCTCGGGGATGTCCTGCGCCGGGATCGTGCCGCCGACCGTGACGATCACGTCGCCGGCCTCCTGCGCGCGCAACAGCTCGACGACGCGCGGCACCAGCGTCATGTGCGCGCCGGAGAGGATCGAGAGGCCGACCGCGTCGGCGTCCTCCTGGAGCACGGTCTCGACGATCTGCTCGGGCGTCTGATGGAGTCCGGTGTAGATGACCTCCATGCCGGCATCGCGCAGCGCGCGCGCGATGATCTTCGCGCCCCGGTCGTGCCCGTCGAGGCCAGGTTTTGCGACCACGACGCGGATCTTGCGGGTGGAGGTGGCGGCCGCCATCGGCGTGATCCTACTGCTGACGCTCGCCGCTCCGGCGAAGGCGGCGCCCGCCCGGCTCGGCACCAGCCTGACGGCGCCGGTCGTCGATTCGGCCGCCGGCCGCGTCGTCTGGCACCCGGATGCGGGATCGATCCGCGTGCTCGACCTCGCGACCGGAGCGCCCGCGCGGGCGCTCGGGCTGCCGGAGGGCTGCCGGCCGGGCGATCCCGGCGCGCTGCGCGGCGACCGGCTCGTGCTGGCGTGCGCCGACGGCTCGCGGCTGCTCGACCTCGCCGCGGGAGCGGCCGGGCCGGTGCCCGGCGCGGCGGCCGCAGGGATCGGCGGGCCGGACTCCGGCGTGATCAGCGCCGGGCGCGTCTGGGCCGAAGGCTGGAACCTGGGCGGCTCGGTCTTCTTCACGCTCGGCGGCGCCGCGGTCGAGACCGGCGACGGGACCGCCCGCGAGCTGCCCGATCTCGACTCCGCCGCGCTCTGGCGCCCGATCTGCGCGCCGCTTCAGCGCACGCTCTCCGAGGACGACGAGGACGAACGGCGCTTCCTGCCCTACTCCTACTCGCCGCCGCTCGGCCTCGACCAGCGCGTGTTCGACTACCGGCCGCTGCGCGTCGACCGCTGCGGGCGCCGGCAGCCGCTGCGGCTGAGCGGCTGCGAGCGCGCCTGCGCGGCCGTGCAGCTCGGCGCCGGCGCGATCGCCTGGCGCGAGCGCGGCCGCATCCGGCTCTACCGCGGCACGACCGGCGACAGGTCGCGATGGCGCGCGGACCGCTTCGGCCGCAGGCCCGAGCCGTTCCCGACCCGCGGCCACGTCGTCGTGACCGCCGGGCGGTACGGGGCGTATTCCGTCTGGAGCGTCCCGGCCGCTAGTTGACGACCAGGCGCATCTTCTGGTCGGAGCCGCCGTGGACCGTGCAGATGATCGTGTAGGTGCCGCGCTTGCGCATCTTCTTGACGTAGGAGCCCGAGGTCATCGAGGACGAGCCGAACTGTCGGGGGCCCTTGGTGACCTTGACGTTGTGCAGGCTCCTGCCCCGCCAGACCCAGCGGACGCGCGTGCCCTTGGAGACCGTGACCGTCGGCACCCCGCCCGAGCGCACGAAGTAGTTGTCGCCGACCTTGACCCTGGTGGCCGAGGGAGCGCTCGCGGCGAACAACGCCATCAGGCCGCCCGCGGCCACGAGGATGAAGAGAAGCATGAGCCTGCGCACGGGAGGACCTCCGGTTTCAGTACGACTAGAAGACTGGTGTCTCGGTGTAGGTGCCGAACACTTCCTGGAGGGCTCCGACGAGCTCGCCCTCAGTGGCGTGTACGCGCGCGCACTCGATCAGGTTCGGCATCAGGTTGTGATCGTCGTGCGCGGCGGCGGCCTTGAGCGCCCCGAGCTCCCGCTCGACGTCGGCGCCCCGGCGGCGTGCGCGGACGCCCTGCACGCGGTCGATCTGCTTGCGCTCGAGCGTGGGGTCGATGCGCAGGATCTGCAGCTCGCCGTCGTCGCCCTCGAGATGCGCGTTGACGCCGACGACGATCCGCTCCTGCGCGTCGATCTCGGTCTGGAGCGTGAAGCTGGCGTCGGCGATCTCGCGCTGCGGGTAGTTGCGCTTGACCGCCTCGACCATCCCGCCGAGCTCGTCGATCTTGGCGAAGTACTCGTACGCGCGCGCCTCGATCTCGTCGGTCAGCGCCTCGATGAAGTAGGAGCCGCCGAGCGGGTCGATCGTGTTCGCCACGCCGGTCTCGTGCGCGATCACCTGCTGCGTGCGCAGCGCGATCCGGACCGCGTCCTCGGTCGGCAGCGCGAGCGCCTCGTCGTAGGAGTTGGTGTGCAGCGACTGCGTCCCGCCGAGCACGCCGGCGAGCGCCTCGATCGCGGTGCGCGTGATGTTGTTGAGCGGCTGCTGGGCGGTCAGGCTTACGCCCGCGGTCTGCACGTGCGTGCGCATCAGCCAGCTGCGGGGATCGCTCGCCCCGAACGTCTCGCGCAGCTCGCGCGCCCAGATCCGGCGCGCCGCGCGCAGCTTGGCGATCTCCTCGAAGAAGTCGATCTGCGCGTTGAAGAAGAAGCTCAGGCGCGGCGCGAAGTCATCGACGTCGAGGCCGCGCGCGACCGCCTGCTCGACGTAGGTCAACCCGTCCTTGAGCGTGAACGCAAGCTCCTGCGCCGCGGTCGAGCCCGCCTCGCGGATGTGGTAGCCCGAGATAGAGACCGGATGCCAGCGCGGCATCGCATGCGAGCACCACTCGATCATGTCGCCGAGCAGCCGCATCGCCGGATCGACCGGGAAGCACCACTCCTTCTGGGCGATGTACTCCTTCAGGATGTCGGCCTGGATCGTGCCGCCCAGCCGGTCCGCCGGCACGCCGTTCTCCTCGGCCGCGACGACGTAGAACGCGAGCATGATCGCCGCCGGCGCGTTGATCGTCATCGACACGCTCACCTCGCCGAGATCGATCCCGGCGAACAGCGTCTCCATGTCGTCGAGCGTGTCGATCGCGACGCCCTCGCGCCCGACCTCGCCCTCCGAGCGCGGCGAGTCCGAATCGTGACCCATCAGGCTCGGCATGTCGAACGCCGTCGAGAGCCCCGTCTGCCCGTGCTCGAGCAGATAGCGGAAGCGCTCGTTCGTCTCCTCCGCCGTGCCGAAGCCCGCGAACTGCCGCATCGTCCACAACCGCCCGCGATACATGCTCGGATACACCCCGCGCGTGAACGGATACTCGCCCGGCAAACCGATCCGCTCGGGCCCCGGCAAGTCGGCCTCCGTGTACAACGCCCGCACCGGCTCACCCGACAACGTCGTGAACGAACCGCGGCGCTCAGGCGCCACCGCATAGCGCTCGCGATACCAGCGCTCCAGGTCGGTCAGCGTCCTGTCCTCGGTGGCCATCTGACCGAGTCTAGGCGGACACCGGGTTTGACCGGGGTCCGGCCGGACGCAAGGATGCGCGCATGCACGGACGCTCCCTCGCCGCGACGCTGGCGGCACTGATCACGCTTGCGCTGCCCGCGACCGCGTCGGCGGCGACGTTCACGGTCACGCTGGGCGCCAACAGCGGACCAGGCTCGCTGCGCGAGGCGATCCTCGACGCGAACGCGAACCCGAACGGCGCGACCCGCGATCAGATCGTCTTCGCGAGCGGCGTGACCGCGGTTACCGTGTCGAGCGCGCTGACGATCACGGACCCGGTGTTGCTCGACGGCGGCACGACCCCCCCGACGCTCCAGGGCGCCGGCACCGCGGGCATCGTCGTGCAGGGCAGCGCCGGCGGCGCATCGCAGCTCGAGTCGACGCGGATCCGGAAACTGACCCTCGACGGCTTCAGCGACGGCATCCAGGTGCACGCCGACTTCGCGCAGCTCGCGGACCTCGGAGTGCAGGCGGGCAGCGATGACGGGGCCGTGATATCGGCCGACGCGGCGAATGCCTTCGTGGTACGCACGGTGCTCGACGGCAACGCCGGCGACGGGGTCGAGCTCGCGGGGACGAGCGCGACGATCGGAGGGCCCTCCCAGGCCAACACGATGATCCGCAACGACGGCGCCGGCGTGCGCGTTCTGGCCGGCGCGAGCGGGACGGTGAGTCAGAACCTGATCGGCGCGACGGCGCTCGTGGCGGCGGGGAACGGCACCGGTGTGGTGCTAGGGAGCGCGCAGGTCCCGGTTTTCGCGAACACGATCTCCGGCAACCTCGGCGACGGCATCGCGGTGTCGGCGTGCGGCCTGGTCACGGGCAACACCGTCGGGCTCGCGAGCGACGGCACGACGCTGCGCGGCAACGCCGGGAACGGGATCCTCGTCAGTGCGCCTAGCTGTCAGATCGGCGGCTCGCTGGACGACAACGGGAACACCGTGTCGGCGAACGGCGGCGACGGCATCCGCGTGACCGCGAACGGCGCGACGATCCAGGGCAACCTGATCGGGACCGACGCGGCGGGCACGGCCCTCCGCGGCAACGGCGGCGACGGGATCGACGTGACGGGGGACGCGCCGACGATCGGAGCCGCCTCGGCGGCGGCCGCCAACGTGATTGCCGACTCCGGCGGCGACGGCGTCCGGCTCGCCGGCGCCGACAACGCGATCGTCGCCGGCAGCTCGATCCACGACAACACGGGTAACGGGGTGAGCGTCGGCGGGGTCGCAGGCGACGTCGCAACGCTCGGCACGCCTGGAGCGGGCGTCAACCGGATCGCGGACAACGGCGCCGCCGGCGTGACCGTCACCGGCGCGGCATCCGCTCGCATCCGCGACGACCTCATCACCGGCAACGGCGGGCTGGGAATCGACCTCGGCGACGACGGCGCGACGGCCAACGACGCGCTCGACGCCGACAGCGGCCCGAACAGCCTGCAGAACTTCCCCGTGCTGACGAGCGTCCGGCGCGAGAGCGGGAGCCTGCGCGTGAAGGGGACGATCCCGGTCCAGGACGGACTCGTGCAGCTCGACTTCTACGAGAGCACCGACTGCGTCGCCGGCGTGGGCGAAGGCGCGCAGCTGCTCGGCTCGATCAACCTCGCCGTCGCGGGAGCGGGCAACGCGACGTTCGACCAGACGATCGCGGCCGACCGCCCCGCCGGGACCGACGTGACCGCCACCGCGACGCGCAACAGCGAGACCTCGGAGTTCTCCGCCTGCGCCGAGGTCGCCGAGTCCCCGGCGACCACCGTGACGCTGACGCCCACGTCCCGGAGTGTGCTCGAGGGTGGCAGCGCGGACTTCACCGTGCACCGCAGCGGCGACACGAGCGGCTCGGCCGACGTCTCCTGGTCGACGCATCCGGGCTCGGCCACGGCGCCCGCCGACTACGCGGTCGCCGGCGGCACGGTGCACTTCGCGAACGGCGACGCGGACGAGCAGATCAGCGTCGCGATCGCCGACGATGCCGACGTCGAGCCGGACGAGAGCTTCACCGTGACGCTCGACGACGTGACGAACGAGACGACGACCAGCGAGATCGGCGTACCGTCGACCGGCACCGTCACGATCCGCAGCCAGGACCAGGACGTGTTCGTGGTCACGAACGGCGGCGATGACCCCGACGCGGCGATCGACGGCGTCTGTGCGCGGGCGGGCGGCGGCTGCACGCTGCGCGCGGCGATCCAGGAGGCCAACGGCGACGCCGTCCCGGATCGCGACACGATCGTGATCGACGACTCGATCACGAACATCCAGCTCGGAAACACGCCGACCTTCCCGGCTGTGGTCGAGCCGTTGAAGCTCGCGAGCGAGACCGCGTCGGCACGGGCGACGATCGACGGCAACGACGTCGCGGGGCTCACGATCGACGCGGGCGCGGCGCAGCAGACGCAGATCTTCGACGTCAACCTGCTCGACGCGCCGCTCGACGTGATCGGCTCGGACGCGCTGCTACAGGACGCCGACGTGTCGGGCGCGGCCGGCGCGGGCGTGCGCTTCCGAAGCGGCTCGACGGGAGCGGTCGGCGGCGCCACGGGACATGGCAACCGGATCTTCGGCAACGGGAGCGACGGCGTCCTGCTCGAGGCCGGGTCGAGCGACGTCAACGTGTCGCACAACCGGATCGGCGTCGACGGCGCCAACGCCGGCGACGGCGTGCGCAGCTCCGACGCGCAAGCACAGGTCTTCGACAACACGATCTCGGGGAACGCCGGCGCCGGGCTGCGGCTGCTCGCCTGCGCCGACGTCGTCACGGACAACCGGATCGGCACGCAGGCCGACGGCACAGGCGCGGTCCCCAACGGGGTGGGCATCGTCGTCGCGGCCGCGGGCTGCCAGATCGGCGGCTCAGGCGTGGGTGAGGGCAACACGATCGCGGGCAACACCGGCGACGGCATCCTCGTGCAGGCCGCCGACGCGGTCGTGCTCGGCAACACGATCCGCGCCAACGGCGGCGCCGGCGTGCGCTCTCCGGGCGCCGGAGCCCGGCTGCGCGGCAACTCGATCACCGCCAACGGCGGGCTCGGCATCGACACCGGCACGGCCGGCGTCAGCGGTGACGCGCCGCAACTCGCAGCCGTCGTGCGCGAGAGCGGCAAGTTGCACGTCACCGGGACGATCACCGCCGCCACCTCGGGCCAGTACGACCTCGAGTTCACCACGGACGCCGCATGCGACCCCAGCGGCTCCGGCGAAGGCGCCACGCCGATCGCCTTCAAGTCGATCCTCGTCGCCTCACCCGGAACCGCGCCGATCGACGTCGTCCTCGACACCGACCTCCCGGCCGGCACGATCGTCAGCGCGACCGCGACCAAGAGCGGGCAGACCTCCGAGTTCGCCGCCTGTGCGACCGTGACCGAGCCCGGCGCCACCGTCGTGACGCTGACGCCGGCGTCGCAGTCGGTGCTCGAGGGCGGCACCGCGGACTTCACGGTGCATCGCAGCGGCGACACGAGCGGGTCGGCCGACGTGTCGTGGTCGACGCACCCGGGCGCGGCCACGGCGCCGGCGGATTACGCGGTCGCGGGCGGCACGGTGCATTTCGCGGCCGGCGAGGCCGACAAGCCGATCAGCGTCGCGGTCGCCGAGGACAGCGACGCTGAGCCGGATGAGAGCTTCACCGTGACGCTCGACGGCGTCACCAACGCGTCGGATACGGAGATCGGCAACCCGTCGACGGGCACGGTCACGATCCGCAATCAGGACAACGCTCTGTTCGTGGTCACGAACGGCGGCGATGACCCCGACGCGGCGATCGACGGCGTCTGTGCGCGCGCGGGCGGCGGCTGCACGCTGCGCGCGGCGATCCAGGAGGCCAACGGCGACGCCGTCCCGGATCGCGACACGATCGTGATCGATGACGCGATCACGAACATCCAGCTCGGCAGCGCGTTCCCTTCGGTGGTCGAGCCGTTGAAGCTCGCGAGTGAGACTGCGTCGACACGGGCGACGATCGACGGCAACGACGTCGCCGGGCTCACGATCAACGCCGGCGCGGCACAGCAGACGCAGATATTTGACGTCAACCTGCTCGACGCGCCGCTCGACGTGGTCGGCTCGGATGTCCTGCTGCAGGACGCCGACGTATCCGGAGCGGGCGGCGCGGGCGTGCGCTTCCGAAGCGGCTCGACGGGAGCGGTCGGCGGCGACGCGGGGCATGGCAACCGGATCTTCGGCAATGGCGGCGACGGCGTCCTGCTCGAGGCCGGATCGAGCGAAGTCAACGTGTCGCATAACCGGATCGGGATCGACGGCGCCAACGCCGGCGACGGCGTGCGCAGCTCTGACGCGCAGGCGCAGGTCTTCGCCAACACGATCTCTGGCAACGCCGGCGCCGGGCTGCGGCTGCTGGCATGCGCCGACGTCGTCACGGACAACCGGATCGGCACGCAGGAGGACGGCACAGGCGCGGTGCCCAACGGGGTGGGCGTGGTCGTCGCGGCTGCGGGCTGCCAGGTCGGCGGCTCGGGCGCCGACGACGGCAACACGATCGCGGGCAACACGGGCGACGGGATCCTCGTCGAGGCGGCCGGCGCGGTCGTGCTGGGCAACACGATCCGTTCCAACGGCGGCGCCGGCGTGCGCTCGCCGGGCGCCGGGGCGTTTCTGCGCGGCAACTCGATCACCGCCAACGGCGGGCTCGGCATCGACACCGGCGCGGCCGGCGTCAGCGGCGGCGCGCCGCAATTGTCGGCCGTGGTGCGCGAGAGCGGCAAGCTGCACGTCACCGGCACCGTCCCGGCGGCTACGGCGGGCCAGTACGACCTCGAGTTCACCACTGACGCCGCGTGCGATCCCAGCGGCTCCGGCGAGGGCGCCACGCCGATCGCGGTCAAGGCGATCGTCGTCGCCTCACCCGGAACCGCGCCGATCGACCTCGTGCTCGACACCGACCTCCCGGCCGGCACGATCGTCAGCGCGACCGCGACCAAGAGCGGGCAGACCTCCGAGTTCGCCGCCTGCACGGCCGTGACCGAACCTGGCAGCACCCCGCCGCCCGGAGGCGGCGGCACGACCCCGCCGCCCGGAGGTGGCGGCACGACTCCGCCGCCCGGCGGTGGGACGACCCCGCCGCCCGCGGCGGCCGACCCGCAGTCAAACGTCCGCTCGCCGCGCGGCCGCGTCAAGGCGCGCAAGGTCAAGCGGATCAAGGGCACCGCACAGGACGCGGCCCGCGTCGACGTCGCCGTGATCCGGATCAAGGACAAGCGCTGCTACGCGCTCACACGCAAGGGCCGCTTCAAGCGCAAGACCGGCCCCGGACGCTGCTCCCCGAAGACGTTCTTCAAGGCCAACGGCACCACGACCTGGAGCTTCAAGCTCAAGCGCCGCTTCCCGCCCGGCCGCTACCGCATCTACAGCCGCGCGACCGCAGCCGACGGCAGCCGCGAAACGCCGCCCGACAAAGCCCGCGCCAGACTGCGGCGCTGAGCGAAGCTCAGGTTTGCGGTCCCTCCGGCGCGGGTATCGGCCGGAAGCCGTGGCGTACCTGCACTGCCCGAGTTGCGATCGCTCCGCGTGGCTGGACGCCGCCGCGCGGCCCGCGCTGCGCTGCCATCACTGCGACGCGCCGCTCGCCCCCATGAGCGCCGGCCGGGCGCGCCTGCTGGCCGGCATGGTGCGCAAGCGCTTCGCGCGCGACGCGCGGCTCGACGCCGGGCGCGCGCGCTTCGTCCGCGACTAGCCGTCGCGCATCGACTCGCCGAGCAGCGCGCGGGCGATGACCAGCCGCTGGATCTCGCTCGTGCCCTCGTAGATCTCGGTGACCTTGGCGTCGCGGTAGTAGCGCTCGGCCGGGAACTCCTTCGTGTAGCCGTAGCCGCCGAGGACCTGGATCGCCTCGCCGGTCTGGCGTCGCGCGACCGCTGACGCGAACAGCTTCGCCTGGGCGCCTTCGACCGTGTGCGGATGCCCGGCCTGCTTGAGCCGCGCGGCTCGCCAGACGAGCGCGCGCGCCGCCTCGATCTCGGTCTGCATGTCGGCGAGCTTGTGCTGGATCGCCTGGAAGCGCGCGATCGGACCGCCGAAGGCGGAGCGCTCGCCGGCGTATCGGGTCGCGAGCTCGAGCGCCGCCTGCGCGATCCCGACCGCCTGCGCGGCGATGCCGATGCGGCCGCCGTCGAGCGTGGCCAGCGCGATCCGCATGCCCCCGCCGGGCGCCCCGAGCAGCTCGCCCGGGGTGTCCTCGAACGCGAGGTCGGCGGTCGAGGAGGAGTTCAGGCCCATCTTCTCCTCCTCGCGCGTGACGGCGAAGCCGGGCGCGCCGGAGCGCACGACGAGCGCGGTCGGGCCGTGCTCGGCGTCGCGCGCGAAGACGAGGAAGGTCGCGGCGTGCGAGCCGTTGGTGATCCACTGCTTGTCGCCCGTGACCTTGCCGTCGGCGACCCGGCTGCGCATCGCGCCGGCATCGGACCCTGAGCCCGACTCGGTCAGCGCGAACGCGCCGATCTCCTCCCCGGCGGCCAGCGGCGGGACCAGCCGTTCGATCTGCTCGGGCGAGCCGTGGGCGAGCAGCGGCAGCGTGCACGCGCTCGTGTGCACCGCGACGGTCACGCCGACGCCGGCGTCGGCGCGCGCGAGCTCTTCGAGCACCAGCACGTAGGAGAGGAAGTCGGCCCCCGCGCCGCCGTGCTCCTCGGGCACGCAGACCCCCATCAGGCCGAGCCGTCCGAGCTCGCCGAACAGCTCGACCGGGAACGTGTGCGCGCGGTCCCAGTCGGCCGCATGAGGGGCGATCCGCTCGTCGGCGAAGCGCGCGGCGAGGTCGCGGATGTCGCGCTGCTCGGGCGTGAGCTCCTTGACGCTCACCGGCGGCGCAGCCTGACGACGCCGGAGCCGCGCTTGGAGGCGGAGGAGCGACGCGAGATCACGATCGAGCCGAGCCCGCCGAGCCCGGCCGCCAGGCCTGCGGCGCCTGCGACGCGCAGGCGGCGGCCGAGGCGCTCGAAGCGCATCACCTCCCAGCCCTCCGCGCCGGCGACGCGACCCAGCTCCGCGTCGGGGTTGACCGCGACCGGGTGGCCGACGAGCCGCAGCATCGGCAGGTCCGACTCCGAGTCCGAGTACGCCCATGAGGCGGCGAGATCGATGTCCTCGCGCTCGGCCAGGGCGCGGATCGCCTCGGCCTTGCCCTCGCGATAGGTGAACGGCCCGCCGGCGCGCCCCGTATAGCGGCCGTCCACGACCTCCGAGACCGAGCCCACCGCGCCGTCGAACGTGAGCACGATCGCCATCAGCTCCGCCATCTCCTGCGAGGCGGCGGTGCAGATGAAGATCGGCCGTCCGGCGTCCTGATGGCCGTAGGCGATCGCGAGCATCTGCGGGTACAGGCGCGGAAGCACGCCCGCGAGCACATCTGGCGCGAGCCGCTGCAGGTCGCGCACGCTGACGCCCTCGAGCATCTTGCCGATCCGCTCGCGCAGCTTGTCCGTGCCGGCGTCCGTCGAGCCGCTCACGCGGAAGATGACGTTCTCCCACGCGTCGCGCGCGAGCTGCCGGCGCGAGACGAGCCCGGACTTGTACGCCGCGCGGCCGAACTGGAATGCCGACGAGCCGGCCATCAGGGTGCGGTCGAGGTCGAAGAACGCCGCGCCCTTCTCGTCGGATCGCCGCATCGCGCCCTGATATGGCCCGCCCGCTTGCGCGGGCAGGATGTGCGGCTGTTCGGTCACCGCCTCAGACCCGGACGATCACCGCGTCGCCCTGCCCGCCGCCCGAGCAGATCGCCGCGCAGCCGTAGCCGCCGCCGCGCCGGCGCAGCTCATGCACCAGCGTGCCGAGGATCCGCGCGCCGGACGCGCCGATCGGGTGCCCGATCGCGACCGCGCCGCCGTTGACGTTGACGCGCTCCTCGTCGATCCCGAGCATCCGGATCGAGTTCAGCGTGACCGACGCGAACGCCTCGTTGATCTCCCACAGATCGATGTCGGAGGGCTGCAGGCCCGCCTTGTCGAGCGCTTTCAGCGCCGCGCTGGCCGGCGTGCGGGCGAGGTAGGCGAAGTCGTCGGCGACCTGGGCCTGGGCGATGATCTCGGCAAGCGCCTCGCGGCCCTCGCGGTCGGCCCACTCGTCGGAGGCGAGCACGAGCGCGCCTGCGCCGTCGTTGACGCCGGGCGAGTTGCCGGCCGTGTGCGAGCCCTCGCGGTACGCGAGGCCGGGCAGCTTGGCGAGCGACTCCAGCGACGAGTCGCGCCGCGGGGACTCGTCGACCTCGACGACGGTGTCGCCCTTGCGCCCCTTGACCGTCACCGAGACCATCTCCTCGGGCAGCCGGCCGTCGTCGGTGGCGGCGATCACGCGCTCGTGCGAGCGCAGCGCCCAGCGGTCCATGTCCGCGCGCGTCATCTCGAGCTCGTCGCCGACCTCGGTCGCCTCGACGAACATCTGCTTGCCGGAGAACGGGTTCGTGAGCCCGTCGTGGATCATCGCGTCGAGCGCCTTCATGTCCCCCATGCGGGCGCCGAAGCGTGCCTGCGGGAGCATGTAGGGCGCCTGCGACATCGACTCCATCCCGCCGGCGACGGCGACCTCGACGTCGCCGGCGCGGATCGCCGCGTCGAGGACGCCGGCCGCGCGCACACCTGAGGCGCAGACCTTGTTGATCGTCTCCGAGGAGACCTCCTTCGGGATCCCGGCGCTGATCTGGGCCTGGCGCGAGGGGATCTGGCCGGCGCCCGCCTGCAGCACCTGGCCCATCACGACGTGCTGGACCTGCTCGGGCGCGACGTCGGCGCGCTCGAGCGCGGCCCGGATGGCGATGCCCCCGAGCTCGGTGGCCTTCAGAGATGACAGTCCGCCGCCGAGCTTCCCGACTGGGGTGCGGGCGGCGCCGAGGATCACGGTCTTGGGCATGGGACTGACGATAGCCTCCGGCCATGGAGATCCGGGCCACCACGGACGCCCCGCCCGACACCGGCGCCGACACGATCGTCGTCGGCGTGTTCGACGGGAAGGGCGTGCCGCACGACGTCGAGGACGGCGCACTCGGGGCTCTCGTGGAGTCCGGCGAGGCACGCTCCGCGTTCCGCAAGCTCGCGCACACCCACGCCGCCGGCCGGCGCTGGATCCTGATCGGGCTCGGCGCGCGCGAGGACTTCGACGCCGAGCGCGCCCGGGTGGCGGCCGCCACCGCACTGGGCCGCGCGCGCGAGCTCGGCGCCCGCACGCTCTGCTGGGAGCTGCCGCACAAGGTCGGCGACACCGTCCCCGGCGCGCTCGTCGAGGGCACGCTGCTGGCGGCGTACCGCTTCCTCGAGTTCAAGAGCGAGCCGGGCCCGGATCGTGCTCCCGACGTGCTGGTCGTCTCGGCCCATCACGACGTCTCCGCGTCCGTCGAGGCTGGCCGCGCCGGCGCCGAGGCCGCCAATCGCGCGCGCGACCTCGGCAACGCGCCGGCGAACACGCTCACGCCCGAGGCGCTGACCGCGCGGGCGCGTGAGCTCGACGGCGTGCAGGTCGAGGTCATGGGGCGGGCGGAGATCGAGGCGGCCGGCATGGGCGCGTTCGCCGCGATCGCGCAGGGCTCCGACCGCGAGCCGCAGCTGATCACGATCCGTCACGACCCCCCGGGCGCGGCGGGCCCGCTGCTCGGGCTCGTCGGCAAGGCGGTCACGTTCGACACCGGCGGCTACTCGATCAAGTCCGCCGCGCGCATGCACGAGATGAAGTTCGACATGTGCGGCGGCGCTGCCGTGCTCGAGGCGACCGGCGCAATCGCGCAGCTCGGGCTGCCGGTCCGGATCGTCAGCGTGATCGGCGCGACCGAGAACATGATCTCGGCGCGCGCGGCGCGGCCGGGCGACATCGTGCGCTCGAAGTCCGGGGTCACGATCGAGCTCAACAACACCGACGCCGAGGGCCGGCTCGTGCTCGCCGACTGCCTCACCCACGCGCGGGACCAGGGCGCCGAGCGCCTGCTCGACCTGGCGACGCTGACCGGCGGCATCGTGACGACGTTCGGATCCGTCCACGCGGGCCTGATGGGCAACGACGACGACTGGTGCGCCACCGTCACGGCGGCCGGCGAGTCGACCGGCGAGCGCGTCTGGCGGCTGCCGCTGGATCCGCTCTACGACGAGCTGATCAAGGGCCGCTACGCGGACATCTCGAACCTCCCGGAGCCCCGCAGGGCGGTGTCGGTGACGGCCGCCTCGTTCCTGCACCGGTTCGCGGGCGACGTTCCGTGGGCGCACCTCGACATCGCGGGGGTCGCCGACGACCTCGGGCGGCCCTACGCGCGCAAGGGCGCGTCGGGCTGGGGCGTGCGGCTGCTGGTCGAGCTCGCCCGCGCCGCGGTGCTTTGATGGCCGGATGGACTTCGACCTCTCGCCCGACCACGAGCTGATCCGCCGCACCGTCCGCGACTTCGCCGAGGGCGAGATCGCGCCGGTCGCGGAGGAGCTCGACCGCACGAAGGCGTTCCCGTACGAGATCGTCGCGAAGCTCGGCGAGCTGGGGCTGATGGGGATCCCGTTCCCCGAGGACGTGGGCGGCGCCGGCGGCGACTCGCTCGCCTACGCGATCGCCGTCGAGGAGCTTGCGCGCGTGGACTCCTCCGTCGCGATCACGATGTGCGCGCACACGTCGCTCGGGACCCAGCCGATCTACCTCTTCGGCAGCGCCGAGCAGCAGGCCGAGTGGCTGCCCGAGCTCACGTCCGGGCGCAAGCTGGGCGCGTTCGGGCTGACCGAGCCGGAGGCGGGCTCGGACGCCGGCAACGTGCGAACCCGCGCCCGCCCGGACGGCGGCGAATGGGTGATCGACGGCGCCAAGCAGTTCATCACGAACGCGGGCACCGACATCTCGGGCGTCGTCAGCATCACGGCGCGCACGGGCGAGGACGAGATCTCCAACCTGATCGTGCCGAACGGGACGCCGGGCTACGAGCAGGGCGAGCCCTACCGCAAGATGGGCTGGAACGCGTCGGACACCCGCCCGCTCGTGTTCGAGGGCTGCCGCGTGCCGGAGGAGAACCTGCTCGGGCCGCGCGGCGCGGGCTTCAAGCAGTTCCTCACGATCCTCGACATCGGCCGCATCGGCGTCGCGGCGATGGGCGTCGGCCTCGCCCAGGGCGCGCTCGACCAGGCGCTCGCCTACGCGAAGGAGCGGCGGGCGTTCGGCAAGCCGATCTCGAAGTTCCAGGCGATCCAGGGCAAGCTCGCCGACATGGCGACCGAGATCGAGGCGGCGCGGCTGCTCACCTACAAGGCCGCGCTGCTGAAGGACTCGGGCCGCTCCTTCACGCTGACCGCGGCGCAGGCCAAGCTGAAGACCGGGCGGCTCGCGGTCCGCTGCTCCGAGGAGGCCGTGCAGATCCACGGCGGCTACGGCTACATCGAGGAGTACCCGGTGTGCCGCTTCTACCGCGACGCGAAGATCCTCACGATCGGCGAGGGGACGGACGAGGTCCAGCAGATGGTCATCGCGCGGGCGCTGGGGGCCTAGCCCCTGCGCGCGCTAGCCCTGTGGGCGGTGCTGTTCGCCGCCTACGCCGCGACGCTGCAGGTCGACGCCGCCGGCGGCTCGCGCTATGCCGGCGACGAGCCGCACTTCCTGCTCGCGGCGGAGTCGCTGGCGGAGGACGGGGACCTCGACCTCGCGGACGAGTATGCGGAGCGAGGCGCGGCCGCGACCGACGGCCGGGTCGTCGCGGGCCGGCTCGTCGAGCCGCACGGCCTCGGGTTCCCGCTCCTGCTCGCTCCCCTCTACGCGCTCGGCGGCGCGACGCTCGTCGTGCTGGCGCTCGCGGCGGTGGCGGCGCTCGCGTTCGTGCTCGGCGCCGCGCTGGCGCGGCTCGTGGTGCCGGATCCATGGGCGACCTGGGCGGCATTGCTGACCGGGCTGTCGCCGCCGGCGCTGGCGCACTCGACAGCCGTGCTCCCGGCGCTGACGGCCGGGGCGCTGCTCGCGGGCGCGGCCCTGTGCGCGCTCGCCGTGCGCGAGCGCCCGCTGATGCGCAGCGCTTACGCCGGCGCGGTGCTGCTCGCGGTGCTGCCCTGGCTCGACCCATGGCTGCTCGTGCCGGCGGTGCCCGTCGCGCTGCTGCTCGCCCGCTGGACGGCGCGGCGCGGCCGCGGGCTCGTGGCGCTGGGAACGATCGAGCTGCAGCTCGCCTCGCTCGTCTTCTACGTCGCGCTCAACGAGCGGCTCTACGGCGGCTTCACGCCGCTGGCCGCGGGCGAGGGGTCGGTCACAGGCGCGACATCGTTCGGCGACTACGCCGGGCGGCTGCCGCGCCTGGCCGAGCTCTGGGTCGATCGCGACGTCGGGCTGCTGCGCTGGGCGCCCGTGCTGGCGCTCGCGTTCCTCGGCGCCTGGCTGCTCTGGCGCTCGCGGCGCGAGCGGCTCGCGCGGCTGATCTCCGAGCAGCGCGACGCCGAGCACGCGGCGTTCCTCGCGCTCGTGGTGTGTGCGGCGCAGGTCGCCGTGGCCGCGTTCGTCGCGCGCGATCTGGAAGGCCCGTGGTTCCCGGGAACGCAGCTGGTGGCGGCGCTGCCGTGTGCGGTGCCGCTGGTGGCCTGGGGGTTGCGGCACGCGCCGCGGGCCGGTTTCGTGCTCGGCGCGCTCACGCTGGGCGCGAGCGCGTGGCTGGCGCTACGTCGACCCGGGCTGGGCGCCGCCGGATTCCGACGCGCCGTGGGGGCCGTTGGTCGTGGCGTTCCCGGTTGTGGCGGCCTTGGCATTGGCGGGTTGGTTCGCGGCGCTGGAGTGGCGCCGGCGCCGTGAACTGCGGCAGTGACGGAGTGGGTCCGGGGTCTCGCGGCGGCCCGCCCGAAATGCAGTTGGACGCAAATGCACGACATACGTGCTTTTCGATCCAACTGCGAGCGCGTAGGCGTTTCCGCGGAAGCGCCGCCCCGATCCGGACCCTCCCTCAATGCCGCAGTTGGCGTAAACGCCGGGCCGCCCGCCTACCCCCGAGCTGCCTCCGACGCATCCACCGCTCCGCGCTCCAGCACCGCGCTGGCGGCGCTCGCCGGGTCCAGCCGCCGCGCGACGACCTCGTCGAGCAGCTCCTGCACCTCGGCGTCCTCGCGCAAAGACGCCTCGAGCGCGCGCCGCAGCCGCGCGGTCGCGAGCCCGAGCACCTCGTTCATCAGGTTGCGCCGGCGGCGCTCGGAGAGCAGCCCCTCGGACTCCACGAACGCGCGGTGCTCGGTCAGCTTCGCGGCCAGCTCCTGCACGCCGCGCCCGTGCACGGCCTCAGTCTTGACGATCGGCACCTTCCAGCCGCCCTCGACAGGGGCTAGCGAGAGGACGCCCTTGATCTCGCGCACCATCGTGTCCGTCAGGGGATGGTCCGACTTGTTGACGACGATGATGTCGGGGATCTCCATGATCCCTGCCTTGAGCGCCTGGATCGAGTCGCCCGAGCCGGGGATCAGCACGAGCACGACGGAGTCGGCGTGATCGATCACGTCGATCTCGGCCTGGCCGACGCCGACCGTCTCGAGGAACACGTCGTCGTTGCCGGCCGCGTCCATCAGCAGCGCCGCCTGGAGCGCGGCCTCGGCCAGCCCGCCGAGCGCGCCGCGCGTCGCCATCGAGCGGATGAAGACGCCCGGGTCGAGGAAGTGCTCGCTGAGCCGGATCCGGTCGCCCAGCAGCGCGCCGCCGCGGAACGGCGAGCTGGGGTCGATCGAAAGCACGGCCACGCTGCGGTCCAGCGTGCGCTGGTGCTTGACGAGCGCGCCGATCAGCGTCGACTTGCCGGCGCCGGGAGGCCCCGTGAAGCCGACGACGACGGCGTCGCCCGTGCGCGGGTAGACCTCCCGGACGAGCGCCCAGCCCTCGGGATCGTCGTCCTCGACGAGCGAGATCCCGCGCGCCAGCGCGCGCTTGTCACCCGCCAGGAGCCGCTCGGCGAGTGTCCGGTCGTCCGCCATCGGGTCGTGCATCATGGCAGGCGCATAGGATCGTCCGAACAGATGGTCGCCGTCACCGAGCCACCCGAGGCCGCGGTCGTGCGCGGCGCGCCGATGCCTCCCCACGGCGGGCCGGTCGCGTTCTGGCGCTTCGCCCGGCGCAACGGGATGCTGACCCCGTCCTACGCGCGCCTGGCGCTCCGCTGGGCCTGGCTGAAGCTGCGCTGGCGCGGCCGCCTGGAGACCGACGGCCTGTGCTTCGTCGGGCCCGGGGTGAAGTTCGAGATCGGCCGGGGGGCGCACCTCCGGCTGGGCCGCTGGTGCTGGATCGGCCACGGGACGAAGGTCCGCGTGCACGAGGGCGAGGCGTCGATCGGCGCCAAGTCCGTGCTCGGCCAGGAGTGCACGATCTCGGTCTTCCAGAGCGTCTCGATCGGGCGCGAGTGCATCATCGCCGACCGCGTGATGCTGATCGACTTCGACCACGGCGTCGTCGAGGTCGAGCGCCCGATCCGGCTTCAGGGGATCTACAAGCGCGACGTCAGCGTCGGGCACAACTGCTGGATCGGCTACGGCGCCTGCATCCTGCGCGGCGTCACAGTCGGCGACAACAGCATCGTCGGGACGAACACGGTCGTGACGAAGGACGTCGCGCCGGACACGGTCGTGGCCGGCGCCCCCGCACGCGTGCTGCGCGCACGCGAGGCGCCGGCGGTACTTCGCTGGAGCTAGGCGCAGTTGGGCCAGGGCGAGGTGCCGCTGGCCGCGAGCAGCTTGGCCGCCATCTTGTCCTGCACGGACTCGGGCGCCTTCGCCGGATCGCCCGTGCCGCCCAGCGCGCGCCAGGTAGCGCGTGAGAACTGGTACTTGCCCCGGTAGCGACCGTCGGCCGAGACGGCGCGCGGGTCGCCGCCCGACTCGCACTGCGCGATGCGCTCCAGGAGCGAGCCGGCGCTGGACTGCTGCCGCGCCAGCGGCACCGAGCTCGCGCTCAGGCCGAGCGCGCGCAGCGTCTGCGGACCTGCGATGCCGTCGACGACCAGGCCGCGAGCGCGCTGGAAGCGGCGTACCGCGCGGCGCGTCTGCGGGCCGTAGACGCCGTCAGCCGTGATGCCGAGCGCGCGCTGCAGCGCGACGACGCCCGAGCCGTGCGCCGACGTGGTCGCCGCGGTGCCGCCGCTCGAGGACGTCCCCTCCGCCATCGCGCCGCCCGCGAAGGCGAGGGAGGCCGCGAGCACGGCGATGGCGCTGCGACGGCCGCGCATGCGGCGCAGGCCGCGCACGGCCGCGGCACGCCGGGCGCGCGAGCGCCGCTTCGAATCGAGCCACGGCTCGGAACAGGACAGATCAGTTGTGGGCACGAATGAACCTCGCTGGTCATCAGGCCTACGGGGTTAGCTGTCGGGCTCGCGCTGTTGACCTGCGCTACGCCGCACCCTGGCGGCGATTCGCCCCTCGGAGCACTGGGCTCCATTGGGTCCCCCGTTCCCCTCCGCCCGTGGCGGCGAGGATTCGGCTGTTTTCCCTACTGCAAGCGGGAGAGCATAGGGCCTCCCCGGACGGAATGATCGGCCAACACGCCCGCAGCCTGTAGCTCAGGGCGCGGAAAGCGCCTCGCGGGCCAGATACGGCGCGAGATTCCGGAGCCGCTCCGAATATCCGTCCGGCGCCGCCAGGGCCGCCTCGAAGGCGGACTCGTGGGCGGATGCGCGCTCGCCCGGGTAGGCGCCCGCGGACGCGCTCGTCGTCAGGAAAGCCCAGTCGGAGGACTGCAGCGCCAGCAGCTCGCGCAGCGCACGGTCGGGCACGCCGGGCATCGCCCCGACGGCGCGCAGCTCCGCGGCGCGCTGGCGCCAGGCCAATCCGCCCGCGGCGGGAGCGCTCCAGGTGGCGAGGTCGCGCGCGGTCCCCCAGGAGCGTCGGCGGCAGCTCCGGCGCCGGCTCGGGCTCGATCTCCTCGAGCAGGGCGTCGAGCGGGGCGATCCGCAGCCCGGCGCGGTCGGCGGCGGCGAGCACCGCGGCGAGCCACTCGACTCCCTCGTGCCAGTGCAGCCCGAGCAGCTCCGTGTCGAGTGCGACCACGCACAGCCCGCCGTCGCGCACCCGGGCCGCCGCGTGCGCGACGAAGTCCGCCGCGTCGGCGCGCGCCTGCCCGACCGCGCGATCCGGCTCGTAGGGGCCCCCGTGCACAGCCCACGCCTGGTGGTGGTGCGCGGTGAGGCGATGGGTGTCGCGGTACGCGCCCCGCGACGGGTAGCCCGCATCGCTCCAGACCAGCTCGATCACCGCACGGTCCAGCGGCGCCAGCAGCGGGCCGGCCCGCGAGCGCAACGGCCGCAGCTGCGCTGCCGTGCCGCGCCCCAGCACGTCGGTGAGGTCGAGGCACGTCGCCCGCACTCCCGCCTCCTCGAGCAGCCGGTCCAGCCACGGCGCGTGTGCGCACTCGGGCAGCCAGAGGCCGCCCGACCAGCTCCCGGAACGGGAGCGGTGCGCGGCGATCCCGGTCGCGAGCTGCAGCCGCACGCCGCCGTGCGTCGCGAGCAGCGGCAGCACCGGGTGCGTCGCCGCCGAGGTCCAGCTCGCGTGCGCCGCCAGCCGCTCCGGCAGGTCGCCGCCCGCCAGCGCCGCGGCCGCGTGCGCGTAGGTCGCCGCCGAGTGCTCGAGCGCCGCGGCCTCGGCCGGATCGCGCGCGGCGGCGAGGTCCAGCCGGTGCGACTCGGGGCGGATCTCGCGCAGGAACGACTCGCAGCGCTCGAGCGCGCCCGGCGCCTCGAGCTGGTCGCCCAGCACCGGGGTGACCGACAGCGTGACGCGGCCCGGTGCGTCGTCGAGCACGTCGAGCAGCGGCAGGTAGCAGGCCGCGATCGCCTCCCAGAGCCACTCCTCGCCGAACGGCCAGGAACCGAAGCCCTCCACGTAGGGCATGTGCGTATGGAGGACGATCGCCAGCGCGCCGGGCGCCCGGCTCATGGGCGCAGCACGGCCAGCAGATCCAGCGCGCCGTCCAGCCCGTGGCGTGCGAGCCGGAAGTCGCGCGCGGAGATCGCGGGCGTGAAGCGGTCGTAGAACGGCTTCGTCAGCCGCAGCCGGCTGTGGACCGCGTCCCAGCGGGCGCGCTCGAGCGCGAGCTGGTGCAGGCGCAGCTTGCGCGCGTGGAACAGGCCGAGCAGGTCGACCGAGCCGAAGTGGCGCTCGCACAGCGCGCGGTACTCCTCGGGCCGGTACTCGCGCACGTGCCACGGGTTGCCCGAGCGCGGCTCCCCCTTCGGCGCGAGCGTGAGCACGTTGGGGGTCGAGACGTAGGCGACGCCGCGAGGCCCGACCATCTCGCCCAGCCGCGCGAGCACCGCGTCCGGATCCTGCACGTGCTCGATCGTCTGCAGGAACACGACGCAGTCGACGTCGCCGCTCCAGGTCTCGATCATGTCGCGTTCGAACGCGACGTTGCCGCCGGTGTACTTCAGGCGCGCGTGCTCGAACGCGTCCGGGTTCGCGTCGACGCCGACGACCGAGGCGGCCGCACGGCCGAGCACGGCGCTGCCGTAGCCCTCGCCGCAGGCCAGGTCGACGACGCGGCGGCCGTGCACGCGGTCGGCGATCCACTCGTAGACGGCGAGGTGGCGCCGGTACCAGTAGTTCTCCTCGGGCACGTCCGGCAGCGTCCGCTCGCCGGTGAGGTGCAGCGGCGGCACGCCGGGCGGCTGGTCGCGCTGCACGTAGAGCTCGGGCGGGACCATGGCGGGCGGCAACGGTACCGCGTGGCGTACGCTCTGGCAGTGGCTCTGGTGCGCGACTTCCCGCTGTTCCCGCTGGGCCTGGTCGCCCTGCCCAGCGAGCTGATCCCGCTGCACATCTTCGAGGAGCGCTACAAGACGATGATGGCGCGCGTGCTCGAGGAGGAGGGCGAGTTCGGGATCGTCTGGGTCGCCGACGACGGGCTGCGCCCGGTCGGCTGCGCGTGCGAGATCGCCGAGGTGCTCGAGCGCATGCCCGACGGCCGGCTCAACCTCGTCGCGCGCGGCACGCGCGCGTTCCGGATCGAGGCGCGCCAGGAGGAGCTCGCCTACCCCGCCGGAACGGTCGAGTTCCTCGACGACCGCTCCGAGCAGACCGACGCCACCGCGGCGGCGGAGGCGCATGCGATCTACGCCGAGCTCGTCGAGCTGGCCACCGACCGTGCGCCCGACGCCGATGAGGTCGGAGCGATGTCCGCCTATGAGATGGCGGCGACCGTGGAGTTCGGGATGGAGGCCAAGCAGGGTCTGCTCGACCTCCGCTCCGAGACCGCCCGCCTGAAGCTCGTGGCGCGGCTGTTCCGCGGGGCGATCAAGCGCCTGGACTTCATCGAGCGCGCGCAGGCGCGAGCGCGCTCGAACGGCAAGGTCCACTTCGGCAACTGAGCCTCAGCCGGTCGGCGTGCCGAGCAGCGCGAGGACCGCGACCGACTCGCTCGCCCGCGCGATCCCCTCCGCGTCCGCGCCGTTGTCGTTGCGCACCGCGGGGTCGGCGCCGTGGCGCAGGAGCAGCGCCGCGAGCACGTCGTCGTCGTGCTGGGCGGCGGCATGCAGCGCCGTGAAGCCGCCGGCCTGGCGGGCGTCCGGGTGCGCGCCCGCCTCCAGCAGCAGTCGCGCGGACTCGGCGTCGCGCGCCGCGGCTGCGGAGTGCAGCGGCAGCACGCGCGTGTCGTTCTCGGCCTCCGCCTGCGGTTCCGCGCCGGCTTCGAGCAGCACCGCGGTCGCCGCGGCGCCGCCGAAGAAGCAGGCGTAGTGCAGCGCCGTGAACCCGTCCGCCGAGCGGCGGGTGACGAGCTCGGCGTCCGCGGCGACGTCGTCGCGCAGGTCGCCGGCCCAGCCGAGCGCGGCGTGGTCGAGCCCGTCGAGCGGCGGGTGGGCGGCGAGCAGCGCCTCGAGCACCGCCGGCTGGCGGTGGTAGAGCGCGAGGCGCACCGCGGGGATCCCGTCCTCGTGCGAGTCCGCGAGCTCCGGGTCCTTCGCCAGCAGCGCCTCGACCCTGGCGGCGTCGCCGGCCTTGACCGCGGCGATCAGGTCCAGGGCCATGGGCGCGAGCCTACCCCACGGTCAGCGCTCGATCCCGCACACCCGCTCGGTCACGTCCTTCGTGAACGCGGCGACGCGCAGGAACGTGCGCGGCACCCCGGGCGAGCGGTCCGAGAACGAGACCGACCCGGCCTCCATCTCGACGCGGTAGGAGAGGTCGGTGCCCGGCCCGCGCGGCAGCTCGACGCCGAGCTCGGCCTGCGGAGCGAGGTCGCGCACGAGCTGCCGCGCCGTCAGCAGCCGGTCCGCATCGAGCGGATGCTCCTTGCCGTCGCAGCTGACGCTCCCGCCGTCCGAGACGACGACGTCCACGTTCGCGTTCGCGATCGGCGCCGCTGCGCTCGACCGAGAACAGGTCGGCCGGCGGGGTGCCGCAGCCGGCGAGCAGGAACGCGATCGCGAGCCACGCGATCGCCGCCGGCCTCAAACGACCACCAGCCGCGCCGCGCCCGTCTCGCGCAGGAAGCGCGGCGTGGACAGCACGCCTTCCAGCCGCGTCTCGGCCGGCAGCAGCGCCCGCGCCTCCAGCTCCGCGTCGAGCATCGGGCCGAGCGCCCCGAACGTCACGAGCCCACGCGCCTGCTCGCCCTCGGCCGCGACGGACACGAGCAGCGAGAGCGCGGTGTAGAGCCGGTCGAGCCGGCCGGACGCGAGGATCACGGCGATCATGGTTGTTCACTGATCGTATGGACACGACGCTCGACGCCCGCGGGCTCGCGTGCCCGCTGCCCGCCGTCAAGGCACGCGGCGCGCTCGCGCAGGTCCCGCCCGGCGCCGCGCTGGTCGTGCTCGCGACCGACCCGGAGGCGCCGATCGACGTCGCCGCGGTCGCCGCCGAGGCGGGCTGCACGTTCGCGGCGGAGCGGGACGGCAGCGGCTGGCGGCTCACGCTGCGGCGCCCGGGCTGAACCGGCCTCACGCCGCGAGCACGGCCTCCGCGCTCAGCTCCTCGAGCACGACGTGGGCGTCGGCGAGCGCCGCCGCGGCGCCGGGATCGCGCGCGACGCCGATCGTGCGCATGCCCGCCGCGAGGCCCGCGGCGACGCCCGGCTGCGAGTCCTCGACCACCGCGCAGCGCCCGGGCTCGACGCCGAGCCCCGCGGCCGCCGCGAGGAACATGTCCGGCGCCGGCTTCCCGTGCTCCACCTCGTCCCCGGCGATCGACACGGCGAACGCGTCCTCGAGCCCGGCGCGGCGCAGCGTGCGGCCGAGCCGCTCGCGCACCGACGACGAGGCGACCGCGACGGCGATGCCCGCCGCGCGCAACCCGCGGAGCGTCTCGAGCGCGTCGGGGAACGGCTGCAGCTCGGAGTCGATCAGCTCGAACAGGGCCCCGGAGTAGCTCGTCCAGACGGCGTCCGGCTCCTCCAGCCCTCCGATCCGCTCGGCGAAGTACGCGTGCACGTGCGGGAACGACATCCCGATCAGGCCCGCGTACTCGTCGTCGCGGATCGCGTAGGAGTGGGGTGCCAGCGTTCGCTCCCACGCCCGGCGCGCCAGCGGCTCGGAGTCCACCAGCGTGCCGTCGCAGTCGAAGATGACCGCCGCCAGCGCCCTGCTCACCTGTGGGCGGGGAACCCGTAGTCGGCGCCGCGCGCCTGCTCCGGCCAGCGCTCCGTGACCACCTTGCCGCGCGTGTAGAAGAGCACGCCCTCGCGGCCGTGCACGTGCAGGTCCCCGAACAGCGACTGCTTCCAGCCGCCGAACGAGTAGTACGCCATCGGCACCGGGATCGGGACGTTCACGCCGACCATGCCGGTCTGCACGCGCTGCTCGAACTCGCGCGCGGTGCGGCCGTCCGCCGTGAAGATCGCCGAGCCGTTGCCGTAGGGGTTCGAGTTGACCAGCTCGAGCGCCTCCTCGAACGTGTCCGCCCGCAGCAGCACCAGCACCGGCCCGAAGATCTCGTCGCGGTAGACCGACATCTCCGGCGTGACGCGGTCGAACAGCGTCGGCCCGATCCAGAAGCCCTCCTCGTGCCCGGGCACGGAGATCCCGCGCCCGTCGCGGCGCAGGTCGGCGCCCTCGCCCTCGCCGGCCTCGATCGCCGCCAGCACGCGGTCGCGCGCCGCGCCGGTCACGAGCGGGCCCATCTGGCTCTCCGCCTCCGACCCGGGACCGACCGTGACGGCGTCCACGCGCGACTCCAGCGCCTCGGCGAGCGCGTCGCCGGCGGCGCCGACCGCGACGACCGCGGAGATCGCCATGCAGCGCTGGCCGGCCGAGCCGTAGCCGGCCGAGGCGATCGCGTCGGCGGCGATCTCCACGTCTGCGTCGGGCATCACGACGGCGTGGTTCTTGGCGCCGCCGAGCGCCTGGACGCGCTTGCCGTGCGCCGTCGCCGTCTCGTAGATGAACTTGGCGACGGGCGTCGATCCCACGAACGAGACCGAAGCGACGCCGGGGTGGCGCAGCAGCGCCTCGACGGCCTCGCGGTCGCCGTGGAGCACGTTGAAGACGCCGTCCGGAAGACCTGCCTCGGTGAGCCACTCGGCCATCAGCAGCGAGGCGGAGGGATCCTTCTCGCTCGGCTTCAGGATGAACGCGTTCCCGCACGCGAGCGCGAGCGGGAACATCCACATCGGGACCATCGCGGGGAAGTTGAACGGCGTGATGCCGACCGCCACGCCGAGCGGCTGGCGCAGCGAGTGCGAGTCGACGCCGGTGCCGACGGCCTCGGACGCCTCGCCCTTGAGCAGGTGCGCGGCGCCGCAGGCGAACTCGACGACCTCGAGCCCGCGCTGGACCTCACCGCGCGCGTCGTCGACGGTCTTGCCGTGCTCGGCGGTGATCGCGCGGGCGAGCTCGCTGGCGCGCGCCGCGAGGAGCTCGCGGAAGCGGAACAGCACGTTCGAGCGGCGCGCGAGCGATTGCGCGCTCCAGATCTTGAAGCCGGCCGTCGCGGCCTCCACCGCGCGGTCGACGTCGGCGCTGCTCGCGAACGCCACGCGCCGCGTCACGGCGCCGGTGGCGGGATCGGTCACATCGCCATAGCGCGCCGCGTCCTGCAGGCGCTCGCCCCCGATCCAGTGGGCGACGGTCTCGAGCTCGGTGGTGGTCATGCACAGATCCTGGCATGCTCGTCATCCAGAGCCGGACGATCGGGGAAGGGAGAGGGCGTGTCACCCGCGGAAGGTCTCCGCTCGCAGGTCGTCCTGCCGCTGGCGGGGGAGCTCGACTTCGCCACTGCCAACGACGCCTTCAAGCAGCTGCTCGGCCTCGAGCTGCGCCCGCGATCACAGCTCGTGCTCGACCTGAGCGAGGTGACGTTCATGGACTCGACCGGGATCCGGCTGATCCTGCAGGCGAGCGAACGCGCGCGCGTGCACGGCGCCGGCTTCGCCGTCGTCCGCCCGCCCGCCCACGTGATGCGCGTGCTCGAGCTCGTCGGGCTCGACGAGCAGCTCGACCTGATCGACGGGATCTAGCCCGGCTCGCCGAAGCTCGCGGCGAGCTCCTCGCGCGAGCGGATCCCCAGCTTGCGGTACACGTTGCGGAGGTGGTACTCGACCGTCTTCGGGCTGAGGAAGACGGCCGCGGCCGCCTCGCGCGTCGTCTTGCCGGCGGCCAGCAGCTGCGCGATCTGCAGCTCCTGCGGCGTGAGGTCGTCGAGCGTGCTGACGTCGCGCCGGCGCGCGGTCTCCCCCGTCGCCGCCAGCTCCGCCCGCGCCTGATCGGCCCACGGGTCCGCGCCCAGGCGCTCGAACAGCTCGACCGCCGCCCGCAGCTGCTCGCGTGCGCGTACGCGCTGGCGCTCCCGGCGCAGGCGCGCTCCATAGGCCAGCCGCGTGCGTGCCGTCTCGAAGCCGTCGGGTGTCAGCGCGTGGAGCCGCAGCGCGTCCTCGAACTCGGCTTCCAGCCCGCCGCCGTCGGCGAGCAGCCCGCGGCAGCGAGCCGCGCGCGCGAGCGCCCACGGCTGCCCCTTGGCCTCGGCCGCGGCCACGAACTCCGTCGCCAACGCAGCCGCCTCGTCGCCGCGGCCGAGACGCAGGTAGGCGTCGACGAGCTCCGGCACGGGCGAGAGGTCGACGTCGGCGATCCCGCGCGAACGCAACGCCGCGGCCTGGGCCTCGTGGTGCACGGCGGACGCGTCCGGCCGGCCGAGGCCGAGCTCGAGATCGCCCAGCGCCTGGATCGTCCAGACCTCGTAGAGCCCCATCCCGAGCTGCCTGCAGAGCGTCGCCGCCTGGTCCGCATGCCGGCGGCAGGCGTCCTCGCGCCCCTGCCGCGCCTGGAGCCAGGCGAGCCCCGCGAGCGCGGAGGCGAGCTCCGTCCGCTGGCCGGTCTCGCGTGCCAGGCGGATCGCCTCGTCGTAGCTCGCCTCGGCGGCCGCCCAGCGGTCGGTGGTCGCCTGGTCGCGCGCGAGATGGTGCAGCAGCACCGGCAGGCTGCCGACCGCCCCCTCGCTCCGCGCCCGCTCGAACGCGCGGTCGATCAGCCCGCGGCCGACACCGGCCTCGCGCAGCCACATCGGGCCGAGCGCCGACCACGTGAGCAGGCGCGGGTCGTCGCGCAGCTCGTCGTGCTCCTCGAGGATCGCGACGGCGCTGCGGACCGCCCCGGCGCCGGCCTCGCCCTGCCCGTCCGCGACGAGCGCGATGCCCTGGGCCATCGACGCGAAGAACGTCGCGCGGCGCGTCCCTGCCACGGCGGCCAGCGCGACCGCGCGCGCGGCGGCGGCGAGCATCGCCGGGGTGTCGCCGGCGTAGAAGCACCCGTGCACGGCTTCCGCGAGCATCACGGCGGCCTGCTCGGGATCGTCCTCGGCGATCGCGCCGGCAGCCGCGACGACGAGCGGATAGCCGTCCATGACCGGCCCCCGGCGCATCGCCACGAGTCCCGCCAGATGGTCGATCCGCGCCTCGAGCACGGCGCGGGTGGCGTGCAGCCGCGCCTGGTCGAGCAGCCCGACGGCGCGGTCGAGGTCCCCGCCCAGCCACGCCGCGTCGGCGGCCGCGAAGAGCAGGCGGCCGCGCGTGTCGTCCGCGGGAGCAAGGCCGGCGCCGCGCTCGAAGGCGCCCGCGGCAACGCCGTAGGCGCTGCGCTCGCGCGCACGCTCGCCGGCCTGCTCCAACGCGGCGCTCGCCTGCTCGTCCGGGCCGATGCACGCCGCGGCGAGGTGCCATGCGCGCCGGTCGGCATCGCGATCGGGCAGCGCCGCCGCGAGCGCCGCGTGGACCGCGCGCCGCTCCTGTGCCGGCGCGCCGGCGTAGACCGCGGACCGGGCGAGCGGATGTCTGAACGCCGCCTCCCCTCCCGTGAGCGTGACGAGGCCGGCCTCCTCCGCCGCGGCGAGCGCCCCGACGTCGAGTCCGAGCGAGGTCGCCGCGCGCGCGAGCACGGCCAGATCGCCGCCGTCGATCGCGGCCGCCAGCACGAGCGCGCGGCGCGTCGGCTCCGGCAGCTGCTCGAAGCGGCGCAGGAACGCCGCGGCGATGCGCGTCGAGATCGGGACCGGCCCGGCGCTCGGCAGCGCCGCGATCCGGGTCCCCTCCTGGGCGAGCTCGAGCAACGCCAGCGGGTTGCCGCCGGTGGCCCGGTAGAGCCGCCCGGCGACGTCGTCGGGAACGTCGGCGCGCCCGAGCAGCTCAGCGGCGGCCGCGCGGTCGAGCCCGCCGAGGCGCAGCGTGCGCAGGTCGGCGCCGTCGAGCAAGGACGGCTCGCCCTCGCGCACGGCGAGCACGAGCGCGATCGGGTCCGCGAGCAGCCGCCGCGCCGCGAACAGGAGCGCCTGCGCGCTCGAGTCGTCCAGCAGGTGGGCATCGTCGACGAGCAGGGCGAGCGGACCCTCGTCCGCGCTGGCGGACAGCAGGCTCAGCGTCGCGGCGCCGATCGCGAACCGGTCCCCCGCGGTCGCGGGCCGCAGCGCGAGCGCGCCTCCGAGGGCGGTCGCCTGCGGCGCCGGGATCTGATCCAGGGCGCCGAGCGCCCCGCGCAGCAGCTCGGCGAGGCCCGCGAACGGCACCTCGGCCTCGGACTCGATCCCGCGCGCGCGGAGCACGCGCATGCCGGCAGCGGCATCGGCCGCGTACTCGAGCAGCATCGTCTTGCCGATCCCGGACTCGCCGACGAGCGCCAGCACACCACTGCGGCCGTCCCGCGCCCCCGCAAGCAGGTGGTCGATCGCCAGCCGCTCCTCTTCACGGCCGAGCAGCATGCCCCGAGTCTGACCAGTCGCGCCCCCCGATGCGAGCGGCCCCGGGCGCCGGCAGGACTCGGTGGGCCCCTGATGCGACCCCGCACGCACCGGCCATAGCTTCGCCGCAGTCGATCAAAGGAGCACCATGAGCATCCTCGAAGAGCCTGCCGCCGTCGACGGCGAGAAGCTCGAGCAGTTCGTCTTCCGCGCCGTCGAGGAGGTCGGCGCGACGCTCAATACCGCCCTCGTGGTGATGGGCGACAAGCTCGGCCTCTACCGCGCCCTCGCCGGGGCCGGCGGACTGACCCCGGTCGAGCTCGCACGGCGCACGGGCGTGGCCGAGCGCTACGTCCGCGAATGGCTGAACGCGCAGGCCGCAGGCGGATACGTGGAGTACGACCCGGCGGCCGGCAGCTACACGCTCCCGCCCGAGCAGGCGATCGCGCTGACGGACGACCAGAGCCCTGCCTACCTGCCCGGGTTCTTCCAGATCGCGCTCGGCTCCGTCATCGACTCGCCCCGGATCACCGAGTCGGCGCGGAGCGGCGAAGGCGTCGGCTGGCACGAGCACAACCACGACGTCTTCGACGGCTGCGAGCGCTTCTTCCGGCCCGGCTACAACGCGAACCTGGTCCCGTCCTGGCTGCCGGCGCTCGACGGCGTCGTCGAGAAGCTCGAGGCCGGCGCACGTGTCGCCGACATCGGCTGCGGGCACGGCTCGTCGACGATCCTGATGGCGCAGGCGTTCCCGAACTCGACCTTCACCGGCACGGACTACCACGCCGGCTCGATCGAGACCGCGCGGCGCCGCGCCGAGGAGGCCGGCGTCGCCGATCGCGTGCGCTTCGAGGCGGCAGCGGCTGCCGCGCATCCCGGCGAGGGCTACGACCTCGTGACGATGTTCGACTGCCTGCACGACATGGGCGATCCCGTCGGCGCCGCGCGCCAGGTCCGCCGCGCGCTCGCCCCGGACGGCACCTGGCTGATCGTCGAGCCGATGGCCGGCGACCGCGTCGAGGACAACCTCAACCCGGTCGGCCGCGCCTACTACGGGTTCTCGACCTTCCTCTGCACGCCGGCGTCGCTGTCGCAGGAGGTCGGTCTCGCGCTCGGCGCCCAGGCCGGCGAGGCGCGCATCGGCGACGTCGTCGCGGCCGGCGGCTTCAGCCGCTTCCGGCGCGCGGCCGAGACGCCGTTCAACCTGGTGTTCGAAGCGCGGCCGTGAGCACTACGATCGACCGCGTGGGCCGGAGCTACACCGGATCCCCGGCGCGGCTCCCGGACGAGCAGGGCGCCGTCGTGCGCGACGGCGTCCGCGTCCATTGGGAGGCCTACGGCGACGGCGGGCCGGCGATCCTGCTGCTGCCCACGTGGTCGATCGTCCACTCGCGCCATTGGAAGGCGCAGATCCATCACCTCGCGCGGCACTTCCGCGTCGTCACGTTCGACGGCCGCGGCAACGGGCACTCGGACCGGCCCGCGGACGAATCCGCCTACACCGACCGCGAGTACGTCGCCGACGCCGTCGCCGTGCTCGACGCGGCGGCCGTCGGATCGGCATGCGTGGCGGGCCTCTCCCGCGGCGCGCGGTGGGCGCTCCTGCTCGCCGACGCGCACCCCGAGCGCGTCGACGGCGCGTTCCTGATCAGCCCCACGGTGCCGGTGCTGACCGATGCGATGAACCATGTGAGGGCCGGATTCGGCGACGTGTTCGAGAGCGAGGCGGGGTGGGCGAAGTACAACCGCCACTACTGGCTGCGCGATCACCGCGGCTTCCTCGAGTTCTTCTTCACCCAGATGATCACCGAGCCGCACTCGACCAAGCAGATCGAGGACTGCATCGCCTGGGGCCTCGACACGACCCCGGAGACGCTCATCCAGACGGTGCTCGGCGAAGAGCTGGGCCTCATCGAGATCGAGCAGGCCGAGGCGGTCTGCCGCGCTGTCGAGTGCCCTGTCGTCGTGGTCCACGGCAGCGCCGACGCGATCGTTCCGTTCGCACGCGGCCGGCGGGTCGCCGAGCTGACCGGCGGCGAGCTCGTCCGCTTCGAGGGCTCGGGCCACGCGCCCCAGGGCCGCGACCCCGTCCGCGTCAACCTGCTGCTGCGCGAGTTCGCGGAGCGTGTCACGGGCGCGCGGCGGCAGCGCGCGCGGGCCTGGACCCGCAGCCTGGCGCGGCCGCGGCGCGCGCTGTACGTGTCGTCGCCGATCGGCCTCGGCCACGCCTGGCGGGATGTCGCGATCGCCGACGAGCTGCGCCGGCAGTCGCCGGGGCTCGAGATCCACTGGCTCGCGCAGGAGCCGGTCACGACGGTGCTGCGCGAGCGCGGAGAGACGATCCATCCGGCGAGCGCCGCGCTCGCCGGCGAGGCGGCGCACATCGACCACGAGGCCGGCGACCACGACCTGCACGTGTTCGATGCGCTGCGCCGGCTGGACGAGATCTTCTGCGCGAACTTCATGGTCTTCGCCGACGTCGTGCGCGAGGAGCCGTTCGACGTGTGGATCGCGGACGAGGCCTGGGAGGTGGACCACTTCCTGCACGAGAACCCCGAGCTCAAGACCGCGCCGCTCGCGTGGCTGACCGATTTCGTCGCCCACATGCCGATGCCGGCCGGCGGCGAGCGCGAGGCCTTCCTGACCGCGGACTACAACGCCGAGATGATCGCGCACGTCGAGCGGTATCCGAGCATCCGCGACCGGGCGATCTTCATCGGCGACGCCGAGGACGTGGTCCCCGGGACCTTCGGCCCCGGGCTGCCCGTGATCCGCGAGTGGACGGAGCGCCACTTCAGCTTCGCGGGCTACGTGCCCGGCTTCGATCCGCGCACGCTGGCCGATCGAGCGGCGATCCGCGCGGAGCTCGGCTACGGCGACGAGCCGCTCTGCCTGGTCTCGGTCGGCGGCTCGGGCGTCGGCGAGCCGCTCCTGCGGCGGGTGGTCGAGGCGCTCCCGCTCGCGCGCGAGCGGATCCCCGGCCTGCGCACGGTCGTGGTGGCGGGACCGCGGATCGATCCGGCGAGCCTGCCCCAGGCCGCGGGCGTCGAGGTGCTCGGCTATGTCCACGAGCTGTACCGGCATCTCGCCGCCTGCGACGTCGCCGTCGTGCAGGGCGGGCTGACGACGACGATGGAGCTCGTCGCCGCGCAACGGCCGTTCGTCGCGCTCCCGCTCGCGAGCCACATGGAGCAGCGGTTCCACGTCCGCCACCGGCTCGACCGCTACGGCGCGCGCGAGTGGCTCGAGTTCTCCGACGCGACGCCGGAGCGGCTGGCGGACGCGATCGCGAGCGGCATCGGCAGCGAGCCCTCGTATCGCCCGATCGATGCGGGTGGCGCGGCCCGCGCGGCCGCGCTGATCGCCGAGTTGCTCTAAGCCACCGCGACGCCGCCGCCGCGGCGCGGATCGCAGCCGCCCGTCAGCGCGCCGCCGGCCGGGTCGCGCAGCACCGCCTGGGCGCCGCCGAAGAACAGGTTGCGCGCGGCGAAGCGGATGAGCGTGCGCTCCTCGGCCTCGAGCCCGGAGGTGTCAACGCCCGGCTCGACATAGACCACGCCGTCCTCGAAGTGCGCGCGCGGCGCGTCGATCGCCGCCTGCACGTCGAGCCCGTGATCCAGCACCCCGATCACGACCTGGAGGATCGCCGAGCGGATGCGGTTCGATCCCGCCGACCCGAGCACGAGGTGCGGGGCGCCGTCGCCGAGCACCATCGTCGGCGCCATCATCGACGGCAGCCGCCGTCCCGGCGGATGGGCGTGATAGCCGAACGGCGAGAGGTCCTGCTCGCCCATCATGTTGTTGAGGTGGATGCCGGTGTCCGGCACGACCTCGCCGCAGCCCTCGCCGTTCGTGCAGGTCACCGCACACGCCCAGCCGTCGGCATCCACCGCCGAGATGTGCGTCGTCGCACCCAGCCGGCTCGCGCTGAAGCGCGCGAGGAAACCTGGGTCCGAGAGGTCCGCGAGGAACTCCGGCGTGCGCTCGGCCTGGGCGGACTCCATCGCGCCGACGATCGCGGCGACCGACGGCGGCCCCGGCGCACGCTCGAGCAGGGCGAGCGCGTACGCGAGCAGGATGCCGCCCGCGCTCGGCGGCGGGTTGGTCAGCACCGTCTGGCCGCGGTAGGCGACGCGGACCGGCTCACGCTCGACGGTCGCGTAGGCGGCGAGGTCGGCGCGCGTCAGCATCCCGCCGCGCTCGGCCACCCAGTCGCACACCGCCGCGGCGATGTCGCCGGTGTAGAAAGGCGCCGGCCCTTCGGCGGCGAGCCGCTCGAGCGCGTCGGCCAGCGCGGGGTGCCGGAGCACGTCGCCGACCAGCGGCGAGCGCCCCTCGGGCATGAACAGCGCGCGCGCCTCCGGCGTGGAGGCGGTGATCGGCGAGAGGATCTCGAACAGGTACGCCTGGCGCTCGTTGACCTCGACGCCGTCGCGGGCGGCGGCCGCGGCCGGCGCGACCAGCTCCGCCGGTGGCAGCCGGGCGAAGCGCTGTGCCGCGGCCCACGCGCCCGACGGCGTGCCGTAGGGGCCCGCCGCACTGGCGCCGATGTTGAACACCTGGACCGCGTCGCCGAAGTCGACGTCGACGGCCAGCAGCGGCGCGTGCGGCGCGCCGGGCTCGAGGCCGCGTCCCGGCGCCTCGACGAAGAAGTCCAGCAGCACCGGCGGCGAGCGGGGCGGCGCGACGAGCATGTAGCCGCCGGCGCCGAGCCCGGTGAGCATCGGCTCGGCGACGAACGACGTGAACATGGCGGCCAACGCGGCGTCGACCGCGTTGCCGCCCGCGCGCAGGATCCCCGCGCCCGCGCCCGCTGTTACGGGATGGCCCGCGGCGACGACGCCGCGCATCGCGTGGCGCTCAGAACCTCGGCATGAACTCGGGGACGTCGACGTCGATCCGCGTGTCGCGCTGCGGCCGGCCCATGCGGCTGACGCGCGGCTCGCCCGTCGGCTCGCGCAGGCCGGGCCTGCGCTCGTCGGCGCGCGGCTCGCGCTTGTCGCCGTAGCCCGTCGCGACGACGGTCACCCAGACCTGCTCCTCGAGCTTCTCGTCGACCATCGCGCCGAAGATGATGTTCGCATCGGGGTGCGCGGCCTCCGCGACGGCCTGAGCGGCCTCGTTGACCTCCCACAGCGAGAGGTCGCTCCCGCCCGTGATCGACAGCAGGATCGACTTGGCGCCCTCGAGCGTCGTCTCGAGCAGCGGCGAGGAGACGGCCTGCGCGGCCGCGTCGATCGCGCGCTTCTCGCCCTGGCCCATGCCGATGCCGAGCAGCGCCGAGCCAGCCTCGGACATGATCGTCCGCACGTCGGCGAAGTCGAGGTTGATCAGGCCCGGCAGCGTGATCAGGTCGGAGATGCCCTGCACGCCCTGGCGCAGCACGTCGTCGGCGACGCGGAACGCCTCGACCATCGACGTCTGCTTGTCGAGCACCGACAGCAGCCGGTTGTTCGGCACGACGATCAGCGTGTCGACCTCGTCGGACAGCGCCTGGATGCCCTGCTCGGCGGCCTGGGCACGGCGCGAGCCCTCGAAGCCGAACGGCTTCGAGACGATCCCGACGGTCAGCGCGCCCAGCTCGCGGGCGATCCGCGCCACCACGGGCGCGCCGCCCGTGCCGGTGCCGCCGCCCTCGCCGGCGGTGATGAAGACCATGTCCGCGCCCTTGAGCTGGGCCTTGATCCGGTCGTAGTCCTCCATCGCGGCGTTGCGGCCGCGCTCGGGGTCGGAGCCGGAGCCGAGCCCGTTCGTGAGGTCGCCGCCGATCTGCAGCGTGTGGTTCGCGTCGGACTGCTGGAGCGACTGCGCGTCGGTGTTCACGGCGATGAACTCGACGCCGGCCACCTCGGCCTCGATCATGCGGTTGACGGCGTTGACGCCGGCGCCGCCGACGCCGACGACGCGCAGCTGCGGCGACCCGACGGCCTCGGGCGACGGCGGGTAGTACGCGGCGGGCGCCGCGTGCGGCGGGGCCGTGGCCGGCGGGGCCATGATGTTCTCGGGCAGGTCGGAGGAGAACGCGTGGCGCAGGCGCTCCTGCGGCGTCGGGATGCGCGGCGTCTCGGGCGCGGGCTCCGGCGTGGGCGCGGGCGGCTCGGGCGCGGCCGCGACCGGGGGCTCGAGCCCGTCGGTCTCCGTCTTGCGGAACAGCGCGGCCAGTGGTCCCTCGCGCATGCTCGCCCGCTTGCCGCTACCCATTCGAGAGCACCTCCTTCGCCAGCTGGCGATACGCGTCGGCCGCCGTGCCGTTCGGTTCGTACTTGAGCACCGACATGCCCTTGACGGGAGCCTCCGCGAACCGGACCGTCTTGCGGATGCGAGCACCGAAGACGCGGTCGCCGAAGTTCTCCTCGAGGATCTCGATCGCCTCCTTGGCGTGCAAGGTCCGCGTGTCGACCATCGTGGGCAGGATGCCCGCGATCACGACGTCCGGATTGAGGTTCTCCTGGATCATGGAGAGCGTGTTCTGCAACTGGATCAGGCCGCGCATCGACAGATACTCGCACTGCACGGGGACGATCACCTGATCGGCGGCCGTGAGGGCGTTGATCGTCAATAGTCCCAGCGACGGCGGCGTATCGATGCAGATGAAGTCGTAGTCCTCCTTGACGGCGCGCAGCGCCTTGTCCAGCGAGCGCTCGCGGCCGATCTTCGTCGACATCGCGATCTCGGCGCCGGCGAGGTCGATCGACGAGCACGCGATGTCCACCTCGCGCCGCTTGACGACCTCGCGGATCGAGAGATCGTGCACGAGAACGTCGAACATCGACTGCTCGACGGCGTCCGGGTCGATGCCCTGCGACATCGTCAGGTTGCCCTGCGGATCCATGTCGACGCACAGGACGCGGTGGCCCTCCTCGACGAAGGCGGCCGCCAGGTTGAGCGTGGTAGTCGTCTTCGCCACGCCGCCCTTCTGGTTGGCGAAGGCGATGACCTTGGCCTGGCCGGTCACGGCGAGACTCCTCGGGTCGGTGGGAGAACCATCGGCCCCCGATTCGCTCCCGCGCGGTGTTCTCCTGCCCGGCTATCACAATGGGTGGATGACAACCGGCCTGGCGCATGTCGCCACTGTGTCCTTCCTGGCCAGCCGCGCCGCTCCGTCGCTGCAGTTCTTCTTCGCGCTCGGCGGCGGGATCGCACTCGCGCGCGCGTCCGCGGAACGCAGTGCGCGCATCGGCTACGGCGCCGCGCTCGCGTCGATGCTGCAGACCGTCGCGGTGATGGGCCCGGCGCGCATCAACGCGCCGCTGACGCAGGCGATCACCGCGCCGATGATGGGGCGGCTGCAGGCGCGCGGCGTGCGGCCGCTGACGGAGTTCCTCGCGTGCCTCGGGCTGCGGCTCGTGCACTACACGGTGCTGCTCGCCGCGTTCATCTTCGTGATCCTCGGCGGGCTCGACGAGTTCACGGGCTCGTACGAGACGCTGACCGGATGGCTCGGGATCGTGCCCCAGGGCGCGGCCGCCGCGCTCGCGGTGACGGCGGCGGGCCAGGTCCTGTGGGCGATCTTCTTCAGCGCGATCCAGGTCGCCTCCTACCGGCGCGCGCTCGGGAACTGGCCGCCCGGGGACGATGCCGGCCCAGCCGAGCCGTCCGCGACCGGCGAGCCGTCCGAGACGGTCGAGCGCGGGTCGGGCCGCTTCGATCCGCGCGCGATCGTGCTCGCCGCCCTGCTTGCATCCGCGCTCCTGCTCGCGAGCACGTCGTGGCCGCTGCTGCTCGGCGTCACGGCGTGGCTGATCGGCGCCTGGGTGCTGTGCCGGCCCGACCACGACGCGGTCCCGCTCGGCCTCGTCCTCGCCGGCCTGCTGGCGTTCGCCGCGCTGACCGGCGGGCTGCTGAGCGGGGCCGGGCTCGAGCTGACGCTGCGGCGCGTGCTGCGCGCCGTCCTGCTCGTCGCCGTGGCCACGTGGATGCGCGCGGCCGCCGGGCCCGGCGGGCTGCGCGAGGCGTTCCGGCGCGCCCTGCACCGGCTGCGGGCGCTCCCCGCCGTCAAGGAGGCGGCCGTGCTGATGGAAGGGCTCGACCCGGGTCCGCGGCTGGTCGCGGCGGCGCGCGCTGCCGCCGACCGCTTCGCCGACGTGCCGCTGGCGCCCGTCGCGCTGGTCGACGCCGTGATCGGCTGGACGGCCGCCGAGTCGGCGGGCTACCGCCCGGGCGCGCCCGCCGTCCGCACGCCGCTGCGGCTGCGCGCCCCGGATGCGCTGCTCGTCGCGCTCACGCTCACCCCGGCGCTCGCCCTGCTCGGGGCCTGAACGCCCGTCCGCCTGCCCGATCGTCCCTTGCACATCCCACCGCGGGCGTGGGATGCTCGCGCCCGTGGACTTGCAGCAGCAGGAGGAGCTCGAGCGCCAGCGGATCCGGCCGCCCGATCCGCAGCCGGACCCTGAGCGCGAGGAGCGCTCGCCGATGGCCCAGCTCGCCTCCGACGTCGGCAACCAGGCGTTCTCCTCGACGCTCGGCCGCAGCCCGCTGGCGCGCGAGGCCGAGCACGGCGCCGGGATCATGCCCGACGGCACGGTCCACTCCGACGTGCAGTCGAAGATCGATGCCACGCGGGGGGCCGGGACCAGCCTGGATCCCTCCGTCGCGGGCCGCATGTCGGAGTCGCTCGGCGACCTCTCCGACGTCCGCGTGCACACCGACTCCACCGCGGACATGCTCAACCGGTCGGTGTCGGCGCGCGCGTTCGCCACCGGCACCGACGTCTACTTCGCGCAGGGCGAGTACAGCCCCGGCTCGGCGTCCGGCGACAAGCTGATCGCCCACGAGCTGGCCCACGTCGTCCAGCAGCGCGGCGCCGCGTCGAGCGGCCCGCTCTCCGTGTCGCAGCCCGGCGACGCGATGGAGCGCGAGGCCGACTCGGTCGCCGATCAGATCCGCTAGCGCGATGACGGACACCTCCCCGATCAGCGTCGGCTTCGACTTCATCGACCGCCGCGTGATGGCGGCGGTCGAGCGCGTCGCGTCATCCGACCCCAACCCGGCCGACCCGTTCCGCGGCCTCTACATCTCCGACGACCGCGCGCTCGAGCTGAGCCGCGGCGACTCGGTCAGCGACGCGGACGACCGGCTCGCGCAGGTCACCGCGGCGCTCGGGCTCGACCTGCTCGACGCGGCGGTGCTCGCGATCTGCGCGGCGCCGGAGCTCAACCCGCGCTACGGCCGCCTGTACGCCTACCTCCAGGACGACGTCACGCGCAAGCTCCCGAGCCCGCGGCTCGTCGGCCACCTGCTGTCCGGCGAGGGCGTCTCGGCATCGGACGTGATGATGGCGTTCGAGCGCGACTCGCCGCTGCGCGCGAAGGGCGCGATCAGGCTGCAGGGCGACGCGCAGACGCCGCTCGCCGAGCGGCCGATCAAGCTCTCGGACCGGCTCGCGGCGCACCTGCTCGGCGTCGGCATGGACGACCCGCCGGCCGGCGGCAAGCTGCGCATGGTCCCGCACCCCGACCACGACCCGGGCCGCGACGAGGCGGTCGCGGCGCTCGCCGCGACGCTCTCGCATCCGTCCTCGCTCCCGGTCGTGCTCGCCGGCCCGGATGCCGAGGCGCTCGTCGCGAAGGCCTACGGCCGCGCGCTCGTGGTCGCGCACATCCGCGACGTCGACGTCCCCGAGACGATGGCCGAGGCGGCGCTGATCGAGGCGCTCGAGAACCGCCCGCTCGTCTTCGAGGGGCTCGAGGACGTGGAGCCGGGCGAGCGCCCGCGGCTGCTGCGGGCGATCGAGCGCCGCGGCGAGCGGATCGTCGTCTGCGTCCCCACCCGCAACGCCGCGCTGGCCCTCGGCGACCGCACGTCGCTGCTGATCGAGGCCGCCGCGCCGAGCTTCGCGGAGCGCCAGCTGGCCTGGGAGCAGGCTTCCGGCGCGACCGATGCCCGCGACGTCGCCGCCAAGTTCCGGCTCTCGATCGGCCAGATCCTCGAGGCGGCCGAGGTCTCCCGGCTGGTCGCCGCGGCGCGCGGCGCCGAACGCCCGGAGCCGCCCGAGCTCGACCTCGGCGCGCGGCAGGCATCCTCCTCCCGGCTCGGCGAGCTGGCCACGCGGATCCCGCCCGGCTACACGTGGGACGACCTCGTCGTGCCGGACCGCCAGCGCGAGCTGCTCGGCTCGATCAGCGCCTACCTGCGCCATCGCGACCGCGTGCTGTCCGAGTGGGGCTACGAGAAGACGGTCGCCCGCACGCAGGGCCTGAAGGTGCTGTTCGCCGGCGAGTCCGGCACCGGCAAGACGATGTCGGCACAGGTGCTCGCCGCCGAGCTCGGGCTGGAGATGTTCCGCGTCGACCTCGCCACGATCGTGTCGAAGTACATCGGGGAGACCGAGAAGAACCTCGATCGCATCTTCAACGCCGCCGAGGGCTCCAACGCGATCCTGTTCTTCGACGAGGCCGACGCGCTGTTCGGCAAGCGCTCCGAGATCTCGGACTCGCACGACCGCTACGCGAACATCGAGGTCGCCTACCTGCTGCAGAAGATGGAGGGCTACCCGGGCGCCGTCATCCTCGCGACGAACTACCGCCGCAACATCGACGACGCGTTCGTGCGCCGGCTGGACTTCGTGATCGACTACCCGTTCCCCGAGGCCGAGGACCGCGAGCGGATCTGGGCGCTCGTGCTGCCCGACTCGGCGCCGATCGCCGACGACATCGACCTCTCCTTCCTCGCCGCCAACTTCAAGCTCTCGGGCGGCGCGATCAAGAACTGCTCGCTGTCGGCCGCGTTCCAGGCCGCCGACGACGGCGACGTGATCGAGATGCGCCACCTCGTGCGCGCGGTCGCGCAGGAGTACGGCAAGCAGGGACGGCTCACCCTCGAAGCCGACTTCGAGCACTTCCACGAGCTGATCCGGGTGCCGAATGGCAAGAGCGCGCCGGCGTCCTGACGAGCGCGAGGACGACGAGGAGCGCGAGCCCGCCGCCGAGGAGGAGCGGCCGCTCGACTCCGGCACGATCCAGTCGCTGCGCGAGGCCGACCCGCGCGCACGCGCGCAGGCGATCCTCCAGCTGCAGCGCCTGCACGGCAACGCCGCCGTGCAGCGGGTGATCCGCTCGCTGCAGGTGACCGACGCCAGCCGCGACGCCCGCGTGCAGATGATCGGCGAGCGAGCCGAGGAGCCGGCTCCGTCCGGGCGGATGGAGAAGGCGGCGCTCTACCGCGAGGCGATCGAGGCCGAGCTCGACGCCGCCCCGCTCGCGGCGAAGTCCGAGCGCGACCTCGTGACCGAGAACGTGAACACGATCGGCCAGATCTTCACGAACTACCAGGCGGCGCTGCACCTGTTCGAGGCCGCCGTGCAGGACGGCGCCGGCGAGGCGGTGCCGCGCGAGCTGGCCTCGGAGGTCCTGCGCGAGGCCGCGCGCGACGTCTTCGAGCCCGTGCTGGCGGCCGCGGCGGAGACGGCCGGCGAGGTCGCCGACCACGTCGCCGACGGCTTCGGCGTCGCCGACCGCTGGCCGGCCGAGCAGCCGCGCCAGCCCGGTGCGAGCGCGCCCGCTTTCGCGCTGCGCAACCTCGTCGTTGCCGAGCGGCGCCGGATCGCGGCGACCCAGATGCGGCTGCTCAAGGCGCAGGTGTCCTTCTCGGCGGCTGCCGAGGACAAGGCGGCGTCTGGCGGCGGCTCCGGCTACCGCACGCGGCTGACGGGCGCGAACATGGACCTCAACGAGCTCGAGGAGACCACGCACAGCGCCGAGGGGATCTTCAAGAGCCTGATGGACCGCTACAAGGAGGTCGCGAAGGGCCGCGCGGACGTGCGCATCGTGATCGACTCGGAGTGGCGCGTGGTACGCGCGCACATCACGGCCCCGCGCGGGCACAAGCTCGCCGGCCAGCTGCTGTCCGAGCACGGCGGCTGGTTCAACCTCAACGACCTGCACCTCGTGCGCCACATCACCTGGGAGCCCGAGGAGCTGGCCATCTGCGAGGCGCTGTTCGACGCCCGCGGCACGCCGCGGCAATTCGATCGCAACGAGAAGGGCGGGCAGTTCTTCGACGAGTTCCAGGAGAAGCTCCGCTCCGGCGGCCTCCCCCACACGCGCGTCCTGACGGGCGACTGACCGGGCGGCGCCCCGGGGGCGAACGTCGCTCAGTAGCCCCTATAGGGAGTAGTGAGCGACGTTCGGCTGATCGAGCTGGCTTCCCGGCAGCACAGATGCGTCGCGCGGCGGCAGCTCGTCGAGCTCGGGTACCGAGATCGGGCTATCGCCCACCGGCTCGCCGCGGGGCGCCTGGTCCCCGTGTACGACGGGGTGTATGCGGTCGCTCCGCTGCCCATCGAGGAGCGCACGCGCTGGATGGCGGCAACGCTGACTGCGCAGGGAAGCGTCCTGAGCCATGCCAGCGCCGGCGCGGCGTGGGCAGTTCGCCTCTTCAATGGGCAGTTCGAGATAGTCACGCGGCCGGGGGACGGCGGGCCGGAGCACCTCGACGGCGTCCTCGTCTGCCGCAGCCGCACGCTCGCCGGCAACACGACGACGCTTGACGGCATCCCGATCACGACGCCCGAGCGGACCCTGATCGACCTCGCGCCGCACCTGCGCGACCGCGCGCTCGCGCGCGCGGTCCGTGAGGCCTGCCGGCTCCAGATCACCCGGCCGAGCGACCTCTTCATCGCCCTGGCCCGCCATCGTGGCCGGCGCGGCGCGGCCCGCCTGCACGCGGCGGTCTCCCGCTACGCCGGCCTGCCGCTGCACCGCACCCGCAGCGACGCCGAGGCGCTCGCCCTGGAGCTCCTGCGCGATGCCGGCCGTCCCCGACCGGCCGTCAACGCGCGGATCGCCGGCGAGGAGGCCGACCTCAGCTGGCGCGCCTGGCGCCTGATCGTCGAGCTCGACGGCCCGCAGTTCCACCTCGACGCGACCGAGGACCTGCGCAAGCAGCACGCCTGGGAAGCGGCCGGCTGGACGGTCCACCGCCTCCCGACCGACGACGTCTACCTCCACCCTGAGCGGCTCCTCAACCTCTCCGGCCCGAACGTCGCTGAGTAGACCCTATAGGGGGTACTGAGCGACGTTCGGCGCCCCCCGCGCGCAAGTCTGCCCTGAAGTGCGCCCGGAATTTTCCCCACCGGCTCCTTTCAGCCGGTTAGGGTCGGCTTCGGATGGCGCTGGTCGTAGACGTACCGCTCAACACCATGCTTGCGGACCTGGATGAGACGCTCCGGGTGCTGCTCAAGCGTGAGCTCGCCCGGCACGGGTTCGACGGCGTCGAGGTCGCGTTCGACGCGCCCGCGCGCGACTGGTCGAGCCAGCTCTCGGGGCCGACCGTGAACCTCTTCCTCTACGACCTGCGCGAGTCGCACGAGTTCCGCCCGACCGAGTGGGGCGAGGACCGCTCC
Organism: uncultured Solirubrobacteraceae bacterium; assembly: GCA_963839615.1. Lineage (GTDB taxonomy): Bacteria > Actinomycetota > Thermoleophilia > Solirubrobacterales > Solirubrobacteraceae > DASQMT01. The sequence goes on from CAWIVY010000005.1 coordinate 87,775, forward strand.
AACGGCCGCCACCGCGAGGTGCGCCCGCCGATGATCATGGAGTGCTCCTACGCGGTGACCGCGTGGACGCAGGCAGTCGAGGACGAGCACCGGCTGCTCTCGCAGGTGCTCGGCGTGCTGTTCGCCTTCCCGCAGCTCCCGGTCGACGCACTGTCCGGCCGGCTCCCCGAGACGGCGCAGCGCTACGCGATCGAGGGCAAGATCGGCCAGCCCAAGTCCGACGGCAAGGCCGACTTCTGGTCCGCCGTCGGCGGCCAGTACAAGGCCTCGCTCGACTACGTCGTCACGCTCGCGTGCGAGTCGGGCGTCGCCTACGAGCGCGGCCCGGAGGTGCGGACGCAGACGATGGGCGCCCGGATCGCGGACGCGCCCGCGTCGACGATCACCGAGATGCACCGCTTCGGCGGCAAGGTGGTCGACGCCGACGGCGCGGCCGCTGCCCGACGTCTGGGTCACCCTGCCGGAGCTGGGGCAGTTCGCGTCGTCGGATCCCCAGGGCCGTTTCCTGCTGAACCGCGTCCCGCCCGGCAAGCACAAGCTCGTCGCGCGCACGCGGGAGGGCGCCGAGGCGAAGGCGGATATCGCCGTGCCCGGCGCAGTACTCGACCTCACGGTGGCGCCCGCCAAGCGCGCCGTGAAGAAGGGCAGTTGACCGAATGGGCACCACCGGATGCCCGAACGACTGCCCCCGCCCCTCTGGCGCGCGGGTGCCCCGACCGGAGAAGCTGGGTGCAGATGCCCAACGATGATCTCGGACGTACGCGCGTGCTGCTGGGCAACCTCGAGCCGATGGTCCGCCTGGGGATGATCGACGTCCTCGCGGAGGACGGCATCGAGGTGGTAGGCGAGGAGGACCGCCCCCAGGCGCTCGTCCTCATGGCTGGGCGCCTGCGCCCGGACGCCGTCGTGCTCGACCTGCTGCAAGGGTCGTCGCGCGAGCTCGGCGACCGCGTGCGGAATGCCTCGCCGGAGACCAAGGTCATCCTCTGGGCCCGCGACGAGGACGCGATGGAGGTCCTCGATCCGGGAGCGACCACGCCGCGGCGTTTCTTCTCCGCGGTGCCGGAGGAGTTCCGCAGCGAGTTGAGCAATGTCCGATTGAACCGAGTGGAGGAGTAGCCCCCGCATGCCCACGTATCTGACTCCTGGCGTTTACGTCGAGGAGGTGCCGTCCACTTCGAAGCCGATCGAGGGCGTCGGCACGTCGATCGCCGCGTTCGTGGGGCTCGCGCCCGGTGGACCGGTCAACACGCCGATGCGGATCTCGAACTGGACCCAGTTCGCGAAGATCTTCGGCGATCCCAACGAGCCCGACAACGGCCCGTTCATGGAAGGCGCCTACCTGGCGCACGCCGTCTACGGCTTCTTCCAGAACGGCGGCGGCCTGTGCTGGGTCGTCCGCGTCGGAGCCGGCAACGGCGCGGCGGCGCGTCCGCAGGCGGCGCTGCCGGCCGCGGCCGACAAGTCGATCGAGGCCTTCCACGCCGAGGCGCTCAAGGACGTCAACGGCGCCGTCAAGGTCGAGCTGACCGAGGAGCCGAGCGCCGGCGACGACGCCGACCCGACCTACAAGCTCGTCGTCGACGCCGGCACCGCCGGCAAGGAGGAGTACGAGGGCCTGACGCTCAAGAAGGGCCGCTCGAACCTCGCGACGAAGGTCAACGCCGCCTCGAAGTTCATCAAGATCACCGAGACGGCCGGCCTGCCCGACAGCCGCCCGGCTGCCGGCACGTACACGCTCTCGGCGCCCAGCGTGGCGGCGGAGGAGGTCAAGGCGACCGACTTCGAGGGCGACGTCGCCCGCCGTCAGGGCATGGGCGGACTGGCCGCGGTCGACGAGATCACGATGGTCTGCATGCCCGACGTGATGACGCTCGGGGCCGACGGCAACGACGCCGCGCTGCGTGACCTCCAGGGCAAGATGATCGCCCACTGCGAGGGCGCCGGCGACCGCATGGCGATCCTCGACGCGCCGCCGAACCTGCTGCCGCAGGAGATCCTCGAGTGGCGGATGAACACCGCCGGCTACGACTCGAAGTTCGCGACGCTCTACTACCCCTGGATCGAGGTCATGGACCCGCTGACGAACCAGCCGATGCTGGTTCCGCCGTCGGGCCACGTCGCAGGCGTCTGGTGCCGCACCGACGCGAGCCGCGGCGTCCACAAGGCGCCGGCCAACGAGGTCGTGATGGGCGTCAACGGGCTCGGCTTCCAGGTCACGCAGGGCGAGCAGGGCGGCCTGAACAAGGTCGGCATCAACTGCATCCGCTCGTTCCCGGGCCGGGGCATCCGGATCTGGGGCGCGCGCACGCTGTCGAGCGACCCGGAGTGGCGTTACATCAACGTCCGGCGGCTGTTCAACTACATCGCCGAGTCGATCATGGAGGGCACGCAGTGGTCGGTGTTCGAGCCCAACGACGAGCGGCTGTGGATGCAGCTGCGGATCGCGGCCTCGAACTTCCTCACGCGCACCTGGCGCGAGGGAGCGCTGTTCGGCGCCACGCCGGAGCAGGCGTACTTCGTCAAGTGCGACTCCGAGACCAACCCGCCCGAGGTGATCGAGGCCGGCCAGGTCATCTGCGAGATCGGCATCGCCCCGGTGAAGCCGGCGGAGTTCGTGGTCTTCCGGCTCAGCCAGTACTCGGCCGGCGCGTCCGAGGTCGAGTAGGCACCAAACCCGAAAGGACTGAGAGACAGACATGGCAACCGCACAGAAGCCGCGGCCGACCAACCACTTCAGGCTCCAGGTCGGCGGCAAGGAGGCCATCGGCCAGTTCCGCGAGGTGAGCGGTCTCGACACCGAGAGCGAGATCATCGAGCAGAAGGAGGTCGACGCGCAGGGCCGCCCGGCGATCGTCAAGGTCTCGGGCAACCTGAAGTGGTCGAACATCGAGCTCAAGCGCGGGATCGACATCGACAAGGGCCTGTACGACTGGCGCCGCCTCGTCGAGGACAAGGGTCCCGACGGCGCGCGCACGGACTGCACGCTCGAGCTGCTCGACTACGACGGATCGGCGATCGCCACGTACACGATCACCCAGGCGTGGCCGGTCAAGTACACGGGCGTCTCGATGAACGCGGGCTCGAACGAGGTCGCGGTCGAGGGCATCACGCTCGCCCACGAGGGCTTCAAGCGGATGTAGTGATGCGGACGGAGTACGCCTTCACCCTCCCCCGCGGCCTCGTGGACGCCGCCGGCAACGTGCACCGAGAGGGCACGATGCGCCTGGCGACCGCCCGCGACGAGATCGAGCCGCTGCGCGATGCGCAGGCACGCCAGAACGAGGCGTACCTCGCCGTGCTGCTGCTCGCCCGCGTGGTGACCCGGATCGGCGAGGTCGACGAGATCACGCCCGAGCTGGTGGAGGACCTGTACGCGGCGGACTTCGACCACCTGCAGCGCCTGTACGAGCGCATCAACACGGACGGCGAAGCGGTGGGGGCGGTCACCTGCCCCCACTGCTCCGCACCATTCGAGGTCGACCTCACGGAGATAGAGGATGGGCGCCTGGGGGAATGACGCGGCCGTCTGCCGCGGAGGTTTTCGCGGAGACGGCCCGGCTCGCACATCACTTCCACTGGCCGCTCGACACGATCCTCGATCTCGAGCATCCCGACCGAAGGCGATTCCTCCGCGAGGCCGACGCGCTTGCGGGCTACGTGACGGACGAGATGCACCCCCCAGAGCAGTGAGCAGTCATGGACGAGAACCCTTCCCGACACCCCAAGCCCAGCATCGGGCGCAGGCTCCTCCGGCGCGAGGCCGCGGTCACGCGCTCGAGCGGGCTGCGACTCGGTCGCGCCGTGACCCGGCGGCACGAGCGGCCTGAGCCGGTCCGGGCCGCGATGCGGCTCGTGCCCAAGCCCGCGGGCGTCGCCCGTGCGGCCGCTGCGCCGCCCCCGGCGGCGGCCCCTGCGCCCGCGCCGGCGGCGGACGCGTGGGTGCCCTCGGCGACCGAGAGCACGATCATGCCCGGCATCTCCGACTGGGGCTCGGAGTGGCTGTTCGGTGACGCCGACACGGCGGTGTCGACGGGCGCGCCGTTCGCGCCCGGCTCGGACTACACGCCGCGAACGCCCGAGCAGAAGCGCCTCTCGCGGCTCAAGCGCGGCGGCCCGGAGGTCGCGCGTGCCGCGAAGATCGTCGAAGGCGGCGGCACCGGCGAACCTGTGAGCGAGCCGGCCGCCGCGCCTGCTGCGGAGGCGCCGGACGTGCGCTCACCGGACGCTGCCGCACCGCCGCCCGCGGCGCCCGCCGCAGACGCCCCGGCGCCGTCGTCGCCGGCCACGCCGCGCGCGTGTCGCGCTTCCCGCAGCCCCCGGTCTCGACGCCGGTGCCCCCGGAGACGGGGGCGAGCCGCCCGGCAGCGAGCCGCCCGGTGCGCGTCGCGCGCACTCCGGCGCAGAGGCCGTCGCCCGCGGCTGGGCCCGCCGCCGCTGACACGGCGGGACCGCCGGCGCCGGCCGCCGGTCCCCCGGCCGGGCTGCGCCGGCTGCGAGCACGCCGTCGGTCGCCCGCACGCCTGCCGCCGGCGAGCGGCCCGTCATGCGCACCGCGCCGGCCGTCGGCGGCGACGCGCCCAGCGGAGACACGCCCGGCGGCGATATCCCGCCGGCGGCGGAGACCACCACGCCGCCGGCCGCGCAGTCCGTCGCGCGGACCCCGGCGGACTCCGGCGCCGCCGCTCCCCCGGCTGAGCCCCCGGCCGAGCCCGCGCAACCCGCTCCGGCATCCGCGCCGCCCGGCTCCGCGACCTCACCCCCCGCCGGCGCCGACGCGTCGGTCGCGCGCTCCCCTGCCGCCCCCGCCCCCGCCCCCGCCCCCGCCGCGCCCGCCGTCGCACGCACTCCCACGCCCGCCGCGCCGCCCGACGCCGGGCGCGCGGCAGCCCCGGAGGCGTCCGCCCCGGCCGGCGCGCCCGCGCGCGTCGCGCTCAAGCGCCGGGCGCCCGAGCCCGGCGTCGCGCGCCCGGCGATCCAGCGCGTCGAGCGCCCGCTGCCAGAGCCCGAGCCGATCGCCGTCGAGGACGACGGCGACGTCGTCGCAGTCCCGCCACGAGACCGCCGCCGAGACCGCCCCAGCTCCTTCGCGCGGCGTGTTCCGCCGCGTCGCCAACGCCTTCCGCGGGGCGCCGGCAACGGCTCCGCAGGCGCCGCCCGCCCCTGCACCGCGCGCCGGCGCGGCGCCCGCCCGCCCGGCCTCACCCTCACGGCCCGCAGGCTCCACCGCTCCCGCCTCGGTCGCCCGCCGGCCCGCAGCGCCGCCGGCCGAGACCCCCGCGCGGGGGGGGCGCCCCGCGCCGCAGCGTCCCAGCCGCGTGGGTCCGACGGCCCGGCCGGCGCTCCGCTCGCGCGCATGACGGTGCGCGACGGAGCCCCCCAAGCACCCGTCTCGGCGACACCCGTGCTCGCCGCATTCCCATCCGCGCTCGCCCGCGCCGGGCTCGGCGCCGTCGCCGCCGGCGGCGAATCGGCGACCGTCAGCTTCCCCGCCCCCGGCGCCGGAATCCCGGAGTACGTGCCGTTCTCGACCGCGCCGGTCACCGTGAGCCGCTCGCTCTGGGACCAGGCCGAGGGCGCGGCGCGGGGCGCCGTCTCGGATGCCGGCGCCGCCGTGCAGGGCGCCGTCTCGGATGCCGGGGCCGCGGTGCAGGAGCGCGCCCAGGATGCCGTCGCCGACGCCGGCGCCGCCGTCCGTGAGCGCGCCGGCGCGGCCGTCGACGCCGTCACCGGTGCGGCCGGCAGCGGCGCAGGCGCGGCGGACAAGGCGTTCGAGGAGCTCTACGACCGCCTCAAGCGCGAGCTCCTGATCGAGCAGGAGCAGCTCGGCCAACTCTTCCACGAACCCTGAAGCCCTGAGGACCGACGATGGCAACCGAACCCGCAGTCAGATTCAACCGCGCCACCCGCAGCCCCGGCCCGATGCCCGTGGCGGCTCTCCCCAACCGGCCCGACCCGGTGGGCGAGCTGCGCTTCAAGGTCGGGCTGCCCGGCGTGGACCTCGGCCGCTTCCGCGAGTGCACCGGGCTCGCCGCCGAGATCGAGTGCAAGGACTACAACGAGGGCGGCGTCAACGACCGCGTGCACAAGCTGCCGACGCGGATGAAGTACCCCAACCTCGTGCTCAAGCGCGGCGTCACCTACGAGGACGCGCTGCTGAAGTGGCTCTGGAAGACCCAGCGCGAGACGCAGCGCATCGCCGTGACCGTGACGCTGATCGGCCCGGACGGCGAGGACGTCCGCTCATGGTCCTTCCAGGACGCGTTCCCGATCAAGTGGACCGGGCCCAACCTCAACGCGAGCTCCAACCAGGTCGCGACCGAGGCGCTCGAGATCGTCCACGGCGGCCTCCAGATGGGCGCTGGGGTCTAGCGCATGCCGACCGTGGCCAAGAAGCCCAAGATGCCCGACGGCTATGTCAAGGCGAAGCTCATGGTCGAGGGCGGCGAGACGATCGAGGCCCTGTTCAACCCGACGGAGCTCTCGATCACCAAGGGCAATTCCTGGACCTTCGAGCCGATCAAGGGCACGGCGTTCCCGAAGGGCAAGTTCGGCGGCGGCAAGCCGCGCGAGATCGCGGTGAACCTGCTGCTCGACCAGACGCTGCCGAACGAGGGCAAGTCGGTCAAGGACATCACCGACAGCCTCTTCAAGATGATGGATCCGCCCACGGGCGGCGCCGGAGGCAGCCCGAAGTCGGTCCCGCCGCTGGTCACGTTCCAGTGGGGGGAGATGATGCCGTTCAAGGCCGCCTGCACTTCGCTGGGCGTCACCTTCCAGCTGTTCCAGCCGAACGGGACCCCGATCCGGGCGGAGGTCAAGCTCGCGCTGACGCAGGCCGAGGCCGCCACGTCGGCGAGCTCGAACACGCCGGCCAAGACGACCAACCCGACCACGCGCTCGGAAGGCGGGCTCGGCGTGCACGTCGTGCGCGACGGCGACACGCTGCAGTCGATCGCGCACCAGACCTACGACGACCCCGGCCGCTGGCGCACGATCGCCGAGGCCAACGGCATCGACAACCCCATGCACCTGCGGCGCGGCAAGGCGCTCAACCTCCCCCGGATCGACTGATGCCGGCCAGCCACCATGTCGCGTCGGCGACGGTCAAGGTCCGCGGCCAGCGGCTCGCCCCCGAGCACATGGACCACGTCGAGAAGATCGAGGTGCGCAACTTCGTCGGGCTGCCCGACACGGCGACGATCCGGCTGGCCGACCCCGAGGGGCAGCACATCGCGGACCCGCCGTTCTTCATCGGCGACGAGATCGAGATCGGGTTCGGCGACATCGCCGCCACGAGCACGAAGCCGGTGTTCACCGGCGAGATCGTCACCTTCGAGCCGGAGTTCACGAACGCCTCGGCGATGATCTGCGTGCGCGCGTACGACAAGTCGCACCGCCTGCACCGCAACCGCCGCAGCGCCACGTTCCAGGACATGACGCTCTCCGACGTCGTCGGCAAGATCGTCAACGACGCCGGCCTGCAGGCCGGGGAGATCGACCTCGACCACGACGGTGCACCCGTTCCTGCAGCAGAGCATGGAGTCCGACCTCGACTTCATCAACCGTCTCGCCGCGCTCGAGAACTGCGAGTTCGGGGTCTCCGAGGGCCGCGCGTTCCTGCAGCAGCGCCGCAACGGTGGCGGGGCCGTGCCGAAGCTCTCCTGGCGCGAGAACGTCAAGTCGTTCAAGCCGCGCATGAGCGCATCGCAGCAGCACGACAAGGTGAAGGTCTCCAGCTATGACCCGGTGACCAGGGCCGCGGTCGTCGGAGAGGCCACGCAGCCCGGGTCGATCCCGCGCCCGGCGCAGGAGGCGCGCGACAAGGCGTCGACGTTCGGGGCATCCGAGCTGCTCGTGTCCGATCGCGTGGCGAACACCGCCGACGAGGCGAAGCACGATCGCGCAGAGCACGCTCGACAAGCTCGCGAGCGGCTCGTTCGAGGCCGAGGGCACGATGGAGGGGAACCCCGCCGTCAAGGCGGGCGGCAAGCTGAAGCTGGAGGGCTTCGGGCGCTTCGACGGCGAGCACGACCTGAGCTCGGTCACGCATGTCTACGGTCACGGCGACTTCCGCACGCGCTTCGCGATCAGCGGCCGCAACCCGCGCACGCTGACCGACGTGATGCGCCCGAAGGCCGAGCGCGACTGGGGCTCCGGCCTGGTGATCGGGCTCGTCACGAACATCCAGGACCCCGAGGCGCTCGGGCGCGTGCGCGTGCAGTTCCCGACGCTCGGCGACAGCATCGAGGGCATCTGGGCGCGCGTCGCCCTGCCCGGCGCCGGCCCCGACGCCGGCATGTCCTTCATGCCCCAGATCGACGACGAGGTCGTGGTCGGCTTCGAGCACGGCGACACGCGGCGCCCGGTGGTACTCGGGTTCCTGCACAACTCCGTCGACAAGCCGCACGAGAAGATGCGCGGCGACGACGACGGCGGCTCGCTGGTGATCTACGGCCGCAAGGACGCCGAGATCAACCTCCAGAAGCAGCTCGTGATCACGAACAAGGAGCACCTCGACGATCACGGTCGAGTCGGGCCAGGACGGCCCGGGCGACGGCAAGCTCAAGGCCGCGGACAAGTTCGAGATCGAGGCCGGGGCCACGATCAAGCTCGAGAGCACGGGCGAGATGACGATCAAGAGCACCGCCGGCATCACGGTCGAGGCGACCGGGGCGCTGAAGCTGAAGGGCGCGACGGTGGACATCGAGGCGAGCGCGACCGTGGGCATCAAGGGCTCACTCATCAACATCGGTTAGGTTCGGACAGGCATGGCAGAGATACTCGGCTCAGGCGTCGCGTTCCCGCTCCAGGTCGACCGTCGCGGGGGCATCGCGCTGGCCTCCGACGAGGCCGACGTCGACCAGGCGATCCACCTGATCCTCTCCACCGCGCCGGGCGAGCGGCCGATGCGGCCGGAGTTCGGCTGCGGCGTGCACGACTACGTCTTCGACACGATCGACGCCACCACGGTCTCGCAGATGGAGCGCGAGGTCCGCGATGCGCTCGACCACTGGGAGCCGCGCATCGAGGTGGTCGACGTCGACTTCGACCTCTCGGGGGTCGACCGCGGCGAGCTCCTGATCAACATCGGCTTCCGGCTGCGCTCGACCAACCACCTGCGGAACCTCGTCTACCCCTTCTACATCATCCCCGCCGAGGACTCCGAGCACTTGAGACTTCCAGAGATCGAGCTCGACGACCGCCGCTTCCAGGACCTCGTCTCCGAGGCGCGCCTGAAGATCAACCGGGCATGCCCGGAGTGGACCGAGCACAACGTCTCGGACCCCGGCATCACGTTGATCGAGCTGTTCGCGTGGATGACGGAGATGACGATCTACCGGCTCAACCGCGTTCCGGACAAGCTCCACGTCGCGCTGCTCGACCTGCTCGGGATCCAGCTCGACGGGCCGAACGCCGCCCGCACCGACATCCGCTTCCGCCTTGCCGGCGCATCCGAGAACGCGGTCGAGATCCCCGGCGGCAAGACCGAGGTCGCGACGGCGCGCACGCCGAACGAGGAGTCGATCGTCTTCCAGGTCGACGAGGACTTCACGATCCCCGCGATGCGCCCGGCCGCCTACGTCGTGCAGCGCGCGAACCAGATCAAGGACGTCGGCCTCGCGGACGGCGAGGCGCGCCCGCAAGGCGCCGACCAGCTCCCGTTCGGCAGCCCGCCGGCGGTCGGCGACGCGCTCTTCCTCGGCTTCGAGGAGCCGATCGGCAGGCTGCTGATCGCGGTCGACGTCGACGCCTCGCAGGCGCGCGGCGCGGGCGTGAACCCGGAGGACCCGCCGCTGCGCTGGGAGGTCTCCCAGGGCGACAACGGCTGGGCAGAGGCGGAGGTGCTCGAGGACCTGACCGGCGGCTTCAACTACGGCTCCGGCACCGTCGAGCTGCAGCTGCCCGAGCGCTCCGCGATCCAGTCGCTCGGTGGCCACCGGATGCACTGGCTGCGCTGCCGGATCGACGACCGGACGCGCGGCGGCGGCGCCGCGACGACCTACTCGCACCCGCCCGAGATCTACTCGATCACCGCCACACCGATCGGCGCGCTGCTGCCCGGCACGCACGCATCGCGCGTCGAGGACGAGCTGCTCGGGCTCTCCGACGGCACGCCCGGCCAGGTGTTCCCGCTGCGCCACAAGCCGGTGCTCAAGCCGGGCGTCGGCGAGACGCTCGAGGTGCAGGACCCCGAGTCGGGCGACTGGTCGACGTGGGAGCTGCGCGAGGACTTCGTCACCTCGACCGAGTTCGACCGCCACTTCGTGCTCGACCAGGTCTCGGGCGAGGTCGAGATCGGCCCGGCGATCCGCGAGACCGACGGCGGCTGGACCCAGTACGGCGCGGTCCCGCCGAAGGGCGCCGTGCTCCGCTTCGCGCGCTACCGCCACGGCGGCGGCCGGCGCGGCAACATCTCGGCCGGCGCGCTGTCGGTGCTGCGCAGCACGATCCCCGGCGTCGACACGGTCACGAACCCCGCGCCCGCCGTCGGCGGCGTCGACGCCGAGGCGCTCGAGCACGCGCGCCAGCGCGCCTCGATGGAGATCCGCACGCGCTACCGCGCCGTCACGGCGGAGGACTTCGAGTTCCTCGCCGGCGAGGCGTCGCCGCGTGTCGCCCGCGCGGTCTGCATCGCGCCGAGCGAGGGCGGCGCCGTGCTGCTGCACATCGTCCCGCACATCTACCCCGCGGACCGCCAGCTCCCGTACACCGAGCTCGTGCCCGACGACGAGCTGATGCAGGAGGTGGCGGAGTACCTCGACGAGCGCCGCCTGATCGGCACGACCGTGCAGCTCGAGCCGTGCAAGTTCCGCGGGCTCTCCGTGATCGTCAACCTGCAGGCGTCGCCGCTGGCGGACACGGCGCGCGTCGAGGAGGACGTCGCGCACGCGCTCTACACGTACCTGAACCCGCTGGTCGGCGGCTCAGCCGTCGGCATCGGGCCGGGCTGGGCGTTCGGGCGCGCGCTCAACCAGGGCGAGCTCTACGGCGTCGTGCACGCCGTCGACGGCGTCGAGTTCGTGAAGATCCTGCGCATCTACGAGACGAACCTGGAGACCGGCGAGCAGTCGCCGAAGCCCGCGGGCACGCACATCGTGCTCGAGCCGGACGAGCTGATCGCCTCCGGCGCGCACATCGTCAAGGCGACCCACCGGGAAACGTAGTGGCCCCTCCCGCAACGATCCGCCCGAAATCGACGCGCGCCGATCACCGCCAGCCGGCGTCCTCGACCCTTGAAATCCCAGGAGGATTCCTACGGGTCTGCGTCCTTGCCTGGCGGCGCCGGCGCACGGTCTTTCGGGCGCAACGTCACGTGAGGAACCACTAGTGGCCGACGCCGGCACGCAGAACGGCGCCGACGAGTACCGCACCTTCTCGGGCGCCGGCTTCGGCACCCTGATGGTGCGCCTGGCGTCGGGCCCGAAGGAGACCCCGGCCGTCGCCTCCAGCCGCGCCTACCTGCGCGGGTCGCTGCCCGCGGTCTACCAGGAGGGCGACTTCGGGATGCGCTTCATCGGCGCGCTCGAGACCCTGCTCGACCCGATCGTCGCGGTGCTCGACGCACTGCCCGCGCACTTCTCCGCCGACCACGCGCCGCGCGACGTGCTCGACCTGCTGAGCTCGTGGCTGGGCATCGACCTCGACGAGTCCCAGACGCCGGCGCAGCGTCGCGCGATGGTCCGCCAGGCCGCCGAGCTCGGCCGTCGCCGCGGCACGCGAGCCGGGCTCGAGCTGGCGCTCTCGCTCGCGTTCCCGAAGCTGCCGCTGCGCGTCGAGGACCTGGGCGGGGTGAGGACGGCTCCACCCAAGGAGGGAATAGAGGTGCCGCCGGCGACGTTCATCGTGTACTGCGACAAGCCGATCGCCGAAGAGGTGCAAGCGGGAGTCGCCCGTTGCATCGAGCAGTACAAGCCGGTGGGAACGACCTACCGTTTGCGCGTGAAGGCGGCGAAGAAGAAATCACCTGAGGGCGAGCAAGCATGAGGACGTGCCAGAGCTGCGGCCGCGAGAACCCGGACGATCGGGACTTCTGCCAGTGCGGGGAGTACCTGAACTGGGATCCGACCGGGTTCGTCGAGGCGATCACGCCGGAGATGGCGGCGGCGGCGGCCGCGGAGTCCGCCGCGCCGGCGACGCCCGCGCCGGCCGCTCCTGCGGCGCCGGGCGCTGCTCCGCCGGCGCCCGGGGCCGCGCCGCCGGCCGCCGGCGCGCCGCCCGCTCCCGCGCCGGTCGCGGCCGGGCCGGCGGGGACGCAGGTCCACGCTGCCGCCCCGCCGCCGGCGGCGGCGCCCGTGCAGGCGCCCGAGGAGCCTGAGCACGAGGCGGCGACGATCACGCTGCGGCTGCCCGAGGACGAGGCGGCCAAGGGCGAGACACTCGCGGTCGGGGTGCACCCCGGGGAGCGCACGCGCGTGCGCGCGCTGATCCGCAACCAGTCGGGGATCGTCGACAACTACCAGATCTCCGTGAGCGGGCTGCCCGACGAGTGGTTCTCGGTCCTGCCCGACACCGTCTACCTCGTCCCCTACGGCACCGGCGGCACGTACGAGCAGGAGGTCGAGATCCACCTGCACCCGCCGCGCAAGCCCGAGGCCGAGGCGCGGATCTGGGAGCTGGCGGTGACCGCGCACTCCAAGGCCCAGGAGCGCACCGCCGCGACGGCGCCGCTGATGCTCGGCATCCAGCCGTTCGAGCAGCACGACACCAAGGTCAAGCCCGAGCGCGCATCGGGCCGGCGCAAGGCCGACTTCAACGTCGCGGTCGCCAACAAGGCCAACGCCCCCGTCTACGTCGCCTTCGCCGCCAAGGAGGCCGACGACGAGCTCGACTTCGACTTCACCCCGCCCGCGGCAGAGATAGCGCCCGGCGAGACGGTCCAGACGCGGATGCGCGTGCGCCCGCCCAAGCAGATCTGGATCGGGCGCCCGCACGAGCGCCGCATCGACGTCCAGACCAAGACCGGCGAGGAGGCCCAGGCGCTCGAGGCCCAGGCGATCGAGGAGGCCGAGGCCGAGGCCGCCGAGGGCGACGGACTCGACGGCGAGGGCGTGCGCGGCAAGCTCCGCGGCAAGAAGATCCCCGGCGTCCACGGCCCGCAGGTCTACAAGCCGCAGGTCTACAAGCCCAACGTCCACCTCGGCCCCGGCGGCATCCAGGCGTCCAAGCCGATGGTCCGCGGCCCGCAGGTGAGAGGCCCGCAGGCGCGCGGGATGAACCTCAACCTCAACAACCTCAAGATGCCGGGCGGGCAGGCGCCCCCCGCGATCACCGGCCCGCTGCTGCCGACCCAGGCCGTCTTCCGCCAGAAGCCGTGGCTGCCCTGGTGGGTCGCGATCGTGATCCCGCTGCTGGCGCTGCTCGCGCTGCTGCTCTTCCTCTTCCTGCCCAAGAACGTCGAGGTCCCCGACGTCGTCGGCAAGAAGTCCGCGTTCGAGGCCGAGAAGCTGATCACCGAGGCCGGGCTCAAGCTCGCCCCGCAGACGAAGGAGAAGGTCGACGCCGAAGTGCCGCCGGGCACCGTCGTGAGCCAGACGCCGAAGGCCGGCGAGAAGGCCGAGAAGGACGGCGAGGTCACGATCCTCGTGGCTGTCGGCAACGGCAAGGTCGACGTGCCCAGCGTCGTCGGGCAGACGACCGGCGAGGCGGAGAAGACCCTGCGGGAGGCCGGCCTCACCTTGGGCCAGGCGACGCCGCAACCGGTCGAGCCGGAGGCGAAGATCAAGAGCCAGATCCCGGCCGAGAAGGAGATCCTCAAGGAGGGCGCGCCGGTCGACATCTTCCTCGAGGTGCCGGGTGAGGCCAAGGGCGGCGACGGCAAGGACGGCGACGAGGCGGGCGGCGGCGCGGCCGGCGGCGGCGGCGGCGGCGGGGGAGGCGGAGGCGGCGGCGGCCCGGTGGTCGTGCCCGCGATCGACGGCGCCCTGGCCAAGGAGTACGGCCAGAAGGCGGGCGACCTCGGCCTCGTGCCTTCGACCGAGAAGGCCTTCGACGAGTCCGACGAGGGCACGGTGTTCCGCGTCGAGCCCGAGCCGGGGACCGAGGTCAAGGCCGGCACTCCCGTGAAGCTGTTCGTGTCGTCCGGATTCCCCGAGCTGGCATACGACGACGACAAGGACATCCTGCGCGTCAACGGCTCGGACGGCTCCAAGCTCGACCCGATCGCCAAGAGCCCCGGGCAGGACGAGCACGACCCCGCCTGGAGCGCCGACGGCAGTGCCGTCGCGTACACCTCGGAGGGCCAGGTGTTCCTCGCCAACCTGTCGAAGCCCGACGAGGCGCCGAAGGAGCTGACGAAGAAGGGCGAGAAGTTCTCCGACCTGGCCTGGGCCCCGATCGCAGACGTCAACGTGCTCGCGATGGCGAAGATCGTCGACGGCGCATCCGACCTCTGCCTCGGGAAGATCGACGGCGGCGGCATGACGACAGCCTGCAAGGAAGAGCCCGGCATCACGATCGAGCGCAAGATCAACTGGGCGCCCGACGGCAAGTCGATCCTCGCCTTCGGCTTCGAGCCCGACACGAGGAAGTTCGGGATGGTGCGCTGGACGACGGAGGAGCCGTTCTCGACCAACCCGGCCGACTACAGCGCCGGCAAGATCATGACCGACACCTCGAGATCGGGCGAGGGCGTCGGCGTGTTCGACGCGGCGATCTCGCCCAACGGCAAGCAGATGGCGGTCGTCAACATCGGCTCGAACGGGCTGCCCGATCTGTTGCTCGCGAAGCCCGACGACTTCCTGCTCGCCGACGCGAAGCCGCTCGGCGTGCGCGCCTGCAAGGTGATCTGGCGGCCTGACGGCAAGGAGCTCGTGGTCGTGCGCGGCGAGGACTGCGGCAGACCGACCGGCGAGCTGATCCGGGTGCCGCTCGACAACCCCAAGGACCAGAGCTCGCTCAAGCTCAACGGCGACAACCCGGTCTACCAGCCCCTGGCCGCGGGGTAGGGCCCAGGACGTGCTGTGCCCGGACTGCCGCCGCCAGGTGACGCGCGGGGCTCCCTTCTGCGGAAGTTGCGGCGCACCGCTGGCCCGGGGTGAGGCACCGCTGGAGCTCGTGCTGGCCGGCGGCGAGCGCCTGCCGCTCGTCGAGGACGTCGTGATCGGGCGCTCGCCGGGCTCGACGATCCAGCTCGACGACCCCAGCGTGTCCCGCACGCACGCGCGGATCTCGGTGGGCGACGGCAGGATCGAGGACGCGGGCTCGAGCCACGGCACCTTCGTCGACGGCGCGATGCTGGCCGGGCCGCTGGCGCTGCGCGACGGGATGCTGATCCGGATCGGGGACCAGGAGCTGAAGGTCGAGCGCAGGCGCGACAGCGCCGAGGCCGGGCGCACGATCGTCGTGCGCCCGGGCGATTCGCTGGTGGTCGGCGCGCTCGGCGCGAGCGCCGGGGTGGCCGGGCAGGCGACGCAGTTCGGGATGAAGCCGCGGATGCGGTCGGGCTACGCGCTCAAGCGCCTCGACGCCGACGAGGGCGCGCGCCGCTGGGTGCTGCGCGACCTCTCGCGCGACAGCTACCTGCGGCTGTCCGACAACGACGCGCAGCTGCTGGAGCTGCTCGACGGCACGCGCTCGCTCGTCGACCTGATCGGAGAGGCCGAGCAGCGCTTCGGCGCCACCGGGCCGGCGCGGCTCGCACGGTTGCTGGCCGACCTCGGCGAGCGGGGCTACCTCGCCGGCGTCGCGACCGCGCAGGCCGGGGTCGAGGCCGAGCCGGGCCTCCTGCGCCGCGTGATGACGCCGCGCGAGAAGGTCTTCGAGGGCGTCGGCGCGTGGTTCGACCGGCTCTACCGGCGCGGCGGCTGGATCCTGTTCACGCGGCCCGCGCTGTGGACGGTCGCGGCGCTCTGCGTGATCGGCATCGGCGTGTTCGCCGCGCTGGTCGCGCTCCGCTACGGCACGCCGTTCCTGGTCGCGGACAAGATCGGCCTCGGCGGGCTCGTCTTCCTGCTCGGCCGCTTCGCCGTCGTCGCCGTCCACGAGACGGCGCACGGCCTCACCATGTCCTCGTTCGGGCGGCGCGTCGAGAAGGCGGGGCTCAAGCTGGTGGTGATCTTCCCGTTCGCCTACGTGGACACCAGCCAGGCGTGGTTCGAGCCGCGCCGCCGCCGGATCGCGATCAGCGCGGCGGGGCCCGTCGCCGACTTCTCCCTCGGCGCGATCTTCTCGCTCTGCTGCCTCGCGCTGCCCGAGGGCACGGTGCGCGACATCTTCTTCCAGCTCGCGTTCGCCGGCTACGTCGGCGCGTTCTTCAACCTCAACCCGTTCATCGAGCGCGACGGCTACCACATGCTCGTCGACTGGCTGCGCGAGCCCGGGCTGCGGCGGCGCGCGCGTGAGCAGTTCTCCCGGCGGCTGTCGGGCCGGGGCCGCTCGAACGACTCGCCGGTGCTCGCGCGCTACTCCGTCTGGGGGATCGTGTGGCTGGTGCTCGCGGGCGGGTTCGTGATCGTGATGTCGTTGCGCTACGAGCCGATCATGACCGCGCTGCTGCCGGATTGGGTCGTCCACGTCGTCATGGGAACGCTCTGGGTCGCGGTCTTCATCCCTGTGGTGTTCGTCGTCGGCAAGCCGCTGGTGGATCGGCTGCGAGGGCGTGTGGGAACATGAGACGTGGCCGCCGCTGAGTCAGAGATCGCCGCCAAGCTGATCGAGCGGCTGCTCGCGGACCCGGCGTTCCGCGACCGCTTCCGCCGCAACCCGGCGACCGCCTGCCGCGAGGCCGGCCTCGACAGCCTGGCCGAGGAGATGCAGCTCGGCGCGGGCAAGGCGATGCACACGCTCGACATCCGCGAGTCGCGCTCCAGCCTCGCCGGCGTGATGATGGCCGCCGCCATGGAGGGCATGGGGGTCTACGAGTTCTCGCAGCACGTCGTGCCGCACCTCGAGGACCTGTCCGGCGCGGTCGGCGACGTCTTGAGCCGCGTGAACCTGCCGGCGCTGCCCGGCGCCGGCTCGCTCGCGGGCGACCCGAAGGCGAGCGCGGCAGTCGTGACCGCGCCCCCGGGCGACGGCGGGGCCGCGGTCGCGGGTGCGGGCGGCAACGGCGCGGCTCCCGCGGCGCCGCCGGACGCCGCGAAGGAGGCGCCGTCGTCGCCCGAGGAGGCGGCGATCAAGCCCGACGAGGATCCGGCCGCCAAGGCCGCCGGGAAGAAGGGGGCGGAGCCGGCGGGCGACAAGAAGCCCGGCGGCGGTGGCGGGGCGCCGCCGGAGCTCGCGGGGCTCGGCGACGGGGCTCCGGCCGACGGCGCCACGCGGACGCCGGTCGATGAGCCGCCCGGCTCCCAGCTGCCGACCGGGGACGTCGAGCCGAAGGCGTCCGTGGGCGGGCCCGAGCCAGGAGCGCAGAAGGACCCGCCAGCGGCTGCCGCCGCGCCGGCCGCTCCTGCCGCGCCCGAGCCGCAGGCGTCGTCGCAGCCGGTGGACGCCTCCCAGCTCGGCCAGGACGGAACGGGCGGCAAGCCCAACGCCGAGGCGCTGGCGCTGCTCGAGAACAAGAACGTCGTGCTCGACGACGTCGGCGTCGCCGACATCAAGGCGGGCCGGATCGACCCGCGGATCGTCGGCGTGCTGACGAAGCTCAGCCAGGAGCACAAGATCGTCGTCTCGTGCATGTGCTCGGACCATTCGAAGTTCACGACCGGCGGCTCGGTGTCGAACCACGCGTTCGGGCGCGGCCTGGACATCGCGTCGATCGACGGCGAGATCGTCAGCCCGGGCAGCGCGCTGGCGCGCGAGGTCGCGTCCGAGCTCTCCGAGTTCGACCCGGCGTTGCGGCCGGACGAGATCGGCTCGCCGTTCGCGATCAACGGCCCCGGCTACTTCACCGACGCCGCGCACTCCAACCACATCCACGTCGGCTTCAAGACGGAGATCACGCCTGACTTCAAGCTCCCCGCAGACGTCTCCGCCACGGCGGCGCCCGTCGCTCCGGCTGCCGCGGCGGTGCCCGAGGTTGCGGCGATCGCTGAGCCGGCGGCGCCGAAGGGGGCGTCGGGCCTGTTCGGCGCGCTGCCCGAGCCGGGCAAGGTGGCATCGGCGGACTCGGCCGGCGCGAAGCCGGGCGATTCGAACCTGTTCCTGCAAGCAGTCGAGGCCGAGAAGGCCAAGCAGCAGCCACAGCCGGTGGCCGCTGCTCCGGCGGCGGTCGACCTGACCGGCGCCCCGGGCGCCTACCCAGGTGATGACGCGCCGAAGGAGCAGATCGCAGCCTGGATGGCGGCCGAGGCCGAAAAGCGCGGGCTGCCCGCGCAGCTGCCGGTGATGGCCGCGCTCGTGGAGTCCAACCTGACCAACGTCAACTTCGGCGACGCCGACTCGCTCGGCTACTTCCAGATGCGCGTCTCCTTCTGGGACAGCGGCCCCTACGCCGGCTTCGCCGACGACCCCGAGAAACAGGTCGACTGGTTCCTGGACACCGCCGAGCGCGTCAAGGCCCAACGCGTCAGCCGCGGCCAATCGATCACCGACCCCAACCAGTTCGGCGAATGGATCGCCGACGTCGAACGCCCCGCCGAGCAATACCGCGGCCGCTACCAACTCAAGCTCGACGAAGCCAACCGACTGCTCGCCGACGCACCCAAGACCCCCGCCGCACCCGAAGCAGCCGCCATCGCACCCACAGCGCCCGTCGCGCCCGTAGCGCCGGCGGCGCCGGTCGATCCGGTGGTGGATGCCGGAGCGGTCGGTCCGGGGGGCGGGGGTGAGAGCTCGATCGGTGCCGCAGCGCTCCGCGTCGCTCAGACCCAGCGCGGGGTTCGCGAGGTCGGGAGCAACACGGGCCCGCAGGTTGATCGGTATCTGGAGGCGGCGGGGGTCGCGCCGGGAAACCCGTGGTGTGCGTCGTTCCTGGCCTGGTCGCTGCAACAGGCTGGGCACAAGATGCCGGGCGGCGGCTGGGCCGGCGTCGCGACTTGGGTGCGCAACGCCGAGCAGGGCAGCAACGGACTCAAGCTCGTGAGCGCGGACGAGGCGCGGCCGGGGGACATCGCGGCCTATGACTGGGGCGGCGGGAACGACTTCGGCGGCGACGGCCACATCGGGTTCCTGGACAGCAGCGTCAAAGGCGGCAAGTTCACCGCCCTGGAAGGCAACAACGGCGACGCGGTCAACGTCGTCCCGCGTCAGCTGGACGACGCGAACATCGTCTTCATCCGCGTCGAGGGTGACGCGCCGGCCGGCACCGCGCCCAGCGATCCTGGCCAGGCGCCGGTGGCCGGCGTAGCTGCGGCGGCCGCGTCACCTGAGGTTGCGGCGATCGCTGAGCCGGCGGCGCCGAAGGGGGCGTCGGGCCTGTTCGGCGCGCTGCCCGAGCCGGGCAAGGTGGCATCGGCGGACTCGGCCGGCGCGAAGCCGGGCGATTCGAACCTGTTCCTGAAAGCAGTTGAGGCCGAGAAGGCCAAGCAGCAGCCGCAGCCGGTGGCCGCTGCTCCGGCGGCGGTCGACCTGACCGGCGCCCCGGGCGCCTACCCAGGTGATGACGCGCCGAAGGAGCAGATCGCAGCCTGGATGGCGGCCGAGGCCGAAAAGCGCGGGCTGCCCGCGCAGCTGCCGGTGATGGCCGCGCTCGTGGAGTCCAACCTGACCAACGTCAACTTCGGCGACGCCGACTCGCTCGGCTACTTCCAGATGCGCGTCTCCTTCTGGGACAGCGGCCCCTACGCCGGCTTCGCCGACGACCCCGAGAAACAGGTCGACTGGTTCCTGGACACCGCCGAGCGCGTCAAGGCCCAACGCGTCAGCCGCGGCCAATCGATCACCGACCCCAACCAGTTCGGCGAATGGATCGCCGACGTCGAACGCCCCGCCGAGCAATACCGCGGCCGCTACCAACTCAAGCTCGACGAAGCCAACCGACTGCTCGCCGACGCACCCAAGACCCCCGCCGCACCCGAAGCAGCCGCCATCGCACCCACAGCGCCCGTCGCGCCCACCGGGCCGGCGGCGCCGATCGATCCCGATCAGTTCGGTCAGGACGGGACCGGGGGCAAGCCCGACGCCGCGGCGCAGGCGCTGCTGCAGAACAAGAACGTCGTGCTCGACGACGTCGGCGTGTCCGACATCAAGGCGGGCCGTATCGATCCGCGGATCGTCGGTGTGCTGACGAAGCTCAGCCAGGAGCACAAGATCGTCGTCTCGTGCATGTGCTCGGACCATTCGAAGTTCACGACCGGCGGCTCGGTGTCGAACCACGCGTTCGGGCGCGGCCTGGACATCGCGTCGATCGACGGCGAGATCGTCAGCCCGGGCAGCGCGCTGGCGCGCGAGGTCGCCTCGGAGCTATCTGAGTTCGACCCGGCGTTGCGGCCGGACGAGATCGGCTCGCCGTTCGTGATCAACGGTCCCGGCTACTTCACCGACGCCGCGCACTCCAACCACATCCACGTCGGCTTCAAGACCGAGATCACGCCCGACTTCAAGCTCCCCGCAGACGTCGCGCCCGCAGCGGTCCCGGCCGTCGCGCCGCCGGCGGCGCCCGAGCTCGCCGCGGCCAGCGTCGCCGCGCCGGAGGCGCCGGACCCCAAGAAGGCCTCCGGCCTGTTCGGCGCGCTGCCCGAGAAGGGCAAGGTCGCGTCGGCCGGCGAGGAAAAGGCCGGCGGTGACTCCAACCTGTTCTTGCGAGCGGTCGAGGCCGAGAAGGCCAAGCAGCAGCCGCAGCCGGTGGCCGCTGCTCCGGCGGCGGTCGACCTGACCGGCGCCCCGGGCGCCTACCCAGGTGATGACGCGCCGAAGGAGCAGATCGCAGCCTGGATGGCGGCCGAGGCCGAAAAGCGCGGGCTGCCCGCGCAGCTGCCGGTGATGGCCGCGCTCGTGGAGTCCAACCTGACCAACGTCAACTTCGGCGACGCCGACTCGCTCGGCTACTTCCAGATGCGCGTCTCCTTCTGGGACAGCGGCCCCTACGCCGGCTTCGCCGACGACCCCGAGAAACAGGTCGACTGGTTCCTCGACACCGCCGAGCGCGTCAAGGCCCAACGCGTCAGCCGCGGCCAATCGATCACCGACCCCAACCAGTTCGGCGAATGGATCGCCGACGTCGAACGCCCCGCCGAGCAATACCGCGGCCGCTACCAACTCAAGCTCGACGAAGCCAACCGACTGCTCGCCGACGCA
Source organism: uncultured Solirubrobacteraceae bacterium (assembly GCA_963839615.1). Lineage (GTDB taxonomy): Bacteria > Actinomycetota > Thermoleophilia > Solirubrobacterales > Solirubrobacteraceae > DASQMT01. The sequence goes on from CAWIVY010000005.1 coordinate 108,892, forward strand.
CCCAAGACCCCCGCCGCACCCGAAGCAGCCGCCATCGCACCCACAGCGCCCGTCGCGGTGCTCGAGGCCGCTCCCCCCGCGATGGCCCGCGGCGCCGGCCCGAAGGCGCTCGCGGCGCTCAAGGAGGCCCAGAAGTACACGGGGACGCCGTACAAGTGGGGCGGCTCGACGCCCCAGACCGGCTTCGACTGCTCCGGCCTCGTGCAGTGGGCCTACGCGCAGGCCGGCGTGCAGATCCCGCGCGTCACCGATGCGCAGATCGCGGCGACGAACGGGACGGCCGTGCGCCGCTCAGAGCTGCTCCCCGGGGATCTCGTCTTCTTCCGCGACGCCAGCGGCTACGTCCATCACGTCGGCATCTCGATGGGCGGCGACAAGTTCCTGCATGCGCCGCACACCGGTGACGTGGTCAAGGTCTCGAGCCTCGACGAGCCGTATTACTCGCAGCAGTTCACCGGCGGGAGGCGCTTCGACGCCGCCGGCGCGGCCGCACCGGCGGCTGTGCCGGCCGCGGCTCCCGCCTCCGCTCCCGCGGTCGACCCTGTCGCGGTCGCCGCCGCCCAGGCGGCCGTCGCGCGCGACGCCGCCGAGGCGCGGCAGCAGAACAGCGGCCTCTTCAAGGCGATCAACGCCCAGGAGGCGCGCAACCACAAGGAGACCGCGGGCGGCGATCGGGCGCTGGCGAGCGCCGCAGCCGCGGGAGCCGGCGAGCCCGCGTCCGGGCGCGACGGCGAGCGCGCCGAGCAGGACTCGGGGCTCTTCCTCAGGGCGATCACGCGGGAGCAGGCCGCGAAGGCCAAGGCCGACGCCGCCGAGGCCGCCGCCGCACCCGTCGCTCCGGCTCCGCCCGTCGCTCCGGAGGTTGCCGCGGTGGCGCCCGAGGTCCCGGTCCCGGCCGGGCCGCCGCCCGACCTGGCCGACGTGCCCGCTGACTACCCGGGCGACGACGCCGGGCAGAAGGCACTGGCCAAGTGGCTGGCGAAGCGCGCGGAGAAGGCGGGCCTACCGGCCGAGCTGCCGGTGATGGCGTCGCTCGTCGAGTCGGGCGTGCGCAACCTCAACTTCGGCGACGCCGACTCGGTCGGCTTCTTCCAGATGCGCGTCGGGATCTGGAACCGCGGCGAGTACGCCGGCTACCCGAAGAACCCCGGGCTGCAGGCGAAGTGGTTCATCGACACCGCGCTCGCGGTCAAGCGGCAGCGGATCGCCGCGGGCGACGCCGGCTTCGGCAAGGACCCGCGCAAGTGGGGCGAGTGGATCGCGGACATCGAGCGTCCGGCCGAGCAGTACCGCGGGCGCTACCAGCTCCGACTCGCCGAGGCGCGCCGGCTGCTGAGCTGACGGCCGCGAGGCCGCCGGCGCTCAGTCCTCGCCGCCGCCGGTCGAGATCGGTCCGTCGCCGCCGGTCGACGGCGGCGCCGTGTTCGTCGTCGGCGGCGCCGTGTTCGTCGTCGGCGGCGCCGTGTTCGTCGTCGGCGGCGCGGTGTTCGTCGTCGGCGGCGCAGTATCCGTCGACGGCGGCGTGGTGCCGGTCGACGGCGGTGAAGTCGTGGCGGTCTCGGGCTTCGGCTTCTTCTTCACCGGCACCTTCAGCGCGGGGAGCCCCGCCGCGCCCGGCACCGAGGCCTTCACGGTGGCGTCGTCGAGCTCGATGACCTCGGCGGGCTCGAGTGGAGCCGCGGCGGCCTTGGACTCGCCGTCGCTCCCGCCCGCGCCGGCGATGCCGAACGCGGCCGCGAAGGCGACGATCACGACACCCGCGACTATGAGGAGCTGACGAGCCTGCATCCTGGTTCCACCTTCCCGCGCCCGCGGCGCGCTGTCAACCGGCTTTCAGGGGTGAACCGTCTCACCCCTGATCGGCCGCTTCCATGAAGTTCTTCACACCCGCCGGGTCACTTCGAGAGCTTGTAGCCGACGACCTCGAGCGCGCCGACCGCGCGTGCGAGATCGGCCTGCGTCTTCTTGATCGCCGCGCCCGATCGGGCGAAGGCCTGCTTCTTCTTCTTCGCCGCCGCAGAGGCCGCTCGCTTCCATGCGCCGCTCGCCGCCCGTAGGCGGTCGACCAGCGCGTCGTTGATCAGCGTGTCGGCCGGGCTCGTCTGGGTCTTGTTGAGCTTCCGCGCCGCCGCGGCGTACGCGTCGGAGATCTCGCGCGCGGCGGCCGACTGCGCCTTGAAGGTCGCGCCGTCGCGCGCGAGCGCCTTGCGGCCGCTCGCGACCTGGGCGTCGAGCTTGCCGAACGTCGTGCTCAGCGTCTTGGCGTAGCCGGGGTCGGGTCCGACGGGGAACGGCTCGCCGGAACCGAGCTGCATCGTGTCGGCGATCGCCTCGCACTCGCCCTTGAACGCGGCTGCGGCCGCGGGCGGCGCCAGGCACGCGACCGTGGCCACCCCTTCGGACGTGGGCGAGGCGTAGACGGTCACGCGACGGCTCGCTCCCGCCGGCTCCAGCCCCTCGTACCGATACGCCTGCAGCTCGTCGGGGCCGAGCTTGACCGGCGTGCGCTCCGGCACCTCGCCGAGCGCCTTGAGGAAGTCCGCGGGCAGGAGCGTGGAGTCGTTCGCATCGGCCAGGCCGAGCGTGACGGCGCGGCCGCCGTCCTTGCCACTCGGCGCGTATGCCGCGCCCTCGGCGAGCTCCAGGCCCGGCAGTGCCGGCGCCGACGACATCTCGGCGTATCCCTTCGGGACCTTGGCCTGGACCGCTCCGGCCGCGACCGGCGTCACCGGCACGCTGCTCGCCGACGCCGCGCCGTCTTCGCCGTCGCCGCCCGAGCCACCAAGGGCGAAGCCGGCGACGACGGCCAGCACGAGGCCGATGCCCAGCGCGATCGGGAACGCCTTGCTGCGCCCCTCACGCGGCTCGCGCGGCTCGCGCGGCTTGCGCTCGCGCGGTTTACGCGGCTCGCGCATGGGCTTGCGCGGCGGCTCGGGCTCGTCGAGCGGCTCGAGCGGCGGCCGGTCGGGCGCGTGCCTGAGCGCCTCCGGCATGACCGTGGCCCCGCCGTCGGCGGTCGCCACCGGCTCGGGCTCCGGAGCGGCGGGCGCGGGCTGGGGGGTGGCGACCGGCGGCGGCGCCGACGCGGGCTGCGGGGGCGGCTCCGGCGCCGGCGGCTCGGCGGTCGGCGGTCGCGCCGGAGGCGGCGCGACGTAGGTCTCGAAGCCGGGCGCCTGCTCGGGCTCGGCGACGCTCTCCTCCGGCGGCGCGGTGACGCCGCTGCCGTGCGCCCCGATGATCGGCTCATCCGGCGCGGCGGTGACGTCCTCGCGCTCGGGCGGCAGGGCGACCTCGGCCGCCGGGGCCGGCTCGGGCGGCGCCGTCGGTGCGCCGAACGTGACGAAGCCTGTCCCTTCCGCGGGGGGCGCCGCCGGAGCGGGGTCGGCGGCCGCGGGCGTAGATTCCGGCGGCGGAGCCGGCGGCGAGGGCTCCGCGTCCGCACCCGTCTCGGCCGGAGCGGCCGGAGCCGCCTCGCTCGGAGCCGGGGCGCCGAACGTCACGAACCCGGAGTCCGCGACCTCGAGCGGCGGGGGCGTGGGCGGCCCGGTCGGGACGTCGATCGGGCCGGGCTCCAGCGGGCCCGCGGGCGCGTCGGTGGGCGGCGGCGTCGCGGGCCCGGGCGGCGCTGCGGTGCCGCCGGGCGGCGTCTCCGAGACCGGCTGGCCCCAGGCGAAGCTCTGGAACTCGTCGGACGGGGTGTCGCCGGCGCTCGTGCCCTCGAACGGGGCCGGCGTCAGCGGCTTGGGCGTGTCGACCTGCTCGGCGCGCGCCGAGAGCCGCGCGGAGCGGCGCCAGCGCGGCCCGAGCAGCCCGATGATCAGCTCCTCGAACTCGTCCCACGCCTCGTTGGCCGACTGCGTGCGCTCCTTCGGGTCCTTGACCAGCAACTGATCGACCCAGTCGGAGATCCCCTGATCGATGGTCGGGTCGATCGACTTCACCGCCGCGATCTCCTCGTTGACGTGCCGCAGCAGGATCGCCATCGGCGCGTCGGAGTCGTGGAACGGCACCTTGCCGGTGAACATCTCGAACGCCATGCAACCGACGGAGTAGAGGTCGGTCCACGGGCCGATGTCCTGCGCCATCGCCTGCTCCGGGGCCATGTAGGTCGGCGTGCCGACGGTCGTGCCGGTGGCGGTGAGGAAGGCGCCCGTCTGCATCTGATTCGTCGCCTTGGCGATGCCGAAGTCGGCGATCTTCACGCGCCCTTCCGACGTCACCATCAGGTTCTCGGGCTTGAGGTCGCGGTGCACGATCCCGTGTTGCTCGGCCTGCGCGAGCCCGGCGAGCAGCCCCTCGAGCACGCCGCCGATCTGCGCCAGTGACATGTGCCCGACGAACGCCCGCAACGACCCTCGCTCGACGTACTCCATCGCGATGTACGGCGTGCCGTCGTGCTCGAAGTAGTCGTGCACGGTGACGATGTTCGGATGGCTGAGCGAGCCTGCCACGCGCGATTCGCGCAGGAAGCGCTGCGCGAACGCCGCGTCCGAGGCGTGGAACGCGGCGAGCTCCTTGAGCGCGACGAAGCGGTCGAGATCGGTCTGGCGGGCGAGGTAGACCATCGCCATGCCGCCGCGGCCGACCTCGCGGAGGATCTCGTAGCGACCGACCGTCTTCAGTACGTCAGGCACCGGCTGACGTCCTTGTCGATGCGGGTGGTTGGCACGGCTCTTTCCATCAAGACGGCTCGGGCGTAGTATGGCGCGAGCCAGCGGGCTGGGCAACAGGCGCCATGGAGGCGCGTTCAGAGAGAAGCAGGGACGGTTTGAAGCTCTTCGTCGTCGATCCCCACACGATCTACCGTCGAGGACTCGCGGCGTGCCTGGAGGGGTTGCCCGAGATCGAGTCCGTCGGCCAGGCCGAGAGCGTGCGGCACGCATGGGAGGACGAGGCGCTGTTCGCCGCCGACCTCGTGCTCGTCGACCATGCGATCCCAGGCGGGATCGACTTCGTCGGCGCCGTCGGCGAGACCGTCGGCGCCGCCGTCGTCGTCTGCAGCTCGCAGTGCGACGACGACGCGGTCCTGGGAGCGCTTCAGGCAGGCGCGCTCGGCGTGCTGCGCAAGGAGACGCTCAGCACCGAGTCGCTCGCGAGCGCGGTTCGCGCGGCGGCCGACGGCACCGGCGTCGTGACCTCCGAGCTGCTGCACGAGCTGCTCGACGGGCTGGCGCCCGACGGCTACGAGAAGTCTTCCGCGGCCCGGCTCACCGAGCGCGAGCAGCAGGTGCTCTCGCTGATCGCCGAGGGGCATCCGACCCGCGAGGTCGCACAGCAGTTGTGCTATTCCGAGCGCACCGTGAAGAACGTGCTGCATGACGTGGTGACCAAGCTGAACGCCCGCAGCCGGTCGCAAGCCGTCGCGCACGCGGTGCGCGAGGGGCTCATCTGACCTCGGTCGCCGACCTCCTCGCCGGTCGCAGGATCGTGGTCTGCGCGGGCTCCGGCGGCGTCGGCAAGACGACGACCGCGGCCGCCCTCGCGATGGGCGCCGCCGCCGAGGGGGCGAAGGTCGCCGTGGTCACGATCGACCCGGCGCGGAGGCTGGCGAACTCGCTCGGGCTGGAGGAGCTCGGCAACGAGCCGCGGCTGATCGCGCCCGAGCGCTTCACCGAGCACGGGGTCGAGATGCGCGGCGAGCTGTGGGCGTTGATGCTCGACGCCAAGCGCACCTTCGACGAGCTGATCGAGCACCTCGCACCCGACGCGAGGACGCGCGACGAGGTGCTCTCGAACCGGATCTACAAGCAGCTCTCCAACGCCGTCGCCGGCTCGCAGGAGTTCACCGCGATCGCCAAGCTCTATGACCTCGACGCGAGCGGCGAGTTCGACCTGCTCGTGCTCGACACGCCGCCGTCGCGCAACGCGCTCGACTTCCTCGACGCCCCCGAGCGCCTCACCGGCTTCTTCCAGGGCCGCGCGATCAAGATGTTCCTGCGCCCCGCCGGGTTCGGCGGGCGCATCCTCGGCAAGGGCACGGGCGTCGCGTTCGCGCTGCTGCGCCGCGTAACCGGCGTCGACCTGCTCGAGGACCTCTCCATCTTCTTCCGCGCGCTCGGAGGCATGATCGACGGCTTCGCCGCCCGGGCCGACCGCGTCGGCGCGCTCCTCTCCGATCCCGGCACGACGTTCCTGATCGTCACCTCCCCGCGCCACGACCCGATCGAGGAGGCGATCTTCTTCCACCGCAAGCTCAGCGAGGCCCGGATGCCGTTCGGCGGGCTGGTCGTCAACCGGGTGCACGAGGCGCCGGAGCTCAACGGCGAGCTGCCGGAGCAGCTCGTCGAGGAGCTCGGGGAGAAGCTCGCCGGCCGCGTCGCGACGTCGGCGCGCGAGCTCGCGGCGCTTGCCGAGCGGGACGAGGCCAACATCGCGCAACTGCGCGAGCGGCTCGGCGACCCGCCGCTCGTGATCGTGCCCGAGCGCCAGGACGACGTCCACGACGTCGAGGGCCTGGCGCACGTGCGCGCGCACCTGTGGGGCGTCAGCCCCGCACCCCCGAGCGGATGAACTCGACGAGGCGCTCGAGCTCGGCGGGCGGGATCCGCGCGGCGTAGTCCTCGGGCATCATCCCGATCGTGTAGCCCGCCGCGGCGGTCTTCGACGGAGCGATGATGCTCTCGCGGATGTAGGACGCGGGCATGCCCTTGAGCGTCGCGGACAGGTTCGGGCCGAACTGCCCCGTCGCTGATGCCGGCGCGAACGCGTGACACGAGCCGCATCCGTTCGCCACCCAGACCGCCTCGCCGGCGCGCGCCGCCGCCGGCTGCGGCGCGGCCGTCGGTGCGGGCGTGGCCGCCCGCTCCTCGCCGCCGCCCGTGCTGAGCGCGGCGACGGCCATCGCCGCCGCCGCGCAGACGAGCAGGCCCGCCGCGACCGTCGCGGTGCTCACGCCGGCTCGACCCCGCCGCCGGCGGTCGCCGGACGCCGGCGCAACCGGTCGGCGGCGAGCAGTGCCAGCGCGAGCGCGAGCGCCGCCCCGGCGCCCCAGAGCCAGCCGGTGGCGATGCCGCCGTCGTCGGGCGCCGGCGCCGGCGCGGTGGAGGACGCGGGCGGCGGCGCCGCCGGGGAAGCGGCGCCGGCGCCGATCTGCACCGCTGGGAACGTGTGCGGCATCGCGTCGATGAAGCCGTCGAGAACCTCGTAGTCCCAGCGCCCGGCGCTCGGGAACACGACCTCGGCGCGGTAGACGCCGGGCTTGCCGGTCGGCTTGGCGGCGAACTCGCGCGTCTTGGCGCCGGAGCTGATCCGGACGCGCGGCGTGATGCCCTCGAGCGGCGTGCGCCCGTGCTGCAGCACGGTGATGTCGACCTTCCAGGGCTGGCCGGGCGCGACACCCTCGGGCGTCGAGCTCAGGCCGGCGGTGGCGAACCCGCCGGCGCCGGCGACCGCCGGCACCGCCAGCAGCAACACGACGGCGAGTGGGAACAGCAGCAGCGAGCGGCGCACGGGAACTCCTTCGCGGAAGGGGCGGTATCCAATCGGGGTTACACCGCCGGCGCACCGCCGGTTCCCGCCGATGTTTCCTGCCGCGCGACGCGTGGGAGGCCACACTCCGTGCAGCGCTGCTCGGCCAGCTGCGAGGACCTGCCGCCGCTCGAGCTGCGAACGCTCTGCGAGCTGCGTCTCGACGGGCCGTCGGCGCAGGGCCGGCCCGCGCACCTCTCCGCCGGGAGCGTTGCGCGCGTACGACCTCGGCACGCTCGACGGCGTACCGCTCACGTTCAGCGACGCGACGCCCGTGGCCCAGGAGCTGCTCGTCTTCACGGCGTCGGCGGAGGCCGAGGACCACGGCATCCGCGGCTCGGTCGTCGGGACGCTGGGCCGCAGCGGCGAGGTGCAGCGGCTGCGCACGATCGACCGGCGCTACAAGGTCGAGGGCGTCCATGCCACGGTCGACACCGGCGTGATGGACTTCCTGTTCGTCTGCGACCAGGACGACCCCGGCACGCCGTCGCCGCTGCTCTCGGCGGCGAAGCCGGCCGACGCGGCGCTCGAGCGCGCCGGCTAGGCCGTTGCGGTCCGGCCTCGCGTAGCCTCGGCGCGATGGTCGTGACCGTGGAGTGGGACGAGCGCTACTGGTATCCGGAGGACGGCGGCGTTGTCTGGCTCGCCGGCTACACGGTCGTCGATCCCGCCAGCGGCGCCTACCTCGGGCGCGGGGCGCCGGAGCTCGCGGCGGCCGGCCTGCGGATCGCCGGTGTGGCCGGCGCCGCCCGCCACCATGCCGACGCGCTCGCCTCGGACGCCGCCGCGCCGGGGCGGGCGCTCGACCTGCGGCGCGACGCGGCGAACGTCCATGACGCCAACGCGGTCGCCGTCGCGACCGGGGACGGCGAGCTGCTCGGCTACGTGCCGCGCGAGCTCGCGGCCGAGCTGGCGCCCGCGATCGATGCCGGCCGTGACTGGGCGGCAGTGGTGCTGCGCGAGCAACGTCCGTCCCCGCGCGATCCGCGCACCGGCGTGACGATGCTGCTCGCCGCGGCGCCCGCGATCGAGCTGCGCGAGCGCTAAGTCACGGGCGAGGGCGACGGCGCGGGCGCGACGTCGGCAAGCAGCTCGTCGGCGACCCGCCGCAGGTCGGGATCCAGGTGCCCGCAGAGCACGTCGCGCAGGATCGCGCGCAGGCACGCGCCGAGCGATCCGACGAGCGCCTCGACCGCGGGGTCGGGGCGTACGATCCCGGCCACCACGCCGCGCTCCATCGCGATCGCGCGGCGCAGCCCGGCGGTCAGGTCCTCGCGCTCGCCCGGCACGGCGCAGATCGCCGCCATGCGCTCGGAGAGGCGCTCGTAGCCGGCGGCATCGGGCTCGGCCAGCAGCGCGCGGGCGCACAGCAGCCAGTCGGTGAGCCCCTCCAGCGGAGTGCCGCGCTCGCAGCCCAGCTCGAACCGCCGCAGCGCCCAGGCCAGCTCACCCGAGCGCGGCGTGCGCCGCGCGACGAGCGAGCAGAACGCGCGCAGCGGATCCTCCTCCTCCGGGGTGAGCAGGCAGTCGCCGCTCGGGCGGCGCAGGCCGGTGGCGAGCGGGATCGCCAGCCACGGCGCCCCGTCCGTGCGCGCCCAGGCGGTCGGGCCGAGCGCCGGCTCGGTGTCGTCCCACAGGCGCAGCGCGGTCTGCAGCCGGCGCAGCCGGCGGCCGGCCTGCTCGAGGTTCGGGCCCTCCCCTTCGAGCGCAAGTACCGCGACGGTCGCGTACTCGTCGCCGCGCAGCTCGGGCGGCGCGTCCTGCAGCGCGACGCCGCGGACGAGCGTCAGGCCGTCACCCAGCGCGACCTCCTCGCTCTCGATCACGAGGCCGTCGACGGGGGTGACGACCAGCGCCAGCTCGCAGCCGGTGTAACCGGCGCCCTCCAGCTCCGCGAAGGCGGACGCGAAGCGCTGCGGCTCGAACACGAAGTCGGTCGCGTCGGACCACATCGCGGTCAGAAATGCCTGCAGTGCGGCATCGGCCTGGCTGCGCGCGTCGGACCCGGGCGGGCGCCGCCCGCGCGCCCGCAGGTAGCTCGGCAGGTCGGGCAGGCCCATCATCCCCTGGATCGCGGGAACGTACGAGGGCAGCCGCGCGAGCGCGCCCGCGCGCTCCGCGAGGAAGCGCTGCGTCAGCGGCCGATAGCAGTAGAGCGGAGCGGAGCCGCGGGTGGGCGGAGCCGCATCGATCAGCTCGAACGGGATCTCGGCGCCGCCCGACACCTCTTCGGCCAGTTGCCAGGCGGCCTCCTCCACGAAGGCGGCGAGCGTGTCGTGCAGCGCGCGGTTGTGCATGGGCCGCGAGTTCGGCGGCCCGGGCAGGCATCCTTCAGGGCGCAGGCGCGCTTGCAGTCCGGCGCGTCTGCTACGCGGCGGCGACGACCGGCTCGGGCGCCTCTGCGCACGAGCCTTCCGCCCCGAGCCAGGCGCTGCCGTAGGAGCGCATCGACTCGATGATCGGCACGAGCGCGCGGCCCTTCTCGGTCAGCGTGTACTCGACGCGGGGCGGCACCTCGGGGAAGGTCCGCCGGGCGACGATGCCCTCCTCCTCCAGCGCGCGCAGGCGCAGCGAGAGCGTGCGCGGGGAGATTCCCTCGAGCGAGCGCTCGAGCTCGCAGAAGCGCGCGCGATGCTCGGCCAGGTCGCGGATCACCAGCAGCGTCCACTTGCCGCAGACGATGTCGGCGGTGCGGCAGACGGGGCAATCGGAGTTGGGCATACGCGGGGCATTCTATCGCAAGGCTTCACAAACTGAAGTGTGGAGTTACCTCGCGCTCCTCGGTTCCGCGGACGACCGTGAGCGCGATCGTGCCCGTGGCGCCGTCGAGCGCGTCGAAGAGGTCGTCGAACCCGCGCAGCGGCCTGCCGCCCGCGGCGACCAGCAGGTCGCCCGGCTGCAGCCCAGCACTAGCGGCGGGGCTCCCGGCCTCGACGGCGCGGACGAGCAAGCCGTCGCGCTCGGGCAGGCCGACGGCGGCGCGCATCCGGCGCGCGGCGCGCGGCGGCGCGAGCGCGAGCCCGAGCCGCGGACGGGTGGGCGTCTCGCCGCGACCGAGCGCGTCCGCAATGCCGCGCAGCGCGGCGTCGGCGGGCAGCGCGAGCAGCAGCCCGCCCTCCATGCGCACGGAGTTGATCCCCAGCAGCCTCCCCTCGGCATCGACCAGCGGACCGCCGGACGAGCCGCGCGGCAACGGCGCCGAGTGCTCGATCGAGCCGGCGATGCGGCGCCCGCCCGGGCCGCGGAAGGAGCGCCCGGTCGCGGTCACGAGGCCGAAGCTCGTTCGCAGCCCGCGGCCGCCGGGATCGGCGAGCGCGAAGACGGGCTGACCGGCGCCGAGCTGCGCGACCGCCTCCGGCTCCCAGACGACGGCCGGCGCGGCGCCGGTGTCGACCGCGATCACCGCGACGTCGAGCGCGTCGTCGGCGCCCGCGACGCGGCCGAGCGCGACCTCGCCGTCGGCGCGCCGCACGGCGACCTCCTCGCCGCGCAGCACGTGCGCGTTGGTGAGCACGCGGCCCTCTGCGATCACGACCCCCGAGCCGCGGCCCCAGCCGCGACCGAGGCCGACGACCGCCGGTCCGACGCGCCCGGCCACGGCGCCGATCGTCGCCTGCAGCTCGTCCAGGAACCCTGTCATCGCCATACCTCGGAGTCACTTGCTACGAACAAGTCACTGACGCTACCAGACGCGTGGGTAGGCTCCCACGGGCAATGGGCCGCCGCCGTCAAGCCCCCGCGCCGCCGTCGGCGCTGGCCGATGCGCTCGCCCGGGTCGGCGACCGCTGGACGCTGCTGCTCGTCGCCGCACTGCTAGGCGGCGAGCGCCGCTTCAACGAGCTGCAGGACGATCTCGACGGGATCGCGCCCAACGTGCTGAGTGCGCGGCTGAAGCTGCTCACCGAGCAGGCGCTGGTGATCTCGCGCCCGTACTCCGAGCGCCCGCCGCGCTTCGTCTACGAGCTGACCGAGAGCGGCCGCGAGCTGGCCGGTGCGCTGCGACTGCTGGCCGACTGGGGCGCCCGCAGCGGCGGCGCCGGCGAGCCGCTGCGGCACACCCCCTGCGGGACCACGCTCGAGGCGCGCTGGTGGTGCCCGAACTGCGAGGTGATCGTGGACGACGCCGCAGGCGAGGGCGACGTCATCCACGTGTGAGTTGCCTAGCCCCCGAGGATGTTGCCGATCCCGCCGCCGGAGCTGCCGCCCGCCGCGCCGGCTGCCGCCACCTGGCCCTCGGACGGCTGCACGAGCACCCAGCCCTGGCCGCCGAACGCCATCTGGATCGACTCGCCCGAGCCACGTCCGATCAGGTTCTTCATCTTGAAGTCGGTCTTGATCGAGGTCGTGACGCCCGACGACCACGTGATCGCCGCCTGCGCGTCGGCGAACGTCGGCGCGGACGCGACGTTGAGCAGCACGGGCGGGCCGTCGGACAGGATCGCTACCCAGCCGGTCCCGCGCAGCTCGAGGTTGAACAGGCCGCCGGCCATCGCCGCGGAGGCGCCGCCCGAGATGCGCTTGATGTCCCAGTCGATGTCGGCGTCGAACGCGAGCAGGTTCGGCCCGTTGACGGTGATGAAGTCGTCCTCGAGGTAGATCAGGTGGATCTCCTGGGCCTGGTCGGCCAGGAACACCTCGCCGCTGCCCGCCATCTTCATCAGCGTCGTGCCCTCGCCCGTCATCGCCTTCTTCATCATCCGGCCGATCCCGCCCGAACCGGCGTGCTCGAACGTGACCTCGCCCTGGTAGGCGACCATAGACCCGGCCTTGGCCTGGATCTCGCCCGAGGCGCCCAGCCGCACCTTGAGCAGCTTCGAGTTCTGGAGCGCGAACGCCTCCTGGGACTGCGTCTCGTTGAACTGCGCCAGCGTGGTCTGCATGTCGGGTTGGTTCCTTTCGGGGCTGATTCTCTTCGCGGTCCGTGACCCGGACCTTCTCCGGCCCGGCCGGATGAGTCAAGCGGTCAGGATGGGGCCTGCAACCGCATGGACGTCGAATGCGTGCGCGTGCTTCCGTCCGCGGCGCGCAGCGTATAGGCCGCGCGCGCCTTGACGGCGCGACCGCGCCGGAGCAGCCGGGCGCCCTTGCGACTGAGCGTGACGGCCACCTTGGCCGACTCGCCGGCCGCGACCGTGACGGCGGCCAGGCCGAGCGTCGTGCGCCGGGCCTTGCGGCGGCGCGCGCTGAGCACGACGTTCGCGGCGCAGACGGGACCGCCCGTGGCACAGACCAGCGCGTCGCCGGTCGTGGCGACGAGGCGCCCGCGGCGCCGCCGCACAACCGCGCGCCCGACGCGCTGGACGGTCGCGAGGCCGGCGCCCTCCGGCAGCGCCGGCGGTGCCGGCGCAGCGGGCTGCGGCGGATCGGCGGTCGGACCGGGAACGGGACCGGGACCGGGTCCGGGGTCCACCGGCGGGTCGACGGGATCGACAGGGTCGAGCGCCTCGCCCGCGAGCGCGACGACCGCGGCCTCGGTGGCGCCCATGCTGAACACCTGCGTGACCGTGACGCTGCCGCTCGCCGCGAGTTCGCCCTCGAAGCGCTGCACGAAGCCGTTCGGGTCGAGGAACCGCGCCAGCTCTGGCGCGGGGGCCACGGTCTGCGCGCCGTACGGGTTCTCGAGCGGGTCGGCGGGCCCGCTGCTGCTGCGCCGGAAGTAGGTCGTCGCGCTCGCGGCGGCGGGACCGTCGACGACGTCATCGGCGAGGCGCGGCGAGAACGCGGTCTCGCCCGGGAAGCGGTAGCCCGCGTCGGTCCCGTTCCCGTTGAGCCACTGCGCGTAGTCGAGCCGGTAGGAGTGCGTCGCGCCGTCGGTGCTGCGGATGGTGTCGACGATCCGCACCATGCGGCCGCCGTGGTCCTGCCGGATGCTGCGATCGATCGTGACGCCGGTCGGCGAGAAGCTCGGGCAGACCGCGTTGGACGGCGGGAACGCCGGACACGTCACGAGCGGGTCGGTCTCGGTCAGCACGAGGTCGCCCGTCGCGGGGTCCAGCGCGTGGGTGTAGCTCAGCGCCACGAGGCCGCCGGCGGCGGCGTTGATGCCGGGCAGGGCCGCCGGTCCGTACGCAGGGCCGCCATCGATGATCGCGTGCGGAGACAGGTCGCCGCTGGAGGGCGCCTGGTAGTAGCGCCCGAGCGACCCGTTCTCGTAGAACAGCTCCAGGGAGTCCGCGCCGGCGACGCGGATGGTCATGTCGTAGAGGCCGCCGGCCGCGAGCGAGCGGTAGTCCGCGTAGCCGCTCGGCTGCGGCTGCGCGACGAAGAAGTCCTGGGTCTGGCCGGCGAGGGGCCCGCTGTCGTAGCGGTCGCTCCTGCGCACCCCGGCGTACACGTCGAGCGGCTCGAACGCGGAGATGTCGAGCGGCGTCGGATCCGGGAGCAGCCGCATCCGGCAGGCGCGGTGCTCCATCGCCGACAGGCTGACGGGCGCGCTCACGGCGCCGCCGGCGCCGACCACGAATTCGCCGCGCTCGCTGCCCAGCAGGCCCGGAGCGCCGCAGTGGAGCCTGACCGTGTCGCCCGGCTGGCCGTTCGTCGTGCCCGTGAGCGTGACCGTGTTCGACCCGGCGCCGGGCGCGTCCTCGTCGTAGAACGCGAACGGCGTGGCGCCGAAGGAGGTCACCTTCGACTGGGTCACTTCAGCATCGGCGGCAGCGGGCAGCGCAAGCACTGCACACGCGGCCAGCGCCATCCGGCGCAGCGCACTCATCTGTCGTCATCCTTGATCCGGGGCGCGCACCCGGTGCGGCGCTGCACCCGCCAGGGCGCAGCTTAGACGCTCAGAAGCCCGGCGGTGGGGCGGACTGCGGCGGCGACGCGGCGGGCGCCGGAGCGGTCTCGGGAAGCGCCGGAGCGGACGGCAGCGGCGGCGGCGCGTGGTCTGCGACGGTCGCGACGCCGGGCGGCGGAGGAGCGGTCGGCTGATCGAGGCTCGTCGGCTGTGCCCCGCCCGCCTTGCGGCCGGGACCCATCGACTGGCCCTCGCCCTTCGGCTTGCCGGCCGCGGCCACCATGAGCTTGAAGTCGTGCGGCGAGGTGGCCACGTGGAAAGCCTCTTCCATCGTGATCCGCCCTGCCTCGAGGTGCTGCAGCAGGTGCTGGTCGAACGTCTGCATCCCGTAGTAGCCGCCCTCGGCGATCACCTCGGGGAGCTGCCCCGTCAGCTTCGGGTCGAGGATCATGTCGTGCACGCGGCCCGTCATGACGAGGATCTCCGCCGTGGCGACGCGGCCGTTGCCGTCCGCCGTGCGCACGAGGCGCTGGGAGACGATGCCCTTGAGCGTGCCGGCGATCATCGCGCGGGCCTGCGACTGCTGATGCGGCTCGAAGAAGTCGATGATGCGGTTGATCGACTCGGACGCGTCGACGGTGTGCAGCGTCGAGAGCACGAGGTGGCCGGTCTCGGCGGCGCTCAGCGCCGTCTGGACCGTCTCCTCGTCGCGCATCTCGCCGACGAGGATGACGTCCGGATCCTGGCGCAGCACGCGGCGCAGCGCGCGCTTGAAGGAGGCGGTGTCCTGACCGACCTCGCGCTGGTTGACGATCGAGTTGCGGTCCGGGTGCAGGAACTCGATCGGGTCCTCGATCGTGACGATGTGCTTGTGCATCGTCCGGTTCATGTGGTCGATCATCGCCGCGAGCGTGGTCGACTTGCCGGAGCCGGTCGTGCCGGTGAGCAGGATGATCCCGCGCTCCTCCTCGGCCAGCCGCTGGATCACGGGCGGCAGCGAGAGCTCCTCGATCGACTTGATGTTGACCGGGATCGCACGCAGCACGAGCGAGACGAAGCCCTTCTGGCGGAAGGCGTTCACGCGAAAGCGGGCGAGGCCCTCGAGCGCGTAGGAGAAGTCGACCTCGTTCTCGGCCTCGAACTCGGCCAGCTTGTTCGGGTCGTTGAGCATCTCGTGCAGGACGCGCTCGGTGTCCTGCGGGGCGAGGCGATCGGTGTCGGCGATCGGCTCGAGCTTGCCGTGCAAGCGGACGAGCGGATAGGCGGGGACCTTGAGGTGAAGGTCGGAGCCCTCTGCCGCGATCAGGTAGCGGAGGGCGTGGTCGAGATCGAATGCGGGCATCGCGTCCTACATCGGCGCCTCGGCGACGAGGCTTGAGAGGCCGCGGCGGCTCAGGTGGGCCGGTCGCGCAGGCGGTCGCGCTGGTCCGCCGCCCAGAGGGCGATGCAGGGAAGGGTGGTGCCGATGGCGGCTGCGATGAGGATGGTCATGTCCATGCATCCGAGACGCTCCGGGTCGCGGCCTCATTCCCGGCTTGCGGTCAGCGGTTGCGCGCCTGGCCGCCGCGCACCAAGATCCGCGGCGTGCTCGTCCTGTCGCATGCCGATGTGGAGTCGCTGCTCGATCCGCGCGAGCTGATCGACGCGCTCGCCACCGCGATGGCAGACCTGAGCACGGGACGCGCCTCGATGCCGAATCGCGTCGCGGCGATGGTTCCGGAGCGCGACGGGCTGCTCGGCGCGATGCCCGGCTACGTGCCGTCGCTCGGCGCGCTGACCGCCAAGCTCGTGACGCTCTTCCCGCGCAACGCGGACGGGCCGCTGCCGACGCACCAGGCGTTGATCGGGGTGTTCGACCCCGCGACGGGGGAGCCCGTCGCGCTGATCGACGGGACGGCGGTCACCGCGTCGCGCACCGGCGCCGGCTCGGCGCTGTCGGTGCTGCTGCTGGCGCGCGAGGACGCCCGCGTGCTCGCGATCGCCGGCACGGGCGTGCAGGCCCGGGCCCACGCACGGGCGGTGACGCTCGTGCGCGACTTCGGCGAGCTGCGCGTCGCGGGACGCAGCCGCGCGAAGGCCGAGCGGCTCGCGGAGGAGCTGCGCGGAGCCGGCCTGCCGGCGCTTGCCGCGGCCTCATACGAGGACGCGATCCGCGGCGCCGACGTCGTCTGCGCGACGACGCATTCCGACGCGCCCGTCGTGCGGCGCGAGTGGCTGGCGCCGGGCGCCCACGTGACGTCCGTCGGCTACAACCCGGCCGGCCGCGAGCTCGACGACGCCACGGTCGTCGACGCGCTCGTGGTGGTCGAGTCGCGCGCGACCGCCCTCGCGCCGACGCCCGCCGGCGCCAACGACCTGATCGAGCCGATCCGCGACGGGCTGATCGGCGAGGACCACGTGCACGCGGAGATCGGTGAGCTCGTGGCGGGCCTGCGCCCGGGGCGCTCGTCGCCCGAGCAGATCACGCTCTACAAGTCCGTCGGAGTCGCCGTGCAGGACGCCGCCGCGGCGGCGCTCGTGCTCGCCCGCGCGCGGGAGACCGGCGCGGGCGCCTCGGTGGAGATCTAGCTACGCCACGTCGCGGAGCTTCTGCGCCTCGGCGAGGCTCTGGAGCTTCTTCAGCGACTGGTTCTCGATCTGGCGGATGCGCTCGCGCGTGACGTTGAACGTCCGCCCGACCTCGTCGAGCGTGCGCGGGTGCTCGCCGCCGAGCCCGTAGCGCAGCTCGAGCACGCGGCGCTCGCGGTAGGAGAGGTTCTCCAGCGCCTCGCGCAGCGCCTCCTTCGTGAGGATCTCGGCGGCGCGCTCGTACGGCGACTCGGCCCGCTCGTCGGCGATGAACTGGCCGAACTCGGACTCCTCCTCGTCGCCGACCGGCTTCTCGAGCGAGACGGGCGCCTGTGCGGAGCGCTTGATCGAGTCGACCTCCTCGGGATCGATCCCCGTGACGTCGGCGATCTCTTCCGGCGTGGGCTCGCGACCCAGCTCCGTGACGAGCTTGCGCTCGGCGCGGCCGATCTTGTTGAGCTTCTCGACCACGTGCACCGGGATGCGGATCGTGCGCGCCTTGTCGGCGAGCGCGCGCGCGATCGCCTGGCGGATCCACCAGGTGGCGTAGGTCGAGAACTTGAATCCCTTGCGGTAGTCGAACTTCTCCGCCGCGCGGACCAGGCCGAGCGTCCCCTCCTGGATCAGGTCGAGGAACGGGAGACCCTGGTTGCGGTAGTTCTTCGCGATCGAGACGACGAGCCGCAGGTTGGACTCGACCATCTTCTGCTTCGCGTCGAGGTCGCCGCGCTCGATCCTGCGCGCGAGATCGACCTCCTCCTGAGCCGTGAGCAGCCGGACCTTGCCGATGTCCTTCAGGAACAGCTGAAGCGAATCGGTGGTCATGTCCGGCTTGAGATCGATCGCCGTCTTGGCCTTGCGGCGTCCGCGCTTGTCCGGCGCGCGCTCCTCCTGCGCGGCGAGCGCGGGGTCGATCTCCTCGACGAGCTCGATCTCCGACTTCTCGAGGAAGCCGTGCAGCTCCTCGACGTCGGCCTCGTCGAGGTCGATCTCCTGGACGGCCGTCGCGATCTCGGCAAACGTAAGGACGCCCACCTGCTGGCCCTTGAGGACCAGCCCCTTGACCTCTTCGAGTTCCTGCAGATCAACTACTGACATCGATGTCCTGTCTAGCTTCGAGACCGCCGTGATTCAACCCACGAACGACTCTCGGTGTTGGGATTGGCACCAACCCGTCTCGCGAATCCCCGACCCGGTGGGAGGGCTGGAGTGCGCGCGACACTCAGGCCAGTCTAGGAACTTCCATTTTGGTCGTCAATCACACGAGCAGGCGAGAGCGACCCACTGCAGCAGGACGGCGCGGCGAAATCATCTTGTGCCTGAAGCTCGGCGGGCGTGCGCCGCGTCCTGACCGGGAACCGTACACTCGCAGACGCATGTCTGACAAGGCCGCAAAGCCCAAGAAGTCGAAGTCGAAGCCGAAGAAGGACGAGAAGGGTGTGCTCGCGGCGCTGCCCTCCACCCGCGCCGAGCGGATCGGCACGCGGCGCGTGAGCGCGCCGGGCGCTTCCGCGCAACCCGCGAGCGCGAAGCCCGCCGCGGCGAAGGCGCCCGCCGCCAAGCGCGCCGCCGCCGCCAAGAGCTCCACGGCGGCCGCGAGGAAGCCGGCGCGCAAGCCGGCCAAGAAGCCCGCGGCCCCGCGCGTCACCGCCACGCGGCGCAAGGCAGCCGCCCCGCGCACCTTCGAGCCGACCCAGGCGGCCGAGACCGCCGCCGGCGCCGCCGACGAGCGCGCGGCCGGCGCGGTCCCACGGGCGACGCCCCGGTCCGAGCCTCGCCCGCGCGCGGTGCGCCCGGGCGCGCCCGGCATGGGGACGACGAGCGGCGAGCGCGACCAGCCGTCGCCCGAGCGCGGCCGCCCGAGCGGCGTGGATCTCGTGACCACCGCGGTCCAGGCCGCCGGTGAGCTGACCCAGATCGGCCTCACGATCGGCGGCCAGATCATCAAGCGCGCCGTCAACCGGTTGCCGAAGCCGTAACCGCGACGCCACCCGGCGTCCTCTGCTAGCTTGCCGCGCGCCGAATCGCCGTGGCGCTCCGCCGCGGCGAGCGGGGGACCCGATGCGACCTCTGGTCGCCGGGGCGAATCGGCCGGACGTCCGGCCGTAGCGCTCTTTCTCTGCGCGAGCCCGTCAGCTCACCTCGTAGGCAGTGGAGAAAAGATGAGGACCCCCGACCGCCGCACACTGATGCTGCTCGTCGCCTGCGTGCTCGCCGCGCCGGCTGCCGCGAGCGCCTCCGCCCCGACACCGACGGGCGGCACGAGCGCGCCCGGGCCGGAGCCGGCCCTCAGCGCGACGCCGAACGTGCTCGTCGGCAAGGTCGCGCGCTTCCGCGGCGGCTTCTCCGCGCGCGAGGCGGGCGCAACGGTGGCGATCGAGCGCTTCGACCGCGACGCCGGCGCCTGGATCGCCGTGGCCACCGCGGTCGTGGAGGCCGACGGCAGCTACGCCGCGCGCTGGCGCGCCGACGTGGCCGGGCGCCATCGCACGCGCGCCGTGCTCCAGCACGACGGCAGCGGCGCGTTCGCGTCCACACCGCCTTACGAGGTCTCGATGACCGTCTACCGGCAGGCGGTCGCCAGCTGGTACGGACCGGGCTTCTACGGCCGCAGGACCGCCTGCGGCCAGCGCATGTCACGCTCGCTCCTCGGCGTCGCGCACCGCAGGCTCCCCTGCGGCACCGAGGTCGCGCTCACCTACGGCGGCAGGGCGATCACGGTGCCGGTGGTCGACCGCGGCCCGTTCCGGCCGGGACGCCGCTGGGACCTCACCGCGGCGACCGCGAAGGCGCTCGGCTTCACCTTCACGGACCGCATCGGCGCGGTCCGCGTCGGCTGAGCTCGCACACGCGCGACCTGGGTAACACGAGCGCATGCGCGAACCAGATCCGATCCTGCTGACCGGCGCCTCCGGCTACGTCGGCTCGCACCTGCTCGAGGAGCTGCTGCGCCGCGGGCGCCGCGTCCGCGCCCTGATGCGCGATCCGGCGCCGGGCAGGCTGCCGGCCGAGGTCGAGGCGCGCCGCGGCGACGCGGTCGCCGGCACCGGGCTGCGCGAGGCGCTCGAGGGCTGCCGCACGGCCTACTACCTGATCCACTCGATGGGACGCGGATCCGGATCCACGGCCGAGTTCGCCCGCCGCGACCGCGAGGCGGCCGTCAACTTCGGCGAGGCGGCGCGCGACGCCGGGGTCGAGCGCGTCATCTATCTCGGCGGGCTCGGCGACGACACCTCGTCGCAGCACCTGCGCTCGCGTCACGAGGTGGCCGAGCTGCTGCGCCAGCGGGTGCCCGGGTTCGTGTACGTGCGCGCGGCGATGGTCATCGGCACCGGCAGCGCCTCGTTCGAGATGCTGCGCCACCTCACGCGGCGGCTGCCGGTGATGATCACGCCCCGCTGGCTCGACACGCGCTCCCAGCCCGTGGCGATCGCCGACGTCGCGCGGACGCTCGCCGATCTGGCCGAGCATCCGGAGGCGCCGGCGGAGGTGCAGCTCGGCGGCGCCGACGTGCTCACGTACCGTGACATGATCCGCCGGACCGCGTCCGTGATGGGCCGGCGCAGGCCGATCGTGATCCCGGTGCCGCTGCTCACCCCCAGCCTGTCCTCCTATTGGGTCGCCCTCGTCACACCCGTCGAGGTCGGGCTGGTGCGCCCGCTGGTCGACGGGCTCAAGGAGGAGATGGTCGTGCGGACCCCGCCGCCGCCGGGGATCAACGACAGCCCGCTGGGCTTCGACGAAGCGGTCCGGGAAGCGCTCGCGTGAAGCTGCTCAACCGCACGCGCGAACGCCGCATCGCCGATGCGGTGATACGCGATCCCGCCGAGCACACCGCATTCGACGAGCACGGCGCCGTGCGCTCGATCCAGGCAGCCGACCTGACGATGCCGGAGGCCGAGCTCGACGCGATCTGGACGCTGATGCACCTCGAGCGGCTCGCGCGGACGTACTGGAAGTACCTCTCGCGCGTGACGCTCGGCCTGATCCGCGTCGCCTACACGCCGACCGAGCGCTACGTCGTCTTCATCAGCCGCCCGTTCGTCCTGCTGCGCTTCCGCGCGCCGGAGTACTCGATGGACGCCGAGCACGGCATCGTGCGCTGGCGCATCCGCGACGGCATCCTCGTCGCCTCCGAGGGCCACGAGGGCGACGGCTATCTCGAGATCGACCTGCTCCGTTGCCCTGCGGACACGCCCGGTCGCGCCAAGCTCCACGTCGAGGTCGAGATCGCCTCGTTCTACCCGGCGATCGCGTTCCGGGTCGCGCGCTGGGTCTACGCGAACACCCAGTCGCGCATCCACGTGCTCGTCACCCACGGCTTCCTGCGCTCGCTCGCGAAACTCGAGCTGGAGGAGTCGGCCGTCGGGCGCTTCGCGACCGAGGACCCGGGCACGCGGGCGAAGGCCGACGGCGACGGCCCGCACGAGTCGAGCGACGTCACGGTCGGCGACACGCCGTGGCCGCTCGTCGGCGCGCTCGCCGCCGCGGCGGCGGCCGCGCTGGCGCTGCTGGTGCGCGGCCGGCGCTGACTCAGCCGCCCGCGTAGCCGGTCAGCCCGCGCAGCTTCGTGCGGTCGTGACGCGACTGGATCCGGCGCACGGTGCCCGAGCGCGAGCGCATCACGAGCGACTCCGTGCTCGCGCCGCGCGCGCCGCCGTAGCGCACGCCCTGGAGCACGTCGCCGTCGGTCACGCCGGTGGCGGAGAAGAAGACGTCCTCGCCGCGGACGAGGTCGTCGTGCGTCAGCACGCGGTCGAGGTCGCGCCCGGCCTCGACCGCGGCCGCGCGTTCCGCGTCGTCGCGCGCATAGAGCCGGCCGACCAGCGCCCCGCCGATGCACTTCACGGCCGCGGCCGTGATCACGCCCTCCGGCGTGCCGCCGATGCCCCAGAGGAAGTCGGCGGCGCGATCCGGCGAGATCGCGTTCAGGGCGCCCGACACGTCGCCGTCGGTGATCAGCGTCACGCGGCCGCCGGCCGCGCGGATCGCCTCGATCCCCTCCGCGTGGCGCGGGCGGTCGAGCACGATCGCCATCACGTCGTTGACGTCGGTGCCCTTGCGCTCGGCGATCAGCCCGACCGTCTCGCCGAGCGGCCGGTCGAGGTCGAGCAGGTCCGCGAACTGGTCGCCCACGGCCATCTTCTCCATGTAGACGATCGGCCCGGGATCGAACATCGTGCCGCGCTCGGCCAGCGCGATCACCGCGATCGCGCTCGGCATCCCGAACGCGCACAGGCGCGTGCCCTCGAGCGGGTCGACCGCGATGTCGACGAGCGGCGGCGTGCCGTCGCCGATCACCTCGCCGTTGTGCAGCATCGGCGCCTCGTCCTTCTCGCCCTCGCCGATCACGACGACGCCGTCCATGTGGATCGTGTGGAGGACCGCGTGCATCCCGTCGACGGCCGCCTGGTCGGCGGCCTCCTTGTCGCCGCGGCCGATCCAGCGCGCGCTGGCCAACGCGGCGGCCTCGGTCACGCGCACGAGCTCCAGCGCGAGGTTGCGATCCGGTGCCGCCTTCAACTCAGAACACCCCCGGTGGCTTGCGTTTGCGCTCGACCTCGGTGGCGCGCTTGGCGCCGCCGACCATCATCAGGATGATCCCGAGCAGCGCGAGGAACCAGCCGAACTGGAGCCCGATCTCGGACCGCGGCTCCCCCGGCCTGCTGACGATCCCGCTGTAGAGCACCAGGCCGAGCGCGGCCATCGCGACCACCGCGGTCATCTCGCCGCGCGGCCACGAGAGCTCGTGGTCGCGCAGGACGATCCAGGCGAGGATCAACGGCGCGGCGGCCGCGGCGAGCATCAGCCAGCGGATCATCGGATGCACGTCCCACGCGCTGAAGTCGCCGCGCGCGCCGTCGATCTCCGCGTTCGGGTTGTCCGACGTGCCGTACCAGGGCAGGAACGTGGCGACGGCGAGCAGCAGGCCCCCCGCGACCGCGATCCACTCCGAGCCGCTGATCCGGTCGAACGCGAGGCGCATCTGGCGTCGGACCCTACCTGCCCGTCGACGGTTGGGTAGCGTGACGGCCCATGCCGGAGCCGACTCGCTGGGGCCTCACGCTCCCGTTCGCGGGCGTCCCGCTCGCAGCGACCGAGCCGCTCGTCCGGCGCGCCGAGGCAGCGGGCTGGGACGATCTCTGGAGCGGCGACACGAGTGGGCCGGACGGCTTCACGCCGCTGGCGCTCGCCGCGGCGTGGACCGAGCGGATGCGGCTCGGCACGGGCGTGGTGAACGCGTTCACGCGCGGCCCCGCGGTGCTCGCCCAGCACGCCGCCGCGCTCGCGGACGCGTCGGGCGGCCGGTTCGTGCTCGGCCTCGGCTCGTCGTCGGACGTGATCGTCGAGCGCTGGAACGGCGTGCCGTTCGAGCGGCCGCTGACGAAGGTGCGCGAGACGGTCGAGGCGTTGCGGCCGATACTGGCCGGCGAGCGCGGGACGGGCGGCTTCAAGCTCGAGACGCCGCCGGCCCAGCCGGTGCCGATCTTCGTGGCGGCGCTGCGCGACCGCATGCTCGCGCTCGGCGGCGCGATCGCCGACGGCACGTTCGTGAACTTCCTGCCGATCTCGGCCGTCGAGCACGTCGTCGGCAAGATCGCGCCGGCGCCCGGGCACGACGTCGTCTGCCGCTTCTTCTGCATCCCCGCGCCGGCCGCGGAGGGGCTCGGGCTGGCCCGCTTCCTGTTCGCCGGCTACGCGACGGTGCCGGTCTACGAGGCGTTCTTCCGCTCGCTCGGCTGGGGCGATGCGCTCGACCCGATGGTGGACGCCTGGCGCGACGGCGACCGCAAGCTCGCCGCCGAGCGCGCGCCGGAGGAGCTGCTGCGCGAGATCTTCGTCTTCGGCCGCCCGCCCGAGCTGCGCGAGCGGCTCGAGCAGTACGCCGCCGGCGGGATCACGACGCTCTGCCTGATGCCGCTCTGCAGTCCCGAGCAGCTGCCCGGGCTGATCGACGCGCTCGCGCCGGCATGAGCGACGACCTCGTCACCGGCGAGGACGGGCTGCCGCGCTGCCGCTGGGGGGCGAGCACGCCCGACTACGTGCTCTATCACGACGAGGAATGGGGCCGGCCGGTGCACGGCGCCGACGCCCTGTACGAGAAGCTCTGCCTGGAGGCGTTCCAGTCCGGCCTCTCGTGGCTGACGATCCTGCGCAAGCGCGAGAACTTCCGCCGGGCGTTCGCGGGCTTCGAGATCGCGTCCGTCGCGCGCTTCGGCGACGACGACGTCGCGCGGCTGATGGCCGACGCCGGCATCGTGCGCAACCGGGCGAAGATCGAGGCGGCGATCGCGAACGCCCGCGCCGCCGCCGCGGTCGACGACCTGAGCGCGCTGATCTGGTCGCACGCGCCCGACCCCGACGGGCGGCCCGCGCCGCGCACGATGGCCGAGATCCCGGCGATCACCGCCGAGTCGACCGCCCTGGCCAAGGCGCTCAAGCGCCACGGCTTCCGCTTCGTCGGCCCCACCACCGCCTACGCGCTGATGCAGGCGTGCGGCCTCGTCAACGACCACCTGGAGGGTTGCTGCGCCCGATGAGCATCTCGTTCGAACGTCTGACCGCCGGCCCGGAGCGATCCGCGCACGAGTGGCTCGCCGAAGTGCGCCCGCACGAGCGCGCACCGGACGACCGCCCGTTCCTCTACCTCAACATGGTCGCCAGCGCCGACGGTCGCGCGACCTTCGCGGGCCGCACCGAGGGACTCGGCTCCGAGGCCGACACGCGGCTGCTGACCGAGCTGCGCGCGCTCGCCGACGCGGTGCTCGTCGGCACCGGCACGGTGCGCGCGGAGGGCTACGGGCGGATGGTCCGCAACGCCGAGCGGATCGCGCGCCGCAAGGCGGCCGGGCTGGCCGAGACGCCTACCGCCGTGCTGATCTCGCGCTCGTTCGAGATCCCCTGGGACGCGGGGCTGTTCGCGGCGGAGGACCAGCCCGTGATCGTCTACACGGGCGGCGACGGCCCCGAGCCCGACGTCGCGGCGCCGCTCGAGATCGTCCGGCTCGAGGATCCGACGCCGCGCGCCGCGCTGGCCGACCTGCGCGCGCGCGGCGTGCGCTCGCTGCTGTGCGAGGGGGGACCGACGCTCAACAGCGGGCTGCTCGCGGCCGGGGTCGTGGACGAGTTGTTCCTGACGCTCTCGCCACTGCTCTCCGGCGAGCCGAGCGCGCTGCGGATCGTCGAGGGGGCGGGACTGCCGGACCCGGCGCAGCTCACGCTCGAGTGGGCGCTCCGCCACGACGAGGAGCTGTTCCTGCGCTACGCGGTGCGGCCGTGAGCGACGCCGCCCTGGGGCGCGCCGCCGAGCTGGCGGCGGCGTGGCTCGCGACGCTGCCCGAGCGGCCCGTCCGCGCCGCGGGCGAGCCGGACGGGCTGCGCGGCCCGCTGCCCGAGGAGGGCGCGGACGCCGTCGCCGTCATCGACGCGCTCGCGGCGGCCGCCGAGCCGGGGCTCGTCGCGAGCGCCGGCCCGCGCTACTTCGGCTTCGTCACCGGCGGCGCGCTGCCCGTCGCGGTCGGGGCGGACTGGCTGACGTCGGCCTGGGACCAGAACGCCTGCCTGCAGGTGATGTCGCCTGCCGCGGCAGCCGCCGAGGAGACCGTCGCCGGATGGGCCAAGCAGCTGCTCGGCCTCCCGCCGGGCGCTGGCGTCGGGCTCGTCAGCGGAGCGCAGATGGCCAACGTCACCGCGCTGGCCGCGGCGCGCAACGCGGTGCTCGCGCGCGCCGGCTGGGACGTCGAGGAGCGCGGTCTCGCCGGCGCGCCCGCGCTGCGCGTGATCACGAGCGCCGAGTCGCACGCGACCGTGTTCAACGCCCTGCGGCTGCTCGGCCTAGGGCGCGGCACGGCGATCCGCGTGGCGGCGGACGAGCAGGGCCGGATGCGCGCCGACGAGCTCGCGTGGACGCTCGACGCGGGCGACGGCCCGGCGATCGTGTGCGCGCAGGCCGGGAACGTCAACACGGGCGCCTTCGACCCGTTCGAGGAGATCGTCGCCGCGTGCCGCGCCGCGGGCGCGTGGTGTCACGTCGACGGCGCGTTCGGGCTCTGGGCGGCCGCGGCCCCGGAGCGCGCGCGCCTGCTGGCCGGCGTCGCCGGCGCCGACTCGTGGGCCGTCGACGCGCACAAGTGGCTCAACGTGCCCTACGACAGCGCGCTCGCGATCGTCGCCGACCCCGCGCCGCTGGCCGCCGCGATGGCGCTCACCGCCGCCTACCTCGTGCCGGCGGGGGAGCGCGAGCGCAACGGCGCCGACTGGTCGCCGGAGGCGTCGCGCCGCGCCCGCGCCTTCCCGCTCTATGCCGCACTGCGCGGGCTCGGGCGGCGCGGGGTGGCCGAGCTGGTCGAGCGCGACTGTGCGCTCGCCGCCCGGATCGCGGAGCTCCTCGCCGCCGAGCCGGGCGTCGAGGTGCTCAACGACGTCGTGCTCAACCAGGCGCTCGTGCGCTTCGGCGGGGACGACGCGGCGACCGACGCGGTGATCGCCCGCGTGCAGCACGGCGGCGAGTGCTGGCTCGGCGGCACGGTCTGGCACGGCGTCGCCGCGATGCGGATCTCGGTCTCCGGCTGGCAGACGACCGCGGCCGACGCCGACCGCAGCGCGCGGGCGATAGCGGCGGCGTGGCGCGATCTCCGCGAAAAAGGGGTCTGACCTCCCTCCCCTCGATAGGGTCCGGGCGATGCTGATCGAGGGAGCCAGGGCGCTCGTCTGCGGTGGGGCCTCGGGCCTCGGCGCCGCGACGGCCCGCCGCCTGCACGCGGCCGGAGCGCTGGTCACGGTCGCCGACGTCAACGCTGAAGCCGGCAACGCGCTCGTGGCCGACCTGGCGGACCGGGCGGCGTTCGTGCGCTGCGACGTCACCGATGCGGCCGCCGTGGACGAGGCGGTGATCGCGGCGCGCGGGGACGGGTCGCTGCGGGTCGCGGTCACGTGCGCGGGCGTCGGCTGGGCGGAGAAGACGGCCGGCAAGCGCGGCCCCCACAGCGTCGAGCCGTTCCACAAGGTGATCGCGATCAACCTGCTCGGTTCGTTCCACCTGCTGCGTGCGGCCGGCGCGGCGATGCTCAACAACGTCGCCGACGACGACGGCGAGTCCGGCGTGATCGTGATGACGGCCTCGATCGCCGCCTTCGACGGCCAGGTCGGCCAGCTCGCCTACTCCGCGTCCAAGGGCGGCGTCGTCGGCATGACGCTGCCGGCCGCGCGCGACCTCGCGGCGAACCGGATCCGCGTCTGCACGATCGCGCCGGGCCTGTTCGACACACCGCTGCTCGCCGGCCTGCCGGAGGACACGCGCGCCGCCCTCGGCGCGCAGGTCCCGCACCCGGCGCGGCTCGGCACGCCCGCCGAGTACGCCGCGCTCGCCGCCCACATCATCGAGAACCCGATGCTCAACGGCGAGGTCATCCGGCTCGACGGCGCGCTGCGGATGCCGCCGCGCTGACGCCGCAGAGATCTCAGTCGCGTCAACTAAGATGTTGGCGCCGATGGGGCTTGTGAGAGTCGCTCGAGCTGCTACCTTACGCACCAATCGTAAGCAGCTATTGCGGAGAAAGCCTCTCTTACATGACATCCCTCCTGCTCCTCCCCCTCGACGACACGGTCGTCTTCCCCACGATGGATGTGACCCTCCCCGTCGACACCGGCGAGGAGGAGCGCGTGCTGCTCATCCCTCGCCATGACGGGGAGTTCGCCAAGGTCGGCACGATCGCCGAGGTGACCGACCACGTGCGGCTGCCCGGCGGTGGCCGCGCCGTGACGCTCGCCGGGGTCGCTCGCGGCGTCGCGGGCGCCGCGCACACCGACCACGCCGGCCGGCTGCGCATCGAGGTCACCGAACGTCCCGACGACGTCCCCGTCGACGGGCGCACCCGGACCGCCGAGCGCGAGTTCCGCGCGGTCGTCGAGGAGATCCTCGAGCTGCGCGGCGCCGACGAGCGCGTGGGCCAGTTCCTGCGCGCGATCGTCGAGCCCGGCCCGCTCGCCGACACGATCGGCTACGCGCCCGACGTGAGCTTCGAGCAGAAGGTCCAGGTGCTCGAGACGCTCGACGTCACCGAGCGCCTCGAGCTCGCCGCGAAGATCCAGCGCGAGCGCCTCGTCGAGCTGCAGCTGCGGCGCAAGATCCGCGAGGACGTGCGCGAGGGCGCCGACCAGCAGCAGCGCGAGTACTTCCTGCGCAAGCAGATGGAGTCGATCCAGCGCGAGCTCGGCGAGGACTCCGGCTCGGTCGTCGAGGAGTACCGCGCGAAGATCGCCGAGGCCGGGATGCCCGAGCCGGTCGCCGAGCAGGCGAACAAGGAGCTCGGGCGGCTCGAGCGCATGGGCGAGCAGTCGGCGGAGGCGTCGACGATCCGCTCGTACCTCGACTGGCTGATCGCCGTCCCGTGGTCGAAGCAGTCCGACGAGAAGCTCGAGCCCGTGCAGGCGCGCGAGGTGCTCGACGCCGATCACGCCGGCCTCGAGGACGTCAAGGACCGCATCGTCGAGTACCTGGCGGTCAAGAAGCTGCGCGTCGAGCGAGGGATCGAGGAGGACAGGCGCTCCGGCGCGATCCTCACCCTGATCGGCCCGCCCGGCACCGGCAAGACCTCGATCGGCGAGTCGATCGCCCGTGCGACCGGGCGCGAGTTCGTCCGCATGTCGCTCGGCGGCGTGCGCGACGAGGCCGAGATCCGCGGCCACCGGCGGACCTACATCGGCGCGCTCCCCGGCCGGCTCGTGCGCGCGCTGCGCGACGCCGGGACGATGAACCCGGTGATCATGCTCGACGAGGTCGACAAGGTCGGCGCCGACTGGCGCGGCGACCCGAGCTCGGCCCTGCTCGAGGTGCTCGACCCGGCGCAGAACCACTCGTTCCGCGATCACTACCTCGACGTCGAGCTCGACCTCTCCCAGGTCCTGTTCATCGCCACGGCGAACGTCGCGGAGACGATCCCGGGCCCGCTGCTCGACCGCATGGAGGTCATCCGCTTCGACGGCTACACCGTCGCGGAGAAGACCGCGATCGCGCGCGACTACCTGTGGCCGCGCCAGCGCGAGCGCAACGGCCTGCGCGAGGACGAGGTCGCGATCGCCGACGAGCTGCTGACGACGATCGTCAGCGAGTACACCCGCGAGGCGGGCGTGCGCCAGCTCGAGCGCGAGCTCGGCACCGTGCTGCGCAAGACCGCGACGAAGGTCGCGTCCGCTCGCGTCGAGGCGCCCGTGACGATCGACCTCGAGGCGGTCCGCGACGCGCTCGGGCGCCAGAAGGTGTTCCACGAGGCCGCGCTGCGCACGGCGGTGCCCGGCGTGGCTACCGGCCTGAGCGTGACCGGCGCGGGCGGCGACGTCCTCTTCATCGAGGCCACCTCGATGAAGGGCAAGGACAACCTCGTCCTCACGGGCCAGCTCGGCGACGTGATGAAGGAGTCCGCGCGCATCGCGCTCAGCTACGTGCGCGGCCACGCGGAGGACCTCGGGATCGACGAGGACGCGTTCGACGGCCGCGAGTTCCACGTCCACGTGCCGGCGGGCGCGATCCCGAAGGACGGGCCGAGCGCGGGCATCACGATGACCACGGCGCTCGCGTCGCTGCTCAGCGGCCGCCCGATCAAGCACACGGTCGGCATGACCGGCGAGGTCACGCTGCAGGGCCGCGTGCTGCCGATCGGCGGGCTCAAGCAGAAGGTGCTGGCGGCCCACGCGGCCGGCCTGACCGAGGTGATCATCCCCGAGCGCAACCGCGGCGACCTGGACGACGTCCCGGCCGACGTGCGCGCGGCGATGACGTTCCACCCGGTGATGGACATCGGGGAGGTGCTCGAGCAGGCGCTCGAGCCACTCCCGGCGAAGTTGGCCGCATGAGCACGAGTAACGTCGACCGGGGGTCCGAGCTTGCGAGGCCCGAAGGGCGAAACTTCGCCCTCACCATCGAGCGCGAGGTGACCTCCTGGGAGGGGGTCACCAAGCGCCGCGGCCGGTTCGGGACGATCGAGTTCCGGCTCGGCCGCTTCGTCATCGGCGCCGTCCCGCTCGCCGGCCTAATTGACGAACGCACGATCATCCAGAGGATGCGCGATGCGTACGAGCGGGCACAGGACGCGCTGGACCGCGGCGCGGGAGTACCAGCTTGACGAGGCGCGTAGCGCGCCTCTTCCGCCCTTACCGCGCCCGGCTCGCGACGGTCCTCGGATTGATCGTCCTCTCGGCCGGCCTCGGGGTCGTCTCGCCGTTCCTGCTGCGCGACGTGCTCGACGTCGCGATCCCGGAGAACGACGACGGCCTGCTGATCGCGCTCGTCGCCGGGATGATCGGCATCTCGATCGCGACCGGCGTGCTCGGAGTCGCCCAGACGTGGCTCTCCAACGTCGTCGGACAGCGCGTCATGCACGACCTGCGCGCGCAGGTCTATCGCCACCTGCAGCGGCTCTCGCTCGCGTTCTTCACGCGCACCCGCACGGGCGAGATCCAGTCGCGCATCGCGAACGACATCGGCGGCGTCCAGACCGTCGTGACCACCACCGCGACCTCGATCGTGTCCAACGTCACCACCGTCGTCGCGACCGTCGTGGCGATGTTCCTGCTCGACTGGCGGCTCGCGATCTTCTCGCTGGCGCTGACGCCCGTGTTCGTGCTGATCGCGCGCCGCGTCGGCAAGCAGCGCAAGCAGATCACGGCCGCCAAGCAGGGCGTGATGGCGGACATCTCCTCGCTCGTGCAGGAGTCGCTCAGCGTCTCGGGCATCCTGCTCGGCAAGTCGATGGGGCGCGGCGCCGAGCTCGCCGACCGCTTCGAGCGCGAGTCGGCCGGCCTCGCGGAGCTCGAGGTGCGCTCGCGCATGGCCGGGCGCTGGATGATGGCCACGATCCAGATGTCGTTCGCGGTCATGCCGGCGCTCGTCTACCTGTTCGCCGGGCTCGACGGGGGCGCCGTGTCGATCGGGACCGTGGTGGCGTTCACCACGATGCAGACGCGGATCTTCTTCCCGATCCAGTCGCTGCTCAACGTCGGCGTCGACATCCAGACCTCCTCGGCGCTGTTCGAGCGCGTGTTCGAGTACCTCGACATGCCGGTCGACATCGATCCGGGCGAGCGCACGCTGGCCGCGCCGCGCGGCGACGTGCGGCTCGAGGACGTCTGGTTCCGCTACTCGGACACCGACGCCGCCTGGACGCTCGCCGGCATCGACCTGGAGGTCCTCGCGGGCACGCGCACCGCGATCGTCGGCGAGACCGGCGCGGGCAAGACGACGCTGGGCTACCTCGTCGCGCGGCTCTACGACGCCGAGCGCGGGTCGATCCGGATCGACGGCGTCGACGTGCGCGAGCTGACGTTCGACTCGCTGGCGGCGACGGTCGGCGTCGTCTCGCAGGAGACCTACCTCTTCCACGCGTCCGTGCGCGAGAACCTCCGCTTCGCGCGGCCCGATGCGAGCGACGGGGAGATCGAGGAAGCGGCCCGTGCCGCGCAGGTGCACGAGGTCGTCGCAGCGCTCCCTGACGGCTACGACACGGTCGTCGGCGAGCGCGGCTTCCGCTTCTCGGGAGGCGAGAAGCAGCGCATCGCGATCGCGCGCACGATCCTGCGCAATCCACCCGTGCTCGTGCTCGACGAGGCCACGAGCGCGCTCGACGTCCAGACCGAGCGCGCGGTCGAGCTGGCGCTCGAGCGGCTCGCCGAGGGCAGGACGACGATCGTGATCGCGCACCGCCTCTCGACGGTGCGCGCAGCCGACCAGATCGTGGTGCTCGACGCCGGTCGCATCGCCGAGCGCGGGAGCCACGAGGAGCTGCTCGCGGCCGGGGGACGCTACGCGGCGATGGTCGCGCGCGACACGGCTCCGGTCGTCGCGTAGTCATACGTCCGCCGATACCCCAACACGATGGGCATTGGGCTGCCTATGGTTGCTCCATGCGGCGTCCGTCGACAGCGTCCCTGATCGCGCTAGCTGCGCTTTTCGTCGCGCTCGGCGGCCCCGCGCAGGCCGCGCGGCTCATCGACGGCAAGGACATCAGGAAGGGGACCGTCGGCTCGAAGCAGGTCAAGGACCGCTCGCTCAAAGCGCGCGACCTGTCCAGGCGCTCGGTTCGCACACTGACCGCCACGCCCGACGGCTCGATCGTCGGCTCCAAGCTCGCGGACGATGCCGTCACCACGCGGTCGCTCGCGCCCGGCAGCGTGCTGACGGGCAGCGTCGCCGACAACAGCCTGACGGCCGCCGACCTGGCCGCCAGCTCGGTCGGGACCGAGGAGGTTTCCGACAACGCGGTCGGGCAGACCGAGATCCGCAACAACGGCGTCGGCGCCTCGGAGATCTCCGACCAGTCGATCGACGGCGGCGAGATCATCGACGGCGGGCTGCTCGCGCGCGACGTCGGGCGCTTCTCGGGCACGGTGAGCGTCGACTTCTCGCTGCTCGCAGCCGGCGCATGCCAGGGCGCGGCCGTGACCGACACGCCGGCGGACGTCGCGGACGCCGACATCAGCAACGACCTCATCGTCGTCGCGCCCGGCGCCGGCTGGCCGCTCCGGCTGACCTATGGCGTCACAAACGCATCAGAGCCCGGCCAGTTCGTCATCTATGCCTGCAATCTGACGAACGCGTCCGAGAACCCCGCGGCGGTCACGTTCCGCTACGTGATCATCGGCTTCGGCTAGAGCATCGACTGCCAGGTGCCGCCGTCGGCCGACCAGGCCGCGCCGGTGACCCACGAGGCGCGCTCGGAGCAGAGGAAGACGACGACGGACGCGACCTCGTCGGGCTCGCCGAAGCGGCCCAGGGGCACCTTGCCCGACTGGCGCTCGATCGCCTCGCCCGGGCTGATGCCCGCCCGCGCCGCCATCTGCTCGGCGAGCCCGCCCGGGGCGCGCCACAGCGGCGTGCCGGTGGGCCCCGGCGCGACGGCGTTGACGTGCACGCCGTGCGCCGCCCAGCGGTCGGCGTACACGCGCGAGAGCGAGTGCTGGGCCGCCTTGGCGACGGAGTAGGCGGGCCACGTCTGCGACGGCCGCTTGCCCGCGCTCGAGGTCACGTTGACGATCCGGCCCCAGCCGCGCTCGGCCATCAGCGGCGCGAAGTGGCGCATGAGCCGCATCGGGGCCATCACGTTGAGCTCGAACGCCTCGTGGAAGTCGGCGTCGGTGAGCTCGTCGAGCGGCTTGACCTCCGAGGTGCCCGCGTTGTTGACGAGGATGTCGACGGGCCCCGCGGCAAGCCCGGCGATCCGGTCGGCAGCATCGGGCTCCGTGACGTCGATGCCCTCGGAGCGGGCAACGCGGATCACCCGCGCGCCCTCCGCCTCGAGCTGCTCCGCGACCGCCGCGCCGATCCCGCGCGTGGCGCCCGTGACGACGGCCGTGCGTCCCTCGATCCCCAGCTCCATGCCCGGCATCATGCCGCAGCGTGGCGCGCGGCCCGCACCGCGGCGGCGCCGTAGGAGCCGCCGAACAGGACCGCGTGGACGAGCAGCGGGAACAGCTGCCACAGCGGCAGCCGTCGCTCGTGCCCGTCGGCGAGCGGGTGCGCCTCGGCGTAGGCGGCCAGCGTGCGCCGCGAAGGCGCGCCGAACAGCTGCAGCATCGCGAGGTCGACCTCGCGATGGCCGCCGTAGGCGGCGGGGTCGATCAGGTAGGGCCGTCCGTCGCGCGCCGCGAGCACGTTGCCGCCCCAGAGGTCGCCGTGCAGCCGCGCGGGCGGCTCGGGCGGGCCCGCGAGCTCCGGCAGCCGCTCGATCGCGACCTCGATCGCGCGTGCGCCGCCTGCCGGCAACGCGCCGCCGTCGGCCGCGGATCGCATCAGCGGCGCGAGCCGGTGCTCGGCGTAGAACGCCGGCCAGTCCGCGGCCGTCGCCGCGCCGAGCTCGACCCGGCCGAGCAGCAGCCCGCCGCGCGGCGCGCCCGGCGGCGGCGCTCCGAACGCGTCCGCGCCGGCCGCGTGCACTTGCGCGAGCCCGCGACCCAGCTCCTCCTCGCCGGCCGCATCGAGCGCGCCCGCGTCGATCCACGCGAGCGCGAGCAGCGGAGGGTCCTCGCTCACCGCGAGGACCTCCGGCACCCCGAGCCCGTGCTCGACCTCCCCCAGCCAGCCCAGGCCGGCCGCCTCGGTCGCGTACTCGCCCGGCAGCGCGCCGGCGCGGGACTTCACGAACGCGCGCGTGCCGTCGTCGAGCTCGACCAGCCATGCGTCGTTGATGTCGCCGCCGGCCACGCGGCGCGCGGCCGCGAGCGGGCGGCCGATCGCCCGGGCCGCCGCTGCGGCGATCACAGGCGGCCGTCGGCGCGCAGCGCGTCGAGCAGGCCGCGGCAGGCCGCCTCGACCAGGTCGAGCACGTTCTCGAAGCCGTCGTCGCCACCGTAGTAGGGGTCGGGCACGTCGAGGTCCGGCGCCTCCGCGGAGGCGGGATCGAACTCGCGCAGCAGGTGCACGCGCGCCCGTGCCCCGGCCGGCGCCGCGGCGCGCAGGTCGCGCAGGTTGCGCGCGTCGGCGGCGAGGATCAGGTCGAACTCGTCGAAGTCGCCGCGCGCGACCACCCGGGCGGCGCCCTCCAGCGTGATCCCGCGCGAGCGCGCCGCCGCGGTCGCCCGCTCGTCCGGCGGCGCTCCGGCATGCCAGTCCCCGGTGCCGGCGCTGTCGACCGCGACGCTGTCCTCGAGCCCCTGCTCGCGCAGCAGCCCGCGCATCACGCCCTCGGCCGTCGGCGAGCGGCAGATGTTGCCCATGCAGACGAACAGCAGCCGGACCACGGCGAAGAGGATGGCGCACCGCGCCGGTTTCCACGCCGCGCCGACGGGAACGCTTCCTCGATGAACCCGTTCGATGCGCTCATGCTCCCGCCCGCGCTGGTCAAGCGGGCGCTCGACGACCTGCACGACATCGCGACGGTCGCGCGCCGCTACGAGGCGATCGAGGCCGACATCCGCGAGCGCGTCGAGCGCCTCGAGGCCGAGCTCGTGCGCACGCGCGAGGGAGTCGAGGCGCTGAGCGCCGAGCTGGCGCCGATGAGCAACCTCGAGCCGATCCGGCGCGGCATCGAGCCGCTCGAGAAGAGCATGATCTCCGTGCGCGACTCGGTCGACGAGCTCGAGCCGATGATCGCGGATCTCGACCGCAAGATCCGCGAGATCGACCCGAAGCTCGACCAGATGCAGGAGTCGATCGAGCCGATCGGCGACCTGGCGGAGAAGGTCCCCGGCAACCGCCGGCGCAGCGGCTGAGTCCTCTATCCTCGCGCGCCGCTCCGCCCTTCAGCGGCCGCCGCACGCTGCCGATGAAGAAGTGGAGCAACTTCGACCGGTCCGGGGTACACGTCAGCATGTTGACAATGAAGCGCCTGGTTCTCAGCTTCTTCGCGGCCACGCTCGGCTGCGCCGCAGCGACCGCTCCCGCGTTCGCCGACGGACCCGGACCGCTGCGCCCGGCGGGCGTCGGAGGGCCGCTCGGCGACGAGCAGCTGTCGGACGAGACGACCGTGACGCGCTTCGGCTACCCGACGCGCAAGTACAAGATCCGCTCCGGCCCGGGGAAGCGCTACCGCACCGTCGGCAGGCTCCACTACCTGACCGAGGACCGCGCGCAGGAGACCTACCTGATCCTGCGCTCGAAGCTCGGCCCGAAGGGCGGGGCGTGGCTGAACATCCGCGTGCCGCGGCGGCCGAACGGGAGCAAGGGCTGGGTGCCCGCCCGCGCGCTGCGCCGGCGCACCGTCACGACCGCGTTCGAGATCGACAAGGGCGCCCTCAAGGGCCGCCTGTTCAAGGACGGCCACGAGATCTGGACCTCGAGCATCGGCATCGGAGCGCGCCGGCACGCCGACGCCCAGCGGCCGCTACTGGGTGCGCGAGCGCCTGAGCAACCTCGGCGGCAACCCCGCTTACGGGCCGTTCGCCTTCGGCACCTCCGCCTACTCGCGACTGTCGGACTGGCCCGGCGGCGGCGTCGTCGGCATCCACGGCACCAACCAGCCCGGGCTGATCCCCGGCCGTCCCTCACACGGGTGCGTGCGCGTCCCGAACGCGAAGATCATGCAGCTCAAGGAGCTCATGCCGGTCGGCACGCCGATCTGGATCCACGACTGAGCTAGGCGAGCCGCTCGACGATCATCGCCTGGCCCATCCCGCCGGCGACGCACATCGTCTCCAGCCCGATCGTGGCGTCGAGCGCGTCGAGGTCGTTGAGCAGCGTGGTCATGATCCGCGCGCCCGTCATGCCGAACGGGTGCCCCAGCGCGATCGCCCCGCCGAACGGGTTGAGCTTCTCGGGATCGACGCCCCACTCGTCGCGGCAGGGGACGACCTGGGCCGCGAACGCCTCGTTGAGCTCGATCACGTCGATGTCGGCGATCTCCATGCCGGCCTGCGCGAGCACCTTCTCGACCGCGGGGATCGGGCCGAGGCCCATGATCTCCGGCCGGATCGCGGCGACCGAGGACGCGACGATCCGCGCCCGCGGCTTCAAGCCGAGCGACTGCGCCTTCGCGGCCGACATCACGAGCACGGCGGCGGCGCCGTCGTTGAGCGGGCAGGCGTTGCCCGCGGTGACGGTGCCCTCCGGGTCGAAGGCCGGCTTGAGCTGCGCCAGCACCTCGACCGTCGTGCCCGGCCGGGGGCCGTCGTCCCTGGACACCTGCGTGCCGTCGGCGAGCGTCACCGGCACGATCTCGGCGTCGAAGTGCCCGCTCTCCTGCGCGGCGACCGCCCGCTGCTGGGACGTCGCCGCCCACTCGTCCTGGGCCTCGCGCGAGACGTTGCAGCGCGCGGCCACGTTCTCGGCCGTGAGCCCCATCGGGATGTAGACGTTGAACGGCGCTCCCTCGGAGCCGTCGAGCTGCGGATGCGGGTCGAACGGCGGGTGCGCGGGGAAGCGCGAGACGGCCTCGGTGCCGGCGGCGATGTACTGGTCGCCCTCGCCGGCGCAGATGGCGTGGAAGGCCATCCGCAACGTCTGCAGCGAGGAGGAGCAGAAGCGGCTGACGGTGACCGCCGGCACGTGGTGGTCGATGCCGGCCAGAAGCTGCGCGTTGCGGCCGACGTTGTAGCCCTGCTCGCCCATCGGGAAGCCGCAGCCCATCAGGATGTCGGCGGTCTCGGCGAAGTCGACCTCCGGGTTGCGCTCGACGAGCGCCCTGAGCGGCACGGCGGCTAGGTCGTCGGCGCGCACGCCGGCCAGCGAGCCCTTGGCCGCGCGGCCGATCGGGGTGCGGACAGCGTCGACGATGACGGCGTCGGGCATCGGTGTCAGTCTCCTCTTGGGGCCATGGGGCGCGTGATCCTACGCCGGTAGGCTGCGCGCATGCTCCTCATCCTCGCCCTCTCCGCCGCCCTCGCCGGGCCCACCATCGACCTCCCCGACCTGTTCGCCGAGCAGCTTCCGAAGGTCAAGGAGAAGAGCACGGTGCCGGTCCTGTTGCCGCAGCGGATGCCGGACCTGTTCGAGGAGTACTTCCCGACGGGCTCCGCGCGGGCGCGCAGCTGGGATCTCGACATCGGCGCGGCGCCCAACTGCGGCGGGGCGACCGCGTGCTTCGTCGCGGACTTCAACGCCCGCGAGGGCGGCAAGCCGTTCGGCAAGCGCAAGGTCGAGCTCGCGCGCGGGCGCCACGGCCGCTTCCAGCCGCTGAGCTGCGGCGCATCGTGCTCGCCGCCGTCGATCTCGTGGCGCGAGCGCGGCGCGACGTACGACATCCAGGCGAAGGTCCGCGGGCGGCGGGCGCTCATCCGGATGGCGAACTCCGCCATCCGCCACGGGCCGCGCTAGGCGACCGGCTGGCGCGCGGCCGCCACCAGCAGCGCGTCGAGCAGGCCCGGGAAGCGCGCCTCGAGGTCGTCGCGGCGCAGCGACACGTAGCGACGCGTGCCCTCCACGCGCGTATGCGTCAGCCCTGCCTCGCGCAGCACGCGGTAGTGGTGCGAGCGCGTGGCCTTCGATACGCCGAGGTCGAGCGTGCCGCAGACGGTCTCGTCCTGCTCCGCGAGCGCGCGGACGATCGCCACGCGCACCGGGTCGGCGAGCGCTCCCATCACGTTCGCGAGCGCGATCTCGTCCGGCGCCGGATGCAGCAAGGTCTTCATAAGGTTCGATGATCATCGTACCATCGACAGTTTCGTGCTAGCGTTCCGTGCACGAAGTTCGATCGTCGTCGAAACATCAAGGATCGCCTCCGCACGATGCCTCGCTTTCTCCCCTCCCTCACCGCTGCCCTCGCATGGGGCGCGATGTTCCCGATCGCCGGCCCGGCGCTCGACCGTATCGACGCCTTCCACATGACAGCGTTCCGCTATCTGCTCGCCTCGTCGGTGTTCCTCGCGCTGCTCGCGGCCGTCGAGGGCCGGCGCGCCCTGCGCACGGAGGGCCGCACACGCGAGCTCTGGCTGCTCGGCACGGTCGGGTTCGCGGGCTTCAACCTCTTGACCTACGTCGCGCTCGGGCACATCCGGCCGCAGGACGCCGCGCTGATCGTCGCGACCGCGCCCGTGATCACCGTGCTCGTCCTCTGGGCGATCGGCTCCGGGCGCCCGCGCGGCGCGCAGCTCGCCCTCACCGCGCTTGCGTTCGCAGGGGTCGCGACCGTGATCAGCCGCGGCGACCCCGCGCAGCTCGGCGGCTCCAACGCGCTCTGGGAGCTGCTCGTGCTCGGCGGCGTGCTCGGCTGGACCGCCTACACGCTCGCGGCCGCGCGCCGCTTCCCCGGCTTCTCGCCGCTGCGCTACACGGCGATCACGTCGGCGCTCGGAACCGTGTCGCTGGTCGCGGTCACCGCGATCGTGGTGCTCGCGGGCGCGGTGGACAGCCCCGGGGCCGGCGACTACGCCGCCGAGTGGTGGCGCCTGCTCTACATCGCCGGCCCGGCCGCCGTCGTCGCCGTGCTCGCCTGGAACGACGGCGTGAAGCGGATCGGCGCGGCCAACGGCTCGCTCTTCATCAACCTCGTCCCGGTCGTCACGTTCGCGATCGCTATCGGCCAGGGCTACCGGCCCGGCCCGGCGGAGCTCGCCGGCGCCGGCGTCACCGTCGCGGCGCTGGTCGGCGCGAACGTCGTGTCGCGCCGGCCCGCCGCCACTCCCGCGCGCCTCGCGACGCGGACGCCGCTCGCGGCCACGCGCTAGCGGGGCTCAGGAGAGCGCGCGGCCGTCGAGCGCCGCGTGGGCGGCGACGCGGTCGGCGAAGCCCTGGAAGTCGCGCGCGAAGAGCGCCTGCGGCCCGTCGCACAGCGCGTGCTCGGGATCCTCGTGGACCTCGACGATGATCCCGTCGGCACCGACCGCGGCCGCGGCGCGCGCGAGCGGCTCGACGAGCCGGCGGTCGCCGGAGGCGTGGCTGGGGTCGACGATCACGGGCAGGTGCGAGTGCAGCTTGAGCCACGGCACCGCGCTGAGGTCGAGCGTGAAGCGCGTCGCTGTCTCGAACGTGCGGATCCCGCGCTCGCACAGGATCACGCGCTCGTTGCCCTCCTTGAGCACGTAGTCGGCGGCCATCAGCAGCTCGTCGAGCGAGGAGGAGAGCCCGCGCTTGAGCAGCACCGGCTTGCCGAGCTTCCCGGCGACCTCGAGCAGCGCGTAGTTCTGCATGTTGCGCGCGCCGATCTGGATCACGTCGGCGTGG
Source organism: uncultured Solirubrobacteraceae bacterium (assembly GCA_963839615.1). Classification (GTDB taxonomy): domain Bacteria; phylum Actinomycetota; class Thermoleophilia; order Solirubrobacterales; family Solirubrobacteraceae; genus DASQMT01. Next base: position 148,245 of record CAWIVY010000005.1, read on the forward strand.
TCGGCCACGAGGTCGACGTGCGCGGCGTCGAGCAGCTCGGTGACGATCGGCAGCCCCGTCTCGGCACGCGCCTCCGCGAGGATCTCGAGCCCCGGCGCACCGAGCCCCTTGAACGCGAACGGCGACGTGCGCGGCTTGAACGCGCCGCCGCGCAGCATGCACGCGCCGGCCGCCGCCACGGTGCGCGCCACCGTCAGCGTCTGCTCGCGCGACTCCACCGTGCAGGGCCCCGCGATCAGCGCGAACGTCGCCGGCGACCCGATCGTGTGGCCGTCGACGGCGAAGACCGTCGGCTCGTGGTGGGCGAGCTCCGACGAGGCGAGCTTGTAGGGCCGCGAGATCGGCACGACGCGATCGACGCCGGCCATTCCTTCCAGGCCCAGCTCGCGGACTCCCTCGGGGTCGCCGATCGCCCCGATCGCGGTGACCAGCTCGCCCGGCAGGACGAGCACGTGCACGCCCGTGGCCTCGAGCCGGCCGCGGACCGCCGCGATCTCGGGCTCGGTGGCCTCGGGTGTCATCACGATCATCACAAGCCGAGCTCCTGGACGCCGAGCTCGTCGGCTCCCAGGTGGTGCGCCAGCTCGTGTCGCACGGTGCGCGTGACCTGCGCGCGCAGCTCGTCAGCGTCGTCGCCGAAGTCGCGCAGGAGCGTGTCGCGGAAGATCACGATCTTGTCGGTCACGTTGTCGCGCGCGACCGTGTCGCCCTGGTAGAGGCCGTATGCGCGGTGGCGGCGGCCCTTGTCCGAGATCACCACGGCGACGTGGTCGAGCGCGCGCAGCAGCAGGTCGGGCAGGTCGTCGAGCGCCTCGCGGACGAGCTCCTCGAAGTCGGCCGGGTTGCGCGGGTCGAGCTCCATGAACTCGTCCTCGCCGGGCTCTGCGGCGAGGTTCTCGCGCGCGAGCCGCTCCGACTGGCGCACGAGCTCCTCGAACTCGTCGTCGTCGGCGGGCGCCGTGTAGTCGGCCATGCGGCCGGTGAGGGTGGCCATCACGAGCCCGATGAAGCCGACTGCCCCGACCGCGATCGCGAGCGTCTGGGCGGCGCGGACCAGGAACGTGTCCGACATGCCGCGGAAGAACGTGACGATCAGCACCGCGACGCACAGGCAGAAGGCCGCCGAGGCGACGATCCTGCGTCCTTGCGGCCAGTGCGAGAGCATCGTCCAAGAGCGTAGTGGACGGGTGTTGCCTCCTGGTCGTGTTTGTGACCGGGACGCGAGGGGCAGGCTCGATTCATGGGAATCGGAACCTCAATCTTTCTGATCGCGACCGGCGCGATCCTCTACTTCGCCGTCAACGCGGACGTCTCCGGGCTGGAGATCTCCACCGTCGGGCTGATCCTGATGCTCGTCGGCGCGCTCGGACTCATCATCTCGCTGTTCTTCCTCAACTCCGCGCGCCGCACGCCGGTCGACCGCACCGTGGTGCGCGACCGCGAGCCGTACTAGCGCGCGAGCGGAAGGGACGCCGGACGGCGTCCCTTCCACCGCGAGCGGGCCCCTGCCCTATAGACCGGAGGGGTGACGGACCGTGTAGCCGCTGGACGAGCGCATCTCGGCGTCCCAGCGCGAGCCGTCGTCGGACCTGCCGCTCGTATCGAAGCGGAGGCCGGCGATCACCATGTAGGAGTGGCCCGAGTTCGCGTAGTTCGTGACCCACTGGCCCTTGCCGCTGTCCCCCCAGCGCATGAACCCGGTCGAGTCCAGCGCCTCGTCGAGCAGCCCGGCCGCGTGGTAGACGTACGACATCGAGCCCGAGCAGTCGTAGCCCGAGTCGTTCCAGGTGCCGTGACCGCCGCCGTACTTGTACGGCTTGTCGTGGATCCTGTTGCCGGCGGCGATCATCGCCTTGACCGCGGCGGGCGCCGAGGCGGGCGCGATCGCGAGGCCGTCGGGCCCGATCGTGGCGCGCGTCCCCGGTCCCGTCGGCGCGGCCTCCGACGTCGTCTCGGGCTCCTCGGCGTCCGATAGCCGATCGCCGCGCTCGACCGCGAGCTGGATCGAGCGCGCGTCGCGCAGGCTCACCCGCCCGTTGACGCGGCGCCCGTACGCCCGCTCCCACGTGCGGACGGCGCGCTTGGTCTGGCGGCCGAACTGGCCGTCCGCCGACAACGGCACGCCCCACACGGCCAGCAGGCGCTGGAGCGTTTTCACGTCGGCTCCCCGCATCGGCCGTTCGAGCGCACGCGAGCCGAAGCTGCGCTTCGCCGAGGCCTCGGAAATGGGCACTGCAACGCACATGGCGGCCATCGCCATGGCAAGCATTCGACAGCGTGACAAGCGGTGCTTCCCCCTGTTCTTTTCGTAACGCCTACGGGGTTAGCTGTCGGGCTCGCGCGGAAAAGATCGCGCTACACCGTCACATTCGACGGCGATTCGCCCCCGGTCATCCGTCCCGGATGACCAATGGGTCCCCCGCTCCCCGGCGACCGAACGCCGGGGACTCGGCTCATGTCCTCTTGCGGGCGAGCAGGTTACAAGGCCGGCCCGACGCATGCGGCGCTGTGTACCTTGGGCCGATGACGCATGCCTTCCACGCCGATGACGTCGACGTCGATCCCGATCGCGCACGCGAGCTGATCGACGCGGGCGAGGTCCAGCTCGTCGACGTCCGCGAGCCCCACGAGTGGGACGCCGGGCGGATCGCCGGCGCGCGCCACATCGAGATCGAGCGGCTCGCATCCGAGGCCCCGTCGCTGGAGCGCGACCGGCCGGTGCTGTTCTACTGCCGCCTCGGAGCGCGCTCGGGCATGGCGGCGAACGCCTTCCGGCGTGCCGGCTACGACGCCTACTCCGTCGACGGGGGCCTGACCGAGTGGCACCGCCGCGGGCTTCCGCTCGAGCCCGAGGACGGCACGGTCGCCGACCATTGATGCGCGCGCTGCCCATCGCGGCGCTGCTCCTGGCGCTGCTCCCGGGCCCCGCGCCCGCAGCACCGGAGCTCGTGCCGGTCGGCACGTTCTCCGAGCCGGTGGCGATCGCGGCGCCGCCACGCGACGCGTCGCGGCTGTTCGTGGTCGAGCGCGGCGGGACCGTGCGGCTGATCAAGGACGGCGTCACGCTGCCGGCGCCGTTCGCGGACCTGACCTCGCGGGTGCTGGCGGGCGGCGAGCGCGGGCTGCTCGGGATGGCGTTCGCGCCCGACTACGCGAGCTCGGGCCTGGCCTATGTCTTCCTGACCGCGAGGTCGCCCACGGGCCAGCTGCAGATCCGCGAGCTGCGGCGCTCCGCCGACCCCGACCGCGCCGTCGCCGGCGCCGGCAGGCTGGTGCTCGCCGTGCCGCACCCCGACACGAACCACAACGGCGGCCAGCTCGCGTTCGGGCCCGACGGCATGCTCTACGCGGCGACGGGTGACGGCGGCGGCTCCAACGACCTCGAGAACGACGCCGCGGAGACCGATTCGCTGCTCGGGAAGATCCTGCGGATCAATCCGCGCGCAGGCGGCGCGCAGCCCGCGAACCCGTTCGGCAACGCGGTCTGGGCCTACGGGCTGCGCAACCCGTGGCGCTTCTCGTTCGACCGCGCCACCGGGGATCTCGTGATCGGCGACGTCGGCCAGGGCGTCAAGGAGGAGGTCGACTGGGCCCCGGCGTCCGCCGGGGGCGGGCGCGGCGTCGACTTCGGCTGGCACTGCTGGGAGGGCACGATCCCGACGCCGTTGAACCCGAACGACCGCGACTCGGCGCCGCTCTGCTCGCCCGCGCTGCGGCCCGACTCGCAGCCGCCCGCGCTCGAGCGCGACCACGACGCCGACGGCTTCTGCGCGATCGTCGGCGGCTTCGTCGTGCGCGACCCCGGCCTGCCCTCGCTGGCGGGCCGCTACCTGTTCGGCGACAACTGTCACAGCGGGCTGGAGTCCGCGGTGCTCGGCGCGCCCGCGGGACCGGCCGACACGGGCCTGGCGGTCCCCGCGCTCACGTCCTTCGGCGAGGACGCGTGCGGCCGCATCCACACCGCGTCGTTCGACGGCACGGTCAGCCGGCTGCAGGACGGCGCGCCGTCGCCGTGCAGCTTCCCGCCGCAGCCGGGCGGGACGGGCCCGGACGCCCGGGCGCCGCTGCTGCGGATCTCCCACCGCGGCACGCAGCGGCTCCGCAGGCTGCGGCTCGTGCTGCGCGCGGACGAGGACTGCACGGTGCGGCTGCGCGCCAGGCGCTACCGCACGCGGCGCGTCGCGCTGGCGGCCGGGGCGCGACGCGCCGTCCGGCTGCGGGCGACGCGCAAGGGCGCCCGCCGCCTGCGCCGCGCGGTCGCGCGCAGCGGCCGCCGCAGGGTCGTGGTGCGGCTCGCCGCGCGCGACGCGGCAGGCAACGTGCGCGTCCGCCGCGCGCGGCTCGGCGTGCGCTGAGGGCTAGCCGCTGTCGCGCGCGTCGTCGTCGGTCGGTCCCCCGGGGATCGGCTCGCCCTTGAACTCGTCCGGGTCCTCGACCTCCTCGCCGCCCACCGTCACGTTGCCGTCCTCGTGGTAGCGCAGGTTCGACGGGCCGAGCTCCGCGGTCGGTCCCTCCTCGTAGCCGGACTCGCCCTCGGGGCCGCCGAAGGTCTGGTACTTGGCCTTGCCGTCCGGCCAGTCCTCGAGCTTCTCCGGCGGGCCCTCCTCCTCGAGTTGGCGAACCTCTTCCTTCGCCTGCTCGACGTCCTCCTGGTCCCCGCGCGCCTTGGCGGCCGCGGAGTCGTCCGTAGTGGTGTCGCGATCGTCTCCCATGCCCCCGGCCTACCCGGCCGGAAGGGCCCTTAACTGGCGAAGGACGGCGTCGCGACCCTCATGATCGCGCCACCGTCCTCCAGCGAATCCTTCCGCGTCCCATCCGTGAGTCGGACCTGAGCCCGTTCCTAACGCCCTCCAGACGAGGGCATAGAGTCTCACCGCCGCGGCGATCTCACCATCGGATAAACGTCCAGAAGGATGGAATCCAGACCTTTGTGCCCCTAGGCGGGCTCGGCGGGGACCAGCGGCTCCCGCATCGCCTTCGTCTCGGGCGCCCGCCGGTAGGGCTGCTGGGGCTGCTCGTCGGTCTCGTGGTAGACCGATTCCGCGTTGACGGCCCAGAGGTCGTGGCGGGTCCCGTCGACGACGTTCTCGACCGCCCGGATCGCCGTGAGCATCGAGTGGTCGGAGTTGTTGTAGCGGTGGAGCCCGTTGCGGCCGACCTGCTGGAGGTTGCCGAGCGTCTCGAGCCACTCGCGGATCGTGTCGACGCGCGCGGAGTAGTCGGCGTCGTACATCGGATAGGCCAGCGGGACGCGCGTGACGAACCCGCGCTCGACCTTCTCGCGCTCGACCAGGTTGAGCTTCGCGAGCTCGTCCTTGGCCAGCTCGACGAGCTGCTCGTCGGCCATGTTCCAGAGGTCGTCGCCCTGGAAGCAGAAGTACTCCAGCCCGACGCACGCCTTGGACTGGTCGGGGACCATCCAGGGGCTCCAGGAGCGGTAGTTCTGGATCCGGCCGACGCGCACGCCGGGCTCGTGGATGTAGATCCAGTTGTCGGGGAACAGGTCCTCCCCGTCGATCACCAGCGCGACGGTCAGGAAGTCGCGGTAGCGCAGGCCCTGCGCGGCCGCCTGCACGGTGCCGTCGGCTGCTGCGCCGGCGAGTCCGACGGTGGCGCGCAGCGGCAGCGACGAGATCACCTCGCCCGGCTCGATCCGCTCGCCGCCCGCCTCGATCGCGACGATCCGGCCGTCGCGCACCTCGAGCTTGTCGACGGGCGCGTTGAGCCGCACCTCGCCGCCGGCGGCGATGATCTCGTCGGCCATCGTCTCCCACATCTGGCCCGGGCCGAAGCGCGGGTAGTGGAACTCGGAGATCAGCGACTTGATCTTGTTGCCGCGGTTGCCGAAGAACGCGGCCTTGGCGGCGGAGAAGAACGAGAGCCCCTTGATCCGCTGCGCTGCCCACTCGGCGCGCAGCTCGGTCGTCGGGACGCCCCAGACCTTCTCGGTGTAGGTCTTGAAGAAGTGGTTGTAGAGCCGCTTGCCGAAGCGGTTGGAGACCCACTGCTCGAAGTTGTCCTCGCGGCCCTTCGGCTTGACGGCGGCCCAGAGGTAGGACATGCCGGAGAGGAAGAGCTCGACGGGCCCGAGCTTGCGGATCACGTCCATGCCCTGCAGCGGGTAGTCGAGGAACTTGCCGTTCCAGTAGATCCGCGACATGCGCGGGCGCTTGAGGAACTCCTCCTTCATCACCTCGTGCCAGAGGTCGTCGACCTCCTGGGACTTGGTGAAGAAGCGGTGGCCGCCGAGATCGAAGCGGTAGCCGTCACGCACCTCGGTCTTGGCCAGGCCGCCGACCTGGTCCTCGGCCTCGAAGACGATCACCGGCCGGCCCTGCCGGGCGAGCAGGTAGCCGGCGGTCAACCCCGCCGGGCCACCGCCGAGCACGGCGACGGGCTTGGCCGCGTCGCCCTCGTCGGGACGGGCGTGGCCGGGACGATCGAATTCAACAGTCGACATGGCCCCCACCATGCCCATCGCGCGACACCCGCGGACAGCGCACTAAAGGTTGCTAACAGCCCTTAACCGGGGCCGATACCCTCCGCTCGGTGCTCACCACGGCGGCACTCGAGATCCTGCTCGTAGACGACGACGACCCATTGCGCGAGATGCTCTCGCGCTCGTTCGAGCGGGAGGGCCACCACGTCACCGCCGTCGCCGACGGGCAGTCCGCGCTCGAGGCGGCCGCCGCGCGCCCGTACGACATCGTGCTGCTCGACGTCGCGCTCGGGTCGGGCCCGACCGGCCACGACGTCGCGCGCATGCTGCGCTCGCGCCGCGACGTGGTGCCGATCATCATGCTCACCGCGCTGGACTCCGAGGCCGACGCCGTGCAGGGGCTCGAGTCGGGCGCCGACGACTACATCACCAAGCCGTTCGGGCTGGCCGAGCTCCGCAGCCGGATCCGCGCGGTGCTGCGCCGCGCCCAGGGCCGCGTCGTCGAGGGCAGCCTGCAGGTCGGCCCGGTCGCGCTGGACCGCGACCTGCGCCGCGTGACGGTCGAGGGCGACATGGTCAAGCTGACGTTCTCGGAGTTCGAGCTGCTCGGCTGCCTGATGAGCCGGCCCGGCTACGCGTTCAACCGCCAGGAGCTGCTGCGCGCGATCTGGGGCGACAGCGCCTACCGCGACCCGCGCGCGATCGACGTCCATATCCGCCACCTGCGCGAGAAGCTCGAGCCGCGACCCGAGGAGCCGAACCTGATCCTCACGGTCCCCGGCACCGGCTACCGGTTCCGCGAGTCATGAGGCGGCGCCTGCCGGCGGGCCTGCGCTGGCGGCTCCTGCTCGCCCTGGTCGCGACGAGCGCGGTCACACTCGGCGCGACGGCGCTCGTCGTGCTCCCGCCGATGCAGGACCGGCTGCGCGGCCAGAGCGCCGACAGCCTCGAGACGCAGGTCATCGCGGCGCGGCCGAGGTTCCAGGAGGTGTTCGAGCGGCTCGACGAGAAGCACGCGCGGATCAGCGACTACCGGATCGAGCTGGGCGACCTCGCCTCCGAGCTCAACAGCCAGACGAACGCTCGCGTCATGGTCCTCAACGACGACCTGATGCCCGGCGACCCCACCGAGTCGCCGCCGGGCTTCCTCTACGACAACGAGTTCTCCGACGAGCCCGCGCGCGCGATGGGCGTCGCGCTGCGGTCCGCCCGGATCGGCACGACGGAGATCCAGCGCGAGGGCGACAGCGTCGTCATCGCCACGCCGCTGTTCAGCGCCGGCGACAACCCGACCGCGGTGCTCGTCGCCGACCGCCAGCTGACCGAGGCTGCGGCGCTCGTCGAGCAGGTGCGCACGCGTTTCTTGATCGCGGCCTTCGTCGGCCTGCTCGTCGCCGTGCTGCTCGCGGTCGGGCTCTCCTCGACGCTGCTGCGCCGGCTCGCGCGCCTGCGTGCGATCGCCCTCCGGATCACCCGGGAGGGACCCGACGCGCCGACGCCGCGCGACGACCGCCGCGACGAGGTCGGCGACCTCGCACGCGCGCTGACCCGCATGCAGGAGGAGCTGCGCCGCCAGGAGACCGCCAGGCGCGCGTTCGTCGCGACCGCCTCGCACGAGCTGCGCACGCCGCTGACGATGCTCGTGGGCACGATGGAGCTGCTCGAGGAGGACATCCGCTCGGGCCGGCTCGACGAGCTCGAAGCGCTGCGCCAGGTCACGGACGCGCGCACGCAGCTCAACCGGCTCTCGGCGCTCTCGGGCGAGCTGCTCGACCTCTCGCGCCTGGATGCCGCCGTGGCGCTGCGGTCTGAGCCGGTCGAGCTGGGCGAGATCGTCCGCGCGGTGGCGGCCGAGTTCGAGCTGCGGGCGCGCGAGCGCTCGACCACGATCTCGTCGATCCTGCCCGAGGGGCCGTGCTGGGGCCGCGGCGATCCGGACGCGGTCGCGCGCGTCGTGCGGATCCTGCTCGACAACGCGCTGCGCCACGGCCCGCGCGGCGCGCCGGTGCGCGTCGAGGCCCATTCGCGCGCAGGGCGCGCCGTGATCACGGTGGCCGACCAGGGACCGGGCATCCCGCCAGAGGAGCGCGACCGCATCTTCGAGCGCTTCCACCGCGGCACCGCGGCTGGGTCGTCGGGCGGCTTCGGCCTCGGGCTCGCGATCGGGCGCGAGCTGGCCCGCCGCATGAGCGGCGAGCTCGACGTCGACGCGGAGGGCGCGCGCGGCACGCGCTTCGCGCTCACGCTGGCCACCGCCCACGCGCCCGTCGATCCCCCGCGCGGGGACCGCGACCGCGTCAGCGCCTGAGGTAGAGCTGCGCGCGCACCGGGATCCGGCTGGCCGGGAACGGGCTGGGCGGCTCGACGGCGATGAGCGCCAGCCGCGCGTCGTTCGACACGAACTGCAGCCATTCCTCGGAGCGCATCCGCACGAGGTCGGTCCAGGGCGCGCCCCAGCGCCTGCCGGAGTAGATCTGCGGCACGAACAGCGCCAGCCGCTGCCCGGGCTCGAGCGAGTCGAGCAGCGGCGCCAGGTCGCGCTCGGCCGACGTCGCGCGCAGCCGCTCGACCCCGTCGCGCCAGTCGGTGACGCCGACATCGGGGACCGGCCCGGTCAACGACGCGTAGCGCAGGCCCTCCGGCAGGTAGTACTCGAGCACCGAGATCTGCTCGGGCCAGGTCGACACGACGAGGTCGCCGGGCTGCAGCGACGGGGCGATCGCCTCGACCACGTCGCGCACGTTGCTCTTCTGCTGCGGCGCCCCGTCGGCGGCCCAGAGCACGGCGACGATCGCGAGCCCGACCAGCCCGAGCCGGCCGGCGTGCGCGAAGCCGATGGCCGCGAGCAGCACGAACGGCGCCACCGCCACCGCGAAGTACCGGTTCGCCCACGCGGGCGACACTTGCGATGCGGTCCAGGCGAGCAGGACCGTCAGCAGGGCGATCAGCAGCAGCGCGACGACGGCGCGGCCGCGCGGGCCGCGAACCCGCACCAGCGCGACGATGCCGCCGCCCGCGGCGAGCAGCACGCCCAGCTCGGCGATCCGGCCGAGGATCCGCCCGGGCACCGACGCGAGCTCGGCGAGCCCCGGCGTCCGCGACCACGGCGCGCCCGTGTGGGCGACCTGGTCGAGCAGGGTCGGGATCCAGGGCGCGTAGAGCAGGAACGCGCCGCCGTAGGCGAGCGCGCCCGTGCGCAGCAGCCGCCGGCGCTCCTCGCCGCCCGCGCGCCACGCGAGCACGAGCCAGGCGATGCCGGTCGCCGCGCCGAAGAAGATCGACCAGTTGTGCGTGTAGAGCATCGCCGCGAACGCGACCGCGAAGCCGATCGCGGGCGCCCGCTTCACGCCCTCGCCCCCGGTCGTGAACGCATGCAGCCAGCAGGTCGTGCTCAGCATCCCCAGCAGGCAGACCAGCGCGTACATGCGGGCCTCCTGCGCGTACTGGGTGAGGAACGGGTTCAGGGCCGCCAACAGCGCCGCGATCCACGCCGTGCGGCGGCCGAACAGCGTCCAGCCGGCCCAGAACGCGACCGGGATGGTGAGCGTGGCGAACAGCAGCGACAGCGCGTGCACGCCCTCCTCCGAGCGGCCCGCGATCCCGAGCCAGAAGTGCAGCAGCGTGTAGTACAGCGGCGGCGAGCCGTCCTGGCGCAGCACGCCGGGGATGTCGCCGAGCGGTCGGTCGGCGATCCCGACCGAGAGTCCCTCGTCGATCCATAATCCCGTGCCGAGCTCGGACGTGCGCAGCAGCACGGAGACCGCGAGCAGCACGCCGATCCCCAGCGGCGCGGCGATCCGCGCGTTGCCGACCGCCCGCGCCCGCAGCCCCCACGCCGGCCGCGAAGCGTAGGTGGCCATGGGCATCAGATTAGAGCCTGCGAAGCGGTCCAGGAGCAGGAACCGGCGCGCAGCTTCTTCTCCGGTCTTAACGCCGAGCGGTGCTGTGAGCGGCCACAGGGCGGGTATATATGTGCTCGATCGATGACGGATCGACAGGTTGTCCGCGTTCGGGCAGCCGCTTTCTTCGACGACGGGGGTTACGTGACTACGCAAGTCCTTGCATATCTGGACCCTGGTAGCGGCAGCATGATCCTGCAGCTCCTCGTGGGCGGCGTCGCCGCCGTGGGAGTCGGCATGAAGATGTACTGGCAGCGGGTGCTGACGTTCCTGCACATCCGCAAGGAAGAGGAGCCGGTCGCCGAGCAGCAGGACGCAACCTCCTGACATGACAGCCGGCGCGGAGCTGGACACGGGGTCCTTCCGGGACCCCGACAGCCGCGTCTTCTACTCCGACGGCGCGGTGCTGCGGGCGCTCAGCGAGCGCGGCGCGGCCGACTGGCGCGCCCTCGCCGCGAGCCGGATGTTCGCAGACGCGACAACCGCGGGGCGACTCGTCCCGACGGAGGAGATCGACGTCGCGGACGGGCAGCCGCTGCTGCGCGGCGCATCCGCGGCCGCCGTCCTGCGCCACGACCGCATCCCCTTCGTCTCGTATCCGTACGAGTGGACGCCGGGGATGCTGCGCGACGCCGCGCTGCTGCAGCTCGACCTGCTGCTCGCCGCGCTCGACGAGGACCTCACGCTCAAGGACGCGACGCCGTACAACGTGCAGTTCCGCGGCGCGCTCCCGATCTTCGTCGACGTCGGGTCGTTCGAGCCGCTGCGCCCGGCCGAGCCCTGGGTGGGCTACCGGCAGTTCTGCGAGCTGTTCCTCTATCCGCTGCTGCTCGGAGCCTGGAAGGGCGTGCCGTTCCAGCCCTGGCTGCGTGGCTCTCTGGAGGGCATCCGGCCGGCGGAGATGCGCGCGCTGATGTCGTTCCGCGACCGCTTCCGCCGCGGCGCGCTGGCACACGTGTTCCTGCACGCCCGCCTCGACCGCAGCTACAGCCGCAGCGGGCGCACGGGCGGCGACGTCAAGAAGGAGCTGCGCTCGGCGGGGTTCAGCAAGGACCTGATCCGCGCGAACGTGCGCAAGATGCGCAAGCTCGTCGACGGGCTGGGCTGGGAGCCGCCGAAGGGCGTCTGGACCGAGTATCGCGACGACAACACGTACACGGACGCCGACGCGGCCGCGAAGGACGCGTTCGTCGAGAGCGTCGCGGACGCGCTCGGGCCGAAGCTGGTGTGGGACCTGGGCTGCAACGACGGGCGCTACTCCGAGATCGCCGCCCGGCACGCCGAGCTCGTCGTCGCCGTCGACTCCGACCCGGCGACGGTCGAGCTGCTCTACGCGCGCCTGCGCGAGGCGCGGCGCACCGACATCCTGCCGCTCACGCTCGACCTCGTCGACTCCTCGCCGGGGCTGGGATGGCGCGGCCGCGAGCGTCGCCGGCTCGAGGACCGCGGTCGGCCTGACCTGGTGCTCTGCCTGGCGCTGATGCACCACGTCTGCATCACCGGCAACGTGCCCGTGGACGAGTACGTGGCATGGCTGGCCGCGCTCCGCGGGGAGGTCGTCGTCGAGCTCGTCCGGCGCGAGGACCCGATGGTGCGGCGGCTGCTCGCCGCCAAGGCCGAGGGCACCCACCCCGACTACGACGAGGCCTACTTCGAGCGGGCGCTTGGCGAGGCGTTCGACATCGAGCGCCGCGAGGTCCTGCCCTCCGGCACGCGCGTGCTGTACCACGCGCGGCCGCGGTGAGCACCGCCGCAACGGCGGCCAGCGAAGACCGTGGCCTGCGTCCGCTCGGGCGTGCCGGCCTGCATCTGATCGCGCTCTCCTCGCTGGCCTTCGCGCAGCCGCTGCTCGACGTACTCGGCCGCTACCCGGCGTTCTTCGCCGCCCACGACGTCACGCGCTGGGGCGTCGTCGTCTTCGCGCTGGTGGTGCTGCTCGGTCCCGGCCTGGTCCTACTCGCGATCGAGGCGCTGGCCACGCTCGTGAACCGCCGCGCCGGCTGGATCGTCCACCTCGTCTTCATCGGCGGCCTGGGCGCGGTGTTCGCGCTGACGCTCGTGCGGCGCCTGGGCTGGGCGCCGGTCCCGACCTTCGCGTTGAGCGCCGCGCTGGGCGCGGCGCTCGCGATCGGCTACGCGCGCGCCGCGGGGCTGCGCTCGATGTGCTCGGTGCTCGGGCTGGCCCCGCTCCTGTTCGGCTTCCTCTTCCTCTTCACGTCGAACGCCTCGAGCCTCGTCACGTCGGGCGACACGCGCGTGTGGGACGCGCGCGGCAGCTCGAGCCCGCCGATCGTGCTCGTCACGTTCGACGCGTTCCCGGTGCAGATGCTGATGGACGAGCGGTCGCACATCGACGCCGGGCGCTTCCCGAACTTCGCCCGCTTCGCCCGCAGCGGCACCTGGTACCCGAACGCGACGAACGTGCACGAGAACACCGTCTTCTCGGTGCCCTCGGTCCTCGACGGCAAGATGCCCCGCGCGGGGCAGGAGCCGACGGTGCAGGACCACCCGGAGAACCTCTTCACGCTGCTGGGCGACACCTACGAGATGCGCGTCTCGGAGGAGGCGACGAACCTCTGCCCCGCGCGCCTGTGCGAGCGGCCCAACGATCCCGGCGGCGCCGCCCGGCTCACGCAGCTGGCCGACGACGCGAGCATCGTCTACTCGTACCTCGTGGCGCCCGACGCGCTGCGCGAGCGGCTGCCCTCGATCAACGATCGCTGGCGCAACTTCCGCGACTCCGAGGGGCGCGGAGACGCGGTGCCGCGCAACGGGGTCCTCTCCCGGCTCGCGGGCGGCGAGCGGCCGCAGCGCTTCCGCGGCGCGGTCGCCGCGATGCGTCCAGGCAAGCGGCCGACGCTCGACTTCGTGCACACGCTGCTGCCGCACGAGCCGCTCGAGTACCTGCCCGACGGACAGCGCTACAGACCGGGGTCGCAGCGCGACCCCAGCCTCGACGGCCCGCCGTCCTACCACGACCCCTTCCTCACCGACCAGGCCTTCCAGCGGCACCTGCTCCAGACCGGGTACGTGGACCGGCTGCTCGGCGAGCTGATGCGGCAGCTGCGCCGTGAGGGCCTCTGGGACCGCGCGCTGGTGGTGCTGACGGCCGACCACGGGGAATCGTTCCGCGTCAAGCCGACCCCGGCCCCGCCGTTCGTGCTCGGGCGGCTCGGCTATCGCCGCGAGCTCACCCAGGAGAACGCCCAGGACATCGTCACGGTGCCGCTGTTCGTGAAGTACCCCGAGCAGGCGGAGGGCCGGATCGACCCGACCTGGGGCCGGACGATCGACGTGCTCCCCACGATCGCCGACGTGCTCGGCATCCGGCTCCCGTTCCGCGTCGACGGTCGATCGCTGCGCTCGTCCAGGCCCGTGCCCGACTCGCTGGAGTTCCGCAAGAGCGACGGCTCGCGGATCGACGTCGACCGCGCGGCGCTCGAGCGCGGCAAGGCGGAGTCGCTGGCCGATCAGGTCGCGCTGCTCGGGACCAGGACGTGGGACCGCGCCTACCGCATCGGCCCGCATCCCGAGCTGATCGGGCGCGCCGTCGAGAGCCTCGAGACAATGCCCCGCGGACAGCTGAAGGCGAGCGTCGAGGACGCGGGCAAGCTCGCACAGGTCGACCCCGAGTCGAGCGTGTCGCCGTCGCAGATCGCCGGGCGGCTGAGCGGCGGCGACCCGGCCGGCCACGACCTGGCGTTCGCGCTGAACGGCCGCATCGTCAGCATGGGCCGCAGCTTCGCGGATGTCGGCCCGCACGCGCTGAACTTCTCCTCGATGCTGCCGCCCGAGGCGTTCCGCCGCGGCGCCAACGAGCTCGCGGTCTACGAGCTGGTCGCGTCGGGTGAGACGGTCGGGCTCGTGCCGCTCGGGCCTGGCGGCTAGGGCAGCGCGAGCGCGGAGCGCAGCGCCGCGGTGGGCTCCTCGTCCGGCACGTCGGCGGCCGGGTCGTCCCAGAGCGCGAGCCCGCGGTCGAGCGCGGCGAGCGGCAGCTCGCAGGCGGCGGCCAGATCGCGCGCGCGGCGCTCCAGCAGCATCATGTCGCCCGACTGCAGCGCCCGCTTGGCAGCCTGCGTCGTGGCGTCGTTGCCGGCGCTCAGCTGCAGCGTGGCGGCCTCGAGCTCGTAGAGCCCCGCGGCGCCGAGCGTCGCGAGCAGCTCGAAGCGCGGCCCGCGGCCGAGCTCGGGCAGGGCGAGCCGCTCGAACACGCGCGCGAAACGGCGCTGCGGCGACCAGTCGGACTCGCCGGCGAAGCCCGCGGCCTGCGATCCGGCGCGCTCCGCCCACTGGCGGTAGGCGGCGATCGCGCGCGCCTGGCCGGCGAGCGGCTCGGGCGGCTCGCCGTCCTCGAAGCGCGGCGCGGCGGCCACGACAACGTCCTGGCGCTCGGGGTCGCCGGGCCCGGCGAGCGCGAGCAGGAATGCGAGCCAGGTGGCCTGCTCGAGGTCGGGCTCGGTCGCTACCGCCTCATACGGGCCGGGCGGCTCGAGCCGCTCCGCGGCGAGCACGAGCGCCGCCGCGAGGCGCTCGGCGTCCGCCGTCGCCCGCAGGCCGGGCACGAGCGGGTTGCGGTAGCCGTCCTCCTCGGCGCGGGCGAGCCTGCGCGTCACCAGCCCGCCGGGCCGCGGCGCGGCGGCACGACGCGGAGCGCGCGCGGCGGCCGGCCTGTTGCGGATGCCGGGCGGTCGCGGGGGCGCCTTCGCGCGCAGCTCGGCCTCCATCTCCTTCGAGCAGATCGGGCACTTCGCGGTCATCCGGTTGTGGCGGCAGAACAGCGACGTCATCGTGCTCGGAGAGACGCTAGCGGGACGACACGGCCGCCGCGCGAAGGTGTCAGAGTGACGCCGCGGCGGCGCATCCGCTCGCCCTCGGGGCGGTCGGGACGGAGCTCGAAGCGGCGGACCACCGCGCGCAGCACCTCGTGCAGCTCCATCGTCGCGAAGGCGGCGCCGGCGCAGCGGCGCACGCCGCCGCCGAACGGGAGCCACGAGTAGGGGGCGGGAGCGCCGTCGAGGAAGCGCTCGGGGCGGAACGAGGTCGGGTCGGGCCACAGCTCCGGGCGGCGGTGGGCCAGGTAGAGGCACGGTGTCACGTGCACGCCCGGCGGCAACGTCCATCGCCCGACGGTGAACGGCTCGACGACCTTGCGCGGAGTGATCGACAGGACCGGCCGCAGCCGCAGCACCTCCTTGACGGTCGCCTCGAGGTACGCGTCGTCCCCCTCACGCAGCCGGGCGGCCACGTGCGGATGGCGCGCGAGCCGCTCGAGCGCCCAGGCGAGCGAGCCGGCGGTGGTCTCGTGCCCGGCGGCGAGCAGCGTCACGACCTGGTCGCGGAGCTCGTCCTCGGTCGAGCCGGCAGCGATCAGCTCGTCGATCACGGCGGGCGCCGATGCGCCGCCGGCGCGGCGCGCGCGGATCGCCCCGCGCAGGAGCGCGTCGACGCGCGCGACCGCGCGCTCGAACGGCCGCCACGGCGCCGAGCCGCGCGGAGCGAGCGAGAGCGCGATCAGGCGCGGCAGCGCCGTCGTCATGTCGAGCGCCTCCCGGATCGCGGAGCGCAGCTGCGGATCGGGCGCGCCGAGCACGACGCGCAGGATCACGTCGAGCGTCAGCTCCTGCATCCGCGGCAGCGTGCGCAGCAGCCGCCCGGGCTCCCAGCTGTCGAGCTCGGCCGCCGCCAGCGCCGCGACGGTCGCGCGGTGCGCCTCCATCCGCTCCCCGTGGAACGGCGGCAGCATCAGCCGCCGCTGGCGCAGGTGCGCCGCGCCGCTCGTGAGCAGGATCGAGCTCGCGCCGGCGAACGGCTCGAGCACGGTCGAGCTCGCCCCGCCCCGCAGCGACTCCGGCGGCGCGGCATAGACGCGCCTGATCGTCTCGGGATCCGAGACGATCACCATCGGCGCGTCCGCCCACAGGGTGCGCAGCGTGAACGGCTCCCCGTACCGGGCCGCGCTGCGCCGCAGCAGGGCCGTCGGCCGCGCGATCCACTCGATCGTCTGCGCGGCGGCGGGCGCCCACGGACCGGGCGGGAGCATCCCGCAAACCTAGACGGTGCCAGCCCCTCTTTAGGTTTGCCGGAACCGGAGTCGCGACGCCGGTGTAGAAGCAGGTGGTGGTGGGCCGGCCACTGAACGAAACCGAGCTGGTCGAGCGTGCGCGCGCCGGGGATGCCGGCGCCTACGCTGCGCTCGTCCGCGGCCACGAGGAGATCGCCTTCAGGACCGCCTACCTGATCACGGGCAATGCCGCCGACGCCGAGGACGCCGCCCAGGAGGGCTTCGTCAAGGCCCACCGCGCGCTGCGGCGCTTCCGCGCGGGCGAGCCGCTGCGGCCGTGGCTGCTGACGATCGTGGCCAACGAGGCGCGCAACCGGCGCCGGTCGGCCGGCCGGCGCGCCGCGCTGGCGCTGCGCGCCGCGGGCGAGGAGCGTCCGTCGGGGGAGGCGGCCCCCTCCCCCGAGGCGGCGCTTCTCGCCGGCGAGCGACGCGCGCTGCTGCTCGCCGCGATCGGCCGCCTGCGCGAGGAGGACCGGCTGGTGATCGGCTGCCGCCACCTGCTCGAGCTGTCCGAGGCGGAGACCGCCGCGGCGCTCGGCATCCGGCCCGGAACGGTGAAGTCGCGCCTGTCGCGCTCGCTCGAGCGCCTGCGGGCCGAGCTCGGAGACCACGATGCCTGAGCTGCACGAGGAACTGACCGCGCTGCGGGTCGACTGGCCCGCCACCCCCGACATCGCGGGAGCTGTCACGGCGCGGCTCGAGCACCCGGTCCCCGGCCGCCGCAGGCGACCGCAGTGGCGCCCGCTGCTCGCCTACGGCCTGGCCGCGCTCGCCGCCGCGTTCGCGCTCACGATGGCCGCCTCGCCCGACGCGCGCTCGGCGGTGCTCGAGTGGCTCGGGCTGAAGAGCGTGGAGATCGAGCGGCGCGAGCCGAGCGCCCCGCCACCGCAGCCGGGCACGCTCGGCGCCGGCCTCGGGCTCGGCACGGAGACGACGCTCGAGCAGGCTCGCCGTCACTCGCCGTATCTGCGCCTGCCGGCCGCGGACGGGCTCGGACGGCCCGACGCGATCTACGTCGGCATCGAGGGCGTCTCGCTCGTCTACGGCGAGCGCGCGGGCTACGCGCGCTCGACGACGACCGGCGCAGCGGTGCTCGTCCAGGAGTTCCGGGCCAGGGTCGGGCCGTTCATCCAGAAGACGATCGGCCAGGCGACGCGGCTCGACCGGCTCCGGCTCGACGGCGACCCCGCGTACTTCATCGCCGGCGCACACGGATTCGCCTACCAGGGCGAGACGGACGTGAGCTACGAGGAGCAGCGCCTCGCCGGCAACACGCTGCTCGTGGAGCGCGCGGACGGGCTGCTGATCCGCGTCGAGGGCGACCTCGCGCGCGACCGCGCGGTCGCGATCGCGCGCTCGATCCCGTAGACGGGACAACTTCGAGGGCGCGGTCGCGTTGGTACGCACGTGCTCAAGAAGGGACTGCTCAAGGCGCTGGTCTTGCTGCCGGCGCTCGCGGCGGTTCCCGCGCCGCCCGCGCAGGCGGATGCCGCCCGGCCGCGCCACTGGCAGATCGCCTCGCCGCACCACCGCCTGACCGCGGAGATCCGGTTCCACGGCGATGCCGCGCCGCTGCAGGCGACGATCCGCCGCAGGGGCCGGATCGCCCTCTCCTCGTCGATCGGGTTCGGCACGACGACGCGCTGCCTGCCGATGGGCTTCTCGTTCTCGCGCGCCCGCGAGTCGACCACGTTCGAGCGCTACCGGACGCGCTCGGGCAAGCGGCGCGAGCACCGCGAGCTCGCTCGCCGGCTCGTGCTGGAGTTCGAGCAAGGCCACTCGGTGATGACCGTCGAGCTGAAGCTGACCGACGACGGGTTCGCCTACCGCATGGCCCTGCGCGGCCCGGCGCGCTCACGGCTGACGAAGGAGTGCAGCTCGTTCGCTGCGCCGCCGGAGAGCCGGGCATGGCTGCAGCGGTTCACCGCTGCCTACGAGGGCCCGTACGTGCCGACGCTGCTCGGCGCCGCCGCGCCGGGGCCGCTCGGCTTCCCGGCGCTGCTCAACACGGGCAGCGCGTGGGTGCTGCTGAGCGAGAGCAGCGCCGGCCGCGGGCAGCCGGGCTCCCACCTGGAGCTGTTTCCCGGCGGTGTGCTCGCCGTGTCGCGGCCCAGCCAGGCACCCGGGCTCGCGGAGGTGCGCACGTCCTGGCGCGTGGCGGTGATCGGCACGCTGGCGACGATCGTGGAGTCCGACCTCGTCGACGATCTCGCCGCGCCGGCGTCCTCGCAGAGCTGGTCGTGGGTGCGCCCCGGGCGGGTGGCCTGGTCATGGTGGGCGGACAGCGCGAGCCCCGCGAGCTTCGAGCGCCAGAAGGACTACGTCGACTTCGCAGCCCGCGCCGGCTGGGAGTACGTGCTCGTCGATGCCGGCTGGGATCCGGCCTGGGTCCCGGCGCTCACGGCCTACGCGCGCCGGCGCCACGTCGGCGTGCTGCTGTGGTCGCGCTGGGACGCGCTGCGGCCCGCGGCGCAGCGCGACGCGCTGCTGAGCCGCTGGCGCTCCTGGGGAATCGCCGGCGTGAAGCTCGACTTCATGCACTCGGACTCGCGCCAGCGCATGGGCTGGTACCGCGGCGTCGCGCGCGCCGCGGCCGAGCGCCGGCTGCTCGTCAACTTCCACGGCTCGACCGTGCCGCGGGGGATGTCGCGGACCTGGCCGAACGTGCTGACGATGGAGGGCGTCGTCGGCGCGGAGACATACAAGGGCCAGGCGCCGGTCACGCCGGTGCACAACGCCACGCTGCCGTTCACGCGCAACGCGATCGGCCCGATGGACTACACGCCGGTCACCTTCTCCGCCCAGCGCCGCCAGACCAGCGCGGCGCACGAGCTCGCGCTGTCCGTCGTCTTCGAGTCGGGCCTGCAGCACTTCGCCGACAGCCCCGAGGGCTACGCCGCCGTGCCGCAGGGGCTGCGCTGGCTGCGCGGCGTGCCGGTCGCGTGGGACGAGACGCGGCTGCTGAGCGGCTACCCCGGCGCCCGGGCCACGATCGCCCGCCGCCGCGGCCGGCGCTGGTACGTGGGATCGATCGAGGCGGGCGCGGGCCGGTCGGTGAGGCTGCCGCTGGACTTCCTCCTGCCGGGACGGCGCTACGTCGCCCGCACGATCGAGGACGCGACCGGCGGCGGGCTGCGCGTCCGGACGCGGCGCGTGACGTCGAAGCGCGTCCTGCGCCTGGACGTCGGCCGGGCGGGCGGCTTCGTGGCGCGCTTCAAGCCCGTGCGCAAGCGGCGCTGACGGTCACACCGGCAACGTGAAATGGCGGCCGGCGATGTCGAGCACGACCGGCTCGCCCACCCGCGCCGCCAGCGTCAGCGGGAGCTCGGGGTCCCGCGTCGGGAACGTGGCCGTGGCGACGGAGCGGCCGCCGAGCGCGCGGGCCAGCGCGAGCACCGAGTCGGCAAGGAGCTGCACGCTGCCGAGCGGCGCCGCGAGCTCGCCGGTCTCCGGGTCCGCGCTCAGCGCGCTCGCCGGCACGGCGCGCAGGTCCGGCAGGGGGAGCGCCGCCGCAGCGGGCGCCGGCCCCGCGCTCCGGGTCGCATCCCCCTCGGTCACCTGCATCCTCCCGTCCTCGAGCCGTTCCACCACGAGCGGCGGGTCGCTGTCGAGCAGCACGACGACGCGCTCGGCGCCCGCGCGGGTCGCGAAGTCGTGCACCGTCGCAAGCACGGCGGGGAGTTGGTCGGCGGCGTTCGGCGTGCGACCATTCTGCCGCGTCTGCCCGCGACGGCGTTCGGGTACGCGACGGGCGTGAACGCGCTCCCCGGCTACAGCTCGGCGACCTTCGACGACGCCGTTGCCGCGGACGGGAGCATCCGTCCCGCCGCGCGCGAGGCGATGGAAGCGGTGCTCGCGCAGGACCTAGCGGCGCTCGCCACGGGGGTGCGCGAGGAGATCGCCGCGCTCGGCATCACGTTCGGGTCGGTCGACGGCGACGAGCACTGGCACGTCGACCCGGTCCCGCGCGTGATCGCGAGCGCCGAGTGGGAGCCGATCGCGGCCGGCCTCGCGCAGCGCGTGCGAGCACTCAACGCGTTCGTGGCCGACGTCTACGCGGACCGCCTGATCGTCGCCGAGGGCGTGCTGCCGCAGCGCGTGCTCGACAGCGCCGAGAACATCGAGCCCGCGATGGCGGGCGTACGCCCGGGTAACGGCGTCTGGATCGGCATCGCCGGCCTCGACCTCGTGCGCGGACACGACGGCGAATGGCTCGTGCTCGAGGACAACGTGCGCACGCCGAGCGGGTTCGCCTACTGGGTCGCCGCGCGCGCCGCCGTGCTGCGCGGACTCGACGTGCGCACCCGTCCCGTGCCGCTCGACGGCATGCCCGCCGCCCTGCGCCGCGTCTTCGGCGACGGCCGCGTGGTCGTGGTCACCGACGGGCCGGACAACGCCGCCTACTGGGAGCACGAGTGGGTCGCCCGCGAGCTCGGGCTGGCGCTCGTGACGCCGGCCGACCTCGAGCTGCGCGGCGAGCGCCTCATGCACGACGGCGAGCAGGTCGACGGCGTCTATCGCCGGACGAATGCCGACGAGGTCGACTCCGACGTCGGCGCTCTGCTCACGCCCGCCCTGCGCGCCGGCAGCATCCGCATGGTCAACTGCTTCGGGACCGGCATCGGCGACGACAAGCTCGCGCACGCCTACGTCGAGGACATGATCCGCTTCTACCTCCGCGAGGCGCCGCTGCTGGGCCAGGTCGAGACGTTCGACCTCGGCGTGCCGGACACGCTCGAGCGCGCCCTCGACGTGTTCGACGAGCTCGTGATCAAGGATCGCGGCTCCTACGGCGGCGTCGGCGTCGTCATCTGCCCGCACGCCGAGCGCTCCGACGTCGAGGAGCTGCGGGAGCGCGTGCGCGCGGCGCCGGCCGACTTCATCGCGCAGCGACTGGTCGGGCTCTCGACCCACCCGACCGTGATCGGGAACGAGCTCTGCCCGCGGCACGTCGACCTGCGACCCTACGCGCTGATGTCCGCGCCCGAGACCGTCGAGGTGCTCCCAGGCGGTGTGACGCGCGTGGCGCTCGACGCTGGCGCGCTCGTCGTCAACTCGTCCCAGAACGGCGGCGCGAAGGACACGTGGGTATTGCCGTGACCGGCCTGCCTCGCTGGGCGGAGTGGAATCCGGAGACCGCCGCGGCGCCGTGGACGGTCGGCGTCGAGGAGGAGGTGATGATCCTCGACCCGCATGACTGGTCGCTCGCGTCGCGGGTCGACGAGGTCCTCGCGGAGCTCCCGCCGGAGGTCGCCGACCAGGCCGCGCCCGAGACGCACGGATCGGCGCTCGAGCTGTTCAGCGCGCCGCATGCGACGGTCGCGGCCGCGATCGACGAGCTGGCATCCCTGCGCGCAGCGCTCGCCGCCGGCCTGGCGCCGCTCGGGCTCCGCGCCGCCGCCTCCGGGACGCATCCGTTCGCGCAGTGGAGAGAGGTCGAGGTCTCGCCGGGCCCGCGCTACCGCTCGATCTACGACTCGATGCGCGAGCTCGCGCGGCGCGAGCCGACGTTCGCGCTGCACGTCCACGTCGCGGTGCCCGACGCCGAGTCGGCGGTGCGCGCGCTGCGCGGGCTGCGCGTGCACGTCCCGCTGATGCTCGCGCTCGCGGCCAACTCACCCTTCTGGCAGGGCCGCGACACCGGCCTGGCGTCGGCTCGCGTGCCGATCTTCGGCACGTTCCCGCGCGTCGGCATCCCGCGCCAGTTCGCCGACTACGCCGAGTACGTCGAGGCGGTCGACGTGCTGCTGCGCTGCGGCGCGTTCCCCGAGCCGACGTTCCTCTGGTGGGACGTCCGGCTGCAGCCGAAGCTCGGCACGATCGAGGTGCGGATCATGGACTCCCAGACCCGCGTCGGCGACAACGCCGCGCTGGCGGCGCTCGTGCAGTGCGCGGTGCGGCTGGAGGCGACGGAGGGATACGTCGACGAGGCGATCGCGGCGCGGCCCGAGGTGCTCGACGAGAACCGCTTCCTCGCGACGCGCGACGGGATGCGGGCGGAGTTCATCGACCCGCAGCACGACCGGCGGCGGCCGGCGCGCGACATCCTCGGCGAGCTGCTCGCCGCGTGCGGCCCGCACGCCGCCGCGCTGGACTGCAAGGCCGAGCTGGCCGCGGTGGCGGCGCTCGCCGCCGAGCCCGGCGACCACCGCCAGCGGCTGCTGGCCGGGGTGCACCAGGGCGAGCCGGCCGGTCCCGGCCTCGGGATGCTCGTCGGCGCGCTCGCCGCCGAGTTCACCGCTGACGCGCGGCCCGCCGGGCCTCGATCTCATGCGGGTTCCGCGCATAGCCCTTGAAGACGTAGGAGAGCCACATCCGCAGGCGATGGTCCTGGTCCTGCCATACGTGGCAGAGCTCGTGCGTGATGAGATCGTCCGAGACCTCGGCGAGCGGGCGCTTGAGCAGGATCAGATGGCCCATGTTGTAGCCAACGAACCGCCGGAACCAGGGCAGCCGGAACAACCACGGGACGTGCAGGATCCGCACGCGGTCGATCCGCAACGGCTCGGGGTAGAGCGCCATCCGCTCGAGCCGGGCGGCGGCGCGGGCGAGCACGACCCGCTCCGCCCTGCCCTGGCCGCGGCGGCCGAACACCGGACCTAGCCGGCCAGCGCGACCAGCCGGGCGCGGCGTTCCTCGTCGAGCTCGCCGAGCAGCGGCGCGATGTGCGCGGCCAGCGCCTCGCGCGCCAGCGTGCCCTCGCCGGCCGGCGACGCGGCGTTGCGCTGCGCTGCGAAGCGTGCCGCGGCGAGGAACGCGCCCGTGCCGACGGGCCCGAGGTCGCGCGCCCCGAGCAGGCGCTTCACGGCCGCCGCGGCGGCCGCGTCGCCGCCGGCCGCGGCATCGATCGCGGCCGCGAGGTCCGGCTCCGCCGGCGGCGGCACGTCGACGTGGGCGAAGCGCCGCACCAGCGCGGCCGAGCCGGCGAGGCCCCCGGCCGCCGCGGTCGCGACGATGCGCCATCCGTGCGGCGGCGCGGTCTCGCCCTCGGGCAACTCGACGGGAACGCCGGCGAGGAACGAGGAGAGGTCGCCGAGCGCGCGGTCCAGCCGCGCGCGGTCGAGCTCGTCGATGATCAGCCAGCGTCCGCGCGAGGCCGCGTCGACCACGACTCCGCGCTCCCATTCGTCGTCGCCCGGGCGGCCGACCGTGTCGCGGCCCGACCAGCGGTGCGCGGCGGTCACGAGCGTGGCCCCGGTCGCCTTGCCGGACTGGGCGGCGGCCTTCGCGACCGCCAGCGCCAGCGTCGTCTTGCCGCAGCCGGCCGGCCCGACGAGCACGACGTGCCCGCCGGCCAGCGCCGCGGCGACCGCCGCGTAGACGCCCTCGGGCAGACGCAGCCCGGCCTCCTGCGCCGCGGCACGGATCGCGGCGGCGGGCACGAGCGCGCCCGCGGGAGCCGGGCGCGGCGGGGCGGCCGGCGCCGGCGCGGGCGCGGCTGCCGGCGCGGGCGCAGCGGGCGGCGCGGGCGCAGGCGCAGGCGGCGTGGCGCCGACAGCCGCGCTCGGCCTGGTCTCGCCGCCCGCGGGCGGCGCTGCGGGCTCGGGCGCGACAGGCGCGTCCGCGGTCGGCGCGGCCGGCGCCGCAGCGGCCGGCACGGGCGTCTCGACCGCCGGCGGCTCGGCGCCGACGGCCTGGTAGGCCTGCGTGCGGTCGCTCGGCGTCGCCGCCTCCCAGACGTCGGCCGGAGGCTTCGGCGGCGGCGCCGGCGCCGCAGGCTCGGGCTGCGCCGCGACGGGTGCCGGCGCGGCGCCCGGGGACGGGCCCGCACCCGGCCCTACGTCCTCGTACTCGTCCTCGTCCACGACTGCGGGCGCCGGCTCGGCCGCCGGCGCTCCGGCCACCGGCGCGGGCGTCTCGCCCACCGGTGCGGGCGGCGGCGCAGTGGCGGCGGACCACTCCGCCTCGCCCTCGCGCACGGCCGCCTCCAGCCCGCCGGGGTTGACCTGCCCGGCGATGTCCTTCAGCGACATGTGGATCGGCAGCGTCAGCTCGTCCCGCGTCTGCTGCCCGGTCGCCGTCAGGCGCCGCTCGCCGTCGATCAGCTCGAGGTCGGTGAGGAAGTCCGTGTAGCGCTTGCCCTGCGACTCGAACGTGTTGTCGTTGTCCCAGCCGGCGCGGCCGAGGTAGTTCAGCGCGCGCCCGAAGTCGAGCATCGAGGCGCGGAAGTCGGCTGGGTTGGACGCGTAGAGGCTGAGCCCCACCGCGGTGCCGTGGAAGATCGAGTCCGTCATGTGGCGCTCGCGCAGCAGTCGCCGCAGCCACTCGGCCTGCGCGGACGCGACCTCGAACGGCTTGCTCGCGTCGCTCGCGCGCACGTAGCGCTTGCCCATGTCGGTCAGCTCGACCGTCCCGCGGTCCTCGTTGAGCAACCCGGCCGCGCGTGCGAACGAGACGAACTGCCGCGTGCGGCCGAGCGCGTTCTCGAGTCCGGGAGGGAACAGCTCCTCGATCGTGAACTCGGTGACGAACTCGTCGAGCCGGAGGCGCTCGCGCTGACCGATCGCGCGCAGCAGGCCGTGCGCGTCGCCGAGGCGGGGGGCGGGGATGGGACGCATGAGCGCACCGTACCGGCGCGCCGCGCCTCCGGTCCAGCCCCCGTGGCCGACGGAGGCACGGCCGGCCGGCTGCCCGGTCCGGCCGCGCTCCCGCCGCCGGGGGGGCGGCCGAGCACAAGACCGCTGACCTACACCTGAAATCAGGCGGCGAGGGCGAGTTCGGGCACCGCGTCACCACACGCGAGACCCAGCGCCTCGGACGCCGAGAGCCGCTCGACCAGGGACCCGTCCATGTACGTCACGTCGGCCCAGACACGGCCGAGCACGGCGTCAACCTCGTAGTGGAGCTCGAGGCCGGAGTCGGACAACTCCCGAGCCCGCTTCCACGCGACTTCGATCTGCTGCAGCACCTCAGGCGGCGGGCCGGCCGGCAGATCGTAGATCGTCGAGCGAAAGCGGGGCATCGGGGGCAGTCCTTTCAGGAAGGCGGAGCAGCTGCACTCACACCATCGGGCCGAACGGCCCGATTGCCAATGGGGTGCGAACCCCAAGCGCGGCTACGCGTCCGACGCGTCGGATTCCCCGAGCTCCTTGGCGGTCGCGGAGACGCACTTGCCGAACGCGTTCTTCTTCTCGCCGTACGCGAGCGCGAAGGCGGCGGCCTCGTCCTTCTTCATCGCCTTGCAGGTGTCGGCGGCGGAGACGCGGTCCTCGGTCTCCTCCTCGGCGGCGGCCTTGGCCTTGCCGGAGACGCACTTGCCGTAGGCGTTGCGCTTGTTCGCGTTGGTGCCGTACTGCTCGTTGAACGCCTCGACGCCGGCGTCACGCTCGGCCTTGCACTCCTGGGCGGCGTTTTCGAGCTCGGTCTCGGCAACGACGCCGTTCTTGGCGAGGCAGGCCTTCTTCGCCTTGGCCATGCTCTTGACGGCGCCGTAGGTCAGCTTGAACTTCTTCGCGCCCATCTCGGACTTCTCGGTCTTGCAAGCCTTGACGGCGAGATCGGTCGGAGAAGGTGTGCTCTCCTGCGCCAGGGCGGCGGCGGGGAGGACGAGCGCCACGACGGCGCCGAGTAGCCACTTACGCATGAGACCACTTACGCATGATTTGCTCCTCTTTTTGGGAGTTCGGGTCCGATGCATGTTGAAACGACGCTGGACCGTGCGGGTTGGCAGGTGAGCTACAACCCGGACGGATGGCGGGCGACGAAGCCCGCTGTGGAGCGCGTCCCGTTCTGCCAGCGCGAGCCGGTCTCACGCGCGCCGGAGGTGTCGAAGCGGATCCCCGCCACCTCCATGAAGACGTGGCCCTGGTGGGAGTAGATCGTGACCCACTTGCCGGGTCCGGGCTCGCCCCACGACATCAGCGGGCCCGACGCCAGCGGCGCCTCGAGGTAGCCGGCGGCGGCGAGCACGAAGGAGACCGAGCCGGAGCAGTCGTAGCCCTTGTCGACCCACTTGCCGTGGCCGCCGCCCCAGAGGTAGGGGGAGCGCGCGATCACGTTGCCGGCCTCGATCATCTGGCGCACCGCCTCGGGCGCCTCGAGCGGTGGCAGAGCGATCCCGTTCGGCAGCGCCGTGGCCTGGCGGATGCCGTCGCCGGCGGTCGACGGCCGCGACAGCTCGAGGTCGCCGGACGCGGATGCCGCGCCGTCGGGCTTGGGCGCGTCCGTCGGCGGCGGCGCCTGGGCCGGCTCGGGCGCCGGCGCGGCGACCTCTCCGGCGGCGCCCGCCACGGGCTCGACGAGGTTGGCCTTGTGCTTCTCCGGCAACGGCGGCAGCTGTGTCTGCGCGCGCTCCGGGAACGCCGCGACGCGCTCGGGCACCGCACGGGCCTGCACCGCGTCCTGCTCGCCCCCGGAGGCGGACAGCGCGAACGCCCCGCCTCCGGCGACGGCGCAGGCGACTACCGCCCCGATCAGCGCCCCGGTTCGCATCTCACCCAGTATGGCTGCGCCAGAACGACGTCTTCGCCGCCGCGCCGGCCTTGGTCATGCCGATGTGGATGTGATCGCGATGGGCCACGGTCTCGTTCATGCGCCGGCGGAGCTTGCCGCGCTTGCCGTAACAGACGCGGTAGGGCTGGAACTCCGACATGCCCGCAGCCCAGTACTCGCAGTCCCAGATCAGCTCCTCGACGCCCATGCGGCGCGCGAGCGCCTGCTCGTTGCCGGCCGAATCGGTCGCGAGCAGCAGCGCGATCAGGTCGTCCGCGGCGCGGCGGTCGGCGGCGACGGCGACGTCCAGGTGCCAGTCGATCGCACGGTTCTCCGCGTGCAGCGAAGCCTCGCGCTTGCCCCACATCTCGCACCGGTACGAGCCCCAGAACACACCGCGCGTGTTCTCCTCGAGCCAGCCCTGGAGCCGGACCATGCCCGGCCGCACCTTCGCGGAGCAGTGGGTGGCGGGGTCGTAGGCCGATGCCTCGATCGGCAGGTGGGTCAGGTCGTCGGCCGGATTGGCCGCGGCCAGCGCGAACGCCCCGGCGGGGAGGCCGAGCAGCAGCATGATCGCGAGCAGGAGGATCCGGCGCACCTCCATACGGATCGGCGCGCCACGGGATCCCTTGAGGGACTAGCCGCCGACCCCGGCGGGTGTCACGGCGGCGATCGCCTGCCGCAGGTCCTCGACGAGGTCGACCGCCGCCTCGATCCCGCAGCTCAGCCGCACGAGGTCCCGCGGCACCGCTGCCGAGGATCCCTCGACGGACTGGTGGGTCATCGCCTGCGGCACCTCGATCAGCGACTCGACGCCGCCGAGCGACTCCGCCAGCGCGAACAGCTTCGTCGCCGCGACGATCCGGACCGCGTCGGGATGGCGGAAGCAGACCATCCCGGAGAAGCCCGGCCAGCGCACGTCGCTGACCCCCGGCAGTTCACGCAGGAACGCGCTCACCGCCAGCCCGTTCTCCGCGTGGGCGGCCATCCGCAGGTGCAGCGTGCGCAGCCCGCGATGCACGAGGAAGCAGTCGAGCGGCCCCGGGACGGCGCCGATCGAGAGCTGCGTGAAGCGGACCGCCTCGTGCAGCGCCGGGTCGGCGACGACGACGGCGCCGCCGATCGCGTCGGAGTGACCGCCGAGGTACTTCGTCGTCGAGTGGACAACCGCGCCCGCGCCGCATTCGAGCGGGCGCTGGTGGACGGGCGTGGCGAACGTGTTGTCGACCGCCACGAGCACCCCGTCGCCGACCGCCTCGATCACCGCGACGATGTCGACCACCTTGAGCGTCGGGTTCGTCGGCGTCTCGACCCAGATCAGCTTCGTCTCCGGCCGGATCGCCGCACGGACGGCGTCGATGTCCGTCTGGTCGACCATGTCGTAGGCGACGCCGAAGCGCGCGAGGATCTTGTCGACCAGCCGGTAGGTGCCGCCGTAGAGGTCGTCGGGGATGACGACGTGGTCGCCGGCGCTGCAGACGGCCGTGAGCAGCGCGTGCGTGGCCGCCATGCCCGACGCGAAGGCCGACGCGTGCCCGCCCTCGAGCTCACCGAGCGCGTTCTCGAGCGCGCGCCGGGTCGGGTTGGCGGCGCGCGAGTAGTCGTAGTCCTCGACGAACTGGCCCGGCGCCGGCTGGACGTAGGTGGTGCTCTGGTGGATCGCCGGTACGACGGAGCCGTAGCTGGGGTCGGGATCCAGGCCCGCGTGGACCGCCCGTGTGCCGAACTCGGTCACGAGACGAGCGCCTCCAGCAGGTCGGCGCGCGTGACGATGCCGGTCGGCCGCCCGCGTTCGGTGACGAGCAGCGCCTGGCGATCGCCGGACAGCAGCTCGACGGCCTCGCGCACGGGGTCGGCCGCCGCGACCGCCGGGAACGGCGCCTCCATCACGTCGACGATCGGCGTGCCCATGATCCCCGGGTTGTCGGCTGCGTGCTTGAGCAGCCCGCGCTCGCCGATCGAGCCGACCACCGTGCTCGGGTCGGTGTGCGAGACGACCGGCAGCTGGGACACGCGGTGCTCGTGCAGAAGCGCGATCGCGTCCTTGACCTTCTGCTGCGTCTCGACGACGACGAGCGGCGGGATCTCGCCGGCCGCCTGCTTCGTGCGCAGCACGTCGCCGACGGTGCGGTCGCTCGTGCGCTCGAGCATCCCGTGCGAGGCCATCCAGGTGTCGTTGAAGATCTTCGACAGGTACGCGCGCCCGCCGTCCGGCAGGATGACGGCGATCAGCGCGTCGGGGTCGTCGACCTCGCGCGCGACCTCCAGCGCGGCATGCACGGCGAGGCCGCACGAGCCGCCGACCAGCATGCCCTCGGTCTCGGCCAGCAGGCGCGTGGTGAGGAAGCTGTCGCGGTCGCTCACGCGCACGTAGCGGTCGACCACCGACGGGTCGTAGGTCGTCGGCCAGAAGTCCTCGCCCACGCCCTCGACCAGGTAGGGATGGACCTCGTCGCCGGAGTAGATCGAGCCGACGGGATCGGCCCCGATCACGACCAGGTCCGGGTTCTGCTCGCGCAGGTAGCGGCCCATGCCCGTGATCGTCCCGCCCGTGCCGACGCCGACGACGAGATGCGTCAGGCGGCCGCCGGTCTGGCGCCACAGCTCCGGCCCGGTCGTGTCGTAGTGCGTCTGCGGGTTGGCGGGGTTGCGGTACTGGTTGGGCTGGAACGCGCCGGGGATCTCCTCGGTCAGGCGGTCGGCGACGCGGTAGTAGGACTGCGGCGACTCGGGCGCGACGTCGGTCGGCGCGATCACGACCTCGGCGCCGTAGGCGCGCAGCAGGTCGATCTTCTCGCGCGACATCTTGTCGGGCATGACCGCGATCACGCGGTAGCCCTTCAGCCGCGCGGCGATCGCGAGCCCGGTGCCGGTGTTGCCCGACGTCGGCTCGATGATCGTGCCGCCCGCGCGCAGGCTGCCGTCGCGCTCGGCCGCCTCGATCAGCCGCAGCGCGACGCGATCCTTGATCGAGCCGCCGGGGTTGAACAGCTCCATCTTCGCGACGAGCTGCGGCTTGATGGCCGGGTCGATGCGGCTCAGCCGCACGAGCGGCGTGTTGCCGATCGTGTCGAGGATCGAATCTCTGATGTCGGCCTGTAACGCGGTGTCCGGAGCCATGTGGTCGAGTCTAAAGCTCGACCGGGGGGCGAGAACTGCGGGCGCCCCGCATACGGTCCGCATGCGCTCGCCGACCCTCCTCCCCCACCTGGCCCTCGGACTCCTGGTTGCCGTCACCGCCTGCCTGCTCCTGCCGCCGCCGTCGTTCGGCGGGGGCTATGCGGTAAGCGCGTGCTTCGGCAGCGAGAACGCCGCCTGGGCGGAATGGGAGCCATCGCCGTTCGCGACGGCGTACACGTCGTGCCCCGGCGGTGCGCTAGACCTGCGCCGCCCGGAGTCGGGCGAGGGCCTGATGGTGCGCAACGTCGTCGGCCCGGGCCGCGCGCCCCAGGGCGCGGCCGCGGCGCTGCGGTTCGACGCCCCGCCCGGCACTTCGATCACGGGCGCCGACCTCGACGTGCGCATGACGAGCAACCCGGGCTGGGACGCGGGCATCCAGGACGCGACGAACGAACGCTGGCTGTGGTGCGGGCCGGACTGCCTGAGCTCGTTCGAGCGCTGGATGCACGAGGAGCTGCGCGGCCTCGCCACGCAGCGGCTCCAGGCGCTCGTGCGCTGCAGCGCGACGCGCTGCAGGCGGGACGCGCGCCACGGGTTCGTCGCCCTGCGCAACGTGCGCGTGTACCTGCACGACCCGTCCGCACCGCGGCTCGACGGCGTGCGCGGCACGCTCGCGACGGCCGGCGGCGCGTGGCTGCGCGGCCTCGGCGACGTGGGGTTCGACGCGACCGACAACAGCGGCATCCGGCTCGGGCGGATCGAGCTCGACGGGCGCATCGTGCACGACGACGGGCGCAGCTGCGACTTCGGCCGCGCGGTGCCCTGCTCCGATGGATCGATCGGCGCCGGCTTCGACACGCGCACGTGGCCCGACGGCGAGCACGTGCTGCGTCTCTCCGCCCAGGACGCGGGCGGCAACTGGGCCTCCGTCGACCGCGTGGTGCGGATCGACAACACCGCGCCGGCCGAGCCGGAGCCGAAGCTGGAGGGCGGCGGCGACTGGAACCCGAGCCGCGCGCGGACGCTCGTTGTGCCGCTGCCGGGCGGGCAGTCGGCGCCGCTGGCACGTGCACGCCTGAAGGCCTGTCGCGTCGGCGGCCCGTGCGCGGAGTCGGCGCCCGAGCTGGCCGGCGGCCACGTCCCCGTCTCCGCGTTCGACGGGCCGGGCGAGTACGCGGTCCGGGTCGCGCTCGAGGACGCAGCGGGCAACGTCGGCGCGTTCTCCCCGCCCGTCACGTTGCGCTTCGACGACACGCGTCCGGGCGCCCCCGACGTCTCCGCTGCCGACGCCTGGCGCAACGGCGGCGCGCTGCCGCTCGACGCGTCGGGCAAGCGGCCCGTATCCGGCATCCGCGGGTATCGCGTCCGGATCGGCGGTCGCGAGGCGGTAGTCGCGACCAGCGTGCCGCTCGACGAGCTCCCGGAGGGCGGCACGCCGGTCGAGGTCAGCGCGCTCTCGGGCGCCGGCCTGGAGGGCACCGCGGTACGCACGATGCTGAAGCTCGACCGCACGCGTCCGCGCGCCGACGCGGGACCGGTTCCGGAAGGCTGGTCGCGCGAGCCGGTGCGGCTGACGTTGCGCGGGCAGGACCAGGCCGGACTCTCGGGCGTGCGTTCGCTCGCCTGGAAGCTCGACGAAGCCGACGAGGCATCCGCGGACGGAGAGGCCGCGGAAGTCGAGATCGCCGCCGACGGGCGCCACACCCTTGCCTACCGCGCGATCGACGGCGCGGGCAACGCCTCCGAGCCGCGCACCGCGGCGATCAAGGTCGACCGCACGCCGCCCGATACGGTCGCGTTCGAAGCCCAGGACCCGGCCGACCCGCGCCGGGTGCGGGTCGTCGTGAGCGACAGCATGTCGGGCGTCGCGAGCGGCCGGATCGAGCTGCGCCGCGCGGCTGCCGGCTGGCAGCCGGTGGAGACGACGTTCGAGCAGAATCGCCTCGTCGCGCTGCTCGACGACGCGACGCTCGCAGCCGGCGCCTACGAACTGCGCGCGCTTGTCACCGACGTGGCCGGCAACGAGACGATCGGCACGCGCCGGGTCGACGGGACGCCGGCAGCGCTCACGTTGCCGCTGCGCCGTTCCACCACGCTGGCCGTGCGCCGCACCGGCAGTTCGCTGCGCGCGCGCCTGACCGCCGGCGACGAGCTGCTCGGCGGACGCGCGGTCACGCTCTCGCAGCGCCTGCGCGGGCGCGCGACGTGGCGCCGGGTGTGCGCGAAGCGGACGGTCGTGATCGCCGCGGCGGGAGCATGCACGCTGCGCACGGACACCGCGGGGCGCATCGAGGTGCGCCTGCCCGCAGGCCCGTCGCGCAGGCTGCGCCTTGCGTTCGCCGGCGACGCCCTGCTGCTGCCCGCGGCCGGCACGGCCGCAGTCCGCACGCCTGCCCGCGCAAGACTGAGCGCCACGCCACGCGCGGTGAGAGCGGGAGGCGCCGTCCGCTTCGCCGGCCGGCTGCGCGGTGGCCATGTGCCGCGAACGGGCAAGCTCGTCGAGCTCCAGGCCCGCGTGGGTGCGGGCTGGAGGACCTTCGCCACCGTGCGCGCCGACCGCCGCGGCAGGCTGCGCCACACGCACCGCTTCGCCGCCGGCAGCGCGGGCCGCACGTACGTGTTCCGGCTGCGGATCCGCCGCGAGTCCGCGTATCCGTTCGAGACCGGCACGAGCCGGGCCGTGGCGGTGCGGGTGCTGTGAGCCGCGGCGGGATCTTGGCGCACTTTGCGGAGATTTCATGTCCCCGAGGGACGAACCCGGCGCCGAGTTCCCATATATCGGTGCGGAGCCGCTCGACACGAGCAGGGCGGCTCCTCCAGGTGACGTCTTCGACGACGGAGAAAGGGGGGTCGGCCTTCTGGTGACACGGGCTGCGCAGCGTGGGTCGGGACGCCCCGATCGGAGCGCGGACGCGCGCGTCTCGCAGCTGATCGCGAGACACGAACGCTCGCTCATGCGCGTCGCCCTGCACTGGTCGCTCTGCCGCGACGACGCGCTCGACGCCTACCAGCGCGCGCTCGAGATCTACGTACGCCGGCTCGACTCACTCGACCCGGCGACCGAGATCGCATGGATGAAGGTCGTGGTGAAGCACGAGGCGCTGGCCGTCCGCCGGGCGAGGGCAGAGGCGATCCCGGTCGAGGATGTCGATTTCGACGTCCGCGCCGCCGAAGCCCAGCGCCCGGTCGACGACCTGCTGGCCGGGCGCGAGCGTGTCGAGCGCTCAGCCGAAGCGCTGCGGCGGCTCAAGCCCAACGAGGCGAAGGCGCTGATGCTCAAGGCGCAAGGACTTTCCTACGCCGAGATCTCCGAGGCGCTCGGATGGACCTACACGAAGGTCAACCGATGCATCACGGAAGGGCGCGCACGGTTCCTGAAGGTGTACGCCGAGATCGAGGCGGGCGCCGAATGCGAGCGCTTCGGGCCCACGCTCGCCGCGCTCGTCGGCGGCACCGCGACCGCCGATGCCCTGCTCGAGCTCCGCCCGCACATCCGCAACTGCGCGACATGTCGCGCCACCGTTCGCGAGCTCCACGCGACCCGCCTCGGCCGGCTGCGGGTGCTCTGGCCCATCCCGGCGCTGGTCGCTCCGCTGCGCTGGGTCTCGGGACGACTCGGCGATGCGTCCGTCGTTCCGGACCCGAGCGCCGGCGAGGTCGCACTCGGAGCTGACACTGACGCGAGCGGGGAACTCGGTCCCAGCGAAGGGATCACCGATCTCTACGACGTGATCGCCGCGCTGGACGCGTCCGCGCGCGGCGCGCTCGAGCAGCCCGGGCGGTGGGTCGAGCTCAAGACCCACCTGTACCAGTGGCTCCATCGCCTGCAGGGCACCGACGTAGCCACCAGCGCGCAGATCATCGCCGGCACGGGCGGCGGCCGCATCGCGTCGATCGGCGCGGTGATCGGGCTCTGCCTGAGCGGCTTCGGGGCAGGCACAGTCTGTGTGCTCACGGGCGTAGTGCAGAACCCGTTCCCGCTCGGAGACTCGAAGCAGGCGCAGGTCCGGGCGGAGCCGAAGCCGAAGAGGGAGGCCAAGGAGAAGGCGGCGCCGGAGCCGCGGCGGCGGCCGCAACCACCCGCGCCGACGGCCACCGCGACGCCGGCGGCGCAGGCGCCAAGGGCAGACGCGATGCCGGACCGGGAGTCGCCGGCTGCGAACTCGCCGACCAAGCCCGCAACGCATGAACGGCCCCCGGCGACGCCGGCCGCATCGGGTGCGACACAGGACTTCACGTTCGAGGAGACTGCACCCGCGGCGACTGCCGCACCGGCTTCGGCGCCGAGCAACGGTGGAGGCGAATTCGCACCATGAACCGCCGTCTTCTCATACGTCTCGCCATTTCCGCCGTACTCGTGACCACAGGGATGGCTCTGAACGGGCCGGCAGCGCACGCCGGCGCCTATCACGTGCGCTCGTGCTTCCCCGACGGCATCGCCGGCATCTGGCAGCGGTCACGCACGACCGACCTGGCGGACGCCTACGTCGAGTGTCCCGAGGGAACCAACAACAACCACGGTCTCTACGCGCGCAACGTCCTCAGCTCGAAACCCGCGCCGGGCTTCGGCTCCGCACAACTCGTCGTCAACTCCCCGCCTGGCACTTACATCGACGACATCCAGTTCGAGGCGAATATCGCCAAGTCCCGAAACTGGCAGGCCGGACTCTGGGACGCGCAGAACCACAGGTGGCTCTGGTGCGGTATCGCCTGCGGCACCTCGTTCATCTGGAGCAGCCAGCGCGTCGGAGGGTTCGCCACGAACTCGCTCGAGCTCAAGCTGATCTGCGGCGCCTCGCAGTGCCCGTCGGACGGGCAGCTCGTTGCGTTCCTGGCGCTGCGCAACGTCACTCTGCGATTGCAGGACGTCTGGGCGCCGAAGGTCGCAATCGTGGGCGGCTCACTCGCGAGCGGCGGGTGGAAGCGCGGCGTCCAGACCGTGGGGGTCGCGGGGAGCGACAACACAGGGGTGCGATCGTTGCGGGCGTTGGTGGACGGCGGCCGTGCGCGACGCGCAGACGTCGGCTGCGACGACCATCTCTCGCGCCCGTGCCCCGACTCGGCTCAGAGCGACGCATGACGGTGGATCTGAGCAAGGCTCGCGGACGGGACCCACACGCTTGAGGTTCAGGCGGTCGACGCATGGCAGGCAACGTCACGTCCGTCCATCGCGAACCGTGCTCGTTGACAACACGCGCTCCGAACCCGGTGCAGGAACCTCGCCAGCGACGGGCGCGAATGGCAATCGACAAACACGTTCATGGCGAGTGGGACAACCCGTCTGACAACGGAGATGCACCGATTGCCGGAGTCGGCCTACCAGATATGCCGGAGCTGTCAGCTTCGACAGTCGGTGCGAGCCGGAGCGACCAGGTCGATCGCCCGAGACATCAGTCGAACTGACGGGATACTCGCGGTGCCAGTCGCCCGGCGCTTGGCGACTTCGCCTGTGGCTCATCGACGAAGCCGGAAACCAGAGCGACAGACGGCGCGCGAGACGATCGCTGCGGTGGGATCCGGAGCCGCCGCTCATCAGGCTGTCGGAGTCGCGACGAACGACGACCCGACGCGCGATCAACGTTGATGCTTCGGATGCGGTTTCAGGGCTCGCGTCGACCGAGCTCGAGCTCCGGCGCGAAGGTGGCTCAACCTGGCATTCGCTCGCAGGTCGAGCCGACCCCACGCGGATTCACTGGCGTGATCGATGACGAAACGTTTCCGCCAGGCAAGTACGCGATCCGGGCAAGAGCCAGAGATCACGCCGGGAACGAGCAATCCACGGAGATCCACGCCGACGTCGATCACACTTCCGGTGCGCTTGGAGACCGAACTCGCGGTCGGTCGGTCGAACGCTCGTTCGCGCAGGCTCCAGGAGCCGCCGCCGCGATCCTCATCCGTCAAGCCTCATAGCCGCTACGGCAAGACGATCAAGCTCACAGGCCGGCTGACTTCTCCGGGGGCAATCCGCTCGTCGGGCGCGACATCGAAATCTCGGAGACGCTCCGGCTGCCGGGGCCGACCTGGATGCCTATAGCGATCGGTGCGGACGGGTCGCTGCTGGGAGGTTCACGTTCAAAGCCTTGCCAGGACCGAGCCGCATCTGCGGTTTCGCTACGGCGGCACGCCAACGATTCGTGGCGATACCGAGCATCGTCGAATGCAGCGTCCGAGCCGCGAGCAGCTTGCGCGTCAGTCGGCATCACGTGGTCAACGGCGAAGAGGTCATGTTCGCCGGCCGCGTTAGGAGCGAGCCGATCCCAGCCACCGGCAAGCTGCTCCAACTGCAGGTCTATTCGCGCGGCAAATGGTTGACCTTCGCGACGCCCGTGCGGACGCGAGCGGGCGCTGGACGACAGCGGTATCGCTTCACGGCAACGCGAGGAGTCACGCATTACCGATTCCGCGTGCGGTTCCGCGCGAGAGCGGGTTACCCGTACGAGCCTGGCACCTCGCGGTCAGTTCGGGTCAAGGTCACAGGGCTTTAAGCCGAAACTTCGGGCATTCTGCTTGGTGTCTCGCCTGGAGACGGCAGAGAAGGAATGCAGGCGTGTTGCAGCGAATCCGAAGTCACGCAAGCTACGCGAACATCGATGGCCACGGTCGCCGTCTTCATCGCTATCGGTGGCACGTCGTACGCCGCGATCACGCTGCCGCGCAACAGCGTGGGGCAAGCGACAGCTCAAGTCGCGCGCGGTCGGGCTCCAAGGAGTTGAAGCGAGGCGCGGTCACGACCCGCGGCAATCAACGAACGGCGCCGTCCGACCCGCAGGACCTTTCGAATCGCAACAAAGTCCGCACTGGCCGGAGCTCCGGGCCCGCCGGGTCCACCGGGCGCCAGCGGCATAAGTCTGCGCGTCTCGCTCAACTGCAGTCGGCGATCCGATCGCGGGCAATTCGCAACGGCGTCCGAGGGTGTCACTCCGAATAAGCGACTCATCGGACTTCTCGCGCGACCTTGCTGGCTGCGTGCCTACCGCAACGCTCGCACGTAATCGCCGGCGGCGACACGGTTGATCCCGGGCCGGGGCGACATAGTCGTCGCGATCGAAGGCAATCGCGTAGTCGCGGTCGAGACCTATCAGGCCAAACGGAGCGCCCGATCTTCTCCCGTTCAACCTGATCGTCGCCTGCTGACACCGTGGCACGCGGGGGGATCGAGCCGACCGAAGAGCTGCTCGCCTACCTGAGCCGGTACGGCGCGCGCACCGACGAGGTGCTCGACCGCGTCCGGGCCGAGACCGCGGAGCTGCCGAACGCGGTCATGCAGGTCGCCGCGGACCAGGGCGCGCTGATGGAGCTCGTCGTGCGGTTGATCGGCGCAAAGGACGCGCTCGAGGTCGGGACGTTCACCGGGTACAGCGCGATCTGCATCGCCCGCGGGCTCGTCGACGGCGGGCGGTTGACGTGCCTCGAGCTCGACGAGGAGTACGCCGCGACCGCGCAGCGCAACATCGAGGCGGCCGGCGTGGCCGATCGGGTCGAGATCCGGGTCGGGCCGGCGCGCGAGTCGCTCGCGGCCATCCCCGCCGAGCCGGCGTTCGACTTCGCGTTCATCGACGCCGACAAGCCCGGCTATCCCGAGTACTACGAACTCGTGCTCGAGCGTATGCGGCCCGGCGGGCTGATCCTGCTCGACAACATGCTTCAAGGCGGGCGCGTCCTCGCGCCGGAGACCGAGAACGCGCGGGTGATCGACGAGCTCAACCGCAAGGTGCACGCCGACGAGCGCGTCGACATGGCGATGACGATGGCCGCCGACGGTCTGACGTTCGTGCGCGTTCGCTAGGTCCCGGCGCCTCGGATGGTGCGAAAGCCAGGAGCGCGTCGACGTTGTCCGCGAGGTTGAAGCGCTCGCCGGCGATCGAGCGTCGCTTGAGCCTCGGAGGAGCAGTCGTTGCTCCGGCGCTGCTGACTGCCGCATCTCGTCAAAAGCAGGACCGCCAGGCGATCTCCCGGTCGACCAACAGCCGCGGCGCCGGATCACGGCGTGCGGAGGATCTTCTCCATCGCCTTGCCTCGGGCGAGCTCGTCAACGAGCTTGTCGAGGTAGCGGATCTCCTGCATGAGCGGGTCCCCGATCTCCTCTACGCGGACGCCGCAGATCACGCCGGTGATGAGCTTCCGCGACGGATTCAACGCAGGAGCCTCGGCGAAGAACGTCTCGAAGTCTGTGCCTTGCTCCAGCTGCGTGCCGAGCTCGCTCGCGCCGTAGCCGGTCAGCCAGCACAGGATCTCGTCAACCTCCTCCTTCGTTCGACCTTTCTTCTCGACCTTGCTGACGTAGTGCGGGTAGACGCTCGCGACGCTCGTCCTGTAGATCCGGTGCCCGGCCATGCCGGACTTATACCTCCCGCTGCGCCGCCCGACCGTGCATCCTCTGCAGCACAACGAAGGGCGCTGTCAGGCTTCGGCCCGCAATCCTGCCCGGGATACATCGATGGCGATGAGTCTCTAAGAGCCGTTGGGTCTTACCGGCATGACCGATCGAAAAGTCGTTCTCAAGATGGTGATGTCCCTCGACGGGTTCGTCACCAGCCCCGATGGCACGCATGAATGGATGTTCGAATGGTTCGGCGATGACTCGGGTGAGTGGAACCGCCGCGCGCTCGACGAGGCCGGCGTTCACGCGATGGGGCGCCGC
Source organism: uncultured Solirubrobacteraceae bacterium (assembly GCA_963839615.1). GTDB lineage: Bacteria > Actinomycetota > Thermoleophilia > Solirubrobacterales > Solirubrobacteraceae > DASQMT01. The sequence continues at coordinate 186,836 of CAWIVY010000005.1, forward strand.
AGCTACGAGATCATGGGGCCGCACTGGGCAGCGACTGAGGGGCCGATCGCAACCGCGATGAACGAGAAGCCGAAGGCTGTCTTCTCGCGCACTCTGGAGAAGGCGGAGTGGGGGCCGGCCGAGATCTTCGGCGGCGATCTGGTCGCAGAGATCGCAGAGCTGAAGACTCGCGACGACGAAGGGACGGTCCTGGTCCACGGCGGCCCTGACTTCGCCAAGTCGCTGACCCGCTTGGGTCTCGTCGACGAGTACCAGCTGACCACGGTCCCGATTGCTATCGGCGCGGGCCGCAGCCCTTTCGCCGAACTGAAGCAGCACTTGAAGCTGGACGTCGTTGAGGAGGAACGGTTCCAGAGCGGAGCCCTGGCGCAGATCCTGGTGCCAAAGCCATAAGCGATCGCCCCCAATGAACCGAGGCTGAGGCGAGCATCGCTTCCGCCTGCGCGCGATAGCCCCCCGTGCGGCAGCACGGAGTGCTCCTCCTGCCCCGATGCAGCCTCGTCGGACGGAGCCCTAGCCGGTGATCGGCAACTTGAACACGTCTAATTGCTCCGACGCGGGAAGCAACGTGAGCTTGCATCGACGAGCCTGAACCCTCATGTAGCGGCCGGATCGCGATCCTCCTTCCTGATCGCGATCCGGGCGCGGCGCTCGCACAGAGCCGAAATATTGCTGACCGGCCAAGGAGCCGGCCCGACGCGGCGCGCGCGTAAGTCGGGCGCCTGGGCCCCGGCCACGCCCCAGCGTGAGTGGTGATCGATTCCCGACCGGAGGCATCCCCACAGTGCCGTTCGCCTCCGGGAGGGGATCGATCACCGCTCACGCAGCACCCGCGTACGCGCTCCGTTCAGGCAGCTGCGGCGAGCGGGTCGCGGCGCGCGAAGCGGCGCGCCTCGCCGTCGAGCGGGCGGCCCAGGAAGAAGCCCTGGCCCATCTCACAGCTGAGGTCGGCGAGCGCGTCGAGCTGGTCCTGACGCTCGATCCCCTCCGCCACGATGCTCACCCCGAACAGCGAGCCGAGCTCGATGATCATCGCGAGCAGCGCGTGGTCGTGCGGCGTGCGGCCCGCTCCGTCCACGAACGGCTTTGCGACCTTGAGGATGTCCACCGGGAGCGAGCGCAGGCAGGCCAGGGATGAGTACCCGGTCCCGAAGTCGTCGAGCGCGATCCGCACCCCCAGCTGCCGCAGCCTGGCCAGCACGGGCTGCGCGGTCGGCATCTCGGCGATCAGGACGCTCTCGGTCAGCTCGAGCACGAGCCGGCGGGGAGCGAGGCCGCTGCGGCGGAGCACGTCCTCGACGACGCCGACGAGCTCGTTCGTGCGCAGCCCCTCGCCGCTCACGTTCACGTGCACGGCCGCGTCGGGTGTGTAGCCGTCCTCCTCGGTCCAGGCGACGGCGTCGTGACAAGCCTGCTCGAGCACGGCGCGGTCGATGCCGGGGATCGTCCCCGTCGCCTCGGCCGCGGGGACGAACGTCGCGGGTGCGAGCAGCCCATGGCGCGGATGGTTCCAGCGCACGAGCGCCTCCGCGGCGACGATCACACCGCTGCTGACGTCGACGATCGGCTGGTAGTGGGCGACGAACTCGCCGGCCTCCAAGCGCGACCAGCAGCTCGTCGCGCGAAGGCGCCTTCGTCAGCGCGTTCGGGTGCATCTCCGCCGTGAACTCGCGCACCTGGCCCTTGCCCGCCTCCTTCGCGCGGTACATCGCGATGTCGGCGTGGCGCATGAGGTCGTCGGCGTCGACGCCGGAGCGGGCGCTCGCGGAGGCGATCCCGATCGAGGCGCGGACCCAGCACGGCTGACCGGAGATCGTCACGGCCTCGGAGAGCAGTGCGGAGATCCGGTGCGCGACCTCCTGGCCGTGGCGCTCGTCGGCGTCCTCGATCAGCACGGCGAACTCGTCGCCGCCCAGCCGCGCGGCCAGGTCGGTCGGCCGCACGCAGCGGCGGATGCGCTCGCCGGCGGAGATCAGGACGGCGTCGCCGGCCGCGTGGCCGGAGTGGTCATTGATGCGCTTGAAGTCGTCGAGGTCGAGGAAGAGGACGGTGCTGTTGCCATGGGCGCGGTTCAGCGACTCGTGCAGGCGGCGCATGAACAGCGCGCGGTTGGCGAGGTCGGTGAGCGGGTCGCGGTAGGCCTGGCGCTCGAGCGCGCCCTGCAGCTCGCGCATGCGGCGGATCGCCTGCTCGAGGCGATCGAACTCGAGCGACATGCCGGCGTGGCCGGCGAGCGTCTCGAACAGGCGCAGGTCCGACCCGGTGAATCCGGCCGTCGCGCCGAGCCTGTCGCCCAGCAGCATCACACCGACCAGGCGCGTCTCGCCGGGGACGGGCGCGATCGCGGCCTCGAGCATTCCGTGCTCGTCCAGGTAGGCGGCGAGCGCCGGCGGCGCGGACGCGCGATCGAGCACGACGGCGTGCTCCTCGCGGACGCAGGCGCGCAGCGCGGTTGCCAGCTCCTGCTCGACGGGCGCCATCGTCTGGGTGACGCCGCTGACGCCGAGCGAGGTGCGCAGCGGCGGCTCGGAGCCGGCGCCGAACAGGATGATCTCCGCGGTCTGCACGCGGAAGGACTGGCGCGTGCGCTCGAGCAGGTCGACCAGCGCGGTCTCGACGTCCGGCGCGCGGCTGAGCGAGCGGGCGACGCCGTAGAGGAACTCGAGCGACTGGTGCTTGTTGTGCTCGGACAGGTAGGCGCGGTAGGCGAGGATCAGGACCGCGGCGGGCGGGAGGATCAGCCAGCCGGCGTGCCAGTCCTGGGCGATCAGCGTCGCGCCGGCCAGGCCGATGCTCGTGTTGGTGAGCGAGACGACCAGGTCCGCGCCGAACACGCGCACCGTGTCCATCGACGGCAGCGTGCCCTCGGCCAGCGCGATCACCGCGAGCACGAGCGCCGCGGCGACGAGGGACCCGGCGCCGACGGCGGCGAACGTCGCGCTCCACACGCCCGGGCCGATCTCGGCCGGTGCGGGGACCAGCGTGTGCAGCACGACGACGGTCAGTGTCGCCGTCAGCGCGAACTGGGCGACGTTGAAGACCATCTTGATCGGCGCGTTCCGGCGGACGAACAGGAGCACGAGGATCGGACCGGCGACCTGGGCGATGATCAGCTCCTGCGGGGCGCCGAGCAGCAGGCCGATGACGAGCGGCAGCTCCGACAGCGAGAGCGTGTGCGCGCTGCCGCGGATGTGGGCGTGGATCACGACGACCTCGGCGACCGCGAAGCCGATCGCGAGCGCCCACCACGGCACGCGGAACCCGTCCGTATACGCCGGCAGGTCGCGCACGACGGCCAGGTAGAGCACCACGGTCGTCGCCGCGGTCAGGGCGACCAGCATCCAGATGGCTGCGGAGCGCAGCCGCGCGTTCCTCGCGGTTCCCATTACTCGCCGCTCCAGTCGCTGCCGGACCAACTGCGACCGGACCAGCTGCGACCGGACCAGCTCCGGCCCGACCAACTCCGCCCGGCCCAGCGGCGGCCCTTCCAGCCGTTCTCGCCGGCGCCCACGAGCGGAGCGGTGCCCGACGCCTCGGCCATGAGGTCGGCCCACAGCACGCGCAGGTCGAGCACGGCGGATTGGAAGGGCTGCAGCGTGGCGGTCGGTGTCGGCAGCGCCAGCGTGCGCGCGAAGTCCACGCGGCCGGCGCCGTCGGCGGAGACGTCCGCGGGCAGGTCGACCGCGCCGGCCTTGAGCAGCGCCTTGACCTGGTCGGGCGTGAGGCCCGGCCGCGCCTCCAGCAGCCGCGCGACGAGGCCCGAGACCACCGCGGCGGACTGCGAGGTGCCGCTGCCGCGGAAGAAGCCGTCGCCGATGCGCGCCTCGGGGAACTCCTCGTCGAGCGTCGAGCCCGGCAGGCGGAGCGAGATCACGCCGGTGCCCGGGGCGACGACGTCGGGCGGGCGCACCGCGTCGCGCGAGGAGAACTCCGCCACGGTGTCGTCGGCCGGGTCGGCGGTGCGCTGGGTGTCGGTCGCGCCGACGGCGATCAGGAACGGGTCGGCGGCCGGGAGGTCGAGGCTGCCGGTCCCGTCGGCCCTGTTGCCGGCGGCCGCGACCACGGTGATGCCGGACTTCCACAGCAGCTCGGCGGCGTAGGCGAGCGGCTCGCGCACGTACGAGCGACGCGAGTCGACGCCGAACGAGAGGTTCAGCACGCGGATGCGCAGGCCGTTCGCGCTGCGGTTGCGGCGCACCCAGTCCAGCGCCATCAGGACGCGCACGAGGCTGGTGATGCCGTCGGCCCCGGCGACCTTCACGCTCACGAGCCGGGCGTCCGGCGCGACACCGCGGTAGCCGGTGGCGGCGTCGTTGCCGCCGATCACGCCGGCGATGTGCGAGCCGTGCCCGAAGGTGTCCAGCCCGCGCAGGTCGGGGTTGTAGGCGTCCTCGGAGAAGTCGGGGCCGCGGACGAGCTTGCCGGCGCCGTCGAGGCCCGCGACGCCGAGCACGCCGGAGTCGATCACCGCGACGTCGACGCCGGCGCCGGTGAGGTTCCCCTGGGCGCCCGCGGATGCGCGGATCAGGTCCATCGAGGCCCGGGCGCGTGCCGGAGCGTCCTCCGGGGCCGGCTCGACCGGCGCGAGCGGGTCGATGACCGCGTCCTGCACGGCGGCGACGACGTCCTCGCCGCCGGCGACGGGATCGGGGACGAGCGAGGTTCCGGCGGAAGCGTCGTGGGCCGCGTCGGCGATCACGTCCTGGGCGACCTGGTCGGCCGGTGCGTCGACCGGGATCTCGGCCGGCGGGGGGTCGATCGGGTGGATCTCCACCGCGGGCTCGACCGGAGCGAGCGTCGAGAGCGTCAGCGCGGTGTCGCGGACGACGGTGCGGACGGAGCCGGAGCGACGCAGGCGGGCGATCGACGCGGCGGGCACGCGCGCAGCGAACCCGTGCACGATGCCGAGCCGGCGTCCGACGTCCCCGCCGAGGCGCTGGACGAGCCGTTCGGCGGCGCGCGTCTTGCCGGGCTTTGCTCCCACGACGACGAGCACGCGGTCGGGCGCCGCCTGCGCCTCGGTCGCGCCCAGGGCGGGGAGCATGAGCGAAAGGACGAGGAGTAGACGGATAGCCGGGAGCAACATGCCCGCCCTATCGGCGTCTCTTCCAAATCCTTTAGCAATTTTTTTCCGCGCTTCCGGCCGACCTGCAAAATGGCCGCAAAACGCGAAGAAAGTTGCGTCCAGACGCTGGACTTTCGAGCTAGAACATCAGTCCAGCAGGGTGGAGAGACGCCGCTCGAGCGCCGCGGCGAGCGCCTCGCGCAGAGACCCTTCCTCGAAGCGCTCGATCAGCTCGGCCATGAACCCCTCGATCACGAGCCGTTGCGAGCTGACCTTGTCGAGCCCGCGCGAGCGCAGGTAGAAGAGCTGCTCCTTGTCGATCTGCGCGACGGCGGCCGCGTGCGTGCAGCGGACGTCGTTGGCGAGGATCTCCAGCCCGGGGATCGCGTCGGCGTGAGCCTTCTTCGACAGCAGCAGGTTGCGGCAGACCTGGAACGCGTCGGTCTGCTGCGCCCCCGGGTCGACCTTGATCATCCCGCGCCAGACGGCGCTCGACCGGTCGGCGAGGATGCCGCGGAACGCGAGGTCCGAAGTCGTGTTCGGCGCGCCGTGCTCCTGGGTGGTGGCGAAGTCGACGTGCTGGCGCGCATGCGGCGCGTACGCGCCGGTGACCTTCGCATCGGCGCCCGGCCCTGCGAGCAGGGTCTCCATGCGCACGCGGCCCCTGGCGGAGCCGAAGCCGAGCGCGATCCAGTCGAGCGCGCCGTCGCGCGCGACCTCGGCGCGCTGGGCGCCGAAGATCCATGAGCGCTCGTTGAGCTCCTGCGCGCAGACGTAGCGCAGGTTGGCGTTCTGGCCGACCTTGAGCTCGACGACCGTGTTGAGCACGGTCGCGTCATCGCCGCCGGAGACGTACTGCTCCCAGACCTCGGCCTCCGCGCCCTCCTCGAGCACGATCAGGACGCGCCGGTTCAGGATCGACCCGGCCGCGGTGCTGACGGCGGTGAGCAGGATCGGCGCCTCGACGCGGATGCCCTTGGGCACCCAGACGAACGCGCCGCCCTCCCACTCGGACGAGTTCAGCGCGGTGAAGGCGTCGTCGTCGGCGACGATCGTGCCGAGGTGCGGCTCGACCAGCTCGGGATGGCGCTCGCGCGCCACCGACAGCGGCAGCACGACGGGGCCGTCCTCGACCGCGGCGCCCTCGTCGGACGCGCCGTCGACCTGTACGAGCTCGATCGCCCCGGTGGGCGGCTCGAGCAGGTGCGAGGCCTCGAAGCGGGTCCCGTTCGCCGGGGCGCGGTCCCACGCCTCCAGCGTGAAGTCGCCGAGCTCGGTGAACTCCCAGCCCGGGCGGCCCTTGAAGGTCGGCAGCTCGAGAGTCGCGGTCTCAGCCAATGGAGCCCTCCATCTGCAGCTCGATCAGCCGGTTCATCTCGACGGCGTACTCCATCGGGAGCTCCTTGACGATCGGCTCGATGAAGCCGTTGACGATCAGCTTCGCGGCCTCCTCCTCGTCGAGCCCGCGGCTCATCAGGTAGAAGAGCTGCTCCTCGCCGATCTTCGAGACGGACGCCTCGTGGCCGACGTCGACGTCGTCGTCGCCGATGCGGATCGTCGGATAGGTGTCCGAGCGGCTGTTCTCGTCGAGCAGCAGCGCGTCGCAGACGACCGTGGACTTCGAGCCCGAGGCGCCCTTGGCGATCTCGAGCAGGCCGCGGTAGGAAGAGCGCCCGCCGTCCTTGGAGATCGACTTGGCGAAGATGTTCGACGTCGTGTTCGGCGCGGCGTGCACGATCTTGCCGCCGGCGTCCTGGTGCTGGCCGTTGCCGGCGAACGCGATCGAGAGGATCTCGCCGTGCGCCCGCTCGCCCATCAGGTAGACGCTGGGGTACTTCATCGTGAGCTTCGAGCCGAGGTTGCAGTCGACCCACTCGACGGTCGCGTCACGCTCGGCGACCGCGCGCTTCGTGACGAGGTTGAAGACGTTCTGCGACCAGTTCTGCACGGTCGTGTAGCGGATCCGCGCGCCGGGCTTGGCGATCAGCTCGACGACCGCGGAGTGCAGCGAGTCGGACGTCCAGACCGGCGCCGTGCAGCCCTCGACGTAGTGCACGTAGGAGCCCTCGTCGGCGATGATCAGCGTCCGCTCGAACTGGCCCATGTTCTCGGTGTTGATGCGGAAGTAGGCCTGCAGCGGCATCTCGACGTGCACGCCCGGCGGCACGTAGACGAACGAGCCGCCCGACCAGACCGCGGAGTTGAGCGCGGCGAGCTTGTTGTCGTTCGACGGGATGATCGTGGCGAAGTGCTCGCGCACGAGCTCCTCGTGCTCGCGCAGGCCCGAGTCCATGTCCATGAACACGACGCCCTGCGCCTCGAGGTCCTCGCGGACCTGGTGGTAGACGACCTCGGACTCGTACTGCGCGCCGACGCCGGCGAGGAACTTGCGCTCGGCCTCGGGGATGCCGAGCTTGTCGAACGTGCGCTTGATGTCGTCCGGCACGTCGTCCCACGTGCGCGAGGACTTCTCCGACGCGCGCACGAAGTAGTGGATGTTGTCGTAGTCGACCTCGGCGAGCAGCGGCGAGCCCCAGGTCGGCTGCGGGCGGCTGAGGAAGTGGTCGAGCGCCTTGAGCCGGAAGTCGCGCATCCACTCGGGCTCGGCCTTGAACTCGGAGATCTGGAGCACGAGCTCGCGCGTCAGCCCCTTGGGAGCCTTGAACGCGTAGCCGGTCTCGGAGTCGTGGAACCCGAACTTCTCCTTGTAGTCCGCGTTGATGCCGATCAGCGCCTGCTGCTCGGCGAGTACTTCGGGCGTCGCCATTTCAGTCAACCTCGATCTGGATCAGGCCGTCCGCCACGGACACCGGGAAGGTGTCCACGGGCACGTATGCGGGCAGGTTCAGGGGCTTGCCGGTGCGCAGGTCGAACAACGACCCGTGCCGCGGGCATTCGATGCTGCAGGTGTCCTCGTCGAGCTCGCCCTCGACGAGATTGCCGTCGTCGTGCGAGCAGCGATCCTCGATCGCGAGGACCTCGCCGGCGCAGTTGACGACGGCGATCTCGAGATCCTCCCATTCGACCAGGCGCATCGCGCCGGGCGGGAGCTCCTCTACGGGGCAGATGTCGATCAGTTCGGCCATAAGTCCGACCATGCAGGTCGGTTTTGAAAGTCTAGCGGCTGGACCGGTCCCGCCCGGGTCCCCCGACGGTGCTTCGAGCGCGCTCCCGCCGGGTAGTCCGGAGGCGTGTTCAGACTCTTTCGCGGATTCCCGTTCTTCAGGCTCGTCGCGGCCGGACAGATCCTCCTGCTCGCCTGGCACCACTTCTCGCAGCTGAACGCGGATGAGCGCCGGCGCATGCTGGAGCTGCTGCGGAGGCCGCGCAGCCTGACCGCGGCCGACAAGGACGAGCTCCGGGCGCTCGTGCGCAAGCTGGAGCCGGCGGCGTTCGCCGGCTCGGCGGCGCGCCGCATGTCGCCGATCGGCTTCCCGCGCCGGTTCAGCGGCGCGCGCCGCTGAACGCCTCTCGCGCCGGGCCGGGTACGGTGCCGAGGGTGCTCGACGTGCACACGCTGGTGGACGGAGGCCAGCCGGCGGAGTCCACCGCCGACCGGATCGTGGCGTTCCTCGCGGCGGCACGGCGGACGCTCGACCTCGCCCTCTACGACCTGCGCCTGCCCGGACCGGTCGGCGATCGCGTGGCCGATGCGATCCGCGACGCGCAGGCCCGCGGCGTTGCGGTGCGGATCATGTTCAACCAGGACGAGCGGCCGCCGGATGCCGGCGACCGGCCCTTCTTCCCCGCGCCGCCGCGCACCGAGCCGCACGTGCTCGAGACGCTCGGCGTCCCGGTCAGGCCGATCCCCGGCTGGCGCGACCTGATGCACCACAAGTACGTCGTGCGCGACGGCGCGGCGGTCTGGACCGGTTCGATGAACTGGACGCTGGACTCGTGGACGCGCCAGGAGAACGTCGTCGCGACGGTCGACTCGACGGCCGTCGCCGCCGCCTACACGCGCGACTTCGAGCAGATCTGGGAGCCGGGCCGCATCGGCGACTCGGGCGACTTCGACACCGCGCCGGCGGACGGCATCCGGCCCTGGTTCTGTCCCGGCCGCGGGCCGGAGCTGTCGCACCGGATCGCCAAGCGGATCGGCGCCGCGCGCCGGCGCGTGCGGCTCGCGACGCCGCTGCTGACCGCCGGGCCGATCCTCGGCACGCTGGCCGAGGTCGTCGAGGAGCAGCGCGTCGACGTGGCCGGCGTCTGCGACGCCACACAGGTCGACCAGGTGTTCCACCAGTGGGCCCAGAACCCGCGCTCGCGCTGGAAGGGGCCGCTGCTCGAGCGCTCGCTCGCCGTCTTCCACGGCAAGCGCTCCACGCCCTACGCGGCGGGCTCGCTCCACGACTTCATGCACGCGAAGGTGACGATCGCCGACGACACGGTCTTCCTCGGCTCGTTCAACCTCTCGCGCTCGGGCGAGCTGAACGCGGAGAACGTGCTCGAGATCGCCGACGCGCAGCTCGCCGACCGGATGGCGGCGTTCGTCGACGACCTGCGCGCGCGCTATCCGGCGCTCTGAGAGCCTCGCTCAGTAGCGCGCCAGCAGCCGGCAGGGGCCGCCCGAGCCCTCCTCCCACGGGATCACCCCGACGATCAGCGTCGCGCCGCGCGGCGGGATCGCGCCGAGGTTCGCGACGCCCTCGAGCCCGTAGCGGTCGGACGCGAGCCAGGCCACGTGCGCCTCGAAGGTGGTCGAGTTGCCGGGGTCGAGGCTCATCGTGTCGACGCCGATCACGCCTGCCTTGCGCTCCAGCAACAGCTCGACCGCGTCCGCGCCGAAGCCGGGGAAGTGGTACTTGCCGTCGCTGCCGACGTTCTTGAACGCCGCGCCGTCACCGGCCTTGGCGTCCCAGCCCGAGCGCATCAGCACCGCCGCGCCGCGCCGGATCCGGCCGTGGCGCCGCTCGTACGCGGCGATGTCGCTCGGGAGGACGGCGGTGTCGGGATCGGCTGCCGCGCGCTCGGAGATGTCGATCACGGCGATCGGGGCGAAGAACTCCTCCGGGCGCAGCTGCGGCACCAGGCGCGCGCCTTCGACGAAGTGGCCGGGCGCGTCCATGTGCGTGCCGGAGTGCTCCCCGAACGTCCATTCCTGCGAGTAGAAGCCGTCGTTGGCGAACGTCTTCAGATCGCGGCGCTTGGGCTCGTCGCCGACATAGACCGGGAAGCCCGCGCGGAAGACGTGCGTGAGGTCGGCGACCTTGTCGCGGCGGCGCTTGCCGTGACCGCGTCCGTGCCCGTGCTTGTGTCCGCCGTGTGCTTCGGCACCGGCGGGGAGCAGCGCGGCCAGGGCGGCGGCGCCGCCTCCTGCCAGCGCGGCGCGGCGACTCACTCGCGGCACCTCCCCACGCTCGGTGGCGTCACGGACGGTCTCGACGGTTCCCGGCAGGCACATCGGGCGCTCCCTTCGGTGGGCGAACCCGCGGGACGTTACCGCCAGGCCGCACCGGCTTGCGCAGGCGTGGGCGTAGGGGATCGGACGCCGGTGCGGGGCCGCCGCAAGACGGCGCGGAGTGGTGCGTTGTAGCTCTCATGCGCATATTCGCGACGTTGATCTCCATCCTTGTATCGCTCGCACTCGCGCCCGCGGCGCTGGCGAGCAACGATCCGTTCTTCGCCCAGCAATGGGGCCCGAAGCAGGTGCGCGCGCCACAGGCATGGCCGCTGTCGAGGGGCGCCGGCACCACGATCGGCATCGTCGACTCCGGCGTCGACTTCGGTCATCCGGACCTCAAGCCCAAGCTGCTCACAGGCGCGACGTTCCTGGACTGCGGCGCCAATTCGTGCGGCAACGGCGGCTGGCAGTCGGGCCCCGCGGCGCGCCGTGCGTCCAGGAGCACGCACGGGACGCATGTCGCCGGGATCGCCGGCGCCAGCACGCACAACGGCATCGGGATCGCCGGGGTGGCGCCGGCCGCGAAGCTGCTGCCGGTCAAGGTGCTCGACGAGGAGGGCGGCTCGTTCGAGGACATCGCGCGCGGCATCCGCTACGCGACGAACCACGGGGCGGACGTGATCAACCTCTCGCTCGGCGCGCTGCCCGGCGTGCAGGCGCTCGTCATCACGGGCCAGATCACCGACGTTCAGAACGCGATCGCCTACGCACGCTCGAAGGGTGTCGTCGTGGTCGCCGCCGCGGGCAACGACTTCGTCTCGATCTGCGGCACGCCGGCGTTCGACACGGGCGCGCTCTGCGTCGCCTCGACCGACAAGCGCGAGGCGCGCTCGGCGTTCTCGAACTTCGCGTTCAAGCCGGACCTCGACGCGGTCTCGGGCCCGGGCGGTTCGTCGCTGCCCGCCTGCGGCGAGGACATCCTCGCGACCGTTCCGCGCGGCACCGGCGCCAACCCGGGTGTGGCTACGGCGTCAACTACGACGAGATGGCCGGCACGTCGATGGCGTCGCCGCACGTGGCGGGCGTCGCCGCGCTGCTCGCGGCCCAGGGCCGCAGCGACGAGAACACGGTCGCCGCCCTGAAGGCGACCGCGCGCAAGCCGGGCACCGACGTGCGCGGCGTCTACGACCCGGTCTACGGCTACGGCATCGTCGACGCCAGGGCCGCGGTCGCCGCGCCGAGGGGCTGAGCCGCTTCCGGCCGGCGGAGGTCAGCCCTCGCGGCTGACTTCCGCCGCGCTCGGCGGCGTGTCGGACTCCCACGCGACCGCGTGGCCGAGCCCGGCCGACTTGAGCACCTTCAGCGTCAGCAGCGCGCACTTCATGCGCGTGGCGGAGATGTCGATCCCGAGCAGGTCGAGCACGAAGTCCCGGTCGAGCCGGACCAGCTCGTCGACCGGCATCCCGACGACCTCCTCGGAGGCCATCGACGCCGACGCCTGCGAGATCGCGCAGCCGTGGCCCGAGAAGCGGACCTCGGAGATGCGGCCGTCCTCGCCGACGTTGAGCTGGACCTTCAGCTCGTCGCCGCAGAGCGGGTTGTTGTCCTCGAACTCGAGGTCGGCGCCGGGCAGCTCGCCGAAGTTCCGCGGCTGCTTGTAGTGCTCGAGGATGTTCTCGCGGTAGAGATCGTCCATCAGCTGAAGATCTCCTGCACGGTGCCGAGCCCGGCGACCAGGCGGTCGACGTCGTCGTGCGTCGAGTGCACGGCGAAGGACGCGCGCGTCGTGGCCGCGACGCCCAGGCGGCCCATCAGCACCTGCGCGCAGTGGTGGCCGGCGCGGACGCAGACGCCCTCGCGGCCGAGGATCTCGGCGACGTCGTGCGGGTGCACGCCGTCGAGCGCGAACGAGATCACGCTGCCGCGGCGCGCGAGGTCCGAAGGACCGTGGATCTCGAGGCCGGCGATCGCGGCGAGCTGCTCGACGGCGTAGCCGACGACGTCGCGCGAGTGCTCCCAGACGGCGTCCATCCCGAAGCCGGAGAGGTAGTCGACGGCCGCGCCGAGGCCGACGGCCTCCGCGATCGGCGACGTCCCCGCCTCGAACCTCGTCGGCGGCTCTGCGTAGCGGCTCGAGAACTTCTCGACCTTGGCGATCATGTGACCGCCGCCGAGGAACGGCGGCATCAGCTCGAGCAGCTCGCGGCGGCCGTGCAGCACGCCGAGCCCGGTCGGGCCGTAGGCCTTGTGCGCGGTCCAGGCGTAGAAGTCGGCGCCGAGCGCGTGCACGTCGAGCGGCAGGTGCGGCGCGGCCTGCGCGCCGTCGACCAGCACGACCGCGCCGGCGGCATGGGCGCGCGCGACGATCTCGGCCACAGGGTTGACGGTGCCGAGCACGTTCGAGACGTGCGCGATGGCGAGCAGCTTCGGGCCGCGCTCGAGCAGCGCGTCGAGCTCGCCGTCGACCAGCAGCCCCTCGTCGTCGATCGGCACGTAGGCCAGCTCGGCCCCCGTGCGCTCGCACAGCAGCTGCCACGGCACGATGTTCGAGTGGTGCTCCATCTCCGTGATGACGACGAGGTCGCCGGCGCGCACGTTGGCGGAGCCCCACGAGTAGGCGACGAGGTTGATCGCCTCGGTCGCGTTGCGGGTGAAGACGGTCTCGCCCGGCGCGGAGCCGGCGAAGGCGGCGACCTTCTCGCGCGCCCCCTCGTAGGCCTCGGTCGCCAGCGCCGCGATCGGGTAGACGCCACGGTGGACGCTGGCGCGGTACTCCCGGTAGTAGCCGTCCATCGCCTCGATCACGGGGAGCGGCGTCTGCGACGTCGCTCCCGAGTCGAGGTAGGCGACGCCGGTGTGTGGCAGGACCGGGAAGTCGGCCGCGGAGGGAGCCAGCAGACTCATGCCGCCGCCGCCACCTCCTCGCGGATCCAGCCGTAGCCGCGCTCCTCGAGCGCGGTGACGAGCTCCGGGCCGCCCTCCTTGACGATCCGGCCCTCGAACATGATGTGCACGAACTGCGGGATCACGATGTGCAGGATGCGCTGGTAGTGGGTGATGATCAGCGTGCCCATGCCGGTCTGCTGGGAGACCGCGTTGACGCCGGCCGCGACCGTGTTGAGCGCGTCGATGTCGAGGCCCGAGTCAGTCTCGTCGAGCACGGCGAGCCGCGGCGCGAGCAGCGCGAGCTGGAGGATCTCCATGCGCTTCTTCTCGCCGCCGGAGAAGCCCTCGTTCAGGTAGCGGGTCGAGAACTCCTTCGGCACCTTGGTCAGCGCCATCGCCGCCTCGACGGTCTTGCGGAAGTCCTTCAGCGAGATCGGCTCCTCGCCGTTCGCCTCGCGGTGCGCGTTCATCACCATGCGCAGGTACTTCGTGACGGTGACGCCGGGGATCGCGACGGGGTACTGGAAGGCCATGAACAGGCCGGCGCGCGAGCGCTCGTCCGGCTCGGCCTCCGTGATGTCCTCGCCGTCGAAGAGGATCTGGCCCTCGGTCACCTCGAAGTTCGGGTGACCCATGAGAGCGTTCGCCAGGGTCGACTTGCCCGAGCCGTTCGGCCCCATCAGCGCATGGAACTCGCCGGAGCGGACATGCAGGTCCACTCCCTTGAGGATCTGCTTGTCACCCGCCGAGACGTGCAGGTTCTTGATCTCGAGATCGGCCATGTTCTCCAGTGATTTCAGTTGGTAGGTGGGTCTTCCCGGCGGAGAAGTCAACGAGCTCCGCAAGGGTGGTGCGCTGCAGCGACTTGATGACGCCCAGCTGCACGCGCGTCCATAGAAGCTTGGTGGCGCAGAGCTGCTCGTCGTCGTGGTGCGAGCACAGCACGCGCCCTTCGCGGTCGTCGAAGAAGCAGTCCATCGGGGCGATGTGCCCCTCGAGCGCGAGGACGACCTGGTCCATCGTGATCTCCGCCGGCGGGTGGGTCAGCAGGTAGCCGCCGTGGGCGCCCCGCGTGGCCTCGACGATGCCGGCCTTCTTCAGCAGCGCCGCGATCCGCTCGAGGTAGGCGAGCGGGAGCGATTCCGCCTCCGCGATCGCCTTGAGCGAGACCGGCTGGCGGCCGCCCTTCACGCCCAGCTGGACGAGCAGCCGTACCCCGTACTCCGCCTTCGTCGTGAAGATCATCTCAGCGCTAAAGCCTACCAACGAGGTCGGAGTTCTCCCGGATAGCGTGCGGACCGATGGGCCGCACGCTCGATCCCTCCCGCCTCGGCGATCACATCGACCGGCTCTACCGCGCGGCGTGCGCCCTCACGGGCTCGCGCATCGCGGCCGACGATCTCGTCCAGGACACCTACGCCAAGGTGCTCGCCAAGCCGCGGCTGCTGCGCAAGGACGACGACGTCGGCTACCTGCTGAAGACGATGCGCAACCTGTTCTACGACGAGCGCCGGCAGGCGACGCGGCGCGCCACCGACCCGGTCGACCCGGAGGACTTCGAGCGGATCGAGGCGGGCCCCGGGCCGGACGAGATCGTCGAGCGGCGCGAGCTGCTGGCGACGGTCGCCGCGCTGCCGGGGGAGTTCCGCGACGTGCTCGTCGCGGTCGACATCGCCGGGCTGTCCTACAAGGAGGCCGCAGAGTTCGTCGGCGTCCCGGAGGGCACCGTCATGAGCCGTCTCTACCGCGGCCGCAAGCGGGTCATCGACGCGTACGGCTGATCAGAACGCGACGGCGCCGAGGCCCTTCCAGCCGGCGAGCTCCGCGAGCTTCGGGTCCGGTACGCCGGCGCCTGCCAGCACGCAGGTGTGGCCGTCGCGCTCCCACGTGGCGGCCGGGCGGCCGTCACCGGTGCGGAAGAGCTTGATCCGGGTGCCCTCGGCGGTCACCGTCTTCGCGTTGTCGGGCTTGTCGAGCGCGTCCCCGCCGACGATCGTGTAGGCGAGCGTCTTGCCCTCCTTCTCGTAGTACACGGTCGTCGCGTCGCGGCCTTCGACCTCGCCCTCGCGGATCCCGGTCGTCTCCCAGCCGAACTTCGCGCCCCACTCGGGGAACGCCACGCCGTCCTGCTCTGCGGCGAGCAGCTTGCCCTCGGCCTCCGGAGCGGGACCGGACGGCGGCTGCGCGCCGAATGCGGCGGCCTCCTGCAGCGTCGGGCCGCTCGGGCTGACGAGGACGACGGCGAGCAGCACCGCGGCGACGGCGGCGCCCGCGAGCGCGACGGAGAACCAGCGGCGCCGGGCCGCCGGGCGCGCGAGCCGCGCGCGGTCCGCCTCGAGCCGCTCGCGCAGCGCGAGCGGGGCGCGCACCTCCGCGGCCGCGCCCCGGATCAGCGTCATCGCGCGGCGCTGCTCGTCGAGCGCGGCGGCGACGCCGGCGTCCTGCTCTGCGAGCGCCTCGAGCTCCTCCTGGCGCGCACGCGGCAGCGTGCCGTCGGCGGCGGCCGCCAGGTCCGCCATCAAGCGGTCGTCGTACGGTTCGGAGAGGCTCATCGGAGATGATCCTTGCAGGACATAGGACGCCCCTGCGGGCAACCCTATTCCGGAA
The DNA here is from genome assembly GCA_963839615.1 of uncultured Solirubrobacteraceae bacterium. Lineage (GTDB taxonomy): Bacteria > Actinomycetota > Thermoleophilia > Solirubrobacterales > Solirubrobacteraceae > DASQMT01. The sequence goes on from CAWIVY010000005.1 coordinate 202,738, forward strand.
CCCAGGATAGGCCGCGCCCACGTAGGATCGCGCCATGAGCGAGCCGACGAAGTTCCTCCTGCCCGAGGACGCGATCCCGACCCACTGGGTCAATCTCGCGCCCGACCTGCCCGGCGAGCCGCTGCCGCCGCTCAGCCCCCGCACCGGCCAGCCCGCCGGGCCCGACGACCTGACGCCGATCTTCCCGATGGGCCTGATCGCGCAGGAGGTCTCGCAGGAGCCGGAGATCGCGATCCCCGACCCCGTGCGCGACGCCTACAAGCTCTGGCGCCCGACGCCGCTCTACCGCGCGCGGCGGCTCGAGCAGGCGCTCGGGACGAAGGCGCGGATCTTCTACAAGTACGAGGGCGTCTCCCCCGCGGGCTCGCACAAGCCGAACACCGCGGTGCCGCAGGCCTACGAGAACGCGCAGGCCGGGATCGCGAAGCTCTCGACCGAGACCGGCGCCGGCCAGTGGGGCTCCTCGCTGGCGTTCGCGTGCGCCCTCTTCGGCCTCGACTGCGAGGTCTTCATGGTCGGCTCGAGCTACGACCAGAAGCCCTACCGGCGCTCGATGATGGAGACCTGGGGCGCGTCCGTGCACCGCTCGCCCTCGGACCGCACGGAGGCCGGACGCTCGCAGGCCTCGCACCCGACCGGCTCGCTCGGCATCGCGATCTCCGAGGCGGTCGAGGTCGCGGCCGGCGACCCGACCTGCAACTACGCGCTCGGCTCGGTGCTCAACCACGTGCTGCTGCACCAGACCGTGATCGGCCAGGAGGCGATCGCGCAGCTCGAGCTGGCCGGCGCGGGCATGCCCGACGTGATCGTCGGCTGCGTCGGCGGCGGCTCGAACTTCGGCGGGCTCGTGTTCCCGTTCCTGCGCGCGGGCGCCGACTGCCGGATCGTCGCGGCCGAGCCCGCCGCGTGCCCGACGCTCACGCGCGGCGTCTACTCCTACGACTACGGCGACACGGTCGGGATGACGCCGCTGATGCCGATGTACACGCTCGGCCACGACTTCGTGCCGCCGCCCGTGCACGCCGGCGGCCTGCGCTACCACGGCGACGCGCCGATGCTCTGCGCGCTCGTCAAGGCCGGCCGGGTCGAGGCGCGCGCCTTCCGCCAGAACGAGACGTTCGAGGCGGCGGTGCGGTTCGCCCGCAGCGAGGGGATCATCCCCGCGCCCGAGCCGGCGCACGCGATCCGCGCGGTGATCGAGGAGGCCTCCGACGGCGAGGCGAAGACGATCCTGTTCGGCCTCTGCGGCCACGGGCACTTCGACCTCGGCGCGTACGACGAGTACCTGGCGGGCCGCCTCCAGGACCCCGAGTTCTCCGAGGCCGACCTGGAAGCAGCGCTGGCCGGATTGCCGGAGGCGCCAAGCATCGCCTGACGCCTCCGGCAAACCTGAAGAGGGGCTGGCACCGTTCAGGTTCACTCGTACGCCAGCGCCACGAGCACGTTCGTCCGCGCCGCCCGGCGGGCGGGTAGCACCGCGGCGAGCACGCCGGCGACGATCGCGACCACCGTGAACGCGATCAGCGCCCCGGCGGGAACGGCGAACGTGAGCCCCTCGTCGGCGAACGCCGAGGTGACCGCGGCTGCGAGCACGAGCCCGAGCCCCATGCCCGTCACCGCGCCGATCAGCGCCGTGATCACGCTCTCGTGCCGGACCATCCGCCGGACCTGCCGGCGCGACATCCCGACCGCGCGCAGCGTGCCGAGCTCCTGCGTGCGCTCGAACGTCGCGAGCACGAGCGTGTTGACGATGCCGAACAGCGACACGATCACCGCGAGGGCGAGCAGCACGTAGAAGATCGCCAGCAGCTCGTCGATCGAGCCGACGGCCTCGTCGACGTACTCCGCGGTCGTCCAGGCCTTCGCGTCGGGCAGCCCCGCGAGCGCCTTCTCCGGGTCGGCGACGTCGGTGAGCAGGAGCAGGCTGCGCTCGTTCTCGAACGCCTTGTCGTAGGCGGGCCTGCCGATCGTCACGGGCCCGAGGCCCATCGCGTCGAGCATCGGCGAGCCCTCGATCCCGCGCACCGTGAGCGCAAGCTTCGTGCCGTTCGCCGACTCCAGCGAGAACTCGTCGCCGACGCCGAGCTCGTGCTCCGACGCCCAGCCCTCGTCCACGATCGCGCCGTCGGCGCCGAGCTGCGTCTGCACGCGGTCGTCGCCCTCGACCCAGTCGAAGGACAGCAGCCCCGCGCTGCCCGCCGGGTCGATCGCGTTGACCGTCTCCTTGTCGCCGAACGCGAGGCCGCGGTCCTGGCGGATGCCGGTTACGTCGCCCGCGCTTGCGAGCGCACGCTCGACCGCGGGCTCGGTCGGCGACCAGCCGTCCGCGCCGGTGATCACGTGGCTCGCGCCGATGCGCTGCTCGAGCGCGCCGCGCGTGGTGTCCTTCAGGCCCGCGGCGACGACGGTGACGAGCGTCACGAGCGCGACGCCGATCGTCAGCGCCGTCGCGGTCGTCATGGTCCTGCCGGGCTGGCGCATCGCGTTGCGGCGGGCGAGTCCGCCCGCCACGCCGCCCACGGCCTGCGCCGGGCGCCCGAGCAGCGAGGCCATCGCGCGGACGGCGCGCGACGGGAGCCGCAGGCGGCCGGCCCCGGGCGTCGATGCCCGCAGCGCCTCGACCGGCGCCACGCGCGTCGCCCGCCAGGCCGGCAGCAGGCCGGCGACGAGGGTGACGAGCGTGCCGACGAGCAGCCCGACGACGACCGTGCGCGCTGCGAACACCGTTCCCGCCTCGGGCAGCGCGAGGCCCAGCGCGTCGAACAGGGCGTCGAGCGCCTTCGCCAGCCCGAGCCCGGCCAGCAGGCCGAGGACTGAGGCGAGCACTCCGATCGCGAGCGCCTCGGCCAGCACCGAGCCGAGCACCTGGCGGCGATGGGCGCCGACCATCCTCAGCAGGCCCAGCTCACGCGTGCGCTGCGCGACGGTGATCGAGAGCGTGTTGAAGATGGTGAACGCGCCGACGAGGATCGCCACGCCGCCGAACACCAGCAGGGCGATCCGGATGATCGAGATGAACTGCTCCAGGCCCTCGAGCGTGAAGCGGTCCTGTTTTGCGGCGGTCACGACCTGCGCGTCCGGGAGCGCACGCGCGAGGTCGCCGCGCAGCTGTGCCGCGGGCACGTCCGCGTCGCCCGCCACGAGGATCCCGTCGACCTTGTTCCCGCGATCGAACAGCTCCTGCGCCGCGCGCAGGTCGAACACGGCGGACGTCGCCGTGCCGAGTGACTTGACGCTGCCGAAGCGCGCGGTGCCGACGACCTTGAAGTCGTGCGCCTCGCCGCGCGTCGCGATCGGCACGGTCGAGCCGACGCGGTAGTCCTGGTCCTCGGCGGTGGCCGCGTCGAGCACGACCTCGCCCGGTCCGGTGGCCCAGCGGCCGCTGTCGAGCCGGAACGGCGTCAGCCGCTCGGCGCCCGGCGTGCCGGCGTCGAATCCGACGCCGAAGTACGGGCCGTCGCCGGCGGGCTTGCCGTCGCGCTTGATGATCTTGGCCTCGTCGGTGATGTCGGCGGCGGCCACGGCCACCCCCGGCGTTGCGCGGACCTGGTCGAGCAGGCGCTCGTCCACCGTCGGGCGCTTGGCGGTCCAGTCGCCCGCGTCGACCGCGAAGGAGGTGCGGGCTCCGACGACGGCGTCGGTCCCGTCGTAGGCGGCGCTCGACAGGGAGTCGGCCGCGCCGCGCATCGTGTCGGTGATCGTGAACGCGCCGCTCACCATGGCGACGCCGAGCACGATGGCCAGCGCCGTCAGCGCGGTGCGCAGGCGGCGGGCGGCCAGGCTCTTGAAGGCGACCTTGATCATCGGACCGTCACCTCGCGCATCGCCTCGATGACCTGGTCCTCGGTCGGCTCCGCGAGATCGCCGACGATCCGGCCGTCCGCCAGGAACAGCACGCGGTCGGCGGCCGCGGCGGCGCGCGGGTCGTGCGTGACCATGACCGTCGTCTGGCCGTCGATCGCGACCGCGTCGCGCAGCAGCGCGAGCACGTCGGCGCCGGCGGCGGAGTCCAGGTTGCCAGTCGGCTCGTCGGCGAACAGCACCGTCGGCCTGGCGATCAGCGCGCGGGCGATCGCGACGCGCTGCTGCTGGCCGCCCGACAGCTCGGCCGGGCGATGGTCGCGGCGGTCGGTCAGCCCGACGCGCTCGAGCAGCTGGGCGACCTCCGCGGCGGGAGGCTTGACGCGCGCGATCGCGAGCGGCAGCGTGACGTTCTCCTCGGCGGTCAGCGTCGGGAGCAGGTTGAACGACTGGAAGACGAAGCCGATGTGGCGGCGGCGCAGCTTGGTGAGCGCCCGGTCGGACAGCGTCGAGAGCTCCTCGCCGCCCACGTGCACGGTGCCCGAGCTCGGGCGGTCGAGCCCTGCGAGCAGGTGCATCAGCGTCGACTTGCCCGAGCCCGACGGGCCCATCACGGCCGTGAACTGGCCGCCGGGGACGTCGAGCGAGACTCCGCGCAGCGCGTCGACGGCGGATTCGCCGTCGCCGAAGCGGCGCGTCAGCGCACGAGCGGCCACGGCGGTCGCGGTCGCGGGCGCGGAGTCGAGGGTCACAGCGGTCATCGGGAGGTTCCTTTCCTTGGGTTTCAAGCTGTCGCGACGCGCGCGATGCGGTCCACGGCGACGCCGAGCGCGCCCGCCTGCAGCAGCGCCGCGGTGGCCTGCTCGGCCATGCGGCCGAACAGGCCGCCTCCGGCGCGGACGGAGACCGAGGCGCAGACCTCGCTCCCCTTGCCGCTCGGGCGAGCCTCATAGGCGACGTCGAAGGCGACGGGGCCGTGCGCGGAAAGCGCAAGGCGGCCGTCGCCGGCTTCGTGCACCTCGACGTCGAAGCCGACGCGGCGGCCGACCAGCCGGCCGGACACGCGCATCCGCGATCCGGCCGCGAGCCGCGCGTCGGAGGCCCCGTCGAGGTCGAAGGGCACGGGCGACCACTCGCGGCACGAATCGCTGTCCGTGAGCAGGTCGAGCACGGCCGCGGGGTCGGCGTCGATGTGCTTGCGGGCGGTCCATGTCCTCATGGCCGAGACGATCCCGGCCGCGGCCGCTCCTGTCGTCGGCCGATCAGACGATCCTGCGCGCGACGTTGGTAGGAGCCCGTGTCCTCCTCAGGGATGACGGCGATCGTCAAGCGGGAGGACGACGTCGCGCGCCGCGCGCGTCACCATCTGTCGGCCGATGGCCGCACCGCCCCGCTCGCTGCCCGCCCGCATCGCCGCGCTGCACCCGCGCGCGCTCGATGCGCTGATCGCCGCGCTCATCTGCGTCGAGGCCTGGCTCGAGGTGGTGCTCTGGAGCCCGCTCGAGGGATCGCGGCTGCTCGCAGGCGCCGGGATCGTCGCGCTGCAAGCGCTCGGCGTCTACCTGCGCCGCACCGCGCCGTTCGCGGCGATCACGCTCGCGGCCGGGGGCCTGATCCTCAGCGACGCGCTCGGGCCCGAGATGACGGACCACACGGCGGGCCCCTTCTTCGCCGTGCTGCTCGTCACGTTCACCGCCGGCACGCGGCTCGAAGGCCGCCGGCTCGCCGCGGCGTTCCTGCTCGGCATGGTGCTCATCGCGGGCTCGACCGCCGTCGCCGGTGCGGACAACAGCGTCCCGAACCTGATCTTCTCGGTGACCTTCGCAGTCGGCGCACCGATGTTGTTCGGCCAGCTGCTCGTGAACCGCTCGCGGCTCAACCGCGCGCTCGGGGAGAAGGCGCGCCGCGCCGAGGCGGAGCGGCGCGAGCAGGCGGAATCGGCGGCGCTCGCCGAGCGCACGCGGATCGCCGGCGAGCTGCACGATGTCGTGGCGCACGCGCTGTCGGCGATGACGGTCCAGGCGAGCGCGGCGCGGCGCCTCTCCGAGCGCGACCCCGGACGCGCCCGGGATGCCTTCGCGACGGTCGAGCACACCGGGCGCGAGGCGCTCTCCGAGCTGCGCCGCCTGCTCGGCGTCCTGCGCAAGGAGGACGAGGAGCTGGCACTGGCCCCGCAGCCGAGCCTCGCGCATGTCGACGCGCTCGTGCGGCGGGCGCGAGCAGCGGGCCTGCCCGTGGAGCTCGTCGTGTCCGGAGCCGTCCGGACGCTCCCGGCAGGCGTCGACCTGACGGCCTACCGGCTCGTCCAGGAGGCGCTCGGCGGGGCCCGCGACGCCGGGCATGCGGGCCGCGCGGACGTGCTGATCGACTACGGCGACACGGACGTGCGCGTCGACGTGGCCGACGACGGCGCGCCGCACGGCCGGCGGCTGCTCGGCATGCGCGAGCGCGTGGCCGTCTACGGCGGCGAGCTCGCCGCCTCTCCGGGCGCGGACGGCGGCTGGCGCGTGAGCGCGCGGCTGCCCCTGGGGACGCCGTGATGCGGCTGCCACGCCGGATCGAGCCGCGGACGATCGACCGTGCGTTCTGCGCTGCGTTCGCGGCGCTGGCCGTAGTCGACGTCCTCTCAGGCGCGTTGAGCGGCGGGCCGGCCGTGCCGACCGCGATCGCGGTCGGCGGTCATGATCTTCCTGCCGCTCGCGCGCCGCCGCGCCCCGATCGCCGCGGTCCTGACCTGGGCGGGCAGCATCGCGGTGCTGACGGCGATCGACGCCGACCCCTACGAGATGACGGCGGCCTTCGTGGGCCTCATCGTCTATCCCTACGCCGCCGGCGCCTACGGGGAGGGACGCCGCGTCCTGCTCGCGATCCCCGCGGTCTGGGGCGCGCTGAGCGTCATGGCCCTGTCGGCCGAGGAGTTCATCGCGGGCGACATCCTGTTCCCGTCCACGTTCGGGATGCTCTTCCTGGTCGCCGGTCGCGCTGTGCGCAGCCGCACGCGGCTCACCGCCGAGCTGCACGAGGCCGCCGTGCGCGCCGCCGAGGCGCGCGAGGCGGAGGCCGAGCGCGCGGTCGCCGACGAGCGCCGCCGGATCGCGCGTGAGATGCACGACGTCGTCGCGCACTCCGTCTCGATGATGGTCGTGCAGGCCGGCGGCGCGCGCCGGATCCTGGAGCGCGATCCGGCCCGCGCGGTCGCGGCCGCCGAGCTGATCGAGCGCACCGGGCGCGAGGCGCTCGCCGAGATGCGGGCGCTGCTCGGCGTCCTGCACGCGGACGAGCACTCCGAGTACGCGCCGCAACCCACGCTGCGCGAGCTCGAGGCGCTGGTCGAGCGCGCGCGCAGCGCCGGAGTGCCCGTCACGCTCGAGCTCTCGGGCGAGCGCCGCGAGCTGCCCGCCGGGCTCGATCTCGCCGCCTATCGCGTCGTGCAGGAGGCGCTGACGAACGTCGTCAAGCACTCGAGCGGCGCGCCGACCACGGTGTCGGTGCATTACCGTGCCGATGCTGTGGAGGTCTGGATCGGCGATCGCGGCAGCGGCCGCCCGGACGCTCGGCTCGGCAGCGGCGGCCACGGCCTCGTCGGCATGCGCGAGCGCGTCCGGATGTACGGCGGGGAGCTGCACGCCGGGCGCCGGCGCGGCGGCGGCTTCGAGGTGCGCGTGGTGTTCCCGCTCGAGGGCGAGGAAGCCGCGGCGCTCACGGCCGGAGCGCGGGCATGAACACCGTCCGCGTCCTGATCGCCGACGACCAGGCGCTCGTGCGCGCCGGCTTCAAGATGATCCTCGACGCCGAGGACGACCTCGACGTGATCGGCGAGGCGGCCGACGGTCTCGAGGCGGTCGAGCTCGCCCGGCGCTTGAAGCCCGACGTCGTGCTGATGGACATCCGCATGCCGCAGCTCGACGGGATCGAGGCGACGCGGCGCGTCGTCGCGCTCGACGGCGCGGAGCCGGTGCGCGTGCTGATGCTCACCACGTTCGACCTCAACGAGTACGTCTACGAGGCGCTGCGGGCCGGCGCGAGCGGCTTCCTGCTCAAGGACGTCCCGCCCGAGCAGCTGGCCGCCGGCATCCGCGTCATCGCCCAGGGCGAGGCGCTGCTGGCGCCTTCGATCACGAAGCGACTGATCAGCGAGTTCGCCTCGGCCGCACCCGCCGCGGCGACGCCGCCGAAGGGCCTGGACGAGCTGACCGCACGCGAGCTCGAGGTCTTCAAGCTGATCGCGCGCGGGCTCTCCAACAACGAGATCGCCGCCGAGCTGATCGTGAGCGAGACGACCGTCAAGACCCATGTGGCGCGCGTGCTGATGAAGCTCGGACTGCGCGACCGCGTGCAGGCGGTGGTCCTGGCCTACGAGTCGGGGATCGCCGTGCCGGGGCGCCCCAGCGAGTGACGCCCGTCAGCCGCGCAGGCCCAGCTCGGCCGCGACGGCGAGCAGCCGCTCGACGTCCTCGGCCTCGGTGCGGAAGTTGACGATGCAGGCGCGCAGCCCGAAACGGCCGTCGATCACCGCGTTGGAGCAGTACACGCGGCCGTCGGCCATGATCGCCGTCATCAGCAGCTCGTTGATGCGGTCGAGCTCGTCCTCGCTCCCGCGCCAGCCGGCCGGGCGGTAGCGGAAGCAGCAGATCGAGAGCCGCGGCTCGCACATCAGCTCGAAGTCCGGATGCTCCTCGACGAGCTCGCCGAGGTAGCGGGCGAGCGCGACGTCGTGCTCGATCCGGCGGCCGTACGCGGCGCGGCCGTGCGCGAGCAGCGAGACCCAGACCTTCAGCGCCGCGAACCCGCGCGAGAACTGCGGGCCGTGCATCGCGAAGTCGACGCCGTGGCGCACGGCCTCGTCGAGCCAGATGTAGGAGGCGTCGGAGTGGAACGAGCGCGAGAGAGCGCCGAAGTCGCGTATCAGCACGCAGCCGGCCGACTGCGAGGTGTAGAGCCACTTGTGCGGGTCGATCGCGATCGAGTCGGCGCGCTCGACGCCGTCGAGCAGCCCGCGCAGCGCGTCCGAGAGCACGATCGCGCCGCCGTAGGCCGCGTCGACGTGCAGCCACAGCCCGTGCTCCTCCGCGATCGCCGCGACGGCGGGCAGCGGGTCGATCGAGCCGGTCGTCGTCGTGCCCGCCGTCACGCAGACCGCGACCGGCCGCACGCCGGCGGCGAGGTCGCGCGCGATCTCGGCCTCGAGCTTCTCGGGGCGCATCCGCTGCTGGGCGTCGACGTCGATCGCGCGCACCGCGCTCGCGCCGAGGCCGAGCATGTCCGCGGCGCGGCGGATCACCACGTGCGCCTCCTCGGATGCGTACAGCGCGACCGGCTCGTGGTCGCGCACGCCCTGCTCGCGCACGGCGTGGCCGAGGCTCGCGTCGCGCGCGCACTTGAGCGCGACGAAGTTCGCCATCGCGCCGCCGGTCATGATCATCCCGCCCGATCCCTCGGGCAGCCCGAAGCGCCGCGCCAGCCAGCGCGTCAGATGCAGCTCGATCTCGGCCGCCCCCGGGCCGAGCCTGTAGCCGCCGAGGCACGGGTTCAACCCGGCGCCGAGCAGCTCCGCCGCCGCGCCCGGGACGGTGCCCGCGCCGCAGATGTAGGCGAAGAAAGCCGGATGGCCCATCAGGAGCGACTGCTCGAACGTCAGCTCGCGCAGATGCGCGACGAGGTCGGCGACCGGCATCGGCTCCTCGGGCACCGGCAGCGCGACCGCGGGCGCGACCTCATCCGGTACGAACTCGCGGGTGACCGGGAGCTCGGGCAGGCGCTCGAGCAGCTCCGTCCAGAGGCCGAGCACCTCACCGCCGAACTCGCTCGCCTGCTCGGGGCTCCAGGCGAGGTCTGTGACCGGGTCGGGACGCGAGGGCACGGCCGCGCACCCTATGACAAGTCAGCCGAGGTCAACCTCCGGGAGGTAGGTCAGCAGGTCGAGCGCGTCGGGGTGCGACGCCATGTAGGTGTCCGCGCCGGTCACCCGGAAGCCGGCGGCGAGCAGCGGCGCGAGCGCCGGATGTGGCCCGCCGAGCGCGAGCCTGACGCTGCCGTGGGCCGCGCTCGCGGCGGCCGCGAAGGCGAGCAGCTCGCCGGCGTCCGCCGCCGCCGGCCCGAGCCAGGCGCCGGCCGGGACGGGCCGGGCGACGGCGTAGGCGCCGGGGCGCGCGCCCAGCAGCCCGTACGCGCCGGCCTCGGCCAGGAACGAGAGCAGCTCCGGTCGGCGGCGGCCGCTCGCGCCGGCGTCGCGCTCGGCCACCTCGGTGGCCGCGACCCGCACGGGCGCCGCGGCGGCGCCCGCCGTGCTCGTCCCCTGCAGGTAGAGCAGCGGCGCGAGCGGGCGCATGCCGGCGCGCACGTACAGCGGCAGCGCGCGCGGGTCGCCCGACGCGAACGTGATCCGCACGCCGCCGTCCGGCAGCGCCGCCTCGAGCAGCTGCCGGCCGATCCCCTGGCCGAGCTGGTCGCGCGCGACGAACATGTCGGCGAGGTGCGCCACCGCCCCGTGGCGCATCACGCCCGCGTAGCCACGGACCGCGCCGTCCTCGTGAGCGACCCAGAGCGCGTCCTCGTGGAGCTCGAAGTCGAGCGCGTCGGGGCGCATGGGCCACTCGTCCAGGTTGCCGTAGGCGGCGGCGATCGCGCGCACGCCGTCGAGGTGCTCGGGGCCCGCAGGCTCGATGCGTATCGGCATCCGCCAAGCTTCCCAGCCGATGAGCACGGCGACATCGGTACCCACGACGATCGGCCTGGAGGGCGACGACGCGCTCGCCACGCTGCGCAGCGTCGGGCGCAGGCAACTCGCGCTCGACGCGTTCGACCGGTTCCGCGCCGCGGACGGTTTCAGCCACTCGCGCGCGCTCGCGTTCCAGCTCGCGCTCACGATCGTGCCGGGGCTGATCACCATCGTCGGCCTCGCGACCGCGCTCGACCAGGACACGTTCTCGCGCGTCGTGCGCGACGTGCTCAAGGACCTCGCGCCGGGTACCGCCGGCGACCTCGTCACCGCTGCGCTGGACCAGGGCAGCGGGCGCGCGCGCAAGGAGAACGGCGCGGTCGCGCTCGCGCTCGGCGGGGTCGCGACGATGCTCGCGGGCACGACGGCGTTCGGGCAGATCGAGCGCGGCGCGAACCGCATCTACGGCGTCGAGCGCGACCGGCCGCCGCTGCGCAAGTACGGCGTCGCAGCCGCGCTGATGCTGACGGCCGGAGTCGCGGCCGTGCTCGCCGTGATCCTGCTCGTCGCGGGCGAGGCGCTTGCCCGCGCCGCCGGCTCGGGGTCGGCGTTCGGCGTCCTCCGCTGGGCCGCCGCGCTGGTGCTCGTCGTGTTCGCGCTCGCGCTGCTGTTCGAGGTCGCTCCGCGCCGGCGCCAGCCCGAGGCGTCCTGGCTCGCCGTCGGGTCCGCCGTGTCGGCGCTGCTGTGGCTGGCGTTCACCGGCGTCCTCGCCCTGTTCGCCGGCGCGAGCGCGAACTTCGGCGTCACCTACGGCCCGCTGGCGGGGATGATCGCGCTGCTGTTGTGGACGGTGCTGTCCGCCGTTGCCCTGCTGCTCGGGCTCGCGTTCGCGGCACAGCTCGAGGCGGCACGCGCAGGGGTCAGCGAGACGCGCGTGACGCGCGAGGAGAACTAGAGCCGGCCGCGATAGCGGCGCATCGTCGCGGGCGCGAAGTCACCGTGCGTCCGCCGCCGCATCGCGCGGACGAGCTCGTGGTGATACGGGCTCGAGAGGCTCTCGGCGTGCCCGATCACGTCGCGCTCGAGGATCCCGAAGCGCCCCTGCAACCAGCGCGTCAGGCGCAGCGATGCGGCGAGCTGGCGCGGGCGCCCCAGCACGTCGGCGTCCGAGACGCCGACGTGCTCGATCCCGATCGCGGAGTCGTTCAGCCCGACCGTGTGGCGGCAGCGCCAGCGCAGCGAGACGAGCTGGTGGATCGTCCCGTCGCGGTCGATCACGTAGTGCGCGCAGACGCCGGGCCGCTCGCCGAACTCGACGTCGGGGGCGTTGGCGGCGAACGTGTTGAACGTCGAGCCGAAGCTGTTCGTGGTGGTGTAGTGCTCCACGATCACCTTCGGCGCGATCAGCTTCGCCTTCAGGTCGCCGTAGTGGCGCCGCGAGTAGCGCCGCATCTGGCTCTTGCGGGCGGCGCCGAACGGGATCGGATCCCACTCGATCGGCGGTTTCGGAGCCGCCGCGGCCGTCGCGGCCCGGGCCGGGGCGACGCGGAGCACGGCGCGCGCGTGGCGCCGGGCGGCGCGGCGCGACAGCCGCCCGGCGGGCAGCTCGACGACGAAGGCGGTCGTCCCCGGCGCGCGGTGGTTCTGCCAGCTCGTGGCCGTGCCGCGGTAGTACGGGAGCCAGCGCGGCGGCAGGCCGACGCGGCGCGCGTAGGCGCGCACGGCCGTGTTGTCGGAGTCGTGCGCCAGTGCCACCAGCCGCATGTGCTGGTGGAAGTAGAGCGTCAGGTCGGGCTCGATCTCCGCGATCAGCCGCTGCAGCGCGCGCGTCTCCGGCTCGCTCGCCGGGCCGCGGCCCGGGAAGTAGGTGTCGAACGCGGCTCCGCCGCCCGCCCAGCGGAACGGGAAGTTGCGGTTGAGGTCGACGCCGCGCGCGTTCTGGCGCGTTCCGCGGCTGACGCCGTCGGGGTTGGCGGTCCGCACGAGCCAGAGCTGGACCCCGGACGGTGGCGCGAGTCGCCGCAGCCGCGCGATCACAGCGTGGCCCGCGGTCTCGTTACCGTGGATCGAGCCGACGACGAGCAGCCGCACCGGCGCCGCCGGATCGCCTCTCTGCGTGACCTCGAGCGGGCGGCCACGGACGGACTCGCCGAACGTCGCGGCGCCCGCGGCGGCGGGCGTCGCGAGCGCGATCAGGAGTCCGGCGAGGAATGCGCGCACAACACCGCAAGTTGTTAGCACGCGGCTCGTTTGAGGCAGTGGGTGCCATCCCACGTGGGGCCGGTCGGGCCGGGGGGCCGGCCGGCCTCCGATACCTTGCCCCCATGCGCAGCGCGGTGATCGTCGGGGCGGGCGCCTTCGGGGCCTCGCTCGCGTGGTGGCTCGCGCGGACCGGAGCGGAGGTGACGCTGGTCGACCAGTTCGAGCCCGGCGACCCGCGCGCGACGTCGGGCGGCGAGTCGCGCCTGATCCGCTGCGGCCACGGCCCGGACGCCGACTACACGGCCTCGGCGCGGCGGGCTCGCAGCCTGTGGCGCGAGCTCGAGGCCGAGTGCGGCGAGGAGCTCCTGATCGAGTGCGGCCTGAGCTGGTTCGCGCACCGCGAGGACGGCTGGGAGGCGCAGGCGATCGCGACCTTCGAGGCGCAGGGCATCCCGTACGAGCGGCTCGCGCCGGAGGCGGGCGCGCGGTTGTTCCCGAGCTACTCCCCCGCCGGTCTCGCGTTCCTGCTCCACGAGCCCGAGGCCGGCGTGCTGCGCGCGCAGCGCGCGGTTCGGGCGCTCGCCGGCCAGGCCGTCGCGCATGGGGCGCGGCTGCTGCGGGCGACGGCCCGGCCAGAGGGCGCCGCGGCGCGGCTCGACGACGGCCGCGTGCTCGAGGCCGACGTGGTCGTGTGGGCCTGCGGCGCCTGGCTCGGGCGGCTGTTCGGCGAGCACGTCGCGATCCGCAGCACGTGCCAGGAGCTGTTCTTCTTCGACGGCGGTCCGGCCTGGAGCGCCGCCGGCGTGCCGGCCTTCGTCGACTTCGAGCAGGCTGTCTACGGCACGCGCGACATCGACGGCCTGGGCGTCAAGACGGCGCCCGACCTCGACGGGCCGCCGCTGGACGCCGACGCGGCCCTCCCGCCCGCCACCGCGGCGGGCGAGGCGACCGCGCGGCGGTTCCTCGCGGAACGCTTCCCGGACCTCGCGGAGGCGCCGCTGCGCGGCTCGAAGTGCTGCCGCTACGAGCTGTCGCCCGACGCCCATTTCATCGCCGCGTCGCATCCCGAGCACCCGTCGGTCTGGCTGTTGGGCGGCGGCTCGGGCCACGGCTTCAAGCACGGCCCGGCGCTCGCCGAGCAGGTCGCGGCGGCGCTTACCGGCACGGCGCAGCTGCCGCGCCGCTTCGGCCTCGGCGAGCGCGGCCGCGGCGGCTTGTTGAGGACGGCTGGCGCGCGGCCCTGAGCAGGCGTAGGGTCGCCGCGATGCACGACTACCTGATCGTCGGCGCGGGCTCGGCCGGGTGTGCGCTGGCCGCACGGCTCACGGAGGATCCCGGCGTCAGCGTGCTGCTGGTGGAGGCCGGGCCGCCGGACTCCGAGCAGGCGCTCCACATCCCGGCGGCGTTCTCCCAGCTCTATCGCACGCCGTTCGACTGGGATTACCTCTCGGGTCCCGAGCCGGGCCTCGGCGGCCGCGAGCTCTACGTGCCGCGCGGGCGCGTGCTGGGCGGATCGTCGTCGCTCAACGCGATGATCTACATGCGCGGCAACCCGCTCGACTACGACGCGTGGGGCCCGGGCTGGAGCTGGGACGAGGTGCTGCCGTACTTCAAGCGCGCCGAGGACAACGAGCGCGGCGCAGACGCGCTGCACGGCGCGGGCGGGCCGCTGAGCGTCTCCGACACGCGCTCGGATCATGAGCTCGCGCGCGCCTGGATCGAGGCGGCGGTCGAGGCCGGCCTGGCCGCGAACGCCGACTTCAACGGGCGCCGGCAGGACGGCGTCGGCTTCTACCAGCTCACGCAACGAAACGGGATGCGCTGCTCGGCCGCGGTCGCCTACCTGCATCCGGCGCTCGCGCGCCCGAACCTCACGCTCGTGCCCGGTGCGCCCGTGACCCGGCTGCTGTTCGAGGGCGACCGCGCGGTCGGGGCCGAGATCGTGCGCGACGGCGTCCCGCAGGCGCTGCGCGCCGAGCGCGAGGTGGTGCTCTGCGCCGGCTCGTACAACACGCCGCAGCTGCTGATGCTGTCGGGCATCGGCCCGGCCGCGCACCTGCGCGAGCACGGGCTCGACGTCCGGCTCGACCTGCCGGCGGTGGGCGCGAATCTCTCCGACCATGCCAACGCCGGCCAGATCATCCGCACGGGCACCGAGACGCTGATGACCGCCGAGAGCGAGGCGAACGTCGCGCTGCTGCAGACGCACGGCCGCGGGCCGCTGACGTCGAACGTCGCCGAGGCGGGCGGGTTCTGGCGCTCACGCGACGGTCTCGACGCGCCCGACGTGCAGTTCCACATGGCGCCCGTGATGTTCGCCGAGGAGGGCCTCGTGCCGCCGACCGAGCACGCCTGGTCCGTCGGCGCGTGCGTGCTGCAGCCCGAGAGCCGCGGCGAGGTGCGCCTGCGCTCCGCCGACCCTGCCGCCAAGCCCCGCATCGTCACCCGCTGGCTCGACGGCGAGCGCGACTGGGCCACGATGCTCGCCGCGCAGCGCCTGCTGCTCGAGATCGCCGCGCAGCCCGCGATCGCGCGTCACGGCAGCGAGCCCTTCCAGGCGCCGGCGTCGGACTCCGACGCCGACCTGAGGGCGTTCGTGCGCGACGTCGCTCACTGCCTCTACCACCCGGTCGGCACGTGCGCGCTCGGCAGCGTCGTCGACGCCGAGCTGCGCGTGCAGGGGATCGAGGGCCTGCGCGTGGCGGACGCTTCGGTGATCCCGTACGTGCCGCGGGGGAACACGAACGCGCCGGCGATCATGATCGGCGAGAAGGCCGCCGACCTGCTCGCCGGGCGCACGCTCGGGGCGGCCGGCGCGGCTCGCATCGCGGCCTGAGCGGAGTGCGGGAATAACGCGGCGGGGCGGCCCGTCCTTGGGCCAGACGGAATCTCCCGCTCCGAAAGGACCCTCCCATGCAGTTCCAATCGCCCTCCCGCGGGGCGCGCATCGTCATGCTCGCCGGTCTGGCCACGCTCGCGCTCGCCGCTCCCGCGAGCGCCGATCCGGTGGCGTCGATCGACGGCGCAGGCAAGCTGACGATCACCTATCTCGGCACCGAGAACGTCGAGCTGGCCGGTGATCCGGGCGGCAAGGTCGTGCTCAACGGCGCCGACACGACGATCGACGCGGCCGCGGTGAAGACGATCGAGGTGGCCGAGGACGCAGCCGGCATCGGCGACAACACGGTCGACCTGTCCGGCGTCGAGGCGGCCGCGTACACGCAGCTGACGGCGACGACGATCCTCGCGGCCGGCGGCGCCGACACGCTGACCGGCTCTCCCTTCGCGGACCGCATCGTCGGCGGCAAGCAGGGCGACACGATGAGCGGCAAGGACGGCGACGACACGCTGGTCTGGAACAACGGCGACGGCAGCGACCAGATGAACGGCGGCGACGGCATCGACACGATCGAGAGCAACGGCGCCGACACGGGCTCGCCCGTGGCCGACGAGACCTACACGGTCGAGACCGCCGGCGCGCGCTTCCTCTTCAAGCGCATCTCGGGCGGCCCGTTCACGCTCGACGTCGGCGGCGCGGAGCGCTACGTCAACAACCTCAAGGGCGGCGCCGACAAGTTCTCCACGCTCGACCAGACCGTGCCCGTCACGGGCATCGCCGTGACGCTCAACGGCGGCGAGGGCAACGACGACCTGACCGGCACCGACGGGGCCGACACGATCAACGCCGGCCCGGGCGACGACAAGCTCACCGGGTTCAAGGGCAACGACGCCCCGAACGGCGAGGACGGCAACGACCTGATCGTGTGGAACAACGGCGACGGCTCCGACAAGCCCGAGGGCGGCGCCGGCAACGACACGGCCCAGCTCAACGGCGGCTCGGCCGGCGAGCACTTCGTGATCACCGGGAACGGCGCCCGCGCCACCGCGACGCGCGACACGCAGGTGCCGTTCTTCCTCGACATGGGCACCGTCGAGCTGTTCGACCTCAACGGCAACGCGGGTGACGACAGCGTGGACGTCGGCAACGGCGTCGGCGCGGTGCTCGCCACCGACGTCGAGCTCGGCGACGGCAACGACTCGATCCGCGCGCGCAACGACTCGGCGCAGAAGATCGACGGCGGCGCGGGCGCCGACACGGCCCAGGTCGACGCGACCGACGTCGTCACGAACGTCGAGACCGTCGACGCGCCCGTCGTCGTCACGCCTCCGCCCCCGGTCGCCGACACGGTCGCTCCGAAGGCGACCTTCAAGTCGCGCAGGCTCAAGGTCGACGGTGGCCGCGCCGCCGTGCGGATCAGCCTGCCCGCGGACGAGTCGGCCGCCAAGGGCCGGGTCCGCATCATCCGCGGTGGCAAGGTCGTGGGCAGGCTCGCGATCGAGCTCGCGGGCGGGCAGACGAAGACCTTCAAGGTCGCGCTCAAGCGCAAGACGCGCATCGCGCTCGCAAAGGCGCCGGGCAAGAAGCTCCGCGCGACCGTGAAGATCGAGCTGACCGACACCGCCGGTAACAAGGCGACGTCGTCGAAGCGGCTCAACCTGAAGGGCTAGGCCCTTCGCCGATGGACTCCAGGATGCCCGGCAGCGCCCGGGCATCCTGGACCAGCGTCTCCCGCAGGCGCGGGTTGCGCAGCGCCGCAGCGGGATGCAGCCAGGGCACGAGCCGGCGCCCGCGCTCGACCAGCAGGGCGCCGTGGACGTCGGTGATCCTGCGCCCGGGCGCGAAGTGCGCGAGCGCATGGCGCCCGACCGGGATCACCACCCGCGGCCCGATCAGCGCCAGCTGCTGCTCGAGCCACGGCATGTGATGCACCACCTCGCCGGCCCTGGGATCGCGGTTGCCCGGCGGGCGCGCCTTGACGACGTTGGTGATGAAGACGTCGGCGCGCAACAGCCCGGCCTCGTCGAGCAGCTCGTCGAGCAGCCTGCCGGAGCGCCCTACGAACGGGCGACCCTGCTCGTCCTCGCTCGCGCCCGGCGCCTCGCCGACGAGCAGCACGTCCGCCGTCGGGCTCCCTTCGCCTGGCACGATGTTCGTGGCGCGCTCGCAGATCTCGAAACCGCAGCCGCCGTGCGTGCGTATCTCTTCGTGCAAAGCCGAAAGGGGACCTTCCATGCTCGCCACGCTACTCGCCTCCGCCGTGCTCGCCGCGGCGCCGTTCCCGGAGACCATCCCGGTGCCGGTCGGCTCGAGTCCCGAGGGGATCGCGACCGGGAAGGGGACGACGTTCTACGTCGGCTCGCGCGATCGCAACTCGGTCGCGCCGGGGTCGATCTACAAGGGCGACCTCCGCACGGGCGCGGGCGACATCCTGGTGCAGTCCCAGCCGGGGCGCGAGGCGTACGGGCTCAAGGCGCGCGGCGGCAAGCTCTACGTCGCCGGCGGGCCGACCGGCTTCGCATACGTCTACGACGCCCGCACAGGTGCGAACGTCGATGCGGTCGACTTCGAGGGCGGGTTCGTCAACGACGTCACCGTGACGCGCAGGGCGGCTTACTTCACCGACTCGCTCAAGCCGCTCATCTACGTCTACGACCGCAGGACCGGCGAGACGTCGACGCTGCCGATCACCGGCGACCTCGTCTACGAAGACGAGTTCAACGCGAACGGGATCGCCGCCACGCCGAACGGGAAGCGGCTGATCATCGTGCAGAGCAACACGGGCGAGCTCTTCACTGCGAACCCGCGGACGGGCGCCACGACGCAGATCGCAGCTCCAGACGTCACGCACGGCGACGGCATCCTCCTGCGCGGCAAGCGGCTCTACGTGGTGCGCAACCAGGACAACGAGGTCGTCGTGCTCCGGCTGCGCGACCACTTCACGCGCGCCACGGGGGTCGCGACGCTCACCGACGACGACTTCGACACCCCGACGACGATCGCCCGCCACGGCAAGCGCCTCTACGTGATCAACGCCCGCTTCGGGCAGGAGACGGAGACGACCACCTACGACGTCGTGAAGGTCGGCTGAGCGCTCACTCGACCCAGCCGCGCTGCACCGCCCAGCGGCTCAGCTCGTGGCGGTTGGAGAGCTGCAGCTTGCGCAGCACCGCCGACACGTGCGCCTCGACCGTCTTGGCCGAGATGCCGAGCCGCAGCGCGATCTCCTTGTAGAGATAGCCGCGGGCGATGTGGCGCAGCACCTCGCGCTCGCGGGCGGTGAGCTGGTCGAGCTCCGGGTCGACCAGGACCGGCGCCTGGCCCTCGCGGCCCGCGAACGCGTCGAGCACGAAGCCGGCCAGGCGCGGCGAGAAGACGGCGTCGCCGCCGGCGACACGGCGCACCGCGTCGGCCAGCTCGGGCCCGGAGATCGTCTTCGTCACATAGCCGCGCGCGCCGGCGCGGATGATGCTGATCACGTCGTCGGGCGCATCCGAGACGCTCAGCGCGAGGAAGCGCACGGCCGGCCGCCGCGGCGCGACGCCGCGGATCACCTCGACGCCGCCGCCGTCCGGCATCTGCACGTCGAGCAGCACGACCTCGGGCTGCTCGGCGACGATGCAGTCGATCGCCTCGCCGACCGTGCCGGCGTCGCCGACGACGTCGACGAGGCCTTCGAGCTCGGCGCGCACGCCGGCGCGGAACAGGCCGTGGTCGTCGACGAGCACGACGCGCGGCAGCGCGGGCATCAGGACATCACCAGCTCGACCTCGGTGCCCTCGCCCGGGCGCGTGTGGATCGCCGCATGGCCGCCGTGGCGCTCCATCCGGCCGAGCACGGACTCGCGCAGGCCGCGGCGGTCGGGCGGGATCGCCGCGAGGTCGAAGCCCGGGCCGCGGTCGCGCACGAAGACCTCGGCACGGTCGCCCTCCATCTCCGCATAGACGCTGATCGCGGCGTCCGGGGCGAACTTGACGGCGTTGAGCACCGCCTCGCGCGTCGCCGCCACGAGCGCCTCCGCGCGCTCGTCGAGCCGGCGGTCACCGACCGCGACGATCTCGACCGGCACGCCATGGGCATCCTCGATCTCCGCGACGGCAGCCCCGAGCGCCGAAGCCAGCGAAGCGGGCGCGCCCGAATCCGATCGCCGCGAGCCCGCGTTCAGCCAGGCGCGCAGCTCGCGCTCCTGGCGGCGCGCGAGCGCGGCGACCTCGCGCGGGTCCTCCGCACGCTTCTGCATCAGCGCGAGCGTCTGCAGCACGGAGTCGTGCAGGTGCGCCGCGAGCTCGGCGCGCTCCTGCGTGCGGATGCGCTCGGCGCGCTCCTCGGTCAGCCCGCGGACGAGCCGCAGCCACCACGGGGCGAGGATCAGCGCCAAGCGCCGTCATCACGACCAGCACCGCGAGCAGCACGTCGCGGTCCGGGACCAGCGCGCCGTTGAGCCAGAGGAAGACGAGCGCCGCGCCGACGATCAGCGCGGCGCCGAGCGCGACGATGCCCAGCGACGGCCGCGAGATCCGCAGCACGCGCCGCGCCCGTCCCGTCGACGCGGGCGCCGATCCACGCCGGGCCGGCGCGCGCGGGCTCTGCGGGTTCGACGACAGTCGCCTGCGATTGGCGCCAGATCAGCGCGCCGCCGCCGGTGGCGAGGATGAGCGGCCAGATGATCGCGTCCCCGACCCAGACGCCCCATGCGCGGAAGAGCAACAGCAGGGCGAGCATCAGGAGCACGAGGCCGGACGCGACCATCCAGCTCTCGCGCCGGCCGATCGCCCGCGCGAGCAGCGTGCCGCGCGACCGGCCCTCGCCGGTCGCCGGCAGCAACGCCCAGCAGATCGCGTAGAGGATCACGCCGGTGCCGCCGGCCGCGGCGGCCGCGACGAAGCCGATGCGCAGGATCAGCGGGTCGATCCCGAGCCGCCGCCCGATCCCCGCGCAGACGCCGCCGAGCACGCCCCTGGAGCGATCGCGGCGGAGCGGCGCGGGCTGCGTATCGGACACTGTCACCACGGCGGATGTTCCCACTCGCCTAGGCGCGCCCGCGCGGCGGGCCGGTGAGCCCGCACGCGAGCAGGATGCCGCCCACCGCGGCGAGCACGGCCGGCAGCATGTACTTCGGATGCAGATCGAAGACGTCGGCCTGGTCGAGCAGCAGCAGCACGCCGAGCGCGATCACGACCAGCCCCGAGATCAGCGAGGCGGGATCGAATGCGGGGCGGGGCATCATGCCGCCCCCGTGCAGGCGGCGCGGCTGGCCGGGCTCTGGAGCACCTCGAAGTCGTCGTGCCAGCGACCCGGGCCGGGGCCCGGGCCCGGGCCGTCCAGCTCGACGAACCGGTCGCCGACGTGCACGGCGCCCATACCGACGTCGGCGATCACGTGCAGCTGCGTGACGCCCGGCGCGATCTCGCGGTCGTCGTCGATGTCCAGGTCGACGCCGCCCTGATCGCCGTCGCC
The DNA here is from genome assembly GCA_963839615.1 of uncultured Solirubrobacteraceae bacterium. GTDB lineage: Bacteria > Actinomycetota > Thermoleophilia > Solirubrobacterales > Solirubrobacteraceae > DASQMT01. The sequence goes on from CAWIVY010000005.1 coordinate 223,695, forward strand.
GGCGTTCACGAGGCCGACACCGACCTCGGCCTCGGTCGTGACGCAGACCTCCTCGGGGACGAGCACCTCGATCTCGCCCATGCCGATCTCGACCCGCAGGTCCGTGCGGCCGGGCGGGAGGTCGAGGTCGCGCGTGTCGACCTTGAGCGACCCGATGCCCATGTCGTAGCCGTCGGCCAGCTCATCGACGGAAGCTGGATGAAACGTCCGGTCACCCCACGTGCCGCGGATGTCGAGGTCGGTCGCGGCGACGGCCCCCAGCGGGAGCGCCAGCACGAGCGCGGGCACGATCAGCCAGCGCGCCCCGCCGCGGAACGCGCCGCCGACCAGGCCGACGCCGCAGGCGATCACGAGGCCCGCGACGATCACGCCGCCGCCGAGCGCCGTGCCAGCCGCGGCGGCGACGAAGCCGCCCACGGCGAGTGCGAAGAGCACGATGCCGATCGCGATCCGCGCGGCCACGCGCCCGGCATGGCTGCCGCCGTCGTCGCGGACCATGCGCAGGAGCAGGTAGACCACTGCGCCCGCCACCGCCAGCAGCGGCAGCTGCGGGCCCCAGACCCAGTCGGGCACCAGCAGCGCGAGCGCGGCGACGGCCAGCAGGCCGACGCCGACCGTGCGGGCAAGACCCCACTTCAGCGGCGGGGCCGCGGGGTCGTCGGTCGGGACGAAGGCGAGGCAGAGCAGGTACGCGATCAGGCCGAGGCCGCCCGCGAAGGTGAGGATCACGAACGTGATCCGGATCGCGAGCGGGTCGACGTTCAGGTGGCGTCCGATGCCGCCCGCGACGCCGCCGATCAGGCGGTCGCTGGTCGAGCGTGTCAGGCGCCGCGGAGGCTCTTGGGGCTGGGGAGGCGTGGGGGAGGTGTCGGTCATGGCCGCCAATCTCGCGGCCCCACGCTCTACGACCTGATGGAAAGCGAAGGCGTCGATGCCGGCTGGGGTGTGCCGACGGTGCTGGCTCGGCCTGATCAAAGAATTCAAGAAGCGCGGCCGCAAGCCGGAGAATTTGCGGGAAATGCTGAGCGGTGGCTCAGCCGTGCCGCAGGCCATGATCGACACCCTGACGCGCGACTACGATATCGAGGTCACGCACGGCTGGGGCATGACCGAGATGAGCCCAGTCGGCACGCTCACCGTATTCCGGCCGGAAAAAGCAGAAACTGGCACCGATGGAGCGCGCGAAACTCAGCGCCAAACAGGGCCGGCGCATGTTCGGCGTCGACCTCAAGGTCATCGACGACAAGGGCAACCGCGCGCCGGCGGACGGCAACACCTGGGCGAGTTGTTCGTACGCGGCTCCACCATCGTCTCGGGCTATTTCAACAACGCGGAGGCTTCCGCGAGCAAATCGACGGGGAAGGCTGGTTCGGCACCTGCGATGTGGCCAGATCACGCCGGACGGCTGGCTGCTGATCGTCGACCGCACCAAGGACCTGGTGAATCGGCGGCGAGTGGATCAGCTCCATCGACGTGGAGAACGCCGCGCTCAGCTGCAAAGGTCTCGCCAACTGCGCCGTCATCGGCGTGCCACATCCCAAGTGGGACGAGCGGCCGCTGCTGGTGGCGGTGAAAGCGCCGGGCGCGGAGCCCACCAAGGCCGACATCTCGAGGTGCTGGGAAGCAAGATCGCCAAGTGGCAGATGCCCGACGACGTCGTGTTCGTGGACGCCCTGCCGATGACGGCGACCGGCAAGACTCGAAGAAGGATTTGCGTGCGAAGTTCGCGGACTACAAGTTGCCGGAGTGAGCTGGCAGGCACCATGGCTGACCGCATCCTAGTTTTCTACGGCTCGTATCGTTCGGATCGCATGGCATCCGTCTTGCAACTTCATCGTTGCTGGTCTCAAAGCCCGCGGCGAGGACGTCGAGCTCATCGACGCCAAGGCGATCGGCTTCGCCGATCCTTGACCGCATGTACAAGGAGCACAAGCTGGGCGCGGCGCCGCCGGCCTTGGAGGAACTGGCCACAAAGATCAAAGCCGCCGATGCCTTCGTGTTCGTCACCGGCGAATACAATTGGGGCATGCAGCCAGGCCTCAAGAACCTGACGGACCATTTCCTGGAGGAAATGGTTCTGGCGGCCGGCGGCCACGTCAGCTATTCGGCCGGCCGCATCGCCGGCGCGCGTTCAAAATTTACTGTGGCATGGCACCTTGTCGGAGATGGGCATGCTCGTCGGGTCGAGCACGCTGACGTGGTGGACCCATCGTGGGAAGCCCTGAGCACCGACGGCAAGCCGACGGGCGAAGCTCGAAATTCCCTCGAGAAGTCCTTCGTCCGCTTCGCCGATGATCTCGCGTGGTGGACCGAAGCCGCCAAGATGCAACGGGCGCGCAAGGCTCCGCCGTATTGACTGGTCAAGCCGCTGAAGCGCTGTCATCGTTCTTCTCGAACGTATAGTCGAAATCGCAGTGGCTGGCGCCCTGCATGATGGTCTGCGTGCGCTTCGAGCTGATGCGCTCGTCGTAGCCTTCGCAGAACGTGCCGTCGCGCTGGCATGAGAGCAGATGGCCGATCTCGCCGAGGCCCATGTCGCGGTACATCTCGGCGTACTTGCAGCGGGTGACGTTGTAGCGGTAGCGCGTGTCGGTCTGCTCCTTCGACCTCGATGGCCAGCGCCGCCGCGCTTCCACAGCGCCTGGCGGTCGATGAAGGTCTCGATCGATGTCTTGCCGCCGACGGCGGCAGCCAATTGTCCAGCCTGCTCCATGGCCGATCCCGCACGGCGTCAGCGATGGCCTTCTGGCGGCCTCGATGCCGTGGCTGGCCTTCAGCGTATCGTAGACATGCTTGAGGATCGTCGCCTCGATGCGCCGTTTCTCCAGCATGGCCATCGTCTGGGTGTCGGACATAGGGCTCTCCTTGCCGGCCACAGGCCAAGTGTGCCGGAGCGCCGGTTTGACCACAAGCGACGTTTCGCCGCTGCAATGGCGTGCGCTATGCTGGGCCGGCCCTGATGTGAATGACGAGGAAACGCCTTGAGCGCCGACTGGACGGGAGCGATCGATTGCGACATGCATCCGCGCGTGCCGAACATGCGGCGCGCTGCGGGCGCACATGAGCGAGTACTGGAGCGACACCGTCGAGGTGCGGGGCATCGAGGGCTTCGACACGATCGCGTATCCCGCCAATGCGCCGCTGACGGTGCGGCCGGACTGGCGCGAGGGCAAGCGCCGGCCCGACGAGCATGCCGAGGGCTACGCCAAGGCGATGCTCGATCCGCTCGGGTTCGGGCTGGCGATCTGCAATTGCCTGTACGCGGTGCAGGTCTTCCGCGACGAGAACATGGCGGCCGCGTTCGCGACGGCGGTCAACGATTGGTGGCGGCCGAGTGGCTGGACAAGGATCCGCGGCTCAGAGCATCGGTCGTGTCCCGATGCAGAACCCGCGAGCTGGCGGTGGAGGAGATCGAGCGCTTGCGCCGGACAATCCCGCTTTGTGCAGGTGCTGTTGCTCGTCTTGCGGCGAGCGCCGCTCGGCAGAGCCGTTCTACTGGCCGATCTACGAGCGGCCGAAAGCATGGCCTCACGATCGGCATTCACGCCGGCATCAGCTACCACCATCCGGTCACGGGATCGGGCTGGCCGAGCTACTACCTGGAAGACTATGCGGCCCAGTCGCTCGCATTTCACACCCAACTCGGCAGCCTGATCTGCGAAGGCGTGTTCGTGAAGTTCCCCAAGCTCAAGGTGGTGCTGATCGAGTCGGGCGTGACGTGGCTCGCCGCCTTACCTGTGGCGGCTGACCAAGTTCTGGCGCGGCGTGCGCAACGAGGTGCCCTGGATCGACCGCTCGCCCCTGGAGTACGTGCGCGACCATATGCGCCTGACCATTCAGCCGTTTGATGGGCCGGCTGAGGGTCGACATCGGCCGGCTCATGGACCAGCTGCAATCCGACCAGATGCTGCTGTTTGCGACCGATTTTCCGCACTGGCAGTACGACGGCGATCCGATGCTGCCCGCCGGCATCGACCCGCGTTGCGCAAGAAAATCCTCATCGATAACCCATTGGCCACCTATCCACGCTTGACGAGGCCCGCATGAGCTCGATGCTCCCTTACGCCCGATGCCGAAACGTCGATGACCGCCCCGCGCCGGACGTCGCCAACCGACCCGGCTCAGATGATCGATGGCGACGTGCATCCGGCTTGCGCGCAAGGCCAGACCTCAAGCCGTATATGTCCGCGCACTGGTGGGACCACCTGCAGACCTACGGCAGCGGCGCCGTATGGCAGGGCCTCGAGCCCTATCCGAAGTCGGCCCCGCTGCGCGTGCCGGCGCGATGCGTGGCCCGAGACAGGCGGCGCGCCGGGCAGCGACCTCGACCTGATCCGTGCGCAATATCTCGATGCGTACGGCATCGAGGTCGGCATTCTGGGCCCGCTCGGCATCTCCGGCCAGGGCGAGATCAATCTCGATTTCGGCGCGGCCCTCACGTCCGCGATCAACGACTGGCAGCGCGACTTCTTTGCCAGGCCGGAGCCGCGACTGAAGGCCGGGATCGTGTACCCTACGAGGACGGCGAAGCCTCGGCACGGAGATCGAGCGGTGCGCCGACGATCCGGCCTACGCCCAGGTGTTCATGCTGACGCGCAGTTCCGAGCCGCCGGGCAAGCGCCGCTACTGGCCGATCTACGAGGCCGCCGAGCGCCATGGCTTTCCCGTGGCATCCATGTGTTCGGCGCCAGCGGCCACCCCTACACGGGCGCGGGCTGGCCATCGTTCTACATCGAAGAAGGCGCCGGACATTCGACGTCCTGCCAGACAGCCGTCACCAGCCTCGTCATCGAAGGCGTGTTCGAACGCTTCCCCCGGCTCAAGGTGGTGATCGTCGAAGGCGGCTTTGCCTGGCTGCCGGCGCTGTCCTGGCGCCTCGACAAGCTGTTCGAGCGCATGCGCAGCGAGGTGCCGCACCTCAAGCGCAAGCCGTCCGAATACATCCGCGAGCACATCTGGGTCACCACCCAGCCGATGGAGGAGCCGGAGGACCGCGCCAGGCGCTCGACACCATGGAATGGATCGGCTGGGACCGGCTGCTGTTCGCGTCCGACTACCCGCACTGGGATTTCGACGATCCGTTCCGCGCCTTCCCGGCGGCCATGCCGCGCGAGCGCTACAAACAGATTTTGACCGCCAATGCACGTTCGGTGTATCGGCTCGGTTGAGTGCACCTAGTGTTTACGTTGCTCCCCCAGGGTAGTCCCTCGAATATAGCCGCTACCAAATCCCTCCCCCTTGCGGGGAGGGTGGCGCGAAGCGCCGGGTGGGGGAATCTCAAAGCGCTCCGCATGTGGCTACCCCCACCCCTAACCCCTCCCCGCAAGGGGGAGGGGAACTCGGTTGAGCTTGCTTCATATTTGCGGAAAACTACATGCCCTTAACCCGCTCGTTCAAGGAGACGGTCGAGGAGCGTATCGAAGAAGACCCTGCTTTTCGCGACGCGCTCCTTGCCGAAGGTATCGATGCCCTGCTCTCCGGCGAAGTGAACGTCGGCAAGGCGATCCTCGTGACTACGTCAATGCCACGATTGGTTTTGCGAAGCTCGCAAAGGAAACCGGGATCCCCGTCAAGAGCCTGATGTGCATGTTTGGGCCGCCGGCAACCCAAGTGCGCCAACCTGTTCTCAGTCATCAGCGTGCTTCAAACCTTGTCCGGCACGAGCCTGCGGGTTCGTCCCGACCCTCGGCCATCCAAATCCCAAGCGCGTAAGCCGGCGCCAGTTCTGCGCGGGCCGGCTAGAGCCCCATGCCCCGTCACGTCGTCGCCCGTGCTGCCGAGATCCCAGCGGGATGCGCAAGCTCGTGCAGGTGGGCGCGCGCGACATCGTCATCTTCAACATCAAGGGCGAGCTGTTCGCGTTGTCCGACAAATGCCCGCACAAGGGCGGCAGCCTATCGAAGGGCAAGCTGACGGGCCTGGTGAAATCCTCCGAGCCCGGTGAATACGCCTACTCGCGGCCCGGCGAGATGATCCGCTGTTCTGGCACAACTGGGAGTTCGACGTCCGCACGGGACGCTCCTGGTGCGATCCCAAGCGCATGCGGCTGATCAACTATGCAGTTTCGGTCGAGCCCGGCGCCAAGCTGGTCGAGGACCGTACGTGGCCGAGACCTTTCCGGTCGCCGTCGAGGACGAGTACATCGTGGTCGAAACCAAGTGATCCTCGGCGTCCACTGCTGCCTGCGCCTACGACCAAAACGATGCCGAAAAGTGCGCAGGCCCACGAATACACCGGTACGGCATAGGCCCGTTTCCAAGGCGCCGGACCTCATTGCTTTGTGCATCGCTATGTGCATTGTAGCCATCAAGAAAAAGCATGATTTGGGAGACCGCCTTTGGCCAGCGTTACCTGCGCCGGCGTGCGCAAGTCTTTTGGCGCGACGCAGATTTTGCACGGCGTGTCGATCGACATCGCGGACGGCGAATTCGTGGTGCTGGTCGGCCCGTCGGGCTGCGGCAAGTCCACCCTGCTGCGCATGATCGCCGGCCTGGAGGGCATCACCGGCGGCGAGATCCGCATCGGCGGCCGGGTCGTCAACGACCTGCCGCCCAAGGAGCGCGACATCGCCATGGTGTTCCAGAACTACGCGCTCTATCCGCACATGACCGTGGCCGAGAACATGGGCTTCTCGCTGAAGCTGCGCGGCGCGCCGAAGGCGGAGATCGACGCAGCGGGTGGGCGACGCGGCCGAGCATCCTGGGTCTGGAGCCGCTGCTGGCGCGCTACCCGCGCAGCTCTCCGGCGGACAGCGCCAGCGCGTCGCCATGGGCCGCGCCATCGTGCGCGACCCGCAGGTCTTCCTGTTCGACGAGCCCTGTCCAATCTCGATGCCAAGCTGCGCGTCGCAGATGCGCGCCGAGATCAAGGAACTGCACCAGCGGCTCAAGACGACCACGATCTATGTCACGCACGACCAGATCGAAGCCATGACCATGGCCGACAAGATCGTCGTCATGCACGACGGCGTCGTCGAGCAGGTCGGCGCGCCGCTGGACCTCTACGACAGCCCGACAACCTGTTCGTCGCGGGCTTC
>CAWIVY010000006.1:0-189667 GCA_963839615.1 uncultured Solirubrobacteraceae bacterium
GCCGGCCGTCGACGACGAGCCGGGCGAGGCCGCGGCAGCCTGGTAGCGAGGAGTTCTCCGATGCGCTGCGCGGGGCCCGTTCCGGGCCCAAGGCGGGCCTCTATCCTCTGATCCATGACGATCCTCGACCGCGCTCTCCGACTCGGCGAAGGCAAGCAGTTCAAGCAGTACGCCAAGCGCGTCGACCTGATCAACTCCTGGGAGGGCGAGCTCGAGCTGCTCGACGACGCCGAGCTGCGCGCCCAGGCCGATTCGCTGCGCGAGCGCGCCGCCAACGGCGAGTCGCTCGACGCGCTGCTGCCCGAGACCTTCGCGGTCGTCCGTGAGACGTCGCGGCGCACGATGGGCATGCGCCACTTCGACGTCCAGATGATCGGCGGCATGGTGCTGCACGGCGGCTCGATCGCCGAGATGAAGACCGGCGAGGGCAAGACGCTGACCGCCACGCTCGCGGTGGCGCTCAACGCGCTCGCCGGCAAGGGCGTACACGTCGTCACGGTCAACGACTACCTCGCCCGGCGCGACGCCGAATGGATGGCGCCGATCTACCGCGGCCTCGGCCTGTCGATCGGCGTGCTGCAGAACATGCAGCCCTACCAGGAGAAGCGCGCCGCATACGCGTCCGACATCACGTACGGGACGAACTCCGAGTTCGGCTTCGACTACCTGCGCGACAACATGGCGACCTCGCTGGAGGAGAAGGTCCAGCACGGCGGCAGGATCGACGAGGACGGCAAGCCGATCGGCATGCACCACTACGCGATCGTCGACGAGGTCGACAACATCCTGATCGACGAGGCGCGCACGCCGCTGATCATCTCCGGCGCCCCCGAGCAGGCGGCCGAGCTCTACGTCCGCTTCGCCAAGCTGGCCAAGGTGATGGAGGCGGGCAAGCGCCCGGAGGGGATGGACCCGAAGACCAAGAAGGAGTTCACCGCCGACTTCGACTTCGAGTTCGACGAGAAGCACAAGACCGTCTCGGTGACCGAGCGGGGCGTCGAGAAGGCGGAGCGCTTCCTCGGCATCGACAACCTCTACAAGGCCGAGAACGGCCCGCTCGTCAACCACCTCAACCAGTCGCTCAAGGCCGAGTCGCTGTACAAGCGCGACGTCGACTACGCCGTCGTCGACGGCGAGGTGAAGATCATCGACGAGTTCACCGGCCGGATCCTCGACGGCCGGCGCTGGTCCGAGGGCCTGCACCAGGCGATCGAGGCCAAGGAGAGCGTCCGGGTCCAGGAGGAGAACCAGACGCTCGCGACGATCACGCTGCAGAACTACTTCCGCATGTACGACCGGCTCGCGGGCATGACCGGCACGGCGCTGACCGAGGCCAACGAGTTCATGAAGATCTACAAGCTGCCGGTCGTGCAGATCCCGACCAACCAGCCGATGATCCGCGCCGACCGCAACGACCAGGTCTTCAAGACCAAGGGCGGCAAGTGGGCGGCCGTCGCGCGCGAGATCGAGGAGCGCAACGCCAAGGGCCAGCCCGTGCTGGTGGGCACGATCTCCGTCGAGGTCTCCGAGCATCTGGGCAGGGAGCTCGAGCGGCGGGGCATCCCGCACACCGTGCTCAACGCGAAGCCCGAGCACGCCGAGCGCGAGGGCGAGACCGTCGCCGAGGCGGGCGCCCCCGGCGCGGTCACGATCGCCACCAACATGGCCGGTCGCGGCGTCGACATCAAGCTGGGCGGCAACGCCGAGCACCTGACGCGGCTCGAGCTCGCCAAGCTCGGCCTGCGGCCCGGCGACCCGGACTTCGAGGACCGCTTCAAGGACGTGCTGCCGTCGATCGAGGCCCGCGTCGAGGCCGACCGTGAGAAGGTCGTCGACGCCGGCGGCCTGTTCATCGTCGGCACCGAGCGCCACGAGTCGCGCCGGATCGACAACCAGCTCCGCGGCCGCTCCGGCCGCCAGGGCGACCCGGGCGAGTCGCGCTTCTTCCTCTCCGCCGAGGACGACCTCGTGCGGCTGTTCGCCGGCGACCGGATCTACCGCATCCTCGACCGCCTCGGCCCTGTGGGCGAGGAGGGCGAGGAGGAGCCGATCGAGGCGAAGATGCTCTCGAAGCAGATCGAGAACGCCCAGCGCAAGGTCGAGGAGCAGAACTTCCTCATCCGCAAGCGCGTGCTCGAGTACGACGACGTGATGAACCAGCAGCGCGAGGTCGTCTACCAGTACCGCGACCGCGTGCTCGAGGGTCAGGACATGGGTGACACGGCGCGCGAGCAGGTCATCCAGGTGATCGAGCGGCTCGTCGAGGAGTACACGCCCGGCGACTACCTCGAGGACTGGGACCTCGACGGGCTGTGGGTCCAGCTCGACCAGATCTTCCACGTCGACTTCGGCGTCGAGGAGCTCGACCGCGAGCAGCTCGACCGCGAGCAGCTCGTCCGGCTGCTGGTCGACGACGCGCTGAAGCTCTACGACGAGCGCGAGTCCGAGCTGGGCGACGAGCTGATGCGCTCGCTCGAGCGCTTCCTGCTGTTGCAGATCATCGATCAGCGCTGGCGCGAGCACCTCTACGACATGGACTACCTGCGCGAGGGGATCCACCTGCGCGGGTTCGCCCAGATCGATCCGCTCGTCGCCTACAAGAACGAGGGCTTCACGCTCTTCCAGGACCTGATGAACAGCATCTGGTCGGACTTCGCGCGGATGGTCTTCAACGTCGAGGTCGAGGTGGAGGGCACGAACGGCGACGGCGCGCTGCCCGACCAGCGCAACGGCGGCGGAACGGCGACGCTGAACTACTCCGGCGGCACGCTCGAGGACCAGCCGAACGCATACGAAGAGGCCGGGGACGAGGAGGCGCCCGGCGTGACCGTCGTCGAGCAGCGCCGCGTCGACGAGCACGAGCAGCTCGGGCGCAACGACCCGTGCTGGTGCGGCTCGGGCAAGAAGTTCAAGAAGTGTCACGGCGCCTAGGGCCGGCCCCGACGCGGTAGGGTCCGCCGGATGGAGGAGCGGACCGCGTTCGCGACGTGCCCGTTCTGCGAGGCGACGTGCGGCCTCGCGGTGACCGTTCGCGGCGCTGACGTCGTCAGGGTCCGCGGTGATACCGACGACGTCTTCTCGCGCGGCTTCCTGTGCCCGAAGGGCGTCGCGCTGAAGGACCTGCACGAGGATCCTGACCGCCTGCGCACGCCGCTGCTCCGCGCCGCCGACGGCGAGCTGCGGCCGGCGAGCTGGGAGGAGGCCTTCGCCTTCATCGGCGAGCGGCTCGGGCCGCTGATGGAAGCGCACGGGCGCGACTCGGTGGCGGTCTACGTCGGCAACCCGGCGGCCCACGGGCTCGCGCAGCTGCTGTACGGGCGCGTGCTGCTGAAGGCGCTCGGCACGCGCAGCCTCTTCTCGGCCAGCACGGTCGACCAGCGGCCGAAGGAGATCGCCAACGCGCTGATGTACGGCGCGGCGCTGTCGGTCGCGATCCCCGACGTCGACCGCACGCAGCACCTGCTGATGCTGGGCGCCAACCCGCTCGCGTCCAACGGCTCGCTGATGACCGCACCGGACATGCGCGGCCGCCTCAAGGCGCTGCGCGCCCGCGGCGGCAAGCTGGTCGTGGTCGACCCGCGCCGCAGCCGCACCGCCGAGGCCGCCGACGAGCACCACCCGATCCGGCCCGGGACCGATGCCCAGCTGCTGTTCGCGCTCGTGCACGTGCTGTTCGCCGAGGGGCTGGAGAAGCCCGGACGCCTCGCAGAGCTCAGCGACGGGATCGAGGCGGTGCGCGAGCTGGCGGAGCCGTTCACGCCCGAGGCCGTCGCGCCGGTCACCGGGATCGGCGCCGCGGCGATCCGCCGGATGGCGCGCGAGCTGGCCGCCGCCGAGTCGGCGGCGGTCTATGGCCGCATCGGCACGACGACGCAGGAGTTCGGGACGCTCGCGTCCTGGCTGGTCGACGTGCTCAACATCTTGACCGGCAACCTCGACCGTCCCGGTGGCGCGATGTTCCCGCGCGCGGCCGCCGGCCAGCGCAACTCGTTCGGCGAGCCGGGACGCGGGCGCGGCGCCCGCATCGGCCGCTGGCACTCACGCGTGCGCGGGCTGCCCGAGAGCTTCGGGGAGCTTCCCGTCGCGGCGCTCGCCGAGGAGATCGAGACACCCGGCGAAGGCCAGGTGCGGGCGCTGATCACGCTCGCGGGGAACCCGGCACGCTCGACGCCCAACTCCGGCCGGATCGAGGCGGCGCTGGAGTCGCTGGACCTCTACGTCGCGATCGACATCTACGTCAACGAGACGACGCGCCACGCCGACGTGATCCTCCCGGCGCCGTCGCCGCTGCAGCGGTCCCACTACGACCTCGCGTTCTACCAGCTGTCCGTGCGCAACGTGGCGAACTACTCGCCGCCGGTGCTCGCGCCCGACCCGGGCGTCCCGGACGAGTGGGCGACGCTGCTGCGCCTGGCCGCGCTGGCCGCCGGGCAACCGCCGCCCGAGGACGTCGAGCCGCTCGACCGGCTCGTCGCCGGCGAGCTGCTGCGGCGCGAGACCGCCGAGCCGCACTCGCCCGTGCACGGGCGCGACCCCGCGGAGCTGCTGGCCGAGCTCGAACCCCGCCGCGGGCCCGAGCGCCTGCTCGACATCCTGCTGCGCTGCGGACCCTACGGCGACGGTTTCGGCGCACGGCCTGACGGCATCGGCATCGCCGCGCTCGAGGCGGCGCCGCACGGCATCGACCTGGGGCCGCTCGAGCCGCGCCTGCCGGAGCTGCTGCGCACGCCGGACGGGATGATCGACCTCGCCCCGGCGCCGATCGTCGCCGACGTCGCGCGCTTGCGCGAAGCGCTCGGGCGCCCGCGCGAAGAGGACGCGCTCGTCCTTGTCGGGCGCCGCCAGCTGCGCTCGAACAACTCCTGGATGCACAACCTCGCGCTGCTGGTCAGCGGCCCGGAGCGCTGCACGCTGCAGGTGCACCCGGATGACGCCGGGCGGCTCGGGCTCGCGGATGGAGTGCCGGCGCGCGTGCGCAACCGCGCCGGCGAGCTGGAGGCCACCGTCGAGGTGACCGACGGGGTGATGCAGGGCGTCGTGTCGCTGCCGCACGGCTGGGGCCACGACGCTCCCGGCGCCAGGCTCGGCGTGGCGGGCGAGCACGCCGGCGTGAACTCGAACACGCTTGCCGACGAGGGGCTCGTCGACGCGCTCTCGGGCAACGCCGTGCTGAACGGGATCCCCGTGGTCGTCGCGCCGGTGCCCGTGCCCGTACCGGCGTGAGCGCGCCCGACTTCGAAGCGCTCGGCCTGCTCGACGGCCTCGACGGCACGGCGCGCGGGGCCCGGGCCCAGCTGCTGGAGTCGCTGCACGCCGACGGCTGCTCGGTCGAGGAGCTGCAGGCCGCCGTCGGCGAGGGGCGGCTCGCGCTGCTGCCCGCGGAGCTGGCGCTGGGCGGGATCGGTCAGCTCACGGCGCCGCAGGTCGCCGAGCAGGCGGGCGTGGAGCTCGAGACGCTCGAGGCGATGCGCCGCGCCGCCGGGCTGCCGCTGCCGCCGCGCGACGTCGCCGCGCTCGGCGAGCTCGACCTGTTCGGGGCCCGGGCGCTCGCCGCCTTCATCGAGGGCGGCCTGCCCGTCGACGGCCTGATCGAGGCCTCGCGCATATTCGGCGAGGCGGCCGCGCACGCCGCGGCGGCAGCGGGCACGCTCGCGAACGTCGCGATCCCGCAGGAGGGCGACAACGAATACGAGTACGCGCGCCGCCTCGGTAACGCGACGCGCGAGCTGACGCCGTACGCGGCGGAGCTGCTGGGCGTGATGTACATGCTCCACAACCGCGAGAACATCCGCCAGGAGATGGTCGCCGCGGAGGAGATCGTCGCGGGGCGCCGCAGCGACGTGCACGAGGTGACGATCGGCTTCTGCGACGTCGTCGGCTTCACGCGCCTGGGCGAGGGCGTCCCGGCGGCCGACCTGGGCGCGATCGCGACGCGGCTCGCGGGGCTTGCGGCGGACGTCGCCGAGCCACCGGTGCGGCTGATCAAGACGATCGGGGACGCGGTCATGTTCGCCGGACCCGAGCCGGGCCCGCTGCTCGAGACGATCCTCCGCCTGATGGAAGCCGCCGAGCGCGAGGGCGATCAGTTCCCCGCGCTGCACGCCGGCGCCGCCCACGGCCAGGCGCTACGGCGCTGGGGCGACTACTACGGCGGCCCGGTCAACCTCGCGGCGCGGCTCACCGAGCGCGCCCGGGCGGGAGCGCTGATCGCCGACAAGGCGGCGCGCGAGCGCGCCGGCGACGAGGCCTTCGACTGGTCCGACGCCGGCCCGAAGAAGCTCAAGGGCTTCTCGGAGCCGACCCCGGTCTTCCGCTGCCGCCGCCACGCGGCGTGAACCGCGTCAGCCGTCGGCGTTGATGCGGGCGATCAGCTCGGCGCCGACCGCGACCGCACGCTCGTTCTCGATCTGGCAGGTCCCGGCCGCATCGTGGCCGCCGCCGCCGTAGCCGAGCATGAGCGCGCCGACGATCGTGCGGCTGGAGCGGTCGAGGATCGACTTGCCGACCGCGAAGACCGTGTTCTGCTGCTTGAGGCCCCACAGCACGTGCATCGAGATGTTGCACTGGGGGAACAGCGCGTAGATCTGGAAGCGGTTGGTCGGGTGGATGATCTCCTCGTCGCGCAGGTCGAGCACCACGAGGTTGCCGTGGACGACCGCGCAGCGCCGGATCTGCTCCTTCGCCGCGTCCGTGTGCTCGCGGTAGAGCTCCACGCGCTCGGCGACGTCGGGGGACGCCAGGACCTGCTCGGCGGTCAGCCGCGTGCAGGCGTCGATCAGCTGCATCATCAGCTGGTAGTTCGAGATGCGGAACTCGCGAAAGCGGCCAAGCCCGGTGCGGGGGTCCATCAGGAAGGAAAGGAAGATCCAGCCGGCGGGATCGAGGATCTCGTCCTCGAGGAACTGCGCGGCGTCGGCCTTGTCGACCGCGTCCATCAGCTCGTCCGTGACGCCCGTGAAGCGCTCTGCGCCGCCGAAGTGCTCGTAGACCACGCGTGCGGCGGACATCGCGTTCACGCTGATGATGTGGTTCTCCGCCGTGCCTTCGAGCCGCTCGATCTCGGAGTCGTGATGATCGAAGGCGAGGTGGACGCCGGGAACGTAGGGCAGGTTCGTCGTGATGTCGCGCTCGGTCAGCTCGACCTTGCCGTCCTGCATGTCCTTGGGGTGGACGAAGAGGATGTCGTCGAGCATTCCGACCTGCTTGAGCAGCGCGGCGCACACCAGACCGTCGAAATCGGAGCGCGTGACCAGGCGGTAGCGCTGCACCTGCTCAGTGGAGTTCTTCGTCACCATTGCCCTGGGGATCGGCAGAAGCGCGCGGAACCTGAAAGGCCGGATCGCGCGCGGATACACTCAGCGCACGATGGCGAGCCCGCAGACCCAGACGATTCCGCAGCGCCTCGCCGCCATCCGTGAGCAGATGTCCCTGCTCTCGGACTACCTTTGACCCTGCCGGACTGAGGGAGCGCGCCACCGCGCTCGAGGCCCGGATGGGCGAGGGCGGCTTCTGGGACGACCCGGAAGCCGCCGCCAAGCTCAACGGCGAATACGCGCGGGTGCAGCGCCGGCTCGAGACCTACGAGCGGCTCGATGCCGACGCCGCGGATCTCGGCGGCCTGGCGGAGCTGACCGAGGAGGATCCCGAGATGGAGGCCGAGCTCGAGGAGACGCTCGCCTCGGTCGAGGAGCGTCTCGCGACGCTGGAGGAGCAGCGCCTGTTCACCGGCGACTACGACGCGGGTGACGCGCTCGTGACGGTCAACGCGGGCGCAGGCGGCACGGACGCCCAGGATTGGGCGGAGATGGTGCTGCGCATGATGATGCGCTGGGCCGAGCGGCGCGGCTTCAAGGTCGAGCTGCTCGAGGCCAGCCCGGGGGAGGAGGCCGGGATCAAGTCCGCGACCTTCCGCGCCGCGGGCGAGAACGCCTACGGCCTGTACTCGGCCGAGAAGGGCGTGCACCGGCTCGTGCGGCTCTCGCCGTTCGACTCGGCCAACCGCCGCCAGACCTCCTTCGCGGGCGTCGAGGTCGCGCCCGTGGTCGAGGAGGCAGGGGAGCTCGAGATCGACGACGACGACCTGCAGATCGACACCTACCGGGCCTCGGGAGCCGGCGGCCAGCACGTCAACAAGACCGACTCCGCGGTGCGGATCACGCACAAGCCGAGCGGCATCGTCGTGCAGTGCCAGAACGAGCGCTCGCAGTCGTCGAACCGCGCGACCGCGATGGCGATGCTGCGCTCGAAGCTGATCGAGGCCGAGGAGCGCAGGCGCAAGGAGGAGATCGCGCGCGAGCGCGGGGAGGCGCAGGACGTCAACTTCGGCTCCCAGATCCGCTC
The DNA here is from genome assembly GCA_963839615.1 of uncultured Solirubrobacteraceae bacterium. GTDB lineage: Bacteria > Actinomycetota > Thermoleophilia > Solirubrobacterales > Solirubrobacteraceae > DASQMT01. The sequence continues at coordinate 8,341 of CAWIVY010000006.1, forward strand.
CTACGTCCTGCACCCGTACACGATGGTCAAGGACCACCGCACGGACTTCGAGGTCGGCAACGCCAACGGCGTGCTCGACGGCGACCTGGACGGCTTCGTGCACGCCTACCTGATGGCGAGCACGAAGGCGCAGTAGGGTCGCGCGCATGGCCTTGACCGAAGAGCCGCGCGCGGGGGTCGCGCAGCAGGCCCAGCCGACCGCTCCGTACCTCGACGCCGTCTGGGGCTACGCCTTCCGCGGCTCGACGCGCTTCCACGTCCCCGGGCACAAGGGCGGTGCGGGCGCCGACCCGGGCCTGCGCACGGCGCTGGGTGCGACGGCGCTGATGCTCGACGTGCCGGCCGACATCCACGGGATCGACCTCGGGCCGCCCCCGACCCCCTATCAGCGCGCCGAGACACTGGCGGCCGAGGCGCACGGCGCCGCGCGCACCTGGTTCCTCACGAACGGCGCGAGCCAGGGCAACCATGCGTTGGCGCTCGCGATCGCGCCGCTCGGCGCGTCGGTCGTCGTGCAGCGCAACTCGCACGCCAGCGTCGTCGACGGCCTGGTGCTCTCGGGCGGCGTGCCGACCTACGTCGCGCCCGAGTACGAGGACGAGCTCGGGATGGCGCACGGCGTCACGCCCGAGTCGCTCGAGCGCGCGATCGAGAAGGCGGGGGCGCCGCGCGGCGTGTTCATCGTCTCGCCGACCTACTACGGGATGGCCGCCGACGTGGAGGGCTGCGCGGCCGTGTGCCACGCGGCCGGCGTGCCGCTGATCGTCGACCAGGCGTGGGGCCCGCACTTCGGCTTCCACCCCGACCTGCCGTCCAGCGCGCTGCAGCTCGGCGCGGATGCGGTGCTCACATCGACGCACAAGATCGTCGGCTCGCTCACCCAGTCGGCGATGCTGCACGTGGCGGCGACCGGCCGGGTCGACACCGAGAGGGTCGCCCGCATGGTCCGCCTCACCCGCAGCACCTCTCCCTCGGCGCTGCTGATGTCCTCGCTCGACGCCGCCCGGCGCCAGCTCGCGGTCCACGGCGAGGCGCTGCTCGATCGCACGATGGCGGCGGGCAACAAGGCGCGGGCCGTGATCGACACGCTGCCCGGCGCGCGCGTGATCGGCGAGGAGTTCGTAGGGCGGCCGGGCGTCGCGGGCTGGGACCCGATGCGGGTCGTGATCGACGTGCGCGGCACCGGCTGCACCGGCTACGAGGTCGCCGCCGGGTTGCGCGACGGCTTCGACATCCACGTCGAGCTGGCCACGCACGCGACGATGGTGCTGATCCTCGGGCTCGGCCAGCCGCCCGAGGACCTCGAGCGCTTCTCGCACGACTTCGGCGTCGTGCTCGCGCGGGTCTCGCGTCCGGGCGAGGCGGCCGCGCTCGTGCGGGCGCCGGGTGCGCTGGAGAACGAGGTCGTGATGCCCCCGCGCGAGGCCTTCCTGGGCGACGCGGAGGCCGTGGCGGCAGACGACGCGATCGGCCGCGTCTCCGCCGAGGCGATCGCCGGCTACCCGCCCGGCATCCCTGCACTGCTGCCGGGCGAGCGGATCACGACCGAGCTCGTCGCCTACCTGCGCGAGCTCAAGGACTCCGGTGCGCGCCTGCACGGCGCGAGCGACCCGGAGTTCCGGACCGTGTTCGTGCTCACGGAGTAGCGACCAGGGGGAACTGACGCCGTCGCGGACACCGCGTAGTGGTGCCCGCATGTCACGATCGGGCGACCTGCCTCGTCATCAGGTCATGAAAGACATCGTGATCACCGGAGCCACAGGCGTCGTCGGACGGCGTGCTGTGCGCGAACTCCTCTCCGCCGGCCATCGGGTCGCCGGCGTCACGCGCTCCGTGCGCGGGCGGCGGCTGCTCGAGGGGCTCGGCGCCCGCGCCATCGAGGCCGACGTCTTCGACCAGGCCTCCCTGACGGCCGCGTTCGCCGGCGCGGACACCGTCGTGAACCTCCTCACCCACATCCCGCCGCTCGAGCAGATGGCTACGCCGGGCGCCTGGGACGAGAACGACCGCCTGCGCCGCGACGCATCCGCCGCGATCGCCCGGGCCGCGCACGATGCCGGGGCCGGTCGGCTCGTCCAGGAGTCGCTCGCGTTCCTGTATGCCGACGGCGGCGACGCCTGGCTCGACGAGGACTCGCCGCTCGCCGGCATCGGCTCGACCGCGACCGCGCTGATCGCCGAGGCCAACGCCGCCGAGCTGTTCGGCGGCGACACCGTGGTGCTGCGCTTCGGCCTCTTCGTCGGGCCTGACAGCGACCTCACGCGGACGGACGTCGAGAACGCGCGCGCGGGGATCGCGCCGACGCTCGGAAGGCGCGACGCGTACCTGCCGACGGTCTGGCTCGACGACGCCGCCGCCGCGGTCGCCGCCGCGCTCGCCGCGCCCGCCGGCACCTATAACGTGGCCGACGACGACCCCCCGACCCGTGCGGAGGTCGACGCGGCGCTCGCCGCCACGGTCGGACGCGACGCGCTGCGGCCGGCCATCGACGACGTGTCGCCCGACGAGATGCCGACGGCGCGCTCGCAGCGGGTCGACAACCGCCGGCTGCGCGCGGCGACCGATTGGGCCCCGCGCGTGCGCGGCGGCACCGAGGGCTGGCGCCTGATCACGGAACGGCCGCTGGCGGCATGACCGTCGCGGAGCGCTTCGCGCGGGCCCGCCCGCGGCTCCTCCGCCTCGCCTACAGCGAGCTCGGCGATCTCGGCGAGGCGGAGGACGTCGTGCAGGAGGCGTGGTTGCGGCTGGAGCGCACGGGCGCGGAGTCGATCGACGATCTCGACGCGTGGCTGACCACGGTCGTCGGCCGGCTGGCGCTCGACACGCTGCGCTCCGCCCGCACGCGGCGCGAGACGTACGTCGGCCCGTGGCTGCCGGAGCCGCTCGTCTCCGGCGGGGCCGATGACCCCGCCGACCGCGTCACCCTCGACGAGTCGGTCAGCTACGCGCTGCTCGCCGTGCTCGAGCAGCTCTCGCCCGCCGAGCGTACGGCGTTCGTGCTCCACGACGTCTTCGACGTGCCGTTCGGCGAGGTCGCGGAGGTGGTCGGGCGGACGCCGGAAGCCGTGCGCCAGCTCGCCTCGCGCGCACGCCGCCACGTCGCGGGGGCGCGCCCGCGCTTCGAGGCCTCGGCCGACGAGCACGAACGCGCGGTGCGCGCGTTCGCGCAAGCGGTCGCCGAAGGCGACATCGACCGCCTCGTGGCGGTGCTCGACCCGGACGTCGTCTGGACCTCCGACGGCGGCGGGCGCGCGGTCACGGCGCGCAAGCCGCTGCGCGGCGCCGCGCGCGTCGCGCGCGCATGGGCCGCCCTGCGCCATAAGCCGGCGATCGAGCCGGCGGCGACCCCGATCGAGCTCAACGGCCGGCTCGGGCTGCTGGTCGCGGGCACCGACGGAAACCTCGCGGCCCTCTCCTTCCTCGTCGCCGGCGGGCGCATCGTGCGCATCGACCTCGTGCGCAACCCGGAGAAGCTGCGCCGGGTGAGCGGCTACGGCGAGACGGCGACGCCGAGCGAGTCGGCGCCGAGGAAGTTCGGCGAGCCGTCCTCGTAGAAGACGTCGATCTCGGTGATCGTGAAGCCGGCCGTGGTCAGCAGCTCGACTATCGGGCGGGTCAGGTGGCAGCCGCCGAAGAGCCGCTTCTGCACCGGCTCGAGCCGCCGTTGCCAGCGGCGCACCGGCTCGTCGGGGGCGAGCCCGTGCTCGACGAAGTGCATCGTCCCTCCGGGCTTGAGGACGCGGCGCACCTCGCGCAGCGCGGCCGCGACGTCGGGAATCGTGCACAGCGTCCAGGTCGAGAGGGCGGCGTCGAAGCTGTCACGCGACGTCGATGATGCGGGGGAGGACCTGGTCGCCGTAGAGCCCCGTGACCGCGGTCACCCTACCTTTCCGGTCGCGACCCACGCGCGCGCCGGGAGCCGGAACGGCTCGTCGCCGACCCCGAGCCGCCGCTGAAGCTCTTGCTTCAGGGCCGCCCGCCGCTCGGGCGCGAGCGCGGTGACGTAGGCGCCCGAGGGCGCGACGCCGAGCTCCAGCGGCTGCCAGAGGTCCTCGAAGTCGTCGTAGTCCGCGCTGACGACGACAGGCGCGACGCTCACCTCGGCAAGTCCGGCCTCCCGCCAGAGCCCGCCGAGCGAGCCGGGCGTGCAGTACGGCATGCAGCGTCCCTCGTCGCGGTCGGCGGCATCGGGGTCGAGCGCGATCGCCGCGTCCCAGAAGCGGCGGAGGAGCGTCATCTCGCCGGCGTAGTCCCAGACCGCCGCCACGACCGTGCCGCCGGGCCGGGTCACCCGGCGCATCTCGCGCACGCCTCCGAGCGGGTCGCTCATGAAGTTCACGACGAGCTGGGCGAACGCATGATCGAACGCGGCGTCCGCGAACGGCAGCGCCTCCGCCGGGGCGACCTCGACCCGGACGCCCGGCAGCCGCAGGCGGCACGCCTCGGCGAACGGGACGGACGGGTCCACCGCGGCGACGTGCTCGGCACCGGTCGCCGCGACGAGCTCGCTCGTCAGCGCGCCGGGTCCGCAGCCGACGTCGAGCGCGCGGCCGCCGGGCTGCACGCCGGCGGCCGCGATCAGCGCCCGCGCGAGCTCGCGGCCGTAGCGCCCGATGTGCCGGTCGTAGGCTTCCGCCGGCGCGCGGAACATCGCTGCTCCCGATGAGTCCGGGCGGTTCACGGAGTCATTTGTACATCGATTCGAATCCAGGAGGCGCGTGACCGTGAAGCCCGATCCGACCGCCGCGTTCGACAGCCGCTTCAGTGACCCCGAAGCCGGCCCGACCCCGTGGCGTGACGCCGCGCAGGTGCTCGAGCAGGCAGAGCTGTACTGGTTGACCACGGTGCGCGCCGACGGCCGGCCGCATGTGACCCCGCTGATCGGCATCGCCGAGGACTCCGCCGTCTACTTCTGCACCGGGCCGCGCGAGCAGAAGGCCCGCAACCTCGAACATCGCATGCAGGTGGCGCTGACGACCGGGAACAACAGCTGGGCGCAGGGTCTCGACGTCGTCGTCGAGGGCACCGCGGTGCGCATCGAGGACCGGGAGACGCTCCAGCGGATCGCCGACGCCTATGAGGCGAAGTACGGCAGCTTCTGGCACTTCGACGTCGGTGACGGCGTCTTCGGCGCCGGCGAGAATGTCGCCGCCGTGTTCCGGATCGAGCCGGACAAGGTGCTGGCGTTCGCGAAGGACCCGCACGCCCAGACGAGGTACCGCTTCCGCTAGTGCTCTGACGCGTAGTCGAACGTCGACTGGTAGGCGCAGCGCCCGCTGAGCTCGAAGTCCAGCGGTGCGTCGGTGACGCGCAGCAGGTCACCGCGCAGCTCGACCCCGGAGCGATGGTGGCCGGGGATCACGCAGGTCACCGGCGGCTGATCGCGCACGGGTTCGAGCACGCGCACGCTCACCTCCTCGCCCGCGCGGAACCAGGCGCGGCGCGCGTGGTGCGCGACCTCGATGCGGACGGCGCGCACGGCCACGAGGCGGCTGGCCTTGAACGCCCATGGGAAGTGCACGAGCGCCGGGCCGCCCAGGTCGCCGGTGAACAAGGCCTGCAGCGCCGCACGCTGGCGCTCGCTCGCGCGCTCGTCGAGGTAGAGCACGAAGTCCCAGGGTGAGCCCGGCTCGTCGTCGTCGTAGCGGCATGCCAGCACGACGGCGAGGCCCGCCAGATCCACGTCGCCCGCGTGACCCTGCTCGATCGCCCAGGACAGCGCGCCCTCGCACACGCCGTAGGTGGAGCGGCCGCCGGCCTCGCCGCCGATTCGGCGGCAGGGGCAGATCGCATCGCAGTTGCAGGACTCGAGGTAACTTCCCGAGATCCTCCAGGCGGGCGGGTCGCTCACGATGACCGAACCCTAGGCCTATCGCTCGTTCAGCGATAGCCGGTCGCGTCCGCCGGGCGGCCGGCGTCCTGGACCTCGACCATGTAGCGCCAGCAGTCGGGCTGGGAGCCGTCGACGTCGGTGAAGCCGTAGTCGCGCGCGAGGCCGCCGGAGGAGAACGAGCCGCCGTTGCGGCGCTCGAGCTGCGGGTCGGCGGCGAGCGCGGCGACGGCGCGCCCCACGAAGCGCGGGCTCTCGGAGATCGCGGCGAAGTGCGGGCTCCCGACCTTCGCCTCGCGCCAGTTCTCCTCGGTGACGCCGTAGATCTCGAGCATCATCTCCGAGCGCAGCCAGCCCGGCGTCAGCGCCACGGCGCTGCACCCGTGCGGCGCGAGCTCCTTGCCGTGCGCGAACGCGAGCCGGAGCACCGCCGTCTTCGCGAGGTCGTAGAACATCGAGAGCCGGTAGTTCTCGGCGTTGTACTCGCGCGTGCCGTCGGTCATCTCGACGACCAGGCCGCCCGGGCGGCGGATCAGCAACGGCAGCGCGAAGTGGCTCGTGATCAGGTGCGTGTCGATCGCGAGCCTCAGCATCCGCAGGCCGCCGTCGAGGTCGTGCTCCCACACCGGTTTGTCCCACTCGGCCAGCTTCTCGCCGCCCCAGATGTCGTTGACGAGCACGTCCAGGCGGCCCTGCTCGGCCTCGATGCGCCGGACGAGCGCCTCGACCTGCGCGTGCTCCAGGTGATCGACCGCGACCGCGATTCCCGCGCCGCCGGCGGCATCGACGAGCTCGGCTGTTTCCTCGATCGTCTCGGGCCGGTCGTACTCCGAGCGTTGCTGCCTGGTCGAGCGGCCCGTGCAGTAGACGGTCGCGCCCGCCTCGCCCAGCGCGACCGCGGTGCCGCGCCCGGCGCCGCGCGTGGCCCCGGTCACGAGCGCAACCTTCCCGGTCAGCGGAGCCGTCACTGGGAGAATCCTAGGCGTGTCCGGGGCGGGCGCGGCAGCCGCGCGTGCAGCACGAGCACGCCGCCGAGGACGAGCGCGCCGCCGAGGAGCTGGACAGCGCCCAGCACCTCCCCGAACACGAGGAAGGCCAGCAGTACCGTCACGAGCGGCTCGACGGTGGCGAGGATCGAGGCGGTCGTCGGCCCGACGCGCTGGAGGCCGGCGAAGAACAGGGTGATCGACGCCACCGTCGAGACCAGGGCGACGCCGATGAGCCAACCCCAGCCGGCGAGCGTGAGCTCGCCCGGGCGGAGCTCGCCGAGCAGCGCCGACCCGGCCGTCAGGGAGATCGCCGCGCCGGTGCAGACGAGCGCCGCGAGCAGCTGCGGCCGCACGCGCCCGGAGACGCCCTCGCTGCTGAGTATGTACGTGCTGTAGACGACCGCCGCGCCGAGCCCTAGCGCGACGCCCAGTGGCTCCAGCGCGCCCGATCCCGCGCCGGCGACCACTAGCCCGAGGCCCCCGGACGCGAGGCCGAGCGCGGCCAGCCGGCGCGCGTCGGCGCGCTCGCGGCCGAGCGTGATCGCCGCCACGGCGACGATCGCGGGGAAGGTGTAGAGCAGCAGCGACAGCAGCGACGCGTCGATGCGCTCGAGTGCGGCGAAGTAGCAGCCGGCCTGCGCGGCGTAGCAGCACCCGCCCAGAGCGAGGGCGATGCGCAGGTCGCGGCCGCGGAGCGCCCGCAGCTCGCGCACGGCCCCGCGCGCGATGATCGGCGTCCAGAGCAGCACCGCCGCCAGCACGAAGCGGACGGCGAGCAGCGTTCCGACGGTCGCGCCCTCGGCGTAGGCGAGCTTGCCGAAGATGGCCATGGCGCCGAACGTGGCGGCCGAGCCGAGGCAGAAGACGGTTCCCGTGAAGCGCACGACACGCATCCTGCCCAGCGAAAGCATCAGGATCGACTCCGCTTCCTGATGGCTAATCGGTAGTGTTCCTTCACAGTGCTCGATCTCCGCCGCCTGCGCCTCCTACGCGAGCTGAGCGATCGCGGGACGATCGCGGCAGTCGCCGACGCCCTCCAGTACACGCCGTCGGCCGTCTCGCAGCAGCTCGCGATGCTCGAGCGCGAGGCCGGCGTGCGTCTGCTCGAGCGCGCCGGCCGCGGCGTGCGCCTGACCGATCCCGCCCGCGTCCTCGTCGGCCACGCGGACGCGCTGCTCGAGCGCGCGGCACTCGCCGAGGCGGATCTCGCCGCCGCCGCCTGCACCGTCAGCGGCCGCGCTCGCATCGCCTCGTTCCAGTCCGCGGCGCTGCGCCTCGTGCTGCCGGCCATGGATGCGCTGGCGCGAGCTGCGCCACGGTTGCGCTGCGAGCTGATCGAGGCCGAGCCCGAGCAGGCGCTGCCGGCGCTGGCGATCGGCGACGTCGACGTCGTCCTCGGCGACGAGTGGCAGCACCTACCCTGGCGACTGCCCACAGGCCTGCTGCGGCACGAGCTGCTGCGCGACCCGGTGCGGCTCGTCCTCCCCGCCCGGCACGCGGCGGCGCGCCGCCACCAGGAGGCGGTGCCGCTGGCCGAGCTCTCCGGCGAGGCCTGGACGACGGGACACCCCGGGCTGGGCTGGGACGAGATGACCCACCGCAGCTGCCGCGAGCTCGGAGGCTTCGAGCCCGACATCCGCCACCGCACCAACGACGCGGTCGTGAGCCTCGCGCTCGTCGCCGCCGGACAGGCCGTGACCCTGCTGCCCGACCTCGTCCTCCCGCGTCGCTATCCGGGCGTCGTGATGCGCGCGATCGCCGAGCGCCCCTTCGACCGGACGATCTCCGCCGCCACGCGCGCCACGGACGCCGCGCGGCCGTCGACGCAGGCGGTGCTCGCCGCGGTGCGTGACGCGGTCGCCGCGCTGCCCCGCGGTTGAATCAGAGCCGCCGCAGGCGATACCCGACGCCGCGCACGGTCTCCAGCGCGCCCGCGCGATCGCCGAGCTTGCGCCGCAGCCCGGACACCGCCACGTCGACTACGTTGGAGCCGCCGGTCCACTCGTAGCCCCAGACGTCGCGCAGGAGCGTCGCGCGCGCGACGGGCTGCTCCTCGCGGTCGCGCAGGTAGCGCAGCACGTCGCACTCGAGCTTGCTGAGCGCGACACGGCGGCCGTCGAGCACGAGCTCGCGCGCGTCCGCGTCGAGTACGGTGGCTCCCACGGGCAGGTCGCGCACGGCGAGCGCGGACAGCCAGCCGGCGACCGAGTCCGGGCCGAGGTCGCAGACGTTGGGGCTGTACGCGACGCCGCCGAGCTCGACGTCGCGGCAGTCCGGCAGCGTGAGGAATCCGAGTGGCTCGAGCTGTGCGGAGATCGCCTCTCCGCGCGCCCCGGAGTAGATGCGCCGCAGCGCCGGCCCCGCCTCGAGCGACGCGCGCTCCATGTCGCGCAGCAGCGCGGCGAAGCACGGCGAGGGCGCGGCACCGGTGCCGTAGGCGAGCGCGTGGCGCGCGAGCAGGACCCGCTGGCCGCGCGGGACGGGATGCGTGCGCAGGTGCCGGCGCCACGGCTCGCACAGCGGATCGCGCATGAGCAGGCGCTGCGGCACGTCGACAAGCTCGCAGAGGATCGTGAACGCGACGACCTGGCCGCGCGGGCTGCGCGCGACGCGGAACGCGCCGGGTACCTCGTCCCACCAGTCGCGGAGGAGCGCCTGCTGCTCGACCGGCTCGTGCCGCGCGACGATCGCCTCGATCGCGCCGCGGTCGTCCGGGCGGGCCGTCTCGACCGCGTAGTGCTGGACGGAAGAGGGGAAGAACGCCTCGCGCACGAGCGGCTCCTCCACGAGCTGGATCATGTCCGCGAGCGAGGCCCAGCGGGCCGCGCCGGCCGCGCCGTCGAGCTCGCGGCGGATCTGGGTCCAGGCCGCGCCGCGGTAGCCGCGGTGGCGCACGGGGTCCGTCGCGCGCAGCAGCGCCGCGACAGCCTCCCGGACGGTGTCGTGGACGACGAGGCCCTCGCGCCCGAGCTCGACGAACGGCAGCGCGCTGAGCCGCGCGAACGCCGCCTGCGGCGGCTCGCCGGGCAGCAGAGCGGCGAGCAGCGAGAGCGTGACGCGGCGCAGCACCGACGTCGCGTCGAGCGCCTCGCGCGTCGCCGGATCCAGCCCGTCGAGGTAGAGCGCCGCGAGCTCCTGGACGACCGTCGGCAGGACGGCGTCCTCGGGCGCGTCCGGCCGCTCCCGGATCGCCGACGCCGCGAGCTGGAGCGACAGCGGGTGGCCGCGCACGAAGCGGTTGACCCACTCGGCCTGCGTCTCGTCGAGCCCGGCTCGCCGCAGCACCTCGGCCGCGTCGGCGGGCGCCAGCGGCCCGAGCGGCAGCGTCCGCAGCAGCTCGCCGAACGACGACCGCCAGACGGCGCCGGGGGCGTCGCGGGTGGCCAGGACGACGCGCGCGTGCTCGGGCAGGGACGGCAGGAACGTCAGGCGCAGCCAGCCGTCGAGCAGGCGCAGGCGCTCGGCCGTGTCGACCAGGAGCACGACCGGGCCGTCGGCGGCCTCCAGGCCGGGCTCGACGGCCGCGAGGAAGCCCTGCGGCGTCGGCTCGATCCCGCGGCCGTCGACGGCGACGACGGCGGCGCCCCGCGCTCCCGCCTCGGACCCGAACGCGCGCAAGAGCGAGGACTTGCCCGAGCCGGCGACGCCGTGGACGACGGCCACGAGCGGTCCGTCGTCGTCGAACAGCGCGAGCAGCGCCTCGAGCTCGTCCTCGCGGCCGACCACCGCGGTGCGCCGCTCGGCCAGCAGCGCTCCGAAGGTCCGGCGCATCGCGTCAGGCGGCGGTGACGGGCTCGGGGTCCGGCGCCGCGACGATCGTCGCCGCCACGGGCTTGATCGAGTCGACCGGGAGCTGGAGCGCGTCGGCGTGCCGGAGCAGCCACTCCGGGCTGGTCGCCTCGTAGAGGCAGTGGGCGCTGAACGTCCCGTCGTCCTCGGCCACGACGTACGAACGGATCCAGCGGATGTGCTCGCGGAGGGTGTCGTTGACGGCCGGCACGCAGTCGGCGGCGGCCGCCACCTCCTCCTCGGACAGCCAGACGCGGGTGCGGGAGACGATGTAGACGGTCACACGCAGACCGTACGCGCGCGCGATCCGTCCTGCCAAGGGTGCCACCCGCACCGGTCCGGGCGGGCTCACCGAACCCTCGCCAAGCAAACGCTCAGGAAGCGCTCATGAACGGCCGTGGATCGGACTTACGCTCGTCCGGTCAGTTCTCCCCGACTCCCCAGGAGCAACCTCATGTCCAACACCCGCAAGGGCCGCCGGCTCGTCATCGCCGGCATCCTCGCCGCGACGGCGGCGATCGGCTCGTCCGCCCCGGCCCAGGCCGACGCCGGCGACAAGGCCGCGAAGTGCGAAGTCCGCCTCGACCGGCTCGTGGCCCAGTTCTACGCGATGGAAGAGCGACACGGCTGGTATGAGGCCGCGGAGTGGTGGGATGCGCGCTGGAAGGCCTACCACCAGAGCTGCGTCGTCTGAGGCCCCTGTCATGGCGATCACAGACATCGACGAGCAGAAGCTCGAGGCCTTCATCGGCCACGCCGCCACCGAGCTGGGCGCTGCGCTGAACGCGGCGCTCGTGACCCTCGGCGACGAGCTCGGCCTGTACAAGGGCATGGCCGACGGCCAGCCGGTCACGCCGGCGGAGCTTGCTGCGCGGACCGGCACGCAGGAGCGCTACGTGCGCGAGTGGCTCAACGCCCAGGCGGCGAGCGGCTTCGTCGTCTACGAAGCGGACGCGGCGGCGTATGTCCTCCCGCCTGAGCATGCGCTCGTCCTCGCCGACGAGTCGAGCCCGTTCGCGATGGCGGGCACGTTCCAGAGCGCGAACGCGGCCGTCGCGGTGCGCGAGCGTCTCGTCGACCGGTTCGTGAACGGCGAGGGGGTCGGCTGGCACGAGCACCATCACGGCCTCTGGCACGGCGTCGAGCGGACGTTCGCGGCCGGCTATCGAACGTACCTCGTGTCCGAGTGGCTGCCGGCGCTCGACGGCGTCGTAGCCAAGCTCGAGGCGGGCGGGCTCGTCGCCGACGTCGGCTGCGGCCATGGCGCGTCGACGATCCTGATGGCGCAGGCGTTCCCGGCGGCGCGCTTCGTCGGGACCGACTACCACGCCGACTCGATCGCGACGGCGCGGCAGCGTGCCGTCGATGCGGGCGTCGCCGATCGCGTGACGTTCGAGGTCGCGGGCGCGGCGGATTACGCGGGCGAGGGCTACGACCTCGTCGCGTTCTTCGATTCGTTCCACGATCTCGGCGACCCGCTCGCCGCCGCGCGCCATGCGGCATCGGTGCTCGCGCCCGACGGCACCTGCATGCTCGTCGAGCCGTTCGCCGGCGATCGAGTCGAGGACAACCTCAACCCGATCGGCCGGCTGTACTACGGGTACTCGACGCTCGTGTGCACCCCCGGCTCGCTCTCGCAGCCCGGCCGTGCCGGGCTCGGCACCCAGGCCGGCGAGGCGCGGCTGCGCGAGGTGCTGCAGGCCGGCGGCTTCGGCGCGGTCCGCCGCGTCGCCGAAACGCCGCTGAACCTCGTGCTCCAGGCGCGGCTCCCGTAGGGATCATCAGCGCGCGCGGCGACCGCTCGTCGCCGCGCGCGTGCTAGCCGACCGCCAGGAAATAGCTCCCCGTGTCGGTTCCGGGGCCGCTGCGGTCGCGGACGATGACCTGGTGCGTGCCGGTCGTGTCGAACGCGCAGCTCTCGAGGGTCGCGTCCGCGGGGCCGCAGACCGTCGTGCCGTCGGGCCGCAACACCTCGATCGAGGGATCGAACCCGCTGAGCCCGCCCAGCTCGACGCTGTACGTCTCGCCGGCCTGGCCGGTGAAGGCGTAGCAATCCTGCTCGGCCGCCTCGGTGATCGGCCGGATGACGCTGGCGGCCTCGATCAGCGCCTCGCAGCTCGCGGTTCCGTTCAGCCTACGGGCCGAGACGCCGTAGGTCCCGGTGTTCTGCCCCGTGAGGTCGCGCACGATGATCCGATGGTTGCCGGTGGCGTCGAGGTTGCAGTTGACCTCGATGGAGCCGTTCGCCGCGCAGACCGTGGTGCCGTTGGGGCGCACCACTTCGATCGTGGCGAACAGCGTCGGCGAGGCGCCCTTCTCCGCCACGCGCACGCGGAGCTTCTGCGCGGCCGTCGTCGCGTTGTACGTGAAGCAGTCCATCTCGGGCCTGCTCGCGATGTCGCCGGCCGATCCGGTCGCGCCGAGGCTGATGGCGGGGCAGGTGAGCGGGTTGTTGAGCCGCTGGATCTGGATCCGGTAGGTGCCGATCTGCGGTCCTGATGCGTCGCTCACGAGGATCCGGTGGCTGCCGCCTGAGTCCAGGACGCAGGTTTGATCGACGGCGCTGTTGATGCCGCATTGCGTTGTCCCGTCTGTCTGCACGACCTCGGTCACGGGCGCGATCGCGCCGGCCGTGTTGACGATCCGGATGCGGATGTCGTCGAGGTTCGCGCCGGTGAACGAGAAGCAGTCGACCTCACCCGCGACGGTGATCGTGCTCTGCGTCGGCGCCGCGCCGAACGTCAGGGCGGTGCAGCCAACCGGGTTGTTCAATCGCTGAACCGCGATCCGGTACTGACCGGTGTTCTGGCCGGTCAGGTCGCGCACGATGATCCGATGGTTGCCCGTGGTGTCGAGTGCGCACGTGATCTCGAGGGAGCCGTTCGGCGCGCAAACCGTGGTGCCGTCCGGGCGGATCACCTCGATCGTGGCGAACAGCGCCGGCGACGCGCCCGTCTCGACCACCCGCACCCGGAGCTTCTGACCCGCCGTCGTCGCGTTGTACGTCCAGCAGTCCATCTCGGGCCTGCTTGCGATGTCGCCCTGCGCCGGGGTCGCCGCGCCCGCCACTATCACGGGACAACTCAGCGGGCTGTTGAGCCGCTGGATCTGGATCCGGTAGGTCCCGATCTGCGGTCCGCTGGCGTCACTGACCAAGATCCGGTGGCTGCCGGCCGAGTCCAGCACGCAGGTTTGATCGACGGCGCTGTTGATGCCGCATTGGGTCGTCCCGTCCGTCTGCACGACCTCGGTCACGGGCGCGATCGCGCCGGCCGTGTTGACGATCCGGATCCGGATGTCGTCGAGGTTCGCGCCGGTGAACGAGAAGCAGTCGACCTCCCCCGGGACCGAGATCACCTTCTGCGTCGGCGCCGCGCCGAACGTCAACGCCGTACAGCCGACCGGACTGGCCAGACTCTGCACGGCGATCCGGTAGTTGCCGGTGTTCTGACCGGTGAGGTCGCGCACGATGATGCGATGGTTGCCCGTGGTGTCCAGTGCGCACGTGATCTCGAGGGAGCCGTTCGGCGCGCACACCGTCGTGCCGTTCGGGCGGATCACCTCGATCGTGGCGAACAGCGCCGGCGACGCGCCCGTCTCGACCACGCGCACGCGTAGCTTCTGACCGGCTGTCGTCGCGTCGTAGGTCCAGCAGTCCATCTCGGGCCTACTCGCGATGTCGCCCTGCGACGGCGTCGCCGCGCCCGCCAGGATCACCGGGCAGGTGAGCGGGTTGTTGAGCCGCTGGATCTGGATCCGGTAGGTCCCGATCTGCGGTCCTGATGCGTCGCTCACAAGGATCCGGTGGCTGCCGCCTGAGTCCAGCACGCAGGTTTGATCGACGGCGCTGTTGATGCCGCATTGCGTTGTCCCGTCTGTCTGCACGACCTCGGTCACGGGCGCGATCGCGCCGGCCGTGTTGACGATCCGGATGCGGATGTCGTCGAGGTTCGCGCCGGTGAACGAGAAGCAGTCGACCTCACCCGCGACGGTGATCGTGCTCTGCGTCGGCGCCGCGCCGAACGTCAGGGCGGTGCAGCCAACCGGGTTGTTCAATCGCTGAACCGCGATCCGGTACTGACCGGTGTTCTGGCCGGTCAGGTCGCGCACGATGATCCGATGGTTGCCCGTGGTGTCGAGTGCGCACGTGATCTCGAGGGAGCCGTTCGGCGCGCAAACCGTGGTGCCGTCCGGGCGGATCACCTCGATCGTGGCGAACAGCGCCGGCGACGCGCCCGTCTCGACCACCCGGACCCGGAGCTTCTGACCCGCCGTCGTCGCGTTGTACGTCCAGCAGTCCATCTCGGGCCTGCTTGCGATGTCGCCCTGGGCCGGCGTCGCTGCGCCCGCCAGGATCGCGGGGCAGGTGAGCGGGCTGTTGAGCCGCTGGATCTGGATCCGGTAGGTCCCGATCTGCGGTCCGCTGGCGTCACTGATCAAGATCCGGTGGCTGCCGGCCGAGTCCAGCACGCAGGTCTGGTCGACGGCGCTGTTGATGCCGCATTGGGTCGTGCCGTCTGTCTGCACGACCTCGGTCACGGGCGCGATCGCGCCGGCAGTGTTGACGATCCGGATGCGGATGTCGTCGAGGTTCGCGCCGGTGAACGAGAAGCAGTCGACCTCCCCCGGGACCGTGATCACCTTCTCGGTCGGCGTCGCGCCGAACGTCAGCGCCGCACAGCCGACAGGACTGTTCAGCCGCTGCACCGCGATCCGATAGTTGCCCGTGTTCGAGCCCGTGAGGTCACGCACCATGACCTTGTGGGTGCCTGCCGCGTCGAGGTCGCATGACGTCTCCATGGCGCCGCTGGCGGCGCACACCGTGGTCCCGTTCGGGCGCCTGATCTCGTGCACGGCGAAGAGGCTCCCCGAGGTCTCGACCACGCGGACGCGAATCCGGTCGACGGCCGCGCCGGTGAACGTGAAGCAGTCCTCGTCGCCGACCGGCGTGATCGCCGCGCTTGTCGGCGTCGACGCCCCGATCGTGATCGCGACGCAGGCCGATGCCCGCGACTCCGCCGGCGCGAGCGCGAGCCACAGCAGCACGACAGACAGGGCGAGCGCGCCGCGCATTGCAAGGTGTCCGACCGCCACTCCGCCGTTCGCGCGCATCCGAGCCCTTTCGTTACGATCCGTACAAGCGACCCTAACCACCGTCCACTTCTCAGATCAAGGCGCGGAATGGAACACTCGGCGGCATGCTGATCCGCGCTGCCCGACCGGACGACGCGGCGCGGCTCGTCGCGCTGTACGCGCAGTGGGGACACCCGCAGCCGGAGCCGGTGATCGCCGAGCGGATCGCCGCTTGGGAGACGACGGCTCGCGCGCAGCTGCTGGTCGCGGAGCTCGACGGCGAGGTTGCCGGCGTCACGGCCGTGGCGGCGAGCCCGCATCTCGCGCGCCCCGGCTGGCTCGCTCGGCTGACCGGGCTCGTCGTCGGCGAGCCATTTCGCGGACAAGGGATCGGCGCCGCGCTGGTCGCAGCGGCGGAGGAGCGTGCGCGCGCGTGGGACTGCGACCGCATCGAGCTGACCGCGTCCCGCTCGCGCGACGCCGTGACGCACTTCTACCCCGCGCTCGGCTACGAGGAGCGGTCAGGCAGTCGCGCCCGCTTCGTTCGCGAGCTCTGACGGTGGGCATGATGTAGGGCGTGCATACCTCCGACACCATCAAGAAGGCCGCCCATGCCGTGGGCGCTCACCGCATCACGACCGGGCCGTGCAGCTGCCACGTCCGCGTCGAGCACGCCGGGCAGGTGCTGGCGGAGTCCGACCGGGCGGTGGAGCTGTACGAGACCGGGCTTCCGACGCGCTATTACCTGCCTCGCGACGACGTCCGAATGGACCTCCTGGAGCCGAGCGAGACCACGTCGCACTGCCCGTTCAAGGGCGACGCCACGTACTTCTCCGTCGCCGGGGCCAAGGACGCGTTCTGGGTCTACGAGGTGCCGTCGGAGGCGGACGCGCTCCCGATCGCCGGGATGCTCGCCCCGTGGCCCGGTCGCGTAGCGGTCCTGGTCGACGGACGGGAAAAGTCCTGATTGCGGACGGCCGTCGGCGGGCATAGCCTGCGTCATGGCCGTCCGCATCGCCCTCGCACTCTTCACCGCGCTTCGTGCGGTGCTGATCTACGGCGAGGCGACGCAGCTCACGACGCGGCGGATCGAGCTGCCGCGACTGAGGCCGGCACGCCGCGGCGCGCTCGTGGCGGCTGTGCCCGCGCGCCGCGCGCACCCCTGATGGCCGCTGCGCGGATCGCGGGTGGCGCTTCCGCGGAAACGTCCCGGCTGTGAACGTCCGTGAGTCGGGGCTATAGCCGGTACTGACGGACGTTCGGCGGCCCCGGGGCAGCGAACGTCGCTGAGTGGCCCCTATAGGGCGTACTGAGCGACGTTCGGGCGCGTTCGTGGGATCCAGCTCGTTCTCCCCGACGACTTCGACGTCACGAACCGGCGCAGGCGCTGGCGAGGCTCCCCGCGAGTCCGGAGGCGAAGCGCGCGAGGCTGTCCGCGCCCTCCTCGGCGTGATCGGGGTTCAGCTCGGTCACCGTCAGCGCCGCCAGCTTCGGGGAAGCGAGCAGCACCGCGAGCGCGCGCATCGCGGCGTCGTAGGGGAGGCCCTCGTTGCGCCCCCAGTTCTCCGACAGCGGCACGTCGGTGAAGTCGATCACGTCGACGTCGAAGTGGATGAGGAGCCGGTCGCAGCGGCTCTCGATCAGCTCGCGCGCACGAGCCGCCGCGCCCTCCGGGTCGGCAGCGACCTCGCCGACCGGCACGACCCGGATGCCGCGACCCTCGATCAGCTCGCGCTCGAACGGCCTCGCCTGCTCCGGCCCCCATGCGAACAGCAGCACGTCGTCGGGGCTGAGCAGCGGGACGCGCGCGCCGGCACCGATCAGCTCTGGGGCTGCCCCGTCGACGCCGAGCATATGGGCCATGCCCATCCAGTCGAGCGCTCCCTCGCGGACGCCGGCGGGCACGTTGAGGTCCGCATGCGTGTCGAAGTACAGGAGGCCGACCGCCGCGCCGGCGTCCACGTGGGCCGCCACGGTCCCGATCCCGACGGTGCAGTCACCGCCCAGCACCAGCGTGACCTCGCCGTCCGCGAGCGCACCGCCGGCGCGCCGGGCGGTGTCCCGCACGATCTCGACGACCTTGCCGAGGTTCTGCGCGCGCCGGTTGGTGCGATCGGGACGCCAGCGCCAGACCTCGCGATCCCCGTGATCGCGAACGTCGGCGCCGGCGCTGCGGAGCGACGCGAGCAGCCTCGCCTCGCGCAGCGCCGCCGGCGCCTGCTCCTGCCCGGGAGCGAACGCGGCTGCGCTCGTCGGCACCCCGACCACGCCGATGGGGCGGCTCATCCGCGCAGCCTAGCCGTCGAGCGCGTCGTCGAAGAAGCCCACCACGCGCCGCTCGTACTCCTCCGGCCGCGCCTGCAGGCCTCCGACGTGCCGCGACTCGGGAATCTCCCACAGCGTCTTCGGCGTGCCGGCCGCGTTGAAGTACTCCTGGTTGAGCGCCTCGGTGTCGACGCCGTGCGGCGCCCAGATGAGGAAGACCGGACGCGGGGCGATCCGGCGGATCATGTCCTGCATCAGCGGCGGCGGCGGGCTGTTGGCGAACAGGCTGTTGCCGGCCGTGATCATGGTCTCGACCACGTGCTGGAGCGGTTCTGCGTCGGGCATCTCGCGGAACTCACCGACGGACCGTGCACCGGCTCCTTCCGAGACGACGGCCTTGAGGTCGTCGGTCTCGGCCGCGGCTTGGAGCATCAGCTCGCCGCCGACCGACAGGCCAAGCCCGCCGATGCGCTCGGGGTCGACGTCCGGCCGGTGCTTGAGGAAGGCGATCGCCGCCTTGATGTCCTTCTCGCCCTCCCAGCCGAACGCGTGCGGATCGCCTTCGCTCTCGCCCTGGCCGCGGCGGTCGAAGAGCAGCACGCCGTAGCCGTGGCGGGCGAGCATGCGCGTCTGCGCCTGGGGGCCGTTGCGGCCCGGGAAAGCGATCACGGCCGCACCGTTCTTCGACGGGACGTACCAGCCGGCGAGCTCGAGCCCGTCGCTCGTGGTGAACGTGACGCGCTCGTACTGGCCGCCGAGGTTCGCCGCCGGCACGACCGGGCGCCCGAGGTGGGCGAACAGGTACGCGCCGCTCAGCGGAGCGACGGCGAACAGGGTCACGGCGGCGCCGCCAGCAGCGAGCAGCGTCCGGCGGAGGTAGCGTCGCGGGCGGCTGCCGCCGGCGCGGCGCGTCCGCCACAAGGTCGCGGCTCCCAGGCCGAGCAGGGTCAGCCCCGCGGGAATCGCGAGCAGCCCGCTGTAGTCGTCACCGGAAGCGCCGACCTGGCTCGTGTAGTGGGCGGCCTCGATTCCGGCGACGATCCCGGCCACGCCGGCCAGCAGCGCGATCGCACCGCGACGACCGCCGCGCACCCGCGGATGCGCCCACGCCGCGAGCGCCAGCGCGGCCAGCGACACCGATCCGCTCACGAGGTGATCGAGGGCCGACGTGCCTGCCGGGGGCTGAACGAAGTTGTCGTCGAGCACGTGGACGGCGATAAGCGAGAGAGCGAGCCGGAAGATGCCGGTCTCAGTGCGCAGCCGGCGCCAGAGGACACGGGCGTTCATGACGCCGGCACCGGGCGAAGCCGCCGGGCGGGCGCGGCGTCGCGGCGGCGCTCGATCAGGTAGGCGGCGACGCTCAGGCAGACGAGCGCGGGCGGGCCGATCGGCACGTGGAATGCCATCAGGCCGCCGAGGCCGAGGAGCACGAGCTCCTTGCGCGCTGCGCCGGCCTGCTTGAGCGCCATGATCGCGCCCGAGATCCCGATCCACCACGCGACGCTGCCGATGCTCACGAGGACGCCCATCTCGCCGACGATCGGCGAGCTCAGGATGTCGCTCACGGCCTCCGCCACGCCCTGGCGCTCGGCGCCGCTCAGGTGGTTGCCGGAGTTGGCGAGCAGCCCGTTGGCGATGCCGAAGATCGCCTCCCAGACGGTGTAGAAGACGGCGTACGCCGGTAGCGCGAAGCGCGCGATCGTCGCCGCACGACCGGAGATATCGCGGATCAGCAGCCAGATGACGAGCGCCATCAGCGGGAAGAAGATCGCCCCGCCGTAGTGGACGATGAGCCACGGAGTGACGTCGTCGGAGACCTCTTCGTAGAAGTCACCGGTTCCCATCGGGTGCTGGGTGAGCAGCGCGGCGAAAGCCAGCGGGGCTCCCACGAGGAATGCTCTCAGTGCGGTCGTGCGGTTCATCGCTGCGGTCTCCTCGAGACGGTCGTCGGGGTCGAGAAGCAGCGTCCCGGCTCGCCCGCCGCGGCGCGGTGGGGGCGGCAGGCGTCGGCGTGCCAGAGTGTCCGCAGGTGGGGTGCGCTCACCCGTACCCCGCGCTCACTCCTCCTGTGCGCGCAGGTAGGTGAGGACGGCGAGCACGCGGCGGTGACCTTCGGTGTCGACCGGCAGCTCGAGCTTCTCGAAGATCGCCGCCAGGTCGCGCGCCAGCGTGTGGTCGCTCAGATCCAGCCCGACGGCGATCGCGCGGTTGGCCTGGCCCTCGGCCATGCGCGACAGGACCTCGCACTCGCGCGCGGTGAGCGTGTCGATCGGGCCACCCGGGCGGCGGCGCTCCAGCATCTGCGCCACCACCTCGGGGTCGAGCGCAGAGCCGCCGCGAGCTACCTCCCGCACCGCGTCGGCGAAGCCGCGCGGTTCCATCACGCGATCCTTCAGCAGGTAGCCGATGCCCGCGGCGCTCTCGCCGAGGAGCTGCATCGCGTAGCGCTCGTTGACGTACTGCGACAGCACGAGCACGCCGGTCCCGGGCAGCTCGGCGCGTATCTCCGCGGCGGCGCGCAGGCCCTCGTCGTCGTTGCCGGGCGGCATCCGGATGTCGGTCACGACCACGTCGGGCCTGTGCCGGCGCACCTGCTCGAGCAGCTCGTCGCCGTCGCACGCCTCGCCGACGACGTCGAACCCGGTCGCCTCGAGCACCCGGACGACGCCGGCGCGAACGAGGAAGGAGTCCTCGGCGACGACGACGCGCAGGCTGTCGGCGGCGGTGGTCACGCGCAGGGGAGCCGGACGTGCAACCGGGTGCCGCCGCCCGGCGGGCTGGCGATCTCCAGGTCGCCGTCGAGCGCCGCGACGCGGTCCGCGAGCCCGTGCAGGCCCGATCCCGCCGACGCCGCGGCGCCGCCGATGCCGTCGTCGGAGACCTCGAGCAGCAGCTGGCCGTCCGTGCGCTGCATGCGCACCGTGGCGTGCGCCGCACGCGCGTACTTGGCGACATTGGTAAGGCCCTCGGCGACGACGAAGTACGCCGCGGTCTCGACCGCGGCGGGCAGCCGCGCGCCCGGTGCTCCGACGAGCTCGACCGGCACGTTCGCCCGCGCGGCCAGCGAGCGCAGCGCGGGCTCGAGCCCACGCTCGGACAGGACCGCGGGGTGGATTCCGCGCGCGAGCTCACGCAGCTCGGCGAGGCTCTGCTTGAGCTCGTCGAGCGAGTCGTCGACGAGCGCCGCCGCCTGCGAGTCGTCATCCAGGTGCCCGCGCGCCAGGCGCAGCTGCAGCGCGAGCGCGACGAGGCGCGATTGCGCTCCGTCGTGGAGGTCGCGCTCGAGCCGGCGGCGCTCGGCATCGCCGGCCGCGACGATGCGGGCGCGCGACGCGCGCAGCTCCACCATGTGCGCGCGCAGCTCGGCGTCCAGGCGCTGGTTCTCGAGCAGCAGGGCGGTCGCGGCGCCGGCGGCTCGGACGGTCTCGGAGTCCTCGAGCAGCGCACGGTCGTGGACGATCGCGGCGATGCGCCGGCCGTCCCGCTGTATCTCCGTCACGCCGCGCGCGGGGTCACCGCTCGCCGGCAGCTCGACCGCGGCGCCGCTGTCGTCGACGTACCCGCGGTGCTCGGGAACCCAGAAGGCCAGGCTCAGCGTCGGGTCGCCGAACATACCGGCGAGCGCGTCGCGAAGGTCGCTGCGCCCCGGCAGATCGGCCAGCCGGGCGACGAGGCTGCGCACACCGCGTGCCTGCGAGAAGTCCGCTCGCGCGAGCCCGGCCAGGAACGCGAGCGGGGTCGCCGCAAAGGCCACGAACGTCAGCGTCAAGAGCGCCGGCGCCTGCGTGGCGGCGTAGCCGACGACCAGCAGCAGCGAGACCGCGCCGGCTACGAACAGCGGCGCGAGGCTGCGCCGCTCCGATCGCCCCGCGGCCCGCCATCTCGCGATCAGCATCCCCACGACCAGCAGGCACAGGGTCATCACGACGGCCGAGCCCGCCGCGAGCAGCGTCTCGCCGAGCTCCACGTCGCGCGAGATGAGCAGCAGGTTCTCGGGGCAGGGGCCCTCGCAGTCGGTGAGATCGCGGCCCTCGAGCACGAGCATCGCCGGCACGGGAGCGAGCGGCACGAGCACGTAGCCCGCGGTCACAAGCGCGCGGCGGCTCACCGATCCGAGGCGCCCCGATGGGAAGCTCAACAGCACGTGGGCGAGTACGGCGCCCCAGAGCGAGCCGAGCACGAACCCGAGCGTGAAGAGCAGCGAATTGTTCGCCGCCGAGAACGGGGCGAGGAACCACGTGAAGCCGAGCAGCGTCATCAGGACGCCGAATCGCGACTCCGGCCGGCGCCGCCACGCGTACAGCCCCGTGCCGACGAAGCTCCAGCCGACGGCGGTGCCGAACACCGCCCAGACCGTGCGATCGGGGAAGTGATCGCTGCTCAGGACCAGCGCGCAGTCCGCGAGGCCGGCCACCAGCGCCGCGGCGGCTATGACCGCCGAGAGCGGCGCGTCTGCGCGGGCGAGCCCTGCGGTGGGAGCGACCGCGGACATGCTCGCATCCTGACGCCTGCGCACACCCATGCCTAGTGATGGGGGATCCGCGACCCGATAGCGTCCGCCGTCGTGAAGCGCATCGGGCTGCTGGGCGGGATGAGCTGGGAGTCCTCGGCCGAGTACTACCGGCTGGTCAACGAGGCGACGCGCGACCGGCTCGGCGGCCTGCACTCGGCCGACTGCCTGCTGCGCTCCGTCGACTTCACCGCCGTCGAGCAGCTCCAGCGGACGGGCGACTGGGAGCGGGCCGGCGCGCTGCTCGCCGCCGAGGCGGTCGCGCTGGAGGCCGCCGGCGCCGAGCTGCTGGTGCTGTGCACCAACACGATGCACAAGGTCGCCGACGCGATCACCGCCGCTGTCGCGATCCCGTTCGTGCACATCGCCGACACGACCGCGGAGGCCGTCCGGGCGGAGGGGCTCCGGACCGTCGGGCTGCTCGCGACGGCGTACACGATGGAGCAGGACTTCTACGTCGGCCGGCTGCGCGACATGCACGGGCTCGAGGTGCTGGTGCCCGACGAGCCCGACCGCCGGATCGTCCACGACGTGATCTATGGCGAGCTCTGCGTCGGCGTGGTCGACGACGGCTCCCGCACCGAGTACCGGCGGATCATCCACGGCCTCGCCGACCGCGGCGCCGAGGCCGTCCTGTTCGGATGCACCGAGATCGACCTGCTCGTCGGACCCGGCGACTCCCCGGTCCCCGTCTTCGACACCACGCGGCTGCACGCGCACCGCGCCGTCGATCTCGCGCTCAGCGGGGAGACTGTCGGGCGATGACGGATCCAGTCGAGCGGACCAGGCGCATGGCGGCGGAGTCGGTCTCCGGCCAGGATCCGACCGGTTGGTTCGAGCGCCTGTACGCCGCGGCCGAGGAAGGCGAGGCGGTCGTGCCGTGGGATCGCGGTGGACCCCACCCGCTGCTGCCGCCGTGGACCGACGAGCGGGCGCTCGCCGGCGACGGACGGAGCGCGCTCGTCGTCGGCTGCGGCTTCGGCGCCGACGCCGAGCACCTCGCGGGGCTGGGCTTCGCCACGACCGCCTTCGACATCTCCGAGTCCGCGGTCCGCGCTGCCCGCCGGCGCTTCCCGGACTCCGCCGTCCGGTACGTCACCGCCGACCTGCTCGACCCGCCCGCCGGATGGCGCGGGGCGTTCGACCTGGTGCTCGAGAGCCTGACGGTGCAGTCGCTGCCCGACCCGCCCAGGCGGGAGGCGATCGGGCAGGTGAGCGAGATGGTCGCGCCCGGCGGGACGCTGCTGGTGCTCGCATCGGCGCGCGACGAGCAGGACGGCCCGGTCGAAGGACCGCCGTGGCCGCTCACCCGCGCCGAGATCGACGCCTTCGCGTCCGGCGGCCTGGAGCCGGTGCGCGTCGAGGACGTCCGCGACGCCGAGGCGCCGCGCCGCTGGCGCGCGGAGTTCCGCCGGGTCTAGCGCCAATTCTCCCGCAGCTAGTATGTGGTCGTGATGACCATAAATATCGACGTCGACCGCGAGCTGATCGACCGTGCCCTGGCGGAGGACGTCGGCTCCGGCGACGTGACCGTCGCCGCGACGGTGCCGGAGGATGCCCGCGGCGTCGCCACGATCACGCAGAAGGCGCCCGGCGTGATCTCGGGGCTGGCGGTCGCCGAGGCGGTGTTCCTGCGGCTCGATCCCGGCGCGGTGGTCGAGCGGCTCGGGCCCGAGGCCGAGTGGCGTGAGCCGCCGGCGCCGGTGCTGCGCGTCGCGGGCTCGGCGGGAGCGCTGCTGACGGCCGAGCGCACCGCGCTGAACTTCCTCGGCCGGCTGTCCGGGGTCGCCACGCTCACCGCGACGGCGGTGCGGGCTATCGAGGCGGCCGGCGGGACCGCGCAGCTGCTCGACACGCGCAAGACGACGCCGGGGCTGCGCGCGCTCGAGAAGCGC
Source organism: uncultured Solirubrobacteraceae bacterium (assembly GCA_963839615.1). Classification (GTDB taxonomy): domain Bacteria; phylum Actinomycetota; class Thermoleophilia; order Solirubrobacterales; family Solirubrobacteraceae; genus DASQMT01. Next base: position 32,692 of record CAWIVY010000006.1, read on the forward strand.
GCCGTCGCGGACGGCGGCGGCGTCAACCACCGCGCCGGGCTCTACGACTTCATCCTGATCAAGGAGAACCACGCCGCGCTGGCGGGCGGCGTCGGCGCGGCCGTGCGGCGCGCCCGCGCGGCCCGGCCCGACCTGCCGCTGGCGGTCGAGGTGCGCGACTCCGCCGAGATCGACGAGGCGCTGGCCGCCGGCGCGCCGCGGCTGCTGCTCGACAACATGACACCCGATGAGGTCGCCGCCGCGGTCGCCCGCGTGGACGGCCGCGCCGAGCTCGAGGCCTCCGGCGGCGTGACGCCGGAGACAGTTGTTGTCTACTCGACCATAAATGGGCTAGACTACGTCTCGATGGGCGCACTGACCCACTCCGCGCCCAACCTCGACCTCTCCCTCCTCCTCGAGATCCCCACATGACCCTGCTCCAGCTCGACAACATCCCGGCCATGCAGGCCGAGGTGCGCGCGTTGGCCGCCGAGCGCGGCGCGGTGATCCTCGCGCACAACTACCAGCTGCCCGAGATCCAGGACGTGGCCGACTACGTCGGCGACTCGCTGGGCCTCTCCGTCAGGGCGGCGGCGACGCCCGACGACGTGATCGCGTTCTGCGGCGTCCACTTCATGGCCGAGACGGCGTCGATCCTCTCGCCGGGCAAGACGGTGCTGCTGCCGGACCTCGACGCCGGCTGCTCGCTCGCCGACTCGATCACCGCCGAGCAGCTGCGCGCGTGGAAGGCCAAGCACCCGGACGCCGTGGTCGTCATGTACGTCAACACGACCGCCGAGGTCAAGGCGGAGACCGACTACTGCGTCACGTCGTCGAACGCCGTCGCGGTCGTCGAGCACATCTACCGCGAGCACGGCGCAGGCACCGAGATCCTGTTCGGCCCCGACATGTTCCTCGGCGCCTACGTGGAGAAGGTCACGGGGCGCAAGATGCACGTCTGGGACGGCGAGTGCCACGTGCACGCCGGCATCCGCCCGCGCGACATCGCCGACATGCGCGACGCGCATCCGGGCGCCGACTTCCTGATCCACCCCGAGTGCGGCTGCTCCACGTCGGTGATGGAGTACGTCGCCGCGGGCGACGTGTCGTCGGAGGGCGTGCACATGCTCTCGACTGGCGGGATGATGGACTACGCGCGGAACGCCCAGCCGGGGACGACGGCGATCATGGCGACCGAGGTCGGCATGCTGCACCCGCTGCGGATGGCGGCGCCCGACGTCGACTTCGTCGCGGCCAACGAGGCGGCGAGCTGCCGGTTCATGAAGATGATCACGCTGCCGAAGCTGCGCGATGCGCTGCGCGACGGAAAGCCCGTCGTCAAGGTGCCGGCCGCGATCGCCGAGCGGGCGCGGGTGCCGATCGAGCGGATGGTCGCGATCGCGCCGTAGTCAGCGGCGCGGGGCGACGCGGACGTCGCCCGCGCTGGAATGGGCGGTGATCGCGCGCGAAGAGCCGGGATCGGTCGACACGCCGCTGGTCTCGACGTCACCCGCCGAGCTGGTCGCGTCGAGGCGATAGACCGAATCGGGCACGATCAGCTCGACGTCGCCCGCGCTGCTGTCCGCGAGCAGCTGCTCGGCGGGCGTCCGCAGCGAGGCGACCACGTCGCCGGCGGAGGACTCGAGCTCGATCCGATCGGCGCTCAGGTCGCGCGCCTCGACGTCGCCGGCGCTGCTCGAGAGCTTGATCGACGGCGCGTCGACGTCTACCGCCGACACGTCGCCGGCCGAGGAGCGCAGCTCGATCGGCTCGCTCGACTCGAGCTGCTCGGCGACGACGTCGCCCGCGTCGGCCTCGACGTGCACGACCGTGCCGGCCGGGACCCGGATCTCGTACCCCACCCCGCATTCGCCGGCGAAGAACCCGCACGACGCCGACAGCCGCAGCGTCCCGTCGCCGTCGCGCTCGGCCGAGCTGCCGGGACTATGGAGCCCCTCGGTGATGCGCGCCACGACCTCCATCGGGCCGCCTTCCGGCGCGCCCGTGAGCACGACGTCGCTCGCGTCCTCGACGACGAGCGAGCGCACGCCGTCATAGCTCGCGCGCTCCGTCGTGGTGTGCCGCGCTGCGAGGTCGAGCAGGCTGTAGGTGCCGCTGGCGACTGCCGCCAGCGCGACCACCGCGGCGACGACGAGGAGCGCGCGCCTGATCGCCGGCGGCGTGCGGTGCTCAGGAGCGGGTTGGGCGACGGTCACCATGATCAGACTCCGAGGTAGGTCAGGACGGCGAGCACGCGGCGGTGGTGCTGATCGGTCTCCGGCAGGCCGAGCTTGGTGAAGACCTTGCGCACGTGCTTCTCGACGGCGCTCTGGCTGATCTCGAGCCGTTCGACGATCGCGCCGTTCGAGTGGCCCTCGGCCATCAGCGAGAGCACCTCGGTCTCCCGTGGGGTGAGCAGGTCGACGGGGCGCTCCCGGCGGCCGATCAGCTGCGCGACGACCTCCGGGTCGATCACGGTGCCGCCGGCGGCGACGCGCTCGGCGGCGGCGACGAACTCCTGCACGTCGGCGACGCGGTCCTTGAGCAGGTATCCGATACCGCGCGCGCCGCTGGAGAGCAGGTCCGACGCGTAGCGCTCCTCGACGTACTGGCTGAGGATCAGGATCGCGGCGTCGGGGCGCCGGCGGCGCGCCTCGACGGCGGCGCGGACCCCCTCGTCGGTCTGCGTCGGGGGCATGCGCACGTCGACGATCGCCAGGTCCGGGCGGTGCTCGTCGAGCGCGGCCAGCAGCGCGGCGCCGTCGCCGACGCCGGCGACGACCTCGTGGCCGCCGTCGGCGAGCAGGGAGGCGAGGCCCTCGCGCAGCAGCACGAGGTCCTCGGCGATCACGACGCGCATGGCAACCGCGCGACGATCGTGGTGGGTCCGCCCTCGGGGCTGTCGACCTCGAGCCTGCCGTCGAGCGCCTCGACCCGCTGCGCGAGCCCTTCGAGGCCCGAGCCGGGCACGCGCCGCGCGCCGCCGTGGCCGTCGTCGCCGATCGAGAGCACGAGCTCGTCGCCGTCCCGCCGCAGCTCGACCTGGGCGCTCGCGGCGCCGGAGTGACGGCCGATGTTCGTGAGCGACTCCGCGACGACGTAGTAGGCCGCGGTCTCGACCGCCGGCGGGAGCCGGTCCGAGAGGTTGCCGCGGATCTCGACCGGGACGCTGGCACGCTCGGCCAGACCGGACAGGGCGGCATCGAGACCGCGGTCGCTGAGCACGGACGGGTGGATGCCGCGGACCAGATCGCGCAGCTCGCGCATCGCGACCTTGGACTCGTCGTGCGCGCCGGCGAGCAGCTCGTCGACGGACCCGGGATCGGTCGCGAGCTTGCCCCGGGCGCGTCCGAGCTCCATCGCGATGTACGCGAGCCGGTGCTGCGCGCCGTCGTGCAGGTCGCGCTCGATCCGGCGCAGCCGCGCGTCGGCCGAGTCGACGGCGCCCGAGCGCGTCGCCTCGAGCGAGCTGATCCGCTGCTCGAGCTCAGCGCGGTCGTCGTCGGCGAGCAGGGTCTGGGCGAGCGAGGCGCAACCCGTGGCGAGCGCGCGGGTGACGAGCGCGGCGAGACAGGCGACGAGAACGCTGCCGGCCGCCACGGCGAGCAGCCACGCGGTGCCGAGATCGTCGAGCAGCGAGCCCGGCGGCGCCGCGGAGGCGACCGCCGGCGACAGCAGCGCCGCGACGGCAGCCGACCAGAGGGCGATCACGATCGTGCCTGTGACGATCCCGAGGGGGCCGAGCAGCAGCATGTAGCCCAGGTCGCGCCACGTGCGGCGGTCGCGCACGCGGGCCAGCCAGCGGTCGAGCAACCGCGTGCTCGACGGCACGGCCGGCCGCGGCCGCGCGATCGGCGCGCCGAGCACCATCGCCGCCCGCTCGCGCTCGGTGTTCGCGCCCCAGCTCCACAGCAGCAGGCAGATCGCGAGGATCGGGATGCCGACCGTGATCACCGCGAGGCCGATGCCGAGCGCGAGCAGCGTGACCAGCAGCGTCAGCCAGACGATGCCGAGCGGGAGCCCGCTCGCGACGTAGAGGAAGTCGCGCCAGCCGCGTGCCAGGAGGGAGCGAGAGAGGGCCGCCGGCATGGGAGTAACCGTACGTAGCGGTGGTCGCCGCTACCAGGAGGAAGCCCTGTGGCTCCAGGGTGGGGTGCGCCCCACCCTGGACGAGGCTCAGGCGGGCTCGGGCAGCAGCTCGAGCCCGTGCTCCGCCACGTCGCGCACGATGGGGAGCTTCTCGCGCCTGCGCTCGAACTCCGCCGGCGTGTAGCAGTGCACGTCGGCGGCGGCGCCCATCTCGTAGGCGTCCCACAACGACCCGGTCTGGTAGACCCGCTCGAGCCACGGCACGCCGTCGAAGTGCTCGGAGACGAACACGATCACGTACTCGGGCCCGCGCTCGCGCTGGCTCGGCGCGCCCTGCAGATCGGCCACGCGCGCGCCGCCGAGCAGCGCCCGCTGAGCGGGCCACCGGTCGGTGACCCGCTGCACGTAGCGCTCGAGCTCGCGACGGTTGAGCTCATCCTCCGACACTCGCTGCGGATCATGGCGCAAGCGGTGGCCGGGGCGCAAACCCCCGTCGCCAAGGCTTCACACGCGCTTAAGGCGCGCTACGCGAACTCGGCGACGTCGTGCGGGCCGACGCAGGCGACCGAGGCCTCGACGGAGATACCGCTTGCGACTTCCGCGACCTGCTCGAACGTGACCTCGTCGAGCACCGCGATCGCGGCGTCGGGGTCGACCTCCTGGCCGTAGACGACGGTCTGCGTCGCTGCGTGACGGGCCACGGCGTTCGTGTTCTCGAATGCCAGGACGCGGCGGCCGGCCGCGTAGGCGCGGGCGCGATCGACCTCGTCCTCGCGCGGGCCGTCCGTGCGCAGCTCGTCGACGATCTCGCGCATGCGCGTGTAGGCCTCGGCGCACTTGCCCGACTCCAGCCCGGCGGACAGCTGCAGGATCGGGACGTCGGCGAACGAGTGGTCGACCGAGTAGACCGAGTAGGCGAGCCCGCGCTGCTCGCGGATCTCGTCGAACAGCCGCGAGCCCATCGAGCCTCCGAGGAGGGTGCCGTAGACGGCGAGGGCGGCGCGATCCCTCTGGTCGCGCGGATCGATCGACGGGCGGTAGGAGATGCGCAGGTGCGACTGGTTGGAGTCGCGCTGCTCGACGAGCGACTGCGGCGTGAACGTCGGCGCGGCCTCGAAGCCGCCGTCGGACTTGATCGAGGGGAAGCGCCCGAAGGTCTCGGCCAGCTCCTGGTTCCCGGGCACGTCGGCCAGGTTGCCGACGAGGAACGCGCCGCCGCGCGAGCCCGCCCACTGGCGCCGCCGGAACGCCAGGATGCCCTCGCGGCTGAACTCGCGCAGGTGCTCCTCGGGGCCCAGCACCGGCCGGCCGAGCGGGTGCTCGCCGAAGGCGGCGCGGTCGATCAGGTGCTCGGCCACGACGGACGGCTGGTCGTTGGCGCGTGCGATCTCCTGGATCACGACGCCGCGCTCGCGGTCGAGCTCCTCCTGGTCGATCTTGGGCCGGCCGACGAAGTCCGTCAGCAGGTCGATCGCGTCGCCGACGACCTCCGCGCGGCAGGTGATGTGGAAGGCCACCAGGTCGTGCGACGTGTAGGCGTTGAGCATCGCGCCCATGCGCTCGGCCGTCTCGTTGACCTTGCGGTAGTCGTCGTACTTCTCGCCGCCCTTGAAGACGAGGTGCTCGAGGAAGTGGGCCATGCCGTTCTCCTCGGGGCGCTCGGTGCGCGCGCCGGCCTCGAACGCCACGAGCACCGTGACCGCGCGCGTGCCGGGCAGGTCGACGCGGTAGAGCGGGAGCCCGTTGGGGAGCGTGGACGAATGGATCTTGGCCATGGGCCAGCAGCCTACCGAGGCAAGATCGCTTGCAGGGAGGGGAGCCGCGGGGCAGGGCGAAGTACCCTCCTGACCCGAGATGGCTGCCACCGAACGCCACATCAGGCGGCGCGCCGAGCCCGCTCCACCGCGCCAGCGGGTCGTCGGCGACCCGGTGCCGGGCGCCGTCGTCGACCTCCGCTCCGTGTCGAAGAAGTACCCCAGCGGCGACATGGGGCTCGAGGACGCGACGTTCGCGATCCACCCGGGCGAGTTCGTCTTCCTCGTCGGCGCGACGGGCTCGGGCAAGTCGACGATCATGCGCCTGCTGATCAAGGAGATCGAGCCCAGCTATGGCTCGATCGCGGTCGCCGGGCGCGACCTGTCCGAGATCACGCGCAAGAAGATCCCGTATTACCGCCGCAACCTCGGCGTCGTGTTCCAGGACTTCAAGCTGCTGCCGAGCCGCACGGTCTACGACAACGTGGCCTACGCGCTCCAGGTGACCGGCGGGACGCGGCGCGAGGTGCGCGAGAAGGTGCCCGACATCCTGCGCCTCACGGGCCTGTCGACCAAGCTGCACAACTTTCCCGACCAGCTCTCCGGCGGCGAGCAGCAGCGCGTCTCGGTCGCGCGCGCGTTCGTCAACCACCCGCCGCTGCTGCTGGCCGACGAGCCGACCGGCAACCTCGATCCCGAGACGTCGGTCGGGATCATGCAGCTGCTCTACCGGATCAATCGCACCGGCACCACGGTCGTCGTCGCCACGCACGACAACGCGATGGTCGACCGCATGCGCCGCCGCGTGATCGAGGTCTCCGAGGGCCGTGTCGTGCGCGACGAGCGCGTCGGCGGCTACAGCGGGAGCGAGACCACCGGCGAGTTCGGCGCGCTCTGGCGGCAGGGGCTCGAGTGAGGATCGGCTTCTTCCTGCGCGAGGCGATGCGCGCCCTGCGCCGCAACGCCGTGCCGTCGTTCGCGGCCATCGCGACGATCCTCGTCACGGTGCTCGTGCTCGGCGTGTTCATCCCCGTCGTGCAGGCCACGACCGGCGCGGCGAACGAGATCCGCTCGAAGGTGCTCGTCGACGTCTACCTCGAGAGCGACGCCAGCGCGGCGGACATCAGCCGCGTGCGGCGCATCATCGAGGACGAGACCCCGGGGGTCGGCAGCGTCGAGTTCGTCTCCAAGCAGGAGGCGATCCGCGCCGAGCGCGAGGCCGGACGCGGCGACTACTACGACCTGCTCGGCACGAACCCGCTGCCGGACCTGCTGCGCGTCACGCCGGAGAGCCCGGAGGACATCGTGCAAGGTGCGCGACTCGCTCGCGCCGATGTCGCCGTCGGGCCAGCGCACCGTGATCGACAGCTCGATCGACGAGGTCCAGGACCGCAAGGAGAACACGGACCAGATCCTCTCCGCCACGCGCGTGGTCAAGCTGACGATGGGCCTGCTCGCGGGCCTGCTCGCGCTCGCGTCGCTGCTGCTCGTGGCCAACACGATCCGGCTCTCGATGTACGCGCGCAGGCGCGAGGTCGAGGTGATGAAGCTCGTCGGCGCGACCGACTGGTTCATCCGCTGGCCGTTCGTGATCGAGGGCGTGCTCGTCGGCGCCCTCGGCGGCATCGGGGCCGTCGTGCTGCTCGGCGTCGTCAAGGTCTCGCTCGTCGACCCGCTGGCGAAGGACTTCGCCCTGATCGCGGCCCCCGACACGATGAACTTCGGGCTGCTGATCGCCGTGCTGCTCGCGTCGGCCGTCGGGGTCTCCGCGCTCGGCTCGGGACTCTCGCTGCGCCGCTTCCTGCGCGTCTAGAGCAGGCATTTAGCGCTCGCGTCTACGGTGTCCGTCGTGCGTCGCCGCCGTTCGTTCACGCCGCTTGTCGTCGTGCTGCTGCCGATCGTCCTGATCGTCGGACTGTGGCTCGGCGCGCACCCCGCCAACCTGCCCGGCTTCGTGAGCGACGCGCTCGGCGTCGACTCCCAGGGCCGGCTCTACGACGAGGCGCTCGACACGATCGCCGACAACTACTACCGGTCCGTCGACAAGGACGAGCTCCTCGACGCGGGCCTCACCGCGGGAGTCAAGTCGCTCGACGATCGCTTCTCGGCCTATTTCGACCCGAAGACCTACAAGGAGTTCGAGGAGGCCACCCAGGGCGCGTTCGAGGGCGTCGGCCTCTCGGTCGCCGAGGTCGAGCGCGGCCTGCGCGTGCTGACCGTGTTCGACCGCTCGCCGGCCAAGAGCGCCGGGATCCGCGCCCGCGACGTGATCACGGGCGTCGACGGCGAGTCGCTCGCGGGCCGGACCGCGGAGCAGGCGACGGCGCTGATCAAGGGCCCCGCCGGGACGTCGGTGACGCTGACGGTCGCCACCGGCAAGCAGGAGCCGCGCACGCTGAAGCTGCGCCGCGCGCGCGTCGACGTGCCCGTCGTCGAGTCCGAGATGCGCGAGCAGGGCGGCACGAAGGTCGCGCACGTGCGGCTGTCCGGCTTCACCTCCGGCGCACACGGCGACGTGCGCAAGGCCGTCGACGCGCTGCTCGACAAGGGCGCCGACGGCGTCGTGCTCGACTTGCGCGACAACGGCGGCGGGCTGCTGAACGAGGCGGTGCTGGTCTCGAGCATCTTCGTCGGCGACGGCACGATCGTCTCGACCAAGGGCCGCAACCGGCCGCGGCGCGTGTTCGAGGCGACCGGTGACCCGATCGACGCCGACGTGCCGGTCGTCGTGCTCGTGAACGGGCAGTCGGCCTCGGCGTCGGAGATCGTCGCCGGTGCGCTGCAGGACCGCGAGCGCGCGGAGGTCGTCGGCACGCGCACTTTCGGCAAGGGCGTCTTCCAGGAGGTCCGGCAGCTCTCCAACGGCGGCGCGCTGGACATCACCGTCGGCGAGTACTTCACGCCCAAGGGCCGCAACCTCGGCGGTGGCGGCGTGAAGAAGGGAGCTGGGATCGAGCCCGAGATCAAGGCGCGCGACGACGCCGGCACCCAGAACCGCGACGAGGCCCTCGACGTCGCGCTCGAGACCGTCGCGCGCGAGGCGGCGTGAGCCCACGCCGCGAGGCGGCGCCGCGCGGCGGCGCCGCGCGCGGAGGGGCCGCTCCGGTCGTCGCGGTGCTCGAGCGGCGCGGGCGTTTCCTGACCGCCGAGCCGTTCTTCGCGCGCGGGCGGCGGATGAACGTCGACCGCCCGAAGCCGGGCCAGCGGGCCGCCCCCGGCGACCTCGTCCTGGTCGAGCCGAGCGGCCCGCGCGCGGGGCACGGCCGCGTGACCGCGCGCCTGGGCCGCCCGGACGTAGCGCGCGACGTGCTCGAGGCCCTGATGATCGACCGCGGGCTGCGCCGGCGCTTCGACCCGCTGGTCGAGCGTGAGGCGCGTGCAGCGGCCGAGAACGTGGCGCGGGACGTGCCGCGCAAGGACCTCCGCGACCTGACGACGTTCACGATCGACCCGCCGACCGCGCGCGACTTCGACGACGCGATCAGCGCCGAGCGGCTCGACGGCGGCCTCGTGCGCGTCTGGGTCCACATCGCCGACGTCGCCGCGCACGTGCCGCCCGGCTCGGCGGTCGACCGCGAGGCCTACCGGCGCGCGACGAGCGTGTACGTCCCGGGCAAGGTCGAGCCGATGCTCCCCGAGGCGCTCTCCAACGAGGCCTGCTCGCTCGTGCCGCACCAGGACCGCCTCGCGGTGACCGTCGAGCTCGAGCTCGAGGGCGCCGAGGTCGTGCGCACCGCATTCCACCGCTCGCTGATCCGGTCTGACGCGCGCCTGGACTACCCCCAGGTGGACCGGATCTTCGGCGGCACCGAGCGCGCGGAGGAGCCGTGGGCGGCACCGCTCGCGGTGGCGCGGGGCGTCGCCACCGCGCTCGGCGCGCGGCGGGCCGCGCGCGGCGCGATCGCCGTCGAGTCGGTCGAGCCGGAGTTCGACTTCTCCCACGAGGGCCATGTGACGAGCCTCGTCCCGACCGAGCAGACCGAGTCGCACAAGCTGATCGAGCACCTGATGATCGCGGCCAACGAGGCGGTGGCGACGCTGACGGAGACGCGCAAGCTGCCGACGCTCTATCGCGTGCACGAGCGTCCCGAGCCGAAGCGGATCGAGCATCTCGTCGAGCAGCTCGCGGCGCTCGACGTGCCCACGCCGCCGCTGCCCGAGACGATGTCGCCCCAGCAGGCGGGCGATCTCGTCGGCGAGGTCTCGCGGCTCGTCGACGAGCACGTGCGTCGCACCGGGCGCGGCCGCGCCGCGCTGACCTCGCTCGTCCTGCGCTCGCTCAAGCAGGCCCATTACGCGCCGCGCAACGCCGGCCACTTCGGGCTGCGGTCCGCGCGCTACAGCCACTTCACCTCGCCGATCCGCCGCTACCCCGACCTGATCTGCCATCGGGCGCTCCTGGCGGCGATCGGCGCGGGGGAGGAGCCGCCGGCCGCGTCGTCGATGGAAGAGGCGGCGGAGTGGTGCTCGCTGCGCGAGCGCGACGCGGCGGCGATCGAGCGCAGCGCCGACGACGTCGCGAGCTCGTTCCTGCTCGAGGCCGAGTTGTTCCGGCGCGGCTGGAGCACCGAGTGGCCGGGCGAGGTCGTCGGCGTGATCGGCGCCGGCGCGTTCGTCGCGTTCGGGGACGGGCTCGAAGGGTTGCTGCCGGTGCGGCGCCTGCGCGGCGACTGGTGGGAGCTCGATCCGCTCGAGGTGATGCTGATCGGCGCCCAGTCGGGCAAGGCGATCCGGCTCGGCGACCCGGTGACCGTGCGGGTCGAGCGCGTCGACGCGCCGCGCGGGAGGGCCGATCTCTCCCCCGTAGAGTTGTAGGCCCGCCCATGGCCGACATCGCGACGAACAAGCAGGCTTCATACCGCTACCACCTGCTCGACAAGTGGGAGTGCGGCCTCGTGCTCACCGGCACCGAGGTCAAGTCGCTGCGCGGCGGCAAGGCGCAGCTCAAGGACGGCTACGCGCAGGTCCAGAACGGCGAGGTCTGGCTCCACAACGTGCACATCGCGCCCTACGAGCCCGCGACGCGCGAGAACCACGAGCCCGAGCGCCCGCGCAAGCTGCTGATGCACCGGCGCGAGATCGAGCGGCTTGAGGGCAAGACGCGCCAGAAGGGGCTGACGCTCGTGCCGACGCGGCTCTACTTCAAGGGCCCGCGGGCCAAGGTCGAGATCGCGCTCGCAAAGGGCAAGGACGTCGGCGACAAGCGCCAGACGATCAAGGAGCGCGAGATGAAGCGCGAGATGGACCGGGCGATCCGCAGGCGTTAACCGTTTCGACCGCCCGGAGGCGGTCGAAAGTCGACGCGGCGGAGAGCCGCTTGAGGAGCCCTCCGATCAAGTGCAAGCACCTGACCCTCTGGGCGGCGGGCCTCGCACCTCAATGGCCTCGCTCTCTGCGGCTCATCCTCCGCGTCTGGGGGAAACCTATGCGGACGACGCCGGGCCGCGCAAGGGGGTGCGACAGGGCGTTCCCGCAAGCTGCGGCCAAAACAAGCCGTTAACCCTCGCTGCCACACTGGCCTACAAGCATGGACATGGATCGCCCCCAGACCCAGTGGCTCCCGCCCGGGGCTTACGAGCCCGCTCCGGCGCCCGCCCCGCCGCCGCAGCGCCCGTGGTTCAAGCGCTTCGGCACGCCGATCTTCTTCGGCTTGCTCGCGGTGCTGAAGTGGGGCAAGGCGCTGCTCCTGCTCCTGCCCAAGGCGAAGGTGCTGACCACGTCGGGGTCGATGCTGGTCTCCGTCGGCGCCTACACGCTGATCTGGGGCTGGAAGTTCGCGGTCGGGTTCGTGGCGCTGCTCTTCCTGCACGAGATGGGTCACTACATCCAGCTGCGCCGCGAGGGCGTCAGGCCCTCGGGCATGGTCTTCATCCCGTTCCTCGGCGCCGCGGTCGGCACGCGCTCGCTCGGCGGCAGCGCGCTCGCCGAGGCGCGCGTCGGCCTCGCCGGGCCGATCCTCGGCTCGCTCGCCACGGCGGCGCTGCTCCCGATCGCGGCGGCGACGGACAACGACTTCTGGTACGCGCTCGCGTTCACCGGCTTCTTCCTGAACCTGTTCAACCTGCTCCCGGTCGTACCGCTCGACGGCGGCCGCGCGATGGCGGCGATGGCGCCGTGGATGTGGTTCGTCGGCTTCGGCGCGATCGTGCTGCTGGTGTTCATCTGGCCGAACCCGATCCTGATCCTGATCGCGCTGCTCGGCGGCTACGAGACCTACCGCCGCTGGAAGCAGCGCAAGCACGGCGAGGAGGGCAATGCCGACTACTACCGCGTCAAGCCGGCGCACCGGCTGCTGGTGGCTGCCGTCTACGTGGGGCTGATCGTCGCGCTGGCGATCGGCATGGACCTCACGCACGTCGAGCGCACCTTCGACGACGTCTGATCGTCGACCCGCCCGGCGCGTTTTTGGCGCAGATTGCGAAAACTCGCTCGCGGCGGGCCTTGCATCGCCCCGCGGCCTCGTCGTAGGTTTCCGGCAGACGCGGAGGACGAGCCGCAAGAGCGAGGCCACCGAGGTGAGAGGCCCGCCGCCAAGAAGGTCCTGGCGCTTCACAGCGCTGGACTGGAGGGCTCCTCAAGCGGCTCTCCACCGCGTCGACTTCTTCGGCCGCCTCCGGGCGGTCGAGGTCGTTTAATGCCTCCGGTGTCCGATGCGCGCCGCCGTTCCCTGACGCTCATCCTCTGCTGCATGGCGCAGTTCATGGTCGTGCTCGACGTCTCGATCGTGAACGTCGCGCTGCCGTCGATCTCCGCCGACCTCGGCTTCACGCCCGCCAGCCTCGCCTGGGTCGTGAACGCCTACACGCTCGCGTTCGCGGGCTTCCTGCTGCTCGGCGGCCGCGCCGCCGACCTGCTCGGGCGTCGCGAGGTGTTCGCGGGCGGCCTCGCGCTGTTCGCGCTCGCGTCGCTGGCCGGGGGGCTCGCGCAGAGCGAGCTCACGCTCGTCGCCGCCCGCGCGGCGCAGGGGCTCGGCGGCGCGGTCGTGGCGCCGGCGACGCTCTCGATCCTCACGACCGGCTTCCCCGAGGGTCACGAGCGCAACCGGGCGCTCGGGCTCTGGGGCGCGATGGGCGCGATCGGCGGCGCGTCCGGGGCCCTGCTCGGCGGCGTGCTGACCGAGACGCTGAGCTGGCGCTGGATCCTGATCATCAACGTGCCGATCGGGCTGCTGGGCGCGCTCGCGGCGTTGCACGTCGTGCGCGCCTCGCGCCGCGAGGCGGGCTCGACGCGGCAGTTCGACCTGGCCGGGGCGCTCAGCGTCACCTGCGGCCTGCTCGTGCTCACCTACGGGATCGTGGAGTCCAGCAGGCACGGCTGGGGGTCCGCGCGCACGCTGCTCACGCTCGCCGGGGGGCTGGCGCTGCTCGCGGTCTTCCTCGTGGTCGAGGGGCGGCTCGCGTCGCGGCCGCTCGTGCCGCTGCGGATCTTCGCCTCGCGCGCGCTGTCGGCCGCGAACGTGATCGTGTTCTGCCTCGGCGGCTCGGTCTTCGCGATGTGGTACTTCGTCTCGCTCTACCTCCAGCAGGTGCTCGGCTACTCCCCGATCGACGCCGGCCTCGCGGTCCTGCCGATGCCGTTGACGATCGCCGCCTGCACGCAGGCGGCGACGCGGCTGACCGGCCGCTACGGGCCGGGCCCTGTGCTCGCGATCGGGATGACGCTGATCGCCACGGGCATGCTGCTGTTCGCCGGCGTGCCCGCCGACGGGAGCTATGTCGCGGACGTGCTGGCGCCGGCGCTGCTGTGCTCGGCGGGGCTCGGCCTCTCGTTCGTCCCGGTCACCATCGCGGCGACCACGGGCGTGCACTGGACCGAGGCGGGGCTGGCCTCAGGGCTGGTCAACACGTCGCGCCAGATGGGCGGCTCGGTCGGCCTGGCGCTGCTGGCCACGGTCGCGACGCAGCGCACCGCCGCGCTGGCGGGCGACGTGTCGCACCTGCAGGCGCTCACGGAGGGCTTTCACCGCGCGTTCGCGCTCGGCGCGGCGTTCGCGCTGACCGGGGCGCTGGTCAGCGCGCTCGTGCTCACAACCCGAGCTCCTCGACGAGCTTGAGCCAGATCTCCGACCGGGTGGGGAAGGCGGGCGTCGCGTGGCGCAGGCGCGTGACCGGGACCTCGCCGACGATCGCGATCGTCGCGGCGTGCAGGAAGTCGGCGACCTCGGAGCCGGTGATCGTCGCCCCGACGATCACGCCGTGCTCCTCGTCGACGAGGAAGCGGCTGGTGCCGCGCGCGCCGCGCCCGTAGAAGGAGCCGCCGGCGTTGCCGGAGGTCGGGATGTCGACCACGCGCGGGCTCAGCCCGGCCTTGCGCGCCGTCTCGGTCGTGTGGCCGACGGCGGCGACCTGCGGGTCGGTGAAGATCACGCGCGGGGAGAGCGGGCCGTCCGCCCCGTGCTCGGCCGCCGTGTCCTTACCGAGCACGTGGTCGGCGGCGATGCTCGCCTGGTACTTGGCCATGTGGGTGAACGGGGCGCGGCCGTTGAGATCGCCGATCACGTAGAGCCAGTCGAGCTCCGCGACGCGGGAGTGCTCGTCGACCTCGACGTAGCCGTCGGCCTCGAGCCCGACCGTCTCGAGCCCGAGGCCGTCGACCTGCGGGCTGCGGCCCACCGCCACGAGCAGCTCGTCGGCGCTGACCGTCGAGCCGTCACCTAGCGTGACGGACACCCTGTCGGCCCCGCGCCGCACGGCGGTCGCCTTCTGGCCGGTGCGGATGTCGACACCTTGCTCCTTCAGCGACGCCGTGACCTCCTCGCAGGCGAACTGCTCCTCGCGCGGGAGCAGCCGGCTCTCGCCCTCGATCAGCGTGACCTCGGCGCCGAGCGACGAGTACGCCTGGCTCATCTCGGCGCCGACGACGCCGCCGCCCATCACGATCAGGCTGGCGGGCACGTGCTTCGCCGTGGTCGCCTCGCGGTTCGTCCACGGCCTGGCATCGGCGAGGCCGTCGATCGGCGGCAGCGCCGGCGTGGTCCCGCCGGCGAGGAAGACCGCGCGACGTACCTCGATCGTCTCCTCACCGACGACGACGCGCTTCTCGCCGTCCAGCCGGCCCCAGCCGCGGTACAGCGCGATGCCGCGGTCCTCGAGCCAGGGCAGCTGGCTGCTGTCGTCGAGGTCGTGGATGATCTCGTCGCGGCGCGCGAGCACGGCCGCGACGTCGAGCTCCCCGTCGACGGCCTCCGCAGCGCCCGGGATCCGCCGCGTCTCGGCGAGGGCCTCGCCCGGACGCAGCAGCGCCTTTGACGGCATGCAGGCCCAGAAGGAGCATTCGCCGCCGACCTTGCGGTCCTCCACGATCGCCACCTCCAGCCCGGCTTCGGCGAGCCTGCCCGCCGCCACCTCTCCACCGGGTCCCGCACCGATCACCACGACGTCGAAGCTCCGCATCCTCATTCCTCGCTTGCTGGCTCGCCCTTGGCCTATACTGGGAGTGCATCAGATCCCCGGGGACGACAGGCTTCGACGCGGTCGGTTCGTGGGGGTGGTTGCGAGTCGAGGTGTCGGAGGCCTCGTAAAACCCCGGCAAAAACACAAGTGCGAAGTCTCACGACTTCCCGCTCGCCTACGCCTAGCACAAACTAGGCAGCGAGCCTTGGCCCCCGGAGCCTGCGCCGGGATCAGGCTGAGTCAACAAGCAGGCCAATGCCCCCGAAACGCCTGCCTGAGCCGCTCGGGGGGACTTTTGATCAGGCTGGCCCTTCTCAACCCCGCCGGCGTCGGCTAGAGAAGGGCGAGACCCAGAGCGCCGGACACACTCGTAGAAGCCACCTTTCATGCGATTGCGGACGTGGGTTCAATTCCCACCGTCTCCATTGGCACCGAGGACGCAAGCGCTTCCAGACAGGGAGCGCTTGCGTCTTTCGTCGTTCCGGGGGCCTTGCAAGTAACACATACATTCACGTATGTATGTATGATTTCCGCATGCAGTCGCTCCCTCCCGGTCAGCGCCGTGTCGAAGGCTTCCCGCGCTTCGGGACACACCTCCACCATCCCCCGCCGGCGATCCCGGCGGACCCTGCGATCGAGATCCGGGGTGCGGTGACAGCGCCCTTCTCCGTGCCGCTCGCGCGGCTGACGGAGCTCCAGCGCCGGGAGCAGATTGCCGACTTCCACTGCGTGGCCGGGTGGTCGGCGACTGGCCTGCGCTGGGAGGGAGCGCCGTTCGCGACCTTCTATCGCGAGATCATCGAGCCGGCCGTTGCGCCGGGCGAAGCCGTGACGCACTTCGGATTCGGCGGCCTCGACGGCTACCGCTCGTTCGTCGCGATCGACGACGCGCTGGCGGATGACGTCCTGATCGCCGACCAGCTCGAGGGCCGCCCGCTGAACTCCGACCACGGTGCCCCCGCCCGGCTGGTGAGCCCCAGCCAGTACGGATTCATCAGCACCAAGCATCTCTGCCTGGTCGAGGTCCGCACCGCCCCGCCCTCGAAGACGTTCGGCCGCACCCCGCTGATCCAGGCGCATCCGCGGGCGCGGGTCTGGCAGGAGGAGCGACATCCGTATCTCCCCGCCTGGTCGCTCCGGCACGTCTACCGGCTCCTGGTCCCGCCGTTCAAGTTCCTCAGTGCTCGCGGGAGCCGCGAGGACGCCGATGGCGACGCGTGAGCGCCCGACGCAGGCGGATCGTCGTGCCCGCTCCCGCGCGGCATTGCTCGAAGCCACCGCGCGCGGGATCTCGCGGTCGGGCTACGCCAACCTCGTCCTGGCGGACGTCGCCGCGGAGGCCGGCTACACGCGCGGCGCCCTCTACCACCAGTTCCGCGACAAGGACGCGCTCGTGCTCGCCACGCTCGACTGGGTCTATGAGACGTGGTACGCCCACGTCGGGTCGATCTTCGACGAGGAGCTTCCCCGGTCGAGGCGCTCGCCGAGCTGGCCCGGCGCCACGCCGTCTACTGCCGCCGCGACATCGCGGGCCTGATGGTGACGCTGCGCGTCGAACTGGCCGCACGTGATCATCCCGTCGGCGAGGCCGTGCGCGCGCAGATCCGCGAGCTCGTGGGGCGGGTGAGCCGGCTGATACTCGCCGGCCGCGAGGACGGCTCGATCCCACCTGGGCCGCCGGAGACCGTCCTGGCGTCGGCGGTGATGTCTGCGATCGAAGCCGTGGTGATCGCGCTCGCCGGGCGCCCGGAAGACGACGAAGAGATCGCGCGGCGTGTCGCGCTCGGGCTGGTCAGCACCTGAAGCATCGTTGCAGATACATCTGAAGTGATGTATCATCCACGATGTGAATGCACGTGACCTCTACCTCCTGGGGCGGCGACTGTCGAAGCTCGGGGAGGAGGCGATGAGCGGTCCGGACGCCCGGCAGGTGCCGACCGGCCTCCGCCTGATCGTGATCGACGTCGGCGAGCACCCCGACAGCTCGATCGGCGAGATCGCGGCTCGGACCGGGCTTCCGCAGAGCCACGTGTCGCAGTCGGTGGCACGGCTCCGCGCACGCGGCGCGCTCGAGACGACGAGCGATCCGCGCGACGGTCGCCGGACGCTTGTCCGCATGGCCCCCGGCATCGCCGAGCGGGCGACGCGGTTCGGATCGGTCCCGGTCGACGCTGCGCTGGGTGAGGCGATGGATGTCACGGACCCGGGGGCTCTCGCTGAGCTCGTCGCGGGCCTGGAGGCCGTACTGGCGTACCTCCGCGAGGCTGAGGCGGCGACCGTTCCGGCGACCGCGAAGGTCCGCCGGCCGCGCAGCGTGTGGCCGCTGGAGGATGAGCAGTGAGCGCTTCGCAGAGAGAGGTCGTGATCGCCGCGAGCGGCCTGGGCAAGCGCTACGGGTCGCGTGACGTGGTCCGCGGCGTCGATCTCGAGATCGTTCGCGGCGAGATCTTCGCGCTGCTCGGCCCGAACGGCGCGGGCAAGACGACCGTCGTCGAGATCCTGAGTGGATTTCGCGGCCGCAGCGCCGGCTCCGTGCAGGTGCTCGGCGTCGATCCGGCGACCGCCGACAGCAACTGGCGCGAGCGCATCGGCGTTGTCCTACAGGACTCCCGGCCCGATCCCGGCCTGACCGTGGGCGAATGCCTCGATCTCTACGCCGGCTACTACCGCGCGCCGCGCGCGGCCGCCGAGATCGCCGAGCTGGTCGGGCTCACCGACAGCGTCGACACCCTGGCAGAGCACCTGTCGGGCGGGCAGCGTCGCCGTCTCGACGTCGGCCTCGCGCTGATCGGCGCCCCCGAGCTGCTCTTCCTCGACGAGCCGACCACCGGCTTCGATCCCGCCGCGCGCCGGGCCACATGGGTGATGATCGAACGGCTCCGGCGGCTCGGCACGACGATCCTCATCACCACGCATGCGATGGACGAGGCGGAGCGGCTGGCGGACCGGATCGCCGTCCTCGTCGCCGGCGCCGTCGCGGCTGAGGGGACTCCGGAGACGATCGGCGGGCGCGACCATCGCGCCACGGAGATCCGCTTCACGCTGCCCGCCGCGGTTGCGCCGGTCGAGCTGCCGGCGGCGCTCCGGGTCTCGTCCACACCGGGCGCCCGAGCGGTGACCCTCAGGAGCACGTCGCCGCTTGCCGACGTGAGGACGCTCGCCGACTGGGCATTGCGGCGCGGCGTCGACCTTCCCGACCTCGAGCTCCGCCGCCCGGCGCTCGAGGACGTCTACCTCGCGCTCGCCGGAGCGAGCGATCCCGAACGAGAGGACAGCTGATGTTCCACGACGACCCGAGCGGCGTTCTCGTCATCGTGCTCGTCGTCGTCGCGCGGGTTGCGCTGCAGCGTGGCTTCAAGGTCCGCCGCGCGCGCCGCTCGCACCGGTCCCGGGTCGCTGCGGCGGGGAGACGCCCACATGGTCCGATCGGGCTGGTGATGCACCAGGCGCGCTTCGACCTGCTCGCACTGCTGCGCAACCGGCAAGCGCGTTACGCGACCGTGCTGCTCCCGATGCTGCTGATGGTGCTTCTGGTCGGCGTGTTCGGCGACAACCGTGTCGGGCCACAGCACGCTCAGGCTTCGAGCTACTACGTCCCGGGCCTTGCCGCGCTTGCCGTGATCGCCTCGTCGTTCGTCAACCTCGCGATCTCCGTCGTGAGCCAGCGCGAGACGGGCGTCCTCAAGCGTCGCCGCGCGACACCGGTCCCCGCCTGGGTGCTGATCGCCGGCCGCACGCTGACCGCGACCGGCGTCTCCCTGGCCGTCACGACCGCGCTCATCGCCGTCGGACGCGTGGCCTTCGGCGTCCGCTTCGCCGCCGTGGCGATCCCGGGCATCGCCGTGACCGCGCTCGCCGGCGCGGTCTGCTTCTGCATCCTCGCCTACGCGCTCACCACCGCGATCGCATCGATCGAGGCCGCCCAACCGACGATCCAGGCGATGATGCTCCCGCTCTACCTCGCGTCGGGCATCTTCATCCCCGAAGCCGAGCTCCCGACCTGGCTGCGAGAGATCGCGGCGCTCTTCCCCGTCGAGCGCCTCGCCGACGGACTCCACCATGCCTACGACCCCGCGATCCACGGCATCACGATCGCCTGGAGCGACCTGGCCATCCTCGGCCTCTGGGCCGCGGCCGGGCTCGCCGTCGCGCTGCGGCGCTTCCGATGGACACCGACAGCCGCCGCTTGAGCTCCGCTAGCCCGGTGGTGCGACTGCACGCGGTCGCCAAGCGATATCGCCGCAGGGGACGCTGGGTGTTGTGTGACGTGAACCTGGGCGTGCGGCCGGGGTCGACGATCGAGGTGCGCGGCGCAAACGGCGCCGGGAAGTCCACGCTGCTGCGACTGCTCGCGGGGGTGACCGCGCCGAGCCGGGGCCGGCGGCGCAGCGAGCCGCGAGTGCGCGTCGGGTACGCGCCGGACGCATTCGCGCCCGCACCATCGTTCGACGCCGCGACGTACCTGCGCCATCACGCGCGCATGCGCGGCCTCGGCGGCGAACCGGCGCGCCGGGCGACGGCGGAGCTCGCCGTCACGCTCGGCCTCGAGCGACTGTTCGCCGAGCCGCTCCGAGAGGTCTCGAAGGGATCGCTGCAGAAGGTCGTGGTGGCGCAGGCGCTGCTCGGCGTGCCGGATCTCATCATCCTCGACGAGCCGTTCTCGGGCCTCGACGCCGACGCCCAGCGCGCGCTTCGCGTACTCCTGCGGGAGCGAGCGGCCGCCGGTGCCGCCGTCGTCTTCAGCGACCACCACGAAGGCGGCGCGCGCCACGCCGCCGACGCGATCTGGCACCTCGAGGACGGGCGTGCGCGGGTGACGCACGTCGAAGCTGCCGAACCCCAGCCGCGCGAACCGTGATCGCGGTCGCGCGCTACCTGCTCGCCGCGCAAGTGCGGGCGCGGACGCTCGTCGCGCCGGGCGCTGTGATGGCGATCGGCGTGATCTTCATCTACTCCGTCGCGCCGAACCCGGTGCTGGCGACGGGAGGAGGTGTCGCCGCATTCCTTTTCTTCGTCCAGCTGTGGCTGGCGCTGGCCTTCTTCAACAGCCAAACCCCCGCCGACCGCCACATCGCAGCCGCCGCCGTCGGGGCCGGCAGGTTCGCGCGCGGGCGGCTGCTTGCCGGCGCAGGGCTGGCAACGCTCGCGGCCGTCGCGGCGGTCGCGTACCCCGTGGTCGCCGGCCGCTTCGAGCATCCACCGGGCGTGGCCGAACTCGGGCTGTGCGCAGTGGCGAGCCTGGCGGCGACGACGGCCGGAACCGGCCTCGCCGCGCTGTTCGCCGAGCCGCTCGTCCGCAACCGCGCGATCGCGACGCTCGGCCTGGCGGTCTGCGCGCTTCTCACCATCCCGCTAGGGCCCCCAGCGGCGTCGATCGCGCACGCGATGAACACCGAGCACGCCGCCGGCGTGCCGGCTCGGCTCGCCGGCGGCCTTGCGACGATCGGAGTCTTCACGATCACCGTCGTGATCGCCTGCAGCACACTGTGGCCCCGCACCGAGTAGATCCCCGGCTCGAAGGAGGAAACGATGTGTGAGGTCTGCCTGCCGTGACGCCGACCGCCACCGACCCGGCCGCGCTTCAGCGCGCGATCGCGGGCGACGTCCTGGTCGCTGGTGCAGACGGGTACGAGTCCGTGCGCCGGCCGCCGATCGGGCTTTTCCATGACGTCCGCCCGCAGGCGATCGTGCGCTGCACCACTGCCGCCGACGTCGCCGGGACGATCGCCTTCGCCCGCGGGTCCGGCCTGGACCTCGCGGTTCGCTCCGGCGGCCACTGCTTCGCCGGGCGCTCCTCCACGCGAGGGATCCTGCTCGACGTGAGCCCGATGAACGCGGTCTCCCTCGACGAGGGAGGGGTCGCGACGGTTGGCGCCGGGGCGCGGCTGGGCGACGTCTACGACGCGCTGGAGCCGCACGGCGTCATGATCGCCGCCGGCTGCGGACCGACCGTGGGAATCGCCGGGCTCGTCCTCGGCGGCGGTCTCGGCATCCTCGGCCGCCGGCACGGGCTCACCAGCGACCAGCTCACCGCCGCGCAGGTCGTCCTCGCCGACGGCCGCGTCGTCGACTGCGACGAACGCCGGCACGGAGACCTGTTCTGGGCGTTGCGCGGCGCCGGCGGCTGCCAGTTCGGCGTCCTGACGACGCTCACCCTGCGGACGGTTCCGGCACCGACCACCACGACCTTGCACCTGCGGTGGGAGCAGCGCGACGCCGTCGCCGTGATCGAGGCGTGGCAGGGGTGGGCGCCCGACGCGCCGGACGAGCTCGCCGCCAGCCTGCTGCTGACCGCCGGCGGCGACCCCGGACGGCCCCCGCTCGTGCACGTGTTCGGCGCCATGCTGGACGGCGAGGCCGCCGCGACGGAGCTCCTCGGAGAGCTCGTCGCCCGCGCGGGCGCGGAGCCGACGTCCGTATCGCTGCGCCGGCTTCCGTTCCGCGACGCCAAGCACCACCTCGCCGACGACGGTCCCGGCGAGGAGCCGGCCCCGGCAGCGCACGGCTTCGCCAAGTCCGAGTTCTTCCGGCGACCGCTGCCGAGCCACGCCATCGCCGCGCTCGTCGAGCACGTCGCTGCCGACCGCCTCGCGGGACAGGCCCGCGTGCTCGACTTCTCGCCGTGGGGCGGCGCGTACAACCGCGTCCCCGAGGAGGCCACCGCCTTCGCGCACCGCTCCGAGCGGTTCCTGCTCAAGCACGACGTCGCCATCGACCCCGCCGCAACGACGGCGCAGCGCGAGCACGCCCAGGCCTGGCTGGCGCGCTCGTGGGCGATCGCCCATCCCTCCGGTTCCGGACGCGTGTATCCGAACTTTCCCGATCCGGATCTGGACGACTGGCCCGCCGCCTACCACGCGGCGAACCACGCCCGCCTCGCCCGCGTCAAGGCCGGCTACGACCCCGAGAACGTCTTCAGGGGCCACCAATCGCTCGCGGCTCGTCTCCCGTGACGGGAGATCAAAAGTCGAACGAGATGTAGCGGTAGGTCAGGGGCGGGAGGTCGATCGCCCCGGCCCCGTTGAAGTTGCAGACCCGGACGCGGAGCTTCGTCGCGCTCGACGGGGCCGCCGAGAGCGCCAGCGTGTCGTCGGGGAAGGACGCCGGCGGCGTCACGAGCACGACGTCGTCGTTCATCGAGAGCGGCGGGGTCACCGACGCGACAGCTGCCACGTCGGCATCGATGAACGCGCACTCCGTGACGTCAATGGCCGGGAAGTTGAGCGCCAGCGTGCCGACGAAGCTGCCCACGTCGCGCGCCCGCAGGCGGCCGTCCTCGACCTCGTCGGTCTGGATCGAGTTCGTCGCGACCTCGTCCGCGGTGATGGCGTTCGTCGCGATGTCGGCCCCGTCGAGCGTCTGGTCGGCGACGTGCGAGCCGTTGACGGAACTCGCGGCCAGGTCGGCGGCGGCGATCGTACCGTCGGCGATCCTGTCGGACGCGATCGAGTTCGCCGGCGTGGCGGTGAGCGCCAACGTGGCGCCCCGCGACAGGTCGGACATGCGCAGCGAGCCCTTCTTGACGTGCTTGCTCGTGATCGCATTCCTCTTGATGTCCTTGCCCTTTATCAGCCTGGCCGCTTCGGCCGGCCCGCCGAGGGCGACGAAGAGGGCGACCAGCGCGATCAGCGCGGCAGGCGAGGGCAGGCGGACGCGGCGCATGTGAGGATTCCTCCAGGGTGCAGGCGGATGGACGCGGCCCACCCTCTCAGAGCGCGACCCGTCCCGCTCGCGGTAGCCGGGGCCGTTCCTGCGCGCTCCCGGACGTTTCAGCAGCACCTTTGCGACATAGTCGCCACACTGAAGGTCTCCGCGACAAAGGATCCAGATGACCTCGACCCTCCAGACAGCTGCCGCCCCTCCGATCGACGCACTCGACTTCCTCCGCCTCGGCGACGGGCTATCCGACGAGGAGCGCCTCATCCGCGACAACGTGCGCGCGTTCGTGCGCGAGCAGCTGATCCCGAACGTGCCGGAGTGGTTCGAGCAGGGCAAGCTGCCGCGCGAGCTGGCCGGGAAGCTCGGCGCGCTCGGCGTGCTGGGCATGCACCTCGACGGCTATGGCTGCGCGGGCGCCAGCGCTACGTCGTACGGGATCGTCTGCCAGGAGCTCGAGGCCGGCGACTCGGGCCTGCGCTCGTTCGTCTCCGTCCAGGGCTCGCTGGCGATGTTCGCGATCTGGCGCTTCGGCTCGGAGGAGCAGAAGCAGGACTGGTTGCCGCGCATGGCCGCGGGCGAGGCGATCGGGTGCTTCGGCCTGACCGAGCCCGATGCCGGCTCCGACCCCGGTTCGATGCGGACCACCGCCAAGCGCTCGGGCGACGACTGGGTGCTCAACGGCACGAAGATGTGGATCACGAACGGGTCGCTCGCGGACGTGGCGGTCGTCTGGGCGCGCACCGACGACGGCGTCCGCGGCTTCCTCGTCCCGCGCGACACGCCCGGCTTCACGACGCAGGACATCCACCAGAAGATGTCGCTGCGCGCCTCGGTGACGTCGGAGCTGATCCTCGACGACGTCCGGCTGCCCGCGTCCGCGCAGCTGCCGGAGGCCGAAGGCCTGCGCGCGCCGCTCGCATGCCTGAACGAGGCCCGCTTCGGGATCGTCTTCGGCGCGATCGGCGCCGCCCGCGCCTGCTACGAGGCGGCGCTCGAGTACGCCGGCAGCCGCGTCCAGTTCGGCAAGCCGATCGCGGCGTTCCAGCTGACGCAGGCCAAGCTCGCGCAGATGCTGCTCAAGGTCAACCAGGGAGCGCTGCTCGCGCTGCACCTCGGGCGCATGAAGGACGCGGGGCGGCTCCGGCCCGAGCACGTCTCGTTCGGCAAGCTCGCCAACGTCAACGCGGCGCTCGAGGTCTGCCGCGAGGCGCGCCAGGTGCTCGGCGCCAACGGGATCACGCTCGAGTATCCGGTGATCCGGCACATGAACAACCTCGAGTCCGTGGTGACCTACGAGGGGACCGCGGAGGTGCACGCGCTGGTGCTCGGGCAGGCGATCACGGGCCACTCCGCCTACCGCTGAGCGCGCGGAAGCGCCCGCGGCGCGGCGAACGTCGCTGAGTGGTCCCTATGAGGGGTACTGAGCGACGTTCGGGCGCTCGCGGGCCAGCGGGTTTCAGTTATCCGTCGCGCAGTCGACTACACTGCCAAGTGCAAGTAGGACCGGATCGCCGCGCCGCATGCCTACGCGGCGCGCTCCGGAGAAAGGAGGTCCGCATGACGCGGATCCGTTGCCTGCGCTGTCTGCGACTTTGGTTCGCTGAGCGCGTCGGAAACCGGGCAAGTTGCCCGTTTTGCGGCGGGGCGCTCGACCAGGAGTCCTAGCCGGCAGCGATCGGATGCCGGGCGGCTCGGATAGCCGCCTGGGATCCGGTCACGGCATCCCCATCCCGTCGTCTGGCATCCCCATCGCGTCGTCGGGCATCGCCATCCCGCCGTCGCCCGGCACCGTCAGCCCCGGGATCGCCTCCGGCGCGGCGATCAGCAGCACGCCCAGCACGATCAGCACGCCTGCCGTCGTCCACGTGGCTGCGCGATGCCACGGCACGGTCTTCTCGAAGGCGATGATCGCCGCGACGAACGCCATCGCCGCGATGCTCATCACGCCGAGCGCGAACAGCGAGGCCATCAGCGCCCAGCAGCATCCCAGGCACCAGGCGCCGTGCCTCGCGCCCATCCCGAGCGAGCCGCGCACGCCGTCGCGCCAGCGGCCGAGCAGGAAGCCGAGCGGGCTGCGGCATTTCGACAGGCACGCGTCCTTGAGCGGCGTGAGCTCGTACGCGGCGGCCAGGAGCAAGGTGCCGCCGGCGACCCAGTGGCCGGCGCCGTCCCACGCGAGCTCGCCTCCCGCCAGCTCGCGCCCGAGCACGAAGACCCCGTACGAGAGCACACCGGCGGCCGACCAGGTCAGCAGGTAGCCGGCCGTGAACGCGGCCGACGCCCAGCCCCCGCCCGCGCGCGTCATGCGCGCGTGGAGCGCGACCGTCGGCGCGACGGACGGCAGCATCATCGCGGCCATCATCACGACCCAGACGCCGACGAACCAGCCGAGCGCCCCGGGCGGCGTGCCGGGCCCCGCGTCCATCCCGGCCATCCGGTCCGCCGTCCACCACCAGGCGAGCGCCGCGAGCGCGAACAGCACGCCGATCAACCCGAGCCGGGCGCGCGCCGCCGCGAGCGCCGGCGCCGGCCCGGTCTGCGCGACGGTCGTCACGTCACGCGGCCCAGGAGAAGCTCGACGACGAGAACCCCGACTTGCCGTCGTACTCGACCCCGAACGCGCTGATCTGCGAGCGCGTGGCGTGCGAGACCGTCAGCTCGGAGCCGGCGGGGTGGAAGATCCCGGCCAGCCGCGCAGGCTCGCCCGTCTCGACCCCGAACGGCACGATGTCCTCGACCTCGAAGTCGATCGCATCGCCGATCTTGACGCTGTGGCGGATCCCGTCCTCGCTCACCTCGATCGGCAGCCGCTCGAGCCCGAGGTTCTCGCCCACGAGCGGGCCGAGCGCCTGCATCGGCCCGCCGAGCGCGCCGCTGAACACCGCGCCGAGCTGCTCCGCCTGCGCGTCCGACGCGGCCGCGTCGATGATCACGCCCAGGCGCCAGCCACCCTCGCTCATCACCTTCGGCGTGTCGGCGACGGCCGCGACGGTCAGGCCGCTCACGTCCGTGCCGGCGACGTCGCCGTCGACCACGTGGAACACGAGCACGACCTTGCAGCGGTCATACGACGCGCCGAACGCGAGCGACGCGGTGCAGGGGCAGATGACCTCGCAGGAGCAGGTCTCGAAGTACGTTCCCTCGAGCTTCCAGGACATGCCTTCCCCTCTCGGAGCGTTGGCCGGCGCGGAGGCAGATTCTGGTCCAGTGACCGGCGCACGTCAACGGGTCAGCCTCGTCCGAAGAGCTCCACGTAGTCCCTGACCATCCGCGTCGCGGAGAACGCGGGCCCGTTGGTCCTCAGCGACGCGCGCACGCGCGCGAGCCAGGCGCGCGGGATGCCCGCGTCGTCGCGGTCGTAGAACTCGCGCGTGACCTCCTCGTCGAGCAGCCGGTGCAGCTCGGTGCCGTCGCGCTGGTCCTGGGCCGCGTGGTCGGGGTCCTCCTCGCCGGGCAGGGCCCAGCCGTTGCTGCCGTCATAGCCCTCCGCCCACCAGCCGTCGAGCACGCTGAGCTGGAGGCCGCCGTTGAACGCCGACTTCATCCCGCTCGTGCCGCTCGCCTCCAGCGGCGGGCGCGGCAGGTTGAGCCAGACGTCGCAGCCGCGCACCATCCGCGCCGCGCTCGAGAGGTCGTAGTCGTCGAGGTAGACGACGCGGCCGCCGATCTCCGGCGCCCACTTGAAGCTGAACAGGTGCTGGACCATGCGCTTGCCGTCGTCGTCGCGCGGATGCGCCTTGCCTGCCATGACGAGCTGCACCGGCCGTCCGTTGCCGAGCAGCGCCAGCGCGCGGTCGGAGTCCTGGACGAGCAGGTGCAGGCGCTTGTAGGTCGCGAGCCGGCGCGCGAAGCCGATCGTCAGCGTGTCGGGATCGAACGAGCCGGCCGCGGCCTCGACGTAGCCGCGCGGCTCGTCGCGCCCGAGCCGGTCGGCGACGCTCTTGACGCGGACGTAGTCGACGAGCGCGGCGCGCTGCTCGGCACGGACGGCCCACAGCTCCTCGTCGGGGATCGCGTCAACGCCCGCCCAGGTCGCGGGATCGGCGGCGTGGTCGATCCAGCCCTCGCCGAGGTGCCGGTCGAGCAGCGAGCGCATCGGCCCGCCGAGCCATGTCGGCACGTGCACCCCGTTGGTGACGTGGCCGATCGGCACCTCCTCGGCGGCGCGGTCGGGCCACAGGTCGCGCCACATGCCGCGAGCGACCTCGCCGTGACGGCGGCTGACGCCGTTCGCGGCGCGGCTGGTGCGCAGCGCGAACTGGCTGACCCCGAACGGCTCGCCGTCGTCGTCGGGCCGGGTTCGGCCGAGGCGGATGACCTCCATCGGGTCGACGCCCATCGAGGCGGTCAGCCCGGCGAGCGCCTCGAGGACCTGCCCGGCGGGATACGTGTCGTTGCCCGCCGGGACGGGCGTGTGGGTCGTGAAGATCGTCTTGGCCCTGCGCGGCCGCGAGGCCCTCGCCGAGCGTGCCGCCGTGCGCGCGCGCGGCCTGGAGCGAGATGAACGCCGCGTGGCCCTCGTTGAGATGCAGGACGCCGGGGTCGATGCCCATCGCGTCGAGCGCGCGCACGCCGCCGACGCCGAGCAGGATGTACTGGGCGAGGCGGGTGTCGGGATCGCCGATGTAGAGGCGCGAGGTGATCCAGTTCGCCGCGAGGTCGTTCTCCGGGCGCTCGGTGTCGAGCAGGAACAGCGGCACGCGGCCGACGTCGACGCGCCAGATCTGAGCCGTCACCTCGAGCCCGCGGACCGGGACGGTGATCGTGATCGGCGCACCGTCGTCGCCGGTGACGAGCGCGGCGGGCAGGCGCTCGGGATCGGTGTCGACCCAGTACTCGTGCTGCCAGCCGCCGGCGTCGATGCGCTGGCGGAAGTAGCCCTGGCGGTACATCAGCCCGACGGCCACGAGCGGCAGCGCGCGGTCCGATGCCTCCTTGAGGATGTCCCCGGCGAGCGCGCCGAGCCCACCGGAGTACACCGGCAGCGACCGGTGCACGCCGAACTCGGCACAGAAGTAGGCGATCGGGTGCTCCGGCGTCGCCGGCGCCTCCGCGGTGGGACGCGCGAGGTCGGCGCGCACCGTCGCCTCGACCTGATCGATGCGCTCGAGCAGGTCGGCATCGGTCGCCGCGCGGGCGAGCGACTCCAGACCGGTCTCGCCCAGGAGCCGCACCGGGTTCTCTCCGCAGCGGTCCCAGCGCACCGGGTCGACCGACGCATAGAGGTCGTGGCCGCCCGGCGTCCACGACCAGCGGTAGTTGTATGCGAGGCGTGCAAGTCCGGCCAGTGGCTGGGGTATGCGCGCGGCGAGCGCCTCGGCGGCGCGCACTAGGTCGTCGTGGCCGGCTGTCATGGACGCGCCATGATAGGAACCGTGGCCGGCGCAGGGACGCTTCCTCCCAAGTCCGCTCCGCTGGCTGCCCGAGCGCCCGGCGTCGCGCTCGCCGTGGCGTCGATGACGACGCTCCAGCTCGGGGCCGCCCTGTCGGAGCCCCTGTGGGATCGGGTCGGGCCGTCCGGCCTGGTCGCCCTTCGGCTCGCGGCCGCCGCGCTGATCCTGTGGCCGTTCGCGCGTCCGGTGCTCCGCGGGCGCTCGCGCGAGGACCTCGGAGCCGCCGTCGCGCTGGGCGCCTGCTCGGGCGTGCTGACCGTGGCGTTCTTCGAGGCGATCGCCCGGATCCCGCTCGGCGTCGCGGTCACGATCGAGTTCCTCGGGCCGCTCGGGGTCGCGCTCGCCGGCTCTCGCCATGCGCGCGACGTCGCCTGGGTGGTGCTGGCCGGCGCCGGCGTGGCGCTGCTCACGCTCGGCGACGGGGCCGGCGAGCCGCTCGATCCCGTGGGGATCGCGTTCGCCGTCCTCTCGGCGGTCTGCTGGGCCGGCTACATCCTCCTGACGAAGCGGGTCGGCGCGCGCTGGGCGGGGCTCGAGGGACTGTCGATCTCGCTTGCCGTCGCCGCGCTCGTCGTGCTCCCGCTCGGCGTGTCGGTCGCGGGCACGGAGCTGCTCGTGCCCGAGGTGATCCTGGCCGGGGCCGGGCTGGCGCTGCTGACCCCGCTGCTGCCGTTCGTGTTCGAGCTGATCGCGCTGCGCCGGCTGCCGACGGCGTTCTTCGGCGTGATCATGAGCCTGGAGCCGGCGATCGCCGCCCTGCTGGGCTTCCTGCTCCTCGGCCAGGGACTGGCCGTCTCGGGCATCGTCGCGATCGCGCTGGTGTCCGTCGCGAGCGCCGGCGCGACGCTCGCCTCATCGGATCCGGCGGCGGCCGACGAACCGGTCCACGCGGTCTGACTCGCTACGGCAGCAGGCGGTCGACGAGCACGTCGAACGCGTCGGCGATGCGCTCGATCCGCTGCTCCTGCAGACGGTGCCAGTAGAAGAACGAGTCGGTCGCGAGCAGCGCGAGCAGCACGTCGGCCAGGACCTCGGAGTCGGCGGCGGGGTCGGCCTCGCGGATCAGCATCGCGGCGTGCATGCGCAGGAATGCGTATGGCCCGGTGCTGAAGCGCGTGCCGGGCTTGCCGGCCTCGGCGGCGGCCATCAGGTCGCCGTGCTCCATCAGCAGCGCGAGCTGCGCGCGCCCCATCGCCTTCAGCCGTTCCTGCGGCGGCGCTCCAGGACCGAGTGGCGCCGCTCCCCGGATCATGTTCTCCTGCAGCACGACCGTGTGCTCGTGCAGGAGCGCCAGCGCGAGGCCGGCGCGATCGCCGAAGCGGCGGAACAGCGTGCCCTTGCCGACACCCGCCTCCGCGGCGATCGCGTCCATCGAGACGTTCTCGACCCCGTGGCAGGCGAACAGCCGCTCGGCGGCCGAGAGCACCTTCTCGCGGTTGCGCTGGGCGTCGGCCCGCTCGCGCTGCTCGCCGTCCGCGACGGGCAGCTCCAGGGGGATCAGCGGAGGGTCGTCGGCAGTCCGTGCCATGGGCTCCGAGTATGGCAGCGGGAGGCGTCGCTCAGGCGGCTGCAGGCTCCGCCACGGCGGGGCTCCGGCCGGCCTCCTCGGGCGCGCCGACGAGCTGGCCGCCCGGGCAGCGCTCGGCCGACGTCGGCCGGCTGGGGTTGCGCAGCAGCAGGCCGCCGAGCAGGCCGGCGATCGCGAGCATCAGGCCGCCGAGGATCGCCGCGAGGTGGAAGGTCTCCACGCCGGCGTCCTCCACCGCCGTCGTTACCGCCGCCCGGTCGGGCGCCGGCAACGCGGCCCGGTCGACCGGGCTGAGCGCGCGCTCGCGCGCCTCGGCGACCTGCTCCTGCGCGGGGCCCGTCAGCGTGCGCCCGGCGAGCTCGCTGTCGAGCCGGTCGGCGTAGAAGCCGGCGAGCACGGCGCCGACCGCCGCCGTGGCCAGCAGCCCGGCAGTGCGCGCGACGGCGTTGTTGACCGCCGAGGCGATGCCGGCATCGTGCTCGTCGGCGTCCGCCAGCACGGTCGCGGTGAGCGGCGCGACGGTGACCGCGAGCCCGAGCGAGTAGAGCAGCAGCGCGGGCACCAGGTCGCGGAGATAGGAGGTCTCAGCGTCCAGGCGCAGCAGCGCGAAGAATCCGGCCGCGACCAGCAGCGGCCCGAAGGTCATGAACCAGCGCGGCCCGTGGCGGTCGGCGAGCGCGCCGAATCGCCGTGAGAGCAGGAACATCACCCCGGTCGGGAGCAAGCCCGCAGAGCCGGCCGCGAGCGCGCTGAAGCCGGCGACCTGCTGCAGGAAGAGGGTCAGGAAGAACCCCTGCACGGCCATCCCGCCGTACATCAGGAAGGTCTCCACGTTCGCAACGCTGAAGTTGCGGTGCCTGAACAGCTCGAGTGGCAGCATCGGCGCCGGCGTGTGCCGCTCGTACGCGATGAAGGCTGCGAACAACAGTGCCCCGGCGACGAGCGGGCCGGTCACGAGCGGGTCGGACCAGCCGAGCACCGGCTGCTCGATCAGCCCGAACGAGATCCCGGCCAGGCCCGCCGCGCACAGCAGCGCGCCGGTCACGTCGAGCCGCGGGCGCCGCTCCCCGAGGTCGCGGCCCGCGGGCACGTAGCGGCTCGCCATCGCCAGCGTGATCAGCACGAGCGGCACGTTGAGCGCGAACACCCAGCGCCACGAGACCGAGTCGACGATCTGGCCGCCGATCAGCGGGCCGGCGAGGTAGCCGATGCCGCCCCACGCGGTCCACGATCCGATCGCCGCCCCGCGCTCGGACTCGGGGAACACCGCGACGATGATCGCCAGCGATGCCGGCGTGAGCAGCGCGCCGGAGACCCCCTGCAGCCCGCGCGCCACGACGAGCAGCTCGACGCTCGGCGCGAGCGCGCAGAGCAGTGAGGCGGCGCCGAAGCCCGCCACGCCGAGCGTGAACACGCGCCGCTCGCCGTAGATGTCGGCGAGCGAGCCGGAGACGAGGATCAGCGAGGAGAGCGTGAGCAGGTACGCGTTGGCGACCCACTGCTGGCCGGCGAGCCCGCCGCCGAGCTCGTCCGCGATCGTCGGCAGCGCGACGTTGACGACCGTCGCGTCGACGGCCACGACGGCCGAGCCGAGGATCGCTGCGACCAGCGCGCCCTGCTTCGAGTCCATCGCCGGGACGCTACAGAGCCTTCAGAGCGGGCCCGCCGTGACCGGTCGTGGGTAGGATCCGCGCGTGCTCGCCTACCTCTTCTGGCACGCGCACTCGCCGGCGGTCGCCGTCGCCGATTACGAGGCGCGCCTCGAGGCGTTCCACGGCGCGCTGCGCGCGGGCGCCCCCGCCGGCCTGGGGCCGACGCTGACGTTCGGGCTCGAAGCGGTGCCGTGGCTCCAGGACGCTCCCGGCTACGAGGACTGGTACCTGGTCGAGGACTTCACGGCGCTCGGCACGATCAACGCCGCGGCCGTCTCCGGCGCTGCGAAGGCGCCGCATGACGCGGCGGCAACCGCGGCCCGCGCCGGGGTGGGCGGGGTGATGGGCCTCGTCGCCGGGTCGCCGCTGCCCGCGCGCCCGGGCTGGGCGGCGTGGCTCGGCAAGCCCGCGGGCGTCGGCTACGACGCGTTCCACGCCGAGTTGGAGGCGGCCGTCGGCGGCGAGGCGAGCGCCTGGCGGCGGCAGATGGTGCTCGGTCCGTCGAGCGAGTACTGCGTGCTGGCCGAGTCCGAGCGCGAGCTTCCCGGGGACCGCGGACCGGCCTGGCCGCTGCGGACGGTCGTCGCGCCGCTCAGCGGCTGAGCTGCTGCTCGATCCACGCGCCGAGATCGTCGAGCACGCGCGCGCGGTCCGGCTCGCGCTCGTTGAAGATCTCGTGGTAGAGGTCGTCGTAGAAGTGGGCCGTGACGATCCCGGGCGCGACGGCGGCGGCCAGGGCGCGCGACCCGCGCGCGTCGACGAGCCCGTCGTCGCCCGCGGCGAGCAGGAGCGTCGGGACGGTCAGCCGCGCGGCGTCGCGCACGACCGCCGCGCCGGCGTCGGCGAGGAAGCCGTACATGCGCGGCGTGATCCGGTCGTGGACGAGCTCGTCGGTGCGATACGCCTCGACCTCGCCGCGCTCGTGCGAGAGCTTGTCGACGGGCAGCTCGTTGGGTAGCGCGCGATCCGGGATCAGCCGCCGGGCGAGCTTCAACACCCGCACCCTGAAACGGGAGACATGCAGGGCGAGCGCCGGCGAGGACAGCACCAGGGCGCGCGGTGTCACCCAGCCGCCGGCGGTGCCCGCGGCGGCGATCGTGCCGCCGAGGCTGTGACCGAGCAGCAGCGGCGCGGCGTCGTCGCCGGCCTCTCGCCCGCGCCGGTCGAGCTCGCCGAAGACGAAGCGCAGGTCCTCGAGCAGCGCGTCGTCGCCGGGGATCGAGCCGCGCGCGCCCTCCGAACGGCCGTGACCGCGCAGGTCGTAGCCGCAGACCTCGAGCCCGAGCGCCGTCAGCCGCTCGGCGACGTGCCCGTAGCGCCCGCTGTGCTCGCCGAGCCCGTGGACGAGGAGGATCGACCCGCGTCGCTCGACGCCCGCGGCCACCGGCCATCCGCGCATGAAGGTGGCGGTGCCGTCCGGGAGCCGGAGCGCTGGGCTGGTCACGAGCGCGGAGCCTAGTGCTCGGCCGGGACGATCCCGGAGCGCTCCAGCAGCGCGCCGGCGTCGATTCCCTCGGACGCCGCGGCGCGGACGGCCGCGGCGAAGCCGGCGGTGGTGAGGATCCCGTCGCGGTGCTCCTCGACGACGCCGCGCATCATGCGGTCGAAGCGGGCGCGGCCGAGGCTCCGCTCGAGCGTGCTCAGCGCGCACGTGCCGCCGACGTACACGACGCGCCGGTAGTCCTCGCTCCCGTCGCGGCTCCCGAACACCTTCATCGACGCGGTCAGGGGCGGTCGCCCGCGCGGTGGATCGCAGCGGCCCGTGCGGCCCACCAGGCGGATCCCCGAGTAGCTGGCGAAGCTCTCGTCGAGCCATGGCTCGCCGTACTCGTCGTTGCCGACGATGCCGTGCCACCACTGGTGTGCCACCTCGTGGTGCAGGACCAGGGCGCGCGGGGGTGTGAGCACGAGCTCGGGGTACTCCATGCCGAGCCCGGCCCCGCGCGCGACCGCGCTGGGTCCCTCGACCAGGTCCAGCTCGTCGCGCCCGTAGGGCCCGAACCAGCGCTCGTAGGCGCGCATCGCGCGGGCGGCCCGCTGCAGCGCCAAGCGCGCGTCGGCGCGCGACTCGCTCAGGCGCCAGTGCCGCAGCGTGATGCCGGCCACGCGGCGCTCGGTCGCCCGGAGCGGGCCGGCCACGATCGCGAAGTCGCGCGCGACCGCGGTCGTGACGCCCGCCTCGGTGCTGCCGGTCATGGCGGCCCGTGCACCCCGCGGCAGCCGCAGCCGCACCTCCCACGGCGCGCTGAGGCTGAAGAAGCTCTCGCCCCGGAACGTGTACGGCGGAAGCTCCCAGCCGCCCTTGCCCGCGACCGCGAGCAGCGGCAGGGCGTTGCCGAAGTAGGCGGCGCCGGCGAAGCGGCCGAAGCGATCGGCCCGCTCGGGCGCGGTGACTTCGACCCGCAGCTCCAGCGCGGTGCTCGCTCCGCTTGCGAGCGGATGCTCGAGGCGCACCTCGAGCGCGGTGCAACCGGCGCGCTCCGCGCCGGCGCGCCCGCCCTCGGTCACCTCCACGCGCACGTAGCGGTGCCGGCAGCCGCCGAACGCGTTGCCCCACGTGCGCAGCCAGACGCGGTCGAGCCGTCCCGGGCTCGTGTTGCGCAGCGCGATCCGCTCGCTGCCCGCGAGCGCGAAGCGGCGCTCGTCGTACTCCAGCTCGAGCGAGTAGCGCTCCGGCTGCGGCCAGCGCGTGCCCGCCGCGGCTCCGGCGGCCTCGGTTGCGGGCTCGGCCGTGGCCGTGGCCGTCGCGGTCGCGGGTCGCGACGTGCCGCCGCCGCCCCCGCATCCGGCGATCGCGAGCGCAGCGAGCAGCACGAAGCACGGCTTCACCGCCCGAGCGTACGCTTTCCGCGCGATGCTCCGGCTCTTCCGCTTCCCGTACTCCACGAACGTCGAGCGGGTCGCCCTCGCGCTCGCCCACAAGGGGCTCGAGGTGGAGTCCGTCGCGGTCGACCCGGCCGACCGCTCGCCGCTGCGCGAGCTCAGCGGCCAGGATCTCGTGCCGGTGCTCGTCGACGGCGACGACGTCATCACCGACTCCGTCCGGATCATGCAGCACCTCGAGCGGCGCTTTCCGGACCCGCCGCTGTTCCCCGCCGGCCGCGCGGCGCGCGCCGAGGTCGAGATCTTCCTCGACTGGTTCAACCGCGCGTGGAAGCGCGAGCCGAACCTGATCGCGGATGCGATCGCGCAGGGCGCGGGTTCGGGGCCGGATGTCGAGCGCTGGAGCGCGCGGCTGCAGCAGCGGCTCGAGCTCTTCGACGGACTGCTCGACGGGCGCGAGTACCTCTTCGGTGCGTTCGGGGCCGCCGATTGCGCGGCCTGGCCGTTCCTCCGCTACGCCGTCGCGATCGAGCCCGACGACGATGAGGTCTTCCATCAGGTGCTGCACGAGCACCTGACGCTCGACGAGCGCCACTCGGGCCTGCGCGCCTGGATCGCGCGCATGGGTCAGCGCCCGCGGGCGTGAATTCCCTGGTAACGCGCCTCTCCGTCGAGTAGGTTCGGTCGATGGAGGCGCAGTCGGCCGGGCGACGCGCGAGGGCCCGGGCGATCGGGTGGCTGATCGCGGGCGGCGCCGCGATGGTGCTCATCTGGGTCGCGCTGCCGCATCCCGAGAAGGTGCACGACGCGTACGTCGTCGCGCTCGTCGTCGCGACCTGGATCATCGCCGCGGTCCTGCTGGCGGGCCGGCTCGACGCCGCGCCGCGCCGCATCGCCGCGGGCCTGCTGGCGACCGCCGCGCTGCTGATCTCCGGCGCGCTACTGGCGATCGGCGACCCCACGAGCGGCTTCGCGCTGTTCTACGTCTGTCTCGCTCCATATGCCTTCGCGACCGGGCGCATGCGCGACGGGGTCGCGCTCGTCGTGCTGGTCGCCGTGCTCTACGGAGGCGTGCTGATCGCGCTGGTCTCCGGCGACCGGGAGGTCGTGGTCGCGGACGCGCTCGCCGGCCGCTGGGTCGTCGTGATCTGCGGCAGCATCGCGCTCGGTCTGTTCGCGCGTCATCTCGGCGCCCTGCGGCGGGCGAGCGAGGACCGCTTCCGGCGCGGCTTCGCCGACTCGCCGATCGGCATGGCGATCATCACGGCCGACTGGCGCTGGCTCGACGTCAACGACGCGCTGTGCACGACGCTCGGGCGCAGGCGCGACGAGCTCCTCGGCCGGACGCCCGCCGAGGTGACGCATCCGGACGACCTCGCGATCAGCCGAGCGGTGGTCGACCGCGCGCATGCCGGGACCCCACATCAGAACTTCGTCAAGCGCTACCTGCGGCCCGACGGCGAGGTCGTCTGGGCCGCCGTCGAATCGACCTTCGTGCCCGGCAAGCGCGGCGACGGCTGGTTCTACGCGCACGTGCAGGACATCACGGAGCAGCGTGCGGCGCAGGAGGCGGTCGCGCGGCAGACGCGCCAGCAGGCCGCGGTCGCCGCGCTGGGGCGCTTCGCGCTCTCCGAGCAGGATCTCGAGGCCGTCATGGACCACGTGGCGCTCACGCTCGCCGAGACGCTCGCGCTCGACCTGTCCGCCGTCTTCGAGGTCACGCCGCGGGGCTCCGCCCTACGGCTGGTGGCGGGCGTCGGCTGGCCCGAAGGCCGGGTGCGGCGCGCGCTCGTGCCGAACGACCCAACGAGGCTGCTCGGATACACGCTGAGCGAGGAGCTGCCCGTGGTCACGACGAACATCGCGACCGAGCCGCGCTTCACGTTCCCGGCGCTGCTCGCCGACGCGGGCGCGATCTCGGGCATCACGATCGCGATCGCCGCCCGCGGCGAGGTCTGGGGCGTGCTGAGCGCGCACGGGCGCGGCGAGCGGCAGTTCGCGCCCGACGAGCTCGACTTCATGGGCGCGGTCGCGAACGTCACCTCGAGCGCGGTCGACCGCAACCTCGTCGAGGCCGAGGTGCGCCATCGCGCGCTGCACGATCCGCTCACCGCGCTGCCGAACCGGGCGCTGGCGCTGGACCGCCTGGAGGGCGCGCTCGCGCGCCGCCGGCGCGACGGCCGCGCCGTCGCCGTGCTGCTCGCCGACCTCGACCAGTTCAAGCTCGTCAACGATTCGCTCGGCCACG
This sequence comes from uncultured Solirubrobacteraceae bacterium, assembly GCA_963839615.1. Lineage (GTDB taxonomy): Bacteria > Actinomycetota > Thermoleophilia > Solirubrobacterales > Solirubrobacteraceae > DASQMT01. Next base: position 69,209 of record CAWIVY010000006.1, read on the forward strand.
CCGCGGGTGACGACCTCCTGATAGCGCTGGCGCCGCGACTTCACGACGCGGTGCGGCCCTCCGACACCGTCGCCCGGCTAGGCGGTGACGAGTTCCTCGTCGTCTGCGAGCAGCTCGACGGCCCGCACGAGGCGATCCGGGTGGCCGAGCGCGTCGCGCAGGCGATCAACCAGCCGATCGTGCTCTCCGCCGGCGAGCACTTCATCACCGCGAGCATCGGGATCGCCGTCGCCGAGAGCGCCGACGCGCTCCCCGAGGACCTGCTGCGCGACGCCGACGCGGCGATGTACCGCGCCAAGGAGCGCGGCCGCGGCCGCTACGAGCTGTTCGACGACGTCTTGCGCAAGCGCGTGCTGCTGCGGCTGCGCACGGAGAACGAGCTGCGGCGGGGGATCGAGCACGGCGAGCTGCGCGTGGTCTACCAGCCGGTCGTCGAGCTCGAGAGCGGCAACGTCACCGCGATGGAGGCGCTCGTGCGCTGGCAGCACCCCGAGCGGGGGCTGCTCGACCCCGTCGACTTCATCCCGGTCGCCGAGGACTCCGGTCTGATCGTCGCCCTGGGCGACTGGGTGCTGGCCGTCGCCTGCCGCGACGGCGCGGCGTTCCAGCGGCGCTTCCCGCGTCCCGAGCCGCTGCTCATGTGCGTCAACGCCAGTCCGCGCCAGCTCGCCAACAGCGCGTTCCCGGCGCGCGTGGCCGACGCGATGGGCCGCCACGGGCTCGCGCCCGGCTCGCTCGCCCTGGAGATCACCGAGAGCGTGCTGATGGAGGAGGCGCATGCGCCGGTGACGGTGCTGGCGTCGCTGCGCGAGTACGGGCTGCGGCTGATGCTCGACGACTTCGGCACCGGCTATTCCTCGCTCGCCTACCTCAGGCGCTTCCCGCTCGACGTGCTCAAGATCGACCGCTCGTTCATCGCCGGCCTCGGCCGCGACGACGAGGACTCCGCGATCGTCGCGGCGATCGTGCAGATGGCGCGGACGCTCGGCCTGACCGTCGTCGCGGAGGGCGTGGAGCGGCCCGAGCAGCTCGAGCGCCTGCGCGAGCTCGACTGCGATCGCGTGCAGGGGCGGCTGATCGCCGAGCCGATGCCGGCGGCCGACGTCGAGCGGATGATGGACTCGGCGATGCGCGGGCCGTGACGCAGCGGGTCTTCGACGGGCACAACGACGCTCTCTCCCGGCTCGCGGGGGCCGGGCCGGATGCGCTCGCCGGGTTCCTCGCGGGCGACGGGGTGGGCCATCTCGACCTGCCCCGGGCAGAGCGCGGCGGGATGACGGGCGGCTGCTTCGCGGTGTTCACCTGCTCGCCCGGAGACGAGGACTACGAGTCGGGCGCGTACTTCGAGCGGGTCGAGCAGCGGCAGTCGCTCGCCGAGGCGCTGGCACAGGTCGCGCTGGCGCTGCGGCTCGAGCGCGCGTCGGGCGGGAGCCTGCGCATCGTGCGCACGGCCTTGGACCTCGACGGAGACGGCCTTGCCGCCGTCCTGCACGTGGAGGGCGCCGAGCCGATCGGGCGCGGGCTCGACGAGCTCGAGGTGCTGCACGCGGCGGGCGTGCGCTCGCTCGGCCTGGTCTGGAGCCGGCCGAACGCGTTCGCGACGGGCGTGCCGTTCGGCTTCCCGGGATCGCCTGACCAGGGGCCGGGCCTCTCGGGCGCCGGGCGCGAGCTCGTGCAGGCTTGTGGGGCGCTGGGGATCCTCGTCGACCTCTCCCACCTCAACGCGTGCGGGTTCTGGGACGTCGCCGAGCTGAGCCCGGCGCCGCTCGTGGCGTCGCACTCCGGCGCCCACGCGCTCTGCCCGTCGCCGCGCAACCTCACCGACGACCAGCTGCGCGCGATCGGCGAGAGCGGCGGCCTGGTCGGGATCAACTTCCACGTCGGGTTCCTGCGCGCGGACGGCGCCGAGGACGCCGACACGCCGCTCGCGACGGTCGCCGCCCATGCGGCCCACGTCGCCGAGATCGCCGGCGTCGACGCGGTGGGACTCGGCTCCGACTTCGACGGCGCGACGATGCCCGCGCCGCTCGGCGACGTCACCGGCCTGCCGCTGCTGCTTGACGAACTGCGCGGGGCCGGGTTCGGCGATGCCGACATCGCCAAGGTCGCGGACGGGAACTGGCGGCGCGTGCTCCGGGCGACGTGGCCCACGGTTTGATCGACGCCGCGCTCATCGCCGCGGACCTCGCGGAGCTCGTGCGCGTGCCCTCGGTCACCGGCGAGGAGCGCGCCGCGCTCGCCTGGCTCGCCCGCCGCGCCGAGGAGCTCGGGCTCGAGGCCGAGCTCGTCGAGCACGACCTCGCGGCGCTGCGCGCGCATCCCGGGCACCCCGGGGAGGAGGCGCCGCGCGACGAGCTGCTGACGCTCGCCATCATCCTGCGGGGCTCGCTCGCGGGTCGCGTCTGCGTCAACGGCCACGTCGACGTCGTCGCCGCGGGGAGCGAGACATGGCGCCACGGGCCGTGGTCGGGCGCGATCGCGGACGGATGCGTGCACGGGCGCGGCAGCGTCGACATGAAGGGCGGCGTGATCGCCGCGTTGCACGCCCTGGCGGCGCTGCGGGCCGCGGGCACGCCGACGCCGGAGGTCGTCCTGCAGTGCGTGTCGTCGGAGGAGGACGGCGGTCTCGGCACGTTCGCCGCGCTCGAGCGCGACGACCGCTTCGACGCCTGCCTGATCCCCGAGCCGACGGGCTTCGCCGTGGTCTGCGCGCAGGCCGGCGCGCTCACCTTCCGCGGCACCGTGCGCGGCCGCGCGGCGCATGCGGCGATGCGGCTGGAGGGACGCTCCGCGATCGACCGCTACGTCGCCGTGCATGCCGCGCTGGCCGAGCACGAGGCGCGGATCAACGCGGCCGTCGAGCACCCGGCGATGCGGGCGCTCGAGCTGGCCTATCCGGTCTCGGTCGGCCGCCTGTCGGCGGGCGACTGGTCGAGCTCGGTGCCGGACCGGCTGGTGTTCGAGGGCCGCGTCGGCGTGCGCGTGGGGGAGGATCCAGCCGCGGCGCGCGCCGCGTTCGAGGCCGCGGTGCGGAGCGCGGACGGCGAGGACCCGCCCGTCGCGATCGCGTGGACCGGAGGGTCCTTCGCCTCGGGCGAGACGGACCCCGCTCATCCGTGGGTGGAGCACGTGCTGGCGGCGGTGCGCGCCGAGCGCGGTGTCGCGGCGCCGGCCGGCGTCCCGTGGGGCGCCGACATGCGGCTCTTCTGCGCGCGCGGGATCCCAACGTGCATGGTCGGGACGAACGGGATCGAGCTCGCGCACGCGGTCGACGAGCGCGTGCGCGTGGACGAGGTGGCCGCGCTGGCGCGGATCGTCCGTTCTGCGGTCTCCGCCGGCGACTGAGGCGGGCGCTTGCGTTTACTGCGGCATCGAAGGGAGGGACGGGGCGCGGAGGCGGCCCGGGGCGCCGAACGTCGCTCAGTAGCCCCTATAGGGCGTACTCGGCGACGTTCGGCGCTCGAGAAGCGCCGCCCGGCCGGGCCTGCCTCCCTCAATGCCGCAGTTGACGTAGACGCCGCGACGCGCCACGACGCGCACGGCAGAACAGAACCCCCTAGACCCGCCCCGCCTCCCGCGCGGCGGCCTCGGCCGCCTCGAGCTGGCGTTCGACGAGGTCGAGCCCGCGGTCCCAGAAGCCCGGGTCGGCGAGGTCGATGCCGACGATCCGGCCGAGATCCTCGGGCGGCATCGAGCCGCCCGCCGACAGCAGCTCGAGGTAGGCCGGCGCGAAGTCCGCCCCCGCCTCCTCGTAGCGGCCGTAGACCGCGAGCGCGAGCAGCTGCCCGTAGGCGTACGCGTACACGTACCCGGGCGTGTTGATGAAGTGCGGCACGTAGGACCACCAGCTGCGGTAGCCCTCGGTCACCTCGACCGCGTCGCCCAGCAGCTCCTCCTGCGACTCCGCCCAGAGCGCGCCGATGCGGTCGAGCGACAGCTCGCCCTCCTCGCGCCGGCTCGTGTGCGCGAGGTGCTCGAAGCGGTTCATCGCGACCTGGCGGAAGACCGTCGCGATCGACCCTTCGATGCTCTCGGCGAGCAGGCCCAGGCGCGACTCCGGCGTCGGCGCCTCGTCGAGCAGGCGGCCGAACACGAGCGTCTCGCCGAAGACGCTCGCGGTCTCGGCCAGCGTCAGCGGCGTGGCGAAGTGGAAGACGCCCTGGTGGCGTGCGAGCGCCGCGTGCACCCCGTGGCCGAGCTCGTGGGCGAGCGTGAGCACGTCGCGGCGGCGCGCGGTGTAGTTGAGCAGCACGTACGGCGCGGCGCTCGGCACCGTGTAGGAGCAGAACGCGCCCCCGCGCTTGCCCGGGCGCACGGGCGCGTCGATCCGCCGCTCGTCGAAGAACGCGCGCGCGGTGTCGGCGAGCTCCGGGGCGAACCCCGCGAAGGCGTCGAGCACCATGTCCTTCGCGCCGGCCCATGGGATCGTCTCGTCCTCGTCGGTGACCGCCGCCATGCGGTCGTAGTCGGCCAGCCTGTCGACGCCGAGCAGCTGCGCCTTGAGCCGGTACCAGCGGCGCGGCAGCTCGTAGCGGCCGCGCACCGCCTCGATCAGCGCGTTGACGGACTCGTCGGAGGCCTCGTTGGCGAGGTTGCGGCTCGCCAGCCAGTGCGGGAAGGAGCGCAGCCGGTCGTCGACCATCTTCTCCGCCAGCAACGTGTTGAGCACGTAACCGCGCACCCGCAGCCCGGGCTGGAGCGACTCGGTGACCACCTCGGCCGACATCCGGCGCTCCTCGCGGTCCGGTGAGAACAGCCGCGCCAGCGCGATCTCCAGGGCGACCGGCTCCTCGGTGTCGTGGAGCGTGACGGCAATCGCCGCCGCCTGCTCCTCGAACAGGCGCGTCCACGCGCTCGAGCTGGTCAGCGACTTCTCGGCGAGGATGCGCTCCTCCGGCTCGGACAGCAGGTGCGGGCGGTAGCGCCGCGCGGAGCGCAGGTGGTGGCGGCAGAAGTCGAGCCCATCGCCGGTGAGCAGCGCCTCGGCGCGCTCGTCGTCGAGCGCCGCCCACTCGAGCTCGAAGAAGATCAGCGCGGTCTCGATCTGGGTGCCGCGCTCCTGCACGAGCTGCAGCAGCGCGCCGCGCTCCGGGTCGGCGGTGGCCGTCGCGAAGTTGAGCATCGCGTAGGAGCCGGCGCGGCCGACCAGCTCCTGCAGCGTCGCGAGCTCCTGCATCGCGGCGGCGAGCCCGGGCCCGTCGAGCTCGGCGATCTTGCCCGCATGCGCGCTCGCGAATGCGTCGGCGCGCCGTTGCGCGTCCTCGAGCAGCTCCTCGACGCCGGCTGCCCCATCGAGCAGCGGCTCCAGATCCCAGGCGACCCGTTCGACCTCCGGGTCGGCGACTTCGTTCGCGGCCATGGCCGGAGAGACTACGACGCGCGCAGCCCGTCGAGCATCAGCGTGAGGTAGCGCCGCCACGCGTCGGCCGTCGGGCTCAGGCGCATCACGGAGGAGGCGCCGCACATCATCATCGGCACGTCGTTCTCGGTCGCGTCGAGGCGCATCGTGCCCTGCGCCTTGGCGCGCGCCATCAGCAGGTTCGTCGATTCCGCCAGCCCGACCTCCGCCACGACGCCGCTCTGGTCGGTGAACGCGACCGCCTCGCAGAACGCGAGGTCCTCGGCGTTGCGCGCCGCCGCGCGCCAGATCAGCTCGCAGAAGCCCTCCCAAGCATCCTCACGCTCGAGCGCCTCGCGCGCGTAACCGGCGATCTCCTCGAAGCGCTCGCGCACCAGCGCTTCTGCGAGCGCCTCCTTCGTCGGGAAGTGGCGGTAGACCGTGCCGACGCCGACCTTCGCGCGCTTCGCGACGTCGTCGATCTGCGAGTGCATCCCCTGCTCGGCGAAGACCGCGCGCGCGGCGTTCAGGATGCGCTCCCGGTTGCGCCGCGCATCGGCCCGCTGCGGCTTCTCGGCGACGGGAATAGCGGACACGGGTGGGGGCGTCACAAGAGTGAGGATACCCGCACTAGTAACCGGAACCTAAGTTCCGTATCGTCCGCTCGAAACCGGAACTCAGATTCCATTTAGCCGTAAACGCTTCCTCCCCCAGGAGTCTCCCCGAATGTCCCCACAGCAGCTTCCGCAGGACAAGAAGTGGCTCGCGCTGGCGCTGCTGGCGCTCGCTCAATTCGTGGTCGTCCTCGACGCCTCGATCGTCAACGTCGCGCTGCCGTCGATCGGCAGCGACCTGCAGTTCTCCCAGGGCGACCTGTCGTGGGTCGTCAACGGTTACACGCTCTTCTTCGGCGGCTTCCTGCTGCTCGGCGGGCGCCTGGCCGACCTGCTCGGGCGGCGGCGCCTGTTCGTCGCAGGCCTCATCCTCTTCGCGCTCGCGTCGCTGGCCGGTGGTCTAGCCACGTCGCCCGGCACCCTGATCGCGGCTCGCGCGGTCCAAGGACTCGGCGCGGCGCTGCTATCCCCGGCGGCGCTCTCGCTCGTCACCGTGATCTTCGCCGAGGGCGCTGAGCGCAACAAGGCGCTCGGTGTCTGGGGCGCTGTCGCCGGCTCCGGCGGCGCAGCCGGCGTGCTGCTCGGCGGCGTGCTGACCGAGTACGCGGGCTGGGAGTGGGTGCTGTTCGTCAACGTGCCGATCGGCCTCCTCGCGGCAGTGGCCGCGTGGCGCCTGCTGCCCGAGAGCCGCAACGCCGGCGCGCGCAACTTCGACGTCGCGGGGGCGGTCCTCGTCACCGCCGGGCTGTCGCTGTTCGTCTACACGCTGGTCGACGCGAACGACGCCGGCTGGACCTCCGGGCAGACGCTCGGGCTCGGTGCGCTCGCGCTCGCCCTGCTCGCCGTGTTCGTGGTGGTCGAGTTGCGCTCGAAGGCGCCGCTCGTGCCGTTCACGATCTTCCGCAAGCGGACGGTCAGCGGCACCAACGTGGTCGCGCTGCTCGTCGCGATGGCGCTGTTCTCGATGTTCTTCTTCGTCTCGCTCTACATGCAGATGGTGCTCGGCTACGACGCGCTCGACGCCGGGCTCGCCTACCTGCCGCTGGCGGTCGGGATCATCGTGTCGGCCGGCATCGCGTCCGCGCTGGTGACGCGCTTCGGCTTCAAGCCGATCCTCACGACCGGCCTCGTGCTCACCGCGATCGGGCTCGTGTGGTTCTCGCAGGTCGACGTCGACGGCAACTACGTCGGCGACATCCTGTTCCCGTCGCTCGTGGCCGCCGTCGGGCTCGGGTTCGCGTTCGTGCCGATGACGATCGCCGCGGTGAGCGGCGTCGAGCCGCACCAGACCGGCCTCGCCTCGGGTCTGATCAACACGTCGCAGCAGGTCGGCGGCGCGCTCGGCCTGGCGATCCTCGCCTCGATCGCGAACTCGCGCACGGACAGCCTCATGGAGGCGGCCGGCGGGGCGCAGTCGGCGCTGCCGAGCGCGCTCACCGAGGGCTTCCAGATCGCCTTCATCGTCGGCGCCGGGTTCGCGGTCGTCGGAGCGATCCTCTCGGCGACGCTGATCTCGAGCAGGGAGAGCCGGCGTCACGCCGAGGCGGCGCAGCGCGGCGATCTCGCGCCGGTGCCGGCTCCCGCCTAGCCCGGCTTCACCGCCACCCTCCAGGCCCACAGCACCAGCAGGGCCTGGAGGGGGAGGCGGAGCCACAGGAGCGGTTCCGGGATCTTCCGGTAGCGCTCGGCGTTGAGCGCCATCTGGACGTTGGCCGGGAAGATCGCCAGCAGCGTCGCGATCAGCCACCAGCCGGCGGCCCTGCGCGTGCGCGGGTGCAGCACGGCGGCGGCGCCGGCCAGCTCGGCGGCGCCGCTCGCGTAGACGAGCGCGCGCCTCGCGGGCAGCGAGCGCGGGACGATCGCCTCGTACATCGCCGGCCGCAGGAAGTGCAGCGCGCCGGCTACGAGGTAGAAGCCGGCGAGCGGGAGCCGGGCGCGCATCGGTCCCATCATCGCGGCTGCTCGCAGCGCGCGCGCCTGTTGACTTGCGCGGCCGCGTGGGAGAGGGTCGCCACACGCCACCTACGACGAAGGGGAAGTCCATGGCCGGCCAACTGCTCGAGCCCGTACTCACCGCGAAGCTCGCCGCCAACTTCCGCGGCACCCTGGTGGAGCCCGGGCAAGAGGAGTACGACGAGGCGCGGAGCGTCTGGAACGGCCTGATCGACCGTCACCCGGCGCTGATCGCCCGCTGTGTCGGCCCGGCCGACGTGATCGCGGCTGTCCGCTTCGCGCGCGAGACCTCGCTGCCGGTTGCGGTCCGCGGCGGCGGCCACTCGGCACCCGGCCATTCCACCTGCGACGACGGCATCGTGATCGACCTCTCGCCGATGCGCTCGATCCGCGTCGATCCGGAGGCGCGTACCGTGCGCGCCGAAGCGGGCGCCACCTGGGGGGACTTCGACGCCGAGACGCAGGCGTTCGGCCTCGCGGTCACGGGCGGGCGCTTCTCGACGACCGGGATCGCCGGGCTCACGCTGGGCAGCGGTAGCGGCTGGCTCGAGCGCAAGTGCGGGCTGACGCCCGACAACCTGATCTCCGCGGACGTCGTCACAGCCGACGGCCGGTTGGTCACGGCGAGCGCGGACCGCAACCCGGACCTCTTCTGGGGCCTGCGCGGCGGCGGCGGCAACTTCGGGATCGTCACGTCGTTCGAGCTGCGACTCCACGAGGTCGGCCCGATCATCTACGGCGGGCTGCTCATGGCGGCGCCGGAACGCGCTGTCGAGATCCTCCGATTCCTGCGCGACTACATGCCCGACGCGCCGGACGACCTGGGCTGCGCGGCCGCCTTCCTCAGCGCGCCGCCGGAGCCGTTCGTCCCTGACTCGCTGCATTTCAAGCCGGTCGCCGGGATCGTGATCTGCTGGACCGGCTCGATGGAGGAGGGAGAACGGGTCATCGCCCCCATCCGGGAAGTGGCCCGGCCTGTCGTGGACGTCGTCGGCCCGATGCCCTACACGGCGCTCCAGTCCATGCTCGACGGCGGCGGCCCGAAGGGAATCCGGGCCTACATCAAGGCGGAGTTCCTGCCCGAGCTCGGCGACGAGGCGATCGACAAGCTCGTCCGCCATGGCGCCTCCCGGCCGGGCCCCCTGGCCAATCTGCTGCTCGAGCCGATGGGCGGCGCGATCGCGCGGATCGGCGCGGACGAGACCGCGCTCGGGCGCAGAGACGCGCCGTGGGTCTTCCACGCGCTGTCGATGTGGATGGACCCGTCGCCGGAAGCGGCGGACGCACACGTCGCGTGGGCGACCGCGCTCGCGGAGGACATGGCCCCGCACACGACGACCGGCGTCTACCTCAACTTCACGTCCGACACCGGCGAGGAGCGGGTGCGCTCGGCGTTCGGCGCCGAGAAGTACGCGCGCCTGGTCGCGCTGAAGGACAAGTTCGACCCGGCGAACATGTTCCGGCTCAACCAGAACATCCGCCCGTCGGCGACCATCACCGGGCCGCCCGCCTGATCAGCGCTTCGCCAGATCGAGCGAGCAGGAGTTGATGCAGTAGCGCATCCCGCCCGCGTCGCGCGGCCCGTCGTCGAAGACGTGGCCGAGGTGGCCGCCGCAGCGCTTGCAGACGACCTCGGTGCGGCTCATCCCGAGCGAGTCGTCCGAGCGCAGCTCGACCGCCTCGGCGAAGCGGGGCTCGGTGAAGCTCGGCCAGCCTGAGCCCGACTCGAACTTCGTGTTCGAGTCGAAGAGCTCGTTGCCGCAGCCGGCGCAGCGGTAGACGCCGTCGTCGTGGCAGTCCCACAGCGCGCCGGTGAACGGCGGCTCCGTCCCGCCCTCGCGCAGCACGCGGTAGCGCTCGGGTGACAGCTCCTGCCGCCACTCCGCGTCGGTCTTGGAGATCTCTGTAGCCATGCATGAAGGGTAGAACTCCGGCCCATGGATATCCAAGCAAGCGAGGTCGAGCGCCTGGTCGCGGCGCTCGTCGCGATCGACTCCGTCAACCCGACGCTCGTGCCGGGCGGCGCGGGCGAGGCGGAGGTCATGAGCTTCGCCGCGGCGTGGATGGCCGATGCCGGCCTCGAGGTCGACGTCGTCGAGGCCGCGCCCGGGCGCCCGTCGGTGGTCGGCACGGCGCGCGGCCGTGGCGGCGGGCGCTCGCTGATGCTCAACGGCCACCTCGACACGGTCGGCGTCGACGGGATGAGCGAGCCGCACTCGGCCGCGGTCCGCGACGGCCGGCTCTATGGCCGCGGCGGATACGACATGAAGGGCGGCGTCGCGGCCTGCATGCTCACCGCGGCCGCCGCGGTTCGCGCCGGGCTGGCCGGCGACGTGGTCGTCTGCGCGGTCGCCGACGAGGAGCACTCGAGCATCGGCACCCGAGCGGTGCTCGAGCACGTGCGCGCCGACGCCTGCGTCGTGGCCGAGCCGACGAGCCTCGACGTCGTGGTCGCCCACAAGGGCTTCGCCTGGTGGGAGGTGACCGCCGCCGGGCGCGCGGCGCACGGGTCGCAGCCGCACCTCGGCGTCGACGCGATCGCCGCGATCGGCCCGGTGCTGGTCGCCATCGGCGAGCTCGAGGACCTGCTGGGGAACCGCCGGCACGAGCTGCTCGGACCCGGCTCCGTGCACGCCTCGCTGATCGCGGGCGGGCAGGAGCTGTCGAGCTATCCCGAGCACTGCGTGCTGGCGATCGAGCGGCGCACGCTGCCGGGCGAGGACGCGGCGCAACTCGACGCCGAGCTGGAGCGGCTCGTCGCCGGCACAGGCGGCCCGGCGCAGCTCAGCGGCAGGACGACGCTCGTGCGCGAGCCGTTCGAGGTCTCGCCCGAGGAGCCGATCGTCGAACTGCTGCGCGAGCAGGTGGCGGCGCGGCTGGGGCACGAGCCGAAGGTGCGCGGCCACAGCGCCTGGATGGACGCGGCGTTCATCAGCGCAACGGGCATCCCGACGGTCGTGTTCGGGCCCGACGGCGCCGGCGCGCACGCGGTCGAGGAGTGGGTCGACCTCGCGAGCGTGCGCGAGTGCGCCGAGGTCATGCTCGCCACCGCGCGCGCGTTCTGCGGATGAACGCGCGCTAAACGGGGGCTGGCACCGTTTAGGTTCTCAGGCAGCCACGAGACCCAGCCGGTGGGCGACCGCGGCGGCCTCGACCCGTCCGTGGACGCCGAGCTTGGCGAGGATGCGCGAGACGTGCACCGATGCCGTCTTCTCGCTCATGAACAGCGTCTCGCCGATCACGCGGTTCGTGCGGCCCTCGGCAACTAGCAGCAGCACCTCGAGCTCGCGCGGCGTGAGGCCGAGCCGGGCGGCCGGCGAGTCGTCGGGCGCGGGCGCAACCGTGTCGGGCGCGGGCTCGCTCAGGTCGATGCGCGCGCGGCGCGCGAGCGCTGCGACGTCCGCGCCGATGAGGGAGAAGCCCGTCTCCGCGGCGACGGCGGCCGCAGCGCGCAGCGGCACCGCGGCGGCGGCACGGTCTCCGGCCGTCACGAGCGCCTCGCCGGCGCGGAAGCGCGCGTACGCGGCGCTGAGCGGAAGCGAGATCGCGTCGAACGCGAGCGCCACCTCCTCCCATGGGGCGGCGTCCGCGGGGGTTTCGCCCAGCAGCGTCTTGCGCCGCGCCAGCTCGGCGGCGGCCATCCCGCCCCAGGCGCACGCCTCGTCGAACCGCGGCCGCGCCTCCGCGCGCTCCCGCAGCGCGGCGGCCACCTCGTCCAGCACCGGCTCGTAGGGCTCGCCAAGCGCCTGCGCGCGGCCCGCCGCGTCGGCCTCCACGCGCTGGGCCATCCAGGCCATCCGCAGCAGCCGTGTCGCCTCGTCGGCGTGCGCGATGCGGGGAGCGGCGCGCAGCACCACGGCGCGCGCGTCGTCCATCCGGTCCCGGCGCAGGGCGAGCTCGACCTCGATCTCCGTGCGCGGCTCGATCCACTGCGGCTCGGCCACCGACTCGCTCAGGCGGCACAGCTTCTCGAGCTCCTCCGCAGTTGCGGCGAGGTCGCCGGTGAGCAGCGCGAGCCGTGCGCGCATGTAGCGCCAGTAGATGCCGGTGTAGGAGATCGCCTCGCCCGGGATCCGCGCGGGCATGTGCTCGCGGGCCTCGGCGAGCCGCCCCAACCGCGTGAGCAGGTAGGCCTCTTGGACGGCGAGCCAGGCGTCGAAGCTCGTCCGCTCCGGGCGCTTGTGCGCCTCGGCGAGCTCCCCGCGCGCGACCGCGAGCCCCTCCTCCGTGCGCCCGGCGAGGTCGAGCAGCTCCGAGAGGTTGCCGGCGGCGCGGCCGCGGTCGGCCGGGGAGGCGATCGCACCGGCACGGTCGTAGCCCTCGCGCATCGTGGCGATCCCCTCCGCCTCATCGCCGAGCCCGGCCTGCGTGAATCCGAGCGTGACCAGCGCCCGCACCTCGGTCAGCTCCGCACCCGCCGCACGTGCCTCGGCCAGCGCCTGCGTAACGGTCGCGAGCGTCTTCTCGTAGTCGCCGAGCAGCATCTCCACGCGCGAGCGCTCCTCGAGCACCCGCGCGCGCTCGGCGCTGGGCCCCGGTGGGAGCAGCTCGACCGCGCGGTCGAAGGCGGCGAAGCTCTCGCTGCCGGCGCCGGCCTGGCGGAGCGAGTGGCCCAGCCGCAGGTAGAGCGCGGCGGCGCGCTCCGGGTGCGCGCCGGCATCCAGCGCGGCGAGCGCCTCGCGGATCAATGCGACAGATCGCGACGACTCGCCGCGCGCGCTCGCGGCGGTCGCGGCCAGCCGCAGCAGCTCGGCGCGGTCGACCCCCGCGCGCTCCTCGGCGTCGGGTACGCGCGCCCACAGCTCGAGCGCGCGCTCGAACTGCCGGCCCGCCTCCTCGTAGGCGTAGACGCGCTTGGCGGCAAGCCCCGCGCGCACGCTCGCCGCCAGCGAGCGGCTCAGCTCGTGCGCCGCGCTCAGGTGGCACGCGAGCTCGGCCGCCACCGTCGCCGCGGAGACGTCGCCCAGGAGCTCGGGCCGCTGCTCCAGCGCCTCCGCGATGCGGAAGTGCAGCGCGGTGTCCTCGCCGGGGAGCAGGTCGTTGTGCACCGCCTCGCCGACCAGCGCGTGGCGGAACGCGTACAGGCCGTCGGAGCCGGTCACGAGGACCTGGTGGGCGACCGCCTCGCGGGCGCCGTCCATGACCTCGGCCGGCGGCAGGCCGGCGACGGCCTCGAGCAGCCCGTGCGTGATCGGCCGGTCGAGCACGGCGGCGGCGCGCACGACGGCTTGAGCGGCGGGCGCGAGCCGCTCCACGCGCGCGAGCAGGACGCCGCGCAGGGTCTCGGGCAGCCCCCAGCCGTCGCTGTCCTCCGACGCGGCCAGCAGCTCCTCGGTGAACAGCGGGTTGCCCTGCGAGCGCCCGTAGAGCCGCTCCGCCAGCGCGGCCGAGGCCGGCTCCTGGAGGATGCCCTCGAGCTGCTCGGCCAGCTCGCCGCGGTCGAAGCGCTCCAGCGTGATCCGCTCGACGCCCGCGGCGTGCTCGAGCTCGGCCAGCAGCGGACGCAGCGGATGGCGCCGGTGCAGCTCGTCCGAGCGATACGTGACGACGAGGCAGAGCCGCTCCTCGCGCGCGCTGCGCACGAGGAACGTGAGGAAGTCGCGCGTCGAGCTGTCGGCCCAGTGCAGGTCCTCGATCGCGAGCAGCACGGGGCCGGAGCGGCCGAGTCGCTCGAGCAGGGCGAGCATCGCCTCGAACAGCCGCCCCTGGCGCGCGCTGGGCTCGTCGTCGGCGCGGGTCTCCGCGCCGCCGAGCTCGGGCAGCAGCTCCGAGAGCGCGTTGCGCGTTCCCTCCGGCAGCTGCTCGGACTCCTCGGCGTCGAGGCCGCGCGCGAGCGGGCGCAACGCCCCGACGAGCGGCGCGTAGGGGATCTGCGCGCCGCCGAGCTCGAGGCATTGGCCGAGCAGCACGCGCGCGCCGCTCGCCACGGCGCGGGACTCGAACTCGCGCAGCAGGCGCGTCTTGCCGACGCCCGACTCGCCGCCGACGAACGCGAACGACGGCCGGCCCTGCGTGGCGCGCTCGAGCACGCCGGACAAGAGGTCGAGCTGGAAGCTCCGGCCGACGAACCGCTCGGAGCTGACGCGACGGGACACGACGTCCATTGTCGCGCAGCCGGCCCGGGAACCGACGCCGCGTTGCGCGGCGTCGGTCCCGGACGAGCCGGGGGGAGTGGTCACCGGGCGCGGAGGGATGCGGCGCCAGGCTGACCGAGAGCGCGGGAATCCGTTCCCGGTGCAGCGCGCGGGGGGATGCCGTGCGCTGAAGCCACCCGCGCCGCGAACGCGGCGAACGGGCGACGGATCGAGGCCACGCGCCGGGCGTCGCGAGCTTCGAGCTGACGGCTGCGGGCGGACTCGTGTGCGAGGATCAGGTGGAGCGAGCCATGCATGGGATTTCCTTCCGATAGAGGTCGTCGCTTGGACGTATTGCCAAGGTACGGCTGAGAGGCGGGTCCCACATCGGCAGTTCGCGCGCACTTGGGGGACCCGACCCCTTACCGTTGACGCCGCAACCCCTTACGGCATTCCACGGCCCTCTGATTACGCCTCGCCGCGCTCCTCGGGGGCGTCCTCGGCGAGGATCCGGTAGAGCGCCCGGCGGGCCCCGTCGAGCACCTCCTTGGCCTCCGCCTGCTGGGCCTCGGACCCCGAGTGCGTGAGCTGGTAGAGCGCCATCCCGATGTGGCGCATCGCGCCCATCAGATCGAACGCGCCTTCGCCCATGTCGCCCTTGACCGCATCCCAGGGCGCGGCGAGATCGTCGTCCCGTGCCGCGACCTCGGCCCGGCCCGCGTCGGTCAGCTCGTACGCCTTGCGGCCCTCGCCGGGCTCGACGCGCACGAGGCCCTCGTCCTCGAGCTGCTGCAGCGCCGGGTAGACCGAGCCGGGGCTCGGCCGCCAGACGCCGTCGGAGCGCTGCTCGATCTCCTGCATCAGCTGGTAGCCGTTGCGCGGCTCCTCGTCGAGCAGCACCAGCAGCGCCGCGCGGACGTCGCCGCGCCGGGCACGGGGCCCGCGCGGAGGTCCGAAGCCGGGGAACTGCCGGCCGCCGTGGCGGCCGTGCCGCGGGCCGGATCCGCGACCGCCGGAGCGGCTCATGGCGAGCCAGCCGAACAGCCGCGGATCGATCGTCGATGCATGACATCCGTGCATCCGCGTCACCTTCTTTCGTAGGTTGCTTACGCGATGCGTCAACGATATATCGCAAGTATTCGGATGTCAAGACTTCGGCCGGGGGCCCGGCTCCGATAGTTTCCGCGGCACGAGCAGGCGACGACGAGGAGCCGCATGACGGTGGGAACCGACCAGCGTGCGCTGGACGAGCTGTGCGTGAACACGATCCGCACCCTCTCCATGGATGCCGTCCAACAGGCGAACTCCGGCCACCCGGGCACCCCGATGGCGCTGGCTCCGATCACCTACCTCCTCTACACGCGGGTGATGCGACACTCGCCCGAGCAGCCCGACTGGCCCGGGCGCGACCGCTTCGTGCTCTCCTGCGGGCACGCGTCGATGCTGCTCTACTCGACGCTCCACCTCGCCGGCTACGACGTCAGCCTCGACCAGATCCGGCGCTTCCGCCAGATCGACTCGCCCTGCGCGGGCCATCCGGAGTACGGCCACGTGCCGGGCGTCGAGACGACCACCGGCCCGCTCGGGCAGGGCATCTCCACCGCCGTCGGGATGGCGCTCGGCGAGCGCATGCTCGCCGCGCGGTTCGACCGCGGCGAGCACTCCCCGATCGACAACTTCACGTACTTCATCGCCTCCGACGGCGATCTCGAGGAGGGAGTCGCATCCGAGGCATCGTCGATCGCGGGCCACCTGGGGCTCGGCAAGCTGATCGGCTTCTACGACGACAACCACATCTCGATCGAGGGCGACACCGCGCTGGCCTTCTCCGAGGACGTCGGCGCGCGCTACGAGGCCTACGGCTGGCACGTGCAGAACCTGCACGAGGACCTCGGGCTCGACACGCTGCAGGCCGCGATCGACGCCGCGCAGGCCGAATCGGGCAGGCCGAGCCTGATCATCGTGCGCACGCACATCGCGCCCGGCTCGCCGAACAAGCAGGACACGCACGGAGCGCACGGCGCACCGCTCGGCGAGGAGGAGGTCCGGCTCACGAAGCAGGCCTACGACTACCCGAGCCTGGAGCCGTTCTTCATCGCCGACGAGGCGCTGGAGCACTTCCGCGGCTGCATCGCGCGCGGGCGCGAGGAGCAGGCAGCGTGGCAGGAGCGCTTCGACGCGTACGGCGCGGAGCACCCCGAGGCGGCGGCGGAGCTCGAGCGCTACCTCGCGCGCGGGCTCCCGGCCGGCTTCGCCGCAGACCTGCCGCAGAAGGGCCCGGACGCGGGGATGATCGCGACGCGCAAGGCGTCGCAGGAAGTGATCCAGTGGGCCGCCGCCGAGCTGCCCGAGCTCGTCGGCGGGTCCGCGGACCTGGCGCCCTCGACGCTCACGCTGATCGACGGCGGCGGCAGCGTCGAGGCGGGCGAGTACGGCGGCCGCAACCTGCACTTCGGCATCCGCGAGCATGCGATGGGCGCGATCGTCAACGGCCTCGTGCTGATGGGCCTGCGCGCCTACGGCGCCGGGTTCCTGATCTTCAGCGACTACATGAAGGGCGCGATCCGGCTCGCGGCGGTGATGCGGATCCCGTCCACGTTCGTGTTCACGCACGACTCGATCGGCCTCGGCGAGGACGGGCCGACGCACCAGCCGATCGAGCAGCTCGTGACGCTGCGCGCGACGCCGAACCTCGACGTCGTGCGCCCGGCGGGCTTCAACGAGACGGCGCTCGCCTGGCGACACGCGCTGCGCCAGACGGACCGGCCGACGGCGCTCGCGCTGTCGCGCCAGGGACTGCCGGTGTGGGACCCGGCCGGGGTGCCCGACGACGCGATCGAGCGCGGCGCCTACGTGCTGCACGAGACCGCCGGAGGCGACCCGCAGGTGATCCTGATGGGCACCGGGTCCGAGGTCCACATCGCGCACGACGCCGCCAAGCTGCTCGAAGCGGACGGCATCCGGGTACGGCTCGTGTCGATGCCCTGCCTGGACCGCTTCGCGGAGCAGGACCGCGCCTATCGCGACCACGTGCTCCCGCCCGCGGTGCGCGCCCGCGTGGCGGTCGAGGCCGCGAGCCCGATCGGCTGGCACCGCTGGGTGGGCGATCACGGCGCCGTCGTCGCGATGCAGGGCTTCGGCGCCTCGGCGCCGGCGAAGGTGCTCTACGAGCACTTCGGATTCACAGGCGCGGCGGTCGCGGAGCGCGCCCGCGCCGTGCTGGCAAGCGAGGGGGTGGCGGCATGAGCACCGCGGTCAACGAGCGCCTGGCGGCGCTCACCGTGGCCGGGACGAGCGTCTGGCTCGACCAGATCCGGCGCGGCATGATCGAGAGCGGCGAGCTCGCCCGGATGGTCCAGGAGGACTCGCTCCGCGGCGTCACGTCGAACCCGGCGATCTTCGAGAAGGCGATCCTCGGCTCGCCCGACTACGACGCCGAGGTGGCCGAGGCCGCCACCGAGGGCCTGTCGGCACGCGAGGTCTACCGCCGGCTCGCGGTCCGCGACGTCCAGCTCGCCGCCGACGTGCTGCGCGCGGTGTACGAGGACAGCGGCGGCTTCGACGGCTACGTCTCGCTCGAGGTCGCGCCGCGGCTCGCGCATGACACCGACGGGACGCTCGAGCAGGCCCGGATGTACTGGGAGCTCGTCGACCGGCCCAACCTGATGATCAAGATCCCCGCCACGCCCGCGGGGATCCCGGCGATCGAGAGCGCCCTCTACGAGGGGATGAACGTCAACGTCACGCTGCTGTTCGGCGTCGGGCCCTACGAGGACGTGATGCGGGCCTACATCCGCGCGATGCGGCGCCGCCATGCCGATGGCCTGCCGCTCGACCGCCACTCGGTCGCGTCGTTCTTCGTCTCGCGCGTCGACACGGAGGTCGACAAGCGGCTGGCCGGCGCCGGCCGCGAGGATCTCCGCGGGCGCGCCGGGCTCGCCAACGCGCGCGCCGCCTACCGGGCGTTCCAGCAGATGTTCGGCGGCGAGGAGTTCGCCGCGCTGCGCGACGCCGGCTGCCCTGTGCAGCGCCCGCTCTGGGCCTCGACCGGCGTCAAGAACCCCGCGTATCCCGACACCCTCTACGTGTACGGCCTGGTCGCGCCGGACACGGTCAACACAATGCCGCTGCCGACGCTGCAGGCCGCCGCGGGCGAGGGCGAGGTGACCGGCGCCACGGCGGCCGAGGACCCGGCCGGCGACCTGGCGGCGCTGGCGGAGGCCGGGATCGACCTCGAAGACGTGACCGACCAGCTGCTGCGCGACGGGATCGAGGCGTTCGTCGTGCCGATGAACAAGCTGCTTTCGGGCATCGAGGCGAAGCGCGAAGCGATCGTGACCGGCCGCCCGAGCTCGTTCGAGGCCGACCTGCCGCCCGAGCTGGAGGGTCCGGTCGCCGAGCGGCTGCGCCAGGCGGAGAGCGACGACGTCGTGCGCCGCATCTGGCGCAAGGAAGGCACTCTCTGGGCGCCGGCGGGCACGCCGGAGCTCGAGGATCGGCTCGGCTGGCTGACGATCGCGGACAAGCTGCTCGAGGACCTGCCGGCGATCCAGGAGTTCGTGCGCGGCGTGCGCGAGGCGGGCATGACCGACGTCGTGCTGCTCGGCATGGGCGGGTCCAGCCTCGCGCCCGAGGTCTTCCGGCGCTCGAGCCCGCCGTCGGAGGGCGCATTGGCGCTGCACGTGCTCGACTCGACCGAGCCGCTCGCCGTCAAGGCGGTTGCGGACGCGATCGACGTCGCGCGCACCCTCTTCATCGTGTCGTCCAAGTCGGGCGGCACGATCGAGCCCAACGCACTGCTCGCCTACTTCCGCGGCCTGCAGCCGGACCCGAGCCATTTCGTGGCGATCAGCGATCCCGGCACGTCGATGCACCGGCTGGCCGAGGACGAGGGCTTCCGCCACGTCTTCGTCTCCGATCCCGAGATCGGCGGGCGCTACTCCGCGCTCTCGCCGTTCGGCATCGTCCCCGCCGCACTCGCGGGCGTCGACGTGCAGGGGGTGCTCGAGGGCGCCCAGGTGGCGGCGGAGAACTGCGAGCTGACCGAGGGCAACTCGGGCCTGTGGCTCGGCGCGGCGCTCGGCGAGCTGTCGCGACGGGGACGCGACAAGCTGACGTTCGTCGTCGACCCCCCGATCACGTCGTTCGGGCTCTGGGCCGAGCAGCTCGTGGCCGAGTCGACGGGCAAGCAGGGCCGCGGCATCCTGCCGATCGCCGACGAGCCGCTGCTCGACCCCGGCGCCTACGGGGACGACCGCGTGTTCCTGCACCTGCGCGATGCCGACGCGCCGGACCCGCGCCACGCGGAGGCGGTCCGCGGCTACGCCGCCGCCGGCCACCCGACGATCACCGTGACCGCCGGCGGCGTGAACGACCTCGGGCGGATCTTCTTCTTCGCCGAGTTCGCCACCGCGGTGGCCGGCTGGGCGCTGGAGATCGAACCCGTTCGACCAGCCCAACGTCCAGGAGGCGAAGGACAACACCGCGAAGGTGCTCGAGCAGGGCCCGCCCGAGGGCCTCCAGGACGGCTCGCTCACCGAGCTGCTCGACGGGCTCGCGGCGCCGGGATACCTGGCGATCATGGGCTACCTGCCCTACGACGACGCGATCGACGCCGCGATCGCCGGGTTGCGCGCGGCCGTGATCGAACGCCACGGCGTCGCGACCACGTGGGGGTACGGCCCGCGGTTCCTGCACTCGACGGGCCAGTTCCACAAGGGGGGCCCGCCCAGCGGGCGCTTCCTCCAGCTCGTGCACGACTCCGAGGCGGACCTCGCGGTGCCCGGCAAGCCCTACTCGTTCCGCACGCTCATCGACGCCCAGGCCGACGGCGACCTGCAGACCCTGCGCGACCACGGCCGTCCGGCCGCCCGCGTGCGGCTGCCCGCCGGCGACCTGGCCGGCGCCATCACGCGACTCCAGGAGCACTTCCAGTGAAACTCGGCTTCATCGGCCTCGGCAAGATGGGCGGCAACATGGTCCATCGCATCCATCGCGACTCCGACCACCAGGTCGTCGCGTTCGACTTCTCCGCGGAGGCCGTCTCGGCCGCAGAGGAGCACGGGGCGAGCGGGGCCTCCTCGCTCGAGGACCTGGTCGGCAAGCTCGAGACCCCGCGCCTCGTCTGGCTGATGGTGCCTGCCGGCGAGCCGACCGAGAAGACCGTCAACGAGCTCGCCGGGCTGCTCGAGGCGGGCGACACGATCGTCGACGGCGGCAACAGCAACTGGCACGACGACGTGCGCCGCGCGTCCGAGCTCGACGCCTCCGGGATCCACTACATCGACGTCGGCACGTCGGGCGGCGTCTGGGGGCTGGAGGTCGGCTACTGCATGATGGTCGGCGGCCACGAGGAGTCGGTGCAGCGGCTCGCGCCGATCCTCGACGTGCTGGCCCCGCCCGACGGCTGGCGCCACTTCGGCGACGCGGGCGCCGGGCACTTCGTGAAGATGGTCCACAACGGCGTCGAGTACGGGATGATGCAGGCCTACGCCGAGGGCTTCGAGCTGATGCACAAGTCGAAGTTCCCGATCGAGCTCAAGGAGGTCGCCGGGCTCTGGAACCGCGGCTCGGTCGTGCGCTCGTGGCTGTGCGAGCTCGCGGAGAACGCGTTCGAGGCCGAGGGCAACGACCTCGAGGCGCTCAAGGGCCATGTGTCGGACTCCGGCGAGGGACGCTGGACGATCATCGACGCGATCGACCACGACGTGCCCACGCCCGTGATCACCGCCTCGCTGTACGCGCGCTTCTACTCCCGCGGCGAGGGCGACTACACGCACCGCGTCCTGGCCGCGCTGCGCAACCAGTTCGGCGGGCACGCGGTCGAGCGCACGCAGGGGAGTTGAGCCGGATGGTGGTCGAGACGCGTACGCAGGAGGACGAGAACCCGCTCACCGAGGGGCTCGAGCGGCTGCCGGTGCCGGCGACGACGCTGGTCATCTTCGGCGCCACGGGCGACCTCGCCCATCGCAAGCTGCTGCCGGCGCTCTACAACCTCGCGCACGAGGGCGCGCTGCCCGAGCGCTTCAAGCTGATCGGCGTCGCGCGGCGCGAGAAGGGCCGCGACGACTTCCGCGAGGAGACCCGCGCCTCGATCACGGAGTACTCGCGCCGCGAGCCCGACGAGGAGGTGCTGGACGGCCTGCTCGAGCACGTGAAGTACATCCCGTCGAACTTCGACGACCCCGCCGGCTACAAGGCGCTCGCGAAGACGCTCGACAAGTTCGACGACGAGGCCGGACAGCCGTTCGCGCGCGACTTCTACCTCTCGACGGCGCCGGAGTTCTTCCCCGTGATCATCGAGCAGCTCAAGCAGGCAGGGCTGCACCGCCACAAGAAGGCCGACGTGCGCGTGATCATCGAGAAGCCGTTCGGGACCGACCTCGCCTCGGCGCGCTCGCTCCAGAAGGTCGTCTCCGACGCGTTCCGCGAGCGACAGGTCTTCCGCATCGACCACTACCTGGGCAAGGAGACCGTCCAGAACGTGATGGCGTTCCGGTTCGCGAACATGATGTTCGAGCCGATCTGGAACCGGAACTACATCGACCACATCCAGATCACGGGCGCCGAGGACCTCGGCATCGGCACGCGCGCCGGCTACTACGACCACGCCGGCGCGCTGCGCGACCTCGTGCAGAACCACATGCTGCAACTCGTCGCGCTCACGTGCATGGAGCCGCCGGCGACGTTCGAGGCCGACAAGGTGCGCGACGAGAAGGTCAAGGTGCTCACGGCGATCAGGCCGCCCGATCCGGCCGACACCGTGCGCGCGCAGTACACGGCCGGCACCGCCGGTGGCGAGGACGTCGCCGGCTACATCGAGGAGGAGGGCGTCCCGGACGACTCCCGCACCGAGACCTACGCGGCGCTCCATCTCGAGGTGCACAACTGGCGCTGGGCCGGCGTGCCGATCTACCTGCGGACCGGCAAGCGGCTCGCGCGCAAGGTGACCGAGATAGCGGTGCAGCTCAAGCCCGTGCCGCATCTCGCCTTCCAATCGCAAGGCTCGGTCGGCGTGCAGCCGAACCAGCTGATCCTCACGATGCAGCCGAACGAGGGCGTGTCGCTCTCGCTCGGCGCGAAGATCCCCGGCTCGCGCATGCGCATCCGGCCCGTGAACATGGAGTTCCTCTACGGCAGCGCGTTCATGTCGCAGTCGCCGGAGGCGTACGAGCGCCTGATCCTCGACGCGATGCGCGGCGACGCGACGCTCTTCACGCGCAACGACGAGGTCGACGCGCAGTGGTCGATCATCGACCCGATCCTCAAGGCCTGGCACGAGGCCGACGACCGGCCGCTGCCCTCGTACGCCGCTGGAACGGCCGGTCCGGCCGAGGCCGACGACCTGATCGGCGGCGGTCAGGAGTGGCGCAAGCTGTGAGCGAGGACGTCTGGAGCGAGCGCGACACGACGCCGAGCGCGATCGAGGCGGCACTGCGCGGCCTGCTCGTGCGGCGCTACCAGGAGAACCGCGCGTTCGTGCCGGCGCGGGTGATGAACCTCGTCGTGATCGTCGACCGCGCCTTCCGCGGCGAGGTCGACAACCGGCTGGCCCGCGTCGGCCGCTACCACCCCTCGCGCCTGGTCATCGCCGCGGTCGAGGAGAACCGCACCGAGCTCGACGCCTGGGCGACGGTCGCCGCCGACGACGCCGTGCACGAGCCCGGCCACATCGCGGTCGGGCGCGAGCGTGTCGAGGTCGACATCGGCCCGCAGCATCTCGAGCATCTGGACACGATCGTCGATCCGCTGCTGGTCTCCGATCTCGCCACGATGGTCTGGGCGCCGCACGGCCACCGCGCCGGCGTCGACGCATTGCGCCGGCTGGCCAGCATCGTCCTGATCGACACGCAGGACGAGCCCGAGGTGGGCGAGGCGTTCGAGCGCGCGGCGGACCTGATCGGGTCGGCCTACGTCGTCGACCTCGCATGGCTGCGCTCGACGCCGTGGCGCGAGCGCATCGCAGCCACGTTCGACCCTCCCGCGATGCGTCCCGCGCTCGGCGCGATCGAGAAGGTCGTCGTCCGCCACCGGCCCGACTCCACCGCCGCCGGCGTGCTCTTGTGCGGCTGGCTCGCGTCGCGGCTGGGCTGGCGCCCGAGCGGGCTCTCGCAGCGCGGCGACGCACTGACGGGGCGCTGCCGTGCGCGCCGCGGCGAGGTCGCGCTCGAGCTGCGGCCCGAGGAGATGGGCACGCCCGGGCTGGGCGGGGTGACGATCGGGATGGCATCCGGCGAGACGGTCTCGCTCGACCGCGGCCCGGGCGGGCTGCGCGCCGCGCGGAGCACGCGCGACGGGGACAAGCAGGCCTGGACGGTGCTCGGCGCCTCGCGCGGCGAGGCGGGCATCCTCGGCGAGGGCGTGCGCCAGGCGCTGCTGCGCGACCCGACGTACAAGCCCGCGCTCGAAGCCGGCCGGATCCTGGTCGCATGACGGGCGGCCCGGCATGACCGCGATCGACTTCCGCGTCGTCGACGACCCCGCCGCCGAGGTCGCCGACCTGCTCGTCGACATCGCCTGCGCGGGCGGGCAGATCGCGCTCTCGGGCGGGTCGACGCCGCAGCGCGCGTACGAGATCGCCTCGCAGAGCGACGCCGATCTCAGCGCCGCGACGCTCTGGCTCGGCGACGAGCGGGTCGTCCCGCCCGACGACGAGCGCTCGAACCTGCGCATGATCAGCGCCGCGTTGACCGACAACCTGCCCGAGGAGCGCCGCCCGCGGCTGATGCCGGTCGACACCTCGCTGGGCGCCGACGCGGCGGCCGCCGCGTATGAGGCGCTGCTGCTGGCGACGGTCGGCCGGCACCCGCGGCTCGACCTCGCGCTGATGGGCCTCGGCCCGGACGGCCACACGGCCTCGCTGTTCCCGGGCAAGCCGGCGATCACGGAGAACCAGCGCTTCGTCGTCGGCGTGCCGGAGGCCGGCATGGAGCCGCTGGTGCCGCGGGTGACGCTCACGCTGCCGGTGTTCAACACCGCGCGCGAGGTCGTCTTCCTCGTCGCCGGCGCCGACAAGGCCGAGGCGGTCGCGCGCGCGTTCGGGACGCCGCCGGACGAGTCCGCGCCGGCCGCGCTCGTGCGCCCAGGCGCCGGCAAGCTGATGGTGGTGCTCGACGCCCCCGCCGCGGCGGAGCTGCGGTTGTGAACGACCGCGCGTTCATCGGGATGGACGTGGGCGGCACCAAGGTAGCGACCGCGGTGCTCGAGAACGGGAGCTTCGAGACGTTCGACCCGATCCCCACGCGCACGCAATCGGGCGAGCAGCTCGTCGACCAGATCGTCGAGGAGATCGAGCGCTTTCGCGGCAGGTCGACGGTCGCGGTCGCGGTCGGCCTGCCGTCGATCATCGACTCGGCGACCGGCAGCGTGCGCCACAGCGTCAACCTGCCGCTGCGCGACGTGCCGCTGCGCGCCACGCTGAGCGAGCGCTGCGGGCTGCCGGTCTACGTCGAGAACGACGCCTCGTGCGCAGCGCTGGCGGAGGCGCAGGTCGCGGGCCAGATCGTCTGCGAGAACCTCGTGATGTTCACGATCGGCACCGGCGTCGGCGGCGGCCTCGTGCTCAACGGCAAGCTCTACCGCGGGATGACGAGCGCCGTCGAGCTCGGCCACACGCTGCTCGCGCTCGACCTCACCGCGGGCGCGCCCGTGGATCCGGGCGCCTTCCCGCAGCCCGGATCGCTCGAGGCGCTGGCGTCGGGCCGCGCACTCGACCGCCTCGCGCGCGAGGCGGCCGCGCGCGCATCCGCAGTCGTTCCTCGGCAGGCGGCTGGCCGCGGGCGACGAGATCACGGGCCACGACGCGGTCGACGGCGCGCGCGCGGACGACCCCGAGTGCCGGCAGGTGATACGGGTGCTCGGCGAGCGGCTCGGGATCGGGATCGCGAATGCGATCAACACGTTCGATCCCGACGAGGTAGTGATCGGCGGCGGCGTCTCGCTGGCGGGCGACCTGCTGCTCGTCCCGGCCGAGCGCACGGCCCGCAGGCACACCGTGCCGGGGCTCGGCGCGAACACGAAGATCCGGCTCGCCCGCCACGGGCCCCAGGCCGGCGTGCTGGGCGCCGCGACCGTCGCGGCGCAGGAGTGGGCCCACAGTCGAGCAAAGGAACCTGCCTGATGAGGATCGCGTGCGCGTTCGACCATGCCGGCTTCCCGCTCAAGCCCGTGGTGCTCGAGACGGTCCTGGCGGCGGGCCACGAGCCCGTCGACCTCGGCACGAACTCGACCGAGCCGGTCGACTACCCCGACGTCGCGCGCGCCGCCGCCGACGCCGTGCGCGACGGCACCGCCGAGCGCGCGATCGTGGTCTGCGGCTCGGGCGCCGGCGTCGCGGTCGCCGCCTGCAAGGTGCCCGGCATCCGCGCCGCGACCGCTCACGACACCTACACCGCCCACCAGGCGGTCGAGCACGACGACGTCAATGTGCTCTGCCTCGGCGCGCGCGTGATCGGCCCCGCCTACGCGATCGAGATCATCGCGGTGTTCGCGCGCGCCGAGTTCTCCGGCGAAGAGCGTCACGCGCGGCGGCTGGAGAAGATCAACGCGATCGAGCGAGAGTTCACGGGCGGGGCATAGGCCCGTGGCCGTTGCGGGCAAGCAGGTCGACGGCTACCTCCCGATCGCCGAGCACGGCCTCGTCGGCGACCTGCACACGATCGCGCTGGTCGGCACCGACGGGACGATCGACTGGTACTGCTGCCCGGCGTTCGACTCGCCGAGCGTCTTCGGTGCGATCCTCGACAAGGACGACGGCGGCTTCTACGCGATCCGCCCGACCGCCGGCGACTGGACGTCCAAGCAGCTGTACTTCCCGGACACGAACGTCCTGATCACGCGCTTCTTCACGCCCGGCGGCGTGGGGGAGCTGCAGGACTTCATGCCGGTCGAGCACCAGCCGCGGCTGCATCGCCACCGGCTGATCCGGCGCGTCATGGTCGTGCGCGGCTCGATGGAGTTCGAGATCGAGCTCCAGCCCAGGTTCGACTACGGGCGCGAGGAGCACGAGGTCGAGATGCATCCGCACGGGGTGCTCTTCCGCGCCCGGTCGCTGACGATGGCGCTCGAAGGGGCGATCGCGAAGACGATGGGCTCCGAGCGGCGGCTGCGGCGCGTGGGCCGCGGCGTGCGCGCGACGTTCGAGGTGCATGCCGGGCAGTCGCAGTCGTTCGTGCTCGAACGCGTCGCGCAGGACCACATCTGCCGCCCGTGCCCCGAGCAAGAGGCCGCGCTGGCGTTCGACGCGACGGTCGCGTACTGGCGCCGCTGGCTCGAGCAGTCGCGCTACCGCGGGCGCTGGCGCGAGATGGTGCACCGGTCGGCGCTGACGCTGAAGCTGCTGACCTATGCGCCGAGCGGCGCGCTGGTGGCGGCACCGACCACCTCGCTGCCCGAGCAGGTCGGCGGCGAGCGCAACTGGGACTACCGCTACACGTGGATCCGCGACGCGGCGTTCTCGCTCTACGCGCTCCTGCGCCTCGGCTTCACCGAGGAGGCCGCCGCGTTCATGTCCTGGCTGACCGACCGCACGCGGGAGTGGAAGGTCGGGCCGTCGGGACCGCTGCAGATCATGTACGGGATCGACGGGCGCGCGGAGCTGACCGAGGAGACGCTGACGCACTGGTCGGGCTATCGCGACTCCGCTCCCGTGCGGATCGGCAACGCCGCCGCCCGCCAGCGCCAGCTCGACATCTACGGCGAGCTGATCGACTCGGTCTATCTCTACAACAAGCACGGCGCGCCGATCTTCCACGAGACCTGGGGCAGCCTGCGGCGGATCGTCGACTGGCTGTGCGAGAACTGGGACCAGGCCGACGAGGGCATCTGGGAGACGCGTGGCGGCCAGAAGGACTTCACCTACTCGCGCCTGATGAGCTGGGTCGCGATCGATCGCGCGATCCGGATGAACCGCGCGCGCGGGCTGCCGGGCGACATCGTGCGCTGGCTCGCCGAGCGCGACCGGATCTACAACCAGATCATGACCAAGGGCTGGAGCGAGGAGCGAGGGGCGTTCGTGCAGCACTACGGCTCCGACGTGCTCGACGCGTCCGTGCTGCTGATGCCGCTGGTCGCTGTTCATCGCCCCGCGCGACCCGCGCTGGCTCGCGACGCTCGACGGGATCGGCGACGAGCTGGTCTCGGACTCGCTCGTCTACCGCTACAACATCGAGGCCTCGCCGGACGGGCTGCGCGGCGACGAGGGGACCTTCTCGATCTGCTCGTTCTGGTACGTCGAGGCGCTCACCCGCGCCGGGCGCATCGACGAGGCGCGGCTGGCGTTCGAGAAGATGCTTACCTACGCGAACCACCTCGGGCTCTACTCCGAGGAGATCGGGCCGACGGGCGAGCTCCTGGGCAACTTCCCCCAGGCGTTCACGCACCTCGCGCTGATCAGCGCCGCCTACAACCTCGACAAGACGCTGGGATGAGGAGGAGATGCAGATGCGGGTGATCGAGTGCAACGAATGCGGTGAGACGCTGCAGGCCGCGAGCGACGAGGAACTGGTGCGCGCGCTCGCCGCCCACCTCCAGAGCGAGCACGACGAGGAGACCGACGAGGAGGAGCTGACCGAGCTCGTCGAGTCCGAGGCCTACGAGGCGATGGACTCCTGAGGCAGCGCGCGCACGTCCTCGACCGCCAGCGCGGCGAGGAACAGCGCGAACGAGATCACGCTCGCGCCGATCATCGTCGCGTGCAGCCCGGCCGCCTCGGCGATCGGCCCGGCGATCGCGTAGCCGAGCGGCATCAGCCCGACCGTCGTGAACCAGTCCAGCGACGTGACGCGGGAGAGCGCAGTGCCCGGGATCAACCGCCCGAGCGTCGTCTCCCACTGGGCGAAGCCGATCGCGACCGCCACCCCGGCCAGGGCCTCGAACGCGGCGATCGCGGCCGTCGAGCCGGCCAGCGCGATGATCGCCGGCTGACAGGCGGCGCCGAGGAACGCGATCGTCGCCGCGAGGAGCGGCCTGCTCGGCTTCCAGCGCAGCCCGATCGCCGAGCCCGCGATCGTCCCGGCCCCGAATGACGACGCGATCACCGCCCACGAGCCCGCGCCGCCGAGCTCCTGGTCGGCGAGCGCCGCGCCCAGCGCCAGCACGCAGGGGAGCGCGATCCAGTGGTAGGCCGAGAACCCCGGCATGAAGCCGAGCATCCAGCGGCGCGAACGGACCTCCGCGAGGCCGCCCTTCAGCTCGGCGAGGAAGTTCGGGACGTGGCCTGCGGGGTGCGGCTCGCGCGCCGGCTCGCGCAGCCTGGCCAGGAACAGGGCGCTGACGACGAACGTCGCGGCGTCGATCGCGATCGCCGCGCCGGGGCTGAACGCGACGATCAGCACGCCCGCCAGCGCCGGGCCGAGCACGCTGCCCACGTTCTGCGCGAGCGCGATCAGCGAGTTCGCCTGCTGCAGCTCGGCCGCCGGCACGAGCGCCGGGATCAGCCCGCCGGCAGCCGGGCGGAAGAACGACTCGAACGCGCCGTAGACGGCGCCGAGCGCGATCAGGTGCCAGAGCCGGGCCTCGCCGCTGAGCAGCAGCGCAGCCATCGCCGCCTGCGCCGCGCCGCGCCCGATGTCGGAGATGAGCATCAAGCGCCGCCGGGAAACGCGGTCGGCCCAGACGCCCGCGGCGAGGATCAGGAACGTCATCGGGATCACCTGCGCGGCCAGCACGAGCCCGAGCTCGCCCGGCGAGCCGTCCAGCTCGTCGAGCACCGCGAAAGCAATCGCGACGGGGAACACCGCGTCGCCCAGCACCGAGACCGCCTGGCCGCCGAAGAGCAGCCGGAAGTCGCGGTGGCGCAGGACGGGGACGCGGTGCACGGGCGGGAAGCTACGCGACCAGGGTCACTGCCAGACGGCGCGCCGCTGCGTGTCGTAGCTCCACTCCTGCGCGGCCGCCTCCGCGAGCGCCGCGCGGCCGGGCTCGTCGCGCTGCGTGAAGCGCAGCTCCGCTGGGCCGAGCCAGCGGCGCCACGCGACCGCGAGCGCCTCGGCGCGCTCCTTGCGCCGGCCGAGGTCGTCGGGTACCGCATGCCACGTGGTCACGAGCGGCCCGCAGCCCCCGGCGGCGATGCGCAGCACGTCCGTCGCCGACGGGTCGGGCGGAGCGACGAGCCGCGACAGCAGGTAGCGCGGTCGCTCGACCGGCCCCAGCAGCGCGTCGAGCGCGGCGGTCACCCGCGCAGCCTCCTCCGGCGCGGCCTCGCGCAGCCGGCAGCGCAGGTAGCCCGACGCGCGCGGCTCGAACGTGAGCGAGGCGGCAGCCTCGGGCGTCAGCTCGCCGAGTCCCACGTACGCGTCGCAGACGGCGCGCGCGATGCGGTCGAGCGGCGCAGCCGCGGGCAGCAGCGCCGCGTCCCTGCCCGCGCGCCGCAGCGCGACGGCGGCGAGCGCCGCGGCGGGGAGCAGGCCGGCGAGCAGGAGCGGGCCCGCGGCGACCGCGCCGCCGACGCGCGGCGAGGGCTGCCAGCGCGCCGCCGCCGAGCAGGCCGCGCTCGCCGACCCGCAGGCGCGGGGGTGACTCCGCGGGAGCCGCGGGCGGAGCCGCGTCCGGGCGGCGGGCGTGCAGGACGAGCGTCTCGACCTCGTGGCCCTCGTACGGCGTGCCGATCCGCCAGCGCGCGCGAGCCGAGTCCCGGTCGGCTGCCCGCAGCGTCATCGCGCGCCCGATCGCCGCGAAGCGGTCGGCCGGCGGCGGCGCGAAGGGGGAGAGGTCGGGGTGCACGTGCCCGACTCCCGCCTCCAGCGTCCCGTCGTCGGCGGGCGCGTGCAGGTGGCGGTGCTTGCGCACGAAGCGCTGGTAGTCGGCGTCGCCCTGCGCGTGGCGCGGGGCGACGCACACGACGTCCCAGTTCGAGGCGACCTTCTCCGGGTCGGCGGGGTCGAGCCGCAGCGAGCGGCCGCGCATCTGCCGCACGGACACGCCGGTCGCGGCGCTGGTGAGGTCGACGAGGCAGTTCACGCAGGGCGCGTTCCAGCCCTCGCCGAGGAACGCGCGAGTGCCGACGAGCGCGCGTGTGTGGCCCGCCTCGAAGATCGCCGTCGCGAGCCCGACCCAGCGCCGCGGGCGCCACTCTCCGGGGCCGCGCAGCTCGACGAGGCCGCCGGCGGCCGGGCCCGCGCTCCAACCGTCCGCGGCGGCATCGTCGGCTTCCCGCAGCGCGCCGGTCAGGGCCTCGGCGTCCGCCTCCGCGCAGCGCAGGCCGCGGCCGGACACCAGCAGCGGGCGCAGCACGCCGGTGCGCGTGTCCTCGGCCAGCGCCCGGACGGCCGCGCGGGCGGTGCCGGCGTCGGGGTCGAGCACGTCGCGCAGCTCGCCGTCGGGGCGCGCGCCGGACAGCTCGGCGTCGCACAGCACGAGCGCGCGCAGGTCGGTCCCGCGCGCCTCCGCCTCGGCGCCGAGCACCTCGACCAGGGCCAGCGGCTTCGCGGCCGAGCCGGTCAGGAGCCGGTCGACGTCGGATGCCGCGCGGCGGATCCCGGTCCGCGTCAGCTGGAAGCCGAGGTCGCGCAGCGCGACGGCGACGGCCTCGCGGCGCGCGGCGGCCTCCGGCGCGGCCTGCCCGTCGAGGCAGCGCAGCACCCAGTCCTCGAGCAGCACGACCCAGTCGTCGAGATCGGGCGGGCGGCGGTACGCCTCGCCGCGCGGCGCGCCCGGCGGCAGCGGCAGTCTCGCGGACGCGAGGAAGCGCACGCCGGCGCCGGCGAGCGCCGGGTGGCGGCGCTGGAAGTCACTCCATGGCACCTCGCTCTCGTCCTCGCCCGGCCGCGTCCGGTGGCGCAGCCGCGTGATCACCCACTGCCCGAGGTCGAGCGGGCCGCTCTCGTCGACGTCGAGCAGATCGGTCACCAGCTCGCGGAAGCGGGTCTCGTGCTCGTCGAGCCAGCGCCCCTCGCCGTCGAGCGGCTCGGTGAGCCAGGCGAGCTCCTGGTAGGGAGCGAGGTGGCCGTCGCGCACGACGGCCGGCGTCGGCACCTGGAAGTCGACCGGCCCGAGCAGGGCGGCGTACAGCTCTGCCTCCTCCGTCGTCAGCTCGTCGGGCGGCGTCGCGGTGAGCCCGACGACGTGCACGCCCTCGCCGAGCTCCGCGACCACGGCGCGCACGACGTAGCCCCAGAGCGAGGCGAGGTGGTGGCATTCGTCGAGCACGACGGTGCGCACGCCGGCCGCCCGCAGCGCGTCGACGCGCGCCCGCGCGCCCGGAGCCAGGAGGTCGGCCAGCCGCGACCGGTCCGTGCGCGCGATCTCGCGCTTGAGCGACGCCGTGATGCGCGCGAGCTCGCGCCGGCGGCGCGTCGCCGCGGCGCCGGTCCAGGTCGCGGCCTCGGCCGCGACAGCTGCCGTCTCCTGGCCGGTCGCGGCCGCGCGCTCGGACGCCCAGCGCGCCTCCGCGGCGCCGCGCAGCGCGGCTCCGGGATCGTCCAGCCGGGCCAGCGCCTGATAGGTCAGGCACGTCACGGGTGCTCCCGGAGCTGCCGCGACCGTCCCGGCGGACGCGCCGAACGCCTCGCCGGTGCGCGTCCACTGCGCCTGGATCGCGGAGTTCGGCGCGAGCACCAGGGCGGGCTCGCCGAGCCGGCGCAGGATCTCGAACCCGAGCAGCGTCTTGCCCGATCCCGGCGGCGCGACGAGGTGCGTGGATCCGTGCCCGCCGGCGCGGTCGTGCTCGAACGCGTCCAGGGCGAGCGACTGGTAGTGGCGCCAGGTGCCGCGAAAGCGCAGGTCGGCGAGCTCGCTCACGCGCGCATCATCGCGCTGTCGCTTACAGGTCGGCCGTCGGCTCCACGCCTTCGGGGAGGTGAGGCGGCGGCACGACAGCGCGGCGCCGGCGCCCGTCCGGCAGCTTGATCTTCCTCGGCGCGTTCGGACCGTCATGGGTGCGGTACTGAAACAGCGGTCCGCGCCGCACATCGCTGTCGAACGCCGCGACCTCGACCCCGTGGATACCCAGCGCGTAGGGCAGGCTGAGCTGATCGCGGTAGCTCCCCCTGGCGATCTCTGCCCACCACGTCTCCTCGAGCTCGCGCACCGCCGGGGTGTGCCGGCGCAGGATCGCGGCCCCGGCGTACAGTCCGGCTTTGGCCGGCACGCCAGAGCGGGCGTACCGCAGCATCTGGGCGAGCACGGTCGCCGTCGCGTCCTTGCCCTGATCGATGACTGCCACGGCCTCGTCGAACAGGCACTCGCGCAGCTGGTGACGGTGCATCGCGAGATCGCAACTCTCGAGATAGCGCTCCAGCAGCGCCTGGGGCGAGGTCATCGGCTGGATGTTGCCGTCCACCCACAGCGACACCTTCGCCGTCGGGAGGACCGTCGTCGCATTGACCTTCAGGTAGCGCGCCTCGCGGGCGAGGCTGGGCTGCCGCAGCTCGACCGGGGCGGGACGCCACGGCGGGCAGTCGATCGGCTCCTCGCTGAAGCAGACGTAGTCCCAATCGTCGTCCACGTAGCCGGGCGGCCGCAGCGTGTCGACGCCGCCGAGGACCGCCGTGTACACGACGTTGTCGTACGTCTTCCGGAAGGGCAGCGTCATCGGGTCAGTATCGCGATCAGTCGAGCACGGCTTGGGCGGCCCAGGTCTCCAGCTCGGGATTGCGCGCCGCATCGATCGCGGCGGCGACGGTCGGCGGGAGCGGCTGGGCGCGAGCGCGACGGCGCTCCCCGTCCAGGACCATCGCGTCGTGACGCTCGCGCATCGCCGCCGGCAGGTCGAGTCCGAGGAACGCATAGAGCCGATCGAGCTCGTCGCGCGCTCCGCGGAAGAAGCGCGAGTAGCTGACCAGCAGGAGCCGCCGATCATTGTCGTCCACGAAGGCGCGCGCATGCTGGAGTACACGGTTCCAGTCGCGGATGGCCACCCGATGGTCGTTCTCCGCCGGCCAGGTGTCAGCAGGGTCGGTGGCTCGTCGCCGGTAGGACGCCGCGACCTCGTCCAGGTCGCGCACCATGATCACGAACTTGGCCTCGCCGAACACCGATGCGAGGCGGTCGAGCTCTACGGCGTAGTAGGGCGCCTTGTCGCCGAGGATCTCGACGCTGCCGCTGTGCCAGCGCTCCCGGAGGACGTGGTAATCGGCGAACGCGCCCGGGCGGACCGGCTCGTCGCGCCACGGCATCGCCCAGGAGGTCTCGCGCGCACTGGGGTTGAAGAACACCTCCTCGCTGAAGTGAAACGGCTCGACGATCTTGCGGATCCTGCGGAAGCGCTCCTGCCCGAGCAGGATCCGCTCGTCGTCGTTGAGCAGCGTCGTGATCGCCGTGGTCCCGGAGCGCGGGCAGCCGCCGATGAAGAGATACCGGATCCCCGAGGGACCCTGGGAACGCCGGCCGCGGGCGCGCCGGTTCAGCTCGCGGACCTCGGCTGCGATCCGCTCCTCGAGCCCGTCGATCCGCTGTGCGTCCGCCGGATCGCCCGACCCCGCTGCCCCGGTTGCCTGCACCGGGCTATTCTGCCACCGGCGGCGGAGCCCGCTGCGAACGTCACGTGCGCCTCGGTCTCGTCACCCACTGGTTCAATCGCGGGCAGGGAACCATCGGGCGCCAGCTGCGCGGGGCGTTGGACGGGCTCGGGCACGAGACGTGGGTTCTCGCCCGTCCGACCAAGGCCGGGTTCTACCGACCCGCGTACGTCGAGCAGACCGACGTCTGGGCGCAGCCGGGCGTCACCCGGGCCGCGGCGTTCCGGATCCCCGGCCGGGAGTACGTTCGCTGGACCGCGGAGCACGAGCTCGAGGGCGTCTTCTTCTTCCAGAACTACCAGTTCGACGAGATCGCGCGCCTGCGGAAGGCCGGCGTGCGCACGATCGGAGCGTTCATGTGGGAGGCGTTCAGGGGCGATCACGTCGACGGCGCGCTCCGCGCCTACGACGTCATCTACTCGTTCACACCCAGCCACCAGGATCGATACCGCGAGCTCGGCATCGTCTCGCCGCTGGTGCCGTGGGGGTGTCACCCGGAGCTCGCGACCGTCCGGACGTCGCGATCCGAGCGCGACACTGTGACGTTCTACTTCCCGGGCGGCTATCTGTCGCGCCGAAAGCCGCTGGCCGAGACCGTGGCGGCATTCCTACGCGTCGACGATCCCCGCGTGCGGCTCGTGATCAAGACCCAGGGCGTCCAGCAGGGACTTCCCGCCGCGGCGGAGACGTTCGGCGGCCTGCCTCGCGTCACCGTCGTCGACGGAGACCTGCCGACCGAGGAGCACCTTACGCTGATGGCCTCCGCGGACGTGTGCCTGGCTCCCAGCCGCTGGGAGGGTCTCGGCCTGCATCTCTACGAGGCGACCGCGTTGGGGCTTCCGACGATCACGAACGATCGGCCGCCGATGAACGAGGCGGTCCACGACGAGGACAACGGGCTGCTGATTCGCTCGATCCCGGTCGAGCCGGCGCCGTCGGGCATCCCTGCATACGACCCCGAGCCGCAGAGCCTCGAGCGCGCCATCCGCCGCATGACGGATCCCGAGGCCAGACGGCAGCTCGCCGACGGCGCAGAGCGCGCCAGGGCTGGTCGCCTCAGCTGGGAGCACACCGTTGCCGGCCTGCGCGACCTGCTCGACCGCATCGGGTGATCCCTAGCGGTCGGCGGTGTCCTGCTCGAGCACCGCGCCGAAGGCCTGCTCGACCGCGTCGCCCATCGCGAGCGCGAACACGGCCATCAGCGCGTCGCCCGCAAGCGGACGCAGGCGCTCGAGCGCGGCGCGGACCTCGGGCCAGCGCTCGGGCGGGCGGCCGGCCGCGTCGAAGGGGCGCCAGACGTGGGTGAGGAAGAGCTCCACGAACAACGCCGACACGGCGTCGGCGTGCTCGCGCAGCTGCTCGACGACGTCGAGCGCCACCTCCGCCCCGGCGCCGAGCGCCGTCAGCTCGGCGCCGGCGCGTGAGAGCCGCGGGCTCGGATCCTCGAAGCGGCCCTCGCCCAGTGGGCGCAGCAGGCCCAGCGACACCGCGCGCTCGAGCAGGTCGGCGCGACCGCCCGCGCCGAACCGCTGCACGAGCTCGTCGACGCCGATCACCTCGGGCGTCTCGTCGGCGAACGGCTCGCGCGCGGCGCGCGTGAAGCGCAGCAGCTCCTCGCTCGACCCCCCGCTGCGCTCGAGCAGCCGCCGGATCGACTCGAGGTTGAAGCCGTCGTCCTGGAGCGTGCGGATCAGCTCGAGCCGCGCGACGTGCTCGGCGCCGTAGAAGCCCGTGCGCCCGCGCACCTCGGGCGGGGGCAGCAGCCCGCGCGACTGGTGGGCGCGCACGTTGCGCACGGTCATGCCGACCCGGCGGGCGAGCTCGTCGATGGTCAGCCCGGCCGCGGGCTGGGTGGCATCGGTCACGAAGCGAACGATACCTGGTTCCATGTGACATTGATCGGTGTAACATAACGTTGTGATGACTTTCCTTGCCGCAACCGAAGTCGCCGCCGACCCGGCGGGCGGAGCCGCCATCGACCAGGTCGCGCTCGCAACCGGCTCGGCGATGCTCGCCCTGGCCGCGCTCTGGTGGCTGGTGACCGCCTACCGGGCCGGCCGCGCGCGCCGCTTCGCCGCTCTCGTCGGCTTCTCCGAGCGCGTCTCCGGGCTGCCCGGCTGGTCGGCGCTGCCGGCCGCCGTCTCCGCCGTCGCGCTCCAGGTCGCGCTGCTCGGGATGTACTGGGACATCGCGCTGCACATCGGCGATGGACGCGATGCGGGCCCACTCGCCAATCCCGCCCACTACCTGATCCTCGCCGGCCTGTTCGGCGTCTTCGCCGCCGGCGTGCTCGCGATCGCGATGCCGCGCGACACCACCCCGGGTCCCGCATCCGTCGCCGTGGCGCCGGGCTGGCGGGCGCCGGTCGGCGGCCTGCTGATGGCCTCCTGCGGCGCGTTCGCGCTCGCCGGCTTCCCGCTCGACGACGTGTGGCACCGCCTCTTCGGCCAGGACGTGACGCTCTGGGGCCCGACGCACCTGATGCTGATCGGCGGCGCCGGCATGACGCTGATCGGCCAGGCCGTGCTGCTCCAGGAGGGCCTGCGCGCGCGGTCGCGGCGACCGCGCACGGCGCCGCGCAGCGGGTTCGCCCGCTTCTCCGGCGTGCGCCACGTCGCCCTCATGGGCGGCTTGCTGATCGGGCTGTCGACGTTCCAGGCCGAGTTCGACTTCGGCGTGCCGCAGTTCCGCGCCGTGCTGCAGCCGGCCCTGATCGCGCTCGCGGCCGGGGTCGCGCTCGTGGCCGCGCGCGTCTGGATCGGCCGCGGCGGCGCGCTCGGAGCGGCGCTCTTCTTCCTCGCGCTGCGCGGCCTGGTGTCGCTGCTCGTCGGTCCCGTGCTCGGGGAGACGACGCCGAGCCTGCCGCTCTACCTCGGCGAGGCGCTGGCGATCGAGGCCGCCGCGCTGCTGATCGGGCGCCGCCCGCTGCTGCTCGGCGCCGTCGGGGGTCTGCTGGCGGGCACGCTCGGGTTCGCCACGGAGTGGGGCTGGAGCCAGGTCGCGATGACGCTGCCGTGGGAGCAGGCGCTCCTGCCCGAGGCGCTCGTCGGCGCCGCCGTCGCCGGCACCGCGGGCGGGCTGCTCGGCGGCCTGACCGGCGCGGCCCTGCGCGGCGTGCTGCCCCCGGCCCCCGTGGCGCGGATGACCGCGTGCGCCGCATCGGTCGCGCTCCTGCTCGTGATCGCCGACGGCCTGTACGAGACGGCGCCGCCGCCCGTGCGCGCGGCGATGACCGTCACCCCGGCGGGCGGCCAGGGCGAGGGCGACGTCGCAGTCCGGCTCGACCCACCCGACGCCGCGCGCGACGCGGCGTGGCTGCAGGTGACGGCCTGGCAGGGGGGCGGGCTGGTCGTGGACCGGCTCGAGCGCGCCGGCGGCGGCTGGCGCACGACGCGCCCGATCCCGCTCGACGGCGACTGGAAGGTCACGCTGCGACTGCAACGCGGCCGCGTGGTGACCGGCGCACCTGTCCGGTTGCCGGCGGATTCCGCGATCCCGGTCGGAGCCGTCGGCATGCCGACGGGCGACGAGCGCCTGCTCGTGCCCGACCGGACGCTGCTGCAGCGCGAGCTCAAGGGCGACGTCCCCGGCTGGCTCTGGGGCGGTGCCTCGGCGATCGTGCTGGTGCTCGCGCTCGGCTTCCTCGGCACGCTCGCGTGGGGCCTCGGACGCGTCGCGCGCCGGACGCGGCCCGCCGCCCCGCCCGCCGGCCGGCTACGAGCGGTCGAGTACGCGGGCTCCTAGCCAGTCGTTGCGGAACGCGCCGCGCGGGTCGAGCCGCTCGACGAGGCGCGTGAAGTCCGGCAGCCGCTCGTATTGCGGCGCGATCGTCGCGGCGCGCGCGAGGAACAGCTTGCCCCAGTGCGGGCGCGCCGCGTACGGGGCGAGCGCGGCCTCGATCGGGGCCAGCACGCGCTCGACGGCGGCCTGGTCGCGCGTCCAGGTGAAGTGGATGCCGATCGTGTCCTGCCCGTACTGCGGGCTCATCCAGAGGTCGTCGGCGGCGATCGAGCGGATCTCGCACACCTGCAGCAGCGGCCGGATCGGACCTGCGAGGGCGCGCACGGCCTCGATCCCCGCCACCGCGTGCCGGCGCGGCAGGAGGTACTCCGACTGGATCTCGTGGCCGCTGCTCGGCGTGTGGCCGAGGCGGAAGTGCGGCAGCCGGTCCGACCATGGGCCCGGGCGACCCAGCTGCGGCGTGCAGCTGACGGGATCGAGGCCCGCGATCGGGTGCCGGTCGACCGTCGCGGCAGGGGCGCCCCAGAGGTCGCCGCGCGCCTGCTCGGGGTCGTCCGTCACGCGCGTCTTCACCCACACTTGGTCGATCGCGTCGCCCAGGCGCGTGAGGACGCTGACGCTGTAGCCGATCGCTGTCAGCTCGTCGAGGTGCGCGAACAGCGCGTCCCAGCCGAGCCGCTCGAAGACGCGCTGCCGGACCTCGTAGGCGGGCTCGACGTCGAGCGTGATGCGCGTGACGGCGCCGAGCGCCCCGAGCGCGACGACGAGGCCTTCGAAGTCGGGGTCGCCCCGCGCGGCCGTGACGAGCTCGCCGCCGGAGGTCACGAGCTCCAGGCCCGCGACCGCGGTCGCCAGGTTGCCGTTGGCGTCACCCGATCCATGCGTGGCGGTCGCGACGGCGCCCGCGACGGAGATGTGGGGGAGCGAGGCCAGGTTGCGCAACGCCAGGCCCTCGGTCTCGAGCACCGCGGCGAGCTCGCCGTAGCGGATGCT
Source organism: uncultured Solirubrobacteraceae bacterium (assembly GCA_963839615.1). Lineage (GTDB taxonomy): Bacteria > Actinomycetota > Thermoleophilia > Solirubrobacterales > Solirubrobacteraceae > DASQMT01. Next base: position 107,376 of record CAWIVY010000006.1, read on the forward strand.
CGCTCCCACCGTGACGGTGCCCGCAGCGCGGTCCACCGACGGGTTCGCCGGCAGGGCGTCGAGCGAGATCAGCTCCGCCGAGTCCGCGATGTCGCTGAACGAGTGCCGCGAGCCGAGCACGCGCACCCGCGGAGCGCCGGCGACGATCTCCCGCACCTGCTCGAGCGTCGCCGGCCGGTGCAGCCTCCCGGCCCGGTATTCGTAGCTGCCGGCCCAGTTGACCTCCGCCACTCCAGGAAGCTAACCCACCGCGCGTGCGGCGTGTGAGAGCTGGGCGCGCCCGGGTAACCGTCGAGCATGAGCCTCGTTCGACGTGCCCGCCGCTCGATCCCGGCGCTCGCCGCCGCCCTCGCGCTCGGAGTCGCCGCGTGCGGCGACGACGACGCCGACCGCGCGCTGGACAAGGGCGCGAAGGAGGCCGAGAAGGCCGGCAAGAAGGCCGAGAAGGCCGGCGAGGACGCCGCGAACGAGGTCGAGAACACCGCCGAGGACGCCCAGAACGAGGCCGAGAAGTAGCCTGGCGGAACCCCGGCGACTCTCACGGTCGAGTCGAGGGTTAGGGCTAGCGCGCCACGAGGCGCCCTACCGCGGCCATCATCTCCTCGGTCAGCTCCTCCTGGGTGCCGGGCCCGTGGCCGCCGACGACGCAGTGCTTGACGTGCTCGTCGAGCAGTCCGAGGGCGACCTTGTCGAGCGCGGCCTGGATCGCGCTGATCTGGGTGAGCACGTCGATGCAGTAGCGGTCCTCCTCGACCATCTTCTGCACGCCGCGCGTCTGGCCCTCGATGCGCTTGAGGCGGGCGAGGATCTGTGGCTTGGTGGCGGTGTAGGCGGGCACGACTGGCAGTATACCCCGGAGGGGTTAGGACGCGTCTAGGATCGGCTCGGTGAGCGCCGCCGCCTGCGCCGAGGTCGATCCGGAGCGCTGGGACGGGACGCTGAGCGCCGCCGGCGTCACGGACGTGTACTACAGCCGCGGCTACGTGGCCGCGTCGGCCGCGCTCGCCGAGGCCGAGCCCGTGCTGCTGCGGCTCGCCGGCGACGCGGGCGAGGTGCTGTTCGCATGCCTGCTCCGGCGCGATCCCACCGACGTCGTCACCCCCTACGGATACGGGGGCCCGGTGGGGGCCGGCGAGAGCCCGCCGCTGGCGGCGTTCCCGGCTGCCTACGAGTCGTGGTGCGAACGGCGCGGCGTCGTGTCGAGCTTCGCGGTCTTCCACCCGCTGCTGGCCAACGCGGCTTCGCCCGCCTCGGAGGGCTTCCGCCGGATCGAGCTCGCGGGCACCGTCGCATGGCCGCTCGGGCGCGAGGACCTGCTCGCGCCGATGCACAAGCACCATCGCCGCGTGGTCCGGCGCGCGCAGGCCGCGGGGTACGAGGTCGCCGTCGAGCCGGCGCCCGCGGATCTCGCGGAGTTCGTCCGCGTATACGAGCAGACGATGCACAGGGCCGGGGCGGCGCCGTTCTACTTCTTCCCGCAGAGCTACTGGGACGCGCTGCTCGCGGGGGTGAAGCTGGTGCGGGTCGACGTGCGGGAGCAGGGCGAGCTGCTCGCGAGCGTGCTCGGGATGGGCGAGCCGCCGTGGCTGCACTACCACCTGGGCGGCGCCACGGACGCCGCGCGCGGCACCGGCGCCAGCCATCTCGCGCTCTACAGCCTCGCCTGCTGGGGGCGCGACCAGGCCTACGACACGCTCCACCTCGGCGGCGGCGTCGGCGGCCGTGACGACTCGCTGCTGCAGTTCAAGCTGCGCTTCGCACCGGAGGGACGGACCGGCGTCGCGATCGGCAAGGCTGTCCACGACCTGCCCGGCTACCTGCGCCTGACGGGCGGCGAGGCCGTCGACTGGGACGCGTTCTTCCCCGGCTACCGCGAGCCGTACTGACTCAGCCGGCCCGCTTGACCGGGTCGCGGAGCCGCCGCGCGAGCGCGAAGCGCAGCTCGCGCCCGCGCTCTTGCACGAGCCGCAGGCGGACGAAGTTGACGTTGCGCATCAGCTCGTTGTGGTAGCGGAACCAGCGCGCCTGCCGCGCGGACACCGGACGCGCGTCCTCCGCGCCGACGTCGTAGCCGAGCTGCTCGAGCTCGGATCCTGCGAGCGCGGCGAAGACCTGCTGGTCGCGCCTGCTCATCTCGCGCCGCCAGCGCCCGACCGCGCTCGTGTTGATGCCGTCGAACAGCGTCGGGAACCAGGCGGCCTGGTCGGGCACGATGCGCGCGGGGTCGACGTGCTCGAGCGCCAGCATGTCCTCGGCGTAGCTCAGACCGAGGAAGTCGCAGAGCCGCCGGACCTCCTGCTCCGGGCGCTGCGCCAGGTCCTCGTAGCGAACGGTCAGGACCGCGTCCGGATGCTCGCGCTGCGCGCGGCTGCCGGCCCTGATGCCGCGCGCCCACCACTGCGCGGCGGCCCATGCGTTGTTCGGCCCGAACGGCATCCGCCGCAGCGACAGCGCGACGTCGCGCCCGTCGCGCACGAGCACGACGAAGCGCGCTCCCGGCCAGAGCCGCAGCAGGTGGTCGACGTGGTGGACGTAGTGCGGCGTCTTGTCGCCCCAGCGCCGCTTGCCGTGCCGCGCCGCGTAGGCCTCGAACGGCGCGGCGGCGACGAAGCGGTAGGCGTCCTGCCCCGTCAGCCCGGCCGGTACCGCGGGCGCCTGCGGCGGCAGCTCCCAGAGGCGCACCTTGGGGTGCTCCCACACCTCCTGCATGAGCTGGGCCGCGGCGTGCTCGTCGCGCGGGCCGCCGGCCTCGAAGGCGGTCGCGAAGTCGGTCAGGAACATCGACTCCGGCGGCACCGCGGCCTCGGGGCCGCGGTCGACGATCAGCCGCAGCATCGTCGTGCCCGACCGGTCGTTGCCGACGATGAAGAAGGGGTCGGTCATCGGCGCCCATCATGGCAACGTCGGTGCAGGCCGCCCGGCCGGCGAATTGTCAGGATTGAAACCTCACGACCGGGGGGACTGGGGGAGCCGAGAGGCTGATCGGTCCGAGACGTCGGAGCGTCTGGCGGGGTGAAGGGGAGCCTCGCGGCGACCGGCTCGGACGCAATGAGGATGGCCCGAGGAGGCCCGTCGCTTGCCTTCGAGTGCGTGCGAGCGCCATGCCGGCGCGCGCCTATCCAGCCGTGCCCGCCGCAGCGCCGCGGTGGTCGTCATCGCCGCCGCCGGCTGCTCGCTGGCGCTCGCACCGCCCGCCGGCGCAGCGCAGGGGTGCGCCGCGGCGTCGGGCGTCCCGGGCAGCGCGTCCGACCTCGTGCTGCGGCGGGCGCTGCGGTGCCTCGTGAACGCAGAGCGGGGCCGCCGCGGGCTGCGCCCGCTGCGTGCCGGCCGCCGGCTCGGGGCCGCCGCGCGCAGCCACGCCAAGGACATGGTCAGGCGCCGCTACTTCGCGCACGAGCGGGCCGGCTGGACGCTCCCCGGTCGCCTGCGCGCCGCCGGCTGGAGCGGCGGGGTCGCATCCGAGGCGATCGGCTGGGGCTGCGGCAGGCTGGGCGTTCCGCGCGCGGTGCTCGGCGCCTGGCTCGCGAGCTCGGTCCACCGCCCGATCGTCCTCGGGCGCTACCGCCGCGCGGGCATCGGCCTGGCGCTCGGCGCGCCGCTGCCGCTCGACTGCTCGGGCGCCGGCACCTGGGTCCTGGACGTGGGAAGGTGATTTCGCCTGCCAGGTGAGCCGCTCGTTCCTCGCCTCACCTTCGGCGACGTTACCTACGCTCCCAGGAGAACCCGCGCACGGCGAGCACGATCCCGGCCGCGGACCAGAGGGTGAGCACGAGCAGCGCGGACGCGTGGCCTGCGAGGCCTTCGCCGGTCACGATCGCGCCCGACAGCCCGTCGATCAGGTGCTTGAGCGGCAGCACCTCGGCGATCGCGCGCAGGAACCCGGGGGCGTAGTCGGCGTCGTAGAAGACGCCGGAGATGAAGATCACCGGCAGGAACGCGGCATTGACGTATGCGGGCGCGGAGTCGAAGTTGGGGATCGCGTGCGAGAGCGCGACGCCGAGCGACGCGAAGCAGATCACGCCCAGAGTCACGAACACGATCAGCGCGCCCCAGTCGTGCGGCCAGTCGAGCCCGAAGACGAGCGAGCCGGCGATCGTGATCAGCCCGACCTGCAGCGCGGTGTTGGCGATCGCGTTGCCGGCGAGCCCCGCGAGGTACGCCGAGGTCGGCAGCGGCGTGCCGCGGACGCGCTTGAGCACGCCGGACTCGCGCAGGTAGGTGAGCGTCATCGCCAGCGCCGAGAACGTCGTCGACATGACGGCCATCCCGGCGATGCCGGGCACGATCACCTGCAGGTCGGCCTTGCGGTCGGAGAAGATCGCGCCGAACAGCGCCAGGAAGAGCAGCGGCAGCAGGAAGTTGAAGAACGCCGCGCTCGGGTTGCGCCAGAACATCTTGCGCTCGAGCCGGTACTGGCGCCAGGCGGCCTCGTGCCACGGGACCGACGTGGACTGCGGGTGCGCGCGGCGTACCGGGTCTTCGAGGGCGTGGTCGCTCATTCGCCGCCGGGCTCCGCGGTGAGCTCGAGGTACACGTCCTCGAGGCTGGGCTGGGTGACGCTGAGGTCGTGCAGCTGCTCGCCGCGCACCAGCGCGTCGCCTGTCAACTCGTGCAGCAGCGGGGTCGGGTCCTCGGTCTCGCGCTCGTGGACGGCCCCGGCGGCGTCGCGCCAGGTGACGCGGTAGCGCCGCGCCCCGGCGCCGAGCTCGCCGGGGGCTCCCACGGCGAGGATCGCGCCCTCCTTGATGATCGCCACGCGATCGGCCAGCGCCTGCGCCTCGTCGAGGTAGTGCGTCGTGAGGAGCACGGTCTTGCCGAGCTGCTGCAGCGAGCGCACCGTGTCCCAGGCCTGGCGGCGGGCGGCGGGATCGAAGCCGGTCGTCGGCTCGTCCAGGAACACGAGCTCGGGATCGCCGATCAGCGCGAGCGCGAAGTCCAGCCGCCGCTGCTGCCCGCCCGAGAGCGTGACCGTGCGCTGTCCCGCGGCCGCCTCCAGGCCGCTGAGCGCGATCGTCTCGTCGACGTCGCGCGGGCCGCGGTACAGGCCGGCCCAGTGGCTGACCGCTTCGTGCACGGTGAGGTGCCGGTAGAGACCGCTCGACTGGAGCACGATGCCGATCCGCTCGCGCAGGGCGACCGGGCGCGGGCCCGGATCCATGCCCAGGACGGCGACCCGCCCGGCGGTGCGCTCGCGGTAGCCCTCGAGGATCTCCACCGTGGTGGTCTTGCCCGCGCCGTTGGGGCCGAGCAGGCCGAAGACCTCGCCGCGGCGGACGCTGAACGAGATGCCGCGCACCGCGCGGTACTCGCCGTAGTCCTTGCGCAGGTCCTCGACCTCGATCGCGACGTCGCTGGTCATCTGCGTCCATCATGGCAACCTTCCGGGCACGTTCATGCGCTGCGCCTGCATCGACATCGGGTCGAACACGACGCGGCTGCTGGTCGCCGAGGCTGCGCATGGGCGGCTCACTCCGGTGCTGCAGCAGCGGGCGTTCACGCGCATCGGCAGCCGGATCGGCGTGCTCGGCGCGATTCCCGATGAGACGATCGACGCCGTCGTGGCGGTCGTCGCAGCCCAGCGCGCCGCGGCCGAGGAGGCCGGCGCGAAGCACCTGCGCGTCGTCGCCACCGCCGCGATCCGGCAGGCCGCCAACCGCGATGCGCTCGTCGTCGCGCTGCGCGACGACGCCGGCGTCGAGGTCGCGGTGCTGTCGGGCGACGACGAGGGCCGGCTCGCCTTCGCCGGTGCGACGCGCACGCTCGACGACCCGCCGGCCGGCACGATCGCGGTGGTCGACGTCGGCGGGATGTCGACCGAGATCGCGATCGGGACGATGGCGGGCGGAGTGACCTGGCTGCGATCGTTCGCGATCGGCTCCGGGCAGCTGGCCCGGGGCTGTCGCGAGGACCCGCCGTCGCGGGCGGACCTCGATGCGATGAGCGCCGCGGCGGATGCGGCGTTCGCCACCGCGGAAGTGCCGCGGCTCGACCACGCGGTGGCTGTCGGCGGCAGCGCGGCCTCGCTGCCGACGCTCGTCGGCCCGGTGCTCGATCGGCCGTCGCTCGAGCGCGCGCTGCGCACTCTCGGCGCCGCCCCGGCCGCCGAGGTGGCCCGCCTCCACGGCCTGGCGCCCGAGCGCACGGAGTTGCTGCCCGCGGGCATACTGGTGCTCGCCGCGGCCTCGCGCAGGCTCGGAATGCCGATGCGGATCGGTCGCGGCGGCTTGCGCGAGGGCCTGATCCTGGAGCTCGCGCGCGGGAGCTGAGCAGCTTGGCCAAGGCGCGGGACATCGCCGTCACACCGTTCGAGCCCTTCCGGCAGGCCGCCGCGCGGATCGTGCGCGTGCGCGCGGGCGAGCTGTTCGAGTCCGCCGAGGGTGTGCTCGACACGAGCGACATCGAGCGCGTGCACGACATGCGGGTCGCCTCGCGGCGGCTGCGCGCGGTGCTCGAGATCTTCGCGCCGTGCTTTCCCCGGAGCGAGTTCAAGGGCGTGCTGCGCGACGTCAAGCAACTCGCCGACGCGCTCGGCGAGCGGCGCGATCCGGACGTGCACATCGAGGCGCTGGAGGAGGTCGCCAGGGCGCTTCCGGCCGACAGCAAGCCCGGCATCGCGCGCCTGGTGGAGGATCTGCGCGCGCGCCAGAGCCGCGGCAACGAGGTGCTCGCGGCCGAGCTCGAGCGCGCGCAGCAGCGCGGCTTGCACGAGCGCCTGCTCGCGCTCGCCGACGACGCCGAGGCGCCGCCCGGCGAGGACGCGGCGTGAAGCCGCGGCGCGTGAAGGGGCTCGACCCCGACGGCACGCTCGCCGACAACGCCGAGCGGATCGTCCGCGTCCGGCTCGACGAGCTGTGCGGGTTCATGCCCACCGCGGCGGATCCCGGCGAGGTCATGGCCCTGCACGACATGCGGATCGCCGCCAAGCGGCTGCGCTACATCCTCGACGTCACCGGGCCGTGCTTCGGCGCCTATGCGAAGACGGCCACGAAGATGGTCAAGGAGCTGCAGGACCTGATCGGGGAAATCCACGACTGCGACGTCCAGATCCCCGCGACGGCCGCGTTCGCCGAGCGGCTGCAGGCCGCGGATGCGCTGGCGCTGCAGGCGGCGGCCGGCGAAGCGCCGGATCTCGACCCCGCGTCGCTCACGCAGGCGCCGCACGCGCGGGATCACGCCGGCATCGCGGCGCTGCAGTCGCACCTGCGCGCGCGCCGGCTGCTGCTCTTCGACCGCTTCCTCGAGCTCTGGGACGGGTACGAGCGCAAGGGCTTCCGCGCGCGGCTCGAGTACGCGGCGGGAGAACGCGCCGACGTTCCCGATGCCTAGCCGCGTTAGCATCGGAAGCGCCTTGACGGATCTGCAGCAGCCCGCAGCGCCCGGAGTCGCCGAGCCCGACCTCGACGACTACGCGCTGTACTTCAACCGCGAGCTCTCGTGGCTGCAGTTCAACGACCGCGTGCTCCAGCTCGCCGAGGACGAGTCGGTCCCGCTGCTCGAGCGGCTCAAGTTCTGCGCGATCTACTCGAGCAACCTCGACGAGTTCTTCATGGTGCGCGTCGCCGGCCTGCAGGAGTACGTCGACGGCGGCATCGACCGGCCGCGCGAGGACGGCCGCAGCCCCGCGGAGACGATCGCCGCGATCGGTGCCGAGGTGCGCGAGCAGACGCGGCGCCAGACCGCCGTCTTCGACGGCGTCCTGCGGCCCGCGCTGGCCGAGCACGGGATCAGGGTCCAGACCTGCGACGAGGTCGATCCGAGCTACCGCGAGGAGCTCGCCGAGCGCTTCCGGCGCCAGATCTTCCCGGTCCTGACGCCGCTCGCCGTCGGCCTCGGCCGCCCCTTCCCCTACATCTCCAACCTCTCGCTCTCGCTCGCCGTGCTCGTGCGCGACTCGCAGACCGGGCAGGAGACCTTCGCGCGCGTGAAGGTTCCCAAGGAGATGCTGCCGCGCTTCGTCCCGATCGGCGACGGGCGCACGTTCGTGCCGCTCGAGAGTCTGATCGCCCGGCACCTCGACGCGCTCTTCCCGGGCATGGAGATCATCGACGTCGACGTCTTCCGGGTCACGCGCGACGCCGACTTCACCGTCGACGACGACGCCGACGACCTGCTGCGGGCGGTCGAGCAGGAGCTGCGCAGGCGGCGCCTCGGCGAGGTCGTCCGGGTCGAGGTCGGCGCCGGCATGAGCCGGCGCCTGCGCGAGCCGCTGGTGCACGCGCTGGAGATCGAGGAGGGCGAGCTGTTCGAGGTCGAGGGGCTGCTCGACCTCCACGACCTCTGGGACGTGGTGCACGTGCCGGGTTTCGCCGACCTGCGCGACGAGCCGTGGACCCCGGTCACCCAGCCGCGCCTGCAGGCGGCGAGCGAAGCGGTGGCGAGCCCGCAGGGCGAGGGCGGTGACGAGGAGCCCGACGTGATGGCCGCGATGCGCAAGGGCGACATCCTGCTCCACCATCCGTACGACTCGTTCGCGACGTCGGTGGAGCGCCTCGTCGAGCAGGCCGTCGCCGACCCCAAGGTGCTCGCGATCAAGCAGACCGTGTACCGCACGAGCGACGACTCGCCGCTCGTCCCGGCGCTGATCCGCGCGACCGAGCGCGGCAAGCAGGCCGTCTGTCTCGTGGAGCTCAAGGCGCGCTTCGACGAGCGCGCGAACATCGGCTGGGCGCGCTCGCTGGAGGAGTCCGGCGTGCACGTCGTCTACGGGCTGCCCAACCTCAAGACGCACGCCAAGTGCATCCTGATCGTGCGGCGCGAGGGCGACGGCGTGCGCCACTACGTGCACGTCGGCACCGGCAACTACCACCCCAAGACGGCGCGCCTGTACACCGACTTCGGGCTGCTCACGTGCGACGAGGAGATCGGCGCCGACGTGGCCGACATGTTCAACCAGCTCACCGGCTTCGCGCGGCCCGGAGCGTCGCGCCGCGTGCTGGTCGCGCCGGCGCACATGCGCGAGGGCATCCTCGAGGAGGTCGAGCGCACGATCGCCGCCAAGCAGGAGGGGCGCAGCGCCCGGATCGCCATGAAGATGAACTCGCTCGTCGACAAGACCTGCATCCAGGCGCTCTACCGGGCGTCGCAGGCCGGGGTCGACGTCGACCTCAACATCCGCGGCATCTGCTGCCTGCGGCCGGGCGTCGAGGGCGTGTCCGAGCGCATCCGCGTGCACTCCGTCGTCGGGCGCTTCCTCGAGCACTCGCGGATCTACGCGTTCGAGCGCAACGGCGACCAGACGATCTACATCGGCTCCGCCGACCTGATGCCGCGCAACCTGGACACGCGCGTCGAGCTGCTCGCGCCCGTGCGTCACGAGACGCTGCGCAGCGAGCTGACCGACGCGCTCGAGCGCGGCATGGCCGACGACACGAACGCCTGGACGCTGGGCCCGGACGGCGCGTGGACCCGCCGCGAGCCGTCCTCCTCCGAGCCGCGCAACGCGCAGCGCGAGCTGATGGCCCGTCACGTCGCGCGCGCGGACGAGGCAGCGGCCGGCGCTTCGTAGCCGCGCCCGGCGGGCGATTCGTTGCGCCGGCAGGAGGCGGGCGCGGAGGCGCGAAGCCGCTCCGGATAATTTCGTTCCGGTGCATTGCGGCCGCGCTCGTCGCGGCGGCGCTCGCGGCTCCGGCTGCGAGTGCCCAGAGCGCGGACGTCGCCGCGCTCCAGGTCGCGCTGCGCGCGCACGGTCTCTACGCCGGGACGGTCGACGGCGTGCGCGGGCCGCTTACCAGCGCGGGCGTGCGCCGCTTCCAGGCGCGCCGCGGCCTCGTGGTCGACGGCATCCCCGGGCCTGCCACGCGGCGCGCCTTCGGCCGCCGCGGGCGCCCGCGGCTCGGCAGGCGCGTGCTCGCGAGCGGTGCGCGCGGCTGGGACGTCGCCGGCCTGCAGTTCCTGCTCGCCCGCCACGGCTTCCCCGCCGGCCCGGTCGACGGCGGCCTCGGGCCGCGCACCTCCGCGGCGCTGCGGCGCTTCCAGGCCTGGGCCGGGCTGTCCGCCGACGGTCTCGCGGGCGCCGCGACGCTGTCACGGCTGCGCGGGCCGCCGCCGGCCAGCCCGCTCATCTTCGCGCAGCCCGTCTCGGCGCCGGTCGGCGACCGCTTCGGCCCGCGCGGCAACCTGTTCCACACCGGCATCGACTTCCCGGTTGCCACCGGCACGACGGTCAGCGCCGCCGGGCGCGGCTGCGTCTCGTTCGCCGGCTGGAGCTCGGGCGGCTACGGCAACCTGGTGATCATCGAGCACCGGCTCGGGATGATGTCCTGGTACGCGCACCTCTCGGCGATCACGACCCGGCGCGGCGCCTGCCTCGTGGCCGGCAACGCGATCGGCCGCGCGGGATCGACCGGCCGGTCGACCGGCCCGCACCTGCACTTCGAGCTGCGGTTGCGGGGCGCAGCGGTGCCGCCGCGGTTCTAGGTGTCCCCGGCGGCGGTCCGCGCGCGAACCGCAAGTCCGGGGTGTCGGGTGCGTTGCGGCTCCTACGGTCCGCAATCCTGGAGATCTCCGTATGCCCCGCCGTCGAGTGCGCGCACTGGCGCTCACGCTGCTCCTCTTCGCGCTCGTCTTCGTACCCGGCGGCCCGGCGTCCGGGCAGTCCGGGCCGCCCACCGCCACCGGCTTCTCGTTCTTCCGCCACCCGGCGCCACAACCGCTGTGCACGGGACTGGCGCTAGCGGGCGCGTACTTCTCCTACTCCGACTGCGGCTTCGGCGAGGTCGCCATCGCGGGCGCCGAGCCCGCCGACGCGGTCACCGCGGACTTCCGCCGCGGCAGCGAGTTGCTCGGGACCGCCGATGCGACCTACCAGGCCGCCGACGACAACTGGCAGTTCGCGATCGAGCCGGCCGCCGATTGGGGACCAGGGCCCGTCGAGGTCCGGGTGCGCGTGGGCGACGAGCTCGCCGAGGGCGCCGGCACGTTCTTCGTCAACACGCTCGGCGCCGAGCTGGCGCCCGAGGAGCGCAGCGGCGGGTACCGGCCGGGCGAGGACATCCCGCTCACGGGCCGCATCTTCGAGCAGCGGTCGCTGGCCGCCGACACGCAGGAGACGGGCGTCCCGGCAACGTTCAAGCTGCGCGCCGTCGATGCGCGCGGCGCCGTGTCGGACGCCTACGGCCCGTTCACGGCCGCCGACGACGGCAGCGTGACGGCCACCCTCCCCGGTGCGGCGACCGCGGGCCTCGCGCCCGGGCGCGACACGGACTACCGCGAGACCGTCGCGCTCGAGCTCGTCGACGCGACCTACGACGATCCCGACCCGGTCGCGGGCGGCGGCGGCGCCTGGGGCGCGCCTGACGGCACGCCCGCGGGCCGCGCGGAGGTGAGCGTGACGCCGACCGAGCTCGTGCTCACGAACGCCTTCACGTCCTCGGTCGGCTGGGTCAAGCCGGGAGAGACCTACCCGTTCCGCCTGACCGTCGAGAACTTCCGCACCACCCCGGCCACCGGGGCGCAGGTGGTGCTCGCCGTCCCGTCCGGCACAACGCTCCAGCCGCCGGCCGGCGGCGGCGCGACCGTGAGCGGCGACACGCTCACGTGGGACGTCGGCACAGTGCCCGCCGGCACCCCCGACGGGCCCGGTACGAGGTCGCTCGTCGCCGAGGCGACCGTCGACACGCTCGCCCAGGATCCCGAGGTCGCCTGGAAGGACCTCTCCAGCATCGCGACGCTGACCTACGACGGCGGCCCGGCCGGGCTGACGAATCGCTCGCACGGCCCGAAGGTGATCCCGCCAAAGGGCGGCTACGAGACCGCCCGCTATGGCGACCGGCCGTTCCCCGTCGTCCCGGTCGACTTCTCGGACCGCAAGCACGGCGCTGGGCACACCGCCTCGACGCTCGCGGGCAAGATCAACGACCCCGAGAATCCCGGATCCACGTTCAACCTCTACCAGGAGATGTCCTACGGTCAGCTGTTCCCGCACGGGACGGTGCCGTCGGACGGCGTCGCCTCCGCCGGCTGGGAGTACGGCCCTGGGTTCGCGTTCACCAAGAACGCCGCGAAGCCCGACACGTGCCGCGGCATCACGGCGGCGACGCTGCCGGGCGACGCCTACCAGCAGACTTCGCCCGAGCGGATCGCCGGCGGCTGGTACCAGCTGCCGGGCTCCACTGACTACTACGGCGACGACGCCAAGGGCTCGGCCGTGATCGGCTCGGTCGCCGGCGTCGGGGCGCTGCAGGACATCGACTCGGCCTGCGGCCCCACCGGGAAGGCGGTGTTCGACGCCGCCCAGATCGCCGATCCCGAGATCGACTACGACGACTACGACACCGACAAGGACGGCGTCGTCGACTTCTTCATGATGGTGTTCCCCGGCGCCGGCGGCAACGGCGAGTCCCAGCTCCAGGGTTACGACAACATCTGGCCGCACTCCGCCGACCTGCAGAACGCCTACGTCGACGGGGAGGGCCAGAAGGGCTACGTCACCGACGACCAGCTGACCGACCTCGAGGGCCGGCCGCTGTTCTGGACCGACGACAGCCGGTCCTCCAAGACGACCGACGATACGGGCATCCCGGTGCACGTGCGGGTCGGCCCGTACAACGTCAACCCGGAGTCGGCGATCGAGAAGGCGAGCGTGATCTCGCACGAGTACGGGCACTCGCTCGGCCTGCCCGACTACTACTCCACGGGGAGCCGCGAGACCTACGGGACGTGGACGCTGATGGCCTCGGACCACTCCCAGAACATGGACATCATCGGCAAGAAGGAGCTGGGCTGGGTCGTGCCGGAGGTGCTAGGAACGGGCGAGACGAAGGCGGAGGGGTGGCAGGACACCAAGCGCGACTCGCACCGGATCGCGTGGCAGCGTCCCGACGGCACGCCCTACACGCTCGAGGGGGAGGACGTTCACAACGGCCAGGCCTACGTCGCGACGCTGCCCGGGCGCCAGATCCTCGATCCAGCGCTCGTCCCGTCCGGCAGCCGCGTCTGGTGGTCGCGCGCCGGCAACGACTTCGGCTGCCCGCCGAGCGGCGGGCACAACCTCGACATCGCGCTGCCCGGCCTAGCCGACGTCCCGGCCGGCACGCCGGTGACGCTGCAGCTGAAGTCGCGCTGGGACATCGAGTGGGACTTCGACTACGGCTTCGTGCTCACCAGCACCGACAGCGGCAAGAGCTACGTCTCGCACGCGTCGGAGAAGGGGTACACGACCGACGGGTCGCAGAACCCGAACAGCTCGGGCTGCCAGGGCCAGTACGGCAATGGCCTCACGGGCTCCAGCGGGTCCTACAAGGCGGGCACCCAGACGACCGACCGCGTGCTCGGCGAGTACCCGGAGGGCGGCTTCGTCGACGACGCCTACGACCTCTCGGCGCTCGCCGGCGAGCGGGGCGCCACGCTGCGGCTCTCCTACGCCACCGACCCGGGCCTCGCGCGGCCGGGCTGGTTCATCGACGACCTGCGGGTGCTGGCCGGTGACCGCGTGGTCTACGAGAGCGACTTCGAGACCGCCACCGACGCCGCGATCTACAACGGCGGCTGTCGCGAGGGCCTGCAGACTGCGCAGCAGTGCACGGACGGGTGGCAGCAGGTGACCGCCGGGGAGGGCTCGCCGGCCGAGCATGCGTATCTGCTCGAGCTGCGCGACCGCTCGGGCTTCGACCTGCGTGGGCGGGGGGAGAGCGACCGCGGCGACCCGACGTTCGCGCCCGGCGTCCTGCTCGCCTACACCGACGAGAACCACGGCTACGGCAACGTGGGCACCGACGATCCGCCGGCCCAGAGCCCGCTGGACTCGCAGCCCGAGCCCGGATCGGAGACGCCGAACCTCGACGACGCGGCGTTCACCGCGGCCGACGGCGACGCGCACTTCTCCGACGGCGGCGACGGGCACGTCGACAACTACTCCGATCCCTCCCAGCCCGACGGTGCGTGGCGCTTCGCGTTCGACTGCCTCGGCTTCGACGTGACGCGGATGACCGGCGACGGCCCCGGACCGGAGGAGCTGCCGCCCTACGACCTCGACGCCGACGTGACGTTCACCGGCGGCGCTGGCTGCGGCAGCTTCGACTACGGCACCGGCGGCGAGGCCGGTGACGCGCCCCCGACCGCCGTGGCGCAGGCCAAGCCGCTTCAAGCCACGATCGGCCAGGAGGTGCGGTTCGACGGCTCGGGCTCCAGTGACGACCGCGACGCTCCCGGCGTGCTCGGCTACGCGTGGGACTTCGACGGGAACGGCACGCGCGACGCCGAGGGCCGCGAGGCGAAACACGCGTACGACGCCGCGGGCAGCTACCGGGCGACGCTCGCGGTCACCGACTCGGCCGGGCACCGCAGCGAGGCGGCGGTGACGATCTCCGTCAGCGGCGGCGGGGCGACGGCCACGCCCGGCGGGCCGGCGGCGCCCGGTCCGGGGTGCGCGGTGGCGAGCGCGTTCCGGTCGCTCAAGGCCCGTCCGCGCGGGCGCGGGGTGCGCTTCGCGTTCACGCCGCGCACGGCGGGCGACACGACCGTGGACATCTTCCGCGCGGCGACGCCCACCCGTGTGATCGCACGCGAGCGGGTCGCGCGCTTCGTCCGCCCCCGCTCGTTCACCTGGCGCGCGAAGGGCGCGCCGAACGGGCTCTACTGGGCGCGTCTGAAGGCCGGCGCCGACGTCCGCCGGATCGTCCTGCGGCGCGCCCACCGTCGCTTCTCGGTGCACGAGGGCTTCGTCGCCCGGCGCCGCTGCGGGCTGATCCGGGCGTTCGCGCTCAACCGGCCCGCGTTCTCCCGCGGCAAGCCGCTGCGCCTGCGCTACGCGGTGGCTCCCGGCGCCACGGCGAAGATCAAGGTGCTGCGCCACGGCAAGGTGCTGCGCCGCGTCACCGGCCGCCGCGTGCGCGCCCGGGGCCTGCCCCGCGGCCAGCTGCGGATCCGCCTGTCCGCGCGCCGCGGCGCGGTCAGCCGGACGGCGACGCTCACCGCTCGGAGGCTGTGACTACCAGTGAACGCCGCGCATCAGGTGCGCGAGCGCGGTCGCCTCGCCCGAGGCTCGGTCCTCGCTCTTGCTGTCGCCCTTCGCCGCCGAGGACTCCGGGAAGACCTTGTAGGCCATGTGCAGGATCTGGTCGACCGCCTTCGGCGCCAGCGCGTAGAGCACCTCGCCGAACGTGCCGAGGCGGGTGTTGATCTGCTTCGGCCGCGCCCGGATCGCCTCGCAGATCAGGTCGGCGGCCTCCTCGGGCGAGATCGTCGGGAACGAGTCGTACATCTTCGTCGGCGCGATCATCGCCGTGCGCACGAGCGGCATGTGGATCGTCGTGAACGTGACGTTGTCGCCGATCGTCTCCGAGCTCACGACGCGGGTGAATGCGTCGAGCGCGGCCTTTGACGCGACGTAGGCCGAGAAGCGCGGCGGGTTGGTCTGCACCCCGATCGAGCTCACGTTGACGACGTGGCCCGACTTCTTCTCGGTCATGTGCGGCAGCAGCCCGAGGATCAGCCTGATCGTGCCGAGGTAGTTGAGCTTGACCGTCCGCTCGTAGTCGTGGAAGCGGTCGTAGGACAGCGCGACCGAGCGCCGGATCGAGCGGCCCGCGTTGTTGACGAGCACGTCGACCGACGCATGGTCGGCCAGGACCCTCCCGACGAGGTCGTCGATCGAGTCGTAGTCGGACAGGTCGGCCGCGTAGACGTAGGCGGTGCCGCCCGCCGCCTCGATCTCCGCCTTGACCTCCTCGAGCTTCTCGGCCGTGCGCGCGACGAGCAGCGGGATGCCGCCGGCGGCGGCGACCTTGAGCGCCGCGGCCTTGCCGATCCCGCCCGACGCGCCTGTGATCACCACCGTCTTGCCGTTGACGGCGCCCGCGAACGAGCGGTCCTTGTACAGGTCGGGGTCGAGGTTGCGCTCCCAGTAGTCCCACAGCTTCTCGGAGTACGTCTCGAGCGCCGGGACCTCGATGCCGCTGCCCTTCAGCGCGCGCTGCGTGTCGCGCCCGTCGAAGCGCGGCTTCAGCGCCATGTGCTCGATCACCGAGTCGGGGATCCCGAGGTCGGCCAGCAGCGTGCGGCGGATGTCCTTGAGCGCCGGCAGCTTCATCGCGTACGAGAGCACGCCCTTCGGCAGCATGTCGGTCATCCGCTTGTCGATCCGCAGCACCATCTGCGGCGCGTGCCCGGCGCGCGCGAACGTGTTGAGGACGTCGCCGGCCCGCTGCGGGCGCGGGTTGACGAGGTGGAAGGCCTGGCCGTCGAGATCGGGCTGGTGCGCGATGTGGTCGATCGCGGCCGCGACCCAGTCGACCGGCACGATGTTGGTCCAGCCGACCTCGAGGCCGATCAGCGGGAACCACTGCGGCAGCGCGTGGCGCGCCTTCTGCAGCGCCTTGAAGAAGTAGTACGGCCCGTCGATCTTGTCCATCTCGCCGGTGCGCGAGTCGCCGACGACGATCGCCGGCCGGTACACGCGCCAGGCGCCCTGCACGCGCGCGCGCACGAGCTTCTCGGACTCGAACTTCGTCTTGTGGTACGGCGAGGGCAGCTTCTGGCCCTCGTCGAACATGTCCTCGGTGAAGTGGCCGTCGTAGTCGCCGGCGACGGCGATCGACGACGCGTGATGGAAGATCCCCGCCTGCAGGTCGTTGGCGAGATCGATCGCGTTCTGGGTGCCGCCGACGTTGAGCAGCGCGTTCTGCGTCTCGTCGGCCGTCATGTCGTAGATCGCGGCGAGGTGGAAGAAGTGGTCGACGTTGCCGCGAAGCGCATCGCGCACGCCGGCGTCGACGCCGAGCAACGGCTCGGACAGGTCGCCCGCGACGGCGTGGATGCGGTCGCTGCCGCCGAGGCGCTCGACCAGCGCTTCGAGCTTCTCGGTCGAGCCCTCGCGGACGAGCACGTGGATGTCGCCCTCGCGCTCGAGCAGCCGTTCGACCAGATGGCGGCCGATGAAGCCGGTGGCCCCCGTCACGAAGTAGCTCGGCACGTGTTTCCTCTCCCTCGGTGTCTGCGATCCGCGAGCGAGAGCCTATAGGCGCGCGGGCTCAGCGGACGCGCACGGCGACGCGGCGCGAGTACCCCGTCGCGAACGGGTAGCGCTTGCCTGCGCGGAGCTTCGCGCGGAACCTGAACACCCTGCCGCGGGAGCTCGCGTCCCGGAACCGGTACGTCACCCTGAAACGGCCGCTCTTCCCGGTCGTCGTGTCGGCGAACGTCGTGTAGGGCCCGCCGCCGACGCGGCGGCCCTGGAGGATGACCGTGACCCCGGGCGCAGGCGCGCGCAGGCGCCCGCGCAGCGTCAGCGGGCCGCCGACATGCGGGCTGTGCGTGGACGGCTTGAGCGAAGCCGCCGCCCGCGTCCGCAGCGTCAGGTCATCGCTGGCCGCGTAGTGGGCGTCGTTGACGTGCGCCTTCCACGCGAGCCGCAGCTGCCGCGATGCGCGTGCTCCCGTCCTGCCCTTGAAGGTGCCGTCGGCCTCCGTGCGGAACGACTTGCGCTTGACGGGGATCGCGCCGCGGCGCTTGTTCGTGGTCACGAGGTCGATCTCGGCGCCGCCGACCGGCAGCCCGAGCGAGTTGAGGAGCCTGCCCGCGATGCGCACCTTCCTG
This sequence comes from uncultured Solirubrobacteraceae bacterium, assembly GCA_963839615.1. Lineage (GTDB taxonomy): Bacteria > Actinomycetota > Thermoleophilia > Solirubrobacterales > Solirubrobacteraceae > DASQMT01. The sequence continues at coordinate 124,908 of CAWIVY010000006.1, forward strand.
CCGTAGCGGGCGGTCGTGACCTGACCTTCCCCGCCACGGAAACGTGCCTTCAGCGTGCCCGTCTCCGTCGCGCCGACGCCGTTGAGCGGGCCGCGGTCGGAGGGTGTGGCGACGTCGACCGGGAAGGGCCCGCGGTCCGCGATGTTCCCGCCGGCATCGATCGTGCGCACGAGGAGCCGGCGACGGCCGACCTGAAGCGCGGTCGGGCGCACGGTCTCGCGGGAGAACTCCGGGCAGGGCTTGGCCAGGCTCGCGGAGCAGCTCGCGCCACCGTCGGTCTCGGCCGCCGTGTAGTCCTCGACGCCCACGAGCCGCGGCGCCCCCGCGACCGTGACGTCGTGCAACTCGATGCGCCGGATGCCGGCGTTGTCGGTGGCGCGGAGCACGACTGGGTCCGAGCCGTTGCGCGGGCCGCCGGCCAGCAGCCCCTCCGCCGACACGGTCGGAACCGGCGGCTGCGGATCGTTGATCGTGACGTCGATCCCGTACAGCACGTGGTAGACGCGCTCGCCGGCCGGGGCGGAGCAATCGATGCTGCGCTTGAAGCAGCCGACCTGGATCGACAGCGTCGTGGCGTCGCCCTTGTAGCCTGCCAGCCCGCTGAACTGTCGCAGCGAGGTCGTGCGCCGGCTGACCGTCGCGTTCCCCGCCGGATAGCTGTACCAGGCGTTGGCCTCCTTCAGCCGGTTGCGCGTCGCATAGTGGTAGTCGCCGGCGCCGAGGAACGGGACGCCGCCGAGCAGGTAGAGCGCGTACAGCTGCCGGGTGCCCTCCAGCGGCGGGTTGCTGCGGAACTCGAGGTGCCGGTCGAGCGCGAAGTCGGCGATCGTCGTGCCCGGCGCGCTGGTGAACGTGATCGCAGCGTTCGCGCCGTTGGCGATCGCCTTGCCGCCGTCGATGCGCAGGCCGATCAGCGTTCCGCTCCGGCTGCAGTTCGTGTCCACGACGAGACCGGAGACGGGCGCGCCGGTCCACGACGTGTTGCCCCAGCTGGCGCCGGCCGTGCTGCATGCGTAGACGTGGTACGTGCCGGCCTCGGCCGCGGCGGGAGCGCACGCGAAGGTCACGAGCACGATCACGAGCAGCTGGCGAGTCTGGCTCCGCACGACGCCCGTCGAATACCCGCCGGTTCGGAGAAGTTGCGCTTACCAGCCGCCGCGCATATCGGCGCGCGCGACGCGGGCCTTCGCGGCGCGCTTGCGCGCGTCCTTGCGCTTGTCCAGGCGCCACTGGATCATGCTCATCACGAACACGAACAGGGGGAAGAACGCGATCAGGATGAAGCCGGCGTTCGTGACGACCTTGTCGTCCGTCTCCCCCCAGAGGCCCTCGCCGCCATCGTGCGCGAGCGCGGCGGGCGCACTCAGCGCGAGTAGGGCGGCGGCGAGCAGGATGGTGCGTACGGCGCGCATCGGCCGTCACCGTACCATGGCCTCGTGGCCGTCGTCATCGCTTCAGATCTGGCCAAGGACATGGCCGGGGACCCGCTGCTGCGGGGCGTCTCGTTCAAGCTCGAGCGGCGCGACCGGCTCACCCTCTCGGGCCGCAACGGCAGCGGCAAGACGACCCTGCTGCGGATGCTCAGCGGCGAGACGAGCGTCGACGGAGGGCAGCTCGCGTTCGCGAAGGACACGCGGCTCGCGCTGCACGACCAGCGTCCTCCGCGCGACCGCGACCTGTCGCTGCGCGACTACGTGCTCGGCGGCTGCGGCGACCTGCTGGCGATCGAGGCGCGGCTGGCCGAGCTCGAGCAGGCGATGGCCACGGGAGCGAGCGACGCCGCGACGCTCGACGCGTACGCCCGCGCCCAGGGGCGGCTGGAGCACGCCGGCGGCTACGGCTGGCGCGAGGGCGTCAACGCGACGCTGCACGGGCTCGGCTTCCGCGACGAGCACCTCGACCGCGAGCTCGCCTCGTTCTCCGGCGGCGAGCTGACGCGCGCGTCGCTCGCGCGCGCGCTCGCGGGCGACCCCGACCTGCTGCTGCTCGACGAGCCGACCAACCACCTCGACATCGTCGCGCTCGAGTGGCTGGAGAAGTACCTCCAGTCGCTCGACGCCGCCGTCGTGCTCGTCGCACACGACCGCTGGTTCCTCGAGGCGGTCGGCACCGCCGTGCTCGAGCTGGAGGGCGGACGCTCGAAGTACTTCAAGGGCACCTGGCACGCGTGGCGCAAGGAGAAGGCCGCGCGCGAGCTCGCGCTCGGTCGCGCGATCGAGAAGCAGGAGGCGCAGATCGAGGCGCTCGAGCGCTTCGTGACGCGCTTCCGGGCCGGCACGCGCGCCCGCCAGGCGCAGGCGCGCGTGAAGCAGCTGGAGAAGATCGAGCGGCTCGGCTCGGACCCGCGCGACGGCAAGTCGCTCGGCTTCGCGTTCAAGCCGCCCGAGCGCTCGGGCCGCGTCGTCTTCGAGCTCGAGGACGGCGCGCTGCGGATCGGCGAGCGCGAGCTCCTGCGCCAGGCCGAGCTGTGGCTCGAGCGCGGCGAGCATGTCTCGCTCGTCGGCCCGAACGGATCCGGCAAGACGACCCTGATCCGCGCGCTCGCGGGCGAGCGCCCGCTCGACGGCGGCAAGCTGCGGCGCGGGCACAACGTGAAGCTCGGTGTTCTCTCCCAGCACGCGGAGGAGCTCGGGCGCATGGGCACCGTGCTCGAGGCCTGCCAGCGCGCGACCGGGCTGAAGCCGAACGAGACGCGCGCGCTGCTGGGCCGCTTCCTGTTCAGCGGCGAGGCGGCCGAGAAGCCGCTCGACGGCCTCTCGGGCGGCGAGCGCCGGCGGCTCTCGCTCGCCATCCTCGTGCACTCGGGCGCGAACGTGCTGATCCTCGACGAGCCGACGAACCATCTCGACCTGGAGAGCCGCGAGGCGCTCGAGTCCGCGCTGCAGGGGTTCCCCGGCGCACTGCTGCTGATCACGCACGACCGTGCGCTGCTCGACGCGGTCGGCACGCGCACGGTCGCGATCGAGGAGCAGACGCTGCACTCCTACGTGGGCGGCTGGCCCGAGTACGTGCGCGTCCGCGAGGAGCGCGCCGAGGCAGGCCGCGCGACGAAGGCGCGCGCGCGATCCAAACCGAAGGCCAAGGCCGCCGCCCCCGCGCCGCCGCGGCCGGACTCGAAGAACCGCCAGCGCCAGGCGCGGCGCCTGGAGTCCGAGATCGAGCAGGCCGAGGCGGCGCTCGCGGCGATCGAGCAGGAGCTCTCCGACCCGCAGGCCTGGAACGACCCGCGCGCGGCGCAGAAGTCGGCCGGTCGCCACGAGGAGGCGAAGGCCCGCGTCGAGGCGCTCTACGCGCAGCTCGAGGCGGTCGCGAGCTAGTCACGTCGCTGACGGCGACGCGCCATATGGTCGCGCGTCGCGGGCACCTCATCCGGGTTGAACAGTCTCGTTCGTGGGAGGGGTAGCGCGTGACACTTCTTGACCGCCGCACGTTCCTGGCGCGCGGAGCCGTGGGCATGCTCAGCGCGGCCGCCGTGGAGCGGCTCGTCGCGCGCTCCTCGCTCGCAGCCCTGGCCGCCGACAGCGCCTACGGCTACGGGCCGATCCAGCCCACGCCGGACCAGCACGGCCGCCTCATCCTCGCGCTGCCGGCCGGCTTCTCGTACGTCACGTTCGGCGAGATCGGCTCGACGATGTCCGACGGCAATCCCACGCCGCTGGCGCTCGACGGCATGGCGGCGTTCCCCGGGCCCGGCGGCACGGTGCGGCTGATCCGCAACCACGAGGACCGCAACCCGCCGGGCGCCGGCAGCGTCGGCGGCTCGCCGGCGGCGAAGTACGACACGTCCGTCGGCGGCGGCACGACGACGCTGGACTTCGACCAGGGATCGCGCGAGCTGGTGCAGGACTTCATCTCGCTGAACGGGACGACGGTGAACTGCGCCGGCGGGTTCGGGCTCGGCCGCCGCTCCTGGCTCACCGGCGAGGAGACCGTCGGCGGGCCTGGAAATCTCGACCCGGCGAAGCAGTTCGCACGCCGCCACGGCTACCTCTTCGAGGTGCCGCTCGACCGCGGGCCGAACGAGCTCGAGCAGGGCGTCCCGCTGCGCGCGGCCGGCCGCTTCTCGCACGAGGCCGCCTCGACCGACCAGCGGACCGGGATCGTGTACGAGACGGAGGACCCGGGCAGCGGCCGCGGCGCCGGCTTCTACCGCTTCATCCCCGAGGACCCGCAGGACCTGACCGCGGGCGGGCGGCTTCAGATCCTCGGCATCCAGGGCAAGCCGCGCTACGACGCGCGCGAGGGCCAGACCGTCGGGCGCAAGCTGCCGGTCCGCTGGATCGACATCCCCGAGCCCGATCCCGAGTATGTCGACGACGACGACCCGCGCGGCACGTTCCGGCAGGGACGGCGACTGGGCGCGACCCTGTTCAACCGGCTCGAGGGCTGCTGGTACGACGGCGACGACGGCAGCACCTACTTCGTCTCGACCAGCGGCGGCGACGAGAAGAACGGCGACCTCAATGACGACGGCTACCGCGAGGGCTTCGGACAGGTCTGGGAGTACCGGCCGCGCTCGCGCTCCGGCGGGCTGCTGATCCTGCACTACGAGTCGCCGGGCCACGAGGCGATGGACTCGCCGGACAACATGACGGTGACGCCGGGCGGCGGGCTGCTGCTCGCCGAGGACGACGCGTCGGACAGCGACGGCGAGCACGTCAACCGTCTTGTCGGCATCACGCCGGCCGGCGAGTCGTTCGTGTTCGCGCGCAACGAGCGCGACACCGAGCTTGCCGGCGTCTGCTTCAGCCCCGACGGCGCGACGGCGTTCGTGAACCTCTACGGCGACTCGACCGGCACGCCCGCCGACCACGCCGGCAAGGGCATGACCTGCGCGATCACCGGACCGTGGGGGACGGCCCGCTCTAGGACAGCCGCCGCGGCCTCGCCGCGGCCGTTCACAACCTCTTCACGGGCCGTTCACCGAGCGGTAACCGGGAACCGCCGTTCCGCCGCGAGCCTCTCGTGGCGATGGAGCTGACACACGCATCCGAGGTGATCCGGGCCGGAGATCTGGAGGTCCGGCCGGCGGACCACCTCGCGCTCGCACGGGGTCGCGCCCTGTCGCTCTCGATGCGGGAGCTCGCGCTGCTCGCGGCACTGGCCCGGAGGCAGGGCCGGATCGTCGCTCGCGAGGAGCTCCACGCGACGGTCTGGGGCTCGCCGCTGCGCGAGCGCCGGAGGCTTCACACCCTTTTCACAAGGGTCTTCACAACCAAGAACAGGATGGGTATCTATGAGGAAGAACCTGCTGCTGACGCTCGCCGCCTCAGGCGCGCTCGCGTTCGGGGTCGCCGCCTGCGGCGACGACGACACGACGACTGCCACCAACGCCTCCGCATCGAGCGGCGGCGGCGACCTCTCGGGCGAGATCTCGATCGACGGCTCCTCGACGGTCGCGCCGTTCGCCGAGGCCGCGGCCGAGCTCTTCCAGGAGGAGAACCCGGACGTGCAGATCACGGTCGGGACGTCGGGCACGGGCGGCGGCTTCGAGAAGTTCTGCGCCGGCGAGACCGACATCTCCGACGCGTCGCGGCCGATGAAGGTCGACGAGGAGGCGCCGCTCTGCAAGGAGGCCGGCGTCGAGTACACGGACGTGCAGGTCGCCAACGACGGCATCGCGATCGCGACGAACAAGGAGCTCGCCGTCGACTGCCTGACCACCGACCAGCTCGAGCAGCTCTGGAACAAGGGCTCGAACGTCAAATCCCTCGCCGAGGTCGACGGCAGCCTGCCCGACACCGAGCTGTCGCTCTACGGTCCCGGCACCGACTCCGGGACGTTCGACTTCTTCACCGACGAGATCAACGGCGAGGAGGGTGTGAGCCGCGAGGACTACGAGGCGTCCGAGGACGACAACCAGCTCGTCACGGGCGTCTCCGGGGACGAGGGCGGCTTCGGCTACTTCGGCTTCTCCTACTACGAGGGGGCCGCTGACAAGCTCAACCTGGTCGGCGTCGACAGCGGCGACGGCAACTGCATCAAGCCCTCGGCCGAGACGATCCAGGACGGCTCCTACAAGCCGCTCGCCCGGCCGCTGTTCATGTACCCGAGCACGAAGGCGCTCGAGCGTCCCGAGGTCAAGGCGTTCATGGACTTCGTGACCAAGCAGGCCAAGCCGATCGCCGAGGCGGCGAAGATCGTGCCGCTCACCGACGAGCAGCTGACCGCGGCGCAGGGCGCGCTCGCGCAGTGAGCAGCGGGGTCAGCCTCGTCCGTCGCCCCTCGGCCCGTTCGCGGGCCGAGGGCGCGATCAGGGTCGCGCTCTGCGCTGCCGCGGTCGTCTCGATCCTCACCACGCTCGCGATCGTCTTCTCGCTGCTGAGGGAGACGCTCGCGTTCCTCGGCGACGTCCCGATCGGCGACTACCTGTTCGGGACGAAGTGGACGCCGCAGTTCGCCGGCGACCAGCAGTCCTTCGGCGTGCTGCCGCTGATCTGGGGCACGCTGTACCTCACCGCGATCGGCCTCGTGGTCGCGATCCCCGTCGGGATCCTCTCCGGCATCTACCTCTCCGAGTTCGCGCCGCGCCGCGTGCGCAAGGTCGTCAAGCCGCTGCTCGAGCTGCTCGCCGGGGTGCCGACGATCGTCTTCGGCTACTTCGCGCTGACGTTCTTCACGCCCGAGGTGCTCCGGAACGCGCTCGGGCTGGGCGTGAACCAGTTCAACGCGCTGTCGGCCGGGATCATCCTCGGCATCCTCGTCGTGCCGACGATCGCGACGCTCGTCGAGGACGCGATGTCGGCGGTGCCGCAGTCGCTGCGCGAGGGCTCGGCCGGCCTCGGCGCCAACCGGGTCCAGACGGCGATCCGGGTCGTGTTCCCGGCGGCGCTGTCGGGCGTCGTGGCCGCGCTCGTGCTCGGCGCCTCGCGGGCGATCGGCGAGACGGTGATCATCCTGATCGCCGGCGGGCAGACGGCGAACCTGTCGCTCGACCCGGCCGAGTCCTACCAGTCGATGGCCGCGTTCATCGCGGCGACGTCCCGCGGGGACATCCCGACGGGCTCGATCGAGTACGAGACGATCTTCGTGGTCGGCATGACGCTGTTCGTGTTCACGCTGATCCTCAACATGGTGTCGATCCGGCTCGTGCGGCGGTACCGGCAGGTGTACGAATGACCGGCGCCCAGATCGCAGCGCGCGCGGCCCGGCAGTCGGTGATCCCGCGAGCGGATGGCGGCGTCCGCTTCGCTTCGTGGCTCTTCCGGGCGCTCATGTTCGGCGCCGTCGGAGTCAGCCTGCTGGCGCTCGCGACGCTGCTCTACGACGTCGCCCGGGACGGCATCCCGAAGCTCTCGACGGACTTCCTCACGAGCTTCCCGTCGCGGATCATCCCGGAGAGCTCCGGCATCCAGTCCGCGATCTACGGCACGCTCTGGCTGATGGTGGTCACCGCGGTGATCGTCGTCCCGCTGGGGATCGCGACCGCGATCTACCTCGAGGAGTACGCGGACCGCAGGAAGTGGTGGAACCGCGTCGTCGAGGTCAACATCCAGAACCTCGCCGCGGTGCCGTCGGTGGTCTACGGGATCCTCGGGCTCGCGTTCATCGTGCGCGGCCCGTTCTCGCTCGGGCGGACGGTGCTGGCCGGCGGCATCACGCTCGCCCTGCTCGTCCTGCCCGTGGTGATCATCGTGGCGCGCGAGGCGATCCGCGCGGTGCCGCCGTCGATCCGCGAGGGCTCGCTGGCCCTCGGCGCCACCCAGTGGCAGACGATCTGGAAGCAGGTGCTCCCGGGCTCGATCGCCGGCATCGCGACCGGCGTGATCCTCGCGCTCTCGCGCGCGATCGGCGAGACCGCGCCGCTGCTCGTGATCGGCGCGGCGGTCAACCCGCGCTTCAACCCCGACGGACTCGGCTCGGCCTTCACGGCGCTGCCGATCCAGATCTTCGCCTGGACCCAGGATCCGAATCGCGAGTTCGTCGACCTCGCGGCGGCCGCCATCCTCGTGATGATGGTCGTCCTGCTGTTGATGAACTCCGTCGCGATCTTCCTCCGCAATCGCTACGAGCAGAAGTGGTGATCGATCCGTGCCCGAGAACATGACCGAACGGCGTCGCGAGGAAGCGGCCGCCGTGCCCTCGACACAGCCGGCAGCCGCGCCCGCGCCGACCCGAGTTCCGAGGACGCGCGACGTGATCTTCCACGTCGACGACATCAGCGTCTTCTACGGCGAGCACCGGGCGATCCGCGACGTCACGCTCGCCCTGCACCGAAACGAGATCACGGCCCTGATCGGCCCGTCGGGCTGCGGCAAGTCGACCTTCATCCGCTGCCTGAACCGGATGAACGACCTGATCCCGTCAGCGCGCGTGCAGGGCCGCGTCGTCTACCACGGCGAGGACCTCTACGCGGCCGAGATCGACCCCGTGCAGGTGCGCAAGCGGATCGGCATGGTGTTCCAGAAGCCGAACCCGTTCCCCAAGTCGATCTACGACAACGTCGCCTTCGGCCCGCGCGTTGATGTCGCCCGCATGCAAGAAGGCGGACATGGACGAGATCGTCGAGAGCGCGCTGCGGCGCGGCGCGCTCTGGGACGAGGTCAAGGACCGGCTCAAGACGAACGCGTTCGGCATGTCCGGCGGCCAGCAGCAGCGGCTCTGCATCGCACGTGCGCTGGCGACGGAGCCCGACGTGCTGTTGATGGACGAGCCCTGCTCGGCGCTGGACCCGATCTCGACCGGCCGGATCGAGGATCTGATGACCGAGCTCAAGCGGGACTACTCGATCGTGATCGTCACCCACAACATGCAGCAGGCAGCGCGCGTGTCGGACATGACGGCGTTCTTCACCGTCGAGCTGCACGACGAGGGGCGCTATCGCACCGGCGCCGTCGTCGAGTACGGCGAGACCGACAAGATCTTCACGAACCCCGACGACAAGCGCACCGAGGACTACGTGACGGGGAAGTTCGGCTAGTGCCGGCCTCGCAGCGGATCCACTTCCAGGAGGAGCTCGCCCGGCTCGAGGAGCAGGCGCTCGGCGCGCTCGACCTGGTGGTCGCGACGCTCGACCGCACGCTCGAGGCGCTGCACCACCGCGACATCGAGCTCGCGTCGATCGTGATCGCCGACGACGACCGGATCGACGGCCGCTACCTCGAGGTCCACCAGGGGATCCTCTCGCTGCTCGCGCTGCAGGCGCCGGTGGCGAGCGACCTGCGCGTCGTCGCGGCGCTGCTGCACGTGATCAAGCACGCCGAGCGGATGGGCGACCAGTGCGTGAACATCGCCAAGGTCATGCCGCTCACCGGCACCGAGGCGCCGGTCGACCAGGAGATCCTCGCCAAGATCGAGCGGATGGGCGCGCTCGCGCGGTCGGAGGTCTCGCAGTCCAAGCAGGCCTTCCTGCTGCGCGACGTCGGACTGGCCGAGGACCTCGTGCGCCAGGACGCGGAGATCAACCAGCTCAACAAGGAGATCTTCCAGCGCGCCGTGGAGATCGGCAACGATCCGGACGTGCGCGAGTGGGCGATGACGATGATGCTCGTCGCGCGGGCGATGGAGCGGATCGGCGACAACGCCGTCGACGTCGGCGAGCAGGTGGCGTTCGTCGTCTCCGGCTTGTTCCGGGAATTCAGCGACGCGTCCCACCGGCCCGTGTGACCAAGTTGTTATCAGCCCGGGATCCGTGCGGGCATGGTCGTATCCTCCTGGGCAGATGACGCAGCCGGCCTCGGTCCGAATCGCGGTGCTCGACTCCGACACCGGGTTCCTGCAGGTGCTCTCCAAGCGGCTCGAGGGCGCCGGGCTGGCAGTACCGCGTGCTCGACCGGCCCCGTCCCGCTCGACGCCCTCGTCGCGATGCGCCTGAACGCGATCGTCATCGACCTCGCGGTGCTCGGGCCGCAGGGCTGGAACTACCTCGAGAAGCTGTGCACGCGGCTGCCCGGGCTCGGCGTGGTCGTCTGCACGGGGCCGTCCTCCGTCGCCCAGCGCGTCCGCGGCCTGCGGCTCGGCGCCGACGACTGGATGACGAAGCCATGCCACCCGGAGGAGCTGATCGCGCGCGTCGAGGCGGTCGTGCGCCGGCGCAAGCGCGCCGAGGCGCGTCGTCGAGGTGGGCAGGCTGGTGGTCGGCGAGGTCGAGATCCGGTCGGACCAGTTCCAGGCCTTCGTCGGCGGAGCGAGCCTCGACCTGACGCGGCGCGAGTTCGAGCTGATCGAGCTGCTCTCCGACGCGCAGGGCCAGGTCATGCAGCGCGAGGAGATCTACCAGCGCGTCTGGGGCTACGCGATGGCCCGCGGCGACCGCTCGGTCGACGTCTTCGTGCGCAAGCTGCGGCAGAAGCTCGAGCGCGCGTCTCCGCGCTGGCGCTACATCCACACGCACTTCGGGATCGGCTACCGCTTCGCCGCCGAGTCGCTCGACGCCGTGCCGGAGCTCCCGGACGCCGGCGCCGGCGAGGAGACCGGTCGCGGCCGAGGCCGCGCCGGCGCGCGCGCTCGTCGCCGCCTGAGCGCGGCGCGGGCTATCGTTTCCGGCGTGGGCCCGGATCGCAACACGCACCTGCGCAACTTCGGCATCCTGATCCTGCTCGCGGTCGCCGTGTGGCAGCTGCCGGGCGGCGGGACGGCGACGCTCACGATCAACAACATCCTCGGCCTGCTCTTCGCCGGCGGGATCGTGTTCTTCGGCTACCGCATCTACATGGAGCACCGCACGTCGCTGTTCATGCTCGAGGACCGCGTGCGTGCCCTGCTCTACGCGTCGGTGGGGCTGCTCGCGCTCGCGTTGATCGCGACGCGGCGGCTGTGGGACGAGGGCGGCATCGGCGTGCTCGTCTGGCTTGCGCTGATCGGCGCCGGCGCGTACGGCTGCGTCACCGTGTACCGCGCATCGCGCGAGTACTAGCCCGCGCCGCGGGCGCTTTCGTTGCGCCTCCGCGCGGCTTTCGTCACCGGCGCGCGTAGTTCCGTGCGCCGGCTCGCTGCAGGCTCCCGTCATGCGCTCGATGCGACGGACGGAGGGACAGGCGGCGGCGGAGCTCGTCGCGCTGCTGCCGCTGGCCGTGCTGCTGCTCGCGGGCGCGTGGCAGCTCGTCGTCGCCGGTCACGCGGCCTGGGCCGCCGGCTCCGCCGCACGGGCGGCGGCACGCGCATCCGCAGTCGGCGCTGATCCGCGCGCGGCGGCGCGCGCGCAGCTCGCCGGCGGGCTGCGGCGCGGCTTGCGCGTGCGCGATCGCGGATCCGGCACGGTCGAGGTCACGCTGCGCGTCCCGCCCGTGCTCGGCCTGCCGGTGCTCGGGCACACGACCGCCACCGCTCACTTCCGCCCGCAGGGATGAGCGCGCGACCGTTGCGCGGCGAGCGCGGCCAGTCCTCGGTCGAGCTCGTGGCCCTGCTGCCGCTCACGCTCGCCGTCGGGCTCGCCGTGATGGCGCTGCTCGCCGCTCGCTCCGCTTCCGGCGAGGCAGCCGCGGCCGCGCAGGCGGGCGCGATGGCGCTGATCCAGGACGCCGACGCCGCCGCCGCGGCTCGCGCGGCGCTGGCGCCGTCGACGCGCCGCCGCGCGCAGATCAGCGTCCGCGGCCGCCGCGTGACGGTCACCGTCAGCCCGCCGGCGCGGCCACGGTTCCTGGCGCGGGCGCTCGCCTCGACCGCCTCCGCCGCGGCAGGCCCGGAGCCGTCGCCGTGAGCGGTCTCCTCGGGCGGGTCGGAGCGTACTTCCTCGAGCCCGCCGGGCCGCCCGCGCGGGCGAGCGATCCGCCGCCGCCGGCTCCGTCTCGCGCTGCGGCGCCGCTGGAGGCGGGCGTGCTCGGCGCGCCCACCTCGGTGGTGCCGGTCGCGGCTGCGATCGCAGGTGAGCTGCGTGCACGGTCGCGTGCGGCCGCCGCGCTGATCTGCATCTGGCGGCCGCTGGAGGAGCCGGCGCCGGCTTCGGAGCCCGAGGCGCCCGCCGCCCGCTCGCCGGCCGGCGCGACGACGCCGGGCGCCCGCCGCCTCGCGGGCGCGCCTCGTCGCGTGCGACCTCGGCGCGACCGCGTGCGGCCGCCTGGCGTGGCTCGCGCTCGCCCGCGATGCGGCCGACGCCGCCGCCCAGTTCCGCCGCTGCCGCTCCGTCGCGCGCGCACCACTCGTGCTGGCGGTGGCGGGCGCGCGCCCCGAGCCGTTCGAGCCGCTCCTGGCGGAGCTCGACCTCTGCGTCGCGGTGCTGCCGGCCGGGACCGATCCGCCGCTGCGGGAGCTCGCGATCGCCGGGTTGCCGGCCCGCGCCCGCGCCGTCGTCGCGCCGCTGCCGCCGGGCCCGCCGCGCTGGGCGGCGATGGCCGGGCTCGCACGGCTCCGCTCGCTGCCGGTGGTGCGCGCATGAGGGGCGAGCGCGGGCAGATCGCGATCCTGCTCGTCGGCGGGCTGCTCGCGGTCGCGGTCGGCGGGCTGGTGCTCGGCGCCTTCGCGCGCGGGCTCGGGACCCGCGATGCCGCCCAGCGGGCGGCCGACCTCGCCGCCCTCGGCGGCGCCCGCGCGATGCGCGAGTCCTACGCGCGCCTGTTCGAGCCGGCGGTCATCGCGGGCCGCCCCAACCCGCGCCAGCTGGACAAGGACGCGTACCTCGCGCTCGGCCGTGCGGCCGCCGTGCGCGTCGCCGCGGCGAACGATGCGCCCGGCGCCGCGGTGACGTTCCCCGACGCGGACACGATCGCGCCGGTGCGGGTGCGCGTCGGCGTCACGCGGCGCGTCGCGCTCGGCGGCGCGACGGTGCGGATGCGGGCGCACGCCGAGGCGGAGCTGGCTCCGCCTGGCGGCGCGGGCCCGGCCGCGTTCGCGAGCGGCGGCGGCTACGACGGGCCGCTCGCCCACCGGCAGGGCGTGCCGATGCGGCCCGACGTCGCGCAGGCGTTCGACCGGATGGCGGCCGCTGCCCGGGCGGACGGCGTGTCGCTGACGATCGCGAGCGGCTTCCGCTCCGACGCCGAGCAGGCGATCCTGTTCGCGCGCCACCCCGACCCGAAATGGGTCGCCCCGCCCGGCGAGTCGCTGCATCGCAACGCCACGGAGCTCGACCTCGGGCCGCGCTCGGCCCACGGCTGGCTCGCGGCGAACGCCGGGCGCTTCCACTTCCTGATGCGCTACCCGCATGAGCCCTGGCATTTCGGCTACCTGCTCAACCCGCGCTCGTCGCCGCGGTCCGCGACGCCCGGGGCGTCCGACGGCGTCGCGGGCGGCGGCGGCCTGCCGGACTTCGTGCCCGACCGCTTCGCGCCCGCGCTCAACCGCGCGGCGCAGCGCTGGAGCGTGTCGGCCGCGCTGCTGGCCGCGCAGATCTTCGCCGAGAGCGGGTTCAACCCGTTCGCGGTCAGCCCGGCGGGCGCGCAGGGGATCGCGCAGTTCATGCCGGGCACCGCGCGCGGCATCGGCCTGGCGGACCCGTTCGACCCGGCCCGGGCGATCGACGCCCAGGCGCACCTGATGCGCGACCTCCTGCGCCGGTTCGGCGCCGTGCCGCTCGCGCTCGCCGCGTACAACGCCGGTCCGGCGCCGGTGGCCTCCTGCGGGTGCGTGCCGCCGTTCCCGGAGACGCGCGGGTACGTCGCGCGCATCCTCGGGCTGATGGGCGGCACCGGCGAGCTCCCGCTCGGCGACGCCGGCGGCGGCCTCGCGGTGAGGCTCGTGCGATGAGCCGCCGCCGCCCGATCAGCTACTGTGGTGTGTCCTGCCGGGCATCCTGTCCGGCGCAAAGTGCCCGCGTTCGTTGTTGTTGCCGTAGCACCTCCCGCGTTTCGCCGCACACGTCCTCCCGGGAGGGAACAACACATGGCAACTGGAACAGTGAAGTGGTTCAGCGACGAGAAGGGCTTCGGGTTCATCACGCCCGACGATGAGGGCAAGGACCTCTTCGTGCACCACAGCGGCATCGCCGGCAGTGGCTTCAAGTCGCTGCCCGAGGGCGCGAAGGTCAGCTACGACGCCGAGAACGGGCCCAAGGGCCCCAACGCGGCGAACGTCACGACGCTCTAACACGCAGCTCGTCGCCCGCGAGCGCGCCTTCGGGCGCGCTCGCAACCCACAACCACGAAGGACATGCATGGCTTCGAGCTCTAAGAAGAAGACGACGTTCGCCAAGATCACGCGTGAGAACACCGTGCGCGACAAACGCCTGCGCAAGCAGGCCAAGAAAGAAGCGCGCAAGCAGGAAGCGGCCGCTCAGGCGGAGGCGCCGAACGAGGCCTCCGCCGCCGACGACGGCGCCGCGGACGAGTAGCCGCCGGCCACCGCCCCGAGGCGGTGACCGGCGAGCCAGCGGACGGCTCAGGCCGCGACGAGCGCGGGCTCGAGGGCTCCCGCCCCGGCGAGGTGCCGATCCTCGTCCGCGGGCATCGGCGCGGCGGCGCCGAACGCGGGGGAGATGAGGAACCAGGCGGCCACCGCGCCGGCCGCGGCGAGGCCCGCTCCGGCCCAGAGCGCCGTGTGGAGGCCGTCGACGTACGCCTGCGGGGAGCCGCCGCCGAACGCCGCCTCCGCGGGGATCAGCGCTCCCAGCGCCGCCACGCCGACGGCGATGCCGGCCTGGCGGAACGTGTCGTTCACGCCCGCCGCGACGCCGCTCTGCTCCATCGGCACGGTGCCGAGCGCGACGGCCGTCAGCGCGGGGTTGAACAGACCGGTGCCGATCAGCGCCACCATCGCCCCGGGCAGGACGATCGCCCACGAGGAGCCGACGCCGGCGAGCGTGAACAGGACCATTCCGGCGGAGACGAGCGCCAGGCCGCCGGCCACCATCAGCCGGGCGGAGACCCGCGCGCCGAGCGCGCTCGTCGCGCCGCTGACGAACAGCATCGTGATCGTGCCCGGCAGGTACACCAGCCCGGCCTCGATCGCGGACAGCCCGAGGATCTGCTGCAGGTAGAGCGTCGTGTAGAGGAAGATCGCGAAGAACGAGGCCGAGATAGCGAACGCCGCGATCTGCGCCCCGCTGAACGACCGGTCACGGAACAGGCGCAGCGGGAGCATCGGCTCCGCGCAGCGCATCTCGACCAGCACGAACGCGCCGAGCAGCGCCGCGGCGCCGGCCGCCTCGCCGAGGATCGGCAAGCTCGTCCAGCCGTCCTCGTTGCCGCGCAGCAGCGCCAGCACGAGCAGGAACAGGCCGCCGGTCAGCGTGATCTGGCCGGGCCAGTCGATGCCGCGGGCGCCCGGGTCACGCGACTCCTGTACGTACGCCCGCGTGATCGCGATGCAGAACAGCCCGATCGGCAGGTTGACGAGGAAGATCCAGCGCCAGTCGAGCCCGCTGGTGAGGGCGCCGCCGACGAGCGGGCCGACGGCGAAGGAGGCGCCGATCGTCGCCCCGTAGGCCGCGAGCGCGCCGGCGCGCCGGCGCGCGTCGGGATAGGCGTTCGCGAGCAGCGCGAGCGAGACGGCGAACATGATCGCCGCGCCGACGCCCTGGGCCGCGCGCATCGAGTTCAGCACGGCGATGTGACCCGCCATCGCACAACCGAGCGAGGTGGCGGTGAAGATCCCGAGGCCGATCAGGAAGAGCCTGCGCCGGCCGAGCCGGTCCGCGAGGGCGCCGGCCGTGAGCACGGTCGCCGCGAGCGCCAGGGTGTAGGCGTCGACGACCCACTGCAGGCCGGAAAGGCCGGTCTCGAGGTCCGCGGCGATGTCGGAGAGCGCCGTGTTGACGACGGCGATGTCGAGCATGAGCATCGCCGTGGCCGCACAGACCACGACGAGCGTCCAGCGTTGGGTGGGCATGGGGAGGGCTCCAGGGGAGAGGGGACGGGGAGGCTGCCCGCGAGCTTGCCTCCCCGTCCCCGGTCCCGCATCGGGGAACTCCCCGGTCCGTCCCTAACGGGCGTAGCGCGCCGCGGACCGCTTGAACTGCTTGTAGGCCTTGCGCGGCGAGCCGTCCGGATCCACCAGGCCGGCGTCGAAGCGGGCGCTGCGCACCACGCCGGTCCACTGGTAGTTGTAGAGCCGCGTGATCTTCGAGCGCATGCCGCTGCGGCGGCGGTCGTACCTGTCGGCCAGCTTGAACATGAACTTGGTGCGCTTGGCCTGACGGGTCTCCGAGCGCTTGAACGACGGCAGGAACTTGAGGATCCCGCCCGTCTCGGTCAGCCAGACCTGGCCCGGCACGGTGCGCAGCAGCCGCTTCGTCCCGGACGTCCGATTGCGGTTGACGTCGCCGTAGTTGTGCAGGCCGAAGATCTTCGCCTTGCCGCCTGCCTTGCGGCGGAACTTGCGCAGCCACGACTCCATGTTCGTCGAGTCGAGCACGTCGGCGGCCACGAACGTGCAGGACCTGCAGGCCTTGCGCGCCGCGAGGAAGTACTTCGCGGCGAGCCGCGGCTTGTTGGCGACGGGCTGGGAGTGGTGGTTGCCCTCGTTCCAGACGCCGTAGGTCTTGGTGAGCGGGAAGTCGGCGCGGAAGCGCTTGAAGGCCTTCTTGAAGGTCTTCACGCTCGGCGCGCGGCACGACTTCTTGCGCGAGTAGCGTCCGTTCGTGTAGCAGCCGCGCTTGGCCGTGAAGTGCACCAGCACGTCGGCGCCGTCGGCCTGCGCGCGGTTCATGAAGCCCGCGACCTCCTCGACCTGGAAGCCGTGCTTGTACCAGTCGAACGGCACGAGGTAACGAACGCGCTTGATGTTGAGCGCCTGATAGTTCGGGTTGTCGAACATCGTGCTGTCCTGGTCGGCGATTCCGACCCGGAAGTTCGCCTGCGCAGGGGCGGCGAAGATGGCGCACAGGAGGAGCGCCATGATGGGGAGAAAGCGTCTGTGCATGGTCATCGCAACCGACGATAGCCGCCAGGGTTGCGGCCGCGCAGCAAAGAATCCGACCGAGAGAGGCCTAAGCTGGGAGAAACTGTGGCCACCGAAACCCTCCGGAAGGACAAGCTCGCCGAGCAGCGGCGCGCGCTGCCCGACGCGCCCGGCGTCTACCTGTTCCGGGACGCCGCAGGGCGCGTCATCTACGTCGGCAAGGCCAAGTCGATCCGCAAGCGGGTCGCCTCGCATTTCAGCTCGCGCAGCAGCCTCAGCACGTTCATCGACCAGATCGAGTCGCTGGTCGTCCACACCGAGGCGGAGGCCCTGCTCACCGAGCAGAACTTCATCAAGCAGTACCGGCCGCGCTTCAACATCCGGCTGCGCGACGACAAGTCCTACCCGTACATCGCGATCAGCCTCGACGAGGACTTCCCGCGGGTGTACTTCACGCGCGAGCGCCATCGGCGCGAGCGCGCCTACTTCGGGCCCTACTCGAGCGCGAAGCGCGTGCGCGGCACGCTCGACCTGCTCGGCAAGATCTTCCTGTTCCGCTCCTGCGAGGGGGCCGAGCCGGGGCGCCGCTCGGGCTCGCCGTGCCTGGACTACTACATCAAGCGCTGCGGGGCCCCGTGCGTCGGATACGTGTCGCGCGAGGAGTACCGCGAGGGCATCGACGGCGTGATCGCGTTCCTGTCCGGCCGCTTCCGCCAGATCGAGCGCGACCTCGAGCAGCGGATGCACTTCGCGGCGGGCGAGCAGAACTACGAGCAGGCGGCACTCGAGCGCAACCGCCTGCAGGCCGTCAAGGCGCTGCTCGAGCGCCAGCGGGTCGCCACCGAGGGTTCGGGCACGTTCGACGCCGTCGCGGTCGACGTCGACGGGATGGAGGCCAACGCGCAGGTCTTCCAGGTCCGCGACGGCGTGCTCTCGGACCGCCAGTCGTTCTACCTCGACAACCAGGGCGAGCAGGAGCCGGCGATCGTCGCCGAGGAGTTCCTGTTGCAGTACTACACGAGCGCGCTCGCGATCCCGTCGCTCGTCGTCGTGCAGCAGGAGCTGGCGGAGGGATCCGAGCTCGGCGTCCTGGCCGAGCTGCTGGGCGAGCGCCGCGGCGGCGCGGTCGAGATCCGGGCGGCCGAGCGCGGCGGCAAGCTGCGCATCCTCGAGCTCGCGGAACGCAACGCGCGGCTGGCGCTCGATCAGGAGAAGCTCAAGGCCGAGCGCCGGCGCCAGCAGCGCGTCGAGGCGCTCGCCGGGCTGCAGCGGGCGCTGAGCCTCGACGCGCTCCCGGTGCGGATCGAGTGCTTCGACATCTCGCACGTCGGCGGCACCCACACGGTGGCGTCGATGGTCGTGTTCGAGGGCGGCGCGCCGAAGAAGGCCGATTACAGGCGTTTCACCATTCGCAGCCATGACAACAACGACGATTTCGCCTCGATGAACGAGGTGCTCTCACGCCGCCAGGCGCAGTTCGAGCGCCAGCACGAGCGCTCCCCGTACGACGCCGACCGCGACGCCTCGTTCGCCGCGCTGCCGAACCTGATCGTGATCGACGGCGGCCTGGGCCAGCTCTCGGCCGGCCTGGAAGCGCTGGAGGGGTTCCGGGAGCGCGGCGTCGTCGTCGTGTCGCTCGCGAAGCGGATCGAGGAGGTCTTCGTGCCCGGTGCGGCGCAGCCGCTCAGGCTGCCGCACGACACGCCCGAGCTCCAGCTGCTCCAGCGCGTGCGCGACGAGGCCCACCGGTTCGCGATCACCCATCACCGGATCCGGCGCGACAAGGCGATGACGGAGTCGATCATGGACGACCTGCCGGGCGTCGGGCCGAACCGCAAGCGCGCGCTGCTGCGCCACTTCGGGTCGCCCGAGGCCGTGCTCGGGGCGACCCGCGAGCAGCTCGAGGCCGTGCCCGGGCTGCCCGCGAAGGTCGGCCGCGATCTCTACCACCACCTGAACAAGACGGGCCGCTGATGGGCAAGCTGAGCGACCTCGTCGTGATCTCCGGCTTCTCGGGGGCGGGCAAGTCGTCGGCGATGAACGTCTTCGACGACGCCGGCTACTTCTGCGTCGACAACCTGCCGGCGGGGATGATCCGCTCGCTGTCGGACCTCTTCCTGCACGAGGGCTCCAAGGTGGAGCGCGCCTGCGTCGTGTCCGACCTGCGCGCGGGCGACTACTTCGAGGTGCTCGCGGAGGTGCTCGACCAGCTCGCGGCGGCCAGCCACGTCACCACGCGGGTGCTGTTCCTCGAGGCCGACGAGGACCAGCTGCTGACCCGCTACCGGGAGACGCGCCGGCGCCACCCGCAGGCCCGCAACGGCAACGTCGCCGACGGCATCCGGCGCGAGCGCGAGCTGCTGGCGAAGATCCGCGAGCGCGCCGACACGGTGATCGACACGACCGGCCTGAGCGCCGCCGCGCTACGGCGCAAGGTCGCCTCCGAGATGCTCGCACCGACCGAGACCGGCAAGCTCGCGGTCACGTTCGGCTCCTTCGGCCACAAGCACGGCCCCGCGCGCGACGCCGACCTCGTGCTCGACGTCCGCTTCCTGCCCAACCCGCACTGGGAGGCGGAGCTGCGCCCGCTGACCGGCTTCGACCGGCGCATCGTCCAGTACGTCGGGCGCGACGGCCGCCTGAAGGAGTTCTACGACCGCGTCCTGCCGCTGCTCGAGTACCTGCTGCCGCAGTACGTCAGCGAGGGCAAGGCGCACCTCGTCGTGGCGATCGGCTGCACCGGTGGGCGCCATCGCTCGGTCGTGATCGCCGAGGACCTCGCGGCGCACTTCGTCAACGACGGCCGCTACTTCGTCGAGGTGCAACACCGCGACGTGGACCGGGCGCCCGCGCGGACCGAGTAGCACCGCCCAACCCCCGACGGGCCCGCGCGTTGGTCGTGCACCCGCCTCTGTCGGGGGGAAGGGTGCCGTGACGCGGGCCGGGCGAGAGCCCGGCCCCGTTGCGGTGTTACGCGTGAGCGACCCGGTGGGACGCGGTACCGTGCCTGCCTGCCGCACCTATCCGTGAAGAAAGGGTTCTCACCGCCATGCCTGTACGCGTCGGGATCAACGGCTTCGGCCGCATCGGCCGCAACGTCTTCCGCGCCGCGCACGAATCCGGCGCCGACGTCGAGATCGTCGCCGTCAACGACATCACCGACAACGAGACGCTCGCGCACCTGCTCAAGTACGACTCGGTCTACGGGCCGTTCAGCGGCACGGTCGAGGTCGGCGACGGTGCGCTGACGATCGACGGGCAGGACGTCCGCGCGCTCGAGGAGCGCGATCCCGCCGCGCTGCCGTGGGGCGACCTGGGCGTCGACGTCGTGATCGAGTCGACGGGCCTCTTCACGAAGCGCGAGGCGGCCGCCAAGCACCTCGAGGCGGGAGCGAAGAAGGTCATCATCTCCGCCCCGGCGACCGAGCCGGACGCGACCGTCGTGCTCGGCGTCAACTTCGACGACGTCTACGACGCCGACAACCACGACGTGATCTCGAACGCGTCGTGCACGACGAACTGCCTGGCGCCGCTCGCGAAGGTCCTGCACGACTCGGTCGGGATCACGCGCGGGCTGATGACGACGATCCACGCCTACACGGCCGACCAGCGCCTGCAGGACGCGCCGCACTCCGACCTGCGCCGCGCGCGTGCGGCCGCGCTGAACCTCGTGCCGGCCTCGACCGGCGCCGCCAAGGCGATCGGCCTCGTCATCCCCGAGCTCAAGGGCAAGCTGCACGGCTTCGCGATCCGCGCGCCCGTCCCGACCGGGTCCGTCGTCGACCTCACCTTCCAGGCCGCGCGCGAGACGTCGGTCGAGGAGATCAAGGAGATCGTCCGCGGCAAGGCCGACACCGGCGGGCTGGCGGGGATCCTCGCCTACAACGACGACCCGATCGTCTCGTCGGACATCGTCAAGAACCCGTACTCGTCGATCTTCGACGCCGACCTGACGTCCGTGCTCGAGGGCGAGCTGGTGAAGGTCGTGGCCTGGTACGACAACGAGTGGGGCTACTCCAACCGCTGCGTGGAGCTCGCCCAGAGGGTCCTGGTGCGTGCGCACGCTTGACGAGCTCGACGTCGAGGGCAAGCGCGTGCTGGTCCGGGTGGACTTCAACGTCCCCCTCGGTGGAGACGGGCGCATCACCGACGACGCGCGCATCCAGGCGGCGCTCCCGACGCTGCGGGAGCTGCGCGAGAAGGGCGCGCGGCTGCTGCTGGCGGCGCACCTCG
Organism: uncultured Solirubrobacteraceae bacterium; assembly: GCA_963839615.1. Classification (GTDB taxonomy): domain Bacteria; phylum Actinomycetota; class Thermoleophilia; order Solirubrobacterales; family Solirubrobacteraceae; genus DASQMT01. The sequence goes on from CAWIVY010000006.1 coordinate 145,851, forward strand.
GGCGGCCGAAGGGGCGCGACCCGAAGCTCTCGCTGCAGCCCGTCGCGGAGCGGCTGGCCGAGCTGCTCGGCGAGCCGGTCGAGCTCGCGCCGTCGCTCGACGAGGTCCCCGGCGGCGACGTCGTGATGCTCGAGAACGTGCGCTTCGAGCCGGGTGAGACCGAGAACGACGGCGAGCTCGCGCAGCGCTACGCGGCGCTGGCCGACGCCTACGTCAACGACGCCTTCGGCGCGGCGCACCGGGCGCACGCCTCCACCGAGGCCGTCGCGAAGCTGCTGCCGAGCGCGGCCGGCCGGCTGCTCGAGCGCGAGGTCACGACTCTGGCGGGCATCCTGCGCGACCCGCGGCGGCCGCTCGTCGCGGTCGTCGGCGGGGCCAAGGTGACGGACAAGATCGGCGTGCTCAAAGCCTTCCTGGAGAACGCCGACCGGGTCCTGATCGGCGGGGCGATGTGCTTTCCATTCTTCGCGGCGCAGGGACACGGCGTCGGCGACTCGCTCTGCGAGGAGGAGGGGCTCGAACCGGCGCGCCGCGTCCTCGCGACGGGCGGCGAGAAGCTGCGGCTGCCGGTCGACCTGGTCGCCGGGCGCGAGTTCTCCGCCGATACCGAGGTCCGGCCGATCGACGGCGTCGACGTTCCCGACGGCTGGATGGGCCTCGACATCGGGCACCGCAGCGCGGACGGCTACGCCGAGGCGATCCGCGCGGCCGGCACGGTGTTCTGGAACGGCCCGATGGGCGCCTTCGAGCTCGAGCCGTTCGCCGCCGGCACGCGCACCGTCGCCGAGGCGATCGCCGATTCGGACGCCGTGACCGTCGTCGGCGGCGGCGACTCGGCGGCCGCCATGGCCCAGTTCGGCCTCGCCGACAAGGTCACCCACATGTCCACCGGCGGCGGCGCGTCGCTGGAGCTGATCGAGGGCAAGCGACTCCCGGGCGTGGAGGCGCTCAGCGCATGAGCCGAACTCCGTTCATCGCCGGCAACTGGAAGCTGCACAAGACGATCGCCGAGGCCGAGCGCTACATCGCGGCGCTGCTGCCGCGCGTCGCCGCCGTCGACGGCGTCGAGATCGTCATCTGCCCGTCGTTCCTCTCGCTCCAGGCGCTCGTGGACTCGGCACGCGGCTCGCAGGTGGCGATCTACGCGCAGACGATGCACGAGGCGGACGAGGGCGCCTACACGGGCGAGGTCTCCGCCCCGATGCTGACCGAGATCGACGTCGCGGGCGTCGTGCTCGGCCACTCCGAGCGCCGCGAGCTACTTCAACGAGACCGACCGGGCGCTGCAGCTCAAGGTGCCGAAGGCGCTCGAGGCCGGGCTGACGCCGATCCTCTGCGTCGGCGAGACCGAGGACGAGCGCGAGCGCGGCGAGACCGAGCGCAAGCTGCGCAACCAGGTCCAGGAGGGGCTCGAGAAGGTCCCCGCCGAGCGGCTGCCCGAGGTCGTCATCGCGTACGAGCCGATCTGGGCGATCGGCACGGGGCGGGTCGCGACGCCCGAGCAGGCGCAGGAGGCCGCGGGCTTCGTGCGCGCGCTGGTGGCGGGTCGCGACAAGGCCGCGGCCGAGCAGGTGCGGATCCTCTACGGCGGCTCGTGCAAGCCCGACAACGCCGCCGAGCTGATGGCGCTGCCCGACGTCGACGGCGCGCTCGTCGGCGGCGCGAGCCTGGATCCCGCCGACTTCGGCGCGATCGTGGAGATCGCCGCCGGCGCATGACCGTCCCGGCGGTCTGCCTCGTCGTGCTCGACGGCTGGGGCCTCGCGCCCGACGGGCCGGGCAACGCCGTGGCGCTCGCCGACACGCCGGTGTTCGACGCGTTGTGGGCCGAGCGTCCGCGTACGACGCTGACCGCCAAGGGCGAGGCCGTCGGGCTGCCGGAGGGCCAGATGGGCAACTCCGAGGTCGGCCATCTCAACCTCGGCGCAGGGGCGATCGTGCCGCAGGACCTGGCGCGCATCGACGCCACGGTCGCGGACGGCACGCTGGGCGAGAACGAGACGCTGCAGGCCGCGCTGCGCGGCGCCGAGCGCGTGCACCTGATCGGTCTCGTCTCGAGCGGCGGCGTGCACTCCTCCGAGGAGCACCTCAAGGCGTTGATCGGGCTCGCCGCCGACTGGGACGTGCCGGAGCTCGTGATCCACGCGTTCACCGACGGGCGCGACACGTCGCCGACCTCGGGCGCGGACTCGATCGCTGGCATCGAGGCGGTCTGCCGCGAGCGCGGCACCGGACGCATCGGCTCGGTGATCGGCCGCTACTACGCGATGGACCGCGACCAGCGCGAGGAGCGGACGCAGGCCGCGTTCGACCTGCTGTGCGAGGGGAAGGCCGAGCACCATGCCGACAGCGGCGAGGCCGCGGTGCGGGCCGCGTACGAGCGCGACGAGACCGATGAGTTCATCACGGCCACGACGGTCGGCGAGGAGGCGCGCATCCGCCCAGGCGACTCGGTGCTCGCGTTCAACTTCCGCCCCGACCGGATGCGCCAGATCACCACGAAGCTGGCCGAGGTCGTCGACCGCTACACGACGCTCACCCAGTACGACGAGGACTGGAGCTTCCCGGTCGCCTTCCCGCCGCACCGGCCGGAGATCACGATCGGAGCGGTGATCTCCGCCGCCGGCCACGCGCAGCTGCACGTCGCGGAGACCGAGAAGTACCCGCACGTGACGTACTTCTTCAACGGTGGCCGGGAGGACCCCTACGAGGGCGAGGTGCGCGACATCGCGCCTTCGCCGCGCGACGTGCCGACCTACGACCACAAGCCGGAGATGAGCGCGCGCGAGGCGACCGAGGCGTTCCTGGGCCACTGGGCCGAGCAGGAGTTCGCGTTCGCGATCATCAACTACGCGAACGCCGACATGGTCGGCCACACGGGGGTGATCGAGGCGGCGGTCACGGCGGTCGAGACCGTCGACGAGTGCCTCGGGCGGATCGTCGAGGCGGTCCACGCCAAGGGCGGCGCGTGCATCGTCACCGCCGACCATGGCAACGCCGATGAGATGCTCGAGGAGGACGGCTCGCCCGACACCGCGCACTCGCTCAACCCCGTGCCGTTCGTCGTGACCGCCGGGACCGAGGCGCTCGACAGGCGAGGGGATCCTGGCCGACGTGGCGCCGACCGCGCTGGCTCTGCTCGGGATCGACCAGCCCGAGCAGATGACCGGCCGTTCGCTGCTCGCGTAGCGGCTCAGCGCCTGGCGCGCGAGAGCCTGACCGACTTCTTGAGCTTGCTCCCGCCGGGCAGCCGCAGCTCGAGCTTGACCCGCTTGGAGCGGCCCGGCCGGATCGTCCTGCGCGCCTTGGCCGTCAGCCGGAGCGTCTTCGTGACCGTGCGGCCGCGCCGGACCTGGGTCGTCGCGCGGGCGAGCCGCTTGCCCTTGCGCGTCAGGACGGTCAGCCGTGCCCTGCCGAGCGGAGCGGTGTCGCCAAACGCGACCTTGACCTTGAAGAAGCCCTTGCGATTGGCCTTGAGCCGGCTGTCGACCAGGCGGCTCGCCTTCGCCACGGGTGGCGGTGGTGGCGGCGGCGGGGGCTGCGGCGGTGCGGCGGCGGTCACGAGCGAGGCGTCGCGGCCCTCGTAGCGCTGGCCGTCGCGCAGCGCCACGACGCGGAAGTGGTAGCGGCTCGAGGGCTGCAGGCCGGCCGCCACGGCGCCGACGGGCACCGGGCTCTCGCCGCCGCCCAGCGTCTGCGCCGTCACGGTGGAGCCGTAGGCGGTCGTGAGGCCGTATTCGAAGATCACCTGCGCGGCGCCGCCGTGCGGCGTCACGGTCGCCGTCAGCCCGGCCGCGGTCGCGGCGACGCCCTGCGCCCCGCCGGTCTCGACGCTGGGCCCGAGCTGAGATCCCGGCGTCTTGGCGACGTGGAGCTCGGCGACGTCGAGGAACTCCGCCCCGCTGCCGCCGACGCCGGCGTCCTGCGGCGTCCTGGCGTTCAGCGTCACGTACCGCACGCGCGGAGCGGAGGCACCCGCGAGGAACTGCAGCGCGCCGCCGGCGTCGCCGGGGAACGCGCCGGGAAGCCCGAGCGGGCGGAGCTCGCCGTCGGGGCCGGTCGAGCCGCGCACCTGGTAGTCGCGCAACGCGGCAGTCGGGTCGTCGCCGCAGCCGGCGCCGGGGTCGATCGCCACCCTCGCGACGTCGACGGGCGCGCCGAGGTCGATCACGATCTCCTGGCCGTCCGTCGTGCGCTCGCTGCCCCACACCACGTCCGCCCGGTCGTCGATCAGCCCGCCCGGCCCGCAGCCGCTGGCGCTGTTGTCCGGGCCGGTGAAGCGCTCGACCGAGGCGCCGTTCGCGGCCGAGGACCAGTCGCGCACGAGCGTGAAGTCGACGTTGACGAGCGCCCCGGCGCTCACCGTCACGTCGTCGCGCGCCTCCCGGTGGCCCGCGCCGCGGGCGATCATCAGCGGGTAGGCGCCGGCCGGCGCATCGAACTGGTAGTCGCCCGCCGCGCCCGTGTCGGCGGCCAGCTCGGGGCCGAGGCCGCCGCGGCCCTGCGTGTCGTGGCCCGCGATGCCGACGTGCGCGCCCGCGAGCGGCCGCCCGTCGTCGTCGCGCACGGTGCCGCTCACGGTGCCCCGCTCGCCGCTCGGCGGCGGCGCGCTGAAGTTGGCGACCGGCGCGATGTCGCTGCTGCCGTCGGTCGAGGCGAAGTAGCCCATGCCGCGGTCCTGGAACACCTGCCAGACGTCCGTGTCGACCCCGTCGTGTGCGAGCAGGATCGCGTTGCGCATGTCGAGGAACGACGGCTCGGGCGGCGCGAGCCGGAGCGCCTCGGTGATGACTTCACGCGCGGTCTCCGCGCCGAGCGCCGTGCGCAGGTCCCACAGCGTCTGCGCCCAGATCTCGCCGTCCGTCGTGGACCTCGGGGCCGCCGGCGATCTCGCCGAACTGGGCATAGGTGTAGCCGACGGGGACCGGCGTGTCGATCGACTGCGTGCGCAGCCCGTCCGGGTTGCCATCGTCCAGGTAGCTGCCGAGCCGGACGTTCGTCGAGGTCGGGGTCGATCAGCCCGTCGGCGACGAGGTAGTCGAGCGCGTAGTAATCGCTCGTGCCCTCGTCGATCGCGCCGGCCTGCTCCGTGTTGAGCGCGCCGAACCCCTGCGCGTCGGTGACGAGCCGGCCGGAGAGCCCATGCGTGTACTCGTGGAAGACCAGCGAGGCGTCGTTGGCGCCGTCGTAGTCGCCATACGGCGAACCGACGTTGGAGAAGAGGTTCACCTGGAGGTGGGCGGGCTCACCGTCGGGGAGCGTGAGGAAGCTGGCGTTGTTGACGTGCTCCTCGTCGAGGACCGCCGCGCCGTCGAGGGCTTGCGCGAGCACGGGGTCGTCGTCGCGGAAGCCGTCGAACGAGATCGGCGGCTGTGCGAGGTGGGCGCGGAACCTGTTCACGAGGTAGAAGAGCTGCGTCGCGCTCTGGTTGCGGTTGGCCTGCCACGAATTCGCCACGGCGGCGTCCCAGGTACACGGCGCGGTCGGGCAGTCGGCCGCTCCGGGGAACTCGGTCAGCGCGTCGTTCCAGACTGAGACCTCGTCCTCGGCGCGGGGCGCGAGGCTGCCGACCTGCACGTGGTCGGTCGGGTCGACGAAGGCGTGCGCGAACGGGTTCTCGAGCTTGCCGGCGCCGGGCGCGAGCCACGCGTCGGGGAAGGTGAAGGGCTCTTGCGGCGTATCGCGCGGGTTGAATCGGATGATCCGTGCCGCGCCCGCGAAGTCGACGCGGTTGTTGCGGCGCACGACCATGCCGTTCCCCGTATCGACGATCGCGTCATAGACCTCGCTCGACGACACCGGGGCGAGCACGCGCCAACCCAGCCGGGCGCCGTCCCCGTCCTGGTAGAGCGCCAGCGCGGCCCTGCCCCCGTCCGCGAACGTCGTCACCCGCTCGGCGCCGCCGGCGCGGCGCGACACCGCGACCTTCGCATGCGCGATCGCCGCGTAGGCGCGCTCCGCGCTCACGGCGGGCTCGATCGACGCCACCGCGAGGTCCGGCGCTGGCGCGCCCGTCACGCTCAGCAGGCGGCCGGAGGCGCTCACAGCCGCCTGCAGCTGCGTGTCGGCGGACGGGATCCCGCGGTAGCGCTGTTCCCACGTCAGGTGCTCGACCCCGTCCGCGCGGGTGCTGCGGGCGAGCCGGAGGGTGTCGAGATCGCCGCGGTCGAGGCCGAAGACGCCCTCGCGGTCGCGCACGTAGCCGAGCGCGACGTCGGCCGCGCTCGCCGCACTGCGACCGGTGAGGAAGCCGTCGAGCTTCGCGACCGCGCGCGGCGTGCCGGTGCGCGGCTCGCCCGTGACGAGGCCGAAGCGCCCGAGCCGGTCGCGCAGCGCGGCGCCCGGCGCCCGCTCCTGCCCGCGTGCCCGCGCGTCGAAGTCGCCGCGCTCCGGCGTATCCGCCGCGGCCGGCGCGGCGAGCGCCAGCAGTGACGCCACGGAGACGAGCGCGCGCCACCGGGCGCGTGCGGGTACGGCGGACGAAATCAAGGCGGGACTTTCCTCCGAGCGGGCGAGACCGGCGAAGAGCCGCCCTCCGCGGCTCACGCACCAGGGTAGGGAGGGTCGGACCGCAGCACCACCCCGTCTTGGAGTAATCGGTTGACCGGGCAACTAATTTGGGGATATCCTCTCGCCCCATGACGTCTCCCACGCCGCAGATCGAGGAGCTCACCGCGATCGAGTTGGGGGCCTGGCGGGGGATGCTGCGGGTGCACGCCGCACTCGTGCGCGAGCTCGACGCCGAGCTCGAGGCGGCGCACGGCCTGCCGCTCTCTTCCTACGACGTCCTGATCTACCTGCGCGAGGCGCCGGCGAAGCGGCTGCGGATGGCCGAGCTCGCCGACAGCGTGCTGCTCAGCCGCTCCGGCATGACCCGCCTGGTCGACAGGCTGGTGCGCGAGGGCCTGATCGTGCGCGACACGTGCGAGTCCGACGGCCGCGGCAGCTTCGCCGTCCTGACCGACGAGGGCGAGAAGCTGCTCGCCCGCGCGCGCCCCACGCACCTCGAGGGCGTGCGCAAGCGCTACCTGCGCCACTTCTCGGACGACGAGCTGGGGACGCTCGCCGGATTCTGGGAGCGGGTCGAGCCCGGCGCGGCGCAGACTTGATAGATAGGCACTGAGATCTTATACTGCCGCGCAGGTCACATCCCGTAGTCGAGAATCACAAGGGGGTGAAGTCGTGACCATCGTGCGCTGGGAGCCGCTTCGTGAGCTTGGCTCACTCCAGACCGAGATGAACCGGCTGTTCAACACGGCCTTCGAAGGGCCCGCGACCGGCAACGGCGGGAACCGCCGCTGGACGCCCGCGATGGACCTGGTCGAGACCGAGGACCACTTCGTGCTGCGGGCCGACCTGCCGGGCATGAGCGAGTCCGACGTGACGATCGAGCTCGAGGACAACGTGCTGACGGTGGCCGGCGAGCGCAAGGCCGAGCACGAGGAGAAGCGCGAGGGCTTCTACCGCGTGGAGCGTGCGTTCGGCAGGTTCTCCCGCTCGCTGACGCTGCCCAAGGGGATCGACCCCGAGGGCGTGACCGCGCAGTTCGGCAGCGGCGTGCTCGAGGTACGCGTGCCGAAGCCCGAGCAGCGCAAGCCGCGCAAGATCACCATCTCCGGCAGCGACGGCGAGCCGCAGGCGATCGAGGGCTCGGCCAACTGATCGATCGAGGGCCCGCCCCGGCGGGCCCTCTGCTTTCCTACGGCGCCCTTGGCGCCGTCGTTCTCCATCCGCACGCGCGATCCCGGCTCGCGCGCCCGCAGCGGCACGCTGGAGCTGGCCCACGGCGAGGTCCGCACGCCCGCCTTCGTCCCGCTCGCGACGAAGGGCGTGATCAAGACGCTCGAGGTCTCCGAGGCCGCCGGCCTCGGCTTCGACATGGTGCTCTCGAACACGTTCCACCTGTTCCTCGCGCCCGGGCCGGAGCTGATCGAGCGCTTCGGCGGCATCCACGGCTTCATGCGCTGGGACAAGCCGGTGATCACCGACTCGGGCGGCTTCCAGGTCTTCTCCATGGGGCACGGCGCGGTCGCGGACGAGATCAAGGGACGCGCCGCCCACGGCGATCGCGATCGCGCGGGCGCGATCCTCGCCATCGAGGAGGAGGGCGTGCGCTTCCGCTCCTACGTCGACGGCTCGGAGCGGTTCATCGGCCCGGAGACCTCGATGGGCGTGCAGGCGGCGCTCGGCTCGGACATCGCGCTCGTCTTCGACGAGTGCCTGCCGTTCCATGTCACGCGCGAGTACACCGCCCGCTCGACCGAGCGGACTCACCGCTGGCTCGACCGCTGCCTCTCCTGGCACGAGCAGAACGGGCCGGAGTGGCAGGGCGTGTACGGCATCGTGCAGGGCGGAGTCGACGAGGAGCTGCGCCGCTGGAGCGCGCAGGAAGTCGCCGCGCGCGACAGCTTCGGGCTGGCGATCGGCGGCACGCTCGGGCAGGACAAGGAGCAGATGTACGAGGTCGTGGGCTGGACGACCGAGGAGCTGCCGGAGGCGCGCCCGCGCCACCTGCTCGGGATCGGCGACGTCGACGACCTGCTGCGCGGCGTCGAGCTCGGCATCGACACGTTCGACTGCGCGATGCCGACCCGGATCGGCCGCCACGGGATGGCGGTGGTGCCGGATCCCGAGCGGCGCTGGCGCGTCGACCTGGCCAAGGGTCGTTACCGCGACGCCGACGAGCCGCTGTGCGAGGGCTGCCCCTGCGACGCCTGCGCGGCGGGCTACTCGCGCGCCTACCTCCACTACCTCTTCCGCCTGCGCGAGACGACCGGCGCGCGGATCGTCACGCTGCACAACCTCGCCTACCTGCAGCAGCTGATGGCGGCCCTGCGCGACGCGATCGACGCCGGCCGGCTGGCCGAGGCCGTGGCGGCATCACGCGCAGGCGCGCCGCCGTGGGAGATCGCCGCAACCTAAAGGGGGGCTGGCACCTTCAGGTCAGCGCGTGTTGTCCTCGATCAGGCCCTGGATCTCGTCGACGGCCTGATCGACGTTGCCCTCGACGCGCTCGCGCAGCTGCACGCCCTGCTGCCCGGTCTGGGTCGCCAGCACGTAGACGCCGGCGCCGACGCCGCACAGCAGCGCGACCAGCAGCAGCGTCCTCAGCGCCCGCAGGGCGCTCCCGGAGCGCCGCGCGCGCCGCGCGGGCTGAGGCGCCGCGGCGGGGCGGCGCCGCTGGGCGGGACGGGGCGGCTCTGCGATCGGCTCCATCCGGCGCTTGCGCGGTGGGGCGGACCGCGTCCGTTCGAGCGGCGTGGTGATCGAGGTGCCCTCGAGCTTCCGCGTGGCGTCGGTCTCGTCGAGCGGGCGCGTCGGCGCGGTCGGCTCCGGCGCGATCCCGCGCATCGAGTCGTCCAGCGCCTGCTCCATCGCCGCGGCATCGGCGAAGCGGTCCTCGGGGTCGCGCTCGAGCGCGCGCGCCACGACGAGCGACAGCGCCGTCGGGATCTGGTCGTCGACCTCGTGCAGCATCGGCGGGGAGGTCGTGTCCTGCTGGCGGGCGAGGTCGGTCAGCGAGGCCGACTCGAACGGGAGCCGGCCCGCGAGCAGCTGGTAGGAGACGACTCCGAGCGCATACAGGTCGGACGCCGGGCCCGCCGGCTCGCCGCGCGCCTGCTCGGGCGAGAGGTACGCCGCCGTGCCCAGCACCGAGCCGACCTTGGTCATGTCGGAGTGCTCGGCCGCCTTCGCGATGCCGAAGTCGGCCAGCTTGACCTGACCGCCTTCGCTGGCCCGCAGCAGGTTGCCGGGCTTGACGTCGCGGTGCACGACGCCGTTGCGATGCGCGTAGTCCAGCCCGCGACATGCCTGCGTGAGGATCGAGACCGCGTCGGCGGGCTCGAGGCGGCCGAGCTCGCGCAGGATCTCGGCGCAGCTCGGGCCGTCGACGAACTCCATCACGATGTACTGGCGGCCGGTCGCCTCCTCGGACCCGAAGTCGAACACCTGGACGATGTTCGGGTGCACGAGCCGCGCCGCGGCGAGCGCCTCACGGCGGAAGCGCGAGACGAAGTTCGAGTCCGTCGCCAGGTGCTCGGCGAGCAGCTTGACGGCCACGTGCCGTTGCAGCCGCGTGTCGAGCGCGAGCTGGACCGTGGCCATGCCACCGACCCCGAGGCGGCGCTCGAGGCGATAGCGGTCTGCGAAGAGCGTGTCTGCCGTCATCCGTCCCCTGGAGAAACACCGCCGGTGGCCGGTGGTTCCTCGATCGCCCCCTCGGGGTCGACGGTGACCGTCGGCTCGGGCGTGGCGGTCTCGGTCGGAGTCTCGGTCGGCGTCTCGGTCGGCGTCTCGGTCGGCGTCTCGGTCGGCGTCTCGGTCGGAGTCGCCGTCGGGGTCTCCTCGGGCTCCGGCGCCTTGCACTCCTCGGCGATGCGGCCGTCGAGGTACTCCAGCCAGTCCCTCAGGTTCTTCTTGAGCTCCTTGTCCGTCTTGCGCGGCAGCCCGGAGAGCTGGAGCTCGGCCTCCTTGACGGCCTCGCGCGCGCGGTCGCATTCGCCGGCATCGAAGGAGTCGCGGGCCTCGGCTACGAGCGACGTCAGCTGATCGGCGTCCTCCTGCGGGATCAGGACGGCTTCTTCGGAGCCGCAGCCGGCGAGCGCCAGCGCGCCCAGCGCGGCCGCGAGGAGCGGGGAGCGGTACGACATGGGGACCATGAGGCTAGTCGCTCCGCAGGCGCCAGTCCTCGACGGTGATCGCGTAGCGGTCGTGATCGCGCCAGCGGCCGGCGACCTTGAGGTAGCGCGGGGAGAACCCCTCGTGGCGGAAACCGGTGCGTTCGAGCAGCTTCACCGAGCCGGTGTTGGCCGGTTGGACGTTGGCCTCGACGCGATGCAGGCGGAGCTTGCGGAACGCATGGCCGAGCACGCCGGCCATGCCCTCGGCCATGTAGCCCTGGCCCGCGTGGGCCTCGGTCGCCCAGTAGCCCAGGTAGGCGTTGCGGAACGGCCCGTAGAAGATCTGCGACAGCACGAACGTGCCGGTCACCGCGCCATCCTCGCGCCGCAAGGCGAACAGGACCTCGACCTCAGGCGTCGCATGCCGCGCGACCAGCTTGTCCCATACCTCGCGGTTCGTCGGAGCCGAGATCCAGGGGTGGTGGAAGCGCTTGCTCGCCCGCATCTCCGCGATGTAGGCGTCTGCGTCGATCGCCTCCGGCCCGCGCACGACGATGCGCGAGCGGGTCACTGCCCGTACTGGAGCCGCTCGGCCAGGGACTCCGGCAGCTGAGCCGCCCGGATCGCGGCCTGCGCGCCAGCGATGTCGTACTCCGCCCGGCGCCACTCCGCGGTCCAGCTCGCCGTGTCGAGGACCATCCACGCCGCGCGCGGGTCGCCGTCGCGCGGCTGGCCGGTCGACCCGGGGTTCAGCAGCCACTCGCCGGCGCCGATCTCGAGCAGGTCGCCGGCCCGCCGCGTCGAGCCCGAGGCCGGCTCGCCCTCGGGCCGGTGGAACGAGAGCGCCACGTGCGAGTGGCCGATCAGCGAGACGCGGTGGCCGTCGTTGCGGGCGGCGTCCAGGCAGAGCTCCGCGGTCAGGCCGGAGAGCACGTACTCCCAGATCGGGTCGCGCGGGGAGGCGTGGTACAAGCCGACGGTCTCGGCCTCGCCCGACGGCGAGAGCCCGAGCAGGAACTCGCGCGTCTCGGGCCGGATCACGTCCCGCGTCCATCTGGCGGCGACCTCGGCGCCGCGCGAGAAGTCCTCCAGCGACAGCACCTCGACGACGGCGAGGTCGTGGTTGCCGGCGAGGATGATCGCGCAGTTGGCCTCGGCCAGCGCGACGCACGCGTCGGGGTCCCCGCCGTAGCCGACCAGGTCGCCGAGGCACCACAGCTCCTCGACCTCAGCCTCGCCGGCGGCGGCGATGACGGCCTCGAACGCGTGCTTGTTGCCGTGGATGTCCGACGCGATCGCGACGCGCATGCCTAGAGTCTGTTCGGTGCGGAGGTCATGGCGCCTGCCGGTCGCGCTTGTCACCGCGGTGGTCGTCGCGGAGGCCGCCGTGCTCGTGATGCGTCCTCGCGACCGCGGACCCGAGCCCATTCCGGTCGAGGCGCGAGCCTACTTCAGCCAGGCGCAGATCGAGAAGGCCGAGTCGTTCCGCAGCGGCCAGCTGTGGATCTATCTCGCGCAGACGGCGGTCGGACTGGGCGTCCTGGTGCTGATCGTGCGGCGCCCGCCGGAGCGGCTCGCCGGGCTCCGGCGACCGGTGCTCGCCGGTGCCGCCGTCGCCGCCGCGATCTCCGTCGCGACCGGAGTCGCGGCGCTGCCGCTGTCCGCCGTCGCGCGCGAGCGGGCCAAGGACGTCGGCCTGGTCACGCAGGACTGGCTCGGCTTCGCGGGCGACGTGGTCAAGTCGCAGGCGATCGCGGCCGGCTTCGCGGCGCTCGGCGGGGCCGTGCTCGTGTTCGGCATGCGCCGGTTCGGGTCGCGCTGGTGGCTGCCGGGCGCGGCCGTGGTGGTCGCGTTCGGGGCGATCACCAGCTACGCCGCCCCGGTCGTGCTCGACCCGCTGTTCAACGACTTCAAGCGCCTGCCGCGCGGCGAGCTGCGGACCGACGTGCTCGAGCTGGCGCGGGCGGCCGACGTCGACGTGGGCGAGGTCTACGAGGTCGATGCGTCGCGCCGTACGACGGCCGCCAACGCATACGTGACCGGGCTGGGCGCGACGAAGCGGGTCGTCCTCTACGACACGCTGGTGAAGGACTTCAAGCCGGCCGAGACGCGCCTGGTCGTCGCACACGAGCTCGGCCACGTGCACCACCACGACGTCCGCAACGGGTTGCTCTGGCTCGCGCTCGTGGCGCCGTTCGGCATGTGGGCCGCGGCCGTGCTGGCGGAGCGGCTCGCCCCGCGTGGGGCCGCGCTCGGCCCGCGTGCCGTGCCCGCGGTGGCGCTGTCGCTGGCGCTCGTCGTGCCCGCCGTGACGATCATCTCGAACCAGCTCTCGCGCGAGGTCGAGCGCCGCGCCGACGCGTTCTCGCTCGAGCTGACACGCGATCCGGCCACGTTCATCGCGTTCCAGCGGCGGATCAACGTCAAGAACGTCTCCGACCCGGACCCGCCCGCGATCGTCCGCTACCTGTTCGGCACCCACCCGAGCACGGTCGAGCGGATCGGGTTGGCGAAGGCGTTCGAGCGGTGAAGTACACCGTGGTCGCGGTCGGCCGGATCCGGCCGCCGTTCTCCGACGACCTCGAGCACTACGAGAAGATGCTCGCCGGGAAGGCGCGGCTCGAGCTGATCGAGGTGCGCGACGACGATCAGGTGGAGCGCCGGATCCCGCCGCGGAGCCATCGCGTGCTGCTCGACGCGCGCGGCAAGACGTACGACTCCCCAGCGTTCGCGCGCTGGCTGGAGGATCGCCGCCAGGGCGGGCGCGACGTCTGCTTCGTCGTCGGCGGCCCGTTCGGGACCGAGCTCGAGCGCTGGGACGAGCAGCTCTCGTTCGGGCCGATGACCTTCCCGCACCAGCTCGCCCGCGTGATGCTCGTCGAGCAGCTCTACAGGGCCCACAAGATCCTCGCCGGCGAGCCCTACCATCATTAGCGGTGACTCCGCTGGACGACCTCAAGATCGCGGTGCAGCAGGCGGCCGGCGAGCTGCGCAACGGCGGCGCCGCGGCCGGCGACCGCCTGAGTCTCGAGCGGCCGCGCAAGGCCGGCTTCGGTGACTACTCCACCAACGCCGCGATGCTGCTCGCGCCCACGCTGGGCGAGCCGCCGCGGGCGGTCGCCGAGCGCCTCGGCGCCGCCCTGCAGGAGCGGCTGGGCGCGCGCGTCGAGAAGGTCGAGGTCGCCGGGCCGGGCTTCCTCAACCTGTTCCTGACCGACGCCTGGTACCTGGCGGCGATCGACGAGGTGCTCGCCGCCGGCGACGCCTTCGGCGCGATCGTCCCCGCCGATCCCGAGCGCATCCAGATCGAGTTCGTCTCGGCCAACCCGACCGGCCCGCTGACCGCGGCGTCCGGGCGCCACGCCGCCTTCGGCGACGCGCTCGCGCGGATCCTCGAGCTCGCAGGCAACACGACCGAGCGCGAGTACTACTTCAACGACGGCGGTGGTCAGGTGCAGCGCCTCGGCGACTCGATCCTGGCGCGTGCGCGCGGCGAGGAGCCGCCCGAGGACGGCTACAAGGGCGAGTACGTCGGCGAGCTGGCCGCCGCCATCCCCGATGCCGCCGCCAAGTCGCCCGCGGAGCTGGCGGCCGCCGGCGTCGACCTGATGATGGCCGGCATCCGCGCGACGCTCGAGCGCTTCCGGGTGTCGTTCGACGTCTGGTTCTCGGAGGCCGCGCTGTACGAGGGCGAGCCGAGCGCCTGGGACCGCGCCCGCGAGCGGCTCATCGCCGACGGGCTCGCCTACCAGAGCGAGGGCGCCCTGTGGCTGCGCACCACGACGCTCGCCGGCGACGAGAAGGACCGCCCGCTCGTGCGCTCCAGCGGCGAGCCGACCTACCTCGCGGCCGACGTCGCCTACCACTGGGACAAGCTCGAGCGCGGCTTCGACCGGCTGGTCAACGTGCTCGGCTCCGATCACCACAACTACGTCACGCGGCTGAAGGCGATCCTCGCCGCCGGCGGCGCCGACCCGGACCGCCTCGAGGTGCCGCTGCTCCAGTTCGTCCACGTCGTCGAGGCCGGCGCGCGCGCCTCGATGTCGAAGCGGCGCGGCGACTTCGTGACGCTCGATGAGCTGATCGAGGAGATCGGGGTCGACGCCACGCGCTGGTTCATGCTCTCGCGCTCGGGCGACACGATGGTCGACCTGGACCTGACGCTCGCGCGCGAGCAGTCGGCGGAGAACCCGGTCTACTACGTCCAGTACGCGCACGCGCGGATCGCATCCGTGCTGGCCAAGGCGGGCGAGGCGCGCGTGACCGCCGCGCTCGGCGCCGCGCGCGAGGGGCTCACGCTCGAGCCGGCGGAGCGCGAGCTGATCAAGAAGCTGCTGGCGTTCCCCGCGGAGGTGGCCGAGGCGGCCGACCGGCGCGCGCCGCACAGGATCGCGGTCTACGCGCTCGAGACGGCGCAGGCGTTCACGGCCTTCTACCGCGACTGCCACGTCGTCGGCGCCGAGCCCGAGGCGCTGGAGTCGTTCCGGCTCTCGCTCAGCGTGGCGACGCAGCGGGTGATCGCGCGAGCGCTTGGTCTGCTCGGCGTGACCGCACCAGACCGGATGTGAGCAGCGGCGTCACCTGCTCGGCCGGCAGCGGCCGCGCGAACAGGTAGCCCTGGCCGAAGCCGCAGCCCGCCGCGACTGCGAAGCGCAGCTGCTCCTCGGTCTCGATCCCCTCGGCCACGACGTCCATGCCGAGCCCGGAGCCGAGCGTGGCGATCGCCCGCACGATCGCTGCGCCGGCCGTGTCGTCGGGCGCGCCGCTCAGGAACGAGCGGTCGACCTTGAGGACCTGCACCGGCAGCTCGCGCAGGCGCGAGAGCGATGAGTGCTCCGTGCCGAAGTCGTCGAGCGCGAGCACCACGCCGAGCTGGTTCAGTCCCACGATCACGTCGTGCGCGCGGTCGAACTCGTGGATCGCCGACTCGCTCACCTCGATCAGCATCCGCCCGGGGGTGAGGCCGTGGTGCTCGATAGCCGCGGCGACGCGGTCGACGTAGCGGTCGTCACAGAGCTCGCGCGGGGAGGCGTTGAACGCCATCCGCGGCATCAGGCCGACGGCCTCCCACGCCGCGGCCTGGCGGCACGCGGTGTCGAGCACCCACTCGCCGATGCGCACGATCAGGCCGGACTCCTCCGCATGGGGCAGGAAATCACCGGGCGGCACCAGACCGCTGTCGGGGTCCTGCCAGCGCAGCAGCGCCTCGACGCCGCGGATCGTGCCGCTGGAGAGCTCGTGCACCGGCTGGTAATGCAGGACGAAGTGCTCCTCGTCGAGCGCACGGCGCAGCCTGGCGTTCAGCGTGAGCCTGCGGCGGGTCGCGCCCGCGTCGTCCGAGTAGTGCGCGTATGCGTCGCGCCCGGCGCGCTTGGCCTGGTACATCGCGGCGTCGGCGTGCTTGAGCAGCTCGTCTGCCGCGTCGCCGTCACGCGGCCCCAGCGCGATGCCGATCGAGGCGCCGATCTGGAACTCCGCGCCGTCGACGACCAGCGTCGGGTCGATCGCAGCGAGGATCCTGCCGGCCGTGGCGGCCGCGGCGGCGTCGCTGATGCCCGGGCAGAGCAGCATGAACTCGTCGCCCCCGAGGCGGGCCAGCAGATCGCTGTCGCGCGTCACGGCACGGATCCGCTCGGCGACCTCGACGAGCACGCGGTCGCCCGCGGCGTGACCGAGCGAGTCGTTGACCAGCTTGAACTGGTCGAGATCGATGAACAGCGCCCCGACCGTGGACCGATCGCGCCGGGCGCGCGCGAGCTCGCGCCCGAGCTCCTCCTCGACCCTGGCCCGGTTCGGCAGGCCCGTGAGCGGATCGTGGAAGGCGAGGTGCGCCAGCCGCTCCTCGGAGCGGTGGCGGGCGCTGACGTCGATCGCGATGCCGATCATGGAGCCGTCCGCGAGACCGCGCCACGAGCAGTCGTAGCTGCTCTCGCCGAGCTGGAGGCGACTGTCGAAGGACTCGCCCGCAAGCGCGCGGCGCGCGTATCCAGGCACCTCCGGCATGGCTGTGAAGTCGAAGATCGACTGCCCGACCATTTCGCCCGCCGCCCGGCCGAGGCTCTCGAGTCCCTTGCCCTCCGAGACCGTGATCGTCCCCGCAGGGTCGGTGGCGAAGAGGATCAGCGGCGCGGCGCTCACGACTGCGCCGAGGCGGTCCTGCGTGGCCCGCAGCGCCTCCTGCGTCTCGTGCAGCGCCGTGATGTCGAGCACGACTCCCTGGCTGCCCTCGTCACCCGGGAGCGATACCTCCTGCTCCCAGACCCAGCGCCACGTCCCGCCGCGTCCGGCCATCCGGTACTTGAGGTCGAGCATCAGGCCGCTGTCGACCGCGCGCATGACCTCGTCGAGGTCGTCGGGGTGCACGGTCGTGTACCAGAACAGCGCCTCGTCGGTCCAAAGGTGCGCCGGGAGGCCGGTCCAGTCCTCGACCTGCGGTGAGATGTAGGTGATCGCGCCGGCCGGGTCGGCGACCCAGGTCACCATCGGGCAGCGCTCGATCAGCGCGCGGAAGATCGCAGGATCGGGGCCCATAGGGAGTTCATCGGCCGCTGGGCCGGGCGCTGTAGCGCGCTACAGCTCGCCGAACAGGTTGAGCCCGAGCGAGTCGAGCGCCTGCTGCGCCTCGTTGTTGAGCCGCGTCAACTCGCCGGTCAGCAGCAGCACGCCCATCGTGATCAGGACCACGCCCGAGAGGGCGGTGATGATCACGTAGCGGTCGCGCAGCCAGCGGAACGCGCCCCACGCGCGCGTGAACGCGAGCGCGGTGAGCAGGAACGGGACGCTCAGCCCGAGCGAGTAGAACAGCAGCAGCACGGCGCCGTCGCTGAGCTCCTCGCGCGTCGACGCGGCCGTCAGGATCGCGCCGAGCGTCGGGCCGATGCACGGCGTCCAGGCGAAAGCGAACGCGGCGCCCGCTATCAGCGGACCGCCGGAGCCCGCGCGCGAGATCAATGCGTCCGGGCGCCATTCGCGGTTGAGCTTCGGCACGAACGGCGTCAGCACGAACAGCACGCCGAGCGCGATGATCACCGCGCCGGCGATCTTGTCGAGCGTCCCGCGCGAGTCCTGCAGCGCCGAGCCGAGGCCGGTCGCGGTCATGCCGAGGGCGATGAACACGACCGTGAACGACAGGCAGAAGACGATCGCCGGCAGCAGCACGCGCAGCAGCGAACGCTCGCCCTTCTGCAGCTCGGCGACGCTGACGCCCGACACGGCCGACAGGTATCCGGGGACGAGCGGGAGCACGCAGGGGGAGATGAACGACACGAAGCCGACCGCGAACGCGGCGACGATCGTGGTGTCGACGCCGCCGTTCATCGGTCGAACGCCGACAGCTCGGCGTCGAGGCGGCGCGCGTCGTCGGGATCGAGCGCGGGGCCGGCCGATCCGGGCTCTCCGGACCGCGCCCGCCGCCAGCGCCGCGCGGTGAGCCCGACGAGCACGAGCGCGCCGGCTCCCGCCAGCACGGGGACGAGCCAGGCCGTCAGCTGGAAGCCGCTGTCCGAGGGCTCGGCCAGCACGCGCGGGCCGTACTCGGCGACTAGCGCGTCCTTGACCTCCTGCTTGGTCATGCCCTGCGCGATCAGCTCGGCGATGTACTCGCGCTCCTGGTCGGCGACCTTGGAATTGGAGACGTTCAGGGCCGTCCCGCACTCCAGGCACATCACCTCGTCCTCGATGTCGGTCAGCGAGGCGCTCGGCGCGGCGGCCGCGGCCGCCGGCACGAGCACGGCGACGGCGAGCAGCGCGACCAGCACGGGGCGCATCACACCGGCTCGTCGAGCAGCGGCGGCAAGGTCTCGTCGAGCCACTTCTGGGTGACGGGGAAGCGCCGCACCGCGGCGACCTTGCCCTCCCGGTCGATCACGTAGCTCTCCGGATAGCCGGTCTGGCCCCATTCGCGTACGTAGCCGCCGTCGCGGTCGCGCAGGTTCGGGAACGTGAGGCCGAACTCCTCGACCGCCTCGAGCGCGGCGCCGGAGTTCTCCTTGACGTCGATCCCGAGCACGGTCCCGCCGCGCGCCGACATCATCTTGTGGGCCTTCTCGATCAGCGGCAGCTCATCGCGGCAGGGCTCGCACCACGACGCCCAGACGTTGACGAGCACGACCTTGCCGCCGAAGTCGGCGATCGACCGCCTGCCGGTCCCGCCGAGCACCGGCAGGGAGGTCTCGCTCGGCGGCGCGACGCGCTCCCCGGCGGCCATCGCGGAGTCCAGCGTCGTGTCCGTGCCGGTCGTCGTGAGCCCGTATGCGAGCAGGCCCACGAGCAGCGCAGCGGCGACGGAGACGGGCCAGTAGACGCGGGCACGCATGCCCTTCAAGGGTATCCGCGGCCGATCGGTATTCTCGTCGGGCTCCGCGGGCGTTGTCCAATGGCCAAGACGTTGGCTTCCCAAGCCAAAGATGGGGGTTCGATTCCCCTCGCCCGCTCTGTTGGAGCGCTACCAGGCCTGCTGGGTGCCGCAGTGAGGGCAGCCGACCGATGTGGTAACGGGCGCCTTGAAGGCGAAGCCGCACATGCACGCGTAGAGCGCGCAGTCCTCGGGGCCGCCGGCGCGCCGGGCGGCGCGTGTCTCGTCCGACTCGGGCGCGACCTGCTGCTCCGCCTGCCGGCCGGAGCGGGCGGGCCGCGTCGTGCGGCGTTTGGGGAGGCGGGTCGTCAGGTTCATGAGTCGTCCACTAGATAGAACGCTCGTCACAGGAATAGGTTTCGCCTTGGTCCGTCCAAATACCTTTGATTCTTGTTAAGAAACGGACTGGTCGAGGGTGCACGTCTCCGGCGGGCCAGTCGGCATACTGCGTCTTAGATGGATCCGACCCGCAAGCGCAAGGTCCGCCTCGTCGTCGCGCTGAGCTGCGCGCTGCTGCTCGCGGTCGCGCTCGTCTACACGAGCTTCTCGGCGGCCAGCGAGGCGCGGCAGCCCAGCCAGCTCTCCGGCGCCGAGCCGGGCAAGACCTACCAGTTGACCGGCAAGGTGGCCAAGGGCAGCTGGAAGCACGAGGGCACGACGCACACGTTCCGGGTCGAGGACCGGAACGGCGGCGGCGCGAGCGTGCCGGTCCGCTACGTCGGCCAGGTGCCCGACCCGTTCCGCGAGGGGCGCGAGATCGTGATCGACGTGCGCAGGCAGGGCGCCACGTTCGAGGGCCAGCCGGACTCGCTCGTCACGAAGTGCCCGTCGAAGTTCTCGGCCGAGCCGAAGACCTGACCTGAGCCGTGGCACTCGCCGGCTTCAGCTGCCTGGCCGTCGCCCTGGCGATCTGCCTGTATGGGATCGGCGCCTCGCTCTACGGAGCGCGCGCCGGGCGGCGCGACCTCGTCGCCTCCGGCCGCCGCTCCGTCTACGCCCTGGCAGGGGTGCTCGTCGTCGCGATGGCGATCCTGCAGGCCGCGTTCGTGCGCTCGGACTTCTCCTTCGAGCTGGTCGCCACGCACTCGTCGACCACGACGCCGCTGTTCTACCGGCTCACGGCCGTGTGGTCCTCACAGGAGGGCTCGCTGCTGCTCTGGGTGATGCTGCTCGCGCTGTGGAGCAGCGCGATCCTGTTCCTGACGCGCCGCAAACTGCGCGAGATCGCGCCATACGCGACCGCCGTGCTGCTCGGGTTCGGCGCCTTCTTCTGCGGCCTGCTCGTGTTCCTCGAGTCGCCGTTCACGACGCTCGCGGCAGCGCCGGCCGAGGGCTCCGGACTCAACCCGCTGCTGCGCCACCCGAGCATGATGATCCACCCGCCGATGCTCTACTCGGGCTACACGCTGTTCGCGGTGCCGTTCGCGTTCGCGGTCGGCGCGCTGGTCACGCGGCGGCTCGGGGCGGAGTGGATCCGCGCCACGCGCCCGTTCACGCTCGCGGCGTGGCTGCTGCTCGGCACGGGGGTCATGCTCGGTGCGCGCTGGTCCTACATGGAGCTCGGCTGGGGCGGCTACTGGGCCTGGGACCCGGTCGAGAACGCCTCGCTGATGCCGTGGCTGACCGGCACCGCGTTCCTGCACTCGGTGATGATCCAGGAGAAGCGCGGGATGCTGAAGGTGTGGAACGTCTCGCTCGTGCTGGCCACGGGCGTGCTGGCGATCCTGGGCACGTTCCTGGTGCGCTCGGGAATCCTCGAGTCGATCCACGCGTTCGGCGCCTCGACGCTCGGGATCCCGTTCCTGGTCCTGATCGTCGTGATGATCGCCGGCTCGATCGCGCTCGTCGCCAGCCGCTCGGAATCGCTGCGCTCCGAGCACCGACTCGACTCGCTGCTCTCGCGCGAGGCGGCGTTCCTGCTCAACAACCTCGTGCTGGTCGGGCTCTGCTTCGTCGTCTTCTGGGGCACGTTCTTCCCGCTGATCTCGGAGGCGCTCACCGGCAACGAGGCATCGGTGGGGCCGCCCTGGTTCAACCGCTACATCACGCCGCTCGCGCTCGTGCTCGTGCTGCTGTCGGGGATCGGCCCGCTGATCGCATGGCGCCGCGCCACGGCCGCGAACCTGCGGCGCAACTTCGCGCTGCCGGCCGGCGGTGCGCTGCTCGTGGCGGTGGCGCTGCTTGCCGCGGGGCTCAGCGGCTCGGCGGCGGCGCTGCTGATGTTCACGTTCGCGGCCTTCGCGGTCCTCGCGGTCGGGCAGGAGCTGTGGCGCGGCGTGCGCGCGCGCCGCGCGATGTCGCGCGACTCTCTCCCGGCGGCGCTGGTCGCGCTCGTCCGGCGCAACCGGCGCCGCTACGGCGGCTACACCGTGCACGTCGGCATCGCCGTCCTGTTCGTCGGCGTGGCGGCTTCGTCGGCGTTCCAGACACAGCGCCTGGTCGAGCTGCGGCCCGGCCAGACGGAGCGGATCGAGGGCTACGCGATCACCTACGAGCGCCCGACCTCGCGGCTGGTGGCGGCGAGCAACGGCCGGCTCGAGCGGATCGACCTCGGCGCCCGGCTGCGGGTGCGGCGCGGCGACGGCCCCGCGGACACGCTCGAGACGTACAAGTCCTACTTCCCGAGCACGGACCCGAGCCTCGGCCCGGTCTCGCGCTTCTTCGAGGGGGAGGCGACCACGGAGGTCGGCCTGCGTGCCGGGGTCCGGCGCGACCTCTGGACGGCGATCGCGCCCGACATCGGCCGCCTCGCGCCACGGATCGAGGAGGGCGACAAGGTCTTCGCCGACGCGACCGAGCTGTCCGACGCCGATCGCGGCGCCTTCCTGGCCCAGGCACTGCGCGGCCTCAGCCGCTCCTACACCGACTCGCCGCCGCCGGCCACCTTCCGGCTGATCGCCTCACCGCTCGTGGCCTGGATCTGGCTCGGCGCGCTGATCGTGTTCGCGGGCGCGGCGATCGCGCTCTGGCCGGCGGGCGCCCGGGCGCGGCAGCCCGCGACCGCGGCGGGCCTCGCCCGCGTCGCGCGCGAGCTCGAGCGCGCGTAGCCGCCGCGTGGAGGTTCTGCTGGTGCTCGTCGTCGTGGCGCTCGCCGTGCTGGTGATCAGCGCGCCGCTGAGGCACGGCCGCCGGCCCGAGCGCGAGGCCGCCGGCGCGGCCGAGCGCGCGGACCTCGAGGCCGCCCGCGACGCCAAGTACGCCGAGATCCGGGACGCCGAGATGGACTTCCGCACGGGTAAGCTCTCCGAGACGGACTGGCGCGCGCTCGACCGCCAGCTGCGCCGCGAGGCGGTGGACCTGCTGCACCGCCTCGACGAGGTGACCGTACCCCCCAACCGCGAGCATTGAAGGGCGTTGCAACCGTCATGAGGAAGCTTCCCGCACTGCTCGCCGTTGCCGCAGTGGCGATCGCGCCCGCCGGCGCACTCGCCGCCAAGCCCAAGCCGAAGGCGAAGAAGCCTTCACCGCGCGCGAAGGTCTACAAGGCGACGCTCAGTCCGGTCGGTGCGGATGCGGCGTACACGACCAAGAAGTTCGGCAAGGCGCAGCTAGTCGACGGCAAGAAGAACAACAAGGTCTCGGTCCATTTTCGCGGCCTGACCCCCGGCGGGACCTACCTCTGGCACGTCCACCAGGCGACCGGCCCGGGCGACCCGTGCACGGACACGGCGATCGCCGGACCGCCGTACGCGGGCTGGGACTGGACGAAGGTCAACCCGTTCACCACGAATCCGGCGGGCAACTACAACAAGACCTTCAAGACGAAGACGTTCCCGGTCTCCCCAGCCGACGGCGACACCGGCTTCGTCTACTACGTCAACCTCCACCTCGCCGACGGCACCGTGATCGCCTGCGGCAAGTTCAGGGGCTCCAAGAAGGCGACGCCGAAGTTCAAGAAGCAGAAGGCCGCGAAGAAGAAGGCCGCGAAGAAGAAGGCCGCGAAGAAGAAGGGCCGAGGGAACGGGCGCAAGCCCTGAGTCCCGCCGGGCCGTAGTACCCTGATCGACCGATGTACACGGTCCTCTCCGTCCTGCAGGTCTTCATCTGCGTGATCCTGATCCTGCTCATCCTGCTGCACTCCGGCAAGGATGCGGGCATGTCGGGCGCGTTCGGCGTGGGCGTCGCAGGCGGCAGCACCGGCGGCTCCCTGATGGAGCGCAACCTGGACCGCTGGACGATCCTCTTCGCGGTCCTGTTCGCCGCGAACACGCTCGTCCTGCTCAAGCTCTAGCGCAGCTCGGCCAGCGCCGCGTAGCCCGCCACCGTCACCGGCGCGGCGAACGGGATCGGCAGCTCGAGCGACCGGCGCGCGCCGCCGGGCGGTGCGAGCGTCACCGCGAGCGCGTCCTCCGGCGCGACGCCCGCTGCCGGGCCGAAGAGCTCCGCGAACGGGAGTGCCAGGCCGACCGACTCGCCGGGCGCGAGCGCGACGGTGACGGCCGCTGCGGCTGCCGCCGGACCGCGCAGCGCGATCTCGACCGGCCCGCCCGGTTCGCCCGTGCAGCTCACGGTCACGGCGATCTGCGGCGCGAGCCCGTCGAGCGCGGTGCAGATCGCCGCGTGCAGAGCGGGATCGGCGGCGCGCGCGGCGGAGAGCCGGCCGAGCAGCTCCTGCGGCAGCGTCTGCGCCGCCGTCCCGTCCGCGAGCAGGTCGTTCCAGCGCGCGAGCGCGCCGGTCGTCAGCTGGTTCCCCGCGGTTCGTTGGAGGTCGAGCACCTGATCGGAGTCGAGCGGCGGGATCCCGGCGGCATCGGCGGCGAGCTCGCGCCCGCGCATGATGCGGGCGACGAGTGCGAGGCCGCGCAGCGACGGCCCGCCGCCCGGATCGACCGGCGGCTCGAAGCCGGGCGCCGGCCGCGCAGTGCCGCGTTCCGCCTCGAAGCCGCCTTCCATGCGCCCACGCTACCCGACGCGCGCCACGGCCCCGCCTACAGCGCGGCCGCGTAGATCTCGCGCAGCTCGTCGTGCCCCGGCCGCGGCGGCGTGTTGTCGAGCTGCGGCCGCGCCGCAGCAGCCTCGACGCACGCCTCGAGGTGGTCGGCGGTCACGCCCAGGTCGCGCAGCCGCGTCTTCCCCGTGAGCGCGCACAGCCGCGCCGCCGCCTCCGCCGGGTCTTCGCCCAGGGCGGCCGCGAGCGCCGCGTGCTGCTCCGGGAAGCGCCGCTCGAGGCCCGCGATCGTGTGCGGCAGCAGGATCGCGTTGGCCTGGCCGTGGCTCGCCAGGCCGCTCCGCACGAGCGTCTGCGCGAGCACGTGATGCAGCCCGTAGCCGGTGCTGTCGAGCGCGTAGCCCGCGAGCAGCGCGCCGAGCGCGAGCGCGTCGCGGTCCGGCTCGCGCCCGGCGAACGCGCCGGTCAGGAGCCGCGCGGCCTCGTGGGCCGAAAGCGTCGCGACCGGATTGGCGGACACCGTGCAGGGGGCCTCGACCGCATGCCCCAACGCGTTCAGCGCGCTGGCGGCCAGCTCGCCGGCAGGCTGGGAGGCCGCCAGCTCGGGGTCGGAGATCACGACGGCGCAGCGCACGCGCGGAGTTCGCTCGTCCACTCCTGCCGCATGCCGGTGCACGCTCGTCAGCTCGGCGCCCGACAGGGTGGTGGGGATCGCCATCGCCCGGGTGCCCTCGCCCAGGGCGGCCGTGACCGCCTTCGCCACGTCGATCACGCGCCCGCCGCCGAGCGCGACGATGCGGCTCGCCCGCACGGCGGGCGGCTGCGCCCACGCGAGCGCCTCTTCGGCGAGCTCGGGCACGCCGCCGGGGTGCACGTGGTGTACGCCGGCGGCCGCTTGCGCGACCGCCGGCAGGACCGCCCCTGCCCGGGACGTCGTCAAAAGCAGGTAACCGGGCCCGCCGAGGGCCTGGACCGCGTCGGCCGCGACGCCGCGGCCGAAGCGGATCAGGCGCTCGCCGTCGCGCCAGTCGAAGGCTCGTACCACGAGAGCGCGTAGCTCGGGTCGTCGAGCTCGCGTGACAGCGTCGTCAACCTGAGCGGGCGGAAGGTGTCGCACATCACCGCCATCTCGTTCGTCTGCTTCGTGCCGATCGCCTTCTCGACGAGCCCCGGCTGCGGCCCGTGCGGCAGGCCCGAGGGGTGCAGCGTGATGCAGCCGACCCCGACGCCCTTGCGCGCGCCGTACTCGCCGTCCACGTAGTACATGACCTCCTCGGACTGCACGTTCGAGTGGTGGTAGGGGAGCACGATCGCCTCGTCGTCCCAGTCCAGCATGCGCGGGCAGAACGAGCAGATCACGAAGTTCGGACCCTGGAACGTCTGGTGGGCCGGCGGCGGCTGGTGCAGCCGCCCGGCCTTGGGCTCGAAGTCGAGGATGTTGAACGTGTAGGGGTAGACGTAGCCGTCCCAGCCGACGACGTCGAACGGGTGGTAGTCGAGCAGGTAGTCCTGGTAACCGCCGCGCACGCGCACCTTCAGGTCGTGCTCGCCGCGCTCGCGATGCGTCTTCAGCTCGGCGGGCGGCAGGAAGTCGCGCTGCGAGAACGGCGCGTGCTCGAGCAGTTGCCCGTAGCGGTTGCGGTAGCGGTTCGGGGTCTCGATCTCGCCCGGCGTGTAGAACGTCAGCCAGCGCTGCGGCGTGTCGAAGCGGAACCGGTACGTCGTCCCGCGCGGGAGCACGATGTAGTCCCACTTGCGGTAGGGCAGCTCGCCGAAGATCGTCTCGACGACGCCCTCGCCCTCGTGGACGAAGATCACCTCGTCGCCCTCGCCGTCGCGGAAGAAGTAATCGGCCTCGCGCTCGGGCAGGCAGATGCCGATCTCGATGTCGTTGTTGAACTCGAGCACGCGCCGGCCGAGCACGCTGTCGCCCTGCGGCGTCGCCGCCGTTCGTGTTCGTCAGCCGGTGCACGTGCGTGTCGGGCACCCACTCCTCCAGCGCGATCGGCGTGAACGCGCCCACCTCCTTGACCCGGCAGGGGGAGAAGAGGTGGTAGAGGATCGATTCGTTGCCGGAGAAGCCCTCGAACCCGAGCACCTCCTCGACCAGCAGCGGCGCGTTGCCGTTGCTGCCGGCGTGCTCGGGGTCGCGGAACTGGACGTGGCGCTTGCGGGGCACCAGCCCCATCTGGTGGTACCTCATCGCTACAAGTTCCCCCTACGCTCCTGCTCGCGCTCGATCGCCTCGAACAGGGCCTTGAAGTTTCCCTCGCCGAAGCCGCGGGCGCCGTGCCGCTCGATGATCTCGAAGAACATCGTCGGCCGGTCGCCGACCGGCTTGGTGAAGATCTGCAGCAGGTAGCCCTCGTCGTCGCGGTCGACCAGGATGCCCTGCTTGCGCAGGTCCTCGAGGTCCTCCTCGATCTCGCCGATCCGCTCGGGCACGTCGTCGTAGTAGGACTCGGGCGTCGTCAGGAACTCGACGCCGCGCTCGCGCAACTGCCCGACGGTCTTGACGATGTCGCGCGACGCGACCGCGATGTGCTGGGCGCCCGGGCCTCCGTAGAACTCGAGGTACTCGTCGATCTGCGACTTGCGCTTGCCCTCGGCAGGCTCGTTGATCGGGAACTTGATCCGACCGTTGCCTGACGTGACGACCTTCGACATCAGCGCGGAGTACTCCGTCGAGATGTCCTCATCGGAGAAGTGCAGCATCTCCGTCATCCCGAAGACGTCCTCGTAGAACTTGACCCACGTCTCCATATGGCCGAGCTCGACGTTGCCGACGATGTGGTCGATCGCGAGCAGGCCGACGTCGCCGCCGCGCGGGGCGAGCTTCTCGGCGACGAAGCCGGGCAGGAACGCGCCCTCGTAGCCGGAGCGCTCGACGAACGTGTGCAGCGTGTCGCCGTAGGCGGCGATCGTCGCCGTCGTCACGGTGCCGTGCTCGTCGCTGGTCTCCTGCGGCTCGCGCACGCCCTTCGCGCCGCGATCGACCGCCGTGCGGTAGGCGTTGCCGGCGTCGGGGACCGACAGCGCGATCACGCGCACGCCGTCGCCGTGGCGCAGGTGGTGCCTGCCGATCTCGTGGTCGGGCGTGAGCGCGCCGGTGAGGACGAGCCGGATGCGGCCCTGCTGCAGCACGAACGACACGCGATCGCGCACGCCCGTCTCGAGGCCCGCGTAGGCGACCTGCTCGAAGCCGAAGGCCTCGCGATAGAAATACGCGGCCTGCGCTGCGTTGCCGACCCACAGCTCGACGTGGTCGATGCCGTGCATCGGCATGAAGTCCTCGCCGGCTGCCCTCGGTACGGCTACGGGCTGCGTGCTCACGGTCCCCTCCTGATCTCGAAAAAGCTCTCCTTTATGATTGCGTTGTCGGGGGCCATCTCTCAATGCCGATGCGTTGCGTTGGTGTACGCTGGAGCCGCTCATGGATGACATCGACCGGCAGATCGTTGCGCTACTGCGGCAGGATGCCCGCCGCTCGTTCCTGAGCATCGGGCTGCACGTGTCGCTGAGCGCGCCGGCGGTCAAGCGCCGCGTCGACCGGTTGGAGGCGGAGGGAGTCGTGCGCGGCTACACCGCGCTGGTCGATCCCGGCCGCTTCGGCTGGGGCACGCACGCGTTCGTGGCGCTCTACTGCGAGGGCCGGATGGCCGCCGCCGAGGTGCGCGACGCGGTCGAGCACCACCCCGAGGTCGAGGCCGCCTACACGGTCGCGGGGGAGGCCAGCGCGATGCTGCACGTGCGCGCGCGCGACACATCGCATCTCGAGGAGGCGCTCGAGCGGATCCGCGATCATGCCGGGGTGACGCGGACGCAGACCCAGATCGTGCTCTCCACGCTGTTCGAGCGCCCGTTCGACGAGACGCAGCCATGAGGGTCGTCGACCTCACCCAGACGCTCGACGAGCGCACCGCGTTGTGGCCGGACTCCGCCCCGTTCCGGGCCGACGCCCAGGCGGAGTACGACGTCGACGGCTTCTGGTGGCGCGACCTGAGCTTCGCCGAGCACTCGGGGACGCACATCGACGCGCCGAGCCACACGGTGCCGGGCGGCGCGATGGTCGCCGACATCCCGGCCGAGCTGCTCGTGCGCCCGGCGGTGCGGATCGACGCGCGCGAGCTCTGCGGCGGCGACCCGGCGTGGGTGCTGCGCGCGGAGGATCTCGAGGCGTGGGAGGCCGAGCACGGACGCGTGCCGGCCGGCTGCGCGGTGCTCCTGTGCACCGGCTGGGACGCCTTCCGCGACGACCCTGCGCGCTATCTCGGCGACCCGCTGGCCTTCCCGGGCTACGGCCGCGATGCCGCCGTGCTGCTCGTCGAGCGAGAGGTCACGGGACTGGGCATCGACACGCTCAGCGTGGACGCGGGGGCGGCGGCGGACTTCCCCGTGCACCACACCACGCTCCCGGCCGGCTTCTGGCATCTCGAGGGTCTCGTCGGGCTCGACGCCCTGCCCGACGTCGGCGCCACGGTGGTCGTCGGCGCGCTCAAGCTCCCGGGCTCGTCGGGCACGCCGGCGCGCGTGTTCGCCCTGCTTCCCTGACGATGACGACGGTCGCGGCCAACGGCGTCACGCTCGGGGTCGAGCACTTCGGCGACGCGGCGGCGCCGCTCGCTCTGCTCGCGGGCGGCACGACCATGCTCTCCTGGCCCGACGCGCTCTGCGAGGCGCTCGCTCGCGGCGGGCGCCACGTCGTGCGCTACGACCTGCGCGACTGCGGCGCGTCGACCACCGTCGATCCCGAGGCTCCGGCGTACACGCTGCACGACCTCGCAGCCGATGCCGCGGCGCTCGCCCGCGGACTCGACGACCGGCCGGCGCACCTGGCGGGCATCGGCGTCGGCGGGATGGTCGCCCAGGTCGCCGCGCTCGACCACCCCGACGCGTTCTCGGCGCTCACCCTCGCCGGGACGCGACCCGTCGCACCGGGCCGGCCCGACGCCGACCTGCCCGACCATGACGCGGCGACGATGAAGCGGCTGTTCTCGCGCCCGATGCCCGACTGGTCCGACCGCGCTGCCGTGGCGGAGTTCGCCGCCGCCGGCGCGGAGACCCTCGGCAACGACCCCGCCGCCGCACGCGCGACCGCCGAGCGCATCTGGGACCGCACTCCGGGCACGGAGCCCGCGGTACAGATGGCCAACCAGATCGGCACCGTGTTCGCCAAGCTCGACTGCAAGCCGCGCTGGCGCGAGCGCCTGCCCGAGCTCGCGATCCCCGCGCTCGTGGTGCACGGCCGCCGGGACCCGTTCTTCCCTGTCGGCAACGGCGAGGCGCTCGCGCGCGAGATCCCCGGCGCGCGGCTCCTGGTGCTCGAACGGGCCGCGACCGCGATCCCCGATGATGCCGCCGGTGACGTCGCCGCGGCGATGCTCGAGCTCTAATCCCTCCCGGGCCGCGGCGGCTTCGCCTCGCTCCGCACCACGACGGCGACGGCGAGCACGATCACGGCCGCGCCCGCGACGGTCAGCCCGGTCACCGCCTCGTCGAGGATCAGGTAACCGAGCACGATCGCCACGACCGGATTCACGTACGCGTAGGTCGCGACGCGCGAGATCGGCGCGTTCTGGAGCAGCCAGGCGTAGGCGGTGAAGGCGAGCGTGGACCCGATCAGCGCGAGATAGACCCAGGCGAGGACCGACTCCGTCGAGAAGGCCGCGAAGTCGAGCGCCCAGGGCTCTCCGGCGACGACGCCCGCGAGCGTGACCACCGAGCCGCCCAGCAGCATCTGCCAGCCGACGGAGACGAGCGGGTGCGACGGCAGCGCAACGCGCCGCGAGATGTACGAGCCCGTCGCCCAGGCCGGCGTCGAGCAGACGACGAGCAGCAGCGACAGCAGCGGCGCGCCGCCGGTCTGGCCGCCGGGCTGCAGCAGCAGCGCGACGCCCGCGAAGCCGAGCAGGATGGCGAGCACGAGGCGCGGCGGGATCTGCTCCCCGCCGAGGCGGCGCAGCAGCAGGACCCAGAGCGGCACGCACGCCACCAGCAGCGCGGCGAGGTTGGAGGGCACGTCCTGCTCGGCCGTCGCGACCGTGGCGACGGCGCCCATCATCAGCGAGCCGACGAGCAGGCAGCTCAGCGCCTCGCGGCGCGTGATCCGCACGGGGCGGCGGCGCAGCGCCAGCACGCCGAGCATCAGCGAGCCGGCGAGCAGGAAGCGGCTGCCGGTGGAGACCAGCGGCGGGATCGTCTCGACGAGGACGCGCAGCGCCAGGTAGGTCGAGCCCCAGACGATGTAGACGGTCCAGAGCGCCGCCCAGACGAGGAGGCCCGAGGGAGTGGGCGGATGGGTGGCCCGGACGGGAGCGGCGGCCGGCGCCTGGGGGGCAGAGGCGCCGGCCGCTGTTTGGGGAGCGGGTCGGGGGAGGAGGCTGCGGTTCACGCGGCCCGCAGGCGCGGCGCGCGCACGCGTGCGCGGTGGCCGCGGTCCTGCCGCGAGCGCCCGGCGCGCACGCGCAGCAGCGCGACGAGGTCGGCGGTCGAGCGGAACGGGTCGGCGATCACGCGCTCGCCGGCGAGCGCGGCGACGAGCTCGCCGTCCTGCTCGGCCAGCAGCACGTCGCCGGCGAGCGGCCGCTGCGAGTCGAGCCGGGCGAGACCCTCGAGCGCGACGCCGTCGGAGCCACGGGCGGCTCGGATGACTACGGTTGGATCGAGGCTCTGCATTGCGGGCTCCTTGGGGAGGGTTGGGCGACTGAGAGCATTTTCGGTCATGCCGCCCATCAGCACAAATGACCTTTGTGCGTATCTGGTATAAGTCGCGCTGATGCTTGACGTCCGCCGCATGCGAGTCCTTCGCGAGGTCGCCCTGCGCGGCTCGTTCTCCGCGGCGGCGGAGTCGCTGTCGTTCACGCAGTCGGCGATCTCGCAGCAGATCGCGGCGCTCGAGCGCGAGGCCGGCGCCGTGCTCGTGGAACGCAGCGCGCGCGGCGTGCGGCTGACCGAGGCCGGCGAGGCCGTCGTGCGCCACGCCGACGGAATCCTCGGCCGGCTCGCGGAGGCCGAGGCCGAGCTGGAGGCGATCGCCGGCCTGCGCGGCGGCCGGCTGCGGCTGGCCGCATTCGAGTCGGCGGCCGCCACGATCATGCCGGTCGCGATCGCCGCGTTCGCGAAGGCCCATCCCGCCGTCGAGCTCTCGATGACGCTGGTCGAGCCCGAGGCGGCCGTCGCGGCGCTGCGCGCCGGTGACATCGACCTCGCGGTCACGTTCGGGGCGGGCAAGCAGGAGGACCGCTTCGGCGACGGCGTCCAGCACCATCACCTGCTCGAGGACCCGATGTACCTGGTGCTCCCGCTCGATCACCCGCTCGCGCGCAAGCGCGGGGTCCGGCTGGCGGATCTCGCCGGCGAGCCGTGGATCGGCGGCGCGCCCGATTGCGAGTGCAACCGCATGATCAGCCAGGCGTGCATGCGCTTCGGGTTCGATCCGCGGATCGCCTTCGAGACCGACGACTACGCCGCCGTCCAGGGCTTCGTCGCCGCCGGCGTCGGGGTCTCGCTGATCGCGGAGCTGGGGCTGCGCACGATCCGCGACGACATCGTCGTCCGCCCGCTCGGCCGGGACACGCCCGTGCGCCAGATCTACGCGACCGCGCTGACGGGCTACCGCTCGCCCGCGACCGTGGCGATGGTCGAGGTGCTGCGGGCGGTCGGCGCCGAGCACGCCGCCGGCCGGCCGACGCTCGAGCTCGTTTCGTAGGTGGCCCAAGAGGGGTCAGACCCCTTCCGGGACACCCCCGGCCGGCCAGTCGGGTCCGTGGCCCGCGCGGTCGCCCTGCTCGACGCCCTGGCCGAGGGGCCCGCGGGCGTCAACGCCCTCGCGCGTCGGATCGGGGTGAACCCGAGCAGCGCCTCGCGGCTGCTCGCGACGCTCGAGCGCGGCGGCATGGTCCAGCGCGAGCCGGGCGGTCCGTACCGGCTCGGCCTGCATCTCGTCGCGCTGGCCGATCGCGTGCTCGCCGGCCTCGACGTGCGCGATCTGGCACGGCCGCAGCTGCGCGCGCTCGTCGAGCGGATCGGGGAGACGGCGACCCTGTCGGTTCCGGGCGAGGGCGAGGCGGTGACGGTCGACTTCGTGGCCGGCGAGTCCAGCGTGGTGAGCATGGCCCGCGTCGGCCGTCCGAGCATGGGCCACGCGACCGCGGTGGGCAAGGTGCTGCTCGCCTTCCGCGGCGGCGAGCCGGCCGTCCTGACCGCCGTGACCGACCGCACGATCACTGACCCCGTCCGGCTGGCCGCCGAGCTGGCTGCGGTGCGCGAGCAGGGCTGGGCCGAGGCCGAGGGGGAGCGCGAGCCCGACCTCAACGCGCTCGCCGCCCCGGTGACCGGCCGCGGCGGAGGGCTCGTCGCGATCCTCGGGATCCAGGGCCCGGCCGCGCGTCTCACCGCCGCCCGCCGCGCCGAGGTGCTCCCGCGACTGCTCGAGGCCGCCGCGGCGGTCGGCCGCGCGCTCGGCGGCGGTCCGTGAGCCGGCGCGACCTGGTCCACATCCTGGATGCGCTGTGGCGGCTGTCGAACGGCGCCGCGGACGTCGGGGTGCCCGTGGCCGAGATCGACGACGCGATCGGGCGCGGGCACGGCGACATGCGCACGCCGCTCAACCTGCAGTCGCTGAGCGACGAGCGTCTCGCGCGGCGGTTGCCCGACGGCAGCTGGGCGATGACCGCTCACGGGCTCGCCTGGCGCAAGCAGGACCGCGAGCTCTCCGATCGCTGACGTGCGCGGAGCGGCCGGCCGGCGACGAGCCGCCGGCCGCTCCGCCCTGCTCACCCGAGCGCCGCCGCGAGCGCAGCCGAGCCGCCGACGACCGGGAGCGCGAGCGAGCTGCGCGCGAGGTCGAGCGTCAGCCGCGTCCCGGCTGCCGGCCGGATCGTGAAGTCGCGGTCGCTGGACAGGACCATCAGCGCGAGCCGGTTGCCGGCCGGGACGACCGAGTCCTTCGGCTGCATGTCGAACTCGAGCGGGTACATCCTCCCCGGCTTCAACGGTGCGTCGGCCCAGTCGCTGTTGCGGTTCGCGGGATCGAGCCAGCCGCGCGTGAGGATCGTGCCGTCCCCGGTCGGCGGATAGCTCACGAGCGCCGCGGTCAGGTTCGCCTTCGACCTGCTGGACGCCATCCGCAGCGCGACCGTCGGCGTGCCGCTGATCCGGACGGGCTGCGCGAGCGGCGCGGTCTGATAGATCAGGCGGGCGTTCGAGGAGGCCGCGTTGGCCAGCGTGAGCCCGGCGATCGACGCATCGTCGGTCAGCGTCTCCTGCCCGGCGCCCGGATCTGGCGCCGGCGTCAGGCCGCCGCGCGCCGGGGCGCCCGGTTCGAGGCGCAGCTTGACCGCGCGCGTCGCAGGGTCCGGCCACTCGGCGTACGGCGTCGGGTTCGCGCTGGTGCAGGCGAGGCTCACGACGGCGCCGCCCGCGACCTTCTGGCCGGGCGCCGTGGCCACCGCGGACGTGAGCACCAGGTGCGTGGAGTCCGGGATGTCGGTGATCAGGCGCGTCGTGTCCGTGATCGTGCCGTCGGCGTTGGTCTCCGGCACCGTCAGCGTGAAGCCGATCCGGAACGGGCTGGTGTCCGCCACGGCCAGCGTCGCCGTGTTCGACTGGTCGCCGGTCACCGAGGTCTGGCGCGGCGGGCACGACTCGGGCTCGCGCACCACCCACGAGCGCGGCAGGCTCTCGACGCCGTTCTGCACGCCGTAGAGGTAGCGGGTGAACCAGTAGTTGACGAGCACGTCCGGCGGCGCTCCGCCGTGACCGCCCTGGTGGAGGTAGAACATGTGCGGGACGCCGCGCTGCTTGAGCGCGGCGTAGAACTGCGCCGCGTTCTTCGTCATGACGTTGAAGTCGTTGTTGCCGTGCGCGAGCAGCGTGGCGGCCTCGACGTTCCCGACGTCCTTCATGTAGTTGCGCTCCTGCCAGAGGCCGCTGCGGTTGCCCTTGGCGCGATCCTGACGCTTCGCGAGGTACTCGATCTGCGGCTTGCAGATCGTGCGCTCACCCACCTCGTCGATGCGCGAGTACACGCCGTCGGCGAGCACGTCGAGGTCCTCGCCCTGGAACGCGTTGTTGTCGCCGGTCGGGTTCGACGACGAGTGCGGCGCCCGCACCATGCCGTTGGCGCGGTAGTAGTCGTACCAGTCGGAGATCGCCGAGATCGGCACGATCGCCTCGAGGCCCTCGACGCCGGTCGTCGCCGCGGCCTCGGGGATCGTCCCGTTGTAGGACGTGCCCATCATGCCGACCTTGCCGGTGGTCCAGGTCGCTTTCGCGCGCGTGTTGCCGGTGCGGGTCGTGAACGCCGGTGCGCGGCCGTTCAGCCAGTCGATCACGGCGGTGGCCGCGAGCGTCTCGTTCGTCCCGCCGGAGCTCGCGCAGCCGTCGGAGTGGCCGGTGCCCGGAGACTCCGCGTGCACGACGGCGAATCCGCGCGGCACCCATCGCGCCTCGTGGGCCGTGCTGATCGTCGGGCTGGTGTTGAACGCTTCCCAGAACGGCGCCAGCGGGCGCGACGCCGGCGGCTTGCCGAGCTCGTGATCGACGACCCAGTTGAAGTAGACGGGAGCGAATCCGGCGTAGTACGGGCTGTCCTCGAAGACGACCGGCACCTTCAGCCCGTCGGTGAGGACCTCGCGCGGCGCGCTGAAGTCGGCGTGGATGCGGTCGAGCTCGCCGTCGTGGTCGCTGTCGAACCGGCCCTGGACCCAGACCTCGCCGTTGTGCCAATCGGCGGGGTCCTTCGAGAACACGGCCTGCGCCTGGCCGTTGACGAACGTCGGGACCGCCGGCTCCGGGGCGGCCACGGACGCGGACGCGGCCGCGGGCGCGGCCTCCCGCTGGATGTCGATGTCGCCCGGCGGCAGCGCCGACGCCGGGACGGCGGCCACGCAGGCCGCGAGGGCGGTCGCCGTCACGGCGCCCGCCAGAAGACGTGTGCTCACTCTGCTCCCCCTGCCCATACACCCCGAGCCCCCGCGGCACGGGTCTGAACCGTACCGTCATCATCCCCTCCGTGACTGCTCCCTTCGCCGACCTCGAGCCCACCGCGTTCTGGGGCCACTTCGCCGCCCTGACGGAGATCCCGCGCGCGACGTACGAGGAGGAGCAGGCCGTCGCGCACGTGATCGCGTGGGCCGAGCAGCGCGGGTTCGAGACCCGGCGCGACGGCGCCGGCAACCTCGTCGTCGACGTGCCCGCCACGCCGGGGCGCGAGACCGCGCCGACCGTGACCCTCCAGGGTCATCTCGACATCGTCTGCGAGCGCGATCCCGACAGCCCGTACGACGCGCGCGCGGGGCGGATCCACGTCGTCCGCGACGGTGACTGGCTGCGCGCCGAGGGCACCACGCTCGGCGCCGACAACGGCGTGGCGATCGCGGCGATGCTCGCGCTCGTCGAGGACGCCGACGCCCCGCACGGCCCGCTCGAGCTGCTGATGACCGTCGCCGAAGAGGTCGGGATGGCCGGCGCGGCGGCGCTCGAGCCCGAGCTGATCCGCGGCAGCCTGCTGCTCAACCTCGACAGCGAGGAGGACGCGACGTTCACGGTCGGGTGCGCGGGCGGCGTCGACACGATCCTGCGCCTGGAAGGGCCGCGCGAGCCGACCGGGCCCGGCGACATCGCACTGCGCGTCACCGTGAGCGGGGGCCGCGGCGGGCACTCCGGCGGCGACATCGCGACCGGCCGCGCGAATGCGATCAAGGTCCTCGCGCGGGCATTGAGCCTGCCGCCGGAGCTGCGGATCGCATCGCTCGACGGCGGCTCGAGCCGCAACGCGATCCCGCGCGACGCGTCGGCGGTGATCGTCGTCGCTGCCGCGGAGGCCGCCTTCGCGCGCGACATGATCGTCACCGCCGGCATACACGCCGCGCGGGCGTATGAGAAGACCGACGCACACGTTCGCGTAGGGGTCGCCGCTCCCGGCGCGGCAGCGGGTCCGGAGCTCCTCCCGTTCCTGGACGCAGCCCTACCGGACCTGCCGGCGGACGCCTGGACGTCCGCGACGAGCGCCCGCATCCTCGACCTCGTCGCTGCGCTCCCGGTCGGCCCGCTGGGAATCAGCGCCGACTTCCCGGGCGTCGTCGAGACGAGCTCCTCGCTCGGCGTCGCGGAGACGGACGGCGGCCGATTGGCGCTTCACTGCCTCAGCCGCAGCGCCAACGACGCGGTGATGCCAGAGGTCACCGGCGCGATCGCCGCGGCCGGCCGGCTCGCCGGCGCGGAGGTCGAGCTGGGACGCGAGTACCCGGGCTGGCAGCCCGACCTCGGGTCACGCGCGCTGGCGACCGCCAAGGCGGTCCACGAGCGGCTCTTCGGCGCGCCGCCGCACGTGTCGCTCACGCACGGCGGCCTCGAGCCCGCGATCATCGGCGCCAAGAAGCCGGGGCTCGACATGCTGTCGCTCGGACCTCAGATCGAGGGGCCGCACGCGCCGGGCGAGCGGCTGCACGTCGGCTCGGCGGAGCGCTTCATGCGGCTGCTCGCGGCGCTCGTCGACGAGCTCTCCCGCTGAGCGCCGCGGCGACGAAGGCCTCGAACACGGCGAGCATCCTCGCGTCGTCCTTCCAGCTCTCCTGCAGCTCCCACTGCACGCCGAGCACCCAGGCGTCGCCGTCGAGCTCCAGCGCCTCGACGATCCCGTCGTCCGCCCAGGCGACCGGCACGACGCCGGCGCCGAGCCGGTCGACCGCCTGGTGGTGGTAGGAGTTGACCCACAGGGGATCGGGCCCGAGCGCCGCAGCCAGTCGCGAGCCGGCCTGCGACGCGCAGCGGGTGACCCGGATGCTCGGCCAGCTGCTCGCCCGCCAGCACCGCCGCGCGCACCAGCGCCCAGCGCTCCCAGTCGCCGCCGGGGTGCGGCGCGACGTCGGCGAGCAGCGTCCCGCCGCGCAGCACGTTCAGCAGCTGCATCCCACGGCAGATCCCGAGCACCGGCAGGCCCGCGTCGAGCGCCAAGCGCGCGAGCTCCAGCTCGAAATCGTCGCGCCGCGCCGAATGCTCGGTCATCGCGGGATGCGGCTCGCCGCCGTAGCGCGCCGGGTCGATGTCCGAGCCGAAGCCGAGCACGACTCCGTCGGCGACATCGAGCACCGGCGCCGGATCCGCCAGGAAGGGCAGCTGGACCGGCAGCGCGCCGGCCGCCTCCAGCGGTCCGGCGTACGCCAGCCCCATGTAGTCGCCGTATGTCGGGAAGCCGGCCGAGACCGCGATGACCGGCGGCGCGGACATCAGTTCCAGGGATACGGCGACTGCGAGACCGGGTGCAGGTCGCCGGTCGCGAAGCGCTCGTAGCGGAACGGGTAGAGCAGCGACGAGTGCCCGCCGCGCAGCACCTCGGCGATCTCGCGGCCGACGGCGATCATCTTGTAGCCGTGGTTGGAGTCGGCGGCGACGTAGACGTTCGGCGCCATGTGGTCGAAGACCGGGAAGTTGTCGGCGGTGAACGCGCCGACGCCGCCCGAGCGGACCTGGCGGTAGCGGTCGCGCGCGCCCTCGAAGCGCCCGAGGCAGTGCGACAGAGCGGCGCACCAGAGGTCGGGGAAGCCGTCCTCGACCGTCCCCGTCGGGTACGGGTCGACCGTGAACTCCGGCCCGACGGTCAGCGGGGCGGAGCCGCCCTGGATGCTCTCGCGGTCGGGCTTGAAGTAGACGCCCCAGAGCTCGTCGGTGATCAGCTTGCCGTCCTCGGCGTGCAGCGGCGCGTCGCTGTCGACGTGCAGCACCGGTGACTGCTTGCCGTCCGCGGTGACGAACTCCGCGGGGTCGAACACCGTCTCGCCCTCCTGCAGGTACCAGTAGGTCCACATCGGCTGGTCGCGCGCGACGGCGCCGTCGGGCTGGTGGACGTCGAGCCGGTCGGGCAGGTCGAGCATCGACCAGAGCTGCGCGATCCAGGGCCCGACCGCGATCACGACCTGCTCGACCGCGACGTCGCCGGCATCCGTGTGAACGATCGTCACCGCGCCGGACCCGTCGCGCGAGAAGCCCGTCACGGCGACGCCCTCGACGATCTCCGCCCCCGCCGCGCGCGCCTTGTCCGCCAGCCCGAGCATCGACTCCTGGTTGAACGCGAAGCCGCCGCGATGCTCGTGCAGGCACACGGTCACGCCCTGCGCGCGCCAGTCGGGATACAGCGCGCGCATGTGCTCCGCGACCGCGGCCTCGCCGGTGATCAGCTCGGAGTCGTAGCCGATCCGCTGGTGGCGCTCGTGGACCGCGGCGAGGTCGGACTCCTGCTCGGTGGGGCCGAGCGCGATGTAGCCGGAGCCGTGGTAGTGGAACGCGTCGGGATCCGACTCCCAGATCTCCACGCAGGCGGCCATCAGCTCGCTCATCGCCGGCTGGAAGTAGTTGTTCCGCACGACGCCGCACGCGATCCCGGAGGCGCCGGCCGCGATCCGGTCCTTGTCGAGGACGAGCACCCGCTCGCCCTTCTGCGCGAGGTGCCACGCGGTCGAAAGACCGTGGACTCCGGCGCCTACGACGAGTACGGGAACCGACGAGGGAAGCGTGGTCATGTGTTGCCTTTCACGCAATGGCGTTGCCGAAATAGGGACTCTATACAAATTCGTTCACAGCGGCTAGTCTCGCGCGCACTTCGCCGAGCAGAGGAGAAAACGGGGACATGAGCGTCGTGGAGGGCAACGGGGGCCCGGTCGTGGGACACACCTTCGGCGGCACGGTCGAGACCGTGTTGCGCTCGAGCAGGATCGCGCCCGCGCCGACGACGCTGGAGGAGGCGCGCAACGCGCCGGGCCGGCGCGAGCGGATCGAGGAGATCACGCGCCGGATCGAGGCCGAGGGCATCAGGTACGTCTTCTTCCAGCAGGTCTCGGTCACGGGTCGCGTGCTCGGCAAGGGCGTCGTCTCGTCGTTCTTCCCGCAGGTCGCCGAGAAGGGATACCAGCTCGTCTACGGCGCGACCGCGAACCTCTTCACCGACCGCTACGGCGACTACATCGGCTTCGGCCCGGAGGAGTCCGAGCTCGCGGCGGTCGCCGACCTCGACACGTTCGAGGTGCTGCCCTGGGATCCGCGCGTCGCGCGCGTCTACTGCGACTGCTACGACACGGAGACCGGCGACCTGCTGGATGCCGATCCGCGCCAGAACCTCAAGCGGATCGCGCACGACTTCGAGCAGGAGCTCGGGCTGCAGTTCCTGATCGGCATCGAGCCCGAGATGATGTGGCTCAGGAAGCCGGAGCCGGGCGAGGCGCCCGAGGGCGTCACGAAGCCCTACTGCTACCACATCCACCAGTTCGAGGAACTGCGGCCCGTGCTGCTCGACGTGGTCGAGTACGGCCAGGCGCTCGGGCTGGACATGAGCTACGGCGACCACGAGGACGCGCCGGGCCAGCTCGAGCTGAACTTCCGTTTCGACCGCCCGGTGCGGACGGCCGACAACATCACGACGTACCGCCAGGTGTGCGCCGCGGTCGGCCGCAAGCACGGCCTGCTGCCGACGTTCATGCCGAAGCCGTTCACGGGCGTCTCTGCCAACGGCCATCACCACCACTTCACGCTCTGCGACGACGAGGGCAACAACGTCTTTCACGACAAGGACGGTCCGGCGCAGCTCTCCGAGACGGCGCGCTGGTTCCTCGGCGGGTTGCTCGAGCACTTCCACGCGCTGATGTGCGTGGGCAACCCGACGGTCAACTCCTACTGCCGCATGTGGGACACGGGCTTCTGGGCCCCGATCTACAAGAACTGGGGCTGGCAGAACCGCACTACGACCGTCCGCGTCGCCTCCGGCGGGCGCTTCGAGTACCGCGGCGTGGACTCCTCGAGCAATCCGTACCTGACGACCGCGGCGCTGCTCGTCGCCGGCCTGGACGGCATCCGCAACAAGATCGACCCGGGCGAGCCCCAGCAGGGCAACACCTACGACCTGCTCCAGCAGGGCGTCGAGATCGAGAAGGTGCCGGACTCGCTCGGCGCCGCGCTCGAGGCGCTGGCCGCGGACGAGCTGATCAAGAGCGCCATGCCCGGCCGCCTGTACAAGGTCTTCAACCATTACAAGCGCGACGAGTGGGAGCGCTACCTCGCGGCGGTGACCGACTGGGAGCGCGACGAGTACCTCGAGGTGTTGCCGTAGATGTGCGGGATCGCAGGGATCATCAGCCGCAACGGCGAGCGCGAGATCGGCGCGGAGATGACGCGCATGCTCCAGTCGATGAAGCACCGCGGCCCGGACTCGACCGGCTACGCGCTCTACGGGCCGGTGTCGGAGAACTGGATCATGCGCGTCAAGCTGGCGGACGCGAACACCGTGCGCGACTACGACTTCGGCGACCGCCTGCACACGAACAAGGCGGAGATCGAGCGGCGCCTCGTCGCGCTCGGCGCGACGATGTACTCGACCACGGACGCGACGGAGTACGCGTTCGAGGCGCAGTTCGCCTATGACGGCGATCTGAAGGCGCTGGCCGACCGGGTCGAGGACGTGCGCGGCGCCGAGGTGCTCTCGCTCGGCCACTCGCTGCAGATCGTCAAGGACCTGGGCGATGCGGAGTCGGTGTCGGAGCGCTACAAGCTCGGCGGGCTCGGCGGCTCGCACGCGATCGGGCACGTGCGCATGGCGACGGAGTCCGACGTCGACATCTCGGGCGCGCATCCCTACTGGGCGTATCCGTTCTCGGACATCGCCGTCGTCCACAACGGGCAGCTGACGAACTACCACCAGTGGAAGCGCCGGCTGGAGCGCTCCGGGCACCGCTTCCAGTCCGAGTGCGACTCGGAGATCATCGCCGTCTACCTCGCCGAGAAGATGGCCGAGGGGTCCGACCTGGAGGACGCGATGCGGCAGAGCCTGGAGGAGCTCGACGGCGTGTTCACGTACATCTGCGTGACCGCGCGACGCGCTCGGGATGGCCAAGGACGAGCTCGCCGCCAAGCCGCTCGTGCTCTACGAGGCCGACGACCTGGTCGCGCTGGCGTCCGAGGAGATCGCGATCCGCGCGGTCGTCGACCGTGAGATCTACACGTACGACCCGTTCGAGGGGGAGGTGATGGTGTGGACGCGCTGACCTACGACGCGCGCGGGCTCGTCGAGGTCGACGGGCAGCCGCCCCGTGTAGCTTCGATCGACGGAGATCGCGCCGAGTTCGACGCGCGCAGCCTGACCACGCGCAAGATCAACGCGGAGATCCGCCGGCTCGTCTACCTCGAGGGCGTGCGCGACGTCACCGTGCTGAACCCCGGCGCGCTGCACTCGCTCGGCGTCGGCATCCTGCAGCGCTGCAGGATCACGTTCGACGGCTCGCTCGGGTACTTCGGGCTCGGGCTGATCGACGGTCCGGAGGTGCACGTCAAGGGCCGCGTCGGCTGGTCGGCGTGCGAGAACATGATGAGCGGCGTCGTGATCGTCGACGGCAACGCGGGCTCGCTCACCGCGGCCGCGATCCGCGGCGGCGACGTGCTCGTGCGCGGCCGCGTCGGCGCGCGCACGGGCATCGACCAGAAGGGCGGCACCGTGATCGTCCTCGGCGACGCCGGCTCGAATGACCGGCTTCATGATGCAGCGCGGCCGCCAGATCATCGTCGGCAACGTCGGCCCGGGCCTGGGCGACTCGATGTACGACGGCGAGCTCTACGTCGGCGGCAAGGTGAAGGCGCTCGGCGTCGACTGCGTGCCGGGCGAGTGGACCGAGGCCGACACGGAGTTCATCGCGCGCAAGTTCGCGATCTACGGGCTCGGCGAGCCGCCCGAGCTGCAGAAGTTCGTCTGCGGCAAGCAGCTCTACAACTACGACAACCTCGAGCCCTCCGAGCGCAAGCTCGTTCTGTAGGCGTGGGAGGCAGGCATGGCTGACGAGACGGCGCCGTCACAGCGGACCGTCCTCGGGCGCTCGAAGATCTTCACGCCCGAGGTCATCAACGACATCCACATGAAGGCCGAGCTCGGCCGCTACCGGATGCGCGGCTTCTCGATGTTCAAGAAGATCCCGCACTGGGACGAGCTCGTGTTCCTGCCCGGCACGCTGACGCGCTTCGTGATCGAGGGCTACCGGGAGAAGTGCGAGACCAAGACGATCCTCGGGGCGCGCTTCGCGCAGAAGCCGATCGAGCTCGACATCCCGGTCTACATCACCGGCATGAGCTTCGGCGCGCTGTCGCTGGAGGCGAAGATGGCGCTCGCCAAGGGCGCCTCGATGGCCGGCACCGCGACCTGCTCGGGCGAGGGCGGGATGATCCCGCCCGAGCGCGACCTGTCGACGAAGTGGTACTACCAGGTGATCCAGAGCCGGTACGGGTTCAACCCGCACCACCTGATGCTCGCCGACGCGATCGAGTTCTTCATCGGCCAGGGCTGCAAGGTCGGGCTCGGCGGCCACCTGATGGGCCAGAAGGTGACCGAGCAGGTGGCCGAGATGCGCTCGCTGCCGGCCGGCATCGACCAGCGCTCGCCCGCGCGCCATCCGGACTGGCTCGGCCCGGACGACCTCTCGCTGAAGATCCAGGAGATCCGCGAGGCGACCGACTACCAGGTCCCGATCCAGCTCAAGCTCGGCGCCGCGCGCGTCTACGACGACGTGCGCATGGCGGCCAAGTGCGGGCCCGACATCATCTACCTCGACGGTGCCGAGGGCGGCACGGGCGCGGGCCCGCACCTCGCCACCGAGGAGACCGGCATCCCGCTGATGGCGGCGATCCCGGAGGCGCGGCGCGCGCTCGAGGACGTCGGGCTGGCCGACGAGATCGACCTCGTCGTCGCGGGCGGCATCCGCAACGGCGGCGACATCGCGAAGTGCATCGCGCTCGGCGCGAAGGCGGTCGCGATCGGGCACTCGGCGCTGATGGCGCTCAACTGCAACAAGGAGATCCCCGGCGTCACGGACTACATGGGCTCGATGGGGGTCCCGGCCGGCGAGTGCTACCACTGCCACACGGGCCGCTGCCCGGTCGGCATCACGACGCAGGATCCCGAGCTGCGCAAGCGGCTCAACGTCGAGGAGGCGGCCGAGCGCGTCTACAACTTCCTCCACACGCTCACGATGGAGGTCCAGCTGATCGCGCGCGCGTGCGGGAAGACCAACATCCACTCGCTCGAGCCCGAGGACCTCGCCGCGCTGACGGTCGAGGCGGCCGCGATGGCGAAGGTGCCGCTGACCGGCACCGAGTACATCCCGGGCGTCACCGAGGAGCGCTCGCTCGCGCGCATCGAGGCGCTGCTCGAGCGCCACCTCGACACCCCGATCGACCGGTCGATCGACGGCGAGGCGCCGGTCGCGCACAACGGCCACGGCAGCGGGGAGGCACTGGCATGAGCGAGCAGCGCGACGAACCCGAGAAGATCACCGCGATCGACTCCGAGTACCTGTCGGGCAAGCGCTTCCCCTACCAGGAGGACATCGCGCTCGTCGAGGACATCGACCTGATGGCCGCGACGCCGGGCGAGGACATCAACTGGCTCGAGGACATCACGCTGCTCGTCAGAGGACGGCGTGCCGGCGGTCTTCGACCGCTACTCGAACTCGTTCCTGAAGATCCACTTCCCGATCCCCGCCGGCCGCGAGGACGAGATCGCGCGCAAGGTGCTGATCTGCCACCTGCAGTCGGGCAACTCCTACGGCATCGTCCTCAAGGCGCAGCACACGAAGTTCCCGCAGCCGGAGCTCGGCTCCTGGGTCGAGGACTCCGAGACCGTCGGCACCGACTGGCACGCGCCGGTGCTCGAGGGCTGGGAGGCGCCTGCCGGGCACTAGCCTCGCGGCGGCGCGCGCATGGCCGTCACCCTGACCCAGTTATCGGCGTTCCTGACCGTGGTGCGCCGCGGTTCGGTGACCGCTGCCGCGGAGGAGCTGTTCGTCACGCAGCCGTCGGTGTCGGCGGCGGTGGCCGCGCTCGAGCGCGAGGTCGGCGCGAAGCTGCTCGAGCGCGACGGGCGCGGGCTGCGCCCGACGGACGCGGGCGCCGCGTTCGCTCCCTACGCGGCGCACGTGCTCGGGCTG
>CAWIVY010000007.1:0-991478 GCA_963839615.1 uncultured Solirubrobacteraceae bacterium
CGAGCCCCTCGACCTCCGCCGTGATCGTCTGGCCGACCTCGACCGGTCCGACGCCCTGCGGCGTGCCCGTCATGACGATGTCGCCGGGCTCGAGCACCGCGAAGCGCGTGATGTAGCGGATCAGGTACGGGATGTCCCAGATGAAGTCGCGCGTGCGCCCGTCCTGCCGCAGCTCACCGTCGACGGACAGGGTGACCCGCACGTCGGCGGGGTCGAGCTCCGTGTCCACCCAGGGGCCGAGCGGGCAGAACGTGTGGAAGCCCTTGCCGCGCGTCCACTGGGCGCCGTCGTCGGACTTCTGTATGTCGCGTGCCGTGAAGTCGTTGCCGATCGTGTAGCCCCCGATCACCGAGAACGCGTCCGCCTCGCTCACGCGGTGGGCGCGCTTGCCGATCACCAGGCACAGCTCCGCCTCCGGGTCGACGCGCTTGGACAGCTCGGGGTATTGCACCTCCGCGCCCGGCCCGACGACCGACGTCGGCGGCTTCATGAACAGGATCGGCTCTCCCGGCACGGCGTTGCCGAACTCCTCGGCATGCGACTTGTAGTTGCGACCCACGCACATGACCACGCGCGGCGTCACCGGCGCCAGCAGCTGCGCCTCGGAGAGCGGTCCC
This sequence comes from uncultured Solirubrobacteraceae bacterium, assembly GCA_963839615.1. Lineage (GTDB taxonomy): Bacteria > Actinomycetota > Thermoleophilia > Solirubrobacterales > Solirubrobacteraceae > DASQMT01. The sequence continues at coordinate 618 of CAWIVY010000007.1, forward strand.
ACCGGATCGCCCGGCGTCAGATCGGCGAACGGCGTCCCGGTCGCGGCGAGCAGCCGGTCGCCGTCGGCGACGCCCCACGCGGGGGCGTCGCCGTCGACGTAGCGGACGATCCTCATTGTCCGCCGCAGCCGTTGTACTTGTTCGTCCAGAAGACGTCCTCCGCCGGATCGCCCTCGGACTCGATGATCTTCGTCTCGAACATCGTGTCGAGCGCGTTCTTGACGCTCGCCGCCTCGAAGCAGCCGTCCTTCGACAGCGCCGGCAGGAGCGCATTCAGCGTCCGCTTGGTCACCTCGATGTCGTCCGTGCCCAGATGGTCGAGGATCTGCTCTGCCGCGGCGTCCGGGTCCTCCTCGATCTTGGTCGTCGCCTTCGTGAGCGCCCGGCTGAAGCCCTCGGCCGCCTCCGGGTTCTTGTCGGCCCACTCCTTGTTGGCCGCATAGGCGGTGTAGAGGAAGTCCGAGAACTCCTCGATGTCTCCGGCCGGCCCGTCGATCAGAACGGTGCCGAAGCCCTCCTTCTCCGCGACGTACGGCGTCGGAGGGGAGAGCTGGAACGCGTCGATCTGGTCGGACTCCAGGGCGGCGAGCAGACCCGAGCCGCCTTGCAGCGGGAGGATCTCGGCGTCCTCCTCCGGGTTCAAGCCCGCCTCGCGCAGGTAGTAGCGCATGTACTTGTCGGTCGGCGCGCCCGGAGAGGTGATCCCGAGTCGCAGGCCCTTCAGCGCGGCGTAGCGCTCCTCCAGCGGCGAGTCGCGGCTCACGCCGAGCTCCTTGGCCTTGTCCGGGTTCATGACGAGCGTCAGCGTCACCCGGTTGAGGATGTTGTGACTCATGATCAGGCCCTCCTCACCCTCCTCGGAGAGCTCGATCAGATCGTCGAAGCCGACGTCGGCGATCTGCGCGTTGCCCGACACGAGCGCGGCGACGCTGTCCGTGCCCGCCTCGATCTCGACGATCTCGGCGTCCACGCCCTCCTCCTCGAAGTAACCCTCGTCCTCGGCCACGTAGAGCGGCGCGAGGAACACGTTGGGCGCCGAGGCGATCTGGATCTTGGTCGTCTCGCCGCCGCCGCCTCCGCCGCCACCGCCGCCACCACCGCTCTCGTCGTCGCCGCAGCCGGCGAGCAGCGCGACCGCCGCAACGGCGATGCCGCAGATCGTGGTTCTCACGTGCACCTTGAGTCTCCTGACTTTCGCAATCGACTAATGGGTCCCGCTCTGGACCGTTACCTCGCTCTGCCACCTCAGGGCATGGCTGAGCGGCCGCAGCAACAGCGACATCGCGAGGACGATGGCGCTCATCACGACGACGCCCGCGATCACTCCCGCGGTCGAGTACTGGGAGGCCGCGGCCCGGGTGAGATATCCGAGTCCCCGGTTGGAGGAGATGAACTCGCCCACGACCGCGCCGATCATCGCTGCGGGGAGCGTCACGCGCAGCGCGGAGAGGATGTAGGGGATCGAGCTGGGGAAGATGACCGTGCGCAGCAGCTGCAAGCGCGAGGCGCCCAGGACGCGGGTCACGTTGACGAGCCCGCGCGGCACCTGCTGGACGCCGGTGACCGCGTTCACGTAGACGATGAAGAAGACGAAGTAGGCGGCGAGGACGATCTTCGGAGTCAGCCCGATTCCGAACCAGAGGATGAAGACGGGTCCCATCGCGACGGCGGGGACCGAATAGGCGACGAGGAAGTACGGCTCCGTGATCCGGTAGAGCCGGCTCATCAGGCCGAGCGGCCACGCGAGCGCGATCGCGGTGAGCGAGCCGAACAGGTAGCCGAGGAACGCGGCCGTCAGCGTGTACCGGCCGTGGTACCAGAGCTCGCCCGTCTCGACCCAGTTCCTGAGGGCGTCGACGACGTCGGTCGGCGAGCTGATGAAGAACGGCCGGATCAGCGTCCCTGACGCGAGCTCCCAACCGACCAGGAGCGCGACGACGATCCCCAGCCGCGTCGCGAACAGGAACCGGCGGCGGGCGCGCGTCGCCGTGCGATGGCGCCGGTCCTCGGCGGCGAGCACCGCCTCGGCGCCGCCGGGCCTCGGTGCTGCGGCCACGTTCATCCCGCCACCTGCCCCGATGCCCATGGGAACTGCCGCGACTCGACGAACCGGATGACCGCGTTGACGATCATGACCAGCGCGGCGATCACGACGACGCCGGCGAACACCGTCGCGATGTCGAACTGGCGCGCGGCGCGCACGATCATGTAGCCGAGCCCGGCGGTCGAGGCGATGAACTCGGCGAGGATCGTGCCGACCATGGCGCGCGAGAAGGTCACGCGGATGGCCGCCATGATCGAGGGAGCCGCAGCGGGGATGAGGATCTTGCGGATCAGCGTCAGCCTCCCGGCGCCGAGGACGCGAGCGACGTCGATCAGCCCGCGGTCGACCGAGCGCACGCCCGCCACGGTGTTCATGAAGACGATGAAGAACACCATCAGCGCGGCGAGCAGGATCTTCGGCGTGAGCGCGAGCCCGAACCACATGATGAAGAGCGGCGCGAGCGCGATCTTGGGGATCGAGTAGAAGGCGAGCAGGAACGGCTCGAGCACGTCGTATCCGCGCTTGGTCGCCATCAGCAGGAAGGCGCCGCTGAGACCGACGGCGATCCCGATCAGGTATCCGACGCCCGCTGCCGTCATCGTCGCGCCGATGTGACGCCCGAGGTCGCCGCTCTCGATCTGCTCGCCCAGGGCCGCGACGACCTCGCTGGGGGAGCTGATGTAGCGCGTGTTGACGATCAGGTGTGCGCCGAACTCCCAGAACAGGAGCAGTGCCGCGCCGAGGCCGACGACCCCGCTCATGACGATGAGCCGGTCTTTGAGCGCGCGCCTGCGGTAGCGCTCGCCCGTGTCAGCGAGGACGCGGTGGGCCGCGTCGCTGACCGTGCGGCGCTCCGCGACGGTCGTCACGCCGGGGCGCCCGCGTCGACGGCGGTCTCCTTGCGCGAGCGCTCGATCTCGGACCGGATGTCGGTCCAGAGACTGTCGTAGAGCTCCGCGAAGCCGGGCGTCTCGTGGATGTGGAACGGGTCGCGCGGCCGCGGCAGGTCGACCTGGTAGTCCCGCTTGATCGTCCCGGGGCTGCTCGTGAAGACGAGGATGCGATCGCTCAGGGCGATCGCCTCCACGAGGTCGTGGGTCACGAACATGACGGTCGGCCGGTTGCGCTCCCAGAGCTTGAGCAGCTCGGCCTGGAGGATCACGCGGGTCTGGGCATCGAGCGGCCCGAACGGCTCGTCCATCAGGACGACGTCGCTCTCGTAGACCAGCGTGCGGATGATGCCGCCGCGCTTGCGCATGCCGCCGGAGAGCTCGTGCGGATAGTGGTTCTCGAACCCGGCCAGCCCGACGATCTCGATGAACTCCTGTGCCCGCCGCCGCCGCTCCTCGCGCGGGACCTTCTTGAACTCGAGCCCGAGCTCGACGTTGGCGAGCAACGACCGCCACGGCAGCAGGTTGTCGTCCTGGGTGATGTAGCCGATCCGCGTGTTGACCCCCCGGACGGCGGTGCCGTGATGCTCGACGTCGCCGGAGGAGGGCTGGTCGAGGCCGGCCAGGAGGTTCAGGCAGGTCGACTTGCCGCATCCGGACGGGCCCACCAGGCTGACGAACTCACCGGGCGCCGCGCTGAACGAGACGTCCTCCAGAGCCAGCATCGGCGTCTTCGAGCGTTCCCGCGCGATGAACGCCTTGTAGACGTCGCGGAAGCAGACGGCATCCTCCGGTGCCGGGTGGCCTTGCATCCAGTGTTTTGTATACCAGCTGCCGCGCGCCCTAAACGGGAACTTCCGGTTCCTCAACGTGAGCGCCGCGAACTGAACGTGAATTCACGTTCGCGCGCGGCCGCTGCGGATAGGGTCCGCATCGCGCTCGAACCGGGTTCCGCGCTCGCGGTCGAGCACCGTGGTCCCGCGGCCGCGGTCGCTGTCGCGCGACATGAGGCCGGTGACGATGCCGAGCGCGGCGAGCGCGATGTGCAGCAGGTTGTCGGCGGAGTTGACCGGGATCAGGCCGAGGACGTCCTCGCCGTCGACAAGGCCGATGATCGCCACGAGGCCATAGACGAGGCCGAATCCGAGCGCGACTGCACGGGCCGATGCGCGCTTGGGAGATGCCGCGAGCAGCACGAGCCCCGACGCGACGTGGATCAGGTTGTGGATCGCGTTGACCTCGAAGCCAAGGAAAAGGTCGCCCTGGACGCCGTCGCCGGTGGCGAAGCTCGAATCGGAGATGAAGCCGAAGACGCCGGCGAGGAGCAGCGAGAGACCGGCGAGCATGCAGTACCACTGCGCCGGCGTACGCCGGTCGTCCCTGGTGGTTGCGCGGGTCGAGGATGTATGGGCCATGGGAACTCCTGGTCGATTGAGAGGGACCGCGGTACTACCGCGGCGCCAACGCGCACAAACCGCGCGTGACAGTCATGTGACCGATCGCCGCACCGCGGCGTCCGCGGCCGCCTGGTCGCCCGCTCCCCCGGCCCGGCCCCATGCGCGCTGGGAGAGCGGATAGGCATAGTCGCGCAGGCGGTTGAGCAGGCCGCAGGGCTCGAGGCCCCCGCCCGAGCTGAACGGGTTGAACCGCAGTGCATCGGCCGCGTCGGGGAGCGGGTCCCCGATGCGCAGCTCGGCCACCGGACGGAAGCGGCCCCACGGCTCCGCAACGGCGAGGTCGAAGACGAGCGCGCCCGTAGCCGCCGCCGCGGCCAGGCGCTCGAGCTCGTCGCCGGCGCCGAGACGCGGCGAGTCCGGGCGCGGCAGGGCGCCGACCAGCAGCGTCCGGTCACCGGCCCGGTAGGGCAGCGACGAGCTGTAGGGGCGCTGCTGCACGTCGCTCGCCGGCACGAACAGGCGATTCAGCACCGGGGCATCGACCGAGGTCACCATGAGGAAGTCCTGGTCGCGCCCGGGGCCGTACGCGTCCGGCACCCGCACGGACATGCCGAGCAGGTCGGGCAGCGGTCGCGGGAGTCCGAGCGAGCGCGAGAAGCGGACCAGCGCGCGCCTAGGCCCCCGAGTGCCGAGGAGCTCGATGCCGCCGAGCGCAGCGTCGGGATCCGGCACGAACAGCTCGGCGGCGTAGACCGCTCCGTGAGGGTGCACGGCTTTGCCGCGCCTCGCAGCTGCTAGGCCTGCTAGCGCCAGCCCCAACCCGTAGCCGGCCGCGTCGACCGCCACGCGCCGGGGCCCGGCGAGACCCTCGCGCGCGTTCCGCCCCAGCGCCATCGATCCGCTCAGCCCGGCGACGCGGCGAGGGCGTCGACGCCGCGGGCCGGGTGGCGCTCGAAGAAGTCCCGCAGCTCGAGCGCGTTGCCAGCCGGATCCTCGCATCGCATGATCGCGCTCGGCCTACCCATGCCACCGACGCGAAAACGCCCGCACCCGCCCGACCGTCTGGTTGGCTACTCCCGTGGACCAACGAGCGGTACTCGCGGCCTTCGACGAGCAGGTCCGCCGGCGTCCCGAGCCGGATGGGCCCGGCGGACACGTCGAGCACGACGGCGGCGTCATCCGGGTCATCGGCGGGGGAGACGGCTGGACCGGCGTGAGCTGGTGCGAGCTCGACGAGGCGGGCGCCGACGCGGCGATCGCCGCGCAGGTCCGCCGCTTCGGCGAGCTCGCACGCCCGTGGGAGTGGAAGCACTACTCCTACGACTCGCCCGCGGACCTGGACGAGCGGCTGCTCGCCGCGGGCTTGGAGCCCGAGCCCGCGGAGACGCTGCTCGTCGCGGAGATCGCGGACCTTGCGCTCGACGTTCCGCCGCCGCCCGGCGTGGAGCTACGCGCCGTCGCCGGCACGCACGATGTCGAAGCGCTGGTGGCCGTGCTCGACGAGGTGTTCGGCGAAGACCACTCCGGGCTGGGCCGGGCCTTGCTGGCCGATCTCGGCCGACGCCCCGCCACGGCGGTCGCCGTCGTGGCCTGGGCCGGGGAGCTCCCGGTATCCACTGGACGCGTCGAGCTCCACGCCGGCACCGAGTTCGCCGGCCTGTGGGGCGACGGCACGGTGCCGGCCTGGCGCGGCCGTGGGGTGTTCCGCTCGCTCGTCGCCCACCGGGCTGCCCTGGCCTCGGCGGCGGGCTTCCGCTACCTGCAGGCCGACGCGTCCGCGGAGAGCAGCCCCATCTTCCAGCGACTCGGCTTCGTCGAGCTCGCCACGACGACTCCGTTCATGCATCCCGGCCGCGCCGGCTGACGTCGGCCGCGAGCAGCGCCGCAAGGCTGTCGCGGTCGTCGCGGCAGGCCGGGCAGCCTTCGAGGTGCGGTCGCATGCCGGGCACGATCGCGTCGGCGTCGCGGCCGTCGAGCTCGAGCTCGACGTAGCGGTCGAGCTGGTCGAAGCACTCGTCGCACGTCAGCTCCGGGTCGGCCGGCCCGAGCAGGCCACCGAGCAGGTCGTCGCCGCTCACGATCGTCCTCCTTGCGCCGCGGATTCGAGCGCGAGCCCGGCTTCGGCGAGCCGGCCGCGGAGCTTGCGGCGCGCGTCGTGCAGGGTCTTGTAGAGCGCGCCGCGGGTGGTCGCCAGCCGTTCCGCGAGCACGTCGATCGGCACGTCGTTGAGCGTCAGCGCCACGAGCACGGTGCGCTGGTGCGGGGTCAGCGCCTCGGCGATGCCGTCGCGCACGGCGGCGATCAGCTCAGCGCTCTCGGCGTCCGCGTCCGGTGCCGCGCCGCGGTCGGCGAGCCGTGCCCAGCCCTCGTCCTCGAGCGGGACCTCGCGCCCCTGCCAGGCCCGCCTGCGCAGCTTCACGCCCGCCTCGAGCAGCGCGAACTTGTACGCCCAGGTGGTGAAGCGGCTGTCGCCGCGATAGGTGGGGAGCTTGCGCATGATCGCCATCAGGCGCGTCATCCGCCGCCTGCGTCGCGAGATCGTCGAGCCCGTCCGAGCGCCCGCCGCCGCGGCGGGCGACCTCGAAGCGCGCGGCGCGCAGGAGCAGCGCATGCAGCGCCGCGACCGCCTCGTCGTGCCGCGGGCCCGCGCCGGAGAGGGCGTCGACCCAGCCGCGCGACTCGGCATCGGGTCGGCCGCTGGGGAGAGGTGGCGGGATTTCGCGCATGGTCTGGTCGCACGTCACTCGCCTTGGTTAGCGACGGCCGCGGCTCCGATCTTACGGAGGTAAGAGATCGCGGCCCGGCGGCGCTAACCGGACATGACCACCGACAAGACGTTCGTGATCGCCGGTGCGAGCCTCGCCGGCGCGAAGGCCGCAGAGACCCTGCGGGCAGAGGGCTTCGACGGCCGCCTGGTGCTGCTCGGCTCCGAGCACGAGCGCCCGTACGAGCGGCCGCCACTCTCCAAGGACTACCTGCGCGGGGAGCTCGGGCGCGAGCAGGTCTACGTCCACGACGAGGGCTTCTACGCCGCGCACGAGATCGAGCTGCGGCTCGGCTGCACCGCCGTGGGCCTGGACACGTCGACCGGCGAGCTGGCGCTCGACGACGGCGAGCGGCTGCGCTACGACCGGCTGCTGCTCACGACGGGCGCCGAGCCGCGCCGGCTCTCGATTCCCGGCGCGTCGCTCGACGGCGTGCTCTACCTGCGCGACGTCGACGACTCCGACGCGCTGCGCGCGCGTCTGGACCGCGGCGGCTCGGTCGTCGTGATCGGCGCCGGGTGGATCGGCTCCGAGGTCGCCGCCTCGGCACGGCAGCGCGGCCTCGAGGTGACGGTGCTCGACCCGGCGGCGGTGCCGCTCGAGCGCGTGCTCGGCGCCGAGGTCGGTGCGATCTACCGCGACATCCACGCCGATCACGGCGTGCGGATGCTGCTGGGCACCGGCGTCGCGGCGTTCGAGGGCTCGACGGCGGTCGAGCGGGTCCGCGCGAGCGACGGGCACGTGCTCGAGTGCGACTTCGTGGTCGTCGGCGTCGGCGCCCAGCCGCGTGCCGAGCTCGCCGCGCGAGCCGGCCTCGACGTCGACGACGGGATCCTCGTCGACGAGCATCTGCAGACGAGCGTCCCCGGCGTGTACGCCGCGGGCGACGTCGCCAGGGCTCACCACCCGCTCTACGCGCAGTCGATCCGGGTCGAGCACTGGGCCAACGCGCTGCATCAGGGTCCGGTCGCGGCCCGCAACATGCTCGGCCGGCCGGAGAGCTACGACCGCGTGCCGTACTTCTTCTCCGACCAGTACGACGTCGGGATGGAGTACGCGGGCTTCGCCACGAGCTGGGACCGGGTCGTCTTCCGCGGCGATCCCGCGAGCCGCGAGTTCATCGCCTTCTGGCTGGTCGGCGATCGCGTCGTCGCCGGGATGAACGTCGGCGTCTGGGACGTGACCGACGCGATCCAGCGGCTCATCCGCGACCGCGTGGCCGTCGACGACGGGCGGCTCGCCGATGCCGGCGTCGCGCTCGACGCGCTCGCTCCCGTCGCCGGAGCGGACCGCTCATGAACCGGCTCGAGCGACTGCCGACGGCGAGCGGTCCGCGCCGGCGCCAGATCGACCATGCCGGCGTGCAGCGCGCCGCACGCGAGCTGCTGCTGGCGCTCGGCGCGGATGTCGAGGCCGAGGCGCTGCGGGACACCCCGCGGCGCGTCGCCGACGCCTACGCCGAGCTGCTCACGCCGCAGCCCTTCCGGGCGACCACTTTCCCGAACGAGGACGGGTACGACGGCCTGATCGTCGCGCGGGCGATCCCGTTCCACTCGCTCTGCATGCACCACATGCTCCCGTTCCACGGGATCGCGCACATCGGCTATCTCCCCGGGGACCGGATCATCGGCCTGAGCAAGCTCGGCCGCGTGGTCGAGCTGTTCTCGCGCGACCTGCAGATCCAGGAGCGGCTGACGATGCAGATCGCGGACTGGCTGCAGGACGAGCTCGAGCCGCAGGGCGTCGGCGTGGTCCTCGAGGCCGAGCACCTGTGCATGTCGCTGCGCGGCGTGCAGAAGCTCGGCGCGAAGACGATGACCTCCGCGCTGCTCGGCGCCGTGCGCGACGACGCCCGCACCCGCGAGGAGTTCCTGGCCCTGACGGTGAGGACATCGCATGGCCAGTGAGCGCCAACCCATCAGCACACACGACAGGAGGACCCCATGACCGCCACGACCGGCCACGAGCCCAGGACAGGCACCGCACGCGTCGCATCGCCCAACGGCGGCGATCCGGCCGTCGCCCGCGCCGACTGGCACGACGCCCGCTATCAGGCGTTCGCGCTCATGCGGCTCGCGTTCACCGTCGCGCCGATCGCCTTCGGGCTCGACAAGTTCTTCAACGTGATGGTCGACTGGCCGCTCTACCTGGCGCCCTGGATCAACGACATCGCACCCGGCTCCGCGCAGGACTTCATGTACTTCGTGGGCGCGACGGAGATCGTCGCCGGCGTGCTCGTCGCGCTCAAGCCGCGCTACGGCGCCTACGTCGTCGCGGGCTGGCTGGCCGGCATCATCGTCAACCTGCTGACCCATTCCGGCTTCTACGACGTCGCCTTGCGCGACTTCGGCCTCATGCTCGCCGCGCTCACCCTGGCTCGGCTGGCGTCGGTGTACGACCCGCCGCTGCGGCGCGATCGAGTCTGAACGGCCCTAGGCGACCGCCGGGCTCAGCTCGGCGGCGCCGTGGAGGTCGTCGCTCGCGACGCGGTTCCGTCCCTCGGCCTTGGCGCGGTAGAGCGCCGCGTCGGCGCGAGCGAAGACCTCGTCCCAGACGAACGCGGTGCCCGGGGCGGAAGCCGCAACTCCGACCGAGATGGTGATGTCGAGCCCGGCCATCGGGCCGGCGGCGACCGCCGCGCAGATCTTCTCGGCCGTCACGAGCGAGGCGTCCGGCGCGGCGCCGAGCAGCAGCAGGACGAACTCCTCGCCGCCGAGGCGATAGACGAGGTCGCCGGTGACCGGAATCGCCGCCGTTCGGGTAGGCCGATCCCGTGGACGTGGACGTTCTGATCAGATCCGTCGAGGAGGTCGAGACGAAGAGCGGCAAGATCCGCTACGTCGTGCGCGACGCCGACGGCCGCGAGTACACGACCTTCCGTCCCGCGATCGGGCGCGAGGCGAGCAAGTTCGAGGGCCGCCGCGCCCACGTCGAATTTCACGAGGAAGAGCGCAACGGCTTCCACAACGTGTACCTCGACGCGATCTCCGAGGCTCCGGACGAGCAGCCGGCGAGCGGCGACACGGACCCCGACGAGGCCGCGTGGAACACGGCCGTGGAGGCCGCGCCGTGGATGCTGGGCAATCGCGATCCGACGCGCGAGATCCCGCCCGAGGAGCTCTACGAGAAGCTCGAGCCGTTCAAGCGCCTCGTGGCCGACGACATCCGCGAGGGGAAGCAGGACTCCGAGGACTAGCCGGGAGCGCGGTCGACCTCGCGCCCCCGGTCCGCTGCCTGCTCGCTGGTTCGCGCTGCGCTTCGGCGGTCGCTGAGTCCACGCGCGGCTGGTCTGCCGCGGGCGAACGTCAACTACGGCATTGAGGGAGGGCACGGATAGCGGGTGGCGCTTCCGCGGAAGCGCCGACCGCGGCGAACGTCCGTGAGTCGGGGCGATAGCCGGTACTCACGGACGCTCGGAAGCCCGCGGGTCAGCGAACGTCGCTGAGTGGTCCCTATAGGGGGTAGTGACCGACGTTCGCACGATCGTCGGGCTCGGATCGGCGAACGTCCGTGAGTCGGGGCGATAGCCGGTACTCACGGACGCTCGGCCAGCCCGCCGATGAACGGCGCCGGGATCTCGAGCGGGATGCCTGTCACGCCGGCGACCGTCACCGCCACGATCGCACCGCCCGCCGCCAGCGCCACGAGCACAGTCGGCACCAGTTCGAGCACGATCATCCGGACGACGTGCGCCGAGCTGCCGCCGAGCAGGCGGATCGTCGCGAGCTCCCCGCGTCGCTCGGCGGTCGCCATCGCGGCCGTGTTCACGAGCGCGAGCGCGGCGAACAGGGAGGCCAGGCCGGCGAAGCGCCCGTAGACCATCGCCGCGTGCTCGCGGTGCTGGCGTTCCTGCGCGGCTGAACCTCGCCGCCGGGCCGCGCGCATTAGGATGCGCTCGTCAATCGCGGAGAGGGGAAACATGGCGAGTGTGGCCGAGCGGCGAACGATCCGCGCTGACGGGCCCGAGAAGGTCACAGGGAGCGGGCGCTACGCAGCCGACCTGACGCTCACCGGCATGCTGCACGCGAAGCTGCGCTATGCGGGCATCGCGCACGGCCGGATCACGCGCATCGACACCACGCGCGCCCGCGCGCTGCCCGGCGTGCTCGCGGTGATGACCGCAGGCCGACGTGCCGGACGTGCGCTACGGGCCGTACATCAAGGACCGCACGCTGTTCGCGAGCGATGTCGTCCGCTACGAGGGCGAGATCGTCGCGGCGGTCGCCGCGCTGACCCCCGAGCTCGCCCAGGCCGCGGTCGACGCGATCGAGGTCGAGATCGAGCCGCTGCCGGTCGTCGACGACGTCGAGGCCGCGCTCGCCGACGACTCTCCGCTCGTCCACACCGACTGGGAGTCCTACGAGTCCGGCGAGGGCGTCGAGCGCTCGCGCAACGTGGCCGCCTTCTCCTCGATCGAGAAGGGCGACGTCGAGGCGGGGATGCGCGACGCCGACGAGATCGTCAAGACCCGCTTCGTCGCCGACGCGTCGCATGCCGTGCCGATCGAGCCGCGCGCGATCGTGGCGCAGTGGCAGGGCGAGAAGCTCACCGTCTGGTCCTCGACGCAGGTCCCGTTCGACACCCGGTCCGGTCTGGCCGAGACGCTGCAGCTGCCGGAGAGCAAGGTCCGCGTCGTCGTCCCGCACCTCGGCGGCGGGTTCGGGGGCAAGTGTGGCTTCCACCAGGAGGCGCACGTCGCCGCGCTCGCGCGCAAGGCGGGCCGGCCGGTCAGGCTGCTGTTCACACGGCGCGAGGAGTTCCTCGTCCCCGACCGCCGGCGCGAGGGAATGGTGATCGAGCTCGAGACGGGCGTCATGCGCGACGGCACGATCGTCGCCCGCCGCGGCAGGCTGGTGCTCGACAACGGCGCCTACACGGCGGACGCCGCGTTCTTCCCGCAGCTCGCCGCGATGCACGTCGCCGGCCCGTACCGGATCCCGCACCTGCGGATCGACTCGCAGATCGTCTACACGAACACCCAGCCCTCCGGGTCGGTCCGTGCCCCGACGGCGCCGCAGGCCTGCTGGGCGCTGGAGCAGCACGTCGACGAGGTCGCGCGCCGGATCGGCATCGACGGGCTCGAGCTGCGCCGGCGCAACGTCCTCGACACCGGCGACGTGGGCCCGAGCGGCCAGACGTTCGAGCAGATCGGCATGCGGGAGTGCCTCGACCGCGCCGCCGAGATGTCGGGCTACGAGACCGCCGAGCTGCCCGAAGACGAGGCGATCGGCATCGCGGTCGGCTGGTGGCCGTCGTTCCCCGGCGCGTCGGGCGCGTACGTGAAGATCAACGCCGACGGGTCCGGCGTGATCGTGACCGGCGCGCAGGAGTGCGGCACGGGCGCGGTGATGGCGCTGCGGCAGCTCGCGGCGCAGGAGCTCGGCATGGAGCCCGAGGACTTCACGATCCTCTACCAGGACACCGACGCCGGGCCGTACGACACGGGCGCGACCGGCTCCCAGACGACGCTCAACAACGGCCGCGCGGTGCTCGTCGCCGCCACCGAGGTCGGCGAGCAGCTGCGCCGCCTGACGGCCGACGAGCTCGAGGCGGCGGTCGAGGACATCGAGCTCGTCGACGGGCACGCGCGCGTCGTCGGCTCGCCCGGCCGGCAGGTCTCGATCGCGGCGCTCGCCGAGAAGGCGCACGAGGGGGAGCTGCTGCTCGGCCGCGGATCCGGGCCGCCCGGCGGGACGCCGGCCCTGCGCGGATCGACCTGCATCGGCGACCTCGGCATGGCCGCGTTCGCGGCGCCGCAGTTCTCCTGCCACGCCGTGCACCTCCGGCTCGACCGCGACACGGGCGTCGTGCGCGTGCTGGCGGTGTCCGCTGCGCACGACTCCGGCAAGATCCTCAACCTCCAGGGCGCCGAGGGCCAGGTCGAGGGCGGCGTGCTGATGGGTATCGGCCAGGCGCTGACGGAGGGCACCCAGTACGACGACGCCGGCAGGCAGCGCAACGCGATGCTGCTCGAGTACAAGCTGCAGACGATCATGGACGCGCCGCCGATCCGGATCGCCTGGGTCGAGAGCCCGGCGCCCGACGCCGGCCCGCACGGCTCCAAGGGCCTCGCGGAGGCGCCGAACGTCACCACGGCGGCGGCGATCGGCAACGCGATCGCGAAGCTGATCGGGCACCACGTGCCGCAGCTGCCGATGACCGCCGAGCGGGTCTGGGAGGCGATGGCCCGGTGACGTTCACCTCGGCTGTGACCCTCGAAGAGGCTCTGGACGCCGTGGCCGGCGGCGCCCGTCCCGTGGCCGGGGGCAGCGACCTCGTCGTCGGCGCGCGCCAGGGCAAGTCGCCGCTGCCGGAGGAGCTCGTCGCCATCGACCGCGTGCACGACCTGACCGGAATCGACGAGTCCGGCGAAGGCGACGTGCGCATCGGCGCGCTGGTGTGCCACGCCGAGATCGAGACCAGCCCGCTGCTGGCCGAACGCTACAGCGCGCTCGCCGACGGCTCGGCGCTGGTCGGGTCGCCCTCGACGCGCAACGTCGGCACGCTCGGCGGGAACGTGATGAACGGCTCGCCGGCGATGGACACCGGCGCGCCGCTCGTCGTCCTCGGGGCCGAGGTCGAGCTGCGCTCGCCCGGCGCGGCGCGACGCGTCGCGATCGAGTCGCTCTGGACCGGGCCCGGCAAGACCGCTGCCCGCGCCGACGAGCTGTGCGTCGCCGTCCACCTCCCGGCTCCCGTCGCCGGCTCCGGCAGCGCGTACGTGCGGCTGGAGTACCGGCGGGCGATGGAGATCGCGGTCGTCGGCGCCGCCGCGCACGTGGTGCTCGCCGAGGACGGCACGGTGAGCGAGTGCAGGATCGCGCTCGCCGCAGTCGCCCCGACGATCATCCGCGCGCCGCTGGCCGAGCAGGCGATCACCGGCAGCCGGCCCGCGGCGGAGGCGCTGGCGGCGGTCGCGGACGGCGCGAGCGAGGCGTCGCGCCCGCTCAGCGACCTGCGCGGAGGCGAGGCGTACCGGCGCCACACCGTCGGCGTCGTCGCGCGCCGTGCGGTCGACGTCGCCGCGCGCCGTGCGGGCGGCGAGAAGATCCCGGTCCCCGCCAACCGGGCGGCCGGTGTCGGCGCCCCGTTCGCAGGTGGCGCATGACCGAGATCACGCTCACCGTCAACGGGATCGGCTACACGGTCCCCACCGCGGCCCACCGCTCGCTCGTGTCGGTGCTCCGCACCGAGCTCGGCCTCACCGGAACCAAGGAGGGGTGCGACGACTGCGAGTGCGGCGCGTGCATGGTCCTGATCGACGGCCGCCCGGTGAACTCGTGCTCGTACCTCGCGGTCCAGGCCGACGGGCGCGAGGTCACGACGGTCGAAGGGCTGGCCGAGGAGGGGGAGATGCACCCGCTCCAGCGCAACATCCTCGAGGCGGGCGGCGTGCAGTGCGGGTTCTGCACGCCGGGCATGCTGATCTCGGGTGTGGCGCTGCTCGCCGCGAACCCCGAGCCCACCGACGAGGAGATCCGCATCGGCCTCAGCGGCAACCTCTGCCGCTGCACGGGCTATCAGAAGATCGTCCAGGCGGTGCGCCGCACGGTCGACGAGAGCTGAGCGCGCGTCAGCGCCTCACGCCGAAGTCCGCGGTGTAGGTCGCGCCCGCGGTGCCGCCGGAAGGCACGCCGGCCACGGCGCCCACGCCGAGATCGCGAAAGCGGCGGCGCAGGATGATTGCGCGATGGCCGCGGGAAGCCATCCACGCCCGCATCACGCCGGCGGGGGTGGCCCGCGCCCCCGTGCCCCAGCCGATGTTCTCGCCCGCTCGCCAGTTGCGGCTGCGGCGGATGTAGCGGGCACCGCGCAGGCGGTCCATGAAGGTCGTCCCGGAGGGATCCGTGTGGTCGAAGTAGCCCCGGGAGACCATGTCGGCCGAGTGCGCGAGCGCTGCCCGGCGGAGTCTCACGTTGGCCCTGAGGAGCGGCAGGTGGTGCGCGGAGCGAATCTTGTTGTGCAGGCAGAGGACGACGGCGTGGACGGTGTCGAGGTCCTCCGCCGTGGGAGCGATGTTGCCGCCGGTGCACCCTCCCGCGGCGCTCCGAGCGTGCACGGTGGAGCGCGCGCCGGCGGCGGCAGGCGCCAGGATCAGCGCGCCGGCGAGGACGCCGGGCATGAGGCGGAGCAGCGGGTGAACAGGCACGAGGCATCCCTCCGACTGGGCGTCGGTCACTTCAGGATCGAGCGCTCGGTTGAGCTCTCCGCGTGCGCGCGCGCCCCATATGACGTCGAGGGAGCTGGAAGCTCGACGACGTCGGCAAGAGGCTCGGCGCTTCAAGCAGCATAGCGAGCTTTGCTGATGGTAAATCAGCAATTGTGCCACTAATTAATCAGTTGCAAGTAGTTAATCGAACTCCGCCTTTTCGGTAACTACTCCCTAGCGAGGGCGCGTGCGCAGCCGCAACTGCGGCTGTGCGTCGCGGACGCGGGGATCGATCCGCGCTTGCAGCAGGTCGGCCACGGTGTTGGCCAGCGCGATGATGATGCACCCCTCCACGATCAGCGCCTGCAGCATGACCGTGTCGCCGTTGACGAGCGCGCGCACCATCTCGCGGTAGCTGCCGGGGATGTTGAACGCCGACTGCATGAGCCCGATGTTCGTGATCAGCAGGTTGACCTGCGAGGCGGCGAGCATCAGCACCGGGATCGACGCCGCGGGGAAGACATGGCGCATGAGCACGCGTCGCGGACGCAGGCCCTTGGCGCTCGCGGTGCGGACGAAGTCCTCGCCGAGCACCTCCCGGCTCGCCGCAACCGTCATGCGGTAGACGCCGGCGGCGAGCGGCGTGCCGACGACGACGCACGGCACCCAGAGCGACCCCACGAACGCGATCGGGTCCGATGGCAGCTCCTCGTAGTCGGCGGCCCCGGAGACGAACGGCAGCTGCACGATCATCCCGGAGTTGTGGGCGAAGAGCATCAGCACGGCGAACCCCATCCAGTAGACGGGCATCGAGACGCCCAATCCGGCCAGCAGCTCCGTGACGCGCGTCGACCACGAACGCGGGCGCGCGACCGCCAGCAGCCCGCCCCCGATACCGGCTGCGAGCCCGAACCCGAGCCCGCCGGCGAGCATCGTCATATCGACCGGCAGGCCGGACCACAGCACGGCCGTCACCGGCTCGTTGAAGCTCGAGTCGTAGCCGAGGTCGCCATGCAGGAGAAACGCCTCGAGCCAGTCGACGAGCCCGGTGAACGTCTCCGCGGGCGCGAAGCTGTCCGCGCGGAGCGTCTCGAAGACGACGTAGCTCAGCGAGGGCGCGAGGATGATCGTCGCCACCAGCGTCCCCAGCTTGCTGACGACGATCACTTGTTCTCGGCCACCTCCTGCCAGGTCATCCCGCTGCGCACGCTCTCCGGCCGCTCGGACACGATGTCCGAGCCCGGCCGGGCGTGGTCGTCGACGGCCTTGACGAGGATCCAGCTGTCGGCGCCGGTGCGCGTCAGGCCGAAGCGGCCGGCGAGCTTGTGGCCGTGCAAGACGAAGGAGAGATGGTCCGGCTCGTCGCGCGCCACCTCCACGCGACCCTCGTCCCAGACGATCACCGCGCCGCTCCCGCGCGACTGTCCGGCGTGCACTCCCTCGAACTCGCCCGCAGCGAGCGAGTGGTCCTCGACGGGCACCGCGAGCCGCCGCACCCGCGGGTCGAGCGACGGGCCCTTCGGGACCGCCCACGAGCGCAGCGTGCCGTCGCGCTCGATACGCAGGTCGAAGTGCAGCGTCGTCGCGTCATGCAGCTGGACGACGAAGCGGAACGGCACCGGCCCGGCGGGCCTAGCGGGAAGGGCCGAGCAGCGGTGACGGCGGGATGCGCGTCTCGCCGGTCACGGCCGGGAGCCGCATCGCCAGCTCGTCCACGAAGCACCACGACCAGACCTCGCCCGGCTCGAGCGAGCGGATGATCGGATGGCCCGTGCCCTGGGCGTGGAGGGTGGCATGGCGGCCGGGGGAGTCGTCGCAGCAGCCCACGTGTCCGCACTGCAGGCAGAGGCGCAGGTGCAGCCACGCTGCGCCTGTCAGCAGGCAGTCCTCACAGCCGGCCACCGCGTCCGGCAGCTCTGTGATCTTCACCGATTCGAGATGCGTGCACGTCGCCATGACCAGACTGTAGGTCAGGACAGCCGCGGGCGCGCGACGGTCGCCAGGGGGTCGCAGATGTCCGGGCGGTCCGGGTCTTGAAGGCCCTTGCGCAGCGATGCGAACGCGGCGCCGCCGAGCACGAGCGGGACCCAGAAGAGGATCACGCGGTAGGCGAGGATGGCCGCCGCCGTTGCGGCTGCGGGCAGGCCGTAGATGACCAGCGCGCCGAGCAGGCCGCCGTCGATCGCGCCCACGCCGCCCGGTATCGGGACCAGGCCGCCCAGCTGCCCGAGCAGGTAGCCCATCAGCACGAGCGTGACCGGCGGGTGCTCCCCGAAGGCGCGAAAACACGCCCACAGAACGGCGTTGTCGAAGGCCCAGAAGCCGAGCGAGCCCACGATCACGCGCCAGTCGCGCCGGCGGAGGACTTGCCCGGCCTCGCGCACGCCGTCGCTGAGCGCGTCCGCCGCCTGCGCGAGCCAGCGGCGGATGCGGGAGTCCGGCGCACGATCTCGCGCCGGCCGGCGCGCCGCGAGCAGCGGTATCAGGGGCACCGCCGCGATCGTCAGGAGCGCCAGGACGGCAGGGAGCAGAGTCAGCAGCGGCGACGTATCGGGGCCGGCGCCGAGCCACATCGCGATTCCGATCAGCGCGACGGCGACGAAGTTGGCACCGCTCTTGAGCAGGAAGAAGGCCACGGTGCGACGGGCGATGTCCTGCGCCGGCATGCCGCCGCGCCCCAGCGCCCATGCGCCGAAGGCCAGGCCCGCGGCGCCGCTGGCCGGCACGAGCGACCCGACCGCCAGCTCGGACATGGAGAGCTCGTAGGCCGTCCGCGACGACATGTGGACGCAGAAGATCGGCTTGAACATGAGCACGTAGGAGAGGCACGAGAGCAGCTCGAGGCCGATCCCGAGCACCAGCCAGCCCGGCTGCGCATCGGACAATCGTTCGCGCACCTCGCCGAGCCCTGGCGCGAACAGCGCCACGAGCCCGACCACGGCGAGCAGCACCGTGATCCGGACCAGCCGCCGCCGCAGGCCGCGGCCGTCCAGGCCCTCGGGGAGCGGTTCCGGCGTGATGTACTCGACTTCCACCCTTCGAAGCTAGCGCGACGCCGGGGCGCGATAATCCGCCGCTTCTCATAGCCGTCACGACCGCCCACACCGCAGACCTGCCCGTGGCAGCGCTCGCTGCGGCGAAGGCCCTGCTCGAGGGCGCCTTCGAAGGCTGGGCGGACGCTGATTGGGAGCATTCGCTCGGCGGCATCCACGCCCTCGCCTGGGAGGGCGCCGAGCTCGTCGGTCACGGCGCGCTCGTGCAGAGGCGGCTGCTGCATCGCGGCCGCGCGCTGCGCGCGGGGTACCTCGAAGGGCTCGCAGTCCGCGCCGACCGGCGTGGCCGTGGTCACGGCGCGGAGCTCGTGGCGACGCTCGAGCGGGCGATCCGCGGGGCCTACGACCTGGGTGCTCTGAGCGTCACCGACGCGGCGGTGGGGTTCTACGAGGCGCGCGACTGGGAGCTCTGGCGCGGCCCGACCGCGACGCTGACGCCTGACGGCATCGTGCGCACGCCGGACGACGACGGCGGCGTGTATGTGCTCCGCGGGGCGGTCTCACTGGACCTGGACGCGGAGCTCGCGTGTGACTGGCGCGACGGTGACGTGTGGTGACCGGCGGGCGGCTCAGGGCCAGAGCAGCGACCGCACGAGCTCATCGGCGGCCTGATTCTCGCCGCGGGGGTGCCAGCGCCAGCGCACGGCGGAGAACTCGCTCGCCGCCGAGCGGATCTCGAGCACGAGCGCGGCCAGCGCAGCGTCCGCTGGTCCTTCCTGCGCGAGCGCCGAGATCGCCAGCTGGGAGTCGCTGCGGACCTCGACCGGGTCGGCTCCCGCCGCGACCGCGAGCGCCAGGCCGAGCCCGATCGCGCGGTACTCCGCCTCGGCGGCGGTCGCGCGGCCGATCAGCTCCGAGCGCGTGTCGAGCACCGTGCCGCCCGGGGCGAGCAGCACGGCGGCGATCGCGGCCGGGCCCGGGTTGCCGCGCGAGCCGCCGTCGCACAGCAGCCGCGCCCACTCGCCGGGCGCCGGCGCGGACGGGGGAGTGGAGGGATGACGAGCGGCGTGCGCGAGCTGGCGGCGCTCGCCGTCGCTTGCGGCGCGGCCCTTGCGCCGCGGCCGCCGGCGGCCATGCGCGCGATCGGCCATGCGCGCAGTCTCTCACGCACGCTGCGGCCGGCCGCGATGAGCGGCAACGCGCCAACTTCGAAAACGCGGCTCAAGTCTCGCGGCCCTCCTGCCGATAACAGTGGGTAAGGCCGCCGCAAGGCGGCTTTTGTCGTTCTGGAGCGATGAGTTGAGCGGCCTGAGCCGGTCACCATGTTCCCGCGCGATCCCGGCGACGAGCGGCCGGGACCACAGGACGGCCCCCTGTCATCCGCCGGGAACGCCTTCAACAGCGACTACCTCGCCGAGACGCCCGAGGGGGCGCAGCGGCCGATGCTGAACGTGTTCCATCGCGACGGCGAGGAGATCCGCCATTTCTGGGGCTCCGAGCTCTTCTACGCCCCGATGGAGCCCGGGCAGGATCCCCGCCACGCCGGCACGATCGAGCCGCTCTGGAACCTGTTCGACCTCACGCGGGACGGGCGTCCGGCCGACTGGGACGAGCAGCTGAGCCATCCCTGATCTCCGCCAGCGCTCGGCGCTGACGTCCGCCGGCGTCGAAGTTCTCCGGCGCCAGCCACTCCTCGAAGGCGGCGCGGGCTGCCGGCCACTCGCGGTCGAGCAGCGAGAACCAGGCGGTGTCCCGATTGCGCCCCTTGACGACCATGTGGTTGCGGAAGACGCCCTCGAAGGTGAAGCCGAATCGCTCTGCGGCACGGCACGAGCGGTCGTTGGCGGCGTTGCACTTCCACTCCAGGCGCCGGTGGCCCAGGTCGTCGAACGCGTGGCGGGCGAGCAGGTAGATCACCTCGGTCGCGTGCGGCGTGCGCTGGAGCCCTGCGCCGAACCAGATATGGCCGATCTCGATCGTGCCGTGCGTGGTGTCCGTGCGCAGGTAGGAGACGACGCCGCCCGCGCGGCCGGTCCCCTGGTCGATCACGGCGAGGAACAGCGGGTCGCGGGACGCGGCGTGCTCGGCGAGCCAGTCGCGCAGCGCTGCGGCGTCGGCGAAGGGGCCGTAGGGCAGATAGCGCCACAGCCCGGGATCGGCGCCCGGGCCCTGCGCCGCGGCGAACAGCTCGCCTGCCTGGCGGTCGGGGTCGAGCGGCTCCAGGCGCACCCGCGCGCCTTCGAGCGTCCCGTGCTCCGGCGCCCGTGCCGGCTGCCAGCCCGCGAGGTCGGCCGCCTCGGTGTTCAACGCTCGCGCGTCTCGCGCATCCGTCGCCCGAGCGACCCGAGCGCGGGGTCGGAGCTGCGGAACTGGCGCGCGAGCTCGCGGAGGTAGCGGGCCTCCCCGCCTTCCATGTCGCGCAGCGGGCGGTGGATCGTGATGCCCTCGTCCGGCGGCGCTTCGGCGCCCTGCGGCGCGACGCCGTGCTCGGAGAGCCAGCGTGGGAGGTACTCGCCGGCAACCTTGCCCGCGGGCCACCACAGCGGTGCGCCCGCGGAGTCGCCGCGGGCCGCCAGCCGGCGCGTGCGGCCGGAGCCGACGAGCAGGCGGCCGTGCAGCACGGGCTCGCCGGGATCCGGCACGTTCTCGATGCCCGCGAGCCGCGCGATCGCGGCGACCGCCCGACGCGCCTGATGCGTCGCGAGGCCGCCGAACTTGACCAGCGAGACGACCCCGTCGCCGGCTGCCCAGGTGCGCTCGCAGCCCTCCACCCGGGCGCGGTCGTCGGCCCGGATGAAGCCCTCCTCGTCGGAGGGGAGGCCCTCGAGGCCCGGTCCGAGCAGCCGCGGGACGGCGAAGACGCGCTGCACCGCGAGGTGCTCGCCGCTCGGGTCGAGCGCGAGGCCGCCGCTCTCGACGCGCGCCACCACGCCTGTCCTGAGCTCGACGCCGGCGGAGCGCAGCTCGTCGGCCACCGCGGCGCTCGCCTGCTCGCCGAAAAGCGACAGCGGCGCGTGCTCGGGCGTCACGATCGTCACGACGACGTCGTCGTGACCCATCGCGCGCGCCTCGCCGGCGGTCATCAGCGCGAGCTCGTAGACGGGCAGCGGCCAGACGGAGCCCGGCGGCACGACCATCGCGAGCCGCTTGCTGTAGCCCTCCTCGATGTCGCGCAGCAGCCCCCCGTAGACATCCGGATCGCCGCCGGGCCACCAGGTCGTCGCACCCTCGACTCCGCTCACCGGGCGCCCGCCCGGCGCGACCAGCAGCGCATCGAACGCGCGCGTGCCGCCGACGTCCAGCCGCAGCTCGCCCGCCGCGTCGTCGACGCCCAGCACCGCGCCGAGAACGAGCTCGGCGCCCGCCTCCTTGGTGAACTCGCGCAGCGGCACGCTGTGCGCGCTGCCGAGCGCGAACGGCTCCGCCACGGCCATCGGCAGATACGTGAAGTCGGGGTCGGGCGCGATCAGCGTGAGACTGACGCGGTCGCCGGCCAGGGCGCGCAGGGCGAGGAGCGCTTCGAGTCCGGCGACACCGCCGCCGGCGATCACGATGTTCATGCTCACGAAGGTACCTGGCATGGGCGTGCCCGTGAGCGGCGCGCACGGTGATCCGCGTCGGCGCCCGGGCGGCGGACGCTCGGCCGGCCTTGAACACGCCGGGCCCGGCTGCAGCCGGGCCCGGTCGTTCGCTGCTGAACTTTCGTAGTTCAGCCTGCGACCACAGCGGCGGCACCGGTCCGCACGGTGCGCCCCTCGGCACGCTCGGGCTTGAGCAGGCGCATCGTGAGCACGAGGAACCCGATGCCGATGAGCAGCAGCGCGCCGCCCACCGCCATCACGAACGTCGCGACGCTCTCGGCGAAGTACGCCGTGTTGAGCGCTGACTGGAATGCGGTCGAGCTGATCCAGATGTCGCGGGCGGGGTTCGCGACCGGCTCGCCGCTCTTCTTGTCGACGGCGGCGGCCTTCTCGTCGCCGGTCGGCTTGCCCGACTCATCGAGGAAGCGGTCCATCTGCGAGTAGCTCTGGCCGCCCGTGGCCTCCAGCGTGTGCTTGCGCATGACGGCGGCGAAAGCCTTCGCCTCGCCACCCGTGTCGACCGTCTGGCCGGGGATCGCCGAGTCCGGCGTGCCGACGATCTGCTCCCGGGCGAGGTCGCTGCGGACGGTGTCGCGGCCTGAATAGCCGACGATCACGGCGCCGATGCCGAAGGCGATGAGGACGATGCTGGCGGCAATGCCGCCCCTGCGGAACGTGCTTGTCATTACGGGCTCCCGTTGACGCGGCTTGGACATTGAGTGGAGCTTGTCCTGTCGGGACGCTGCTTCCATCGGGCGCGTCCCACACGCCGGGTCCGTAGAAGTCCGCCGACCTGACCGGGGTTTACCTTCAGCGCATGGTGCGGCCCTGATGGTCGCGTGCGCCGGGCTGCTCGACGTGTCCTAGCGGGCCGCGGGCCGCCACGGGGTGCGGCGCGGCCACCAGCCGGGGACGTTGCTCACGTAGTCCTCGTAGGAGGAGCCGTAGCGCCCGCGCAGCGTCGGCTCCTCGTACCAGCGCACGAACGCCGCGACGATCGCGAGGAAGCCGGCAGCGTAGGCGAGCAGCCACGGGCGGCCGAGCAGCAGCGCCTGGCCCACGATCGTCGCGGCGACCGCGAGGTACATCGGGTTGCGGACGTGGCGGTAGAGGCCGCCCACCACCAGCGTCTCGGTCGGCGCGACGGGAGCGGGCGTGCCGGACCCCTCGGTCACGAAGCGCACGAACGCGTGCAGCAGCACGCCGGCGCCCGCGAGGATGAGAGCCACCCCGAGCGCCTGGACGAGCGCCGGGGAACCCGCGGACCGCCAGCCCGTGAACGCCCACGGCACGAAACCGGCCATCACGCCGGGCGCAAGCACCAGGAAGACGGCGCTGCCGAGCGCGGCACGCAGGCGCGACAACGGTCAGGAACGCGCGAAGCGCGCCACCGCGGGGACCACAACGCGCTGCACGGCCGGCGGCGGCGAGCACATGACGGTCTCGTCCTTGAAGCGGTTGGCGAGGTCCGCGATCCAGAGCGCGCCGCGGACGCTCGTCGGCATGTTGCGCCGGTTGTAGAGGCCCTCGCGCGCGCCGCGCGCGCTCTCCGTGAGGAACTCCTCCAACCGGCCCGGCGGGGCGACCTCGGTGCGCAGCCGCGCCGGCCGGCCGCTCTCGTTCTTGAGCTCGTGCCTGACGCCGGGGGCGACGGTGAGCCTGCCGTGCTCGGGGACGAGGTCGCGCCAGGTCCCGTCGAGCTTCACCCTGGCCGCGCCCTCGAGCACCTCCCAGTGCTCCTCCAGCGAGGGATGGAAGTGCTCGGGCAGGTGGCCGCCGTGCTCGAGCGTCGTCGAGACCCAGAGGCTCCCGCCTTCGGTGCGGAAGCTGTACGCGGCCCGGTGGATCGGGTCATGCACCTGTTCCATGTCGTCCACCGTACGCGAACAGCGGCCTCAGAGGTCGCCGGTCCCGGTGAGGTCGAGGATGCGGCGCACCGGGTCGGACGGGTTGACGATCTCCATCTCGATCCCGAGGTCCTTGGCGCGCTCGTGCGTGGAGAGCAGCGACCCCAGGCCCGCGGAGTCGAGGAATCTCACGCCGGAGAGATCGAGCTCGAGCCTGCGGACGGGGTGCTCGCGGAACAGGCGCTCGAGGCCGGACTCGAGCTGGAAGGCGGCACGCATGTCGAGCTCGCCGGACACGGCGAGCCCCGCTCGCTCGTCGTCGGCGTCGATCGTCGTGACCACCTCGAAGTCGTCCATCGGCCGGAGTCCTACCCATGCCACGGGGTCCGGACGCCCGGCGGGCGGTACCGAAAGTGACGGATCAGGCGGCGTCGGCCAGCGGCTCGACGCCGAGGTAGCGGCGCTGGGCGGCGGGATCGTTCGCCAGCGCGTCGGCGGTCGTCTCGGTCGCGATCGCGCCGCTCACCATCACGAGCTGGCGCTCCGCCAGCGACGTGGCGACACCGAGGTTCTGCTCGACGACGAGCAGGCCCATGCCCTCCGCGGCGAGGTCCTTGATCGTCTGCACGAGCCCCTCCACGATCGTCGGGGCCAGGCCCTCGGAGGGCTCGTCCATGATCAGCAGCTTCGGGTTCGTCAGCAGGGCGCGCCCGATCGCGAGCATCTGCTGCTCGCCGCCCGACAGCGACGTGCCGCTCACTCCCGTCCGCTCGGCGAGGCGCGGGAAGAGCTCGTAGACGCGCCGCGGCGTCCAGGCCGCGTTCGACTTGGCGCCGACGATCTGCAGGTGCTCGTCGACCGTGAGCGACTGGAACAGCCGCCGGCCCTGGGGCACGAAGCCGATGCCGGCACCGGCGACCTTGTAGGCCTGTTTGCCGAGCAGCTCCTGCCCGTTCAGCCGCACCGACCCGCGCGTCGAGCGCAGCAGCCCGACGATCGCCATGCAGAGCGTCGACTTGCCCATGCCGTTGCGCCCGATCAGGGCGACGGGCTCCGCGCCCATGCTGAAGGAGACCCCCTCGAGCACGTGCGCCGTGCCGTAGTAGCCATGCACGTCCTCGACCACCAGCAGCGGCTCGGTCATCGGCTCCGGTTCCCGAGGTAGAGGTCGTGGACGAGCTCGTTGGCGCGGATCTCGTCCGGAGTCCCTTCGACGATCACGCGCCCATCGTGCATCATCGTCACCCACTCGGCCACCCGCAGCGCGACGTCCATGTCGTGCTCGATCAGGATCAGCGTGATCGCGGGATCCAGCGCCAGCAGCAGGTCGGTGAGCTTGACGCGCTCCGCACGCGACAGGCCCGCTGCCGGCTCGTCGAGCATCATCAGCTGCGGGTCGGCGGCGCGCGCCATGCCGACTTCGAGCTGGCGCTGCTCGCCGTGTGAGAGCTCGGCGACGAGCGTCTCGAGCTTGTCGCCGAGACCGACCGCCTCCGCCATCGCGCGCCCGCGCTCGCGCAGCTCGTCGTCGACCGGGCGCCGGAGCAGCCGGAAGTGCCCGTCGTGCACGCCGAGCACCGCGAGGTAGAGGTTGTCGTCGACGGTCAGCCCGCCGAACAGGCGCGAGGTCTGGAACGTGCGCGAGAGCCCGAGGCGCGCGCGCTTGCGCGCCGGCAGCGCGGTCACGTCGCCGCCGAACAGCTCGACGGTGCCGGCCGTCGGCGGGAACTCGCCCGAGATCAGGTTGAAGAGCGTGGTCTTGCCGGCCCCGTTGGGGCCGAGGATGGCCCGGCGCTCGCCGGGCCGGACATCCAGGTCGACGCCGGAGACGGCGACGACGCCGCCGAAGCGCCGGCCGACCCCCCGCAAGCGGAGGATCGGCGCGGCGCCTTCAGCGGATTCGACGGGATGGGCCACTTCGTCCTAGCCGAACGAGACCTCTTCGGCGTTGCCGACCCACGGCGGGGCGTCGGCCTTCTCGCACTTCGGGTTGTCGCGGCTCAGCTCCGGCGAGTCCGGAGAGAAGAAGCCGCCGAACGTCTGGTCGACGTCGTTGATCTTGCGGAACGTCTCGACGTCCGGCACGCCGTCACCGGTCTTGTCGGCGACGATCTTCTTGACGTAGACGCTCGAGACCGCCTGGCGGTTGTCGTCGAGCTTGACGTCGCCCCAGGGGGCCTCTTCGCCGCTGAGGGTGACGCCCGCGAGCGCCTCCTGCAGCTTGGCCTGGTCGGAGACGTCGCCGTCGACGGCCTCCAGGCCCTTGATCAGGCCGTTCATGGCCGTGTAGTAGCCGTAGGTGAACACGGACGGGCCGGCGCCGGCGATCTCGTCGCCGTATGCCTCCTTGAGGCCGTCGATGTACGCCTTGACCTCAGGCGTGTCGACGTCCGCCGCGGTCATGCCCGACGTGATGCCACCGATCAGCGACTTGCCGACCTCCTTCAGCACCAGCGGGTCGTCCCAGAAGATGTTGCCCATCATCTTCTTCGTGTCGACCTTGCCGCGCTGCTCCTGGTACTGCTTGAGGAACGTGATCAGGCCGGAGCCGCCGATGCCCACGTAGAGGCCGTCGACGTCCTTGGGGATCTGGGAGATGTAGGACGAGTAGTCCTTCTCGCCCAGCGGCGCCCACACGCGCTTGGGGATGTCGCCGCCGATCGCGCAGTACTCGGCCACGAAGCCGGCCAGCGAGGTGTACGGGAACGAGTAGTCGTCGCCGATGATCGCGGCCTTCTTCCAGCCGAGCTCGTTGAACGCG
The DNA here is from genome assembly GCA_963839615.1 of uncultured Solirubrobacteraceae bacterium. Classification (GTDB taxonomy): domain Bacteria; phylum Actinomycetota; class Thermoleophilia; order Solirubrobacterales; family Solirubrobacteraceae; genus DASQMT01. The sequence continues at coordinate 27,045 of CAWIVY010000007.1, forward strand.
TAGTCGCCGAGACCGGCCGACCACTGTGCGCCATCGGGATGGAAGCGGAAGAAGTTCGGCGCCTGGACCTTCAGCGTCGAGTCCTGCGCCCCGGCGATGCCGTTGACGAACGTCTTGTCGGGGTGCTCCTTGGCGTAGTTGGCGACCGCGATGCCCTCGTCACCCGAGAGCGGTCCGACGAGCACGTCCGCGTCCTCCTGCTCCATCAGGCGGCGCGTCTCCTCGATCGCCTTGTCGGCCGTGTCGTCCGCGCAGCCATAGCCCACGATCTCCAGGTCCTTGCCGGCGACCTTCGCCCCGGTGACGCCGTCGCTCGGCTTCTCGCCGCCCGCCTTCGCGCCCGCGTTCTTGATCAGCGCGAGGTTCGCGCCGGAAATGGTCGGCTCGAAGAACGACCCGAAGGCGCCCTCGCAGTCCGACAGGAAGCCGACCTTGATCGTTCCGCCCGACTCCTCGGCCGAGCCGCCCGAGGCCGGCTCGTTGCTCGGCTCGTCGTCGCCACCACAGCCCGCGACGAGTCCGAGTGCGACTACGGCGCTACCCAGCGCCAACAGCTTGCGTGCCCTCAAAACACCCTCTCCTTCTCCTCGTTGCCTTGTCACTTGACACTGCCTGCGGCGGGGTCGCCCTCGGGCCCCGCCCGGATCGGACCGCGTGGCCCATCGCCACCTGGTCTTCGCCGCTCCAACCGCTCGCGCCCGCTCTCCCAGAGGCCGACCAGGCCGCCGGGCGAGAGCAGGACGATCACGAGGAAGACGAGCCCGATGAGCGTGTTGAAGCGCTCGGGACCGAGCACGTTCCCGATCTCCGGCGTGTACTCGCGCGAGTAGTTGTCGAGCAGCGCGTAGACCAGCGCGCCGACCCACGCTCCCTCGAGCCGGAAGAGCCCGCCGACGACGGCGATGATCAGCACGTCGATCGTCTGCGCCAGGTTGATCGAACCCGGCGAGATGCGGCGGTTGTACCAGACCGAGAGCAGGCCGGCGATCGCCGCGACGAGCGCCGCGAGGCCGAACGCCAGCATGCGGTGCCGCGTCACGTCGAACCCGAGCGCGCGCATGCGCGCCGGCTCGTCGCGCAGGCCCTGGAGCGCCAGCCCGAACGGCGTGCGCGAGGCGTAGCGGAGCGCGAGGAAGACGACCACCGCGACGATCAGCGTCGTGTAGTAGAGCGGCACCGGGTCCTGGACGGGATCGCCGATCAGGCTCGGCAGGTCGAGGTTGTTGACGCCCCCGAAGCCCGACAGCTGCGTCACCTGCGAGAAGAAGTAGTAGACCATCACCGAGAACGCCAGCGTGATCATCAGGAAGTAGATCCCCTCGCTGCGCGACGCGATCGCGCCAAAGCCGAGGCCGACGGCCGTGGCGACGATCAGCGCGGCCAGCGCCGCAAGCCACGGCGACCACGCGGCGGAGCTGCCGCCGTCGGCGAGCACGAGATTGGCGAAGACCATGCCGGAGATGCCGTAGAGACCGACCTGTGCGAGCGACACCATGCCGCCGTAGGCGGACAGGAACGTGAGGCTCGCCGCCGCGACGCCGAGCCACAGCGCCTTGGTCAGGACCACCGAGACGAAGAACTCCGTGAAGAGGAGCGGGGCGAGGGCCGCGACGATCAGCACGACCGCCGGAACCGCCCATCCGCTGCGCCCGCGCAGGCTCATGCCGGTCTCCCGAACAGGCCCAGCGGCCGGACCGCGAGCACGCCGACGAGCAGCGCGAACGTGAGCAGGATCGAGTAGTTCGTGAGGTCGGTGTCCCCGAAGACGAGGTAGACGTCGGCGTAGGCGTCGACCAGCCCGAGCGCGAGCGCGCCGATCGCGGCGCCGCCCAGCGACCCCATCCCGCCGATGATCACGACGATCAGCGAGCTGAGCAGGAACGACGTGTCCTCGCCCGGCGCGAGCGCGATCATCGTGCCGCCGAGCACGCCGCCGAAGCCCGCGAGCATCGCCCCGATCAGGAACGCGCCGGCGAACACCAGCTGGACGTTGATCCCGAGCGCCGAGACCATGTCGCGGTCGTCGACGCCGGCACGGACGATCTTGCCGAAGCGCGTCTTCTTGATCAGCAGCCACAGCCCGGCGCCGATCAGCAGCGCCGCGCCGAGCACGACCACGCCGCGGAAGAAGCCGAAGCGGACGTCGCCGGGCAGGTTGATGCTCGTCGGCCAGTCCGTCGGCGTCTTGATGTCCTTCGAGATGCCGCCGAAGGCGGCCAGCATCTGGTCGGCGAAGATCACCGACAGCGCGATCGTGATCAGCGCCTGGCGCAGGTCCTGGCCCTGGTTCCAGCGCAGGAACACCTGCTGGATCAGGACGCCGAGCAGCCCGATGATCGCCGTCGCCAGCACCAGCGGGAGGATCCAGGCGATCAGGCTGTAGGAGGACTCGTCGTTGCCGCTCAGCGACAGCCCGAGGCCCGCGTCCTCCTTGAACCAGGCCTCCTGCATCTCCAGCGCGAGATAGCCGCCGAGCAGGTAGAGCGAGCCGTGCGCCATGTTGACCACGCGCATCAGGCCGAAGATCAGCGTGAACCCGCTGGCGACGACGAAGAACAGCGCGGCGAGCGTGAGGCCGTTCAGGGAGACGACGGCGAACTTGCGCGGATCGTCCGCTCCCTTGACGACCAGCCAGATCACGACGAGCACCGCGATCGCCGTGAGCGCGACCCGCTGCGCCGACCAGCCGGCTTCGCCGGGCGGTAACTCGGCCTCGGGGATCGTGCTGGCCGGGCCCGCAGACTCGAGCGAATCGACCCCCGGGGCCTCTTCGCCACGGTCTGAATGTGCCGCGTGTGACATGCCTTGACAGCTATTGAAAACATATGCAAGGGTGACTGTCAAGTTATGAATGGATTTGTAAGCGGGGGCCGGCGATGACAACGACGTCCGCCGCGGCACGGTCAGATCTCGAGCAGGCGCTGGTCGCCGCGCTCGGCAGCGCCGTGTCGACGGCGCCCGAGCGTCTCGACGCATTCGTCGCCGACACCTACTGGCCGGCGCTCCACGCCGCGGCTTCGGGCTCGCCGATCGCGCGGCCGGACGTCGTCGTGCGCCCCGACACCGAGGAGGGGGTCGCGGAGGTGCTGGCGATCGCCGACGCGCACCGGACGCCCGTCGTCCCGTGGGGCGGCGGCTCGGGCACCCAGGGCGGCTGCCTGCCGATCCGCGGCGGGATCGTGCATCGACATGACGGCGCTCGACCGGATCATCGACGTCGACGAGCGCTCGATGACCGTCACCGCCCAGGCGGGCGTCAACGGGCGCCGGCTCGAGGCCGAGCTCAACGCCCGCGGGCTGATGCTGCCGCACTACCCCGCGTCGGCCGAGTGGGCGACGGTCGGCGGCTACATCGCGGCGCGCGGCTCGGGCGTGCTCTCCACGCGCTACGGCAAGATCGAGGACCTGCTGCTGTCGCTGCGGGTCGCCACGCCCGCCGACGGGCTGATCGAGACCGTCGGCGTGCCGCGCCACGCCGTCGGGCCGGAGCTCACGCAGCTGTTCGTCGGCTCGGAGGGCACGCTCGGCGTGATCACGCAGGCAACGCTGCAGCTCGTGCCGGTCCCGGCCGAGCGGCGCTTCGCCGCGGTCAGCTTCCCCTCGATCGCAGCGGGCACCGACGCGATCCGGCGCGCGCTCCAGCTGGGCCACCGGCCGTCGGTCGTGCGCATGTACGACGAGGTCGCGACGCAGCGCGCGTTCGCGCCCGTCGTCGGCGAGGACCTTCAGGGCATCTACACCGTGTTCGCGTTCGAGGGCGAGGCGGAGTCCGCTCGGCTCGAGGAACGGCGCACGCTCGAGCTCGCCGCCGAAGCCGGTGCCGAGGTGCTCGACCCGGCGCTCGGGCAGCGCTGGTGGGACCGCCGCTACGACTTCTACCACCCGCCGCACAACCCGGAGCTGCCCTCGATCTGGGGCACGCTCGACGTGGTCGCGACGTACGACCGCATCGAGGCGGTCTACGACGCACTGCACACGGCGGTCCGCGAGCCCTACGCCGACAGCGGCCTCGAGCTGCGGATGCACTTCTCGCACTGGTACCTCTGGGGGACGATGATCTACGGCCGCTTCGTCGTGCCCGACGGCGGGCCGGACGCGCTCGCCCTGCACGACCGCATCTGGGAGGACGGCATGAACGCCGCGCTCGACGCCGGCGGGGTCATGAACGACCACCACGGCGTCGGCATCAAGCTCGGTCCCTACATGCGCCGGCAGCACGGCGCGGCGCTCGACACGATGCGGCGCATCAAGGCGGCGCTCGATCCCAACAACGTGATGAACCCCGGCAAGATGGGCTTGTAAACGGCATCAGGAGGAGGAGCGGATGGCGCTGAAGGTGGCGATGCACAACTGGATGCGGCCGGAGTCGATCGAGACGACGATCACCCGGCTCGGCCGCAGCGGCTACGACGGGATCGAGATCTCGGGCGAGCCGGCGGTCTACGACGCGGACGAGGTCAAGCGGCTGCTCGACCAGAACGGCGTCGAGTGCTGGGGATCGGTGACGCTTATGACAGGCGGGCGCGACCTCGTGCACGAGGATCACTACGTCCGCCTGGCGAGCGTGCAGTACGTCAAGGACTGCCTCTCGCTGGTAGCGGACCTCGGCGGCAAGATCCTCACGATCGTGCCCTCGACGGTCGGCAAGGTCGTCCCGATGGGAACGCCCGAGGACGAGTGGCGCTGGGCGGTCGAGGGGCTCAAGGAGTGCCAGGCCCACGCGGAGCAGGTCGGAGTGCGGATCGGCCTCGAGCCGCTCAACCGCTTCGAGACCTACTTCCTCAACCGCGCCGACCAAGCGGTCGCGCTCGCCAAGGACGTCGGCGGCAACTGCGGCGTCGCGCTCGACATCTTCCACATGAACATCGAGGAGGGCGACTGGCGCCAGGCGATCCGGGACACCGGCTCCTACCTCGTCGACTTCCACGTCGCCGACAACAACCGGATGCCCCCAGGCCAGGGCGCGATCGACTGGGAGGGCATCGTCTCCGAGCTGGCCGGGATCGGCTACGACGGCTACCTCACGGTCGAGTTCGTCGTCCCGGTCGACCGCACGCCGCTGTCGGAGCGCACGGAGATCGCCGACGCCGGCGACGCGGGCGCGAGCCAGGGCATGGAGCAGTTCCTCCGCGACCACGGGACCGGGGCGCTGCCCGAGCACTACTACGACCGCTACGTGCAGGAGTCGATCGACCGCCTGCGCAAGGCGATCGACTCCGTCGGCGCCGCGGTCTGACACGACCGCCGTGGCCCAGGATCCCTGGATCGCGCTGATCGGCACCCTCGACACCAAGGGTGACGAGATCGCGTACGTCCGCGACCGGCTGCGCGCGCTCGGCGCGCGGCCGATCGTGATCGACACGGGGATCCTCGGCGAGCCGGCGGGCTGCGAGCCCGACGTCAGCCACGCGGAGGTCGCGGCTGCCGCCGGCGACGATCTCGCCGGCATCCGCGCCGCGGGCTCGCGCGGCGCGGCGGTGGAGCGGATGCTCGCCGGCGTGCGCGCCACCTGCCTGGCGCTGTTCGCCGAGGGCCGGCTCGACGGCGCGCTTTGCCTCGGCGGCGCCGAGGGCGGCCTGATGGGCGCGGGCGCGATGCACGCGCTGCCGGTCGGGGTGCCGAAGCTGGTCGTCAGCCCGAGCGCATCGGGCCGGCGCCAGTTCGCCCCGTTCATGGGCGAGACCGACACGACGGTGATGCACTCGGTCGTCGACATCCTCGGCCTGCACGCGATCTCGCGGGCGATCTTCGACAACGCCGCCGCCGCGATCACCGGCATGGCGCGCGACGGCGGCGGCGCGGTCGGCGCGCTCGGCGAGCGCACGGTCGGCGTGACGATGCTCGGCCAGACCACGCCCGGCGTGATGCGGCTGCGCGAGCGGCTGCTCGAGGCCGGGCACGCCCCGGTCATCTTCCATGCCAACGGCGTCGGCGGTCCGGCGATGGAGAAGCTCGCGGCCACGGGCGCGCTGGCCGGCGTCGTCGACTACACGCTCTCCGAGCTCGCCAACTCGCTGATGGACGGCGTCCACGCCACCGGCCCGGAGCGGCTGACCGTGGCCGGGCGGCACGGCCTGCCACAGGTCGTCGTCCCCGGCTGCTGCGACTTCTTCAACCAGGGCGCGCGCGACACCGTGCCGGAGCGGTTCCGCGACCGCAAGAGCTACTTCCACAACCCCGTCGCCACGCTCGTGCGGATCTCCGAGGCCGAGGGCGTCGAGCTCGGGCGCCTCGTGGCCGAGCGCCTCGCCGGCTCGACGGGCGCGGTCAGCGTCATCGTGCCGGCGCGCGGCTTCTCGCTCGTCGACATCGAGGGCGGCGACCTCTACGACCCGGCCGCCAACCGCGCCTTCATCGACGCGCTGCGCGATGCGCTGCGCGACGACATCGCCTTCGAGGAGGTCGACGGGCACGTCGACGACCCGGCGTTCGCCGACCTCGTCGCCGACCGCTATCTCACCCTCGTCAAGGAGCCCGCCCATGCCGGATGACGGCCGTCCGACCTCGCACTGCCTGCTGGACCTCGCGCCGCCGGACATCGCCTGGTTCCAGGAGCGCTCGGACCTGATCCTGATCCCGATCGGGTCCTGCGAGCAGCACGGCGCGCACCTGCCGCTCGGGACGGACACGATCACCGCGCTCGAGGTCTCGCGGCGCGCGGCCGAGAAGGCCGACGTGATCTACGCGCCGCCGCTGTGGGCCGGCTACTCGCCCCAGCACCTGCGCGACACCGAGTCGGGCGTCGGCACGATCACGCTGCGCGCGAGCACGTTCAACGAGGTGCTGTTCGACGTCGCGCGATCGCTGATCCACCACGGCTGGAACAAGCTCGTGTTCGTCAACGGCCACGGCTCGAACACCAAGGTGATCGATCCGCTGCTGCGCCGCATCAAGTACGAGACGGGCGCGTTCGTCGCGCTCTACAAGCCCTACGCCGAGCGCTACATCGGGATCCTCGAGGGCCTGCTCGAGAACCCCGCCGAGGAGACGCCGGGCTGGCACGCCTCCGAGCTCGAGACGTCGCAGGTGATGGCGCACGACCCGTCGCTGGTCAAGATGGAGCACGCCGCCGAGGACCGCGCGCAGGTGCCGCGCTGGCTGCCGGACTCGTTCATCAAGAAGGACGGCGCGCCGGACGTCGAGTTCGACGGGTACCAGTACTTCGTCTTCCCGATGGACCACGGCGAGTTCTCGCGGACCGGCGTGATCGGCAACCCCATGCGCGCCTCCGCGGAGAAGGGCGAGGCGGCGCTCGAGCGCTACGCCGACCACCTCGTCAAGGCGATCGACGAGTTCCGGCCGCTCGAGGTCGAGATCACGCGCAGGGAATTCGTGGAGCGCGTCTGAACACCGTGCCTCCTGCCCTCCGACGCGCCCAGATCCTCCAGCGCATCCAGCGCGACGGCGGCGTCTCCGTCGCCGAGCTGGCACGCGACCACGCGGTCTCCGCCGCGACGGCGCACCGCGATCTCGAGGAGCTGGCGCGCGAGGGCCTCGTCGAGCGGGTGCACGGCGGCGCGCGCTCGCTGTCCGCGAACGCGGGCGCGCCGGCGATCGCGACGGCGTGGACGCAGCGGTCCGACCAGGCCCGCGCGGCCAAGGCCGCGATCGCCGAGCACGCGGTCCGCTACGTCGGCCACGGCATGACGATCTTCCTCGACGCCTCCTCGACGCGCGCTGGCGCTGGCGCGGCGGCTGGTGGAGGACCCGCCGAACGAGCTCACGCTCGTGACGAACTCGCCGGCGATCGCCTTCGAGCTGCAGGCCGACGCGATCCACGTCGTCGTCACGCCCGGGGAGCTCGACCAGCACATGCGCATGCTGGCCGGCCGCTGGACCGTCGAGTTCCTCGCCGAGCTCAACTTCGCCGCGGCGTTCGTGTCCGCGGCCGGGGCTGACGCTCGACCAGGGCCTGACGACTGCGCGGCGCCCGCTCGCCGACGTGATCAACGCAGCGCTCGCGAGCGCCGAGCGCAGCATCGGCCTGATCGACGCGACCAAGTTCGGGCGCGCCTCGCTGCTCTCGATCGCGCCTGCTCAGGAGCTCGACGCGATCGTCACCGATTCCGAGCTGGGGGGCGACGTCGCCCGCGAGTACGTGGCCGCCGGCGTGCGGCTCGAGATTGCCAATTCCGAGGAGAGCTGAGATGACCCGTCCCGTCACCCTTTTCACCGGCCAGTGGGCCGACCTCGCGCTCGCCGATCTCGCCACGAAGTGCGGCGAATGGGGCTTCGACGGGCTCGAGCTCGCCTGCTGGGGCGACCACTTCGACGTCGCCGAGGCCGTCAGCGATCCCGGCTACTGCGCCGGCCGGCGCGAGCTGCTGGAGCGCAGCGGGCTCGGCGTCTGGGCGATCGGCAACCACCTCGTCGGCCAGGCCGTGTGCGACCCGATCGACGAGCGCCACAAGGGCGTGCTCGACGCGGCCGTCTGGGGCGACGGCGACCCCGAGGGCGTGCGCATGCGGGCCGCGGAGCGCATGAAGGACACCGCGCGCGCGGCCGCGCAGCTCGGCGTCGAGGTCGTCACCGGGTTCACCGGCTCGCCGGTCTGGCACCTGCTCTACTCGTTCCCGCCGAACGACTGGGCTGTCGTCGAGGCCGGCTTCGAGGAGTTCGCCGAGCGCTGGGGGCCGATCATCGACGTCTTCGAGTCCGAGGGCGTGCAGTTCGCGCTCGAGGTCCACCCGACCGAGATCGCCTACGACTTCGTGACGACGCGCAAGGCGCTGGCGGCGATCGGTGACCGCGACGGCTTCGGTATCAACTTCGACCCGAGCCACTTCGAGCACCAGTTCCTCGACTCGGCCGCGTTCATCACCGAGTTCGGGCCGAAGATCTACCACGCCCACATCAAGGACTCGGTGCGGCACCTGGACGGGCGCTCCTCGATCCTCGGCGGCCATCTCGACTTCGGGCAGCCCGGGCGCGGCTGGGACTTCGTCTCGCCGGGCCACGGCGACGTCGACTTCGAGGCGATGATCCGCGCGCTCAACCGCGTCGGCTACGACCGGCCCGCTGTCGATCGAGTGGGAGGACTCGGGCATGGACCGCGACTGGGGCGCGCCCGACGCGCTCGCGTTCGTGCGCCGCAACGACTTCGCGCCCTCGTCGGTCGCGTTCGACGCGGCGTTCGCAAAGGAGGCGTGATGCCTGAAGGTCGGATTCGTCACGATGGGTGACGCCCGCAGCGACGGCGAGGTGCAGCCGATCGGCGTCGGCATGCTCGGCTACGCGTTCATGGGCAAGGCGCACTCGAACGCCTACAAGAAGCTCGCGTACATGACCTGGCCGCCGCCGCTGATGCCGGAGCTCGTGCCGATCGCGGGACGCAACGAGGAGGCGGTCGTCCGAGGCGGCGCGCCGCTACGGGTTCGCCGGATACGTGACCGACTGGCAGGAGCTCGTCGCCGACGAGCGCGTGCACCTGTTCGACAACTCGGGCCCGAACAACCTCCACGCCGCGCCGACGATCGCGGCGGCCGAGGCGGGCAAGCACGTGATCTGCGAGAAGCCGCTCGGCCGCGACGCCGGCGAGGCCTACGAGACCTGGCAGCGCGTCGAGGCGAGCGGCGTGAAGCACATGTGCGCGTTCAACTACCGCTTCGTGCCGGCGGTGCGGCTCGCGCGCGAGATCATCGAGTCCGGCGAGCTGGGCGAGATCCAGCACTTCCGCGGCCGCTACCTGCAGGAGTGGGGCACGACCGAGGGGAACATCTGGCGCTTCGACAAGTCGCTCGCCGGCTCCGGCGCGCTCGGCGACCTCGGCGCGCACGTGATCGACCTCGCCCGCTACCTCGTCGGCGAGATCGCGGCGGTGTCCGCGCTCACGGCGACCTTCCAGCCCGGCCGCGAGGTCGACGACGCCGTCGAGTCCGCGGTCGCGTTCACGAACGGCGCCGTCGGGACGATCGAGGCGTCGCGCTTCTGCCAGGGTCGCAAGAACCACTTCGCGTGGGAGATCAACGGGTCGGCGGGATCGCTCGCATTCGACCTCGAGCGGCTCAACGAGCTGCAGTACTCCGAGGGCAACGCCGGCTTCCGCAACGTGCTGGTGTCCGAGGCCGACCATCCGTTCTGGGAGCACTGGTGGCCGCAGGGCCACATCATCGGCTGGGAGCACTCGTTCGTGCACGAGCTGCACCACCTGCTGACGGCGATCCGCGACGACGCGCGACGTGGCGCCGCACGGGGCGACGTTCGAGGACGGCTACCGCGCGGCGGAGATCTGCGACGCGATGCTGCGCTCGGCGCAGACCGGGCGCGCGGGAAGCGATCGAGTACCGCTGATGCGCGACCGTGCTGCTGATCGGCACGCTCGACACGAAGGGCGAGGAGTACGCCTACCTGCGCGAGCGCCTCGAGCTGGCCGGCGTCGACGTGCTCGTGGCGGACACCGGCACCGGCGGCCCGCCGCGCGGCTGCGAGCCCGACATCACGCGCGAGGAGGTCGCGCGCGAGACCGGCGCCGACCTCGGCTCGCCTGACCGATCGCGGCGACGCGGTCGGGGCGATGGTCGACGCGGCCGCCGCGCTCGCGGCCCGCCTGCACGCCGAGGGCCGCTTCGACGGCATCCTCGCCGCGGGCGGCTCGGGCAACACGGCGATCGCCACGGCGGCGATGCGCGCGCTGCCGGTCGGGGTGCCCAAGCTGATGGTCTCGACCGTCGCGGCCGGGGACACGCGCGACTACATCGGCGGCTCCGACGTCTGCCTGATGGCGTCGGTCACAGACGTCGCGGGGATCAACTCGATCTCGGCGCAGATCCTCGCCAACGCGGCCGCGGCGATGGCCGGGATGGTGCAGGCGCCGGCGGTCGAGCACCGCTCGGAGCGCCCGCTCGTCGCCGCGACGATGTTCGGCGTCACGACCCCCTGCGTGACGCGTGCGCGCGAGCGGCTCGAAGGGCGCGGCTACGAGGTGCTCGTCTTCCACGCCACGGGCACCGGCGGGAAGGCGATGGAGGCGCTCGCCGACGCCGGCTACCTGCGCGGCGTGCTCGACGTGACGACGACGGAGCTGTGCGACGAGCTCGTCGGCGGCGTGCTCTCGGCCGGGCCGGACCGGCTCGAGGCCGCGGGCCGCGCCGGGCTGCCGCAGGTCGTCTCGCTCGGCGCGCTCGACATGGTCAACTTCGGCGGCCGCGACACGGTGCCGCCGCAGTTCGAGGAGCGCAACCTGTACGTGCACAACCCGTCGATCACGCTGATGCGCACGACGCGCGAGGAGTGCGCCGAGCTCGGCCGTCAGATCGCGCGCAAGCTCTCGGCGGCGACCGGGCCGGTCGCGCTCTTCGTCCCGCTCGAGGGAGTCTCGATGATCGACGCCGAAGGGCAGCCGTTCCACGACCCGGAGGCCGACGCGGCGCTGTTCGGAGCGCTGCGCGAGGGCATCGCGGACAACGTCGAGCTCGTCGAGCTCGAATGCAACGTCAACGACGACGAGTTCGCCGACGCGATGGCCGACAAGCTGGACTCGTACCTGAAGGCGAGCGCATGACCGGCGATCAGGCGCGCGCGAAGCTGCGCGCGACGCTGGACGGCGGCGGCGTGATCATCGGCGCGGGCGCGGGCACCGGCCTCTCGGCCAAGTGCGCCGAGGCGGGCGGGGCGGACCTGATCATCATCTACAACTCCGGCCGCTACCGGATGGCGGGCCGCGGCTCGCTGGCCGGCCTGATGCCGTACGGCGACGCGAACGCGATCGTGATGGAGATGGGGCACGAGGTCCTGCCGATCGTGCGCGACACGCCCGTGCTCGCCGGGGTCTGCGGCACCGACCCGTTCCGGCTGATGCCGAACTTCCTGCGCGACGTGGAGCGACGCCGGCTTCGCCGGCGTGCAGAACTTCCCCACCGTCGGCCTGATCGACGGCACCTTCCGGGCGAACCTCGAGGAGACCGGGATGGGCTACGCGCTCGAGGTCGACATGATCCGCGAGGCCGCGTCGCTGGGGCTGCTGACCGCGCCCTACGTCTTCGACCCGGCGAGCGCGACCGCGATGGCCGCCGCGGGCGCGGACGTGCTCGTCCCGCACATGGGCCTCACCACCAAGGGCACGATCGGCGCGCACACCGCGAAGACGCTCGACGAGTGCGTCGAGGAGATCCAGGCGATGCGCGACGCCGCGATCGGCGAGAACCCCGACGTGATCGTGCTCTGCCACGGCGGCCCGCTCGCCGAGCCCGAGGACGCGCAGTACGTGCTCGACCGCACCGAGGGGATCGTCGGCTTCTTCGGCGCCTCGAGCATGGAGCGCCTGCCGACCGAGGTCGCGATGACCGAGAACATGCGCCGTTTCAAGGCGCTCGCCCACGCCTAAGGAGAACCCATGCCGTCCAAGCTGATCGACCCCGCCGAGCTGCCGACGATGACCTTCGACTGGGGCGTCATCAAGCCGCTCGTCTCCGGCGACAGCACCGCCGAGGACCCCGACGTGAGCCTGATGCACGTCGTGCTGCTGCCTGGCCAGGGCCACGAGCGCCACAACCACCCCGACGCCGACGAGATCCTCTACGTGCTCGCGGGCACCGGCGAGCAGATGGTCGACGACTCGGACACGTTCGACGTGCGGCCGGGCCAGGCCGTCTGGATCCCCAAAGGGGCGTTCCACTCGACGGTCAACACCGGCTGGGAGCCGATGTCGATCCTGGCGATCTACGCGCCCGCGGGCGCGGAGCAGGTGCTCAAGACGCTGCCGGACTACCGCGAGGTTCCGGCTGCCGAGGCGCCACCTCTGCGGCGGGTGTGATTGCTACCCGCTCCGGCGGGCAACCCAGAGGGATGGAGGACGGCTACTTCACCGACGACTCGATGCTGCGGCGGGTGAACCGCGAGCGGGCGCTCGCGCTCGCCGGCCCGCGCGCGCTGCTGATGCAGGCCGCCCACCCGCTCGCGGTCGCGGGCCTGCTCGCCCACTCGACGGCGCTCGACGAGCCCTACGACCGCCTCGCCAGGACCGCCCGGGTGCTGAGCACGATCGGGTTCGGCTCGCGGCGCGACGCCGATCGCGTGACCGCGCACGTGCGCGCGATGCACCGCCGGGTGAGCGGCGCGATCGCGCAGCCCGTCGGTCCGTATCCGGCGGGCGCCCGCTATCGCGCGGACGATCCGGAGCTGCTGCTGTGGGTGCTGTTCAGCCTCGTCGACTCCGCCGTCGTCGTCTACCGCAAGTACGTGCGCAGCATGAGCCGCGCGGACGAGGAGGCGCTCTGGGACGACTACCGGCTCGTCGGCCGCCTGTTCGGCCTGCGCGACCGCGACATGCCGGGGACGCTCGCCGAGCTCGACGACTACCGCCGCGAGATGCTCGAGGGCGACCGGCTGTTCGTCAGCGACTGGGCGCGCGAGCGCGCCCGCCAGATCGTGCTCGAGCCGCCCGTCCCGTGGATGGCGCGCCCGCTGCTCGAGACCGTCAACTTCGTCACGATCGCGCTGCTGCCGGATCGCATCCGGGACCAGTACCGCTTCTCGTCGGTGCCTCCCGCGGCCGTCCGCAAGGCCGTGGTGGGTGGCGGCGCCGAGTACGTCAAGCGGGCAGTGATCCCGTTCATCCCGGCGCGGCTGCGGCTCGTGCCCGCCGCGCGCGTCGCGCTTGCCCGCGGGGCGTAGCGCCCGTAGGGTCGCGTGATGGAAGGACCCGCGGCCGCGACCGGTCGTGAGGCGGCCTGGGCCGCGTTCGCGCGAGGAGACTGGCCCGCGGCGCGGGCGCGATTCGAGGCGCTGCTGGAGGCGGGCGACGACCCTGACGCGCGCGACGGCCTCGGCCAGACGCTCTGGTTCCTGTGCGAGATCGAGGCCGGGCTGGCGCAGCGCGAGCAGGCCTACGCGACGTTCAGCCGCGCCGGCGATCGCGAGCGGGCGGGCGAGATCGCGATCTGGCTGGCGATCGAGCAGGCGAGCTCGTACGGCAACGATGCGGCCGCGAGCGGCTGGTTCCGCCGCGGCGAGCGGCTCCTGGAGGGAGTTCCGCCCTGCCCACCGCACGTCGAGCTCGAGGTGCAGCGCGCCCGCCGCGCCGCCTCGCCCGAGCAGGCCGAGCATCACTACGAGCGGGCGCTGGTGATCGCGCGCGAGCTGGGGGACTTCGACCTCGAGATCCGTGCGCTCAGCCAGCTCGGCATCCACCGCATCGCCGGCGGGCGCACCGAGGAGGGGCTCGCGCTGCTCGACGAGTCGATGGCCGCCGCGTTCGGCGGCGAGATGCGCGACCCGTGGCACATCGGCGGCGCGTGCTGCTCGATGCTCGCCGTCTGCGACGAGATCTCCGACTTCGACCGCGCGGCCCAGTGGTGCCGCGTCGTGCTCGACTTCACGCGCCGCAAGCGCTACGTGCCGCTGTTCGCGTGGTGCCGCTCGGCCTATGCGGGCGTGCTGACCGCGACCGGCGAGTGGGCGCTCGCCGAGCAGGAGCTGGAGGCCTCGCTGCGCGCCTACGGCGGTCCCGGGCAGCCGATGGCGGTCTACCCGCTGGCACGGCTCGCCGAGCTGCGGCTGCGTCAGGGCGGGATCGAGGAGGCGGCCCGGCTCGTCGCCGGCTACGAGAGCCACCCCCGCGCCGCGAAGGTGGCGATCGAGGTGCAGATCGCGCGCGGGGAGAGCGGCCTCGCGCGCAAGACGCTCGAGCGGCGGCTCGCGGGACTCGCGGACGAGCATCCGGCTGCGGAGTCGCTGCTGCCGCTGCTCGTCGAGGCGCTGCTCGCCGAGGCTGACCTCGCCGGCGCGCGCGAGGCGGCCGCCCGGCTGCTAGCGCTGGGGCGGCGCCTCGGCCGCGCGAGCGCGGTCGCGGCGGCTGAGCTCGCGGCCGGCCGGGTCGCGCTCGCCGCGGGCGACGACGCGGCGGTCGCGCACCTCGAGGTGGCGCTCGACGGGTTCGCGCGGCTCGGGATGCCGCTCGAGGAGGGTCGCGCCCGGCTGGGTCTCGCGCGCGCTCTGGCCGCCGAGGCGCCGGAGCCCGCCGCCGCCGAGGCACGGCGCGCGCTCGCGCTGTTCGAGGGCCTGGGCGCGCTGCGCCACGCCGACGCGACTGCAGCCTTCCTGCGCGCGCTCGGCGGCGCCGGCCGGAGCGCGCCGCGCGTTGCCGGCGAGCTCACGAGCCGCGAGCGCGAGGTGCTCGGATTGCTCGGCGAAGGGCTCTCGAACGCCGAGATCGCGGCCCGCCTCGTGATCAGCCCGAAGACGGCCGAGCACCACGTCGGCCGCATCCTGCGCAAGCTGGGCCTGAAGAGCCGCGGCGAGGCGACCGCGTACGCGGTCCGCGACGCCGCAGGATCCGGCACCGGATAGGGGATACCCCCGACGAAAGCGGCTCCCCCGCCGGGGACCATCGGCGTCCGAACCGACAGGAGGACGCGAGATGGAACTGATGGCGACAGCAGCGGACACGGGCCTGGGATCCGCCTTCGACGGCGAGACGATCCTCCCCGGCCACCCGGAGTACGACGAGGCGCGCAGCGTGTTCAACGCGATGATCGATCGCCGGCCGGAGCTGATCGCGCGCTGCCGCACTCCCGCCGACGTCGCCGCGGCGATCGGCTACGCCCGCGAGCGCGACCTGCCGCTCGCGGTCCGCGGCGGCGGCCACGGCGTCGTGGGCTACGCCGTCTGCGAGGGCGGCGTCGTGATCGACCTCTCGCCGATGAAGGGGATCGAGGTCGACGCCCCCGCGGGCCGGGTGCGCGCCGCGGGCGGCGTGCTCTGGAGCGAGCTCGACCAGGCGACGCAGGCGTTCGGCCTGGCGACCACCGGCGGGCGCATCTCGACGACGGGGATCACCGGCCTGACGCTCGGGAGCGGCAGCGGCTGGCTCGAGCGCAAGCACGGCTTCTCGGCCGACAACCTGCTCTCGGCCGAGGTCGTGACCGCCGACGGCCGGCTCGTGCGCGCGGCCGAGGACGAGAACGCCGACCTCTTCTGGGCGCTGCGCGGCGGCGGCGGCAACTTCGGCGTCGTCACGGCGCTCGAGTACCGCCTGCACCCGGTCGGGCCGGTCGTGCTCGGCGGCCTGATGATGTTCAGCCCGGAGTCGGGCCCCGAGCTCGTGCGCCACTGGCGCGACTTCATGCAGTGCGCACCGGACGCGGTCGGCGGCGCGCTCGTCGGCATCACGGCGCCGCCCGCCGAGTTCGTGCCGGCCGCGCTGCGCGGCCGCTCGGCGTTCGGCATGGTCGTCGCCCACTTCGGCGACGTCGAGGAGGGCCGCGAGCTGTTGCGGCCGCTGCGCGAGGAGATCGCGCCGGCGATCGATCTCGTCGCGCCGATCCCGTACGTCGCGCTGCAGCAGCTGCTCGACCCGATGAACCCGCCAGGGCGCCAGCAGTACTGGAAGTCGGAGAACCTGCCCGCGCTCCCCGACGCGGCGATCGACGTGTGGGTCGAGCACTGCCTCGAGCCGAGCTCGCCCTTCACGCAGGTCGTGCTCGAGCCGCGCGGCGGCGCGTGCGCGCGTGTGGACGAGGACGCGACGCCGCTCCGCCGCGACGCGGCCTTCAACGCCGCGGTCTTCACGCAGTGGGACGACCCGGCCGAGACCGACCGCCACGTCGCGTGGACGCGCGACATGGCGGCGGCGCTCGAGCCGCACACGATCTCCGGCGCCGTCCTGAACTACACGAGCGACACGGGCGAGGACCGCGTGCGCGCCACGTTCGGCGCGGCGAAGTACGCCCGGCTCGTCGCGGCGAAGCGGCAGTGGGATCCGGGCAACGTGTTCCGGCTCAACCAGAACATCCGGCCGTGATCGGGCCCGCCTACGGCAGCTGGAGCACGGACAGCACGTTGCCGGCCGGGTCCTTGAACCACGCGATCTGCGGGCCGTCGTCGCGGGCCACGCCCTTCTCGTCCTGGCCGAACCCGTCGTAGCGCTCGAAGCTGACGCCGCGCGCGGCCAGCCCGTCGACGGCCTCGTCGATGTCGTCGACGGGGAAGTTCAGGATCGTGTAGTCCGCCGGCGTGTGGTCCTCCCGCGGGTAGATCAGAGTGGCCCGGTCGCCGGCGATGTGCAGGGTCAGCAGCCCGTGCTCCTCGGAGGTCTTGATCCCGAGCGTCTCGCCGTAGAACTCGCGCGCCTTCTGCAGGTCGTCCACGGCGAAGCCGCTGAACGCCTTCGTGTCAGCGAACATGTTTCGCTCCTCTCGTCGGTTTGTGTCGAGGTGTAGACCGGCGGGAGTCGGCGAACTCATCGCGGGGGCACGTCAACTGCCGGCATTGAGGACGAGGGTGCGAAGTGCCTCGGCGCTCCCCTTGCGCGCAGTTGGACGCAAATGCATCCATGTCGTGCTTTTCGATCCACCTGCACCGCCCGCGGAGCCGCCGCCGCGATCCGGGCCCTCCCTCAATGCCGTAGTTGACGTTCCCCGCGGCCGGCCGCCTCACGCCCGCGCGAGCCGCCCGATCTCCGCGAGCGCGCGGTCGACTCCCGCCTCGTCGACCGGCCGCGAACGCGCCGCCCGCGATCGCCGCCGCACCCGTCGCCAGGAAGGCGCGGCGGCCGAGCCCCGGGTCGTCGATGGCCATCGCTCGATTGTGACCAAGTAACGCCGCGGAAACCGTGACCGGGTAACGCAGCGGAAACCGCGTCCGCCGGTACAAAGCGCCGCATCACACGATGAAAGGACGCAGTCCATGTCGCGATCTCCGTTGCGGACCCTCCTGGCGCTCGCCGCGCTCGTCGCCCTCCTCGGGCTCGGCGCCTGCGGCGGCGAGGACGACGAGGGCGCGGCGGGAGGAACTCCGGCCCAGTCGGACGGCGGCAGCGCCGAGAAGAGCGTCACCGACAAGCTCTTCGCCGGTACCGCAGCGGACAACCGTGCCGAGCCGGACGCCGGCAAGAAGGGCGGCAAGCTCACGGTGCTCAGCGCCGGCGACGTGGACTACATGGACCCCGGCAAGACGTACTACACGTATGCGATCGGGATCATCAACGCGGTCCACCGCGGGCTCTACGCCTACCCGCCCGACAAGAACGAGCCGCTGCCGGACCTCGCCGAGGGCGACCCGGAGATCTCCGCGGACGGCAAGACCGTCACCGTCCGGCTGAAGAGCGGGATCACGTTCACGCCGCCCGTGAGCCGCGAGGTCAAGTCGGCCGACGTCAAGTACGCGATCGAGCGCGCCTTCTCGGCTGCCGTCGCGAACGGATATGCGGGCGTCTACTTCGGCGACCTGGTCGGAGCTCCGGAGCCGGGCGGCGACCCCAAGGAGATCCGCGGCATCGAGACGCCGGACGACCAGACGATCGTCTTCAAGCTCAAGAAGGGCACAGGCGCGGCGCTCGCCGGGGCGCTCGCGATGCCGATCTCGGTGCCGGTGCCGAAGGAGTACGCGGAGAAGTACGACAAGGAGACGCCGTCGACGTACGGCGAGGGCCACGCCGTCTACACCGGCCCGTACATGATCGAGTCCGACGGCGAGGGCAAGGCCACCGGCTACGTCGCGGGTCGCAGCATCCACATCATCCGCAACCCCGACTACGCGCCGGTGGACGACTTCCGGCCGGCGTTCCTGGACGAGATCGACATCCAGGCCGGCAACGACGACACCGCCGTCGCGACGCGTCGGATCCTCTCGGGCGAGAGCATGGCGTCGGGGGAGATCGAGCCGCCCGCGAGCCAGCTCAAGCGGCTGCTGGAGAGCAACAAGACCGAGCTCTCGGCCGTGCCGGGTGGCGGCTGGCGCATGATCTCGATGGACAACAGCCGTCCGCCGTTCGACGACATCGACGTGCGCAAGGCCGTGATCGCCGGCTTCGACCGCGTCGCCGTGCGCCAGCAGCGCGGCGGCGAGGCGCTGGGTCCCGTCGCGCAGCACCTGATCCCGCCGGGCATGGCGGGGTTCGAGGAGTCCGGCGGGCTCGAGGGCTGGGTGGACGAGATGGACTGGCTCGCCAAGCCGGAGGGCGACCGCGCCAAGTCGGCCGAGTACTTCAAGCAGGCGGGCTACGCCTCGGGCAAGTACGAGGGCGACGAGGAGCTGCTGATCGTGGCCGACAACGCCGAGCCGGAGAAGTCGATCGCGCAGATCACCGAGCAGCAGCTCAGCGAGATGGGCTTCAAGACGAAGCTGCGCCTCGCCACCCGCGACACGATGTTCACGCGCTTCTGCAACGTGCCGGACTCCGAGGTCAACGTCTGCCCGTCGGTGGGCTGGTCGCAGGACTTCGCCGACCCGCAGACGATGCTCGACCCGACGTTCAACGGGCACAACATCATCCCGTCGCAGAACTCGAACTGGCCCGAGCTCGACGTGCCTGCGCTCAACGACAAGATCGAGGCGGCGAAGCTGGTCACCGATCCGGCGCAGCGGGCGCAGGCATGGGCCGACGTCAACCACGACATCATGGCCCAGGCGCCGGCGATCCCCTACATGTGGGACTACCAGGCGGTCGTCGCCTCGCCCAACGTGCGCGCCGTGCAGAGCGGCTACTCCACGACCTGGGACTGGAACTTCACCTCCCTCAGGTGACTCCCCACGGCCGGCCCGTCGCCCTCGCGACGGGCCGGCCGAACAGCTAGCCTGTTCGCATGACGCGCAATCGTTCGCTCTGCGAACGTGGCTGAGATCGTCCCGCTCCGCGAGGCCGTCGCGGAGCTCGTGCACGACGGCGACGCGGTGGCGCTGGAGGGCTTCACCCACCTGATCCCGTTCGCCGCCGGCCACGAGGTGCTGCGCCAGGGGCGGCGCGAGCTGGAGCTGATCCGGATGACGCCGGACCTGCTCTACGACCAGATGCTCGGGGTCGGCGCGGCGCGCAAGCTGGTGTTCTCCTACGGCGGCAACCCGGGCGTGGGCTCGCTGCATCGCTTCCGCGACGCGATCGAGCACGGCTGGCCGCGCCCGGTCGAGCTCGAGGAGCACAGCCACGCGGGGATGGCCAACCGCTACGTGGCGGGCGCGTCGGGCATGCCCTGCGCGCTGATGCGCGGCTACGCGGGCACCGATCTGATGACGCGCACGCGCGTCGAGCCGATCGCCTGCCCGTTCACGGGCGAGCCGCTCGTCGCGGTGCCCGCGCTCCGGCCCGACGTCGCGATCGTCCACGCGCAGGAGGCCGACCGCGAGGGCAACGTGCAGCTGTGGGGCATCCCGGGCGTGCAGAAGGAGGCGGTGCTGGCGGCGGAGCGATCGCTCGTGACGGTCGAGCGGCTCGTCGACGCGCTCGAGCCGCGCCCGGGCGGGATCGTGATCCCGGGCTGGGCGCTCGACGCCGTGGCGGAGGCGCCGGGCGGGTCGCAGCCGTCATACGCGCACGGCATCACGCGGCGCGACAACGACTTCTATCGCGCGTGGGACGAGATCAGCCGCGACCGCGATCGCTTCACGGCGTGGATGCGGGAGCACGTCCTCGTGAGCGGCGAGATGCAGACGATCGCGGCGGCGCGCAGCCTGATCGGGAAGCGCTCGTGCTTCATCGGCGTCGGCCGCCCCAGCACGGCCGCGATCCTCGCGCGGATGGTCCACAACCCCGAACTCGTGCTCGTCTACGAGTCGGGCACGATCGGCGCCAAGCCGTACCGGATCCCGCTCTCGATCGGCGACGGGGAGCTGGCCGAGACGGCGGACGCGGTCGTCTCGGTGCCGGAGATGTTCAACTACTGGATCGGGCCGGGCCGGGTCCAGGTCGCGTTCCTCGGCGCCGCGCAGATCGACCGCCACGCGAACCTCAACAGCACCGTGATCGGGGACTACGCCGCGCCGCGGACGCGCCTGCCGGGCGCCGGGGGCGCGCCGGAGATCGCGATCGGCTGCGCGGAGGTCGTGGTCGTCGCGCCGCACTCCACGCGCACGTTCGTCCCCGAGCTGGACTTCCGCACGACCAGCGGCGCCCACACGACATCGGTGATCACCGACCTCGGCGTGCTCGAGCCGCGCGACGGCGAGCTGACGCTGACCGCGCTGCATCCCGGGGTCGGCGTCGATCAGGTGCGCGCAGGCGACGGGATGGGACCTGCGGGTCGCCGATGCGCCCGCCACCACCCCCGAGCCGACCGACCGGGAGCTCGAGGCGCTGCGGGAGCTCGTCGCCCGATGACCGCCGCCTACGTCTACGACGCCGTGCGCACGCCGTTCGGCCGCTACGGCGGTGGGCTGGCCGGCGAACGTCCCGACGACCTCGGCGCGCACGCCGTCCGCGCGCTCGTCGACCGCTCGCCGGAGCTCGATCCCGCGCGGATCGACGACGTGCTGTTCGGCAACGCGAACGGAGCCGGCGAGGACAACCGCGACGTCGGCGCGCATGGCGGCGCTGCTCGCCGGCTCTGCCGACGAGCGTGCCGGGCACCAGCGTCAACCGGCTCTGCGGCTCGTCGCTGGACGCCGCGATGCAGGCGAGCCGCATGGTCGAGACGGGGGATGCGTCGCTGGCGCTCGCCGGCGGCGTGGAGTCGATGTCGCGCGCGCCCTGGGTGATGCTCAAGCCCGAGCGGGGCTTTCCCGCAGCCGACGGCGCGCTGCACTCGACGACGCTCGGCTGGCGCATGGTCAACCCGCGGATGCCCGAGCAGTGGACGATCTCGCTCGGTCAGAGCACCGAGCGGCTGGCACGGCGCTATGGCATCTCGCGCGAGGCGCAGGACGGGTTCGCGCTGCGCAGCCATCGCCTCACCGCGGCGGCCTGGGACGACGGGTTCTACGACGGCTGGGTCGTGCCCGTTGCGGGGACGGACCTGCGGCGCGACGAGAGCCTGCGGCCGGACACCAGCCGCGAGGCGCTCGCCAGGCTCAAGCCCGCGTTCGCCGCGGACGGGACCGTCACGGCGGGGAACTCCTCGCCGCTGAACGACGGGGCCTCGGCCGTCTTCATCGGCGACGAGGGAGCGGCTGCGCTGCTCGGCCGCGAGCCGCTGGCGCGAATCGCGGGCCGCGGAGCCAACGCGGTCGATCCCGACGTGTTCGGCATCGCCCCGGTCGCGGCCGCCGAGCGCGCGCTGGCGCGCGCCGGGATCGGCTGGGACGATCTTTCCGTGGTCGAGCTCAACGAGGCGTTCGCGGCGCAGTCGCTCGCGTGCCTGGCCGATTGGAGCGGGCTCGACCCCGAGATCGTCAATCCCCGCGGCGGCGCGATCGCGATCGGGCATCCGCTCGGGGCATCCGGCACGCGGATCCTGGGCACGCTCGCGCACGAGCTGCGGAGCCGCGGCGGCGGCTACGGGCTGGCCGCGATCTGCATCGGCGTCGGCCAGGGGCTCGCGGTGGTGCTGGATGCCTGACACCGTCGCGCTGCATCATCAAGTCGCCGGCCCGGACGACGCTCCGGTGCTGCTCATGGGCGGCTCGCTCGGCGCGACGCTCGCGATGTGGGACGCGCAGGCGGCCGCGCTCGCCGAGCGCTTCCGCGTCGTGCGCTTCGACCATCGCGGCCACGGCGGCTCACCCGTCGTGCCGGGTCCTTACGCGATCGCCGACCTCGGCCGCGACGTGCTCGCGCTGCTCGACATGCTCGCCGTCGAGCGCGCCTCCTACTGCGGGCTGTCGATCGGCGGGATGGTCGGGATGTGGCTCGCCGCACACGCTCCCGAGCGCGTCGAGCGCCTCGCGCTGTTCTGCACGTCCGCTCACCACCCGCCCGCCGAGGCCTGGGCCGAGCGCGCGGCGGCGGTGCAGGAGGCGGGCAGCACGGAGGTCGTCGCCGATGCGGTCGTCGCCCGCTGGCTGACCCCGGGATACGCGAGCGCGCACCCGGAGGACGTCGCGATGCTGCGCGGGATGCTGACCGGCACGTCGGCCGAGGGCTACGCCGCCTGCTGCCGGGCGATCGAGCGGATGGACCTGCGCCCGGACCTGCCGCGGATCCAGGCGCCCACGCTCGTCGTCACCGGAGCGCAGGATCCCGCCGCGCCGCCCGAGCACGGCGAGGCGATCGCCGCGCTGATCGCGGGCGCGCGGCTGGAGAGCCTCTCGTCGGCCCACAACCCCGCGGTCGAGCGCCCGGGCGACGTGACCGCCCTGATCCGCGACCACCTGGCGCCGCTCGCGTGACGGCGGCGACCGCGGCCGCGGGCGAGTTCGTCCAGTCGCTGGAGCGCGGCCTGGCGGTGATCCGCACGCTGCGCGCCCCCGAGCCGCAGACGCTGAGCGAGGTCGCCCGCGGCGCCGGCATGCCGCGCGCGGCCGCGCGCCGGTTCCTCCTCACGCTCGAGCGGCTCGGCTACGTGCGCGAGGCGGCGGGCCGCTTCGCGCTCACGCCGCGCGTGCTCGAGCTCGGGTACGCGTACCTCTCGGCGCTGACGCTGCCCGAGGTCGCCCAGCCGCACCTCGCGCAGCTCGTCGCCCGCGTGCACGAGTCCTCGTCGGTCTCGGTCCTCGACGGAGCGGACATCGTCTACGTCGCGCGCGTGCCGACGCGCCGGATCATGTCCGTGACGATCAGCGTCGGGACGCGCTTTCCGGCGTTCGCGACGTCGATGGGCCGGGTCCTGCTCGCGCACCTCCCGGCCGCCGAGCTCGAGGACGCGCTCGGGCGCTCGGAGCTGCGCGCGATCACCGACGCGACGGTCACCGGGCGGGGAGAGCTGGAGCGCGAGCTCGGGCGCGTCCGCCGGCAGGGCTGGGCGCTCGTGGACCAGGAGCTCGAAGCGGGCCTGCGCTCGATCGCGGCGCCGATCCGCGACCGCTCCGGCGCCGTCGCCGCGGCGGTCAACCTGTCCGTCCACGCCTCGCGGGCGACGGTCGCGGAGCTGGAGGAGCGCCTGCTGCCGCCGCTGCTGGAGGCGGCCGCCGCGATCGAGGCGGACCTACGCGGCGGCGGCGGCGCGTAGCGCCGGCGGAGGCGCCTCAGGCCACGAGCGCCGGCTCGTCGTCCTCGACGAGGTGGCGATGCCAGCGGCAGTAGCCGGTGCGCGGATCCGGCTCGTGCGAGCAGAGGCCGCGGCGGCGTGTCGTCGCGCGGCAGGTCGGGGACGTGCCCGTGAGCTTGAGGGTGGCCTCGTTGCTGGCCTCCAGGTACGCGCGCGTCTCCCGCAGCCGGCGATCGATCACGGCGAACGCGCGACGCTGCGCATGCAGCGGGAGGCGCCAGCGGATCTCCGCGAACAGCGTCTGCGCGGGACGGGCGAAGTAGTGGCGGTCGCAGACCAGGCGCTCGACGGTCGCCTCACACGCGCGCAGCACGTGCTCGCGGTCCGCGACGGAGAGGTCGTCGGCCAGCTCGCGGTAGATCTGGCGGCTGATGTGGTACATGCGGCCCGCCAAGGGTGAACGTCTGAGACTGATAAGTCCAAGACACATCTGATCTGACTCTGATAAGCATGAGTGATGGAATTGCGGCAGCTTCGCTATCTCGTCACGCTCGCGGACGAACGCCACTTCACGCGCGCCGCCGCGCTGCTGCACATCGCGCAACCCGCGCTCTCGCAGCAGATCCGGCGGCTGGAGGACGAGCTGGGCATAGCGCTGGTCGACCGCACGACCCGGCACGTCGCGCTCACGGCGGCGGGGGAGCGGCTCGTCGCACGGGCGCGGCGCGTCCTGGCGGAGGTCGAGGCGGCGACCGCGGAGCTGACCGAGCTGTCGGGGATCCGCAGCGGCCGCGTCGTGATCGGCGCGATGCGCTCGACCGGCCCGTTCGACCTCTCGGCGCTGCTCGCGGCGTTCCACTCCCGCCACCCGGGAGTCGAGCTGATCGTGCGCGAGGAGCCCAGCGAGCTGATGCTCCAGCACCTCCACGCCGACACGCTCGACGTCGCCTTCCTCGCCGTCAACCGCCTGGACACCGGGCCCGACATCCAGCTGCACCCGCTGCTATCCGAGCCGCTCGTCCTGCTGCTGGCGCCCGACCACCGGCTCGCGGGCCGCCGGCGGATCGACATGGCCGAGCTCCGCGACGAGCGCTTCATCGTGTTCGGCGAGGGCGGGGCGCTGCGGCGGGTCGTCGTCCAGGGCGCCCGCGAGGCCGGCTTCGAGCCGCAGCTCGCGTTCGAGTCGACCGAGCAGCAGCGGATGCGGGCGATGGTCTCGCGCGGTCTCGGCATCGCTTTCCTGCCGGCATCGTACGCGGAGCACGAGGGACCGCCGGTCGCGACGGTCGCCGTCCGCAAGCCCGCGCTGGAGCGCGACGTCACGCTCGCCTGGCGCGCGGGCAGGCGGCACTTGCCGGCGGCGCGCGCGTTCCTCGATCTCGCGATCACCGCCGACGCGACCGGGGCGCCGCCGGACGATTGAGCGGCGCCGCGAATAGGCTTGCGCGCCGTGAGCACCGCGACACGGCTGCACGACGCGATCGCCGAGCTGGCCGACTTCAACGACGACCCGGACGCGGGCGGCATCACGCGCGAGGTCTACACGCCGACCTATGGCGCGGCGCTCGAGCGCGTCGCGGCCTGGATGCGCGCGGCGGACCTCGAGGTGCGGCTGGACGCCGTCGGGAACCTGTTCGGCCGCTGGCAGGGGAGCGAGCCGGGCGCGCCGCTCGTCCTCACCGGCTCGCACGTCGACACGACGCTCAACGCCGGCCGCTACGACGGCGTCCTGGGTGTGCTCGGCGCGATCGAGGCGATCCATCTGCTGCACGACGCCGGCACGGCGCCGCGGCGCTCGATCGAGCTGGTCGCGTGGGCGGGGGAGGAGCCGCGCTTCGGCACCGGCTGCGTCGGCAGCCGTGCGGCCGCCGGGCATCTGGCGCGGGCCGATCTCGACCGCCTCCGCGACCGCGACGGGACGAGCATGGCCGCGGCGCTGCGCGAGGCGGGCTTCGACCCGGACCGGCTCGCCGACGCGGCGATCGACCCCGCCGGCGTCCACGCGCTCGTCGAGCTCCACATCGAGCAGGGGGCCGTGCTCGAGGACGCGGGCGAGTCGATCGGCGTCGTGACCGCGATCGCCGCTCCACACGACCTGCGGCTGACGCTGCGCGGCGCCGCGACGCACGCGGGCGCGACGCCGATGCGGCTGCGCCGCGATGCGCTCGCCGGCGCCGCCGAGGCGATCGGGCTGCTCGAGCGGCTCGCGCGCGAGTCCACGAGCGGGACGACGGTCGGGACGGTCGGCGTGCTGCGCGTGCGGCCGGGCGCGATCAACGTCGTGCCCGGCGAGGCCGAGCTCGACGTCGACGTGCGCGACTCGGACCTGCCCGCGCGCACGCAGGTCGTCGACGCCCTGCTCGCCGGGGCGCGCGAGATCGCCGCGCGCCGCGGGCTCGAGCTCGAGCTGACGCCGATCGTGGAGGACACGCCCGTCGCCTGCGAGCCGCTGGTCGTGGATGCCGCCGAGGCGGCTGCGCGCGAGCTCGGCCTCCCGTTCCGCCGCATGACGAGCGGCGCGTACCACGACGCGATGGTGATGGGCTCGCGCGTCCCGATCGGGATGATCTTCGTCCCCAGCGTCGGCGGCGTCAGCCATCACCCCGACGAGTACACCGAGCCCGCCGATCTCGACCGCGGCGTGCGCGTCCTGGCGGGCACGCTCGCGAGGCTGGCGGCATGAGCGGGCGCTCCCGCCTGCTCGCCGTCGCGCGCGGCGACGCGGAGCCCGACCTCGTCGTCTCCGGCGCGCGCGTCTTCAGCGCGTTCACGCGCGAGTGGCTCGACGGCGACGTCGCGGTCGCCGACGGCCGCATCGCGGGCGTCGGCCGCTACGACGGCGGCGAGCGGATCGACGGCGCCGGCGGCTACCTCGTGCCGGGGCTGATCGACGCTCACGTGCACGTCGAGTCCTCGAAGCTGCTGCCGGCGGAGTTCGCGCGCGTGGTCGTCGCGCGCGGGACGACCGCGGTCGTGTGCGACCCGCACGAGGTCGCGAACGTGCTCGGCGCGCCCGGCGTCGAGTGGCTGCTCGAGGCCAGCGCGGCACTGCCGCTGCGCGTCTACGCGATGGCGCCCTCCTGCGTGCCCGCGAGCGCGCTCGAGTCGGCGCACGGCCCGCTCGGGCCGGGCGAGATGGCCGCGATCCTGCGCCACGAGCGCGCGATCGGCGTCGCCGAGGTGATGGACTTCCCGTCGGTCATCGCGGGCGACCCGGACGTGCTCGCGAAGGTCGCCCTGCACGAGCACGTCGACGGTCACGCGCCGGGCGTGACGGGCCCCGCGCTCGACGCGTACGCGGCCGCCGGCATCCGCTCCGACCACGAGTCGACGACCTGGGAGGAGGCGCTCGAGAAGCGCCGCCGCGGTCTCTGGGTGCTGCTGCGCGAGGCCTCCAACGCGCGCAACCTGAGCGCGCTGCTCGAGCTCGTCCGGCGCCACGGCCCGGAGTACTGCGCGTTCTGCACCGACGACCGCGAGCCGGACATGCTCGTGCGCGAGGGCCACATCGACGCGATGTGCAGGCAGGCCGTGGCCGAGGGGATCGCGCCGGAGGAGGCGCTGGTGATGGCGACGCTGCACCCGGCGCGCTGCCACGGGCTCGACGAGCTCGGCGCGATCGCGCCTGGGTTCCATGCGGACATGGCGCTGCTCGAGGACCTCGAGTCGTTTCGCGCCGCGGTCGTGATCGCCGGTGGCGCGGTCGCCGCGCGCGACGGGCGCGCGCTCCCGTTCGACGCGCCGCGCGTGCCCGGTTGGGTGCGCGACAGCGTGCATGCGGCCCCGCTCGGCGGCGATGCGTTCGACCTCGGACCCGCGGCCGAGCGCGTGCGCGTGATCGAGATCGTGCCGGGACAGCTGATCACGATCGCCGCGCAGGACCGGCCGGCGGTGCGCGACGGCAGGGTGGTCGCCGACCCCGCCCGCGATCTCGCCAAGCTCGCCGTGGTCGAGCGCCATCACGCGACGGGCCGCGTGGGCGTCGGGCTGGTGCGCGGGTTCGGCCTGCGCAGCGGCGCGTTCGCGTCGACGGTCGCGCACGACGCGCACAACCTCGTCGTGGTCGGCGCCGACGACGCGAGCATGGCCGCCTGCGCGCGGCGGCTGATCGAGCTCGGCGGCGGGATCGCCGTCGCCGACGGGGGAGAGCTGCGCGGCGAGCTCGCCCTGCCGGTTGCCGGACTGCTGTCGGAGCAGCCCGCCGAGGCCGTCGTCGAGCGGCTGGACGAGCTCGTCGCGATGCTGCAGGAGCAGGGCGTGCAGATCGAGGCGCCGTTCATGACGCTGAGCTTCCTCGCCCTCTCCGTGATCCCCGACCTCAAGCTCACCGATCAGGGGCTGATCGACGTCGCCGGTGCCCGCGTGGTCGGGCTGGTGGTCTGAGTGCCGGTCCCGTGCATCCTCGACTGCGATCCCGGGCACGACGACGCGATCGCGATCCTGCTCGCCGCCGCGCACCCGGCGCTGGAGCTGCGGGCGATCACGACCGTCGGCGGCAACGCGCCGCTCGACAAGGTCACGCTCAACGCCCGGCGCGTCTGCACGCTGGCGGGCATCCGCGTGCCGATCGCGGCCGGCGCGGAAGGGCCGCGGGAGGGGACGCTCGAGCCGGCCGCGGACGTGCACGGCGAGAGCGGGCTCGACGGTCCCGAGCTGCCCGCTCCGGACGTGCCGCTCGACGCCCGCCCGGCGGTCGAGCTGATCGCGGACGAGCTGGCCGCGGCGGCGGAGCCGGTGACGCTCTTCGCCGTGGGCCCGCTGACGAACATCGCCGCCGCGCTCGAGCGGGTCGAGCACGAGCGGATCCGCGAGATCGTCTGGATGGGCGGCTCGACCGAGCGCGGCAACCGCACGCCGTACGCCGAGTTCAACGCCTGGGTCGACCCGGAGGCGGCCGCGCTCGTGCTCGCGAGCGGCGTGCCGTTCACGATGGTCGGGCTCAACCTGACCCACCAGGCGCGCGCGACGGCGGAGGTGATCGCGCGGATGCACGCGCTCGGCACCCCGCTCGGCGCGACCGTGGCGGGCTGGTTCGAGTTCTTCGGCTCGACGTACCGCTCGCTGTTCGGCGCCGGCGCGGCGCCCGTCCACGATCCATGCGCGGTCGCGCTGGTCGCGGAGCCCGGCGTCGTGCGCTGCACCGATGCGTTCATGGCGGTCGAGACCGACGGTCGCTGGACGCGCGGCGCGACCGTCGTGGACCTGCGCGGGCGGCTCGGCCGTGAGCCGAACGCGCGCATCGCGCTCGAGCTCGACGCCGAGCGCTTCTGGGACGTCGTCGTCGCTGCCGTGGAGCGCCTCGGACGCCGCGCCGGCTAGGGCTGTTCCTCGGGCCGTGGCGGGCGGACGTGCGCCTGCACGCGCGCGTCGCTGAAGCGGTACAGGCGAAAGTTCTCGCGCGCCTCGTTGAGGCTGACCTCGTTGGCGCCGCCCGCGTAGTCGGGATCGTGGAACTGGACGTTGTCGTCCTCCCAGAAGCAGACCGGGCAGATGTCATAGGTCCCGGTGGGTTCCTCTTCGAGCGTGAGGAAACCGCAACACGGGCAGGGGAAGCGGCGTCCTCGGAGCTCAGGCATTCACGACGCGGTACGTCACCTCCGCGGCGAGCTCCGCGTCGGCGTTACGTTCACCGCCCTCGGATCCGTACTGCTGGCAGGTGACTGAGCTCATATTCCCGATGACCTTCGCCGGCCGGTGGAATCATCGCTCATCGCCCGTTTTCGTTCCTCCTAGGCCGCGGCCGGAAGCTCCTCCGGGTCGTCGAAGCGCCGCAGGATGCTCGAGCCGAGGCGCTCGATGTCGGCGCCGTAGACGTGGATCGAGATCGTCTTGGTCGCGCCGGCCGCCGTGACCGCGTGGATGTTCTCCGCCGGCGGCACGAGCGCCTCGACGTGTCCGGGCCGCGCCTCGAACGCGCCCACGGGCATGAGGTGGCGCTGACCGTCGCGGTCGATCAGGCGGTAGTGGGTCTCGCGCTCGACGCCGCGGTACACGCCGACCACGCACCACGACACGTGATCGTGGATCGGCGTGCGCTGACCGGGCAGCCAGACCAGCGCCACGACGGAGAGCCGGCGGCACCTCGAGACGTGCAGGAGGTGCTGGCGATAGGTGTCGCGGCCGGCGAGCTGGTGCTCCGGGGCGAGCCAGCCGTCGGTCGCGAGCAGCGGGCGCAGCCGCTCGGCGATCGCGTGCGGGTCGTCGATGAGTCGCTCGACATCCCGAACGAACGATGCGAATGCGAACGACGTCATGCATCGGAGACGCTCCGGTTCGCGCGCTATTCCAGGCGGTACGTTTCGCGCGTGTCGCTGGAGCGCATCCGCGAGCTCTGCCTGGCGCTGCCCGAGACCGAGGAGCGGCTGAGCCACGGCGCGCCGGCCTTCTTCATCCGCGGAAAGCGAGCGTTCGCGATGTACCTGGACAACCATCACGGCGACGGTCGCCTGGCGATCTGGTGCGCGGCGCCCGCCGGCCTCCAGGAGGCGCTCGTCGAGACGGAGCCCGAGCACTACTTCGTCCCACCTTACGTCGGTCACCGCGGCTGGCTCGGCGTCAGACTCGATCGTGCGCTGCCCTGGGACGAGATCGCCGGTGCGATCGAGGACGCGTACCTCACGGTCGCGCCCAAGCGCTGAAAGCCGCAGCCTGGGGCAGAATACGGCGATGGCCTCCTACTCGGTCAACGAACGCGCCGTCGCGCATGTCCGGAAGCTCATCGACTCGCGCCAGTACGTGCTCGAGAGCAACTGGGGCGACGTCCAGCCGAGCGCCGCGGACGAGAACGCCTTCCTGGAGTCACACTCGTGGGAGGAGTACGCCGCCTGGCATCTCGGCCTCACGGAAGGAGCGTCCGAGGAGACAAAGGCGAGGTACGCGTTCGTCTGCGGCGACTTCCGCCGGCTCCATCGGACGGGCCTGATCGCGTGCGTGTATCGGGCCGCCGAGTGGCGCCACAAGGACGTCGAGCTCGCGGCTCACGATCTGCTGCAGCGCCTCGACGAGGCGAGCGGCTGAACGAGGCGGGCGCGCGGCTGGTCTGCCGCCGGCGAACGTCAACGGCGGCATTGAGGGAGACCCGGATCGCGGGGGGCGCTTCCGCGGAAGCACCCTGCGCGGCGAACGTCCGTGAGTCGGGGCTATAGCCGGTACTGACGGACGTTCGGCACCCCGGAGGCAGCGAACGTCGCTGAGTGGCCCCTATGGGGGGTGCTGAGCGACGTTCGGCGCGATCGTCAGGTTTGGCTCCCTCGTTTGCTCGCCGCGAGTCGCGGGCATCCGGGCGCCGATGCCGTCGCGTCGTTGGCTGATCGGCTTGGTTGCGCTCACGGCGTGCGCGCTCGGCGCGGTCCCTGCCGGCGCGGCGTGGCCGGGCGCCAACGGCCGGCTCGTCTTCAACACGACCGAGGACGACGAGTACAGGCTCGTGTCGACCGACATCCACGAGCGCCACAAGCGCGTGCTCGCGCGCTTCCCGCCTCTGCCGTCCGGGCTGCAGCGAACCAGCGGCCTCGGACAGTGGAGCCCCTCGGGCGCGCGGGTGCTCTACCAGCGCGTCGCCACGGGGTTCGAGACGGTCGCGGCCGACGGGAGCCGGAAACGGACGCTCCGGACGGGGATGCTGTGGCCGAGCTGGGCGCCGAACGGGCGCGAGATCGTCGCCGTCGCCGAGGACGGGGGCGCGTCACCGGCGATGCTGGTCCGGCTGCGTCCCGACGGATCGCGGCTGCGGCGGATCCCGACCCCGCCGAGCGAGACCGGCCTCGCGATCCCGCGCTGGTCGCCCTCGGGGCGCTGGATCCTGTACGAGCAGAGCTCGTCCCATGTCCGCTACATCTGGCGCGTCCGACCGGACGGAACCGGCGCACGGCAGCTCGTGGCCGGATGGAGCTACAGCTGGGCGCCGGACGGGCGCCGCTTCGCATACGCCGACGGCCGCGAGATCTGGTCGATGCGCCCGAACGGCACCGGGCGGCGGCGGCTCTCGCGCGGGCTCGACAACACGACCATCGTCTCGCTCGCCTGGTCGCCGAACGGCCGCCGCATCGCGCTCGTGCGGCAGTTCCCGGCCGACGAGCACGACACCTCGACGGTCGCGACGATCAGCGCGCGGGGCGGCGGCGAACGACGGCTGTTCGGCGGCGAGCGCTACATCAACGCGATCGACTGGCAGCCACGCTGAGCGCGTCGGCTCCGCGACGCAACCTAAAGAGGGGCTGGCACCGTTTAGGTCGGCGACCGCGATCCGCGCCGGGGTAGCCTTCGATCGATGGGATTGCTCGGCGCCGTCGCCGCTCCCGTGGAGGCTGGGCTGCGCATGATCGGCGCGGCTGCGGCCGATGTCGCCGGCGCGTTGGAGCAAGGCGGAGCGGCGGACCCGCTGGATCTGCGCGACCCGGAGTACATCGCCGAGACGCTGCCCGCACTGCGGCTGCTCTCGAGCATCTACTTCCGCGCCGACGTCCGCGGCCTCGACAGGATCCCGGCGACCGGCCCGGTGCTGCTCGTCGGCAACCACTCCGGCGGGACGCTGATCGCCGACACGTTCGTCTTCTCCCAGGCCTTCTACGACCACTTCGGGCCGGAGCGGCGGTTCCACCAGCTCGCGCACGATCTCGTGTTCAGGGTCCCGGGGGCGCGCGCGCTCCTGCAGCGCTACGGAACGATCCCGGCGTCGCCGGAGTTCATGCGGCAGGCGCTCGACCGGGACGCTGCGCTGCTCGTCTACCCCGGCGGCGACCACGAGACCTACCGGCCGTCGTGGGACTCGAGCGAGATCGGATTCGGCGGGCGGACCGGATTCGTGAAGCTCGCGCTCGAGCACGACGTCCCGGTCGTCCCGGTGGTCGCCATCGGCGGCCAGGAGACGGCGCTCTTCCTCGGCCGCGGCCGGCGCGTGGCCGGTGCCCTGCAGCTGGACCGGCTGCTGCGCCTGAAGGTCCTGCCGGTCGCGATCGGGCCGCCGTTCGGAGTCACCGTGCTCGACCTGCCTGGCCGTATCCCGCTGCCCTCGAAGATCACGATCCGGGTGCTCAACCCGATCGACCTGCGCGGTCGCCTCGGCGCCGATCCGGACCCCGAGCGGGGATATCGCCTGGTGACGAGCACGATGCAGCGAAGCCTGACCGCGCTCGGGCGCAACCGGCGCTTTCCGGTCGTCGGGTAAGGCCCCCCGGGGGGTACGGTCTGCACCCCCGGGGCGCAGGGCGGACCGACGCGCGGATGCCTGCTGGCTCGGCTTCGCGGGCTTCACGTTCGTGGCACCTTCAACACATGCCCGATCACGTCATGAACTACGTCGAGAGCGATGCCCCGGCCGGCCTGACGCTGGTCCAGTGGCGCCGCACCCAGGTCGCCCTCAAGCGGCGCCGCCGCCACGGCTGGCTGCGGACCTTCGTGCCCGCCCGGCGCCCGCAGCTGCTCCCCGCCTGAGCTAGCTGTAGTTCCTGATCACGTTGTTCATCCGGGCCTCCTTGGAGGCTGGTTGGTGCTGAAGCCACCAGTCCCAAGGAGGACACCGGATGAGGTTGCACGCTAACGCGGCGCTGACATTGAGGCAGCGGCGTCGGATGGTCTGTCTTGTGGTCGAGGAGGGGTGGTCTGTTGCTAGCGCACGCCGACCAGGTCCACGACGAAGACGAGCGTCTCGTCGGGCCCGATCACGCCGCCTGCGCCGCGCTTGCCGTAGGCGAGGTCCGGCGGGATCGTGATGCGTCGCCGCCCGCCGACCTTCATCCCGGCCACGCCCTGGTCCCAGCCGGCGATCACCTGGCCCTTGCCGAGCGTGAACTTGAACGTGTTGCCGCGATCCCACGAGGCGTCGAACTGCTTGCCGTTCGCCCACGAGACGCCGACGTAGTGGACCTCGACGACGTTGCCGGCGGCGGCTTCGTCTCCCTCGCCGACGACGATGTCGTCGAGCTCGAGCTGATACGACGGCGGCTGGTCGGACGGGACGTCGACCTGGGGCTTCTCGTTCGTGGCCATGCCCTGCACCGTACGCCGTCGCGTCACCTCTCGGCGTCGATGCCGATGCGGCGGTCGAATCCGGCGGGGGCGTGGATGTTGAGCATGCGCACCGGTGTGTCGCCGTCGTTCCGGAAGCCGTGCTCGACGCCGGGCGGCGCCAGCACGAACGTGCCCGGCGGCGCCGGCACCGTATCCCCGCCGAGATCGAAGTGCATCACGCCCTCGAGGATGTAGAACGCGTCGTCCTCCTCGGCGTGGACGTGCGCCTCGAGCACGCGGCCGGGTGCGATCTCGATGATGCCGAACGTGAAGCGGGGCGTGTCGGCGGTCCGCGCCAGGAACTCGACGTTGCCGACGCGATGGCCCTCGCCGGGCGCGATGACGATGCTCCGTTCAGCCATCAGAACCCGTCCCTCCAGACGTCCTTGTAGAGCAGGTACTCGGCGGGTTCGCCGCCGGTCGCGGTGAAGCCCTGCGGGCAGTACGGCGCCATGTAGATGAAGTCGTCGCGCTCGACCTCGAGCAGCTCGCCGTCGAGGAAGTAGATCCCGGCGCCCGCGGTCATGTAGAGCCCATGCTCCTCGTCGTGGACCTCGATGTTGTCGAGCCCGACGCCGGGGTCGAACGCGAGCAGGCTCATGTTGAAGTCGAACGCGGGGTCGCCGGTGGGCAGCAGCTCCCGGCGGCGGAAGCCCGGCACCGGGGTGTCGGCGAACGGCTCGTCGTCGCGGTGACCGGCCACGGGCCCGGGGGCGTCGAGGCCGGGCCACGGCTCGTAGCGGCGCTTGACCATCAGCAGCCGCGCCGGCTCGGCGCCCGCGGCGAGCGTGAACGACGCCTCCGCCGGGATGTAGGCGAAGCCGCCCGCGCGCAGCGCGATCTCGTTCCCGCCGCTGCTCGCCATAGCGGTGCCCTCGAGCGCGTAGAGGAACGTCTCGAACCCGGGGGCGACGGGCTCCGCTGTGCCGCCGCCCGCCGGCAGCGCGAGCAGGTACTCGCCGATCCGGGCCGGAGCGAAGCGCGGCGTGACCAGCTTGACCACGGCTGCGTCGCCGAACGGCGGCAGCCGGCTCGGGTAGTGGTTCGCCGGCGTGACGAGGGTGAAGGAGGTACGCCGCAGCCCGCGCGAGGACTTCATGCGGCCTCCCTCATGCGGGCGCTCTGGCGCGTCAGCTCTGCGGCGAGCGTGACGGGATCCGCGGTCCGCAGCTCGCCGTCGCCGACGACGAGCTCGCCGCCGACGAGCAGCGCGTCGACGCGGCGCGTGGGGCCGAACGCGAGCGCCGCCACCGGATCGGCGATGCCGGCGAAGCCCAGCTCGCCGAGATCCCAGAGCGCGACGTCGGCCAGCGCGCCGACGCTGAGGTGCCCGAGCTCGTCCTCGCGGCCCAGGCAGCGGGCGCCGTGGCGCGTGGCCAGCTCGAGCGCCTGGCGCGCGGTGAGCGCCGTGGGGCCGCCGGCGACGCGCGCGAGCATGAGCGCCGCGCGCAGCTCGTCGACGAGCTCGCCGCACTCGTTCGAGGCGGCGCCGTCGACGCCGAGCCCGACGGGCGCGCCCGCCGCGAGCAGCGCCGCGACGGGCGCGATGCCCGCGCCCAGCCGGCCGTTGGAGGTCGGGCAGTGCGCGACGCCGGTGCCGGTCGCGCCCATCCGCTGCGCCTCGCCGCCGTCGAGGTGGACGCAGTGCGCGAGCCAGACGTCGTCGCCGAGCCAGCCCAGGCTGTCGAGATACTCGAGCGGCCGCTTCCCGAACCGCTCGAGGCAGAACTCCTCCTCGTCGTCGGTCTCGGCGAGATGCGTGTGCAGGCGCACGCCGCGGGCGCGGGCCAGCTCCGCCGTCTCCGCCATCAGCTCGCCGCTGACCGAGAAGGGCGACGTCGGCGCGAGCGCGATCCGCACCATCGCGCCCGGCTCGGGATCGTGGAAGCGGTCGATCGCGGCGGCGCTGGCCGCGAGGATCGCATCGCGCTCCTCGACGATGTCGTCGGGCGGCAGGCCGCCCTTGCTGCGGCCGAGGTCCATCGCGCCGCGGCACGGGTGGAAGCGCAGCCCGATCGCCCGCGCGGCCTCGATCTCGACCGCCAGCAGGTCGCCGGCGTGGCGCGGGAAGATGTAGTGGTGGTCGGTCGAGGTCGTGCAACCCGAGCGCGCCAGCGCGGCGAGCCCGGCGCGGGCGGCGGCGTCGACGACCGCGTCGTCGATGTGCGCCCAGACGGGGTAGAGCGCGACGAGCCACTCGAACAGCGTCGCCTGCTGCGCATAGCCGCGCGTCGCGTGCTGGTAGAGGTGGTGGTGGCAGTTGACGAGCCCGGGCGTGGCGAGCTTGGCGCGCCCGTCGATCCGCCGCGCCCCCTCCGGCACGGCAGGGGCCGGGCCCGCGCCGACGGCCGTGATCCGGCCACCCTCGCAGACCACGTGGCCGTCCGCGAACTCGCGCCGCGTGGCGTCCACGGTCGCGATCGCGCAGCCCTCGATGACGGTGACGCCGGCTCTCAGAACGGCGGAATCTATAGCCTGCGGCGATCATCGAGATCGAGGCAGCCGACCGCCTGGACCGCGAAGCGTTCGTGGCGCGCTTCGGCGGTGTCTTCGAAGCCTCGCCGTGGATCGCCGAAGCGGCCTGGGAGCGGCGCCCGTTCGGCAGCGTCGAGCGTCTCCATGCGGCGCTTGTCGGAGTCGTCGGGGCGGCGCCGCCCGCCGATCGCCTCGCGCTCATCCGGGCGCATCCCGAGCTCGCGGGCAAGGCCGCGATCGCCGGCACGCTGACGCCGGAGTCGACGCGCGAGCAGGCCGCGGCGGGGCTCGACCAGCTGACGCCCGCGCAGTACGAGCGCATCACCGGGCTCACCGCCGCGTACCGCGAGCGCTTCGGCTTCCCGTTCGTCGTCTGCGCGCGCGAGCACACGGCGGACACGATCATCGCTTCCGCCGCCCGGCGGCTGGAAGCCGACCCTGACGAGGAGGAGCAGACCGCGTTGTCCGAGATCGCGAAGATCGCCCGCCTGCGGCTCGCCGACCTGGTGCGAGCGTGACCGGCGCGCGCATCAGCTACGGCAAGCTCGAGGTGCCGGTGCACTGCGTCGGCGTGGCGCCGCTGCACGGCCTGCCCGAGATCCCCGAGTCGCCGCTGCGCTCGCTCGACAGCGGACTGCTCGCCTGCGAGGTCAGCATGGAGGTGCTCGGCCAGGGATTCCTCGCCGCCTACACCGAGGGCGACAACTCGAACGTCGTCGCGACCGACACGATGAAGAACGTGATCCTGCGGCGCGCGCTCGAGCACGACGGGCCGACGCTGGAGGGCTTCCTCGACGAGCTGGGACACGGGTTCCTCGGCACCTATCCGGAGATGGAGGGCCTGCGGCTGTCGGCGCGCGAGCTGCCGTTCGCGCCGGTCCGGGTCGGCGCGCGGGAGGAGCGCAGCGACCGGCTCTTCTCGCTCGGCGGCGGCGACCACGCGGTCGCCGAGCTCGAGCTCGAACGCGCTGCGGACGGCAGCGTCGCGCTCGTCGCGCAGCGCAGCGGCCAGGTCGGTCTGCGGCTGCTCAAGACGACCGGATCGGCCTTCACGAAGTTCGCGCGCGACGACGCGACGACGCTGCCCGAGCGTGCCGACCGGCCGCTGTACATCCACCTCGACGTCCACTGGCGCTACGCGGATCCCGAGGACGCGCTCGCCCGCGACCCGGCCCGCTTCGTCGCGCCGGCGCAGGTCCGGGACGTGGTCTGCGCAGTCTTCCACGAGTTCGTCTCGGAGTCGATCCAGCACCTCGTGCACGAGATGGGGCAGCGGCTGCTCGAGCGCTTCGGCGTGCTCGCCGAGATCTCGTTCGACGGCCAGAACCATACGCACGACCCGGTGCCGGGAAGCGATGCCGCGAGCGGCGGGCGCAAGGCGTACACCGCGGCGTTCCCCGCCTGGGGGCTGATCACCCTGGTGCTCTCGCGATGAGCCTCACCACGCACGTGCTCGACATCGCCAGGGGACGGCCGGCGGCCGGTGTCGCGATCGAGCTGCTGCGCGGCGACGAGCTGCTGGCGACGGCGGTGACGAACGCCGACGGTCGCACGGACGGGCCGCTGCTCGAGCGGCTCGAAGCCGGCACCTACGAGCTGCGCTTCGCCGTCGGCGACTACTTCGCCGCCGGCGCCGAGCCACCGTTCCTGGACGTCGTCCCGGTCCGCTTCGGCGTCAGCGACCCCGACGCGCACCACCACGTGCCGCTGCTGGTCGCACCCGGCGGCTACAGCACGTACCGAGGGAGCTAGGTGCAGGTCGTCGAGCGCTGCCGCGAGCTGGCGCGGATCAGCGAGGAGGAGGGCCGCCTGACGCGCTGGTTCGGCGGGCCCGCGATGGCGCGCGCCAACGCGCTCGTCGCGCGCTGGATGACGGAGTCGGGAATGGCGGTGCGCGGCGATGCCGCCGCCAACCTCGTCGGCCACCTGCCCGGATCCGACCCCGAAGCCGGCACGCTCTTGCTCGGCTCGCACCTCGACACGGTGCGCGACGCGGGCGCGTTCGACGGTCCGCTCGGCGTGATCGCGGCGATCGAGTGCGTCGCTCGACTGCGGGCGCAGGAGGTGAGCCTGCCGTTCGCAGTCGACGTGATCGGGTTCGCGGACGAGGAGGGGCTGCGCTTCGGCACCGCGTACCTCGGCAGCCGCGCCGTCGCGGGCACGCTCGATCCCGCGACGCTCGCCGTCGCCGACGCGGACGGCGTGACCATCGGCGACGCGCTGGCCGCGCTCGGCCGCGCCCCGGGCGAGATCGGGCGCGCCTCGCGTCGCGGCGAGCGGCTGCTCGGCTACTGCGAGCTGCACATCGAGCAGGGGCCGGTGCTCGAGCGGCAGGACGCGCCCGTCGGCATCGTGACCGCGATCGCCGGCGCCACGCGCGCCGAGCTCCACTTCGGCGGGCAGGCAGGGCATGCCGGGACCGTGCCGATGGAGCTGCGGCACGACGCCGCCTGCGCGCTGGCCGAGTTCGTGCTCGCGGTCGAGGCCGCGGGCCGCGCCGAGGCGGGACTGGTCGCGACCGTCGGCCGGCTGGACGTGCTGCCCGGCGCTCCCAACGTGATTCCCGGCGGCGCGTCTGCCTCGCTCGACGTCCGCCACGCCGACGACGCCGTGCGCGCCGCGGCCGTCGCCGCGCTGCGCGACCGCGCAGCCGCGATCGGCACGGCGCGCGGGGTCGCGGTCGAGTGGGACGAGCGGATGGCGGCGCCGGCGCTGGCGATGGATCCGCGCCTGACCGGCGAGCTGGCCGCGGCGGTCGCGGGCCGCGGCGTGCCGGAGGTGCGGCTGCCCAGCGGCGCCGGCCACGACGCGGTCGCGCTGTCCGAGCTGACCGGCGTCGCGATGCTCTTCGTGCGCTGCGCGGGCGGGGTCAGCCACCACCCCGCAGAGTCCGTCGACGTCGCCGACGTGGCGGTCGCGCTCGACGTGCTCGACGACTTCCTGCGCCGCCTCGCGTGAGCACCGCCGAGCTGATCGTCCGCGGCGCGAGGATCGGCGCTGAGACAGCCGACATCGCGGCCGCCGGCGGGCAGATCGTCGCGATCGGTCCCGAGCTGCCGGGCGGCGCGGCCGAGGAGGTCGACGCTGCGGGACTGCTCGCACTGCCCGGCGTCGTCGACGCGCACGTCCACCTCAACGACCCGGGACGCGCGGAATGGGAGGGCTTCGCGACCGGCACGAGCGCGCTCGCGGCGGGCGGCACGACGTGCGCGATCGACATGCCGCTCAACTCGATCCCGGCGACGATCGACGGCGCCGCGTTCGACGCGAAGACCCGCGCGGCGCAGGGCGCGGCCCACGTCGACGTCGCGCTCTGGGGCGGGCTGGTGCCCGGCGACCCCGACCGCCTCGACGAGCTCGCCGAGCGCGGCGTCGTCGGCTTCAAGGCGTTCATGGCCGCGAGCGGCGTGAACGAGTTCCCCGCGGCCGACGACCTCACGCTGCTCGAGGGCATGGCGCGAGCCGCCCGGCTCGGGCTGCCGGTGGCGGTGCACGCGGAGAACGAGGAGGTCACGCGCAAGCTGGCGGGACGAGCGGTTCGCGAGGGCCGCACGAGCATGGGGGACTACCTGCGGTCGCGCCCGGCCGTCGCCGAGCTGGAGGCGATCGGGCGTGCGATCGCGTTCGCGGACGAGACGCGCTGCGCGCTGCACGTGGTGCACGTATCGAGCGGCCGCGGCGTCGCGCTCGTGGCCGAGGCGCGCGCACGCGGGGTCGACGTGACGTGCGAGACCTGTCCGCATTACCTCGTGCTCGACGCGGATGACGCCGAGCGCCTCGGAGCGGTGGCGAAGTGCGCTCCGCCGCTGCGTCCGGCGCCGGAGCGCGCGGCGCTGTGGGAGCGGCTCGACGACGTCGCGCTCGTCGCCACCGATCACTCGCCGTCGCCGGCCGACCTCAAGCAGGGCGCCGACATGTTCGCCGCGTGGGGTGGGATCGCGGGCGCGCAGACGCTGCTGGCGCTCCTCTACGACGAGGGAGTGGCGCAGCGCGGGCTGGCGCTCGAGCGGCTCGCGCAGCTCGTGGCCGCCGTCCCGGCGCGCCGCTTCGGGCTCGCGCCCGCCAAGGGCGAGCTGGCCGTCGGCGCCGACGCCGACATCGTGCTGCTCGACCCCGCCGCGACTTGGACGATCGCCCGGGACGACCTGCTCGACCGCCACAAGCTCAGCCCGTTCAGCGGCCGGACGCTGAGCGGCCGCGTCGTGCGCACGATCCTGCGCGGCCGCACGATCGCACGCGACGGCCGCATCACGGCGCCGCCATCCGGCCGCGTCCTGCGCCGCTGATGACCGCCGCGATCCCGATCGCGTAAGCGGCCAACGCAAGGCCCGCGACGCCCGGCCACTCCCAGCGCTCGAACGCGAGCCCCGGCAGGTAGCTGCCGAACGACCCGGCGACGTAGTAGGTGCTGAAGTACAGCGCGCTCGCGAGGCCGCGGTCCTGCGCGGTCGCGGCGGCGACGCCGAGCTGGGCCGCGGTGACGCCGGAGAAGTTGCCCAGCGTGATCAGCGCCAGGCCGACCAGCACGAGCGGCAGCACGTCGACGAGCGAGAGCCCGATGCCGGTGGCCGCGAGCGCAAGGCCGCCGAGCGCGACGCCGGGCCACCCGCGCCGATCCGCGAGGCGCCCCGCGGCCGGCCCGGCCGCACCCATCACCCAGACGAGGAAGACGAGGCCCGTGATCGACGGCGCGAGCGAGAAGGGCGGGCGCTCGAGCCGGAAGTCGATGTAGGAGAACGCGCCCATGAAGGCGAAGAACAGCGAGCTCCCGGCGAGCGTCGCCGCGATCAAAGTGGGATTGCGCAGCACGCGCGCGGCGCCGCGGAGCGAGAGCGGCGTCGTACGGCGGCCGGCGCTCGGCTCCTCCGGCAGGCGCCTGCGCATCAGCAGCGTCGAGGCGAGCGGCAGGAGCGCGAGCAGCCCGAGCGCGACGCGCCAGTCCGTGGCCGCGGTCAGGAGCGCGACGCCGACCCGGCCGACCAGCCCACCGGCGACCAGCGCGGCGACGTAGTAGCCCATCGCGCGCGCACCGAGCGACGGGGTGTAGGCCTCCGTCACGTAGGGGACGCCGACCGTGATCAGGCCCGGCATGCAGAGACCCTGCAGCGCCCGCAGCGCGAGCAGCACCTCGAAGCTCGGGGCCAGCGCGACGAGCAGCGTCGGTACCACGATCGCGCCGCTGGCGAGCACGAGCGAGGCGCGCCGGCCGATGCGGTCCGACAGCGGCCCCCAGAACCAGGCGCCGACGGCCAGCGCGCCGATCACGACCGAGATGCTCAGCCCGGCCTGCGAAGGCGAGACGCCGAACTCGCGGCCGAGGTCCGGCAGGATCGCCTGGGTCGAGTACATGACGGCGAACATCGCCGCGGCGGCGACGAGGAACGGCGCCATGGCGGCGCCGCCCGCCGGCCGGTCGCCGCTCACGGCTGGGCCGGAGCGGGCGTGAGCGTCGCGCGGCGACCCGCCGAGATCCCCGCGCCGGCCGCCGCGGCGGCCACGCCTGCCAGCACCGCGACCTGCCAGCTCGCCGCGTCGGCGAGCGCGCCCGCCACGGCCGCGCCGAGCGCGAGCCCCGTGATGAGCGCGGTGAGCGGCCAGGTGTAGGCCTCCGTCTGCGCGCCCGCCGGCGCGACGGCGCCCGCCAGCTCGTTGCGCGTCGCGATCAGCGGCGCGATCATCGTGCCGGCCGGCAGCACGAGCAGCGCCATCATCAGCGGCGAGCCCGCGAGCACGAGCGGCAGCATGCAGAACGGCAGTGCCACGGCCACGCGCAGGTGCGAGCTCGCGAGCGACCCGCGGCGCGGCCGTGCGCCGTAGACCAGTCCGCCGGCGACACTGCCGATCGACAGCAGCGCGAGCAGCACGCCCGCCAGCTCGGGTCGCCCCTCGCCGTCGGCGAAGGCGGGTAGCGCGACCTCGAGCGTGCCGAACGCGAACCCGACCGGGAACATCGAGGCGACGAGCGTGCGGATGCCCGGCGCCGCCAGCGCGCCCAGCGGCTCACGCGGCGCCTGCGCGCGCGGCTCCTCGCCCGGCGGCAGCGCGGCGACCATCGCCGCGGTGCCGCCGACCACGGTCGCGGCGGACAGGAGCAACGCCGCCCCCGGATCGAAGAGCAGGACGAGCGCCGCTGTCAGCAGCGGCGCCATGGTGAAGATCGACTCGGTCAGCACGGAGTCCAGTGCGAACGCGCCCTGCAACAGCGCGGGCTGTCGCGCGAACAGGACCGGGTAGCGGCTGCGCAGCACCGACGACGTCGGCGGGAACGCACCCCCGGTGACCAGCGCCGCGGCGACGAGCGCTGCCGCCGGCGCACCGGCGCGCGCCAGCGCCACCAGGGCGACGAGGCCCGTCGCGTTCACCAGCGCGAGCACGAGCAGCGTGCGCACGCCGAGCGTGTCGATCAGGCGTGCCGCCACGGGCGCCCCGAGCCCGCTGCCGAGCGCCAGCGCCCCCGCCGTCGCGCCGGCGACGGCGAACGAGCCGGTCTCCGCGCGCAGCAGCAGCACGATCGCCAGGCCGTTGATCCCCATCGGCAGGCGCGCCAGCAGCGAGGTGCCGAACAGACGGCCGACATATGGCGTGCGGAGGATCTGCAGGTACCGGCGCATCGAGCGGGCCACGATACGAGCACGGCTGATCTGGAACGGTTCCAGATGGTGATAGGGTCCGGGACCCCTCCCGACGCAGACGCTGGGGAGCCGCCGGCCGGCGGCTCCCCGCGGCGGTCGCGCTAGTTCGCGACGACGCCGGTCGGCTCCTTCGGCAGGCCGGCGGCCTCGCGCAGCCGCGCGGCGACCTCGGCGATGTCCTCCGGCGCGTAGTCGGGCGCGAAGACCGCCGGCTGGGACGGCAGATCGATCGGCGGGAAGCCCTCGGGCATCTCGTCCTCGACGACGAGGTCCTCTCCCGTCTCCGGGTGCGGTCCGTTGAACACCGCGGCCAGCTCGAGGTAGTCGCTGGGGGAGAACCGGTAGAGGGTGAGGTGCCGCTTCGCGGCGATGTGCGGCTGGCACTCCGGGATCTTCTCCGTCGGGATGTTCGGCGACGGGAAGAGCTTCGTCAGGTCGGCGCCGGTGAGCCGCTCGAGCGCCCGCGCATATGCCACCTGGTGGACGCCGCCACGCACGAGCAGGTAGCCGGTGAGCGCGCGCGCCGCCGGGTGCTCGACCATCTCGTAGACGCGCAGCTTGCCGCTGCGGGCGCCGGTCTCGAGGAAGTAGTTGTGGGTCAGGTCCTCGATCAGGTCGCCGGAGGAGAAGACGTTGTCGCCGGTCCACGGCTTGCCCTGGGAATCGAACGGCAGCGCGCCCTGCCCGCCGAGCAGGTAGTGCTGGCTCATCCGCGCATCCTTGACGCCGGCGAGCGACGCCTTCGGCGCCTTGCCGTCGTCGGTCGGCGATGCGCCGGTGAGCATCGTGTTGATCGTCGCCGCGACGAGCTCGATGTGCCCGAACTCCTCGGCCGCGATGTTGGCGACGAGGTCGTAGAACGGGCGGGCCTGCTGGCGGCTGCGGAAGTTGAACGACTGGAACGTGTAGTTCATGAACGTCGACATCTCGCCGAACCTGCCGCCCATCAGCTCCTGGACCGCAGCGGCGCCGTTGGGATCCGGGTCGGACGGAGGGGGCAGCTCGACGCCGAGCCGGTCGATGCGCTGGATCATGAGGACCTCGCTTCGGTTGGGGGGGACAACCGGGCGCTACCCGCTCCCGCGGGCGGTCACTGGCGCCGGGTCGCAACCGTGACTCAGGCGGGCAAGCTGACCGCGTCGCCCACGCGGACGACGCCCGGCTCGGCGACCTCGCACCACAGCCCGAACGTCACGTCGCGCTTCCCGCGCAGCTCGGCGAGCGCCGCGAGCACCGGCGCGTCGGTGCGGCCGTCGTCGGGGTCGCGCGTGGTGACGACGCAGCGTGGCACCGGCTCGAGGCCGCGCAGCAGCGCGGCGCCGACCGCGATCTCGCGACCGGGCCAGCCGTGCTCCTCCCAGGCGTCGACGCCGTCGATCGCGACCGTCATGCGGAAGCGGCGGGCGTCGGG
This sequence comes from uncultured Solirubrobacteraceae bacterium, assembly GCA_963839615.1. Classification (GTDB taxonomy): domain Bacteria; phylum Actinomycetota; class Thermoleophilia; order Solirubrobacterales; family Solirubrobacteraceae; genus DASQMT01. Next base: position 71,303 of record CAWIVY010000007.1, read on the forward strand.
CACGGTGCCCTCGAGCGCGGGCGCGAGCGCCGCCAGCGACGCGCACGACATCAGTGTCACCGGCGCATCATCGGCGAGCCGCTCGCCCTCGTCGCGCGCGAGCAACTGCACCGCGCGGCCGAGGTGCTCGGAGACCGCCTCCGACAGCGCACCGTCGACGAGCCGGCCCGGGATCGGGCGGCCCGAGTAGTTCGCCGTCGTCGCGCGTGCGCCGAGCGGGGGCGCCTCGCCGACCTCGCTGCCGTCCGGGAAGCGCAGCGTGAGCACGCTTCCGTCCCAGTGCGGAACGATCTGCAGCAGCCGCGGGGTGCGCGTGGTCAGCAGCAGCTTGTGCTCCGCGTCGACGACGCAGAACGCGCGGTCGCCGCGCGCGCCGGTCGGCCCGAGCTCGAGCTGGTCGGCCGACGCGAGGCGCATGCCCTTGACGGGCGCGAGCGAGAGCTGTGTGACCGTCGCGTTCATTGTGTGCGCGGAAGGGTAGGACGCGCCCAACCCCGGGTTCAGGAGGAATGTCGAGATGACAGAGCAGACGAAGCGCGACGCCAAGCTCGTCCGCTTCCTCAACGACGCCTATACGACCGAGCGGCGCCTCGAGCTCGCGCTCCAGGTGCAGATCGAGGGAACGACCCGCGAGGACTACCTCGAGCGGCTCGAGCAGCACCTGAAGGAGACGCGCTCGCACGCGAAGGACGTGGAGCGCCGCATCAAGCAGCTCGGTGGCGCGGCTGTCCTGGTCCGCGGGCCGGACGCGCTCAACCGTGGCGCCGAGGCCGCGCAGGGGGCGATGCAGCGCGCGAGCGTCGCGGTCAGGAAGCCGCTCGACGCCGTGCTCGGCACCGGCTCGCAGGAGCGCATGCTCAAGAACGCCCGGACCGGGTTCGTCGACGAGGCGAAGGAGATCGCCACCTACCGCGTCATCGAGGCGGTCGCGAAAGCCGTCGGGGACAACGACACGGCGAAGCTCGCACGCAAGATCCTGCGCGAGGAGCAGCGCATGTCCGACTTCCTCGCCGACCTGATCCCGGAGCTCGCGCTGGACACGGCCCACGACGAGATCCCGGTCGCCGAGATCGAGGGTCCCGCCGCCCCGGCCCGTACAAGCAAGCCGTCCCGCCCGCGCAAGCCGTCCCGCTCGAGCTCGAACGGGACGAAGTCGAGCGGCTCGCGCAAGAGCAGCAGCAGCAGCGGCACGAAGACCCGCAAGGCGAAGCCGCGGGCGACGACCCGCAAGAGCAGCTCCAGCAGCAGCTCCGGCTCCAGCCGGAAGAAGAGCAGTTCAAGCAGCAGCTAGGGACTCGCGGGCCGCGAGCCCCGGCCGCCCGGCTCAGGACAGCGCGTCGCCGATCTTCCTCGCCTGCTCGCGCGCCTGCGCGATCTCGTCGGCGAACCGGCCGAGTTGCTTGCCGGCCTTCCGTACTTCCTTCGCGACGGGCTTGAAGTCGAAGCTGTTGCCGGAGACCGGCACGCCGAGCACCTTCTTGCTCGGGGCGGCGCCGCCGCGGGACGCGAGCACGAAACCGCCGACCAGGCCGGCCGCGGCTGCGCCACCGGCGAGCAGCGGCGTCTTCGCCTTGCTCACGACCGAACGGGAGGCTCCGTTGCTCGAAGCTCCGGCGCTCGCCGAGCGACCGTTCTTCGCCGGGGTGCGCTTGCGACTCGACGCCGTCGTGGAGCGGCTCGAGCCCGATCCCGATCGCTTCGTCGCGGATGAGCCGTTGCCGCTGCTCTTGGACTTGCCGGCGCTGCTGCTCTTCGGGCGCGCGCTCGTCGAACGCTTCGTGGTGCTGGCTGCCATTGGAGTGCCTACCTTTCCGGGGTCATCCAGGGCCTACCCGTCGGCCAACACGCGCACGCACCTCGCCGGGTCGTGGGGGTCAGCGCCGGTCCCAGCGCTCGCGCAGCGAGCGGCCGAGCCGCTTCGCGCGCCGCACCGGCGCGGCGCTGCCCACGCGCGTCACCACCGCGGACGCCTGTTCAGGCAGGTCCCGCGCCTGCGCGGCCGTGATCGTGAGCACGACCGCGCGCTCGAAGATGCGCGCGACCTCCGGCGCGTCGACGAAGCGGGTGCCCTCGGGCGTGTCGATCACGATGCCGTCGAAGATGTGCTCGCGCGCGTTGTCCTGCGTGCGGCGGACCGTGCCGACCTGCATGCCGTCGGAGCTGCGCACGGGCGTCCCGCGCCTGAGCACCTTGTAGCCGATCGCGTGGCCGTCGTCGAACTCGGTCACACCCGGGAGGTTGGCAGGTGGCGCGGACCCGGGGGGCGGTCCGCGCCACGCTGCGTCAAGCGGACTGCGAGTCCTTCCGGCGCATCCCCGAGATCTTGCCCCGGTTCTTGAACGCCATGCCCGCGGCGGCGGCGGCGAGTGCCAGCCCGCCGGCTTTGCCCTTGCGCGAGCTCGGCGCTGCCTTCTTCGTCGCTCCTGCGGGGAGAACCGAGCCCATGACCTTCTTGACACCGGTGGGCTCCGGCTGCCGCCGCCGGCGCAGCCCCTGGACCGGGCTGCTCCGGCGCGGGGTGGACGTCGACCGCGCGAAGCGGCCCCGGCCGGTGCTCGATGCGCGGGTGGTCCTCGTGCCGGTCGCCATCAGCGGGCCTGGGGGGTCGAGACGGGCTCGGCGGACGTCTGGCTCCCAGCGCCCTCCTTGACCTCCTGAGCCGACTGCTGCGCGCTCTCCTTGACCTCCTGAGCGTGCTGCTGGCCGCTCTCCTGCACCGTCTGCTGCGCACTCTGCGCGGCCTCCTGGGCGACCTGCTTGCCGTGCTCGAGCGCCTCCTGGCCGGTCTCGCGCACCTTGTCCTTGACGTCGTCGGCGATCGCGCCGATCTTCTCGTCCTCGACGCGCGTGGACGGGATCAGCATGCCGGCGAGGAACCCGATCGCCACGGAGCCGATCGCGAGGCCGAGCGGGTTCTGCTGGGCGACGCTCTGGGCCTGCCGTGCCTTGTGCTTGACGTCGCCGGAATCGGGCGTGCCGCCGGCGATCCTGTCCTTCACACCCACGATGCTCTCCTTCGCGGACTCGCGCTTGCCCTGCAGGTTCTCCTTCGCGCGGGTCTTGACGTCAGCCTTGTAGCCGAGCGCATCGACGGTCTCGGTCATATCCGCGCGCGTCTGCTCTATCTCTGCGCGGATCCGGTCGGGTTCTTGGCCCACTGGATGTCCTCCTTCACTGTTTCGACGGTCTGAGGTGCCGGCGGGGTGGCGCGCTTGAGCGCCGCCTGGCCGGACTTTGCGAGCACCAGGGCGACGATCGCCCAGAGCGCCATCACGATCAGCGCGGCGACCCAGGTCGCCATCGCGTCGTCGAGCAGGGCGATCAGCGCAGCGGTCAGGGCGCCGAGGGCCAGCAGGCCCGCGACAGCGGCTCCGCCGAGCATCCCCGCGCCCTTGCCCGCGATCTTGCCCTTCTGCTGCAGCTCCGCCTGGGCGAGCTCGAGCTCCTTGCGGACGAGCGTCGACGTCTGCTGGGAGAGATCCTTGACGAGCTCCCCGATCGGGCGCTCGCGCGGATCCTCAGACGAGTCGGCGTTGCCGGTAGCGGCATGTGCCATGGCTCAGCGGCTCCCCTCGAAGCTCGAGCTGTCGTACGCGGGCGGCATCGTGGGCGGTTCCGCGGGCGTCGTCTCGGCGGTGCGCGCAGGGAGCTGGGCGTGGCCCTGCGAGCTGCGCTGCTCGTAGCGGCTGCTCGACGACGCCTTCAAAAAGCGCGAGGCGACGATGCCGAGAGCCATGCCCCCGGCGATCACGGCCCACGGCCGACGCCGGCCGAAGTCCTCGACGTCCTGCAGGATGCGGTCGGCGTCGCTGCCCCGGAGGTACTCGCCGAGCTGCTCGGCGCGGTCGGCCGCCTGTCCGGCGAGCTTCGCCGGCTGGTCCTTGCCCTGCTCACGCAGCTGGTCGCCGATGCTGCGCACGTCCGAGGCGAACCCGCCGACGCGCTCGCCGGCCTCGGTCGAGCGCTGGTCGACCTGCGTGCGAAGCGTGCTCTTGGCCTGGCCGGCGGCCTGCTGGGCCTGGTCCCTGGCCTTCTCCTTCGCCTGCTCCGTCGTGGAGCTGCTCTCGCCCGTCGATGGTCCGTTACTCGTTGGTGTGGTGTAGGTCTGCAACGCGTCCTCCGGTCTCGGGAGTGAAGATCAGCAGCGACACTTCCCACGCGGGCGCTATTCCGATTGGCGTTCTGTTCAGGATGTGACGGTCAGGCAGGTCCGCGAGACGACCCGCCGGCATGTTTGAGAATCGTCCGCAGGGTTGCGGGCGGTCCGGGCCAGTGCTCGGCGATCACGCGGGGTCCGGCGCCGCGCACGATCCCGCGCAGCACGAGCCCCAGCAGGAGCGCGTCGTCGAGCTGCCCGGCGACCGGGATGAAGTCCGGCACCACGTCGAACGGGATCAGTAGGTAGACGACCGTCGCCGCGAGCGCCAGCTTGCGCGCGCGCGGGACCCTTGGATCGCGCAGGAGCCGCCGGCAGAGGACGGCGCAATCGGGCACGAACCCCGCGAGCGCCCGCGCGTGCTCGCGGCGGCCGGCCACGAACAGCGCGAGCACGAACGCGGCGTAGAGCGCAAGTCCTGCGAGCAGCAGCCAGGCCCAGGCGGGCATGGCGATCGAGGCTAGGAGGTTGTGCAAGAACAGGCCGGCACCAGGTGTGCCGACTTCTTGGACAACCGACTAGAGGCCGGGCGGGTGGCGGACGGTGTAGCCAGCCGAGGAGCGCGAACGCGACTGCCAGCGCGAGCCGCTCTCGTCGCGGCCCGTCGTGTCGAAGCGGCGCCCGTTCACGATCATGTAGACGTGCCCCGGGTTGGCGTAGATCGTCACCCAGCGGCCCTTGCCCGGCGCGCCCCAGCTCATGAAGCCGCCGGAGGTGAGCGCGCTGTTGAGCAGGCCGGCGCCGTGCAGCGCGTACGAGACGGACCCGGAGCAGTCATAGCCGCTGTCGTTCCACGTCCCGTGCCCGCCGCCGTACTTGTACGGCTTGCCGGCTATGCGATCGCCCGCGGCGATGATCCTGCGCACGCGTGTCGGCAGCCCGCCCGAGGATCCCGGCACGCGACCGCGCTTGAGCACGACTCGCACGCCCGGATGGCCGAGCGCTGCCCACGTTGCCGGGCCGACGACGCCGTCGGCGGCCAGCCCGTGCGCGCTCTGGAAGCGCTTGACCGCGGCCTGCGTGGCGGGCCCGAACACGCCGTCGGCGGCGATCCCGAGCGCACGCTGAAGACGCCGCACGCTGTCGCCGCGCGAGCGCACGGGGGTCGAGGAGGTGCGGCGCTGGGCGGCCCGATGGCCGCGCCGCAGCGCCGACCACGTCGCCGGGCCGACGACGCCGTCGGGCGTGAGTCCCTGGCGCCGCTGGAAGCGCTTGACGGCCGCGCGCGTGCCGCGTCCGAAGATCCCGTCGGCGGGCTGGTTGAGCCAGCGCTGGACCTTGGCGACCGCCGGGCCGCGCGCGCCCTTCTTCAGCTCCGCCGCGGCACTGCCGGCGAGCAGCGTTCCGAGCAGCAGCGCGGAGATGAGGATGAGTGCGGGAACCTTGGCCATCGTCTGCGTCGCCTACGAGGTGAGCTGACGGGCTCGCGCATCGCGCTACACCGCTGACTGCGGCGATTCGCCCCCGCGGCCATCGGTGGCCGCACTGGTTCCCCCGTTCGGACGGCCCTGGGACCGCCCGACTCGGCGGGCGTCGTTGTACCAGCGCAAACCCCTGCAAGTTGCACGATCCCTTGCACCAGAGGGATGGTTTCAGGCGCCCGGCACTCCCGGCATGGCGGTCGGATCGACGTTCTCGACGTCTCGCTTGCGCACCGCGAGCATCAGCAGGACCGCGCCGAACGCGACAAGGATCGCGGCTGCGGTGAACGCCACCTGGAAGCCGTCGAGCATCGCGTTGACGTGCTCGACCGGGCTCGGCTGGCGGCCGAGCTTCTCCAGCGCGCTCGCCGACTTGTCGGCCGCGAGCGTCGAGAGCACGGCGAGCCCGAGCGCGCCGCCGACCTGCTGAGCGGTGTTGAACAGGCCGGACGCCAGCCCGGCGTCCTCCTCGCCGACGTTCGTGGTCGCGATCAGCGTGATCGGGACGAAGAACAGGCCCATGCCGATCGACTGCGGGATCACCGCGGGGAGCACGTCGCTCAGATAGGTGCCGTCGACCGAGACGCCCGAGAACAGGTAGAGCCCGAAGGCCGCGATCAGCATGCCGATCACCGCCGTCACGCGCACGCCGATGCGCTTGACCAGCTGCTGCGCGATGCCGGCGCCGATGCCGATGCCGATCGTCACGGGGATGAATGCGAGCCCCGCCTCGAGCGGTGAGTAGCCGAGGATCTGCTGCACGTAGAGCGAGGAGAAGAAGAAGAACGCGAACAGGCCGCCGATGACGAGCAGCAGCACGATGTTGGCGCCCGCGAGCGAGCGCACGCGGAATATCCCGAGACGGATCAACGGCGCCTTGGAGCTCCGCTCGATCACGACGAACGCCGCGAGCAGGGCGAAGGCGAACGCGGCGAGCCCGAGCGTCTTGGCCGAGCCCCAGCCGAAGTCCTCGGCCTTGACGATCGCGTAGACGAGCACGACGAGGCCGGCAGTGACCGTGATCGCTCCCGGCAGGTCGACGCCGGTGTTGCGCACGAGGGCCCTGGACTCGGGCACGTAGCGGAGCGCGAGCATCGCCGTGGCGATTCCGATCGGCACGTTGACGAAGAAGATCCACTCCCAGCTCAGCAGGTCGGTGAGGATGCCGCCGAGCAGCAGCCCGAACGCGCCGCCGCCCGCGGCGATCGCGCTCCACACGCCGAGCGCCTTGGTCCGGTCCTCGCCCTCGGCGAACGTCGTCGTGATGATCGACAGCGCGGCGGGGGAGACGAGCGCGCCGCCGAGACCCTGCAGCCCGCGCGTCGCGATGAGCCAGCTGTCGGTCGTGGCGAGGCCGTTGAGCAACGAGGCGACCGAGAAGATCGCGACGCCCCAGAGGAACAGCTTGCGGCGCCCGAAGAGATCGCCCGCGCGCCCGCCGAGCAGCAGGAAGCCGCCGAACACGAGCGTGTAGCTGTTGATCACCCACTGCAGGCTCGCAGCGGTGAAGCCGAGGTCGGTCTGGATCGACGGCAGCGCGACGTTCACCACCGTCGCGTCGAGGATCACCATGAACTGCGCGAGGCAGACGATCACGAGCACGAGCCACCGGTTGGTCGCGCCCGACGCGGGCGGCTCTACGAACTCGTCTGGACGCTCGGAAGCGAGGCTGGACACACGAACCTCCGGGGGGCGGGAGCGGGGCGCGGGGAGGGGTGCGAGCAACCTAGCAAGCGGAGCCGCGCCTCAGCTTCCCGCGCGCGCTACGCGTACACGCGGTCCAGCCAGGCCTTGAGCGCCGCCTCGCTCGCCGCGGCGTCGACGCCCTCGACGAACAGGTGCGCGCTCATGCCGACGACGCTGCCGTAGTGGTTGCGGCCGAAGAAGCGGAACAGGCCGTCGGCGGTGCGGACGCCGAGGAACTCCGGCGTCGAGTAGTCGATCACGCCGTCGAGCGTGCCGGCGTCCCCGAGCGATGCGTGGACCGGATCGCCCACACCCGCGTCCGCGGCGACGCCCAGGGCGGCGCGCAGCGCGTCCATCGCGTCGGGCGTTCCGGCGGCCTCGGGCCCGTCGATGCCGGACGACGGCTGGCCGACGTAGGTCACCGGGCGGCCGTTGAAGTGCTCGAGATACTGCCCGAGCGTGTGGAGGTAGAAGTCGGTGTGGCCGCCGATCGCGTCGTACTGGTCCTCCCACCCGTCGGCGAGGATCCCGCTGTGGACGTAGCGCAGGTGCGCCGTGCCACCTGCGCGGGCCTCGATCGCGTAGTCGAGCGCGTTGAACGTCCCGTCGGGCGATTCCATGCGGATCACGAGACGGCGGGGCGGGTCCCACGTCGTGACCGGCGCGCCCTCGGGCGGCGCGCCGCCGGCGGGGATCTCCATGCCGGTCGGGAACTGCCAGGCCGCGGGGGCAGCGGTGATCGCGGTCCAGACGTCGTCGGGGGCGGCGGGCAGGTCGACCTCGCGGATGACCTCGAATTCGCGGCTCATGACTTGGGCTCCTGTTTCTTCGTGATGGTCGGGTGCAACGCGACGACGAACCGGTGCCGACGACCGCCGGTGGTCGCTTCGTCGTGGTACTTGGCCACGAGGCCGTTGACGGCGTCGGCGAGCTCGGCGGCGAACGCCGCCCTGTCCTTCGCGGACGCGAACCGCACCTCGCTGTCGATCCCGAGCGTCGCGAGCGGCTTGCCGGCTGCGCTGGCGCCGGTGATCAGCTCACCGACCTCGCGCACCAGGCGCCCCGCTACCGCGAGCAGCCAGCGCGCGGAGCGCTGGTCGGGCTCTCGGGAAGGATCCGGCGCGACCGCCGAGAGGGCGGTCGGCGAGATCACGTAGGACGCCGCCGTCGCCCGGAGCACGCGCTCGGTGCAGTTGCCCTTGCGGCGCTCCTCGACGAGCTCCACCAGGCCATGGCGCTCCAGCGCCCGCAGGTGGTAGTTCGCCTTCTGGCGGGTGAGCCCGACGCGCGCCGCGAGCGTGCTGGCGGATCCGGGCTCGGCCAGCTCGGCGAGCAGACCGGCGCGGATCGGATCCAGTGACGCCTCGGCGGCGGCGGGGTCCTCGATGACGGCGACTTCGTGCATGGGTGCACCTTCTCACCGACAATAATATTTGTCAAGCACGATTCTGTTGTCGGACGATCGCGCACGCTGTGCGGCGTTGGACGTCCCGATGCGCGCCAACGTCGGAACCCCGCCCCGGGCGGCAGCGCGCCCGACGTTGACGTCCTATTGCACGCCTAACGTCGGAAGCCCGCGCCGCGCCGGCACAAGCCTGACGTTGACGCGGGGGCGGGCCTGGGCGACGAGTCATACGACTTCTCCAACCTCTCGCGCGGCATCCTCGAGCTCTTCGCCGAGACTGCGCACTGGTCGGCGTCGACTGCCGCGCGTACGAGAAGAACGTCCGGATCTATCGCCGGGCGGGTGTCGCCCTGATGCTCGAGCACGTCAGTCGAAAGCTATGAGCGCTCACGCTAAGCTGCACGCCGTCTGCGGCTGTGGCGGAACTTGGCAGACGCGCGGCGTTCAGGTCGCCGTGGGGGTAACCCCGTGGAGGTTCGAGTCCTCTCAGCCGCACTCCCTCAGGCTCGTCGCTTGCGGACGATCTTGAACACGAGCGAGTCCGCTTTCGAGACGTTGCCCGGGCGGCGATGACGATGAACGTGGCGGTGTAGCGCGCGGGTCGCAGGCCGCCGTTCCACGGGCCCGTTGCTACTCTGGGCGACGGTTCCTGCCGCTATCGTCTAGGGGACTAGGACGCCGCCCTCTCACGGCGGAAACCGGGGTTCGAATCCCCGTAGCGGTACCTACCGAGACCCGCCCGTAGGCGGGTTTTCGCGTTCGCAGCCGCTCACGCGAGCATGACCCTGAGCACCGACACCGTCGACTTCCTCTGCCTCGGCGCGCAGAAGTGCGGCACCTCCGCGTTGACGGTCGTCCTCGGCGAACACCCACAGCTCTCGGTGCCGCGACACCCCGCGCCCTTCGGCATGCACGCTGAAGGCGACACGCCTGTGCGGTTGGCGGAGTTGTTCGCCGGGCGCCTCCCGACGCCCGGCTCGGGATCGTCAACCCCCGTTTCATGATCGGCGCCCGGGGTGGGAGCGTGAATATCGAGACGATGGCGCAGCGCATTCACGCCGGCGCGCCCGAGGCACGATTCATCGTCGTGGTCCGCGACCCGATCGAACGGGCGATCAGCCACTGGAGGATGGCTCGTCGACGCGGACGCGCTCCTGCCTCGTTCGACGAAGCGATACTCCGGCCACGGGATGACGAAACCGACGAGCTCAACGGCATGGTCAGGATCGGCCTCTACGGGAAGGCGCTCGCGGCCTACCGCGAGCGGTTCGCGCCTGAACGTTTCCTGATCATCACCAACGAAGAGCTGGGCGCACGCGGCCGGCGGACGCTCGCGCGGGTGTTCTCGCATCTCGGCGTCGACCCCACGTTCGTTCCGCCGAGCATCGACCAGCGCGTGCACGAGAGCGGCACCGCGGCGCGCATGACGCCCGAGAGCACCCGAATGCTCCTCGCGTATCTCGACGACAACTGGTTCGCCGGCCTGCCGAGGCCGGAGCGGCGCCGGCAGGCAGCGGCGTTCCGGTTCTGGTTCTCCCGCTTCAACGTGGTACCCGACGACGACCTGCCGCAGGTCGGCGAGGAAGCTCGCCTCCGGCTGATCGACGTGTTTCTTCCCGACGCGGAATTGCTGGAGCCGCTCATGGGGCGGTTGCCACCGTGGGCGCGCCGTGGTCCCGGCGGCCGGCTGCTCTGGCGCGGCCGCTGAGCGACGCCAGGGGTGTGCTGACAGTCGGGACTCCGTCAGGAGCCCTGCGACGCTGCCGCGACCGCTGCGTCGCGCGTGTCGTGCACCGGCATCGCGGATTGGACGCTGGTGATCGCGAGCATCCGCGCGATCGGCGAGCCCGCCGGGACGCAGAGGTGGAGGCGCTGCTGGCGATTGCGGAGCTCCGCGCCGAGCGCGAAGAGCAGGTTGATGCCGGCGCTGTCGAGGTAGCTCGTCTGCTCGAGGTCGACGACCAGGGCCATGCTCTGGTTCGTCAGCGTCTCGCGCAGGCGGCGGCCGATGTCCGCGACGTTGGAGGAGTCGATCTCGCCCTCGATCGCGGCCACGGCGACCGTGTCGACGTGCTCGTCGATGACTCGCGCGAGCGGGCTCACGTGCTCCGCTCCTGCAGCGTTCGCTCGAGGACGACGACCGTGCCTTCGTCGGTATGGCTGACATCCACGGTCTCCATCAGACCGCGCATCATCATCAGCCCGCGCCCGCGGTCGTCGCCACGCGGCGGGCGCCAGGTCCCGCTGTCGCGGACGGTGATACGGACGCGCCGGCGCTCACATGTCGCGTCGAGGTCGAACGTCCGCCGGCCGGGACCGTATGCGTGCTCGACCGCGTTCGCGCACGCCTCTTGGCACGCCACGACGATGTCGTAGAGCTCGTCCTCGGTCGCGCCCTGCGCGCGCAGCCAGCGGCGCAGCAGCAGGCGGATCCCGGACAGCGCCCCAGGCTCGGCGGGCCACGCGCCGCTCAGCCGCTCGGGCGAGGGCGGGAAGCGGGCGGTGATGATCGCGATGTCGTCGGGGCGCGTCTCGGGCACCAGCCCGTCGACGAGCCGAGTGCAGAGGGCATCCATCCCGCCGCCACCGGCGCTGAGCGCCTGCAGGCGCTCCAGTCCCTGGTCGATCGATTCGCCACGCCGCTCCACCAGCCCGTCGGTGTAGAGCACGATCGACGTGCCGGAGGGGAACGGATGGGTGTCGGCGCGGTAGCGAGCGAGCTCGGATGCCCCGAGCGGGATGCTGCCCTGCTGCGCCAGGTACCTCGCCGTCCCGTCGGGCTGGATCACGAGTGGCGGCGGATGGCCGGCATTGACCAGTTGGAGCTGTTCGAGCTCGGGATCGACCTCGACGTAGACGAGCGTCGTCATGGCGCCCGGCCCGAGCTCGCAGTTGAGGCGGTTGACCCGGTCCACGACCGCGCCGGGCGGGTGACCGTCGACGGCATAGGCGCGCAGCGCGATCCGGAGCTGCGCCATCGCGCCGGCCGCGTCTACGCCGTGCCCGACCACATCGCCGGCGACGATCGCCAATCGTCCGCCGCCGATCGGGAACACGTCGTACCAGTCGCCACCGAGGCTCTCGCCGCTCGCCGGTAGGTAGCGGGTGGCCAGCTCGAGCCCGGGGATGCCCTGCGGGTCCGCCGGCAACAGGCGCCGCTGCACGGCTTCGGCGATCCGGCGCTGCTCGTGGAAGAACGCCCGCTGGATCGCGAGCGCGGCGCGGTCGGCGGCGAGTTGGAGCAGGTCGCGTTCGTCGGGGCTGAAGGTGCGGGTGACGAGGCTGCCTACGTGCAGGACGCCGAGCACGCGCCCTTCGATCAGCAGCGGGACGCCGAGCAGCGAGCGGATGCCCTTCGCGCGCAGGATCGGGTTGAGGATGTCGGCGTGGTCGACGTCTTCGATCGTGATCGCGCGGCGCTCTGCCGCGATGCGGCCGGCGAAGCCCTTGCCGACGGGGATCACGACGCCGCGCTCGACCTCTTCCTCGATCCCTTTCGCGGCGCGGGCGTGCAGCATCGTGCCGCTGTCGTCGAGCAGCAGGATCGCGGCTGTGTCGGTGTGCAGGACCTCGGTGATCCGCACCAGCAGCTCGCGCAGGAGCTCGTCGTCGGAGAGATGCGTGAGCGCCGCATCCGCCACCCGCTGCAGGGCTTGGAGCTGCTGTGATGCCCGCTCCGCGCTCGCGCGCGCGACTCGCTCCTGCTCGAACAGGCGGGCGTGCTGGATCGCGAGCGCGGCGCGGTCGGCGGCGAGTTGGAGCAGGTCGCGTTCGTCGGGGCTGAAGGTGCGGGTGGCGAGGCTGCCTACGTGCAGGACGCCGAGCACGCGCCCTTCGATCAGCAGCGGGACGCCGAGCAGCGAGCGGATGCCCTTCGCGCGCAGGATCGGGTTGAAGATGTCGGCGTGGTCGACGTCTTCGATCGTGATCGCGCGGCGCTCTGCCGCTACGCGGCCGGCGAAGCCCTTGCCGACGGGGATCACGACGCCGCGCTCGACCTCTTCCTCGATCCCTTTCGCGGCGCGGGCGTGCAGCATCGTGCCGCTGTCGTCGAGCAGCAGGATCGCGGCGGTGTCGGTGTGCAGGATCTCGGTGATCCGCACCAGCAGCTCGCTCAGGAGCTCCTCGTCGGAGAGATGCGCGAGCGCCGCATCCGCCACGCGTTGGAGCGCCTGGAGCACCCGCCCGTTGGTCACCAGGGGTGGCTCGGCGGGCGGCGTCACACACCGATCCTACGCTCAAGCCTGGCGGCGCCGGGAGTCGCAGGGCTAGACTCGCCGCGCGATGCGCGAGATCGAGTTCGAGGATGCGATCCTCGGCCATGTCGTGGTCACCTTCGACGGAGCGGTGGTGGAACTGTTCCGCGCGGGTTTGGGCTCCGTCCACCGGATGCACCTGCGGCAGCTCGCGCGGGTCGAGCAGAGCGGCCCGGACCGGAGGGGGAACTACACCGCGGACTTCTGCCCGACGCGGCGCGGCGGCTTCAAGCTGACGGTGCCCGGCTACGCGTGGCCGCAGGTGACCGGTCTGATCGAAGCGCTCGGAAGCCCGCGCCAGGGCTGACCTTCACGGGCCGGCGCCGCCCTGCCCCTGAGCCGGCACGCCGCGCATCGGCGGAGGCGCCGGCACGACTCGGGTCTGCCCCAGCGCCATCGGGCCGGTGTCCGCGGCAGGGGCGGGGGCTTCGGTAGCGCTGACCGGCGGGCCGGTCCCCCAGGTGCGCACCGGCGGGGTGGAGCCAGACCCGGCCGGAGCGGCCGCGCCGCTCGCCGGGGCAACCGCCTCGCTCTGCAGCGACAGCTGCTTCCAGCGTTCCGCCCGCGGTGGGCCCTTGCCGTCGGGCGGGAGCTTCAGGATCGCGAGCCGCACCGAGCGCAGTCGCGCGAAGTCCGGCCGCGCGCTCGCCAGGAGCTGCCCGGCGCGCGCCAGTCCGCGGTCGAGGCCGGGCGGCTCGTGCATCAGGCCGAGGTTGACGTTGAACTGCGCCTCGTCGCCCTTGGCGGCGGCCATGGCGTCGAACATGTCCGTCACCAGCTTGTTGACGTCCAGGCCGTCCTTGCCGGGCGCCGCGAACTCGGCGGGGTCGAGCTGACCGGCCACCCAGCTGATCACGTCCTTCCCCGGGGTCAGCGCCTTGTAGAACTCGCTTCCCTCGCCCTTCTCGCGCGCAGGGTCCTTCTCGCCGAGCTTGTAGAGCACGCCGATCGACATCGGCGACCACGTGATGTCGACCTTCGTGCCGGGCTTGGACTCCTCGCCGGGTGCGGTGGCTGCGACGGACGTGGCGGCGGTGATCGAGAACGTCGAGCTGACGTGGATCTGGGCCTGCGCCTGCGCGCCCACCGACGGCTTCTCGCCGCCGCCGACCGAGCCCTGCGGCCCGACCGCGATCTCGACGAGGTCCTTGCCGTGACGCTGCAGGTGGAGGTTGATCGCGGAGAGCGCGGCCTGGAGCACGGGCTCCGGCGCCTGCTTGGGTGAGACCTGGATGCTGATCCCGGGCTCGTGCAGGAAGTCGATCGTGCTCGCATCGCCGGACTTCGGCAGGTTGAAGTTGCGCAGGACCATCGTCACGGTGACGTTGCGGGCTTCGGCGCCGAGATCGACACCGGGGCCGGCGGGCTCGCGCTGCAGGACCGCCCTGCGGGCGAGGCTGCGTGCGACGGCCTGATTGCCGGCCGCGGACTGCAGCCAGATCACCGCCGCGGGGGTCGTGGCAGGCCCCGGGACCGTCGCATGGGCCGCCGGCGGAACTGCGTGGGCACTCGCGTCCGGCTGGTTCTCGGCAACTCGATCGTGGCGCGGCTCGGCGGCATCCTGCCGCGCTTGAGGCATGCCGCCGATTATCAGTCGAACGCCGTTCGTCGCGCAAGCGCGGTCAGGACAGCGAGTCGGGCGCGGAGCCGATGTCCTGGACGCGCAGCCAGTCGGTGATGTGCTCGTCGCGGACGCGGAACGCGGTGCGCGCCGTCGCGCCCGTGCCGCTCCCGCACTCGCCCTCGCCCGGACGCTCCGTCAGCCGGAAGGTCGCGATGAAGAAGCCCTTCGGCGCCGGCTCGGTGCCGATCAGCCTTGCCCCACACGGGAGCGTCCGGTTGAAGAAGCGCACCTGCGCCCGCGTCTTGAGCTCGAGCGGCGGCGTGCCGTTCGAGACGAGGCTCGGCACCGCGAAGTAGCGCGCGGCGACGCGCACGTCGCCGTGACGCAGCGCATCCGCCCAGGCGCGCACGATCCGCACGTCACCAGGGTCGGTCTTCGTAGTGGGCGCGGTGGGCTCCGGCTCGGCCGGCTCGGGCTCAGGCGTGGGCGTCGACTGCCCCGTGGCCGCGGGGGCCTTCTCGGCGGTGTCGCGGCCGTCGTCGCCGCCATCGCCGCAGGCCGCGATGCCGAGCGCGAGCGCGGCGAACAGCAGGGCCGAGCGCATGCGATCCATCATCCCAGCACGGGATACGCGCGCGGGAGAAGCACGGATGCCTTGTGCAAGACCACCGCGATACGGCATACCTTGTGCGATGGTCGCGACGCACGGGCACTTCCTCGCCGCCGAGGTCGGCGAGCTCGCGGGCGTCTCCGGCACCACGATCGGCCAGTGGGCGCGCTGGGGCTACATCCGCTCGTCCGTCTCGGAGGCCGAGCCGCACGTGTACAGCGTCGAGGACGTCGCCGAGGCCGCGATCGTCGGCGAGCTGCTCGGCCGCGGCGTGTCGCACGCCGACGTCCGCCGCGCGATCGCGCGGCTGCGCGCGGAGTACGGCGAGTGGCCGCTGAGCGAGGCGCCGCTCGGCACGACGACGCAGAAGGGGCGCACGCGCGTGGTGCTGCGCGAACGCGACGGCCTCTACGCGCTGTGCCCGCGCGGGTGGCAGCTGATGACGGCGCCGCCGGCGATCGACGAGGTGCGGCTCAGGCTCAACCGGCGGCGGTAGGGATCCCGTGTTGCGCTCGACTTCCGGCATGGCGATACTCGGTCCGATGCGTCGGCTGTTGGTCTTGATCTTTGGCTTGACGGTGCTCGGGCTGGGGGCGCCGGCGGGCGCGCTCGGTGATGGCGTCGTGACCATCGGTGTGGGTGGCGAGCTGCGCTACGACTCCGACAGCCAGGACGCCGAGAACCTCGTGATCGCGCGGGCGACCGACAACCTCAACTGCAACCCGAGACCCGTTCCGTGCCTGCAGCTGGCCAACACACCGCAGAAGATCAGGGACCAGGTCGCAGGGACAGGCTGCCAGCAGCTCGAGTTCGGAGGGGGGCCGTTCGACACGATCGTCGTCTGCGCTCTGAACGTCGCACCGAGCCTCTTCCTGAAGCTCGACGACGGCGACGACTTCGCCAGGGTGGGCGACAGCGTTCTGCCCACGACGATGGACGGCAGCTTCGGCGGCGACAGCCTCAACTCGGGCGGCGGCGCCGACACGATTCGCGGCGGACCAGGCGACGACGAGATCTTCGACGACGACAACAGCGCGAACGACGTGCTCGACGGCGGCGACGACGACGACGTGATCTCGCTGACGGGGGGCGATGAAGACGTGGTCGGCGGCGCGGGGGTCGACACCGTGGAGCTCGACTCGAGCGACGACACGGTCCGGCTCGACGATCTCGCCAACGACGGCGCGGCCGGCGAGAACAAGAACATCCACTCGGATGTCGAGGTGGTCGACGGCGACGGCGGCAGCGACAACCTGTTCGGCAACGCGCTGCCGAACAGCTTCCGCGGCGGGTCGGGCAACGACCTCATCGACGGCGGGGCGGGGAATGACGTGCTCGAGGGTGGCACCGGCGGTGACGAGCTCAACGGCGGGCCTGACGTCGACCGGGTCGTCTACTCCAGCGCCGACGGGCAGGCGATCACGCTCGACGACGTCCGCAACGACGGCGCGCCGGCAGAGCTCGACAACGTCCATGCGGACATCGAGGACGTGGCGGCCGGGCCCGGCAACGACGACGTCGTAGGGAGCGCGGTCGCCAACGTGCTCGACGGCGGCGACGGCAACGACCGCCTGGCGGGCGGCGGCGCCGTCGACACCTACTTCGGCGGGGCGGGGGCGGACGCGCTGCTAGCTCGCGACGGTCTGCAGGAGCGCGTCGAATGCGGACCGGACGCCGATAACGGAGAGGCGGACACGATCGACCTGCTCGTGGACTGCGAGGGCGTGCTCGTGAGCTCCGAGCTGGTCCCCGACGTCGACGGCGACGGGTCGTCCAAGCCGGGCGACTGCGATGACGCGAACGCGGCGATCCACCCCGGCGCCACCGATGTGCCGCAGAACGGCGTCGACGAGGACTGCACCGGCGTCGACGCGGCGTTCCCGGTCCTGCGCGCATCGGTCTCGTTCAGGTTCACGCTGTTCCGCAAGCACACGCGGCTCACCCGCTACCGCGCGGTGCAGCTGACCGGTGACGAGCGGATCAGGCTGCGTTGCAGGGGCCGCGGCTGCCCGTTCAAGGGCAAGCGCCTGAAGGCGCGCAAGGCGGGATCGCGGAACATGACGAAGTTCGTCCGCAAGGCGCGCTTCCGTCCTGGCACGAGGCTCGAGGCCTTCATCACGAAGCCGGGCACCGTCGGGCGCTACCGCAAGCTCAAGTTCCGCAGGGCGAAGCCACCCAAGCTCGTCAAGCGCTGCCTGCAGCCGGGCGCGAAGAAGCCGTCGCGCTGCTCGCAGGGCTGAGCGCGTCCCGGCCGGTCAGCGCCGGAAGCGCCGCGCCGCGCGGCCGACCGGCGACGCGTCGAGCGACTCGCCGGCAGTGCCGACGGCGCTCGCGACGTGGTGGCCGGCGCGGCCGAGCGGGCCCTGATCGGCCGGTACGACCGCCGCCGCCGGCTCGCTGCCGATCTCGATCGCACTGTCGCGCGCCTCGGTCTCGACCTCGTGCAGCCGCGCCTCCCAGCGAGCGTGGAAGCCTGCGAGCTGCTCGTCGCCGCGCGTCGCGGCGAGCCGGCCGAGATAGCCGAGCAGCGTCGTCAGGTGCTGGACGTCGAGCACCGCGACCCGCATCGCCTGGTTGCGCTCGAGCAGCAGGTCGCCCGCGTTGTTGCGAACCCCGGCCAGGCGGCCGCCGACGCCCTGTGCGGCCGGGAAGCCGTGCAGCCCGTGCTCCTCGGTGCGGCCGGCCAGCTCGTCGAGCAGCTCCTCGCAGACGCCCGAGCCGCGCCGCAGGACCGTCGCCGGCTGGCCGCCGATCCGCTCGGCCAGTCGCGCCCAGTGGCTGCAGAGCTGGCGCGCGGCGGCGTAGAGCTCGCGCAGGGCGCGGTGCTCGGCGCGATACAGACCGTGTCCGGTTATCTCCATCCCGTCACCTGTACCGGCCGGGTTCCCAGAGCGGCTCGTCGCCGACGTTCGCCGCGCGCGCGAGGATGAAGAGCAGGTCGGAGAGGCGGTTGAGGTAGCGGACGCACTCGCGGTTGACGTCGTCGCCGCAGTCGATCGTGCGCCGCTCGGCGCGCCGGCAGACGGTGCGGCAGACGTGCAGCTGCGCCGCGGCGGGGCTGCCGCCGGGCAGCACGAAGGACCTCAGCGGCTCGAGCCCGGCGTTGACCTCGTCGCAGGCCTGCTCGAGCCATGCCGTCTGCTCGGGCGCCAGCCGCAGGCGGGTGCGATCGCCGCCATGTGGGACCGAGATGTCGGCGCCGACGTCGAAGAGGTCGTTCTGGACGCGCTCGAGGAACCCGCGCAGGCGCTCCTCCAGCCCTGGCAGCGCGAGCGTCACGCCGAGCTGCGCGTTGAGCTCGTCGACGGTTCCGTAGGCCTCGATCCGCGGGTGCGTCTTCGGCACGCGGCTCATGTCGCCGAGGTGCGTCTCCCCGTCATCGCCGAGCCGGGTGTAGATCCGCGTGAGATTGACTGTCATGTCGCCTCAGCCACGGTAACATCCCGCCCGTTCAGGGTCGGTGGTCAGGGAAGCCGGTGCAACTCCGGCGCGGACCCGCCACTGTGACCGGGGACGCCCATCGCATCAGGCCACTGTTCCGCAGCGCGGGACGGGAAGGCGCGAGAGGGTCGAGCCCGGGAGCCAGGAGACCTACCTCCGACCGTCGCCATATCGAGACCCTCGTGGAAAGGGGTTTGGCATGCGGAAGGTTTCACCCGGAGCGCTCGCCGCGTTGCTGGCCAGTGCGCTGATCGCGGCGCCGGCCGGCGCGGCCGCGCCGGCGAATGTGACGGTGCGCGTGGAAGGCGAGGCACAGACGCTGCTGCCGCGCAGCGCGGTCGCGACCACGACCGCCCCCGTCGTCAAGGACGGGACGAACTCCTGTACCGGGACGAGCGCGCTCGGCGCGCTGGATCGCGCGGTCGCCGGCGACTGGGCCGGCTACTGGGCGGGCGCCGACCTCGGATACGCGGTCGACACGATCAAGGGCGAGACCCACAACGATCCAGTTCCGGCCGACCCGGCCCAGTACTGGTCGTTCTGGGTCAACTACCGCTACCAGGACCGGGGCCTGTGCAGCACCGAGCTGCAGGAAGGCGACGACGTGCTGATGTTCGTCGACTGCTTCAGCCAGACGAACGCGTGCAGCAGCCAGACCCCGCTGCGGATCAGCGACGTGCCGGCGACGGTGGCGCCGGGCCGGCCCTTCTCCGTGCGGCTCGAGGAGTTCACGACGAGCTACGACCCGGGCGCCAACGCGACGACGACCACCCCGGAGCCTGCCGAGGGCACGACGATCACGGCCGCCGGCCAGACCGTGACGACCGGCGCCGACGGCACCGCGCAGCTGTCCCTCTCCACGCCCGGGCCGGTCTCGATCGCGGCGACCAAGGCAGGCCGCGTGCGCACGGCCGCGCTCACATGCGTCACGTCGGGCAGCGACGGCAGCTGCGGCACGCTACCGCCCAGCGCCGTGCTCGGGACCGAGAAGCCCGACGACAAGACCGCGCCCGTGGCCTCGTTCTCGAGCCTCGCGGACGGCAAGGTGTTCAAGCGCGGGCGCGGCCCGCGCAAGCTCGAGGGGAGCGTCACGCCCGACCCGTCGGGGCTGCTCTCGGTGCGGTTGAGCATCCTGCGCAAGGCGGACGGCAGGTGCTGGTCGTTCGACGGGGCGAGCGAGCGCTTCGAGCGCCATCGCTGCGGCGGCAGGAGCTCGTTCCGGATCGGCGACCGCGCGGACTGGTCCTACCTGCTGCCGAAGCGGCTGGGCAAGGGCCGATACACGATCCGAGCGGCCGCGATCGACAAGGCCGGCAACGACTCGGTCACCCGGGTGGAGATCCGCGTCCGATGAGGCGGCTGATCCTGCTGGCGCTCGCGGGCGCGGTGCTGGGGGCGCCGGCGGCGGCCGATGCGCGCGCCCGCGTCCAGACGATGGTCGTCGGCAAGAGCGCGGTGCTCTCCGGGCCCAAGCGCGTCGCCCTGGTGGCGCGCACGGCGCGGATGGGCGGCGAGCGCTGCTCGATCGGGCGCGCGACACCACTCTCCGTCCTGGCCGGCGCGGGCGTCTCGTTCAGCCTGAAGGACTACGGTGCCTGCTCGCGCAGGGCGCGCGACGCGGGCTCGCTCTACGTCCGCAGGATCGGCCCGGACCGCGAGAGCGGCAGGGACGGCTGGGTCTACAAGGTCGGCCGCCGCGCGGGCAGTGCAGGGGGCGCCGATCCCGCCGGCTCGTTCGGCACCGGACGCAAGCTGCGCGCCGGGCAGCGGGTGCTGTGGTTCTGGTGCGTCAAGGACGCGGTCGACTCCTGCCAGCGGACGCTCGCGGTCAGGCCCGCGGTTGACCAGACCGCGGCCGGAGCGCCGCTGAGCGTCACGGTACGCGGCTACGACGACACCGGAGCCGGGGTGCTCGTCGAGGGCGCGACGGTGAGCCTCGGCGCCGCGACCGCGCTCACCGGGCCGGACGGGGTCGCGACGCTCGCCGCGCCCGCTGCCGGCACGTACCGCGTACAGGCCTCGAAACCCGGCATGGTCGTCTCGTTTCCCGCGCGGGTCGAGGTGGCTAGATGCGGCGCGCCGCCCTGATCGCGCTGCTCCTCGTCCTCGGCCTGCTCGCGGGCGGCTGCGGGCTGGGCGCCGGCGAGAGCGAGGACGGCGCCGCCACGATCACGGTCACGCGCGACTTCGGCACGCGCGAGGTCGGCACGGGCACCGCCGACCCGATCCCGGGCGGGGAGACGGTGATGCGGATGCTGCAGCGCGGCTTCGAGGTCGAGACGCGCTACGGCGGCGGATTCGTGCAGGAGATCAACGGCATCGCCGGCGGTCGCGAGAACGGCCGGCCGGTGGACTGGTTCTACTACGTCAACGGGATCCTGGCCGACAACGGCGCAACCGCGCACAAGCTGGCCGCCGGCGACGACATCTGGTGGGACCATCACGACTGGAGCGGCTCCGCCGACGTGCGTGCGGTCGTCGGGGCGTTCCCGGAGCCGTTCGTGTCCGGCGTCGACGGCAAGCGGCTGCCGGTGCGGCTCGACTGCGCCGACGCGGCCGCGGACGCCTGCGACGAGGTCGCCGAGCGGCTCGGCGAGGCCGGCGTCAAGGCCGGGCGGTCGGCCGCGGGGAGGTTCGGCGGCGAGAGCCTGTTGCGGATCAAGGTCGGGGTCTGGGCCGACCTGCGCAAGGACCCGGCGGTGCGGCGGCTCGAGGAGGGGCCGAAGGCGTCCGGCGTCTACGGCCGGCCGAGCGCCGCGGGGGACAGGCTCGGGATGCTCGACCCCGAGGGCAAGACAGTGCGCACGCTCGGGCCCGGCGGCGGCCTGATCGCGGCCACCACGCTCGGCGGCGAGGCGCCGACCTGGATCGTGACCGGAACCGACACGGTCGGGCTGGCCGCCGCCGCGGCGCAGCTCCGACGCGGACGCGCTGGGCGACCGCTTCGCGATCGCGGTCGAGGATGGCCGGCCGGGGTCTCACTGCCGGTCCTGCCGTCGCCGGAGGCGCGGGCGTGATCTACGAGCGCCGCGCGAGTCCGCTGCACGCCGCGCGGGCGGCTGTGGCCTCCGCGTGGTGCGTGCTGCTCGCGGGCGTCGCGCTCTCCTTCGAGCATCCGCTGCTGCTCTGCGGCGCTGCTCGCCACGGTGATCGCCGCCGGCGCCGCCGCGCGAGTCGCCCGCCGCGTCCTGGTCGCACTGGCGGTCGCGCTGCCCTTCGCCGTCGTGATCGCGCTGCTCAACGCGCTCGTCGCTCGTGAAGGGCTGACCGTGATCGCGCGGCCTCGGCACGGTGCCGGTGTTCGGTCAGATCGACGTGACCGTCGAGGCGACCGTGTACGGCGGGGTCCTCGGGCTGCGCGCGCTGGGGGTGATCGGCTGCGGAGCGCTGTACTCGGTCGCGGTCGATCCCGATGAGCTGTTGCGCGCGTTCCGGCGCGTCTCGTTCCGCTCGGCGCTGACGGCGGCGCTGGCTACGCGGATGATGCCGGTGCTGGCGCGGGACGCGCGCCGGCTGCCGAGGCGCAGCGCTGCCGCGCGGGCGAGCCCGCGCCGTGGCGCGCCGTGATGCGGGCCATCACGGCCGGCGCACTCGACCGCGCGCTCGATGTCGCCGCGGCCCTCGAGGTGCGCGGCTACGGCGCCGCGCGGCGCGCACCGCGCGGCGGCCCCCGGCCCTGGTCGCGGCACGACATCGCGTTCCGCCGCCGGCGCGCTCGCGCTCGCCGCGATCGGAGCTCGCCGGCATCGTCGGCGACTGGGAGGCGTTCGCGGCTATCCGTCCTTCTACGCGCCCGATGGAGCCGGGAGCTCGGCGGTGGCCATGGCGATGGTCGCCTGTGCGCGCTGCTCCCGTTCGCCGACCGCCGGGGGATCGAGCGATGAGCGCGGCGCTGCCCCTCGAGGGGGTGACGTACTCCTATCCCGGCGCGGCCGCGCCGGCGATGGGCGACGGTCGACTGAGAGTCGGTCCGGGCGAGCTGGTGGTGCTCGCCGGCGAGTCGGGCTCGGGCAAGTCGACGCTGCTGCGCGCCGCGTACGGGCTGGTGCCGCATTTCCACGGCGGCGAGTTCAGCGGCCGCTCGAGTCCGGCCGGCTGGACACGCGCAAGCACGCGCCGGCAGGATCGCGCGGTCGCGGGCACGCTGTTCCAGGATCCCGAGACGCAGGTCGTGATGAGCACGGTTCGCGCCGAGCTCGCCTTCCCGCTCGAGAACCGGGCCTCGGCGCCGCGGCGGTGGCGCGGGCCGTGGAGGAGGCGGCGCTGGCGCTCGGGATCGCGCCGCTGCTGGACCGCTCGACGCAGAGCTCTCCGGTGGCGAGCTGCAGCGGGTCGCGCTCGGCGCAGCGCTGGCCGGCGGCCGCGCCTGGCGCTGCTCGACGAGCCGACCTCGCAGCTCGACCCGTTCGCCGGCGACGAACTGCTCGGCTGCTCCGGCGGCTCAACGAGGAGTGCGGGGCCGCGCGTGATCCTCGCCGAGCACCGGCTCGAGCGGTGCCTGGGCGTCGCCGACCGCGGCGTCGCGATGCGCGACGGCGCGTGGCGTGCGACGCCGCCCCGGGGGAGTTCCTGGACTGGGCGTGCGAGCGCGCCGCCGAGCTGCAGACCCCGGGAGCGCGGGGTCTCGCTGGCCGGTCGCGGGCCAGCGCCCGTCTCGGTGAAGGACGCGCGCCGGACCCTGGTCTCCGCCCCCGCGGCCTTCTCCGACGCCCGAGACCGGCGATCACCGCCCGCGCCGGGCCGGCCCACCTCCGAGGCGGCCCAACGCCGCCGCGCCGCGGCGCCCCGAAGGGCCCGCGGTCGGCGCCTCGTCGGGTATGGCACGAGCTCGAGCGCGGCCCGGCGTGCTCCGCGGTGTCGAGCTCGAGGTCGCGCCAGGGGACCGGGTCGCGTTGCTCGGCCGGAACGGCGCCGGCAAGTCGACGCTGCTCCGGCTCGCGGCGGGGCTGGACGAGCCGACCCGCGGCAAGGTCCGGCGCGGCGGGCGGGTCGCGTTGCTGCTCCAGAACCCGAGCGACTACCCCGTCCACGAGCGCGTCGCGCGAGGAGTGCCCGCCGCGGCGCTCGCCGCCGCCGGGCTCGAGCGCGTTCTCCGCTCGCCATCCGCGCGACCTCTCCGGCGGGGAGCAGCAGCGCCTCGCGCTGGCGATCGTGCTCGACGGGGAGCGGCCCGCGGTCACGTGCCTCGACGAGCCGACGCGGGGGATGGACCGGCGGCACAAGGAGGCGCTCACGGCGCTACTCGCACGGCCTCGCCGCGGCCGGCCGGCGATGATCGTCGCCACGCTGACCCCGAGTTCGTCGCCGCGTTCGCCGAGCGCGTGGTCCTGATGGGGGAGGGCGCGGTGAGAAGTCGCGGACGGGTCGCCCGCCGAGATCCTGGCGGGCGGCACGTACTCGCGACCGAGACCGCGCGGATCCTCGGTGGAGCGGGTGGCGCGCTCGCGGCCCAGGACGGGATCGGCACTCCTGACCACGGCGCCGGGCCGAGGTGAGCGCATGACCTGGCAACTCGGCGGCGTTCGGCATCCTCGCCGCGGCGCTCGCCGGCGGGTTCGCCTCGTACGAGCGCGGGCATACGTGCCGGACGCCCCGGATCGTGGCGCTGGTGGGAACGCTGGCGGCGTTCACAGCGCTCTCGGGCGGATCGCGTTCGCGGCGTTGCCGAACGTGAAGCCGACGACCGACATCGTGCTGATCTCGGGGTACGTGCTCGGTGGCGCCCCCGGGTTCGCGGTCGGCGCGGTCGCGGGGCTGGCCTCGAACTTGTTCTTCGGGCAGGGACCGTGGACCCCGTGGCAGATGGCCGGTTGGGGCAGCGAGGGGCTGTTCGGGGCCGGGCTCGCGGGGCTCGGCGGCGGCGGCTCGGTCGCTGGGGGCTCGCGATCGCGTGCGTCGCCGTGGGACTCGGGTACAGCGCGGTGAAGGACTTGTCGGCGCTGGGTCACGTACTCCGGCGACCACAGGCTCGGCTCGCTCGGGGCGATGTCGGGAGGTCGGGGCCGTTTGACATCACCCACGCGCGCGGGAACGCCGTCTTCTGCCTCGCGTTCGGGCCGGCGCTGATGCATGCGCTGAAGCGGTTCCGGACGCGGTTCAAGGTCACGTGGCGGCCGTCGCCCACGGCCGCGGGCGTCGCCATCGGCGCTCGTGGCGATGCCTGGCTCACCCCCCGCGTCCCGTCGCCGCGTTGGATCCGGCGCCGCCGCCGGCCCACGCCGGCATCGCCGGCCAGCGCCGGTCTCCTACCTGCTAGCGCGCCCAGAACTCCGACGGCGGCATCGGGCCGACGCCGGGCGCGGGCTCGAACGGATGCACACCGGCTGGGCCGCGCTCGGGCTCGCCGGCGCCGGCGCAACCCGCAGGACGTCGCGCGCGGCGGACGCAACATGGTCGACTACATCCGCGCCACGGCGTAGCGCCGACGGGCGACCCGGCGAGTGGGCGCGAAAGATGCTCGCCTGCGCGCCGCCAGGATCCCCCCGACGCGCGCCGGTGGTCGCGAGCTCGTCGCCGCGCTCCCCCGCGCGCAGGCGCGGCAACGGGTCGTACGCCGGCCGCGTCAACTCGACCTCGTTCGCGCTGCTCGCGTTGCGGGCCGCGGGCGGTCGGCGGAGAGTCGCGCCGTACCGGCCGGCGCCGCCTTCCTCGCCCGCCAGGCCGACGCCGACGGCGGCTTCAACTTCGGCCGCAAGGGCGGGCCGTCCGGACGCCGACGACGCCGGGGCCGCGCTTCGAGGCGCTCGCCAGCGCGGGCGGCTCCGCTCGCGCGTGGGCCGGCGCGCGGCCGACTAGCTCGGGGGTCGGCAGAACCCCGACGGCGGGTTCGCCGTGCAGTCCGGGCTCCGGGTCGAACACCCAATCGACGGCGTTCGCCGTCCAGGGGCTGATCGCCGCCGGCCGCAGGCCCGGGCGGCTGCGCCACGCGGGCTCGCGCTCGCCGATCGGCTACATGCGCTCGCTCGTGACCCCGAGCGGGGCGATCCGCTACTCCCGCACGAGCTCCCAGACGCCGGTCTGGGTGACCGCGCAGGTGCTGACCGCGCTCGCGCGCAAGCCGTTCCCGGTCCGTCCTGCCCCGCGCGCGCGGCGTCCGCGCTCGGCGGCGGCGACGCCGGCTCCCACCGCAACGCCGGCTCCCAGCGCAACCCCCGCGCCCACCGCGGCGCCGTCGCCTGCCAAGCCGCGCGCGGAGCACGCCGAGGCCAAGCCGGCCGACCCGGCCGAGATCGGCGTCGCCGAGCCGGAGATCGCCGTCCAGCGGGTCGTGTCCGCCGACTCGACCGCGTCGATGATGGTCGCGGTCGAGCCGCTGCTCGTGCCCGGTAACGCCGGGTATGCGGGCTACTTCGCGGGCGTGCTGGCGCGGACGTGGCTGCCGGCCGGCGCGCCGGGCTAGCGCCGACCGTCGGTATCGAACCCACCCAAACGGAGGGTTTCCGGTTGGGTATGGCGCCAGATCGTCGCCCCTCGTATAGCTTGCCGCGCTCGTGAAGGTCGGAGTCCCCAAGGAGACCGTCGAGGGCGAGCGCCGCGTCGCGCTCGTGCCCGACACCGTGCGCAAGCTCGTCGAGCAGGGCCACGAGGTGCTGCTCGAGCGCGGCGCCGGCGACCAGGCGGGAATCCCGGACGAGCTCTTCGAGGAGGCGGGCGCGACGCTCGGCGACGGCGCCTGGGATGCCGACGTGGTCGTCAAGGTGGCGCCGCCCGGAGGAGGGCGAGGTCGGGTCGCTCAAGTCCGATTCGGTGCTCGTCGGCTTCCTCGCCCCGCTCACGAACGGCGACGGCAACAAGGCGATCGCCAAGACGGGCGCGACAGCGTTCGCGATGGACGCGATCCCGCGCGTGACCCGCGCGCAGCCGATGGACTCGCTGTCCTCGCAGAGCGACTGTCGCCGGCTACAAGGCGGTGCTGAACGCTGCCGGGAGCCGCGCTCCCGCGCTTCTTCCCGATGCTGACGACGGCGGCGGGCACGGTCACGCCGGCACGCGTGTTCGTGATCGGTGCCGGCGTCGCCGGGCTGCAGGCGATCGCCACCGCGCGCCGGCTCGGCGCGGTGGTCGAGGGCCTTCGACACGCGGCCCGTCGTGAAGGAGCAGGTCGAGTCGCTCGGTGCGAAGTTCCTCGAGATCGAGGGACGGCCGAGGCGAGGCAGGGCGGCTGCGCGCGCGAGCTGACCGAGGAGGAGCAGCGGAGCAGCGCGGCGCGATGGCGGAGCGGGTCGCGAGGGGCTGACGTCGTGATAACGACCGCGCTCGTGCCGGGCCGCCCGGCGCGAGCTGATCGCCGCGGACGCCGCGAACGCGATGAAGCCGGGGGCATGATCGTCGACCTCGCGGGCGAGATGGGCGGCAACTGCGAGCTCACCAAGCCCGGCGGGAGCGAGGTCACCGACGGCTCGTGTCGATCGGCGCGCCGCTGGATCTGCCGAGCAGGGTCGCCGCGCACGCCACTCGGCTGTACTCGCGCAACGTCGCGTCTCGCTCGGCTGGTGACAGGTGAAGACGGCGAGCTGGCGCTGAACTCGAGCGACAAGATCGTCAAGGGCGCCTCCTCAGGCAGGACGGGGAGATCGTGCCGGTGCCGCCAAGAAGGCGGCCGATGGAGACGGCCCCGACGGCCGCCGCCGAGGAGGCGGCCAGGCCGCCGCAAGGGAGGCGAGAGCCAAGACAGCCACCGAAAGAATGAGGCCTGATAGATCTCCTGACCGCGCGAGCGTTGTACATCCTCGCCGCGTTCGTCGGCTTCGAGGTGATCTCGAAGGTCCCGTCGACCCTCCGCACGCCGCTCATGTCCACGCGAACGCGGTGCACGGCATCGTCCTGCTCGGCGCGATCCTCAGTGAACGGCCCCGGCGCCGGTTCCTCAGCCAGGTCATGCGCATCATCAGGATCGTGCTCGGCACGATCAACGTGGTCGGCGGATCGTCGTCGCCGACGGGATGCTCGGCGGGTGCCGAGCCACAAGCCCGAGGCCAAGCCAGGCCGAGGCCGAGGCCGAAGTCGCCCGCGCCGACTCGGTCGACCTGCTCTACGTCATCGGCTCCGCACTCTTCTGCGGCAGCTTGCACATCGTCGCGGCACGCACACCGCGGTGCGCCGCAAGTTGCAGGTAACGCCGCCGGCATAGCGACTGCGCCTGTTCGGGACGCGGATCGAGCAGCGGGTCGGCGACCAGGTCCTCGTCGTGGTTGCTGGCGTCGCAGTTGGCGCGGCAGTGAGCGTCCTCGCGGCGCGGAGCGTGGAGTGGGCGCGATTGCCGCAGTTGGTACCGGGCATCTCGTCGGCGTCAGCGGCGAGGTGCAGTCACGCTGATGAGCCTCGTCGAGTTTAGCGAGGCCGACGGGGTACCGCTGAGGCGCTGATCCCGGTGGGTGCCGCGCGCGATGATCGGATCGAGATAGTTCGTCGGGCTGCGACATCACGAGTCCAAGCTCCAGAGGCTGGCCTGGCGGAGGCGCAGCTTCCCCGCGCGCCCGCTGACGATCGTAGACATCGGCTTCACCGCGGTGACGCTCGTGCTGGCGGTGATCATCGTCGCCGGGTCCGACGCCGAGATCCTGTTCTGGCTGCTGCTGATCGCCGCCGGCGTGCTCGGGATCACCGGGTGCTGGATCGGCGGCGCAGACATGCCCGTCGTGATCTCGACCCTGAACGGTCACCGGCCTGAGCGCCGCGGCCGCCGGCGTCGCGCTCGACAAGACGGCGCTGATCGTGGCCAGGATACTCGTCGGCGCGTCCGCTCGATCCTCACGAAGCAGATCGCCGAGGCGATGAACCGCTGGATCGGCAACATGTTCTTCGGCGGCTTCGGCGCCACGGCTGGCGCGGTGGCGGCGGCGATGACGTCGACCGCACCGTCCGCTCGACAGCGCCGCCGATGTCGGTTCGGCTCTCCTCGCGCGTCTCGTCGTCGTCGTGCCGCTAGGGCATGGCCTGGCGCAGGCGCAGCGCGCGGTCGCCGACCTCGCGGCGAAGCTGAGAAGCGCGACGTCGAGGTCCTCTCCGCGATCCATCCCGTCGCCGGGCCATGCCTGGGCACATGAACGTGCTGCTGGCCGAGGCCGACGTGCCGTACGACAAGCTCATGGAGAGGAGACATCGACGGCGAGTTCGCGCGCACAGACGTCGCCCTGGTGGTCGGCGCCAACGACGTCACCAATCCGGCGCGCGGAACGTCGGACTCGCCGATCTACGGGATGCCGATCCTCGACGTCGACAAGTGGATTCGATCATCGTGCTCGAGCGCTCGATGGCTTCGGCCTTCGCCGGCATCGACGATCCGTCTTCTACGACGAGAAGACATCGATGCTGTTCGGCGACGCAAAGCAGTCGATCGCGGACATCGCCGGCGAGGTCCAGGCACTGTGACATCGCGCGCCGGGACGCGCACTAGGGTGCGCGCCATGTCCCGACGCCTTCTCGCCGCCGCGCTCGCCGCGGCCTTCCTCGTGGCGCTGCCCGCCACCGCCTCCGCCGCCCTCCAACACGCTCGTCATCGACGAGGTCGACTACGACCAGCCGAGCACGGATGCCGCTGAGTTCCTCGAGCTGAAGAACGTCAGCGCCTCGGCGATCGACCTCGATCTCTACACGGTGGAGCGCGTCGACGGCAGCAGCGGTCGGTCTACAGTCCCGTCGTCGACCTGCCGAACATGAGCATCGCGGCGAGCGAGTACTACGTAGTCTGCGCCAACACCGCGACAACCGCAGATTCCGATCTCGACCTGACACCCGACACGAATCTGATCCAGAACGGCGATCCCGACGCGATCGCGTGCGGCTGGGCTCGACACTCGTCGACGCTGTCAGCTACGACGGAGCACGGCTGCTCCCTACACCGAGGGCTCGGCGTCGGACTCAGCGACACTGCAGTGGCCGCGGAGGGCATCTCACGCTGCCCGGACGGCACCGACTCCGATCGCAACAACGTCGACTTCGCCCTCAAGGCGATCACGCCCGGGGCCACGAACGCCTGTGTTCCCCCGCCGCCGCCGCCCTTCGGCGCCTGCGGCGACGACGAGGAGACCCGGATCCACACGATCCAGGGTTCCGAGGCCGCGAGCCCGTCGCCGGCAGCCAGCGCACGATCGAGGGCGTCGTGGTCGGCGACTTCCAGGGGCCGGAACACCTGAACGGCTTCTTCGTGCAGGAGGAGGACGGCGACGCCGACACGGACCCGCAGACCTCCGAGGGCGTGTTCGTCTTCGCGCCGGGCTCCACCGACGTCGTTTCCGGGGACGTCGTCCGCGTGCAGGGAACGGTCGCCGAGTTCAACGGCAAGACCCAGCTCTCCAGCGTGACGAACCTCGTCGTCTGCCCCGGCGATGCCTCGGTGGCCGCGACGCCCGTTTCGCTGCCGGTCGCATCGCTGACCGAATGGGAGCCGCACGAGGGGATGCTGGTCAGCTTCGCCCAGCCGCTCACGATCGGCGAGTACTTCAACTTCGACCAGTTCAACGAGATCGTGCTCACCGACGGGCGCCAGAGCCAGCCGACGTCCGTGTACGAGCCCGGCTCGCCCGAGGCCACGGCGCTGGCAGAGGCCAACCGGCTCGGCCGGATCACGCTGGACGACGCCCGCAACACCCAGAACTCCGATCCCGCGCTGCATCCGGACGGCGATCCGTTCACCCTGGAGAACCGCTTCCGCGGCGGCGACACGCTGACGAACGTCACCGGCGTGCTCGACTACGCGTTCAACCTCTATCGGATCCAGCCGACGCAGGGAGCGGACCACACCGAGGCGAACCCGCGGCCGGCGGAGCCCGATCCCGTCGGCGGCAACGTCCGGGTCGCCTCGTTCAACGTCCTGAACTACTTCACGACGCTCGCGGCGGACGGGGGTCGCGGCGCGGACGACGCAGAGGAGTTCGCGCGTCAGCGGGCGAAGATCATCGCCGCGATCACCGAGCTCGACGCGGACGTGGTGGGCCTGCTCGAGATCGAGAACAACGAGGAGGCGATCGAGGACCTCGTGAGCGGGCTGAACGAGGCGAACGGCGCCGGGACGTATTCGTTCATCGACACGGGTCCCAAGATCGGCACGGACGCGATCAAGGTCGCCTACATCTACCAGCCCGCGCGCGTCACGACTGTCGGCGACTACGAGGTGCTCGACTCGACCGACGACCCGCGCTTCATCGACACGCTGAACCGGCCCGCGCTGGCCCAGACATGGCAGTCGAACGACCGCGGCGGCGTCTTCACCACCGTCATCAACCACCTCAAGTCGAAGGGCTCTGCCTGCGCCGGTGACCCCGACACGGGCGACGGCTCGGGCAACTGCAACGAGACGCGGACGCTGGCCGCCGAGGCGCTCGTCGACTGGCTGGCCACCGATCCCACGAACAGCGGCGACGAGGACTTCCTGATCATGGGCGATCTCAACTCCCACGACAAGGAGGATCCGATCGACGCGCTGGTGGACGGCGGATACACCGACCTGATCCGCAAGTACCAGGGCGAGTTCGCCTACTCGTACGTGTTCGACGGCCAGATCGGATACCTCGACCACGCGCTGGCGGGCGAAGGTCTGGTCGACGAGGTGACCGGCGCCACGATCTGGCACATCAACGCCGATGAGCCCGACCTGATCGACTACGACATGTCGTTCAAGAAGGACGCGCAGGACGCGTTGTACGCGCCCGACCCGTACCGCTCGTCCGACCATGACGCCGTGCTGATCGGGCTCGACATGTGCACCGCGGTCGCGCCGGCGCTCGAGGTGTCGGCGACGCCGGACGTGCTGTTCCCGCCGAACCACAAGTACGCGAGCGTCGAGGCGAGGGCCGTCGCGGAGGATGACTTCGATCCGGCGCCGGCGGTGTCGCTCGTCTCTGTGACCTCGAACGAGCCCGACGACGCGGCCGGGAACAGGGACGGGAACACGAGGAACGACATCGTCGTCGTCGACGACGACAGCTTCCGCCTGCGCGCGGAGCGCGACGATCGCGGGAGCGGCCGCGTGTACACGATCACCTACCGGGCGACCGACAGCTGCGGGAACTCGACGACCGACAGCGCGACCGTGCGGGTCCCGCTGAATCGCTGAACGAAGCCGGCCGGCCGGGCTGACGCCCGGCCGGTCGTGCCCGAATGCCTAGAGGCCGGGGATGCCGGGGGGCGGGGTGCTGGAGACTTCGGTGGTCGCGATGCCGAGTGACGCGTCGCCCAGCAGCTGCTGGACCTCGGCGGAGGGGTCCGGCGTGTGGACGTCGCGCGGGGGAACTCGCGGTGCACGGTCAGCATCCGCTCGGCGCCGAAGCGCAGGAACGAGACGGCGAAGCAGGACAGCTCGACGCCGTGGCGCCGGGACAGCCAGTCGACCGTGGCGACCGTCGCGGCGTCGAAGCCACCGGCGATCAGCACGACCTGGGGGGAATCGCCCGGCGCGACGGCCGAGAGCGACTCGTGGACGGCGGCGAGAGCGGCGGCATCCCAGCTCGCCACCTGTGCGGCGGCAGCAGCCGCGCGGCCGAACTCGGCGAACTCGACGCCGGCGGTCACCTGGACCACGACGGCACGGCCCGCCTGCTCGTCGAAGGCAAGGATGTCGAGGCCGGGAACAGGCTCGGCGGCCAGCAGGCGAAGGCTCGGATGCCCGAGCTCCGCCGAGAAGGCGTCCCACGATGAAACCAGGAGCGCCAGCAGGTCGGCACGGTCAGGGTTGACCTCCGTGACGAGCCCGCCGGCCTGCGGGGCCACCAGGGTGTTCGATGTCTCGTCGATGCGCAGCACAGCTAGATCCTCCAGTCGCGGCAGATGTGGTCTTATCGGCGGGGCGGACGCGGATCTGTAGCCCCGGGCCCGGGCGGCCCTCCGGGATGGCGCGGGGACTAGCCTTCTGCGCCGTGGACCTGCCCGAGCTGATCCGTTCTCGCCGCACCCACAAGGCGTATGCGCGGTCGCCCGTCGACCGCGCGACGCTCGACGAGCTGTTCGAGCTCGCCCGCTGGGCGCCGAACCACAACCTGACCAATCCCTGGCGCTTCCGCGTGCTCGGGCCGGACGCGCTCGAGCGGCTCAAGCGGGCGGCCGGCCCCGAGGCCGCCGGCAAGCTCGACCGCGCGCCGACGCTCGTCGCCGCCTCGGTCGTGCAGACCGGCGACCCGGTCGCCGACGCCGAGGATCGGGACGCCGCCGCGTGCGCCTGCTACATCGTGCTGCTCGCGGCGCACGATCGCGGCCTCGGCGGCTACTGGCGCACGCCCGAGGTCCTGCGCACGCCCGCGGGCCTGGCCGCGTGCGGGATCCCCGACGGCGAGGTGCCGCTCGCCCTGCTGCACCTCGGCGAGGCGCGCGGATCCAAGCCGGCGCCGGAACGGGCGCCGCTGGACGCCGTCGTGACCCACCTCAGCTGATGCTCTCCCGCGCCGACGCCCTCGCCGCGCTGGCTGACGAGCCGTTCGACGTGCTGGTGATCGGGGGCGGGATCACCGGCGCCGGCGTCGCGCTCGACGCCGCGAGCCGGGGCTACTCCGTCGGGCTGGTGGAGAAGGGCGACTACGCGCGCGGGACGTCGTCGCGGTCGAGCAAGCTCGTGCACGGCGGGCTCCGCTACCTGCAGAACTTCGATCTCGGGCTGGTCCGCGAGGCGCTGCTGGAGCGGCAGCTGCTGGCCGCGCTGGCGCCGCATCTGGTGCGGCCGCTGCCGCTGATCGTGCCCGCCTTCGACGGCGCGCGGCCGGACCGGCTCGTAGGCATCGGGCTGAACATGTACGACGTGATGGCGGTCGACCGGATCCGTCGCTCGCCGCTGGGCCGTCGCCGCCCGCGCGACGCCAACCTCGACGGCCGCGAGGACTGGAGCCCCGCTCGCCACCGCGTGATCGACGGCGCCGAGGTGTCCGAGCTGATCCCCGCCCTCGCCGCGCGCGATCCCTCGGGCGGCTACCTGTTCTACGACTGCCAGACCGACGACGTGCGGCTCGTCCTGACCGTGCTCGCCGAGGCCGAGCGCTTCGGCGCGGTGCCGGCCAACCGGGTCGAGGCGACCGCGCTGACCGACGACGGTGCCCTCGTGCGCGACTTCGAGAGCGGCGCCGAGTTCGCGGTCCGGGCCGAGAACGTCGTCAACGCGACCGGGGTGTGGGCCGACCGGCTGCGCCCGAACGAGTTGCGCGACGAGGCCGAGGTGCCGGTGATCCGCCCGAGCCGCGGGACGCACCTCGTGCTGCCGGCGGAGCGGCTGCGGGTGAACGCCGGCGTGATCGCGCCGGCCGGGAGAGGGCGCACGATCTTCGTGCTGCCCTGGCTCGGCCAGACGCTCGTCGGCACGACCGACAACGACTACGAGGGCGACATCGAGAGCGTGCGCCCGGCGGACGAGGACGTCGAGTACCTGCTCGACGCGCTGAACGCGTTCTTCGCGGAGGACGTCGGCGCCGGCGACGTGGCAGGCGCGTTCGCCGGCGTGCGGCCGCTGATCTCCACCGGGGACCCGAAGAAATCGGTCGACATCTCGCGCAAGGCCGAGTTGTACGAGACGTCGAGCGGCATGATCACGATCACCGGCGGCAAGCTCACGACCTGGCGGCGGATGGCGAAGCTGGCCGTCGACCGGATCGTCGAGCGCGACGGCCGCGACGCGCCCTGCCGCACGCACGAGATCCCGCTCGGCATGGCGGTCGACGAGGCCGGGCTGGAGCGCGTGGAGGGCGTGCCGGAGGCGGCCTACGCCCAGCTCGCCGGGCGCTACGGCCATGCCGCGCGCGACGTCCTCGCGCTGGCGGCCGAGCGCGGCGAGCTCGCGCAGCCGATCCTCGCCGGTCGGCCCGACCTGCTGGCCGAGGCCGTGTACGCCGCGCGCGGGGAGCAGGCACGCAGCGTCGGCGACGTCCTGCTGCGACGCACGCGACTCGGGCTCACGGGCGCGCGGACGCTGTGCGCGCCGGGCGAGCAGGCGCCGGAGCGAGTCGCTGCCGCGATCGCCGGCGAGCTGGGCTGGGACGCCGCCCGTCAGCGCGCCGAGGCGGCCGAGTTCCGCGCGGAGGCCAGGGCGGAAGGCGTCGTCGTGGGCGGCGGATGAGCGCGCCCGCGCGCGAGCTGCGCGTGCGCGGGGCGCGGATCACGCTCGCGGGCGCGCCGCTGCTGATGGGCATCGTCAACGCCTCGCCGGACTCGTTCTCCGACGCGGGCGAGCTGCCCGACGTCGAGGCACGCGTCGCGCGGGCGCGCGAGCTGGTCGCGGCGGGCGCGCGGATCGTGGACGTCGGCGGCGAGTCGGCGTTCGGCGGTCGTCCGCCCGTGCCCGCCGACGAGGAGGTCGCGCGCGTCGTGCCCGTGATCGAGCGGATCGCGCGCGAGCTCGACGTGATCGTCTCCGTCGACACCTACAAGCCGGTGGTCGCGGATGCTGCGATCGCGGCCGGCGCGCAGCTCGTCAACGACGTCTCCGGTCTGCGGGAGCTCGCGCTCGCCGACGTCTGCGCGGCGACGGGCGCCGGCCTGGTGCTGATGCACACGCGGGCCGAGCCGAAGCAGACGCTGCTCGACCCCGGCTTCTACGAGGACGTCGTCGTCGACGTGCGCGACTTCCTCGGAGAGCGGATCGCGATCGCCGAGTATGCCGGGGTGCATCCCGAGCAGCTGCTGCTCGATCCGGGACCGGACTTCGCCAAGACCCCGGCGCAGACGGTCGCCGTGCTGCGGCGGCTCGACCTGCTCCAGACGCTCGGCCGCCCGCTGCTGCTGGCCGTCTCGCGCAAGGACTTCCTCGGTGCGATCACCGGTCGCGAGCCCCGCGATCGCGGGGCGGCGACGCTCGCCGCGGTCGGCTGGGCGGCAGACGCCGGTGCGCACGCGGTCCGGGTGCACGACGTGCGCGCAGCGGCCGACTTCCTCGCCGTGCGCGCGGTGCTGCACGGCGATCACGTGCTCGCGCCCGCCGAGGGCCTCACGCCGGATCGCTACCCCGAGGGCTAGACTGGTGGGTGCATGGGGTTGCCGGTCGCTGCGCACAACGCGGCCGGGATGCCAACCAACCGACCACCAGAGGAGCACCACATGTCTTCAGTACTCGACCACGACGCGCTCGATCAGAGCCCGCTCGCGGACCTGCACCTGATCGCCGACGAGCTCGGCGTCGACGGCTTCCGCCGCCTGCGCAAGGCCGACCTCGTCGCCGCGATCATCGCGCGCCAGTCGGGCGACGAGACGCCGGCGCCGGCGGAGGATGAGACTCCGAAGCCACGGCGCCGCTCGCGTGCCAAGTCCGTCGCCGACTCCGACCCCGACGCCGAGCTCCAGACCGAGGCCGAGGCCGAGGCTGCGACCGAGGCCGAGGCCGAGGAGGACGGCGCGACCGACGAGGACGCGCCCACCCGGGCGCGCCGCGGGCGCCGCGGCGGCCGCGGGCGCGGCCGGCGCGAGGAGGGCGACAACGGCGGCCGTGACCGCGACCGCGGCGACCGCGACCGCGGCGACCGCGACGGCGACCGCGGCGACCGCGACCGCGGCGACCGCAGCGCCGAGGAGCGCGTGGCCGAGGGCGTCGTCGACCTGCTCGGCAACGGCTCCGCGTTCATCCGCCTCGGGGAGGACGGCGCGACCACCGACGACGACGTCTACGTCTCCGCGGCGCAGGTCAAGCGCTGCGAGCTCGTGACGGGCGACCGGATCGCGGGCCCGGTGCGGGCACCGCGCCGCTCCGAGCGCTTCCCGTCGCTCGTGCGCGTGGACACGATCAACGGCCGGCCGGCCGACGAGGTCGCCGAGGGCACCAAGTTCGAGGACCTGCCCGCCGCCTGGCCGACCGAGCGCCTGGCACTCGGCTCCGAGGACGTGACCATGAAGGCCGTCGAATGGCTCACCCCGTTCGGCAAGGGCTCGCGCGTCCTGATCTGCGGCGGTCCGCGCGCCGGCAAGAGCGAGCTGGCACGCGACATCGTCGAAGCGCTCTCCGGCCGCGAGGGCCTCGAGCTGCTGGTGGTGCTCGCCGGCGTCCGGCCCGAGGAGACCGGCGAGTGGACGGAGCCCGCCCCCGTGGCGAGCGTCTCGTTCGCCGGCTCGCCCGACGCGCAGGCCCAGGCAGTCGAGCAGGCAGTCGAGCAGGGACGCCGCGTCGCGGCACGCGGCGGCGACGCCGTCGTCGTGATCGACACGCTCGAGTACGTGCCGCCGCACCTCGCGCGGCGCGCGCTGGCGGCGGCGCGCAACATCGCCGACGGCGGCTCGCTGACGGTGATCGCGACGGCCCCGGCGCCGTTCGGCGGCGAGAGCACGGTCGTGGCGCTCGACGCGCAGCTCACCGCGCTGCGGCGCTTCCCGGCGCTCGACCTGATGGGCAGCGGCACGCTGCGCGCGGACGTGCTGGTCGGGGACGCGGGCGCCGAGGCGATCGCCAAGGCCCGCGAGGAGGCGGCGAGCGCGTAGAGCGGCTAGGGCCGGGTGTAGGCGACCCGGCCCCAGTTGGGCTCGGGTGAAAGCTCGATCGGCTCGTCGTCGCGCTCGGGCTGGACGTAGCCGAAGGAGTGGTTGCTCTCGTCGAAGACCACGTCGAGCTCGCCCTCCTTCACGCGCTGGTCCAGCCAGGCGGAGCGGAAGACGAGCCGCCGCAGCCAGTGCACGAGCGAGCGCTCGGACGGCCCGACGAGCTCGGGCCAGCAGTCGTTGACGTGCTCGCCCAGCCCTGAAGCGGGATCCTGGACCTCGCCGTTGACGGTCAGGTTGACGAGGTCCTCGAGCTCGACGCTCTCGAGCCGGCCGCCGACGAAGCCGAGCTTCAGCGCCGCCTGCTCGACGCGCTCGGAGAAGTCGCGCTCGTTGAACGTGAAGCGCAGCTCTCCATACTCCAGGACGTAGTCCTGGCCGGAGTCGTAGTTTCCTCGGCGGGTCGGGTGGTCCATGTCAGAGGTCCGCCGGGCCTGCCCGCGGCGTCTGCATGTTAAGCGCGAATCCTGCTCGCGCGCCTGTCATGAACTGGATCTTTCACTCTGCGAGCCGGTCGCGCAGGTCGAATGACCGGATGGCGTCGCGGCCGCTGTCGGGCCAGTCGAAGAAGCGGCGGTTCACGCAGGTGTCGTTCAACCCGTGCCAGTCGTATGCCTGCTCGACCTGGAAGTCGCAGCGGGCGAGGGGCGCGCCGGCGAGCTTGACCGCCCCGAACCCGGTGCGGCTGCGCTCGGCCTCCTCGAACAGCGCGACGTCGATCTCGGTGGCGAAGACCTTGTGCAGGCAGCCCATGAAGCGGCGCCCGGTGAGCGGGTCGTCGTACTGGTAGAGGCTCGGGCACGCGGCGGCGACGCAGGAGGAAGGCCGGATCACGCGGTCGCAGAACGTCGAGCATTGCCGGCATTCGTTGACCTGGGTGCGGCGGATGGCCCGCGCCATCGCGGAAATATAACCGCGGCCCCAGGGGCGAGGAAATCCGGCGGACGACCTATTGACGCGCATGACCGAGCCGACCGCCGCCATCCTCGTCGTCGAGGACGACATACCGACGCGGACCTTCCTCGCCGACAACCTCACGGCCGACGGCTACGACCTGCTCGTCGCCGCCACGCTGCGCGACGCCCTGCGCACGCTGGAGTACCACCACGTGGACCTTGCGGTCGTGGATCTCGGGCTGCCCGACGGATCGGGGCTCGAGCTGCTGCGCAAGGTGCGCGAGGCCGGCGGCGCGGCGGCGCGGCTCGATGCGCGGCTGCCGCTGATCGTTCTGTCCGGGCGCGCGGGGGAGACCGACCGGGTGCGCGGCTTCGAGTTCGGTTGCGACGACTTCCTCGCCAAGCCGTTCTCCTACGGCGAGTTGCGGCTGCGCGTGGCTGCGCTCCTGCGCCGGGCCCGCGAGCGGCCGTCGGAGGGACGGCTGCGCGTCGGCGACCTCGAGCTCGATCCCGTCGCGCGCGAGGTGCGGCTGCGCGGCGCGCGCGTGACGCTGTCGCAGAAGGAGTTCGCGTTGCTGCGACAGCTCGCGGCCGAGCCGACGCGGGTGTTCACGAAGGCCGAGCTCCTGCGTGACGTCTGGGGCTTCCGCGCGCTCGGCGCGACGCGCACCCTGGACAGCCACGCCTGCCGGCTGCGGCAGAAGCTCGCGACCCGCGGCGACCGCTTCGTGGTGAACGTCTGGGGCGTCGGCTACCGGCTCGTGGACGGCTCCGTCGGGGAGGATGCGGCGACCGCCACGCAGCTGGCGCTGGACGAGGCGTCGTGACGGGCCTGCTCGCCGCGCTCGGCTGGACCGCCGCCTTCTGCGCGCTCGCCATCGCCGCGCTCCTGCGCGCGTCCTGCGAGCGCCGGCTCGCGCTCGTCGCCGAGGCGGCGCACGAGTTGCGTGCACCGCTCAGCGCCGCGCTGCTCGGGTTGCACGGCGTGGTGACCGACGCGAGCGGCGCGCGGCGCGTCGCCGCCGTCGAGCTCGAACTGCGGCGCGCCGGGCTCGCGCTCGCGGATCTCGACGCCGCGCCACGCGGCCATCGCGCGCCGGAGCTGGCCGAGCCGCTGGACGTGCGCGCCCTGCTGGGTGAGGCGGTCGACGGCTGGCGGGCATTGGCCGGTGCGCTCGGCGGCGAGCTGCTGTTCGACTGCGCCGGTCCGCGCGTGCTCGTGCACGCCGACCGGCTGCGGCTCGTCCAGGCGGTCGGCAACCTGGTGCTCAACGCGCTGGAGCACGGCGCCGGACCGGTGCGGATCCGGGTGCACGCGACACGCGCGCACGTCCGCATCGAGGTGCGCGACCAAGGCCCGGGCCTGCCCGCTCCCGTCGCCGCGCTGGCGGCCGACGGCCTGCATGCCGGCCGCCGCGGACACGGCCTCGCGATCGCGGCGCGCGTGGCACGAGGGCACGGCGGCCGCCTGCTCACCGCCCCGGTGAGCGCGGGCGCCTGCGTGGTCCTCGAGTTGCCGCGCGCGGAGCTCGAGCCGCGCGAGCCGGGATTGAGGGCACGCCGCCGGCGCACGGTCCTGCGGTGAGCCGGCGGCGGCGGGCGGCGGTGCTGCTCGGGCTCGCGCTCGTGCTCGGCGGGCTTGCGGCCTCCGACGTCGCGCGGCGCGAGTCGGCCGTGCGGGCGCAGCTCGGTCCGGCCGTGCAGGTCGTCGTCGCCCGCGCGGATCTTCGCGCCGGGCGCCCGCTCGCGGCCGGCGACCTCGCGCTGCGGCAGGTGCCCGCGCGCTACGCGCCGGTCGGGGCGGCGGTCGTCCCCGAGACGCTGATCGGGCAGCGGCTCGCGGCCCCGGTCGCGCGCGGCGGGTACCTCGGCGCGGCGATGATCGCGACCGACCCGGAGGTCGCCGGCCCGCCGGTGCGGCGGGGCGAGCGCGCAGCGGAGGTGGTCGCGCTGGGCGCGCGGTCGCTCGTCGTGCCGGGCGCGCGGGTGGACGTGCTCGTGACCCGCGGCAGCGAGGGCGGCGCCGGCGCCGGCACGGAGCTCGCGCTCGAGGACGTGGAGGTGCTGGCCGCCCGCGAGGCGCCCCCCGCCGCGCGCGCCGAGGCCGGGGAGCGCGTGGCGGCGACGCTGCGCGTATCCGTCCGCGACGCCGTCTTTCTCGCAGCCGCGCAGTCGTTCGCGCGCGAGCTGCGGCTCCTGCCGCGTGCCGCCGGCGACGACGCGCGTGCCGGTCAGATCGTCGTCGGGGAGGGGCTGCGGTGAGCGCGGACCGCTTACGCTCTCGCGACATGCCCTTCTCGCCGACCGAGCTCGAGCACCCGATCGTGCTGGCCCCGATGGGCGGCGGTGCGGCCACGCCGGCGCTGGCCGCAGCCGTCTCCGAGGCCGGTGGGCTCGGCTTCCTCGCCGCGGGCTATCTCGCCCCCGGCGCGGTCCGCGCGGACATCGACGCGGTGCGCGAGCGCACCCAGAGGCCGTTCGGGGTCAACCTGTTCGCGCCGCCGCGCCCGGTGCCCAACCCGCACGCGGTCGAGCGCTACGCGCGGGCGCTCGCGCAGCGCCACGGGGCCGAGGTCGGCGCGCCGCAGCATGAC
Organism: uncultured Solirubrobacteraceae bacterium; assembly: GCA_963839615.1. Classification (GTDB taxonomy): domain Bacteria; phylum Actinomycetota; class Thermoleophilia; order Solirubrobacterales; family Solirubrobacteraceae; genus DASQMT01. The sequence continues at coordinate 111,764 of CAWIVY010000007.1, forward strand.
GACGACTGCTGGGAGGAGAAGCTCGCGCTCGTCGCGGCGCTGCGCGTGCCGGTCGTCTCGATCACGTTCGGCTGTCCGGAGCGAGCCGTCGTCGCGCGCCTGCACGAGGCCGGCATCGCGGTCTGGGTCACGGTCACGACTGCCGACGAGGCGCGCCTCGCCGAGCGCGCCGGCGCCGACGCGCTGGTGGTGCAGGGCCTCGAGGCTGGCGGTCACCGTGCGACCTTCGACGACACGGCGCCGAACGACCTCGGGCTGCTCGCGGCGCTCCAGCTGGTCACGGCCGTGAGCGGGCTTCCACTCGTCGCGACGGGCGGGCTCGTCACCGGCCGGTCGATCGCAGCGGTGCTCGCCGCCGGCGCGTCCGCGGCACAGCTCGGCACGGCGTTCATGCTCGCCCCTGAGGCGGCCACTTCGCCGGCCCACCGGCAGGCCCTGGCCGGCGACGGCGAGACCGCGCTCACGCGTGCATTCACCGGCCGCACCGGGCGCGGGATCCTCAACCGCTTCCAGCGCGAGCACACCGGCGACGCTCCGCTCGGCTACCCGGACGTCCATCACGTCACGGCGCCGCTGCGCAGGGCAGCGCGCGAGCGCGGGGACGCTGACGGCTTCCACCTCTGGGCGGGTCAGGCGCACGCGCTCGCCGAGCCCGTGCCCGCGGGCGAGCTGGTGCGCCGCCTCGCGGCCGAGGCGCGGTCGGCTCTGCGCGACGCGGCGAGCCGCTAGCGGCTCGCATTGCACGTGGATTGAAAAGCACGCATGCCGTGCTTTTCAGCGCACGTGGATCCGAATTCATCGCATAGCTGAATTTCGAGCCACGATCACCACTCGACGTAAACGCCGCGGTCTGACGCCCGCGCCGGCGTGCCAGCCGCTAGCCGCGCTGGTGGTGCAGCTCGGTCGCCTCGATCTGGCGCTGGCCGTAGGAGCCGGTGGACACGGGACCGGCCGCGCTGACGAGCTCGCCGGGGCGCGGCAGCCGGCGCGGGCGGAGCGTGCGCGCAACGTCGATCACGCTCACGCCGGGCGCAGTGACGCTCCCGCCCGCGACGACGTAGTGAGCGTCGCCGTCGCCGTCCGCGTCGACCGCCTCGACGTAGAGCACCCGTCCGGTGACCGCGGCGCAGCCGGCCGCACCCTGCACGCAACGCGCGCGCTGGATGCTCGGGCGCTCGCGCGGCGCTTCCGCGGAAGCGCGCGGCGACGCGGACGCGCGCGGCGATGCGCGCGGTGGTTCAGGGTCGACGGGCGGCCGCTCTCCACATCCGGCCACGCCGAGCACCGCGACGGCGGCGAGCAGGGCTGACGAAGCACGCGTCATGACGCCATCGATGTTCGCAGCCGGTCGCAGCCGTTATGGTCGGCCGACAAGCAACCGCGGAAGGAGATCGCGTCATGGAGCTCTACGGGATCGTTCGTCGCAACGGCTGGGCGTCGGGAGAGGAACTGCAGGCGGCTGCCGCGCGCTCGACCGAGGCGGGCGACAAGGACGGATCGGGCGTGCGCTGGATCCGCAGCTACGTCCTCGCCGAGGAGAACGGCGGGCTGGGAACCTTCTGCGTGTACGAGGCCGACAGCCCGGAGGCGATCAGGGAGCACGCGCAGGCCGCGGATCTACCGGTCGACGAGGTCGTGCCGATCGCCGACACGGTGGTCGTCCGGCCCGACCCGGCGCCGGTTGCCGGCTGACCTCGGGGATCCAACCGCGCGTCAGGCGCTCCCGGCCACGGTAGCGCCGGGCTGGCGCCCGCGTCCGCAGGCGTGGCTGCAACAGGCGCCGTCGGGATACGCGGGCGCACCGGCCCGTCCGCTGTTCATCGGCGCGTGCCCGCGCTCCGGCACGACGCTGCTGCGGGCGATGCTCGACAACCACCCGGATCTCGCGATCCCGCGCGAGACGAACTTCGTGCGGCCGCTGTGGTGGCAGCGGGTTCGCTTCGGCGACCTGCGGGATCCCGCTAATCGGCGCGACCTCGCCGAGTGGATCTTCACCGAGCAGGAGCACAGGAGCGGGCGTCTGCTCGAAGGGCGCATCAGCCGCGAGGCTGCGATCCGCCGCGTCGCCGGCGCTCCGCCCACGGTCGGCTCGATCGTCCAGGCGTGCTTCGCACTCCGCGCCGACGCGAACGGCAAGCCGCGCTGGGGCGACAAGCGGCCGGCCTACAGCGGGTTCATCGGGCCGCTGTTCGCGATGTTCCCGGACGCCCAGTACATCAACGTCGTGCGCGACCCGCGAGGAGCGGTCGCCTCGCAGATCCCGATGGGGTGGGATGCGCCCGAGGTGGCGCTGGCGGCCGCGACGGCGCGCTGGGAGGCGGCCGTCCGCCGCACCGACCATTTCGCGCGGCACCTGAGACCGGACCAGTTCCTCGACCTGCGCTACGAGGACCTGGTCAGCGACCCGCATGGCACGCTCAGGCGGGTGTGCGACTTCGCCGCACTGCGGGCGAACGACGCGGTCGAGCTGATGATCGGCGGGGAGCGCGGCGATTCGTCGCGGCGGCCGCACCGGCGTGTCGCGATCGCGGAGCCGGTCACGACGGCGTCGGTCGAGCGCTGGCGCGAGCGGCTGGACCCTCCGCAGGTCGCGCTCGTCGAGCGCGCCACGGCACAGCTCCTCGACCGGTTCGGCTACCGCCCTGCCGACGGCCCCCGCGCCGACCCGGCGCCGCACGACGCGCGTGAGCTCGCCCGCCAGCGGCGCCTCAGCCGGCGCGAGTGGCGCCGGTCGCAGCGCGACGATCTGCTGCGCCGTGCCCGCTACCGGCGGCCGGTCGCCGCCCTCGCCACCGGCTCGAGCTGACGTCGCGGGGGGCGAGTTTCGCCCGCCGCGACCTATCAGTGCGGTGGACCCGCCCTCGGACGCCCTCGACGCGCTCGCCGGGACGCTGCGCGAGCGCCTCGTCGACGGGGCGGGCGATGCCGGCGCCGGCGACGACCCGGCCGCGCGGATAGACGCGCTCGTGCAGCGCGAGGCGGGGGTGCTGGACGGCGCCACGCGCGACGCACTCGCCGCGCGGGTCGCCGAGCGCGCAGTCGGGCTCGGGCCGCTGGAGCCGCTCCTGCGGGACCGCGGCGTCGACGAGCTGATGGTCTGCGGCACGGCGCCGGTCTGGGTCGAGCGGGCCGGCCGGCTCTCGCAGACCGACGTCCGGTTCGCGAGCGAGGCCGAGCTGCGGCACGCGATCGAGCGGATCCTGGCGCCGCTCGGGCGGCGCGCGGACGAGGCCGAGCCGCTCTGCGACGCGCGCCTGCCCGACGGCTCGCGCGTGAACGTGGTGCTGCCGCCGCTCGCGCTCGACGGCCCGCTGCTCACGATCCGCCGGTTCCGCCCGCGCGGCTTCGCGCCTGACGACCTCGTTGCGCACGGGACGCTGACGCCGCCGCTGCTCGAGTTCCTCGGGCGCGCCGTCGCCGCGCGCTGCACGCTGCTGATCTGCGGCGGCACCGGCTCGGGCAAGACGACGACGCTCGGGGCGCTGGCCGCGTTCGTCGATCCCGCCGAGCGCGTCGTGACGATCGAGGACGCCGCCGAGTTGCGGCTGGCGCTGCCCCACGTCGTCCGGCTCGAGGCGCGGCCGCCGAACCTGGAGGGTCGCGGCGAGGTGACGATCCGCCGGCTCGTGCGCAATGCCCTGCGGATGCGGCCCGACCGGCTGATCGTCGGCGAGGTCCGCGGACCCGAGGCGCTCGACCTGCTCGTCGCGTTGAGCACGGGGCACGCCGGCTCGCTGTGCACGATCCACGCGGGCAGCGCCGCCGAGGCGCTGCGCCGGCTCGAGACGCTCGCGCTGATGGCCGACGTCGGGCTCCCGCTCGCCGCGATCCGCGACCAGATCGCCGACGCGGTCGACCTCGTCGTACGCCAGGAGCGGACGCCCGGCGGCGCGCGCCGGATAGTCGAGGTCGGCGAGGTGGTGCGCGTGGCCGGCGGCCCCGCGATCCGCGAGCTCTTCACGGTCCGTTCCGGCCGGCCCGCGTGGCGTGCGCCGCTCGGCGACACGCTGGCCGGCCGGCTCGCGGCGGCCGGTGACGGAGCGGTCGCGGCGCGCGGGTTCCTGCCGCCGCACGCGCCGTGATGAGCCAGGCGATGTGGTTGGCGGCCGGCGCAGCGGGCGCCGGGGTGGCCGGGGCGTGGGAGGCGGTCGCCGCCGTCGAGCGCACCCGGGTCGCCGCCGCGCTGGGCCGGGTGCTCGAGCCGCTCGCCCGTGCCGGGCGCGAGGGGAGGCTGCCGACGGCGCCCGAACGAAGGCGGTTGTGGGCGGTCGCCGCGGCTGCCCTCCTCGGCGCGGGCTGGCTGGTCGGCGGCGTCGCGCTCGGGTTGGTCGCGGCGCTCGCCGGGCCGGCGGCGGTGGTCGCGGCGACCCGCGCGCGGCGGCGGCGCTGGCGCGAGGAGCTGCGCCGCTCCGCCCCGTCGTGCGCCCGGACGATCGCCGACGCGCTCGGCGCCGGCCGCTCGATCCGCACCGCGATCGGGGACGCCGCGGCGTCGGCCGAGGGAGCGGCGGGGCATGAGCTGGGCGCGGCCGCACGCGCGCTCGCGGTGGGCGAGCCGACCGAGGCGGTCCTGGTGCGCCTGCGCTCGCGTGCGGGCTCCCATGCGTGGGACACGCTGACCGCCGCCGTGCTGCTCCAGCGCGACGCAGGCGGCGACCTCGCGGCGCTGTTGCGCGACCTGGCGGCGTCGGGAGAGGCGGCCGAGCGAGCGGAACGCGATGCGCGCGCGGCGACCGCGCAGGCGCGCTTCACGGCCTGGCTGGTGCTCGGCCTCCCGCTCGCCGGTGCCGTCCTGGCCGAGCTCGCCGCCCCGGGCTTCGCCGCATCGCTGCTGGCGAATCCGCTCTCGACCTGGTTCGCGCTCGTCGCCGCGCTGCTGCAGCTCACCGCGCTCGTCTGCATCGGCCGGCTCGCCGGGGCGACGGCGCGGTGACCCGGGCGTCGGTCCTGGCGGCGCTCGCCGGCGCGCTCGCCGCGGTCGCGATCGTGGAGCTCGCCACGGCGCGGCGGCCCGCGCGGCGGCCGAAGCCGATCGCGCGCGCCACGCGGGCGCTCGCGCGCCGGCTCGGCGCCGCGCGCGGCGATGCGCCCGGCGGGCTGGGCGCGCGCATCGACGCGGCGGGACTGGACGCGGGGGTGGGGGAGGTCATGGCCGCGAAGCTCGGCACCGCGCCTGTGGCGGCGCTCGCGGCGCTCGCACTCCTGCCGCTGGCGCCCGGCCGGCTCGGCCTCGCGCTGCTCGCCGGCGCCCCGTTCGCGGGCTTCTTCGCCCCCGACCTCTGGCTGCGCTCGCGCGCACGCCGGCGAGCCCGCGTCATCGAGGGCGAGCAGGCCGACGTGCTCGATCTCCTCCGCGTGGCGGTCGGCGCGGGACTCGGAACCTGGCGCGCGCTCGCCGAGATCGGCCGCCGTCACCCGGGCGTCCTGGCCGGGGAGCTCGGCGCGGCCGCGCGGCGCGTCGGGCTCGGCGTGTCACCCGACGCGGCGCTCGCGCGGCTCGAGCGCCGCTGCCCCGCCACCGGGACCCACGCGCTGGCGGCGGCGCTGCGCCGTGCCGACCGGCTCGGGGCGCCACCCGGGCGCGCCCTTGCCGCGCTGGCCGAGGATGCGCGCGCCCGCCGGGCGCGCCGCTCCGCCGAGCAGGCGGCACGGGCCGCGCCGAAGATCCAGCTCGTCGTGGCGCTCCTGCTCGTGCCGTCGGCGATGCTGCTCGTCGCCGCCGCATTGATGCCGGCGGTCCTCGGCGCCTCGCCGTGAGGGCGCCGCCGCGGCGGCGCCCTCTGACGGGCTACTTCAGCGTGACCGCCACGCGCGACTGCGCGCGGTCGCCCTCGGCCATGCCGCCCGAGGTGAACACGCCGAGCGTCTCGAGGTAGGCCCGGGCCTGGTCGAACTCCGCATCGGTCGCGCCCAGCGCATCCGCCAGCGCGACCGCGTCCTCTACGGAGAGCAGGAACGACGGCTTCATATCGTCGCCGAGGATGTCCGCCGCCGCGCCGAAGCCTTCGCTGTCGGCCAACTTGTCCCCGGACGCGAACGCGGCGCTCGCCGCCTTCTCGCCGTAGGCCAGGACGACGCGACCCTCCCCGCGCGCGAGGACCACCGGCTTCTGGGCGCCCGGTGCGGGGATCGCGAAGGCGTCGTCGGCGCCGTCGACGTCGGCCGGCGCCGGGGCGCCGCCTGTCTGCCTGCCGATCAGCCCGACGATCTTGGTGAACGCCGCCTCTGCGCGGGCGTCGTCGGTCGAGCTGATCACGAGCGCGCCGTCGAGCGTCGCCATGTCCGCGCCGCGCACGAACACGCCGGCGTCGCCGATCCAGGAGAAGACGTCCTGCTGGAGATCGAGGCCCGTCGCCTGCTTGAGCTGCGAAGCGACGGCGGCGCCGCCGATCGCGCCGGCGAAGGCGGAGAACATCGACTTCGCTCCCTCGCCGAGCTTCGGCGTCGCGAACGCGGCCCAGGCGTCGCCGGGCAGCTCGCCCATCAGGTCGCTGCCGCCCGACCACAGCGTGGCGATGTTGCGAATCGGGCCCTCGGGCAATCCGGTGACGACCGTGTCGAGCGCCATGCCGTCGCCGTTGGCCGTGAATGCGCCGGTGATCGGGCCGAGCTTGTCGAGCGGCAGGACGGACTTGAACTGCTCGAAGTTCTGCGCCGCCTCGGGGTCCTCCTTCATCGCGGCGTCGATCAGCGGCTTCGCGTCGACGTAGTAGTGGCCGAGGCGGTCCTCCTCGAGGTCGTCGATCGCGCCCTTGTAGCGGTCGGCGTCTGCGAGCTTCGCGCCCTCCCGCGTGTCGGCGGTGCGCTTGAACGCGTCCTCGGTCCCGACCACCACGAAGTCGTCGATCACGCCGCTCGCCACGCCCTCGTCGTCGACCTTGTAGTCGATCTCGTCATAGGAGCGCGGCTTGTAGGTGTTCTCGGACGTCTTCTCGAACTTGGCGAGCGCGGCCGTCGCCGCCTCTGCGTCCTTCGTCGCCATGATCACCGCGAAGCTCGGCTCGTCGGCCTGGAAGTTCGTCGCCCACACGCCGGCGTCCTCGCCGAGCCAGGGCGCGAAGTCCTTCTCCCAGCTCAGCCCCTTGTCCTCCTCTGCGAGCTCCTTGTCGATCAGCTCGCGCAGCTTCGCCGCCGGATCGTCGGTGCGCATGATCTTGCCGGCGGCCGCCAGCGCGTCCTCGCGCCGGTCGCCCTCGGGCTGGACCGCGGCCTGCATGTAGAAGGAGACACCGGCGGGAACCAGCGACGCCGGGTCGCCCGATCCGCCGGAGCCGGATTCACCACAGGCCCCCGCGGTGAGTGCCAGGACGGCGCAGGTGAGCGATAACGCGGCGGCGCGGAGCATGTGTCGAGTCCCTTCGAGTTCTGTTTGACCCCTCTGCACATCCATCGGCGGAAGGGATAGCCAAGGGTAGGCCCACCTCCGGATCGAAGCAAGCCGTCTTGCAGTTCGGCCTCCTGCAGCGGATCGTGCGCTTCCGGCCGCTGCGGGGATCGATCTCGTCCCCCTCCGATTCGCCTGTAAACACGCCGGTTTCGGCGGGTTTCCGGCGGCGGATTCAAGTTTTGTGGGGAGGATGACGACAATTGTGTTGCAAAGTGGGATGAAGTGGGGTAGAACCCTCGTGCACAGCCGGACCGGGGTGGCGGGGCTCCTCCCACTCCGCCACCTCGGTTCGACTCATTCCCGCCCTGACCCGATTGGCCATGGGCCTTGACCACCTTTCACGGAACGTTCGATCACACACTCGACGCGAAGCACCGGCTCACGGTGCCGTCGAAGTTCCGTTCGACGCTCGCCGGTGCGGTCTTCCTCGTGAAGGGCGCGGAACCCTGCCTGAGCCTGTATCCGGCCGAGACCTACCAGGCGATGGCGGAGGCGGCGCTCGCGAACATGAACCCGCTCTCGGCGCAGAAGCGCGAGTTCGCGCGGCTCTTCTACACGAACGCGATGAGCATGGAGCTCGACGCGGCGGGCCGGATCATGCTGCCCCCGCGCTTCATGGAGAGCGCCGGGATCAACTCGCGCGAGGTGGTCGTGGCGGGCGCCGGCGACTGCCTGGAGCTGTGGGATCGCGCCACCTGGGAGTCCTACGACGCCGACCTCGCGCAGCGCGCGCCTGACCTCACCGCATCACTTGGCCATCCTGCTTGACATGCCCAAGACCCACGTCCCGGTCCTCGCGGGCGAGCTGATCGAGGCGCTCGACCCGCAGCCCGGCCAGATCGCGGTCGACTGCACGCTCGGCGCAGCCGGTCACGCGCGCCTCGTCGCCGGCCGGCTCGGTCCCACCGGGCTGTTGATCGGGATCGATCGCGACCCGCTCGCCGAGGAGGCCTTCGCGGAGCTCGCCGCCGAGGCGTCCTGCCGCACCCGCTTCGTCCGCGCCGACTTCGCCGCCGGGCTCGACGCGCTGCTCGACGAGGGTGTGAGCGCGGACATGGTCTACCTCGACCTGGGCATGTCCTCGATGCAGGTCGACACGCGCGAGCGCGGGTTCTCCTACGCCTACGACGCGCCGCTCGACATGCGCATGGACCCGGCGCAGCCGGTCACCGCCGCCGAGATCGTGAACACGTGGGAGCCGCGCCGGCTCGGCCGGCTGCTCCGCGACTACGGCGAGGAGCGCTACGCCGACCGGATCGCGAAGGAGATCGTGCGGCGGCGGCGCGGCGGCGACCTGACGACGACGTTCGAGCTCGTCGACGCGATCACGGCTGCGATCCCGGCGCCGGCGCGGTTCGCCGGCGGCCACCCCGCCAAGCGCAGCTTCCAGGCGATCAGGATCGCGGTCAACGACGAGCTGAGCCAGCTCGACGAGGCGCTGCCGCGGGCGTGGGACCTGCTGCGCGTCGGCGGCCGCCTCGCAGCGATCTCGTTCCACTCGCTCGAGGACCGCCGCGTCAAGCGCTTCCTGGCCGACCGCACGCGCGGCTGCATCTGCCCGCCCGACCTGCCCGTGTGCGGCTGCGGCCGGACGCCGCAGGCCGAGCTGGTCTTCCGCCGCTCGGTCGCGCCGACGCCCGGCGAGATCGCGGACAACGCCCGCTCGAAGTCCGCCCGCATGCGCGCAGCGCGCAAGCTCAGCGACGAGGAGGTGCGCGGATGACCCCGGCCGGCGCCCGCTCGCGCAGCCGCACGCACGCCCGCTCGAGCGTGGCGGCGCCGCGCGGCCCGCGGCGCGTCTCCGGGCCGGTCGCTCGCAGGCCGGTCGCCGCCCCGGCCGGCGCGGCCACGCTGCCGGGCCGCGGCACGACCTCCGTCCTCGGCCGCTTCCGCGCGCTGCCCGAGCATCGCGTCGTCGACCGCCTGCTGCGCAGCCGGCTGTGGATCTGGGTCGTCGGCGTGCTGCTCGGCGGGATCGTGGCGATGCAGGTGTCGCTGCTCAAGCTCAACTCCGGGATCTCGCGCGCGGTCGAGACGACGACGACGCTCGAGCGCCAGAACGCGGATCTCGAGGCCGCGATCGCCCGGCTCTCCGCGCCCGACCGGATCGAGTCGGGCGCGAGCTCGCTCGGGATGCTGATGCCGCCGGCCGGAGACGTGACCTATCTCAGCCCCGGGGTGCAGGATCCGGCGAAGGCCGTGCGCCGGATGCAGCCGCCCAGCGAGGACGCCGCCGCGCTGCTGGCCAACCATGGGATCGTTCCCGGCTCGCTCGTGGCGGCCGCGCCGGCGCCGGTGACGCCGGCCGTGGCGACGACGCCCGACCCCGCAGCGACTCCCGACCCCGCGGCGACGCCCGTCCCCGCGGCGACGCCCGACCCGGCAGTCACTCCCGCACCTGCCGCCACCGGGGCGCCGGTCGCCACGCCGGCGCCCGCCACGGCGCCGCCGCCGACGACGACCTCGCAAACCCCTGTCAGCGGCGGAGCCGTCGCCGGACAGGGGTGAGGGTGCTCATCGAGCGGCGCATCGGCCTGCTCTTCGCCGTCTTCCTCGGCATGCTCGTGCTGGCCGGCGCGCGCGCGGGCTGGCTCGGCGTCGTGCGCGCGAGCTCGCTGCAATCCGTCGCCGCCACGCAGCAGAAGGCCGACATCGTCGTCCCCGCGCGCCGCGGCACGATCAGCGACGCGAACGGGATCGAGCTGGCCATCTCCAAGCCCGCGCAGACGATCGCGGCGACGCCGTACCTGATCGACAAGCCCGCAGAGGTCGCCGCTCAGCTCTCCGGCATCCTGTCCGTTCCCGAGGACGAGCTGCTGCGCAAGCTCGTGCGCCGCGACACCGGGTTCGTGTACCTCGCCCGCCGCGTCCCGACCAAGCGGGCGCTGCGCGCGCAGAAGCTGCACATCGAGGGGCTCGAGTTCATCCCCGAGTACAGCCGCGAGTACCCGCGCGACTGGATGGCGGCGCAGCTGCTCGGCACGGTCGGCGCCGACGGCACCGGGCTCTCAGGCCTGGAGTACCGGCTCGAGGACCGCATCGGGGGTCGCGACGGCGAGCGCAGGCTCGTCCGCGACGCGCTCGGCGAGACGATCGAGCTGCGCGAGCACCGGCGCACCGTGCCGGGCCAGGACGTGCGCCTCACGCTCGACGCCAACATCCAGGACCACACCGAGGAGGTGCTGGCCGAGGTCGGCGAGCTGTGGCAGCCGAAGGGCGCGACCGCGCTGGTGATGGACCCGCGCGACGGCTCCATCCTCGCCCTCGCGAACTGGCCGCGGGTCAACGCCAACCGGCTCTACGAGGCGCCCGACTACGCGATGACGAACCGTGCGACCGGGGCCACCTACGAGCCGGGATCGACGTTCAAGGCCTTCACGGTTGCCGCCGCCATCGAGGACGGCAAGGTCACCCCCACGACGCCGTTCACGCTGCCGCCGGTGCTCCAGGTCGCCGACCGCGAGATCACCGACGCGCATGCGCGCGGCTGGGAGACGCGTGACGTCGCCGGCATCCTCGCGGAGTCCTCCAACATCGGCGCGGCGATGATCGAGCGCAAGCTCGGAGCGACGCGCTTCGACCAGTGGGTGCGGCGCTTCGGCTTCGGCAAGCGCACGGGAGTCGACCTGCCGGGCGAGGAGGCGGGGATCCTGCTGACCTATGACCAGTACTCGGGCTCGACCGCCGCCAACATGGCGATGGGCCAGGGCCTCGCCGTGACGCCGATGCAGATGGGCGCGGCGTACGCCGCGATCGCCAACGGCGGCATCCTGAGGGCGCCGCGCATCGTCGACTCCGTCGGCAGCCGCGAGCAGCCGGTCGACAAGGGCCGCCGGATCATCTCCGAGGAGACCGCGGCCTCGGTGCGCAAGATGCTCGAGGGCGTGCTCGGCCCGGGCGGAACGGCCAGCGGCGCGGCCATCGACGGCTACGAGCTGGGCGGCAAGACCGGCACGGCCGAGAAGCCCGACGAGAACGGCGGCTACTCCAAGACCAAGTTCGTCGCCTCGTTCGTCGGCTTCGCTCCCGCCGCGCATCCGCGGCTGCTCGTCGCGGTGATGGTCGACGAGCCGAAGGGCGACATCTACGGCGGCACCGTCGCGGGCCCCGCGTTCAAGAAGATCACGTCGTTCGCGCTCACGAACCTGAGGATCGCGCCCGAGTAGCGCGCCGGCGCGCGAGCGCGGCTCGCACGTGCCGCCAGAGCAGGGCCACCAGCCCGATCCCGATCGCGAGCAGCGTCATCGAGAGCGTGAGCGCGAGCCACGGGTGCGTGACGATCAGCGCGACGACGCAGCCGACGAGGAAGTCCTCCGTGAGGCTCGCCGTCGCGGTCGTCACCGGGTCGGGCGAGATGTTGACCGCCATCCGCAGGCCGGCCTTGACGCCGTGGCTCGCCAGCGCCGTCGTGCTCGCGCCGGTGGCCGCCAGCGCGTCGTTCAGACCGTCGGCCTGGCCGTTGAGGAGGACGCCGATCACGCCGCCGATCGCCGGCCGGATCACCGTGTGGATCGCGTCCCAGGCGTGATCCACGTAGGGGATCTTGTCCGTGACGAACTCGACCGCGTAGAGCACGGCGGCGGCGATCATCACGTCGGTGCGCTCGAGCCCGTCGGGCACCTCGCCGAGCCCGAGCCGCCCGAAGATCCCGAGCAGCAGCACCGTCGCGTAAGCGTTCACCCCTGCGGCCCAGCCGCCCGACAGGACCAGGGGCAATGCATCCATTCGGCGCACCGTACCGGTAGCGTCTCGCCGCAGGATGCCCCTCACCGACCGTGGCACCCACGACGTCCTCAACCAGCCCCCGCCGCTCGAGGACGTCAACTTCTTCGACGCCGACCTGGCGCTGCGCGAGGGCCTCGAGCGCGAGCACGCGGGCTGGGCGGTCGATCGCGTGCGCGACTGCGGCGCGGTCGCGGGCTCCGCCGAGGCGCAGGAGCACGGCCGCCGCGCCGAGCGCAACGCGCCGCGACTGCAGACGCACGACCGCTACGGGCACCGCATCGACCGCGTCGAGTTCGACCCGAGCTGGCACTGGCTGCTGCGCGGCGCGGTCGAACGCGAGATCCACTCGCTGCCCTGGCGCGAGTCGCGAGCGGGAGCGCACGTCGCCCGCGCCGCGCTCGAGCTGCTCTGGACGCAGGCCAACCCGGGCGTCATGTGCCCGGTGTCGATGACCTACTCGGCCGTGCCTGCGCTGCGTACCGATCCCGAGCTCGCCGCCGAGTGGGAGCCGCGCCTGACGCTGCCCGACTACGAGCGCGGCGCGCTCTGTGGCATGGCGATGACCGAGAAGCAGGGTGGCTCCGACGTGCGCGCCGGCACGACGCGCGCGGAGCCCGCGGGCGACGGCACGTACGAGTTGACCGGCCACAAGTGGTTCTGCTCGCACCCGATGTGCGACGTCTTCCTCGTGCTCGCGCAGGCGCCGGCCGGGCTCTCCTGCTTCGTCGTCGAGCGCGGCCCCGGGTTCGAGATCCAGCGGCTGAAGGACAAGCTCGGCACGCGGTCGCTCGCGTCGAGCGAGATCGAGTTCCGCGGGGCCGAGGCACGGCTGCTGGGCGATGAGGGCCGCGGCGTGGCGACGATCATCGAGATGGTCACGCACACGCGGCTGGACTGCGTGATCGGCAGCGCGAGCGGGATGCGCCGCGGCGTCGCCGAGGCGGTGCACCACGCGCGCCACCGCAGCGCCTTCGGCGCGCGGCTGTCCGAGCAGCCGCTGATGATCAACGTGCTCGCCGACCTCGCCGTCGAGTCCGAGGCAGCGACGGCCTCCGCCCTGCGGCTCGCCCGCGCCTACGACGAGGACGACAAGCCGCTGCGCCGCTTCGCCACGGCGGTGATGAAGTACTGGATCTGCAAGCGCGCCACCCCGCACGCGGCCGAGGCGCTCGAGTGCCTCGGCGGCAACGGCTTCGTCGAGGAGTCGCCGATGCCGCAGCTCTTGCGCGACTCGCCGCTGAACGGGATCTGGGAGGGGTCGGGCAACGTGATCTCGCTCGACGTCCTGCGCGCGATGGCGCGCGAGCCCGAGGGCCTGCCCGCGTTCCTGGCCGAATGCGAGCAGGCACGCGGCGGCGACCGGCGGCTCGACGCGCATCTCGACGCGCTCCCCGCCACGCTCGCCGAGCTGGCCGGTGAGGACGCCCAGTGGCTCGCGCGCCGCGCGATCGAGGACCTGGCGCTCGCGTTCCAGGCCGCGCAGCTCGTTCGCCATGCGCCGCCCACGGTCGCCGACGCCTTCTGCGCCGGCCGGCTGGGCGAGGAGCGCGGCAGGGCATTCGGCACGCTGCCGCGCGGGGTCGCCGGCGCGGCGATCGCCGAGCGCGCGCTCGCCGTGTGAAGTTGTTCACGCGGCCGGAAGCCCTGCGCCGCGCGAGCGTCCTGTCCCCCTGAAACCGAAACCCATTCAACACATGGAGGTGTTGGACATGAAGGTTCTAGGAAAGGCGCTCGCCTTCGTCATGCTGCTCGCTCTCGTCGGCGCCGGAACGGCGACCGCCGGGAAGCTCATCACCGGCGGGCAGATCCAGAACGGCACCGTCACCGGTGCAGACGTCAAGAAGGGCACGCTCAAGGCCAAGCACCTGACCGACGGCGCCAAGGCGTCGCTCGCAGGCGCCGCCGGCCCGGTGGGCCCCGCGGGCCCCGAGGGTGCCGTCGGACCCGCGGGTAAGGACGGCGGGCCCAACCGCTACGCCGAGGTCAGCTCGACCGGCGTCCTCAGGGAGGACGTCAAGAACATCGACCAGACGCAGGTCGACCATCCCGCGGCCGGCCAGTACTGCTTCACGTTCCCGTCCGGCGACCGCCCGACCTCGGGCGCGGCGAACGGCACCGGTACCGACACGATCGCGACGCTGCAGATCTCCCCGACCGGGGCGATCGCGGGCTGCCCCGCCGCGGCCAACGTGCAGGTGCGCACGTACGACCCGTCCGTCGGCGGCTATCAGGACAACGAGTTCCGCCTGATCCTCTCGAACAACTAGCGGACCGGCACGAGCCCCCGCCGCGATGCGGCGGGGGCCTCGCTGCTGCCGGGGCCCGGCTGGACGAACCACTAGGGTTCCGCGCGGCATGACGTTGCGCGACCTGCTCGGCGACGGGCCCGCGGTGGATGTCGTGGCCCTGGCCTACGACAACCGGGCGGTGGTCCCGGGAACGCTGTTCTTCTGCGTGCCGGGGTTCACCCGCGACGGGCACGAGTACGCACCGGATGCGGTGGCGCGCGGTGCCGTCGCACTCGTCGTCCAGCGCCCGCTCGGCCTGGACGCCCCCGAGCTGCTCGTGGAGGACGTGAGGGCGGCGATGGCGGTCGCGGCGGCGCGCTTCCACGGCGATCCGACGGCAGAGCTGCCGGTGGTCGGGATCACCGGGACCAGCGGCAAGACGACGACGACGCACCTCGTCCGCCACCTGCTCGAGGCCGCCGGGCGCCCCTGCGGCCTGCTCGGCGGCGTGACCGCGGTGGTAGGCGGCGAGGAGCGGCCCGCGGTGCGGACCACGCCGGAGGCGATCGACCTGCAGGCGACGTTCCGCGCGATGCTCGACGCCGGCGACCGGTCCTGCGCGATGGAGGTGTCCTCGCATGCGCTCTCGCTGCGGCGAGTCGACGGCATCCACTTCGCCGCCGCCGCGTTCACGAACCTCAGCCAGGACCATCTCGACTTCCATCCCGACATGGAGAGCTACTTCGCGGCCAAGCTGCGCCTGTTCGAGGAGTTCGACATCGGCCGCCCGATCGTCGTGATCGACGACGAGTGGGGCCGGCGGCTCGCCGCGCAGGTCGCGGGCGCAGTCACCGTCTCGCTCGAGCGCGACGCCGACTGGCACGCGGTCGCGCACTGCTCCGGCCTCGGCGGCAACGCGTTCACCGTCCGCTCGCCGGCCGGCGAGGCGACGGTAGAGCTGCCGCTGCGCGGCCGTTTCAACGCCGCGAACGCCCTCGTCGCGCTGGCCGCGGGCGACGCGCTCGGGCTCGACCTGCGGGGGATGGCAGAGGCGCTGCGCGACGTCGTCCCTGTGCCCGGTCGCGTCCAGGCGGTCGACGAGGGGCAGGGCTTCGCGCTGCTGGTCGACTACGCGCACAAGCCGGGCGCGCTGGAGAAGGTGCTCGCGTCGGCGCGCGAGCTGGCCTCCGGCCGCGTGCTCGTCGTGTTCGGGGCCGGCGGCGACCGCGACCGCGCGAAGCGCCCGCTGATGGGCGAGATCGCGGCGCGGCTGGCGGACCACGTGATCGTGACCTCGGACAACCCGCGCTCGGAGCCGCCGGAGGCGATCATCGACGAGATCCTCGGCGGGGTCCCCGCCGCGGCGCCGCACGTGGAGCGCGACGCCGATCGCCGCGTCGCGATCGCCCGCGCGGTCGAGCTCGCCGAGCCCGGTGACGTCGTCGTGATCGCCGGCAAGGGCCACGAGCAGGGGCAGGAGCACGCCGGCGGGCGCAAGGAGCCCTTCGACGACGTCGAGGTCGCGCGCGCGGCGCTGCGTGCGTCGACCGGCCGAGCGCCCGTCACGAGCGCCGAGCGCGAGGCACGATGAGGCACTGGACCGACCAGCGGGTCGCGGGCGCGGCCGGCGCCGAGCTGCTGCGCGGCATCGACCGCGCCGCCGAGGGCCCCGCGCGGGTCGTGATCGACTCGCGCTCGGTCGAGCCGGGGGATCTCTTCGTCGCCCTGCCCGGAGCGCGGGTCGACGGCGGCGAGTTCGCGGCGGACACCCTGCGCGCCGGCGCATGGGGCGTGCTCGCCGCGCCGGTCTGGGCACGCGAGGCCGCCGCGGTGGCCGAGGACGGAGCCGTGCTCGCCGCCGAGCATCCGGTCGCATCGCTGGGCGCGCTGGCCCGCGCGTGGCGGCGCGACCTGGCCGCGCACGTGATCGCCGTCACCGGCTCGGTCGGGCAAGACCTCGACGAAGGATCTGATCGCGGCGGTGATCGCGCCGCATCGTACGGTCGCCGCGAGCCGCGCGAACTTCAACACCGAGATCGGGCTGCCGCTGGAGCTGCTGGCCGCGCCGCCGGGCACGGACGTGGTCGTGCTCGAGCTCGCGATGCGCGGCTTCGGCCAGATCGCCGAGCTGACGGCGATCTGCGAGCCCGACGTCGGCGTGATCACGAACGTCGGGCCCGTGCACCTCGAGCAGATGGGGTCGCTGGAGGGCGTCGCGCGCGCGAAGGCCGAGCTGCTCGTCGGGATGCGCGACGGCGCCGTCGCGGTGGTCCCGTCCGACGAGCCGCTGCTCGAGGCCTACCTGCGCGAGACGCTCGACGTGGTCACGTTCGGCCCGGGCGGCGACGTCCACTTCGAGGGCGCGTCGCTGCGCGGCGGCACCGTGCCGGACGCCGTGCCCGACCGCCACGTCGTGATCGCCGGCGAGGAGCGGTACGAGCTCGAGCTGCCGTTCGACTCGCGCCACAACCTGCTCAACACGCTCGCCGCCGTGGCCGCCGCGCGCGCGATCGGAGTGCGGCCCTCCGAGCGCGTGGACGTGCGCTTCGGCGAGCTGCGCGGCGAGCGCGTCGCGCTCGCACGTGGCGCAACCGTCGTCAACGACTGCTACAACGCCAACCCGCTGTCCATGCGCGCCGCCCTCGACGATCTAGCCATGCACGAAACCGCCGGACGACGCGTCGCGGTGCTCGGAGACATGCTCGAGCTCGGGCCCGCCGAGCGCGAGCACCACGCCGAGATCGGCGCCTACGCGGCATCCGCCGGGGTCGAGCTGCTGATCACCGTCGGCCCGCGCTCGACGGCGATGCTCGACCGCTTCGACGGCGAGGCGCATGCCGCCGCGGACGCGGCGGAGGCGGCGACGCTGGCGCGCGCGCTGGTGAAGCCGGGCGACGTCGTGCTGGTGAAGGCCTCGCGCGGAGTCGGGCTCGAGGTCGTGGCCGAGGCGCTCGCGGCGGACGACGAAGCCTGATGGGCGAGGTACTCATCGGCGGCACGGCGTCGCTCCTGATCTGCATCTTCCTCTCGCCGAAGTTCATCGAGTTCCTGCGCCGGCGCGAGTTCGGCCAGCAGATCCGCGAGGAGGGGCCGCAGGAGCATCACGCCAAGGCGGGCACGCCGACGATGGGCGGGATCATCATCTTCACCGCGATCGCGGTCCCGTTCCTGCTCCTGACCGACCTCGACGCGCGCTCGGTCGGCGTCATGGGCGTCGCGCTCGCCTGCGCCGCGCTCGGCTTCGCCGACGACTACATGAAGCTCGTCAAGAAGCGGTCGCTCGGCATGCAGGGCCGCTGGAAGCTGCTCATCACGATGGGCATCTCCGTCGGGCTCTGGCTCGTCGCGACGCGCTGGGCCGACCTGCCGGACACGCTGAACCTGCGCGTGTATGACGCGGTGATCGACCTCGGCTACTTCTACCCGGTGCTGATCTACCTCGTGCTGGCCGCCACGACCTCGGCCGTCAACCTCACCGACGGCCTCGACGGCCTGGCCGCGGGCTGCTCGGCGATCGTGCTCCTGGCCTACATCGGGATCACGTTCACGACGCGCCAGACCGACCTCGCGCTCGTGGCCGCGTGCCTCGTCGGCGCGTGCGTGGGCTTCCTCTGGTTCAACTCGTTCCCGGCGTCGATCTTCATGGGCGACACGGGGTCGCTCGGGCTCGGCGGAGCGATCGCCGCGCTCGCGGTGATGACCAAGACCGAGGTGCTGCTGATCGTGATGGGCGGGATCTTCGTGATCGAGGCGCTCAGCGTGCTGATCCAGGTCTTCTCCTTCCAGGCGTTCCGCAAGCGCGTGTTCCTGATGGCGCCGATCCACCACCACTTCGAGCTGCAGGCGTGGTCGGAGACGAAGATCATCCTCCGCTTCTGGATCGTCGCCTCGGTCTGCAGCGCGATCGGCTTCACGCTGTATCAGCAATCCGTCACCTAGCGGCTGTCAAGGATCTGCGCCGACTTGGTGCCGATTGCGTGCAATCGCGCGGGATCGGCTTCCCGGGTGCGTACGGTCGCCCGCATGAGCACAATCGATTCCGAGCGCCTCCGCGACGTCCTGGCCACGATCCCGCACGGCGGCTGGATGAGCTACGGCGACGTCGCACACGCCTGCGGCGGCAACGACCGCCACGCCCGCACGCTCAACCAGCGCTTCGTGCGCGAGGAGCCGCCCGGCGCCCACCGGGTCCTGAAGTCCGACGGGGCCGTCGGCGCGACCGCGCTGGGCGACCCGGCGGAGGTCCGGCGGCGGCTCGAGGCCGAGGGCCTCGAGTTCGACGGCGGCAGGGCCGATCCGGGTGCCCGTGTGCGGCCGAGCGACCTCGGTTGACGCGCGGCGTCGGCACCGGCCGCTTGAATGCGTGCCTCATGGCACGCCGCCCGCCGCTGCCTCCCGGCCCGTTCCTGGTCGTCGGACTCGCCCGCTCGGGGCGGGCCGTCGCGCCCGTGCTGCGGGCGCTGGGCGAGCAGGTGACAGGCTGCGACGCGGGCGCCGTCGACCCCGCCGCGCGCGCGGCTCTCGAGTCGGCCGGCGTCACGGTGCACGAGTCCACCGACGGCGTGGACCTGCTCGACGGCGTCGCGACGGTCGTCAAGAGCCCGGGCGTGCCGCAGGACGTGCCGGTGGTTCGCGCGGCGCGCGAGCGCGGCGTGGTCGTGCTGGGCGAGCTCGAGCTCGGCTGGCGGCTCGTCCCGAACGACGTGATCGCGATCACCGGGTCCAACGGCAAGACGACGACGACCGAGCTCGTCGGCCAGATCCATCGCGAGGCCGGGCTGGCCGTGGCCGTGGCCGGCAACGTGGGCACGGCGCTCAGCTCGCTCGCCGGCACGCTCGACCCCGCCGCCGTGGTGGTCTGCGAGGCGTCGTCGTTCCAGCTCGAGGACACGCTCGCGTTCGCGCCCGAGGCCGCGGTGCTGCTCAACCTCACGCCGGACCACCTCGACCGTCACGGCAGCTTCGACGCCTACCGCGAGGCCAAGCTGCGCATCTTCGCCAATCAGGACGCGGACGCGCTCGCGGTGCTGCCCACGGGCCTCGAGCACGGCGGCCCGGCCCGCCGGATCGCGTTCGAGTCACCGCTCGCAGCCGCCGGCGAGCCGCACGAGGCCGAGCTGGTCGTCCGCGACGGCCGGCTCGTCTGGCTCGGCGAGCCCGTCGTCGCCGCCGCCGACATCCGGCTGCGCGGGGCACACAACCTGGAGAACGCGATGGCGGCGGCGGCGGTCACGCTGGCGCGCGGCGTGGAGCCCGCCGCAGTCCGCGCGGCGCTGGTCGGGTTCGCCGGCGTGGCGCATCGGCTGGAGGAGGTCGGCCGGATCGATGGCGTCCTCTACGTCGACGACTCCAAGGCGACCAACGTGGCCTCGGCGGTGGTCGGGATCCGCTCGTTCCCGGGCGGGGTCCACGCGATCCTCGGTGGCCGCGGCAAGCAGGAGGATTACGCGCCGCTCGTCGCAGCCGTTGCCGAGCGCTGCACCGCCGCGTACCTGATCGGCGAGGAGGCAGCCGAGCTCCTGCCCGCGCTGGAGCCGGCAGGCGTGCCGCTGCGCGACTGCGGCGATCTCGAGCACGCGATGGCGGCGGCCCGCGCCGCCGCGGCCGCCGGCGAGGTCGTGCTGCTCTCGCCGGCCTGCGCCTCCTACGACCAGTACCGGTCCTTCGAGGAGCGCGGCGAGCACTTCAAGGCGCTCGCCCGCGGTTGATCGCGCGCGCGGCGCCCGGCGGTGCGCGGGCGGATGCCGGGAGGCGTCCGGGCCGTCCTGTCGAATCCACGTCTGATGGCCAGGCCCAGGCAGCAGCCGCTCGAGCACCGACTGCTCCTGACGGCGACCTTCTGCCTGCTCGCCGGCGGCGCGGTGATGGTCTATTCGGCCTCCTCGGCACGCACCCTGCTCGAAGGCCACGGCGACGGGACCGCCTACCTCGTCAAGTACCTGATGTACGGCGGAGTCGGGCTCGTCGTGATGCAACTGCTGTCGCGGCACGGCCTGCAGCACGCCCGCCGCTTCACGCCGGCGCTGCTGCTCGGCTCGTTCGTGCTGCTGGTGCTCGTGCTGCTCCCGGGCTTCGGCGTGACGGTCAACGGGGCGCGCCGCTGGCTCGGCGCCGGCCCGCTCCAGTTCCAGCCCGCCGAGCTGATGAAGCTCGCGCTGGTGCTGCATGCGGCCGCGGTCCTCTCGGCACGGCCGAAGCTCGCCCGCAGCCTGCGCGGCGTCGCCGGGCCGATCTTCCTGCCCGGCGGCTGCGCGGTGCTGCTGATCGCCGCGCAGCCCGATCTCGGCACGGCGCTGGTGATCGGGTTCACGCTCGCCGCGATGCTCGTCGCGGCGGGGCTGCCGCTGCGCCAGCTGCTGCTCGTCGGGGCCGGGGTGTCGGTGGTGATCGTGATCTTCGCGCTGCTCGAGCCTTATCGCCGCGCGCGGCTCACCGCGTTCCTGAACCCCTGGGCAGACGCCGCGGACACGGGCTTCCAGTCCGTCCAGGGCCAGATCGCGATCGGCTCGGGCGGCCTCTTCGGGGTCGGTCCGGGCCAGTCGGTGCAGAAGGTCTTCTATCTCCCCGAGGCCCACACGGACTTCATCCTCGCCGTGATCGGGGAGGAGCTGGGGCTCGCGGGGATCTGCTGCCTGCTCGCGCTCTACGGCATGATCGGGTACGCAGGCCTGCGCACCGCGAAGGCCGCCCGCGGCGCGTACGCCAAGCTGCTCGCCGCCGGACTCACCTCGCTGATCCTGTGCCAGGCCCTGCTCAACATCTACACCGTGCTCGGGCTCGCGCCGCTGACCGGCGTGCCGCTGCCGTTCATCTCCTCGGGCTCGAGCTCGCTGATCGTGCTGTTGAGCGCGATGGGCCTGCTGCTCAACGTCGCCGGCGGCGGCTCGACGCAGCTGCGCGCGGTGCGCGGGCCACGCAAGAAGGGGGAACGTGAGCGGACCGCGGATCGTGATCGCGGCGGGCGGAACGGCCGGTCACGTCGTGCCGGCCATCGCGGTGGCCGACGCGCTGCGGGCTGAAGGCGCGCAGGTCTCCTTCGTCGGCGGCCAGCGGGCCGAGGCCGAGCTGGTCCCGGCGGCGGGCTACGCGCTCGACCCGATCCGGGTCGAGGGCATCTCGCGCTCGAACCCGTTGAAGGCGCTGCGCGCGATCGGGAAGGCCGGGCTGGCGCTGCGCAGCGCCGACCGCATCCTGCGCGACCGGGAAGCCGACGCGGTGCTCGGAGGAGGCGGGTACGTCGCGGGTCCCGTCGGGCTCGCGGCGGTGCTGCGGCGCGTCCCGCTCGTGCTCACCGAGGCCGATTCGCACCTCGGCCTGAGCAACCGGCTGCTTGCACGGCGCGCGCGGCGCGTCTGCCTCGCGTTCCCGATCCCCGGGCGCGAGGGCGGGCGCTACCTCGTGACCGGTCGCCCGGTGCCGTCGCGCGACGCCGCGCGCGAGCCCGCCCGCGCCGCGCTCGGGATCGGCCCGGACGAGCGCTGCGTGCTGGTCTTCGGCGGCTCGCTCGGCGCCCGCTCGATCAACGAGGCGGCCGTGGCGGCGTTCGCCGACGCCGCGTATCGCGTTCTGCACCTCGCCGGGCGGCGCGACTTCGGCGACCTGAGCAGCCCGGGGAGCCACTACGACCTGCGCGACTACCTCGATCCCTTCGGCCCGGCGCTCGCGGCGGCCGACCTTGCGGTCGCGCGTGCCGGCGGGTCCGTCTTCGAGCTGGCGCAGTTCGGCCTGCCAGCCGTGCTGGTGCCGTATCCCCACGCGACGGCCGACCACCAGACCGCGAACGCGCGCTGGATGCAGGACGGCGGCGCGGCGATAGCGATCCCCGATGCCGAGCTGACGGCGGAGCGGCTGCGGGCCGAGGTCGACGCGATCCTGCTCGATCCGGCGCGGCTTGCCGCGATGGCCTCGGCCTCGGCACGGCTCGCCCGGCCCGAAGCCGCGCGCGACGTCGCTCGCGCCGTACTCGCCGCCGCGGCTGAGCGTCGTCCATCGACCGACAGCTGAAGCTCAAGCTTTCTGCCCTTGGCGCCGTTGCTTGTCTGGACGCGGCGTCACCACGCGCCGGTCGTACGAGCACACATGCGCAAGACACCCAGATCCGGGCGGCAGGTCCGCCGCCTCGCCGACGCCCGCGGATTCACGCTGGTCGAGCTGCTGATCGTGATCCTGATCATCGGGATCCTGGCGGCGATCGCGCTGCCGGCCTTCCTCAACCAGCGTGAGAAGGCGCAGGACACTGAGACCAAGGCGTCGCTGCGGACTGCCGTGACCGCGATCGCCGTCCATCACATGGATAAAGACAGCTACGCCGCGACCGAGGCCGACCTCAAGCGGATCGAGCCCACCCTGGAGGAGACGGTCAATCTCCAGGTCACGGGTTTCGTCGACCACTACGAGATCTCCGCGGACTCGGCGACCGGAACGACCTTCACGGTGGAGCGCGACGCCCTGGGTGCCCAGTCGCGCGACTGCACGGCGCCCGGCGTCGGCCTGTGCGCGGCTTTGCCCGACCCGAGCGGCAACCGCTGGTGAATCAGGCGGCGCGGAGCGGCAGGCGCTCCAGCGGGACCGCGTTCTACGCTGCACGCCGTGAGCACCGAATGGGCCGGCCGGCGGCTGCACTTCGTGGGCATCGGCGGCGCGGGCATGAGCGGGCTGGCGCTCGTGGCGCACGCGCTGGGCGCCACCGTCACGGGCTCTGACCGTACCGCCGACTCGTCCTACGCCCCAGAGCTGCGCGCGGCCGGGATCGAGCCTGTCGCCGGCCACGACGCCGCGAACGTGCCCGACGGCGCTGAGATCGTCGTCTCCTCTGCGATCCCGCCGGACAACCCCGAACGGGCGGCGGCACGCGAGCGCGGCCTGCGCGAGCTGCACCGTGCCGAGCTGCTCGGCGAGCTGACGCGCCTGCGCCCGACGATCGCCGTCACCGGCACGCACGGCAAGACGACGACGTCGAGCATGCTCGTGCACGCGCTGCGCGGCTGCGGCATGGACCCCGGCTACCTCGTCGGCGGCGCGGTGCGCTCGACCGGCTCCAACGCCGGCTGGGGCGCGGGGGAGTGGCTCGTCGTCGAGGCCGACGAGTCCGACCGGTCGCTGCTCCGGCTCGCGCCCGGGATCGCCGTGCTCACGAACGCCGAGCTCGACCACCACACGACCTACTCCTCGCAGCGCGACGTCGACGAGACGTTCCGCTCGTTCCTCGCGCTCGCCGACCGTGCCGCCGTCGTCTGGGACCGGCCGCGGCTGCTCGCGCTCGCGCCCGCGGGGATCCCGCTCGTGCCGTTCGACGCCGAGCCCGAGCTGACCGCGGGGGGCTCGCGCTTCACGCTCGACGGCGTCACGGTCGAGCTGAACGTTCCGGGCAGCCACAACGCGCGCAACGCCGCCGCCGCGCTGACCGCGGCGCGGCTCGCGGGCGCCGATCCCGCGGCCGCCGCGGCCGCGCTGGGCGACTTCCAGGGCGCCGGCCGGCGCTTCGAGCGCCTGGGTACGACGCCGCAGGGGGCGATCGTGATCGACGACTACGCGCACCATCCGACCGAGGTTGCCGCGACCCTCGAGGCCGCGCGCACGCTGGCGCCGCGCCGCCTGATCGCCGTGTTCCAGCCGCACCTCTTCTCGCGCACGGCGCGCCAGGCGGCGGAGTTCGGCGCGGCGCTGGCCGGCGCCGACGAGGTCGTCGTGCTCGATGTCTACCCGGCGCGCGAGCGGGCCGAGGACTTCCCCGGCGTCAGTGGCCTGCTCGTCGCGCAGGCCGCCGCCGATGCCGGCGCCGGCCGGACCGTCGCCTGGCTGCCGTCGTTCGCCCAGGCCGAGGAGCTGCTGTCGCCGCGGCTCCGGGACGGCGATCTGGTCCTGACGCTGGGCGCCGGCGACGTCGACGCGCTCGGCCGTTCGCTCGTCGCCGGGTAGGAAGCTCGCCGCGCGCGCCGAATGGGCCACCAT
Organism: uncultured Solirubrobacteraceae bacterium; assembly: GCA_963839615.1. Classification (GTDB taxonomy): domain Bacteria; phylum Actinomycetota; class Thermoleophilia; order Solirubrobacterales; family Solirubrobacteraceae; genus DASQMT01. The sequence goes on from CAWIVY010000007.1 coordinate 136,055, forward strand.
GGCCCGCTTGAAGAGGTTGCCCTGGCGCGTGCTCGCGGGCACCCTCTTGACCGTTTGCGGGCTCGCGCTCGGATGGCTCTGGTTCCGCGACTCGTCCTTCGCCGCCGTCGAGCGCGTCACGATCACCGGCAGCGGCTCGTCCGAGCAGGCCCAGGTGCGCGACGTCCTGGCCAGCACCGCGACCGGGATGAGCACGCTGCGCGTCGACGAGCGCGCGCTCGAGGATGCGGTCGAGCCGTTCGCCTCCGTCGCCGGCCTGCGCGTCCGGGCCGACTTCCCGCACGACCTCCGCGTCGAGGTGATCGAGCACGAGCCCGTGGCGACCGTGAAGACCGGCGGCAGCTCGGTCCCCGCCACCGGCGGCGGGCTGCTGCTCGACGGCGTGCGCGCGCGCGAGCTGCCCTCGATCACCACCAAGGCGCCGCTCGAGGGCCGCCACGTCAGCGACGCGCGAACGCTCGCGGCGCTCCAGATCGCGGCCGCCGCGCCACCTGAGTTGCGCGCCCGCTCGGAGCGCCTCTTCTACGGAGCGGGGGGCGTGACGCTAGATCTCCGCGGCGGTCCCGACCTGATCTTCGGCTCCGCGGCGGACGCGCGGAGCAAGTGGACGGCAGCCGCGCGGGTGCTGGGGGAGGAGTCCTCCGCGGGCGCGACCTACCTCGATCTCCGCGTACCGAAGGTGGTCGCCGCGGGGGGTGTCGGACCTGTCGAACCGGAGCCGACGGCGGTCCCGACCGTCGTGCCGACAAACCCTCAACCGTAGGCTGAGAATACGCCTATTCTCGACCTCGGGTTGAGACTTTCTGGTTCTGCAAGCGATCTTGCCAGGGTTCCTTCGCTTTGACATCGGGAAGGAAATCCCCGTAACGTGCTGGAATCCGCGCCCACGGCGAGCGCCTTGAAACGCTCGACTCTAACTCGAGGTCCGGACAGAAACTCATGGAAGCAGGCAGTTACCTAGCAGTCATCAAGGTCGTCGGCGTCGGCGGCGGTGGCACCAATGCCGTGAACCGGATGATCGATGCCGGCCTCTCCGGCGTGGAGTTCATCGCCTGCAACACCGACGCCCAGGCGCTCCAGATGACGGACGCCGACATCAAGCTGAACATCGGCCACAACCTCACCAAGGGCCTGGGGGCCGGCGCCAACCCGCAGGTCGGGCAGGGCGCGGCGGCCGAGTCGCGCGACGACATCAAGGAGGCGCTCAAGGGCGCCGACATGGTCTTCGTCACCGCAGGCGAGGGTGGCGGCACGGGGACCGGCGCCGCGCCGGTCATCGCCGAGATCGCGAAGAACGAGATCGGCGCCCTCACCGTCGGCGTCGTCACGCGCCCGTTCGGCTTCGAGGGAGCACAGCGCTCGCGCCAGTCGCAGGAGGGCATCGACCGCCTGCGCGAGATGGTCGACACGCTCATCGTGATCCCGAACGAGCGACTGCTCTCGATCGTCGAGCGCCGCACGACGATCCTCGATGCGTTCCGCGAGGCCGACAACGTGCTCCGCCAGGGCGTGCAGGGGATCACCGACCTGATCACGATCCCGGGCCTGATCAACCTCGACTTCGCCGACGTGCGCACGATCATGCACGACGCCGGCTCGGCGTTGATGGGCATCGGCACGTCGGCTGGGGAGTCGCGCGCGTCGGAGGCGGCCAAGGCGGCGATCTCGTCGCCGCTGCTGGAGGAGTCCGTCGAGGGCGCGACCGGCATCCTGCTCAACATCACCGGCGGCAAGGACCTCGGCCTGTTCGAGGTCAACGAGGCAGCCGAGATCATCCACTCGGCGGCCGACTCGAACGCCAACATCATCTTCGGCGCGGTGATCGACGAGGGGATGGGCGACGAGATCCGCGTGACGCTGATCGCGACAGGCTTCGACGGACGCGCCGAGGGCGGCTTCAGCACCTTCAGCCGCGGCGAGCGCGGCCGGCGCGGGCCGGTCGACCGCGGTCCGCGGATCGACGATCGCCAGCGCTCGTCGCTGGAGATCAACGAGGACGACATCGACGTACCGCCGTTCTTGCGCTAGGGATCGCGCGAATCGGCGCTCAAGCCGAGCCCGCGGTGGGTCGATGACCCCGATGTGAGCAACACCTTCGGGCGTGGTCGCGCGATCAGGCGCGGATTGGGACTCGGCTCTGCCGTGTGGCTGACGCTCTGGCAGGTCCATGTCGTATTCGTCCCCGACCTGGACGCCGGGCCGCTCTTCAGCCGCTTCGCCCACGATGCGGTGCTGCTGGTCGCGACGGCGCTCTGCCTCTGGGCCGCATTCGCCTCGAACCGGCGCGAGCGGCGCGCGTGGCTGCTGATCGGCTTCGGCGTCGCCGCCTGGACCTTCGGCGAGCTCTACTACACCGCGGTCCTCTGGACCGCCGACGAGATCCCGATCCCCTCGCCGGCCGACATCGGCTACCTGCTGTTCCCGCCCTTCATGCTGCTCGGGATCATCGCGCTCCTGCGCAGCCGCACCCGTGACGTCCCCGGCACGCTCTGGGCCGACGGCATCACGGCGGCGCTCGCCGTCTCGGCCGCAAGCGCGGCGATCGTCTTCGAGACCGTCCTCGACAGCGCCTCCGGGCAGGGGCTCGAGGTCGCCGTCGGCCTCGCCTACCCGCTCACGGACCTGATCCTGCTCGGCGTGATCGTGGGCGCGCTTGCGGGCACCGGCTGGCAGCTCGACCGCACCTGGGTGCTGCTGTTCTCCGGCGTCGCCACCTTCTGGGTCGCGGACTCCCTCTACCTCGTCGGCAACGCCAACGGCACCTACACCCCCGGCGCCTGGTTCGAGATCGGCTGGTGGCTCGGGCTGCTGCTGATCGGCGCGGCCGCCTGGCAGCCGGTGCGGCCCGCGCTCGAAGCCGGCGCCGACGAGCGGCTGCGGCGCATCGTGCTGCCGCTCATGTTCGGCTCGGCCGGCCTGGGCCTGCTCGTCTACGGCTGCCTGGCGCACCTGAACCCGGTCGCGGTCGGGCTCGCGGCAGCCTCGCTGCTGGCCGTCATGGCGCGCACGATGCTGACGTTCCGCGACAACGTGGCGATGCTGCGCGCATCGCGTGAGGAAGCGCAGACGGATGCCCTCACCGGCCTCGGTAACCGGCGCGCGCTGGCACGCGTGCTCCAGCGCGAGCTGCCGCGCGCCACGACCGCCGAGCCGCTCGTGCTCGTGCTCTTCGACCTCGACGGGTTCAAGCACTACAACGACACCTTCGGGCACCCCGCCGGCGACTCCCTGCTGATCCGGCTCGGCGGCAGCCTCGCCGGGTTCCTGCGCGGTCGCGGCTCCGCCTTCCGCATGGGCGGCGACGAGTTCTGCGTGCTGTTCAACCCGGGCTCCGACGTCCCCGGGCCGATGATCGTGGGCGCCGCGTCCGCGCTCACCGAGCACGGCGAGGGATTCGAGATCGGCTGCTCTTACGGTTCGATCGAGCTGCCGCTCGAGGCGGAGGACGCCGCCGAAGCGCTGCGCATCGCCGATCAGCGCATGTACGCCCAGAAGAACGCAGGCCGCACTTCCGCCAGCCGCCAGAGCACGGACGTGTTGCTGCGCGCCCTGGCCGAGCGCAACCCCGAGCTGACCAGCCAGCTCGCCGGCGTCGCCGATCTGGCCGAGGCGACCGCCCTCGGCTTGCAGCTCAGCCACGACGAGGTCGAGCACGTCCGCCACGCCGCCGAGCTGCACGACGTCGGCAAGGTCGCCGTCCCGGACGCGATCCTCAACAAGCCCGGACCGCTCGACGAGGGCGAATGGTCCTTCATCCGCCGCCACCCGATCATCGGCGAGCGGATCATCAGCGCCGCGCCGGCGCTCACCCGCGTCGCCGCGCTCGTCCGCAACAGCCACGAGCGCTGGGACGGCACGGGCTACCCCGACGCGCTGCCGGGCGCGGACATCCCGCTCGGAGCACGCATCGTCGCCGTCGCCGACGCATTCGAGGGCATGACCAGCTGGCGCCCCTACGCGCCGCCGCGGACCCCTGAGGAAGCGCTCGAAGAGATCGCGCGTTGCGCGGGCACGCAGTTCGATCCCGTGGTCGTCGAGGCGTTCACCGTCGCCTGGCGCGATCGCACGCTCGCCGCCGCGGCCTGACCGCGACGCTGCTAGCGTCGCGATCGTGGGGCGCGCCTACGACCGCATCGACGAGCAGCAGCGAAGCTGGATCGCGCGCCAGCCGCTCTTCTTCGTCGGGACCGCGCCACGCGCCGAGGACGGTCATGTGAACGTCTCCCCGAAGGGGCCGATCGGGACGCTGCGGGTGCTCGACGACCGCACGATCGCCTATCTCGACGTCGTCGGCAGCGGCGCCGAGACGATCGCGCACCTGCGCGAGAACGGCCGCATCGTCGTGATGCTGTGCGCGTTCGAGGGCCCGCCGCGGATCCTGCGGCTGCACGGGCGCGGCGAGGTGCTCGTGCCGGAGGACGAGGGCTTCTCCGGCCTGCTCGAGCGGGCCGCCTTCGACGAGCCGGCAGCGCCCGAGGCACGCCGCGCGCTCGTCGTCGTCCACGTCGAGCGCATCGCCGACTCGTGCGGCTACGGCGTGCCGCTCATGTCCTACGAGGGCAGGCGGCCGCACCAGGACGCCTGGGCGGCGAAGAAGCTGCGCGTCGGCGGCCCCTCCGCGCTCGCCGACTACCAGGCCGACGAGAACGCCACGAGCATCGACGGTCTGCCCGCGCTGCAGCACTGACCGCAGGAAGCGAGCCGCTGCTCGAAGGTTCGTCCAAGGCCCTAGCAGCGGCGATGCGAACCGGTTTAGGTTCGGCGGCACCCATTTCTGAGGAGGACTCCGATGTTCGGCAGGTTCGGTCGGTCGACGACGTTCGCGAACGTCTGCTCGCTGCTGGCGCTCACGATCGCGGTAGGGACGGGCGGCGCCTACGCCGCGAACACGGTGTTCTCCACCGACATCGTCGACGGAGAGGTCAAGCACGCCGACCTGGCGGGCAACTCCGTCACGTCGACCAACATCTACAACGGCAGCGTCCTCAACGCCGAGATCGGCGCGAACGCCGTCGACGGCTCGAAGGTGTTCGACGCCTCGCTGGGCGCCGCCGACCTCGGGTTCGACTCGGTCGCGTCGGGCGAGATCGCCACGGACGCCGTCAATGGCTCCGAGGTCTCCGCGGGCGCGATCGACAGCGACGAGATCTCCGACAACACGCTCGCAGCCAGTGACCTCGCCACCGGCTCCGTCAGGGCCGCCGAGATCGACACCGGCGCCGTGACCAGCTCCGAGCTCGGCGACAACTCCGTCGGGTCATCGAAGATCGCCAACGATTCGATCACGGCGTTCGATCTCGCGGGCGGCCAGTCGAACGGCTCGATCAACCTGAGCGCGGGCTTCGTGGCCAACGGCCGCTGCCGCGACGTCGGCATCTCCGTGGGCGGGGCCATGCCCGGCGACGCGGTGATCTTCTCCGTCAACACCGACCTGCCCGACGGAATCCTGCTCTACGGCGTCCGGGTGAGCTCGGCCGACGTGGTGGTCGGCAAGGCGTGCAACCTCACCGGCGCCGCCTTCCCCCAGCTCAACGGCATCCAGGTCGAGATCGTGACGCTCAGGATCTGACCGCGATTCTCAGCCGCCTTCGGCGCTGTCCGAGCGGCGGTGGCCTCGTCAGCGAAGCTCGGCTTCCGCGCCTGCCGCGAGGAGCCGAGCGCGCAGCTCCTCAGCCGTCTCGCGGGTCGTGCCTGCGACGATGCGGACAGGAAGCTCGTCGAGCATCGCGGCGACCTCCGCCAGGCCGAGCGCCGTGATGGCCCGTACGGCCTTGAGCAGCTCGGGGCGATCGGCGCCGGCATCGGTGATGACGACATCCACGCTGCCCGTGGGACGCCGCTCGTGCGGTTCTCCGGCCCACGCGAGGAGCCTGCGTTGGTGCTCCTCGGTCATGGGCGGTCGCCGGACGCCGTTCCGTCGGTCCTCGTCCCACGCGAGGACGTCTCGCCAGTCGATGCGGGCCGCCTCCACCAGAGCTGGGAGCTCGTGCTCGTCGTCGCCTGCGAGATCGATGACGGCCTCCGCTACGCGGTCGGAATCGATCCAGTCGTATTGCCTCCTCAGCGCCCTGATCCGCTCTTGCTTGCGCCCCCGCACAGACCGCTCAGCCCACGTTCACGGTCACGCGCTTCGAGTAGCCCGTGACGTACGGGAGGTTCGCCTGACGGCGGATCCGGACCCGGATCGGATAGCTGCCCGAGCGGCCGCTGAATCGGTAGGAGGTGCGCCAGCGGCCACGATCGCGGGTCCGGGTGTCGGCGAACGTGCGCCACTTGCCGGCCTCCCGGCCCTGGAGCACCACGACGAGATCCCTCCCCGCACCGCCGCGTACGCGGCCCGAGAAGCGCACGAGGCCCGAGCCGCTCAGCCGGGTCCGCGAGGCGCGGATCGAGCTCGACGCAGGCACGGCCAGCTTGAGCCGCCGCTCGGCGGGCATGCCGCCGGGCGCCCCCGGGAAGACGATGCTCGCCGTGCGCGCGGGGCCCTTGCCCAGCCTGATCACGAAGCGCCCGTTGGCACCGACCGATGCGCTCGCCTCGACGAACGGGACGGCGCCGGCGAGGCGCGGAGTCGACGTCACGATGACCGGCACACCCTGCAGCGGCTGTCCCGCGGAGAGCACGAGCTGGCCGCGGATCGTCACCCTGCGCCCGTGCTTCACGCGTACGCGCCCGCCCTTGCGGACGTGCGCGCGCAGCCGGCCGGAGGTGACGCTCGTGATCCGGAAGCGGGCGGGGACGCCGGTGCGCTCGTTGCCCGCGTTGTCGCGAACCGTGACGCGCACGTCGGTCTTGCTCGGCTTGCCGCGATCGAGCGGCGCGCGCAGCGCGCCGCGCTCGTATCGCGTCGGGAGCGGACGGTAGGCCTCTGCCGAGCTGTTGCGCACGTCGATCTGCCCGCTTGCGAACCCTGACGCGTAATCCGTCGCGCGCACGATGATCGTGCGCTTGCGCGAGCGCTTCAGATCGACCGCCGGTGGACTTCCATCGATTGCGACCGGCGCGCTGATCGTCCTCGGGTTCCCCGCCGTGTCCGTGACGGCCAGGGTCAGCGGGTACTGCCCGTCGGGAAGCCTTCCGGAGAAGCTCAGCGGCCGGTTGGCAGCGTTCGCGCACGGGACCTTGTAGGTGAAGTCGCATGCGCGCGGGTCCGTGGCGCTCACGGGCCCGGCCGACAGCGTCGCCGAGCGGATGCCGGAGTTGTCCGCTGCCGAGTAGGTCACCGGCTCGCCCGGGCGATGCCAGCCCGGCGCGATCAGCGACCCCGCCAGCGACGCCGTCGGCGCGCTCTTGTCCTCGAGCGTCACCTGCGTGCCATAGACGACCATCGAAGCGAGCGGGTAGCCGCCATACGACGTGAAGCAGCCGTCGACGATCGCGCCACCACAGCCGACGTGCCAGTTCAGGCTCTTCGTCACCAGCCTGTGGGAGGCGGGCTCGCCACCGGGCGCGCCGATCGTGCACGCCGGCCGGTCGGTGCCGTGAGCGCACGTCTCGCCGCCGAGCGGGCCGCCGACCGCCTGCCCCGTGTGGTCGGAGACGACGACCTCCCAGTGTTCGCCCTCGTCGGTGAACGGGGTGTTCGGGTCATCGCCGCCGCCGTCGCGAGCCTCGCCGAAACGCCAGCTCGTGAAGCCGACGATGTCGGTGCCGCCCGGCGCGGTGAAGCTCCACCCGGCGCCGGTGAGCCATTTCGCCATGGTCCCGTCCACCGTCCGGCTGCGGGCGACGAGCCCGTCGGCGCAGGTCGTGTCCGCCTCGTACCAGCCTGCCGCGTCGTCCTGGTACTGCGGGTCGACGCTGAACGGCGCGTACTCGAGGCTGTGATTGACGCCGCCGGCGCCCGGCGCGCCGCAACTCACCACGTCGTACGTCCCACCCCACGCGCTCGCGGGCGCGAGCAGCGCGAGCGCACCCGTCAGCACGACTATCCGCATCCTCGCCGGCACACGCCCTCCAAAGCGACTTCCTAGACCCCGCTGGACTACCCCGCTAACCGGAAGAATGCACCAGGGTTGCGGCCCGGCGCCGGTGGTAGGGTCCGGCTCCGCTCATGGCAGCAGGGACGGAGACACTCAGGCGCACGCCGCTGCATGACCGCCACGTCGCCGCCGGCGCCAGGCTCGTGCCGTTCGCCGGGTGGGAGATGCCGGTGCAGTACGGCGGCATCCGCGAGGAGCACATGGCCGTGCGCGAGCGCGCCGGGATCTTCGACGTCAGCCACATGGGCGAGGTCGAGACCTCCGGGCCGGATGCGCCGGCGCTTTTGCAGCGGCTGCTCTCCAACGACGTCTCGAAGCTCGCCGAGGGCGGCGCCCAGTACTCCGTGCTCTGCAACGAGCAGGGCGGCGTGCTCGACGACCTCTTCACCTACCGGCTCGCCCCCGACCGTTTCCTCACCGTCACGAACGCGAGCAACCACGAGAGCGACCTCGCCTGGTTCGAGCGCCACGCGCGCGAGCACGACGCGACCGTGACCGACCGGCTCGCCGACTTCGCGATGCTCGCGGTACAGGGCCCGCAGGCTCGCGCGCTCGTCGCGGGGCTCGCGGACGGCGAGCTGCCAGAGCGCTTCCGCACGAAGGAGCTGACGATCGCCGGCGCGCCGGGCGTGCTCGCCTGCGGCACCGGCTACACGGGCGAGGACGGCGTCGAGCTGCTCGTCGCGCCGGACGCCGCCGGCACCGTCTGGGACGCGGTTGTCGCCGCGGGGGCCACGCCGGCCGGGCTCGGGGCGCGCGACACGCTGCGCATGGAGGCCTGCTTCCACCTCTACGGCAACGACCTGTCGGAGGATCGCGGCCCGATCGAGGCCGGGCTGGGCTGGTGCTGCAAGGAGGACACCGGCTTCATCGGCGCCGACGCGGTGCGCGCCTCGCGCGCGAACGGAACGGCCGAGAAGCTCGTCCCGTTCGCGCTCACCGGCAAGGGCATCGCGCGCCAGGGCAACCCCGTGCTCGGCGGCGGCGTCGTCACGTCCGGCACGCTCTCGCCCGTCCTGGGCTACGGCATCGGCATGGCATACCTGCCCGTCGAGCGCTCCGAGCCCGGAACAAGCTTCGAGATCGACGTGCGCGGGAAGACACGTGCCGCCGAAGTCCGCAGAAAGCCACTCGTCCCTGAGGAGCGCTGAATTGGCCGAGGCCAGCTACCCGTCCGAACTGTCCTACCACGAGGAGCACGACTGGGCACGCATCGACGGCGACGTCGCGACGTTCGGCGTCACGTGGTACGCGCAGGACCAGCTCGGCGACGTCGTGTTCTTCGACCCGCCCGAGGTCGGCAAGACCGTGCGCAAGGGTGAGCCCTACGCCGAGGTCGAGTCCGTCAAGGCGGTCTCCGACGTGATCGCTCCGCTCTCCGGCGAGATCGTCGAGGTCAACGAAGCGCTCGCGAGCGGCCCGGAGGCGATCAACGAGGACCCCTACGACTCCGGCTGGATGGTGAAGGCGCGGCTGAGCGATCCCTCCGAGGTCGACAGCCTGATGGACGCGGCCGCTTACGAGGAGTCACTGACCTGAGCCGCTACACGTCAGCCACCGACGACGATCGCCGCGCGATGCTCGCGGCGATCGGCGCTGAGTCGATCGACGAGCTCTTCGCCGACGTGCCGGAAGGCGTGCGCCTCGGCCGTCCGCTCGACATGCCGGCTGGCAAGCCCGAGCAGGAGGTCTACTCGTACCTGCGCGACCTGGCGGCGATGAACGTGTCCGCCGAGGACGAGGTCTCGTTCCTGGGGGCCGGGATGTACGACCACTACGTGCCGGCGATGATCGACTCGATCCTGTCGCGCTCGGAGTTCCTCACGCCGTACACGCCGTACCAGCCCGAGATCTCGCAGGGCGGCCTGCAGGTGATGTTCGAGTACCAGACCGCGATCTCCGAGCTGACCGGGCTGCCGGTCTCCAACGCGAGCGTCTACGAGGGCCCGAGCGCGGTCGCGGCTGCCGGGTACCTGGCCAAGCTGCAGCAGCCGTCGCGCACGCGCTTCCTCGTCAGCCGCGGCCTGCACCCGCACAGCCGCGAGACGCTCGCGACCACCAGCGTGGGCTGGGGCACGACGATCGAGGAGATCGCGCTCGCCGACGGCGCGACGGACGCCGCCGCGCTCGAGCAGGCGCTCGGCGACGACGTCTCGGCGGTCTTCCTGCAGTACCCCAACTACCTCGGCACGGTCGAGGACCTCGAGGCGCTGGTGCCGGCCGCGAAGGCGTCGGGCGCGCTCGTGATCGTGCAGTGCGACCCGCTGCCCCTCGGGATCCTGCGCCCGCCCGGCGACTTCGACGTCGACATCGCCGTGGGGGAGGGCCAGTCGCTCGGCAACCGGCTCGACTTCGGCGGCCCGAGCTTCGGCTTCTTCGCCGCGCAGCAGGCGCAGCTGCGGCGGATGCCGGGCCGGATCGCGGGCGAGACGACCGACGTCGACGGGCGCCGCGGATTCGTGCTCACGTTGCAGACGCGCGAGCAGCACATCAGGCGCGAGAAGGCCACGCACAACATCTGCACCGCGCAGGCGCTCAACGCGCTCGCCGGCGTGCTCTACCTGACCTGGCTCGGCCGCGCCGGTCTCGTCGAGCTGGGCGAGCTGATGCTGCAGCGCACCGCCTACGCGCGCGACTCACTGGCGGCGCTCGAGGGCGTCGAGCTGCTGCACACCCAGCCCGTGGTGCGCGAGTTCGCCGTCACGCTCGACGCCGACGTCGACGCCGTGATCGAGCGCTGCGCGGCCGCGGGTGTCAACCCCGGCCATCCGCTCGGGGCCGACTACCCGGAGTTCGAGAACGGGCTGCTCGTCGCGATCACCGAGCAGCGCTCCAAGGCGGACATCGACCGGCTGGCGAGCACGCTGCAGGCGGCCGTGCGGGAGGCCGTGCCGGCATGACTGAGAATCGTCTGCACGCCGATCCCGGGGTGGAGCCCGAGGAGCCACCGGGAGACCGCTCCGTCCGGTTGACCGAGACCGCGCAGCAGCGCGACCGCGCGCTCACCATCTTCGAGCGCTCCCAGCCCGGCCGGCGCGCGTTCGTCGCGCCCGAGCTCGACGTGCCGGAGCGCGACGGGCTGCTGCCCGACCGGTTCCGCCGTACCGAGCCGGCGAAGCTGCCCGAGATCGCCGAGCCCGAGATCGTGCGCCACTACAACCGGCTCTCCAAGCGCAACTTCGATCTCGACACCGGCTTCTACCCGCTCGGCTCGTGCACGATGAAGCACAACCCGAAGCTGCACGAGCGCGTCGCCGCGCTGCCCGGCAACGCGCGGCTGCACCCGCTCCAGCATCCCAGCCGGGCACAGGGGGCGCTGCGGCTCATGTGGGAGCTGCAGAACGCGCTCGGGGAGGTGGCGGGGCTGCCGCACGTGTCGCTGCAGCCGTCGGCCGGATCGCACGGCGAGCTCGCGGGCGTGCTGCTCACGCGCGCCTACCACGAGGAGCGCGGCGAGCGGCGGACGAAGGTGCTGACGCCCGACACGGCGCACGGCACCAACCCGGCGACCGTGACGATGGCGGGCTTCGAGGTCGTCAAGGTCGGCACGAACGACCGCGGCGGCGTCGACGTCGAGGACCTCAAGGCGAAGGCGGGCGACGACGTCGCCTGCCTCATGCTCACCAACCCGAACACGCTCGGGCTGTTCGACACCGCGATCGAGGAGATCGCGCACATCGTCCACGACGCCGGCGCGACGCTCTACTACGACGGCGCCAACCTCAACGCCGTGATGGGGCGCACGCGCCCGGGCGACATGGGCTTCGACATCGTCCACTTCAACCTGCACAAGACGTTCACGCAGCCGCACGGCGGCGGCGGTCCGGGCGCCGGCCCGATCGCCGTGTCCGACCGGATCGAGCCGTTCATCCCGCGCCCGCAGGTCGTGCGGCGCGACTCGGGCAACGGCGCCGGGCCGGTCTTCGAGCTCGACCATGACCGGCCCTCCTCGATCGGCCGGCTGCGCGGCTTCCAGGGCAACTACGGCGTCTTCGTGCGCTCCTACGCCTACATCCTCTCGCTCGGCTCCGACGGCCTCCAGGAGGCGTCCGAGACCGCCGTGCTGAACGCCAACTACCTGATGGCGCGGATGGCGGAGACGGCCGGCGAGCACCTCCCGGCAGCCTTCGAGCGCACCTGCATGCACGAGTTCGTGCTCACCGGCGGGCCGATGAAGAGCGCGCTCGGCATCCGCACGCTGGACCTCGCGAAGCGGCTGCTCGACTACGGCTTCCACCCGCCCACCGTCTACTTCCCGCTGCTCGTCGACGAGGCGCTGCTGATCGAGCCCACCGAGACCGAGACGCGCGAGACGCTCGACGCGTTCGCCGAGGTCGTCGGCGAGATCCTCGCCGAGGCGGCCGATGACCCCGAGGCCGCGCGCAGTGCGCCCTACACGACGCCCGTGCGGCGGCTCGACGAGGCGGGCGCGGCCAAGCGGCCGGTCATCCGCCAGGCGCTCTGAGCGCCGCTTCGTCGGAGAGCGGCACGCCCGCCCGCGAGAGGCGGATCATCACCACGACCGGGACGAGGCTGACGGCGACGATCAGCAGCGCCGGCAGCGCGGCGGTGTCGAAGCGCGAGTCCTTCGTCGCCTCCCAGACGGCGATCGCGAGCGTGTCGTTGCCGAGCGGCCGCAGCAGCGCGGTCGCCGGCAGCTCCTTCATCACCTCGACGAACACGAGCAGCGCGGCGGTCACGATCCCGGGCCAGAGCAGCGGCAGGTGCACGTCGGCGAGCACGCGGTTGCGGTCGGCGCCGAGGCTCTGGGCGGCGTCGTCGAGCGCCGGGTCCAGCCGCGCCATGCGCGACTCGACCGCGAAGTAGGCGAGCGCCTGGAAGCGCACGATGTAGGCCAGCACGAGGCCGATCGCCGAACCTGTGAGCACGAGACCGGTGCCGAGCACGCCGTCGATCCGCCGGTCGAGCCAGGCGAGCGGGATGTAGACCGCGACGGCCACGACCGTGCCCGGCACCGCGTAGCCCAGGGTCTGCAGCCGCGCCGTCGCGCCGCCGATCCGCGACGGCTGCGTGCGACTCCCGTAGACGACGACCGTCGCGGCGGCGACGGAGACCAGCGCGGCGACGCCGGCGAGCGAGACGCTCGTCAGCGCGGCGCGCAGCAGGTCCGCGCCTGCCGCGCCCTCGCCGAGCGAGCGCACCGACCAGACCGTGAGCTGGACGAGCGGCCCGACGAGCACGAGCGCGAGCAGGATCACGGGCACGACCGCGGCGAGCCAGGCGCGCGGCCCGCGCAGCCGCCGGGGCACGACCGCCTCGCCGCGCGCGAGCGCGCCGTGGTAGCGCGCGCGGCCGCGCAGCATTCGCTCCAGCAGCACCAGCGCGACGGTCAGGCTGACCAGCACCGTCGCGAGCTGCAGCGCCGCCGCGCGGTCGAACGCCCCGTACCAGACGCGGTAGATCGCGTCGGTCATCGCGCGGTAGTTGAGGAGGTTGACGGCGCCGAAGTCGGCCAGCGCCTCCATCACCGCGAGCGCCGCACCCGCGGCCAGGGCCGGGCGCGCGAGCGGCAGCGCGAGCCGGAAGATCGCACGGGCGTGGCTGAGGCCGAGGCTGCGCGCCGCCTCGAACGTGTCGCGCGACTGCTCCAGGAACGCGCTGCGCCCGAGCACGTAGACGTACGGGTACAGCACGAGCGTCAGCACCGCGATCGCGCCGCCGGTGGAGCGCACCTCGGGTAGGCCCACTCCGAGGTGGTCGCGCAGCGCACGCTGCAGCGGGCTGTCGGCGTCGTACTGGCCGAGCAGCACGAACACCAGCACGTAGGCCGGCATCGCCAGCGGCAACACGAGCGCCCAGTCCAGCCAGCGCCGGCCCGGGAAGTCGTAGAAGGACACGAGCGCCGCCAGGCCGCCGCCGAGCACGAGCGTCCCGGCGCCCACCCCGAGCGCGAGCACGGCGCTCGCGCGGAGCGCCTCGGGCAGCAGGTCGGCGGCGATCTGGTCGAACGCGCCGGCGTCGGTGATGAAGGACGCGGGGAGGACGAGCAGCGGGCCCGCGACGAGCAGGGCCACGAGCACGCCGACCGCGGTCCACGGCGCCGGGCCGTGCGGGCGCACGGCCGCTGCCGGGCGGGCCGGGCCCGCTACTTCCATCCGACCTCCTGCATCAGCGCGACCGCGTCGGGCAGCAGCCGGCCGGCCTTCTCGACGTCGATCGGGTCGAGCTTGACGCCGAACGCGCCGGGGACCGGCTCGGGTGCGCCGGCGTTGTCGGCGAGAACCGAGAACTCGCCGCCCGCGGCGATCTCACGCTGTGCCGCCGGCGCCGTCAGGTGCTCCATCAGGGCGATCGCGTCCGCGCGGTGCTCGGAGCCCTTGACCATCCCGACGCCGGAGAAGTTCGTGTGCGCGCCCGCGCCGTCCTGATCGGGCCATGCCGGGGTGACCGGGAAGTCCGGGTCCTCCTTGAGCTTGCGCGCCAGGTAGTAGTGGTTCGTGAGGCCGACGTCGCAGCGTCCGCTCGCGATCGCGTCGAGCACGTCGACGTCGGAGCCGAGGATGCGCGGCTCGTTCGCGACCCAGGCCTCCAGCAGCGCGCGCGTCTTCTCCGGCCCGCGCTTGGCGAGCATGTCCGCGACGAGCGATTGGTTGTACTCGTTGTTGGACGTGCGCAGGCAGAGGCGTCCCTTCCAGCGCGGGTCGCCCAGGTCCGCGTAGCTCTTCACCGCGTCCGCGGGCACGTTGATCGAGCGCATCGGGGTGCGAACGCGCAGGCTCAGCCCGTACCAGGCGCCGTCCGGATCGCGGTAGGCCGCCTTCACCCGCTGCTCGAGCTTGGCGGAGCTGACCGGCGCGAGCAGGCCCGCCTCCTTCGCGCGCCAGAGGTTCGCGAGGTCGGTCGTGACGAGCAGGTCCGCCGGCGTCTCGGAGCCCTCCGAGCGCAGCCGCTCGAACAGCTCGGGCGCGGTGCCGCCGCGCAGCTCGAGCTTCTTCCCCGTCGCCTTCTCGAACGACTTGAAGACGGACTCGTCGCCGTACTGCGAGCGGCCGTTGTAGACGACGACGTCGGCGCCCCCGCCGAACGCCACCACGGCCAGCACGAGCAGCGTCACGATGAGCAGGCCGCTGCCCAGCAGGAGCGGGGCGCGGCGTCGGATCAGGGCGGTCAGCATCGGCTGCGAAGTCTCCCGGTTCGCGGTTGCGGCGGGTTAGGGTAGCCTAATCCGTCCCAATCCGACCGCTGCCGTCAGAATTGCCGACGATGGACGACGCCCCGCTCATGCTCGAGGATCCGACGCCCCCCGAGGGTGGTGGCGACCCGGCGATCGAGGCGCACGGGCTCGTACGCCGGTTCGACGGCAGGGCGGCCGTCGCGGGCGTCGACCTGCGGCTCGAGCGCGGCGGCTTCCTGGCGGTGCTCGGCCCGAGCGGCTCGGGCAAGACGACGCTGCTGCGGATGATCGCGGGCTTCGAGCGCCCTGACGCCGGCAGCGTGCGGATCGCCGGGCGGACGGTGTCCGGCCCCGGCGCCTGGGTCGAGCCGGAGGCGCGCCGCATCGGCATGGTCTTCCAGCAGGGCGCGCTCTTCCCGCACCTGACGGTCGCCGGCAACGTCGGCTTCGGCGCGACCGCTCCGCAGCGGGTGTCCGAGTGCCTCGAGCTCGTCGGGCTCTCCGGTCGCGCGAAGGGCTACCCGCACGAGCTCTCCGGCGGCGAGCGCCAGCGGGTCGCGCTCGCGCGGGCGCTCGCCGCCGACCCCGAGGTCGTGCTGCTCGACGAGCCGTTCACCGCCCTCGACGCCGGCTTGCGCGAGCGCTTGCGCGAGGAGGTCGCCGCGATCCTGCGTGCCGCCGGGACGAGCACGCTGCTGGTCACGCACGACCAGTCCGAGGCGCTCTCGCTCGCCGACACGGTCGCGGTGCTGCGCGAGGGTCGCCTCGAGCAGGTCGGCACGCCGGAGGAGGTCTACGAGCGCCCGTCCAGCCACTGGGTCGCGAGCTTCCTCGGCGACGCCGACGTGGTGCCGGCGACGGCCAGCGAGGGCTTCGCCGAGTGCGAGCTCGGGCGCTTCGCCGTCGGCCCCGAGCTCAGCGGCGCGGTCGCGCTGGTGATCCGGCCCGAGTCCGTGGCGATCGGCCACCGCCCGCCGCGCAGCGCCGACGCGCCGGCGCTCGTCGTCGGCCGCTCGTTCTACGGCCACGATCAGCTCGTCGAGCTCGAGCTGCCGAGCGGGCTGCGGCTGCGCAGCCGCAGGCTCGGCTTCCCGGCCTGGCATCCCGGCGATCGCGTGCACGTCTGGCTCGACGGCCCGGTGAGCGCGCTCGCCGCCGATCACGAGCCGGCCGGCGAGACCGCGCGGTAGATGTCGCCGGAACCCGAGGCGAAGACGAGCTCGCCGTCGGAGTCGGTGCCGATGTGCGCGAGCAGCGGGACGTTGGCGCGCTCCCGGCGCACGTCCTCGGCGCGGCCCTTCGGCGCGCCGCGCAGCGACCACAGCGTCCCGGCGCAGTAGTCCCCGTAGACGTAGCGCCGGCTCAGCCCCGGCAGGCGGCCGCCGCCATACACGAGCCCGCCCGTGACCGAGCAGCCGCCGTTCTCGCCGTGCTCGTACGTCGCCACGGGCCAGACGAGATCGCCGCCGCGGTCGAGGTCATGCCCGCCGATCCGGCGCAAGCCCTCGAACGCGCTCCAGCCGAGGTTCTTCGGCGGCTCGTCGAGCTCGAGCAACACACGGTCGATCTCCTCGACGGCGTCCTGGCCGACGTCGCCGATCCAAACCTCCCCGAGGGCCGGGTCGAACCAGAAGCGCCAGGGGTTGCGCAGCCCCGTCAGCACCACCTTCCAACGCGGCTTCGAGGCGTCGACGTCGACGGCGATCAGCTTGCCGAGCAGGTTCCGCGGGTCCTGCGCGGTCCGCCGCGGGTCGTTCGCGCCGCCGCCGTCGCCGAGCCCGAGGTAGAGGCGGCCGTCGGGGCCGAACGCGAGCTGGCCACCGTTGTGGTTCTCCTCCGGCTGGTCGACCATGAGCAGCTCGCGGAGTGGCCGCGGCTCGATCGTATGGTCGCGCCGCGCGCGGAACTCGGCGACCCGCGTGTCGCCGCGGCGGTCCGACCAATGCAGGAACAGCCGCCCGTTGGTGTCGAAATCGGGATGGAAGGCGATTCCGAGCAGCCCCTGCTCGGAGCCCGTCAGCACCTGGTCGGAGATGTCGAGCAGCGTCGATCGCTGCCCGCCCTCGAGCCGGATCACCCGACCCGGCTGCTCCAGCACCCACAGCGCGCCCGGATCGCCGGGCGCCGCACCGACCCAGACCGGCCGGTTGAGCCCGCTGGCGATCCGCTCGACGTCGAAGTTGTGTGCGCGGCCCTCCTCCGTCGCGGGCGCCGGCCCCTTGAGCTCGCTCAGCTCGTCGCCGCAGCCCGCGCAGGCGAGCGCGGCGGCGGCTAGGACGGGGAGCAGGCGACGCATCGGCGCCGCATGTTAGGGCACCCTAAGTCGGGACGTCCCCAGGGGTCAGACCCCTCTGGGGACAGCGCACGCTGCCAGCACCTGCCAGGTGTCGTTGTGCGCGATCTCGGCGAACGGCGGTGGCGCGGCGGGCGTGGGTGCCGTGGCGTCGTTCAGCGCCGAGCGGAAGACGACGCCCGGCGGGCGCGGGGGCTCGTCGGGCTCGACGAGGTGCTTCGGGACGCCGATCCGGTACGCCATCAGCGGGCCGCGCAGGCGGCCCACGTACGGCCGGCCGCAGGCCAGCACCGCGTCGGCGCCGCCGGCCGCGGCGACCGCGTCGGCGAGGTCGCCGGCCAGCCGCCACTGATAGGACTGCGCGGCACGCACGTCCGCCAGGTCCGCGAGCCGCGGCACGGCTGCGATCGCGACGAGTGCGAGCACGGCGAGCGACGCCCAGCCCGGCCCCCGGCGCGCGACGAGGACGAGCCCGACCGCGCCGCTCAGCGCGATCATCGCAGCGCCGGGCAGCGCGTAGCGCGCCTGGCCCGAGAACCCGGCTTGCGCCATCAGCGCCACGAGCGCGATCCAGGCGGCGCCTGCCGCGGCGGGCACGAGAGCCGCGCGCGCCCGGAGCGCGACGAGCGCGACGACGCCCGCCCACAGCGGCCACAGCGGCAGCGCGATCGCCGCGCGCAGGGAGGCCAGCGCGGGCACGTCGGCGAGCGCGGGCTGGCCCGGGTTCGGCACACGGGCACGGCTGCCCGACCGCAGGATGTCGCCCGAGCCGATCAGCTCCGGGACGAACCAGGCCGCCGGTACGCCGACGGCGAGTGCGGCGAGCAGCGGACGGTCCTGCGGCCGCGCGCGCCAGAGCACCAGGCCTGCGGCCGCCGCGAACGGCCACGCCTCGACCCTGAGCAGCGCACACCCGACGGCGCAGGCGATGGCGATCCGCATCCGACCCTCGTGCCAGGCGGCGGCGGCCCCGAGCGCGAGCGCGAGCAACAGCGCCGACTCGGCGCCGGCGGCGGTGTAGGCCGGCAGCGCGCCGCAGAGCAGCACCGCGATCGCGCCGAGCGCACCGGCGGCGCGCGATCCGCCGGCCAGGCGCCGCGCGAGCGCGAACGCGAGCACGGCAGCGATCACCGCGGCCGCGCGCACGAGCAGCACCCACAGCCACGGCGCGGCGGCGCCGAGCGGCGCGAGCAGCGCGCACACGGCGACGGGCAGCGGCTTGAAGGCCGGCCCGTCGACCGTGCTCAGCCCGCCGCTCGCCACCTCGCGTCCCCAGAGCAGCCACGCCCAGGGGTCGTACGAGGGCGCCGGCGCGACCAGCAGCAGCGACAGGAGAGCGATCCCGAAGGCGACGGCGAGCACGCGCGACACGGCGGGCGAGGGTAGCCGAGGTCGGCCTTTCGACATACCTGGTTTTGGGCTTTCGGAGGGGTCGGGAAGCACCCCGCGAAGGTAAATCGACTATCCCACCCGGGAAGGGAGGGCTCCATGACGCATTTCCGCATGGCCGCCATCGCGGCCACGGCTTCACTTGCCCTGATGCTCGTCGGCGGCGCCGGCACCGCAGCGGCACAGGACACCACCACGCCCGCGTTCGCCAAGAAGGTCGCGGTCACCGGCGCGGCCAAGAACGGCAAGAAGTTCGAAGGCACCTACACGATCCGTCGCTTCGTCGAGCGCGATGGGAAGGCTTGGGCGGTCGGCAGGCTCGAGGGCACGCTGAAGAACCGGAACGTCGTGCGCCGCGGCGTGAAGATGCCGGTCACCACGGAGGCCGCCGGGGAGACCTCGCAGCTGCCGGTCCCGACGCCGGGAGCCTGCGACATCCTCACGCTCAACCTGGGGCCGATCAACCTCGACCTGCTCGGCCTGAGAGTCGCGACGAACCAGATCCGGCTGCTCGTCGAGGCTGTGCCGGGTGCCGGCAATCTGCTCGGCAACCTGCTGTGCGCCGTCGCCAACCTGCTGAACCCGTCGGCCAACACGCCGCTGACGCAGCTGGTCCAGGTGCTCAACGCACTGCTGGCGGTCGCGCCACGCACCGCCGCATAGCGTTCCCGTCATGACTTCGCTCCCGGGCGGGATATCCTCGCCCGGGAGCGAGCATGGTCATCTTCTCCGGCATCCAGCCGACCGGGCGCAAGCACCTCGGCAACCACATCGGGGCGATCCTGCAGTACGTCGAGGGCCAGGATCGCGCGGATCCGTCGATCTACTGCGTCGTCGACCTGCATGCGGTCACCGTCGAGTACGAGCCCGCCGTGCTGCGCGAGCGCGTGTACGACACGGTCGCGGTCCTGATCGCCGCCGGGCTGGACCCTGAGCGCTGCATCCTCTTCCGCCAGGGCGACGTGCAGGAGCACGCCGAGCTCTGCTGGCTGCTGTCGTCGGTCACCGCGATCGGTGAGCTCAACCGGATGCACCAGTTCCGCGACAAGTCCGTAGCGCAGCGCCAGCTGATCTCCTCCGGGCTGCTGTTCTACCCCGTGCTGCAGGCCGCCGACGTGCTGGCCTACCGCGCCAACGAGGTGCCGGTCGGCGAGGACCAGCGCGAGCACCTCGAGCTGATGCGCGACATCGCCCGCCGCTTCAACGAGCGCTTCGGCGAGACGCTGGTCGTGCCCGAGCACCGGATCCCGACCGTCGGCGCGCGGGTGCGCGATCTGCAGGAGCCCGAGCGCAAGATGTCGACGACCGGCGGCTCCGATCAGGGGACCGTCTACGTGCTCGACGAGCCCGACGCGATCCGCAAGAAGTTCAAGCGCGCGGTGACGGACTCGGGCGCGGACATCCTGCGCGCGCCCGACAAGCCGGGCATCGCGAACATGATCGAGATCCTCGCGGTCGCGCGCGACGTCGCGCCGGAGGCGATCGAGCGCGACTTCGACGGCCGCGGCTACGGCGAGTTCAAGACGGCCGTCGGCGACGCCGTGGCCGACTGGCTCGGGCCGGTGCGCGAGCGCTACGCCGAGCTGCGCGGCGACGATGCGGCGCTCGAGGCGATCCTCGAGGCCGGCGCGGAGAAGGCCCGGGCGATCTCGTCGGTCACCCTCGCGGACGTCCGCGACGCGATGGGGGTCGGTCCCGTGCGCCGTCCCAGCCTGCGCCCCGCGTGATCCGCCGGGCCGGCGCCTAGCCTGCACGTTCCGGTGGCATCGACGCACGTCACGAAACTCGAGCTGGACCTCGACGTCTTCGCGGGCCCGTTCGACCTGCTGCTGTCGCTGATCCTGCGCGAGGAGCTCGACCTGCTCGAGGTCGAGCTCGCGGACGTCGTGCTCGCCTACCTCGACCACCTCGAGGCGCGCGACGAGCTCGACCTCGAGTCGGCGACGGAGTTCCTCGTGCTGATCGCCGCGCTGCTCGAGCTCAAGTCGCGGCTGATGCTGCCCGGCGAGGAGATCGAGGAGCTCGACGAGCTGGCGCCGGCCGAGGCGGCCGAAGAGCTGCTCGAACGGATGCTCGCCTACGCGCGCTTTCGCGGCGCCGGCGGGTTCCTCGCCGCGCGGCGCGACGCCGAGCGAGGTTTCCTCTACCGCTCCGCGCCGCTGCCGCCCGAGCTGCGGCGCGCGCCGCTCGACCACGCCGAGCAGGCATACGACCCGGCCGTCCTCGGCGAGGCGCTCGGCGGTCTCTTGCGCAGGCCGCCGGCGCTGGACCTGCGCCACATCGCCTCGGCGCGCGTATCGCTGCCCGACCGGCTCGCCGTGCTGCGGAGGCTGCTGCGCGGCGGCACGTTCTCGTTCGACGACGCTGTCCGCGGCGCGGACAGGATGACCGTGGCGGTGACGCTCTTCGCGCTGCTCGAGCTCTACAGACGTGGCGAGGCGGCGTGGGAGCAGGACGAGTCCTTCGGCCCGGTCAGCGTGCGCGCGGCGTCGCCCCCGCCTGCGACCCGCGAGGTGGCGTGATGGAGCGCGAGCTCGAGGCGCTGCTGTTCCTCTCGCCCGACCCTGTCGCGGTCGACGAGCTCGCCGACGCGCTGCGCGTCGAGGAGGACGAGGTGATCGCGGGACTGCGCGCCCTGGCAGCCGCGCTCGAGGGGCGCGGGGTCGTGCTGCGCGAGCTCGCCGGCGGCTGGACGCTCGCGTCGCACCCCGCCGCCGAGGAGGCCGCGCGGCGGCTGCTGGCACGGCCGCGCACACCCGGCCTCACCCCGGCGCAGGCCGAGACGCTCTCGATCGTCGCCTACCTGCAGCCGGTCTCGCGGCCCGAGGTGGCCCGGATCCGCGGGGTCGCCTCCGAGTCGGCCGCCTCCGCGCTGTCCGAGCGCGGGCTCATCGAGGAGGCGGGCCGCTCGCAGTTCGGCGCGGTGCTGTACCGGACCACGCCGCTGTTCCTGAAGCTGTTCGGGCTCAGGACGGTCGAGGAGCTGCCCGACCCGGCCGAGTGGGATCCGAGTCCCGAGGATCAGGCCGCGTTGCGCGACCGGTTGCTGCGCGCCGGCGAGGAACGCGCGGGCTAGCTACGCGGCGACCTTCGCCGCGAGCTGTCCGCAGGCGGCGGCGATGTCGCGCCCGCGGGTGAGCCGGACCGTCGCGCGCAGCCCGTGGTCCTCCAGCACGGCGCGGAAGGCGTCGATCGCGCCGCGCGAGGACCCGTCGTAGGCGCCCGTCGGGTTGTACGGGATCAGGTTGACCTTGTAGCGCTTGGGATCGAGCAGCTGAGCGAGCGCGACGGCCTGGCCGTAGTGGTCGTTGACGCCCGCGAGCATCACGTACTCGATGAAGACCTGGCGCCTGCGGCGCTCGTAGTACTCGTCGCAGGCCGCGAGCACGTCCGCGATCGGATGACGGTCGTTGACGGGCATGATCTGCGAGCGCAGCGCGTCGTCGGGCGCGTGCAGCGAGAGCGCCAGCCGCAGCGGCATGTCGGACTCCGTCATCCGCTTGATGCCGGGGAGCCAGCCGACGGTCGAGACACCCGTGCGGCGGTGGGTGATGCCGACTTCCGGCAGGCTGCGCGCGGCGTCGAGCACGTTCTCGACGTTCATCAGCGGCTCGCCCATGCCCATGAAGACGAGGTGGTCGACCGGCTCGATGCGGCGGAAGTGCAGCACCTGGTCGAGGATCTCGGACGCGGTCAGGTTGCGGCCGAACTTCATCGCTCCGGTCGCGCAGAACGTGCACGTCAGCGGGCAGCCCGACTGGGACGAGACGCAGACCGAGCGCCGCCCGTCGCGGTAGCGCATCAGCACCGCCTCGACGGGGCGCCCGTCGGCGGTGTGGAAGAGCGCCTTGACCGTGCCGTCGGCGGCGTGCGCCTCGTGGGCGAGCTCGAGCGTGGAGAACGGCACGCGCTCGGCCAGCTCCGCACGCAGCGGGCCGGGCACGTCGGTCATCGCGTCGTAGCCGGGGGCGCCCGTGGCCGCCCAGCGCCACACCTGGCGCGAGCGGAAGCCCGGTTGTCCGAGCTCGTCCAGAGTCGCGTCGAGAAGCGCCAGGTCCACGCCCCCTATGGTGGCAGCGTCATGCGGCTCGCCAAGTACCTCGCCCACGCGGGTGTCGCCTCGCGGCGCGCGGCGGAGCAGCTCGTGTTCGACGGGCGCGTGACGGTCGGCGGCGAGGTCGTGACCGATCCGGCGCGCGACGTGTCCGACGGCGACGCGATCACCGTCGACGGCGAGCGGGCGACGCTCGAGCGCCGCCGCGTCGTCTACGCGTTGCACAAGCCGGCGGGATACGTGAGCACCGTGCGGGACCCGCAGGGGCGCCCGACGGTCGTCTCGCTGGTCCCGAGCAGCGAGCGGCTCTATCCCGTCGGCCGGCTCGACGCCGAGACCACCGGGCTGATCCTGCTCACGAACGACGGCGAGCTGGCGCACCGCCTGACGCATCCCTCGTTCGAGGTTCCGCGCGTCTATCGCGCGCAGGTGCGCCGCCCGCCCGTCGGCGAGCCGGCGCTGCGCGCGCTGCGCGAAGGCGTGGCGCTCGAGGACGGCACGACGTCACCGGCACGCGTGCGGCGGCTGGCGGCCGACCGGCTCGAGATCGTTCTCCACGAGGGTCGCAAGCGCCAGGTGCGGCGCATGTGCGAGGCCGTGGGACACCGCGTCGTGCGGCTCGAGCGGGTCGCGTTCGGCCCGCTGCGGCTGGGCGATCTCCCGCTCGGCGCCCACCGCCGGCTGAACGGCGCGGAGGTCGAGCAGCTGCGCAGCGCGGCGGGTGTGCCCAAGGCCCGCGCGGGCTGAGCTCAGGCGACGGCGGACGCCATGCGATCGACCGCCTCGCCGATCCGCGCCTCGGCGCAGCCGATGTTGAGCCGCGCGAAGCCGCGCCCGGGTGCGCCGAAGTCGGGACCGGACACGAGCGCGACGCGGCCGCGCTCCAGGAACGCCGCCGCCGGATCGTCGCCAAGGCCGAGCGCACGGCAGTCGAGCCAGGCGAGGAAGCTCGCCTCGGGCGGGCGATAGGCGATCTGCGGCAGCTGCGCGGAGAGCAGCTCGGCGAGCCGGCGGCGGTTGGCGTCCAGCGTCGCGAGCAGCTCGTCCAGCCAGTCGTCGCCGTCCTCGAACGCCGCCTGCGAGCCGATCACGCCGAGCAGGCCCGCGCGGTAGCGCAGCTCGCGCGGCAGGCGGGCGAGCTCGTTCGCGACCTGCTGCGATCCCGCCACGGCGATCGCGCACTTGAGGCCCGCGAGGTTGAACGCCTTCGAAGCCGACGCGAGGACGACGGATCGCCCCTCGCCGAGCGCCGCGAAGGGCGTGTGATGGGCGCCGGGGAGCGTCAGCGGCGCGTGGATCTCGTCGGCGAGCACGAACACGCCGTGGCGTTCGGCAAGCGCGGCCACGGCCTCCAGCCGCGCGCGCTCGACGGCCCGGCCGGTCGGGTTGTGCGGGTTGCAGAGGAGCAGGGTGCGCGCGCCGGCCGCGAAGGCGGCCTCGAGGCCGTCGAGGTCGAGCTCGCCTTCGGCCAGCGGCACCTCGACGATGCGGCGGCCGGCTTCCGGGATGCCCTCGAAGAACGGGGGATAGACGGGCGGCGTGATGACGACCGCGTCGCCCGGGTCGGTGAGGTGGCGCAGCAGCTCGACGATGCCGTTCATGACGTCTGGCACCAGCGCCATCCGGCCCGGGTCGGGCGTCCATCCGAAGCGCCGCCGCGCGAACGCCGCGAACGACTCGAACAGCCCGCCCGGCTCGGCGTAGCCGGTGTCGCCGCGCTCGATCGACTCGACCAGCGCCGCGCGCACCGGCGGCGCGAGCGCGACGTCCATCTCCGCCACGAAGGCCGGGAGCACGTCGTCCGGATACTCGACCCACTTGGAGCTGCGGCGACTTCGCAGCGTCGCGAGGTCGTCGAACATCGGCGGAAGGCTGGCACAATGCCGCCCTCGATGCGTCTCATCGCCTTCCGCGGAGCGAACAACGTCGCCGCCAACGAGTCCGAGGCGATCCTCGATGCGACCGAGGCGCTGATGCACGAGCTGATCGGGCGCAACGGGCTCGAGACGGGCGACCTCGTGAGCTGCATCTTCACGCTCACGCCCGATCTCGACGCCGAGTTCCCGGCGGTCGCGGCGCGCCGCATGGGCCTCAGCCGCGTCCCCCTGATGTGCGCGCAGGAGATCGGCGTGCCGGGCTCGATGCCGAGCGTGATCCGCGTGATGATCCACGCCTACGCCGACGACCGCCACGATCCCGTCCACGTGTACCTGGGGGAGACCGCCTCGCTCCGCCAGGACCTGCACGGCGCGCAGTGAACCTAAAGGTGCCAGCCCCTCTTTAGGTTCGGCGCGGCCCTTGTAGGCTGCGAAGCCGTGCCGATCGAGTTCGCCGGGCGGATCCGCCGCATCCCCACCTACCCCGCCGCCGCCGGCTACGCGCTGGCCGGCGACGTCGCCCTGCTCGCCTCGAACGAGTCGCCGTACCCGCCGATCCCCGCGGTCGTCGATGCCGTCGCGGACGCGCTCAGCGGCCTGAACCGCTACCCGGACCCGACCAACTCGGCGCTGCGCGCCGCGTTGAGCGACCGCTACGGCGTGCCCGTGCACCGCATCGCGATCGGCAACGGCTCGTGCGACATCCTGCTCGCGGCCGGCGAGGCGCTGCTGGAGCCGGGGGCGGAGCTCGTCTACGCGTGGCCCAGCTTCAGCGTCTACCCGCACCTGGCCGCGGCGGCGGGAGCGCGCGCGATCGAGGTGCCCGTCGACGCGGCCCATCGCCACGACCTCGGCGCGATGCTCGAGGAGATCACCGCCGCCACGCGGCTCGTGCTCGTCTGCAACCCGAACAACCCGACCTCGACCGCGCTGCCGCTCGCCGCGATCGCGGAGTTCGTGCGTGCGGTCCCGCGCCACGTCGCGGTCGTGCTCGACGAGGCGTACTGCGAGTTCAATCTGCTGCAGGATCCCGACGAGTCGATCGAGCTGCTCGAGCGCCATCCCAACCTCGTCCTGCTGCGCACGTTCTCGAAGGTCTACGGCCTCTGCGGGCTGCGCGTGGGCTTCGCGCTGTGCGGCTCGGAGGAGTTCCGCACGGCCGTCGACCAGGTGCGCCAGCCGTTCTACTGCAACGCCGCCGCGCAGGCCGCGGCGATCGAGGCGCTCAAGCACCAGGACGAGGTCGCGCGCCGCGTCGAGCGCAACCTCGCCGAGCGGATCGAGCTCGAGGACGGCCTGCGGCGGCTCGGGATCGAGCCCGCCGAGTCGCAGGCGAACTTCGTCTGGTTCGACCTCCCCGAGGGGATCGACGAGGCCGGGCTCGTGCGCGCGCTCGCCGACGGCGGCGTGCTCGTGCGCGCGGGCGGCGCGCTCGGCCGCGCGGGCGCTCTGCGCGTGACGGTCGGGACCGAGGCCGAGAACGCGAAGCTGATCGCGGCGCTCGAGCCGCTCCTGGCCTGAGTGAAGATTCGCTAACAGGACTGGCGGGATCTGCCGATCCTGTGGTACAACCGAATCTGAGTACGCACGATGGCCCCTCGAGCAACGCACCCCGGCAGCACCCTCTCCGCGACCTCCGGCCGTCCTTACGCGTACGAGTTCTCCACTGGCGCCTGGCGATTTAGCTAGGCGCTCGGCCGGCGTGGCCTCGTGCCAGACGCCGTCCGCGATTTCGGGGCCCTTAGGGCCGAGCGCCACTCCCACTGGCAGCACGCGGACCCCCTTCTCAGGAGAATAGGCAGAGAACCATGATGATCGTGATGAAACCGACGGCCACCGAGGAACAGGTGCAGGCCGTCATCGACCGGATCGAGTCCTGCGGCGCTCGAGCACACCCCTCGCGCGGGGAGGAGGTGACGGTGATCGGCGCGATCGGCGACCGCGAGCACGTCGCCCGCCTCGGCCTCGAGGGCCACGACGGCGTCGAGCAGGTCGTACCGATCCTCAAGCCGTTCAAGCTCTCCTCGGCGCAGCTCAAGCCCGGCGAGCGCAGCGTGATCGAGGTCGACGGGCGGCGCATCGGCGGCGAGCACTTCTGCCTGATCGCCGGGCCGTGCACCGTCGAGTCGCGCGACCAGACGCTGACCGCGGCCGAGATGGTGGCTGCCGGCGGCGCGAGCCTGTTCCGTGGCGGCGCCTACAAGCCGCGCTCGTCGCCGTACTCGTTCCAGGGGCTCGGCCAGGAGGGCCTGAGGCTCCTGGCGGAGGCCAAGGAGCGCACCGGGCTGCCGATCGTCACGGAGCTGATGGACGCGCGCGACATCGAGCCCGTGCTCGAGGTGGCGGACGTGATCCAGGTCGGCGCGCGCAACATGCAGAACTACGCGCTGCTCGCCGAGATCGGCCGGGCGGGCAAGCCGGTGCTGCTCAAGCGCGGCCTCTCGGCGACGCTCGAGGAGCTGCTGATGGCGGCGGAGTACGTGCTCAAGGAGGGCAACCCCGACGTGATGCTGTGCGAGCGCGGGATCCGCACCTTCGAGACCGCCTACCGGTTCACGCTCGACCTGACCGCGATCCCCGTGCTCAAGGAGCTCTCGCACCTGCCCGTGATCGTCGACCCGAGCCATGCGGCCGGGCGCCGCGCGCTGGTCGAGCCGCTCTCGCTCGCGGCGGCCGCTGCCGGCGCCGACGGGATCATCGTCGAGGTCCACCCGGAGCCCGACGAGGCGATCTGCGACGGCCCGCAGCAGCTGCGCGCGGACGGCTTCGCGGCCTACGCGGAGAAGGTCGAGCGCGCCGCGGCGGTCGCCGGCAAGGTGCTCTCGAACACGCCCGCGTGAGGCCGGCCGACACGGCGCGCGGCCGATCCGGGATCATCGCCCGGTGAAGATCGCGATCGTCGGCGTCGGCCTCATCGGCGGATCGATCGGTCTCGCCGCGCGTGAGCGGCTCGGCGCGGAGGTCGCGGGCTGGGACCCCGGCGCCGGGGTCCTCGACGCGGCGCTCGAGGTGGGCGCGCTGGACCGCGCCGAGCCCGACGCGGCGTCCGCGCTGCAGGGAGCCGAGGCCGCGTTCGTCGCCGCCCCCGTCGGTGCGCTGCCGGCCGCCGTCGCCGCGGCGCTCGCCGCCGCCGGCGACGACTGCGTCGTCAGCGACGTCGGCTCGACGAAGCGCGCGATCGTCGACGCGGTGCGCGACGAGCGCTTCATCGGCGGGCACCCGCTCGCGGGCGCCGAGAACGCCGGCGTGCGCCACGCCCGCGCCGAGCTCTTCGACGGCGCGACCTGGTACCTGACGCCGACGGCGGGAGCGCGCGGGACGCTCTATGAGCGCCTGCACCGGCTGCTCTCGGGCCTGGGCGCGATGCCCGCCGCGCTCGACGCCGAGACGCACGACCGCATGCTCGCAACCGTCTCGCACCTGCCGCACGTGCTCGCCAACGTGCTCGTCGCGCAGGCTGCGCGCGCGCTCTCGGAGGAGCGCGAGCGGCTCCCGGCGACGGGGCCGAGCTTCCGCGACATCACGCGCGTGGCCGGCGCCAACACGGCGATCTGGCGCGACATCTACCTCGCCAACGCCGACGCGCTGATCGCCGCGATCGACGACGCGACCGCACGCCTCGCCGATGTCCGCGGAGCGCTCGAGCGCGGCGACGGCGCGGCGGTGGCCGACTGGAACGACGGCGCCCGCGAGGACCGGCGCAAGCTGCTCGAGGCCGACCTCGCCGGCGGGTCGGTGACCGAGCTGCGGGTCTCGGTCCCGAACCGGCCCGGCGTCGTCGCCGACGTCGCGCTCGCGCTCGGGCGCGGCGGCGTCAACATCCTCGACATGGCGCTGTATCCGGCGCCCGATCGCTCCTCCGGCTACATCGTGCTGTGGATCGCCGGCGAGGAGCGGGCGGCGCAGGCCGAGACGCTCGTCGCGGGCCTCGGGCTGCCGGTGGCGCGCGTATGAACCAGACGTTCCGTCCCGGCGCCGCGCTGCGCGGAACGCTCGTGCCCCCGCCGGACAAGTCGCTCTCGCACCGCGCCGCGCTGCTCGGCGCGATGAGCGCGGAGCCGGTGCAGGTGACGAACTTCCTCGACGCCGCCGACACCCGCTCGTCGCTCGACGCCGCGCGCGCGCTCGGGGCGCTCGTCGATGAGCGGGCCGGCGAGCTGATCATCCGCGGCCCCGGGCTGCGCTCGGCCACCCCGGGCGTGGCGATCGACGTCGGCAACGCTGGCACGCTGCTGCGGCTGTTGCCGGGCTGGCTCGCCGGGCAGCCCGACGGCGGGCGCTGGGCCCTCGACGGCGACGAGAGCATCCGCCGGCGGCCGGTGGACCGCATCGCCGGCCCGCTCGCGCAGATGGGCGCCGAGCTCGAGGCGCGCGACGGCCGCTTCACGCCGCTGCAGATCACGGGACGGCCGCTGCAGGGGATCGAGTACGTGCTGCCCGTCGCTTCGGCGCAGATCAAGAGCTGCCTGCTGCTGGCCGGGCTGCTCGCCGACGGCACGACCACGGTGGTCGAGCCCGAGCCCAGCCGCGACCACACGGAGCGCCTGCTGGCGCGCGCGGGCGCCGGGATCACCCGCGCGGCTGACCGCGTCACCGTCACCTGCCAGGACGAGCTGCTGCTGGAGTCGGTCCACGTACCCGGCGACCCGTCGTCGGCGGCCTTCCACGCCGCCGCCGCCGTGCTCGTCCCCCGCTCGCGCATCGTGATCGCGGGGATGGCGGCGAACTGGACCCGCGTCGGCTTCTTCCGGATCCTGCAGCGCATGGGCGCCGTGCTGATCGGCGAGCTCGAGGAGCGCGACGCCGCTGCCGCCGACAGCGAGCCGCTGTGCGAGCTCGACGTCGCCCACGGCCCGCTCGTCGCCACGCGGGTGACGGCCGCCGAGGTCCCGCTGGCGATCGACGAGCTGCCGCTCGTCGCGCTGCTGGGCTGCTTCGCCGAGGGCGAGACGGTCGTGGAGGGCGCGCAGGAGCTGCGGCTGAAGGAGTCCGACCGCATCACCACCGTGGTGGACGGGCTGGCGGGCCTCGGCGCCGACATCGCGGCCACCGCCGACGGATTCGCCGTGCGCGGCACCGGCGGCCTGCGCGGGGGGACGCTGCACGCGCACGGCGACCACCGGCTCGCGATGCTCGGCGCGGTCGCGGGGCTCGCCAGCCGCGAGGGCGTCGAGGTCGTCGGGATGGAGGCCGCGGGCGTCTCGTATCCCGGCTTCAGCGCCGATCTCGGAAATCTGACCGGCTAGCCTCAGTGCTCCATGGTCATCGCAATCGACGGTCCCGCGGGGGCCGGTAAGTCAACCGTCGCCCGCGCCGCCGCCGAGCGGCTGGGCTTCACCTATCTCGACACCGGCGCGATGTATCGCTGTGTCGCGCTCGCCGTGAGCGAGCGGGGCGGCGAGCCCGCCGCGGTCGCCGAGGCGCTCGAGATCGAGCTGGGCGACCGCGTGCTGCTCGACGGCCGTGACGTCACCGATGCGATCCGCACGCCCGCGGTCTCGGAGGCCTCCTCGCAGGTCAGCGCCGACATCGGCGTGCGGATCGCGCTCGTGCGCAAGCAGCAGGAGATCCTCGAGGACGGCGACTGGGTCGCCGAAGGGCGCGACATCGGCACCGTCGTGTGCCCGCAGGCGCAGGTCAAGGTCTTCCTCACCGCCTCACCCGAGGTCCGCGCCCGGCGCCGCGCCGAGGAGCTCGGCGCCGACTACGAGACCGTGCTCGAGCAGCAGCTCGAGCGCGACGAGCGCGACGAGCGGCGCGAGCACTCGCCGCTGATCGCCGCGAACGATGCCGTGCCCGTCGACACCACCACGCTCGACCTCGAGGGGGTGCTCGACCAGATCCTCACGCTCGTCGTCGAGGCGAAGGAGATCCAGGCGTGAAGGTCGCCGTCGTCGGCTATCCGAATGTCGGCAAGTCCTCGCTCGTCAACCGCCTCACGCAGTCGCGCGAGGCGGTCGTGCACGCCCGCCCGGGCGTCACGCGCGACCGCAAGGAGCTCGGGACCGAGTGGAACGGGCGCGCGTTCACGCTGATCGACACGGGCGGCGTCGACCTCGACGATGAGGATCCGCTCGCGGTCTCGATCCAGGACCAGGCGCGCGCGGCGCTCGCCGACGCGCAGGTGGCCATGCTCGTCGTCGACGCGCGCGCCGGGCGCCGGCCGGGCGACGAGGAGATCGCCGATCTCCTGCGCCGCGGGCAGCTCCCGGTCGTGCTCGTGGCGAACAAGATCGACTCCCCGGGCGACATGTCGCTCGCGCACGACTTCCACGGGCTCGGGCTCGGCGATCCGATGCCCGTCTCCGCTGCGCAGGGGCTCGGCACGGGCGACCTGCTCGACCGGCTCGTCGAGCTGCTGCCGCCAGAGGAGGAGGTCGCCGCCACCGACGACGACCTCGTCCGGCTCGCCGTGATCGGCCGCCCGAACGTCGGCAAGTCCTCGCTCGTCAACGCGTTCCTCGGCCGCGAGCGCGTGATCGTCTCCGAGGTCGCCGGGACGACGCGCGACGCGATCGACACCGAGCTCGAGGTCGACGGCCGCCGCATCCGGCTCGTCGACACGGCCGGCATCCGCCGCCAGGCGAAGGTCCAGGAGTCGGTCGAGTACTACACGGTGCTGCGCTCGCAGCGGGCGGCCGAGCGCGCCGACGTCGCGCTGGTCGTCTGCGATGCCTCCGACGGCGTGACCTCGCAGGACCTGCGGATCGCGGAGCTGGCGATGAAGTCGGGCTGCGCGACGGCGCTCGTGCTCAACAAGTGGGACCTCACCAGCGGCGACGACTTCGACCTCGACCACGAGCGCGCCCGCGTCGCGCGCAAGCTGCGCCTGCGGCCGCGCGTGATGACGGCGTCGGCGACGACCGGGCGCCACGTGCAGCGGCTGCTCGTCGAGGTGCTGTCGCTGGCCGACCGCTTCAAGCACCGGATCCCGACGCCCGAGCTCAACCGCTTCCTCGGCGACGTCGTCGCGACGCGGCCGCCGCCGCAGAAGCAGGGCCACCGGCTCAAGCTGCTCTACATCGCGCAGATCGGCGAGCGGCCGCCGCGCTTCTCGATTCAGGTCAACAGCCGCACCAAGGTCACGCGCGACTACGCGTACTTCGTCGAGAACCGGCTGCGTGAGCGCTACGCGCTGGAGGGCATCCCGGTGATCATCGACTTCGCCGAGCGCAAGCAGCGCCGCCGCGCGGCGTGATCGCGCCGCTCGAGCGCAAGCATCTCGCCGTCCTCGCGGCGCTCGCCGTGCTCGCGCTCGTGGCCGGGGTCGTGTGCGCGCGCGGCGGCGACGACGGCGGGCCGAGCGACGCCGCGGCGCGGCTCGTGCCCGCGAGCGCGCTGGTCTACGTGCATCTCGGGACCGACCCGGAGCGCGAGGCAGACGCCCGCCTGGCGCGGATCGCCGGCTCGCTGCCGCTCGTCGCGCGCCTGCGCGACCGGATCGTCGCCGCGGTCTCGCCGCAGGCCTTCGATCTCGAGCGCGACGTGCGGCCCTGGCTCGGCGCCGAGATCGCCTACGCCGCCGTCTCCCCGACCGACTCCGTCGTGCTCGCGGCGGTCGCGGATCGCCCGAAGGCGGAGGCGCTCGTGGCGCGGATCGGCAATCTCTCGGCCGCCGAGCGCTATCGCGGCGTGCGCGTGCTCATCGCGGGCCCGACCGCGCTGGCGTTCGTCGGCGATTTCCTCGCCGTCGGCACCGAGGCGGCCGTGCGCGCCGCCGTCGACCGCGACCAGGGCACCGGCGAGCGGCTGGCCGACCTGCCCGCGTACCGGCGGGCGACCGCCGGCCGGCCGGCCGAGCGGTCCGTCGACGCGTACGCATCGGCCGCCGGGGTGCGCACGGTGCTCGCTCCGCGCGACGGGCTGCTCGGCGCGCTCGGCGCGCTGCTCGACCGGCCGGGGCTGATCGCCGCGGGCGCGTCGGTCACCGCGGAGAGCGATGGCCTGCGCACGCAGGTGCGGCTGGCCGGCGGCGCGCCGCGCGACGCCGCCTTCGAGCCGGTGCTGCTCGAGCGCGTGCCGGAGCGCGCCGCGGCGTACGTGGGCATGCGCAGCGCGCTGCGGCTGATGCGCGTGCTCGGGCGGCTCGGAGTCTCCAGGCCGCTCGAGCGGCTCGGCGATGCGCTCGCCGAAGAGGCCGGCATCGACATCGACGCCGACCTGCTCGCGCCGCTCTCGGGCGAGCTGGCGATCGCGGTCACGGGCGCCGGGGAGGATCCCGCGGGCACCGGCGGCGGCGCTCCCGTCGTCACGCTCAAGGCCCGCACCGCGGATCCGCGGCGGACCGAGGCGACGCTCGCCCGGCTCCAGGATCCGATCGCGCAGCGGCTCGCGGTGCCCGGAACGGTGCCCGCGTTCACGCCGGAGGCGATCGGCGGCATCGACGCCTTCACGCTCCGCGTGACACCCGAGCTCGGACCGTCCTACGCGATCGCCGACGGGAGCCTCGTGATCTCCACGGCGCCGGCCGGGCTGGCGCCGCCGCGGGGCACGCTGGCGGCGGCGCGCGGCTTCGAGGCGACCATCGGCGACGTGCCCGCGGAGGCCGACTCGCTAATCTTCCTCGACTTGCGCCAGCTTCTCGCCCTCGGCGAGGAGACCGGCCTGACGGCGATCCCCGGCCTCGCGACCGCCCGCGACGACCTGAGTCGCGTGGGTGCCGCCGGCGCCGTCATCACCGAAGACCCCGCCCATCCATCCGACACAACAGCGGAGTTGTTCCTCGAGATCCCATGAGCCACTACAGCGACAACGAGTACCTGTTCACGTCGGAATCGGTGACCGAGGGTCATCCCGACAAGATCGCCGACCAGATCTCCGACGGCGTCCTGGACGCCGTCCTGGCCGACGACCCGTACGGCCGCGTGGCCTGCGAGACGCTCGTCAACACGGGGCTGGTGGTGGTCTCGGGCGAGATCTCGACCGACACCTACGTCGACATCCAGGACATCGCGCGCTCGACGATCCGCAAGATCGGCTACACCGACGCCGATCTCGGCTTCTCGGCCGACTCCTGCGCGGTCATCAACGCGATCGACAAGCAGTCCCCGGACATCGCGCAGGGCGTCGACAAGTCCCATGAGGCGCGCGTGGACGCGTCCGACGACGACCAGCTCGATCTGGCCGGCGCGGGCGACCAGGGGATGATGTTCGGCTACGCGTCGAACGAGACCGATGAGCTGATGCCGCTGCCGATCTCGCTGGCGCACAAGCTCGCGCACAGGCTGGCGGACGTGCGCAAGGCCGAGGTCGTGCCGTACCTGCGCCCGGACGGCAAGACGCAGGTGTCGGTGCGCTACCGCGACGGCGTGCCGGTGGAGATCGAGAAGCTGCTGATCTCCACGCAGCACAAGGAGGGCGCGGAGTCGCTGATCCCCGACGACATGTGGGAGCACGTCGTCGAGCCGATCCTGCCCAAGGACCTCTACGACGCGCGCAAGCTGCGCAAGAACTTCCTCGTCAACCCGACGGGGCGCTTCGTGATCGGCGGTCCGGTCGGGGACGCGGGCCTGACGGGTCGCAAGATCATCGTCGACACCTACGGCGGCATGGCGCGCCACGGCGGCGGCGCGTTCAGCGGCAAGGACCCGAGCAAGGTCGATCGCTCGGCCGCCTACGCGGCCCGCTACGTGGCCAAGAACGTGGTCGCGGCCGGGCTGGCCGACCGCTGCGAGGTGCAGGTCGCCTACGCGATCGGCGTCGCGCACCCGGTCAGCGTCTACGTCGAGACGTTCGGGACCGAGAAGGTCGGCCGCTCGCAGATCGCGCAGCTCGTCGACGAGCACTTCGACCTGCGCCCGGGCGCGTTCCGCGAGTACCTGCGGCTGCACCGCCCGATCTACCAGAAGACCGCGGCCTACGGCCATTTCGGCCGCGAGGACCACGACTTCACGTGGGAGCGCACCGACAAGGCGGAGGCGCTGCGCGCAGCCGCCGGCCTCGGCGCGGGCGCCGCCGCCTAGGCGGTTGACCGCCGCGGCCGCCGGATCGGCGGCCCGCGGCGGAATCCGGGTATGCGGGGGTCGTGAGCGACTTTCCGGAAGGCTTCCTGTTCGGCTCGTCGACTGCGGCGCACCAGGTCGAGGGCGGCAACGTCAACAACGACTGGTGGGCGTGGGAGCACGCGCCCTACACGACGTGCGTCGAGCCCTCGGGCGACGCGATCGACCAGTGGCACCGCTACGAGGACGACTTCGCCCTGCTGGCCGGCCTCGGCCAGAACGCGCACCGGATGTCGCTCGAGTGGTCGCGGATCGAGCCGGCCCCGGGCGAGTACAGCGCGGCGGCGCTCGAGCACTACCGCCGCGTGCTCGCGACGCTGGAGCAGCACGGGCTGACCGCGTTCGTGACGCTGCATCACTTCACGCTGCCGCGCTGGCTCGCGGAGCGCGGCGGCTGGCTGGCGCCTGACGCCGTCGAGGCCTTCGCGCGCTACGTCGAGCGGGTCGCGGCCGTGCTCGGGGACCTGATGCCGTTCGCGGGCACGATCAACGAGCCGCAGATCGTCGCGCTGATGGGGTACCGCGAGGGCTGGTTCCCGCCGGGATTGCGCAACCCCGGCCAGTTCAGGCGCGTCACGCGCCGCCTGATCGAGGCCCACACCGCGGCGGTCCAGGCCGTCAAGACCGGCCGCGGTGACCCGCAGGCCGGCGTCTGCCTGCAGCTGCCCGCGTTCGAGCCCGCGCGCCCGGACGACCCCGCATGCGTGACGGCGTGCGCCGAGCTCGTGCATGACATGGAGGATGTCTACCTCGAGGACCTCGCCGGCGACTGGGTCGGCGTCCAGTACTACACGCGCCAGCGCGTCGACCCCGCCGCCGCCGGTGGCTTCGCGCCCGCGCCGGACGGCGCGCCGCTGACGCAGATGGGCTGGGAGCTGCACCCCGAGGGGCTGCATCGCGCGATCCTCAGCGCCGCGCGCGCCGGCCTGCCGGTCTACGTCACCGAGAACGGCATCGCCACGGCCGACGACGCGGAGCGGATCGCCTACATGCGCGACCACCTCGCCCAGGTCGCGCGGGCGCTCGCCGGCGGCGTCGACGTGCGCGGCTTCCACTACTGGTCCGCGTTCGACAACTTCGAGTGGGCCGAGGGCTACCGGCCGAAGTTCGGGCTGATCGGGATCGAGCGCGACGACGGCCTGCGGCGCATCGTCCGCCCGAGCGCGCGCGCGTACGGCGCGCTCGCACGCAGCGGATCGCTCGATGATTTGACCGGTGGCGAATCGGGGTAAGGAGCCCGCAGCCAGCCGGGAGCCCAACCAGGGGAGAGGGTCGATGGAGAATCTGAGGCTCGACACCAACGTCGCGGATTACCTGATCCTGTTCCTCTACTTCGTCGCCGTGCTCGGCATCGGCTTCGCGGCGAAGCGCTACATCAAGACGAGCCTCGACTACTTCCTCTCGGGCCGCTCGCTGCCCGCCTGGATCACCGGTCTCGCGTTCATCTCGGCCAACCTCGGCGCGCTCGAGATCC
The DNA here is from genome assembly GCA_963839615.1 of uncultured Solirubrobacteraceae bacterium. Classification (GTDB taxonomy): domain Bacteria; phylum Actinomycetota; class Thermoleophilia; order Solirubrobacterales; family Solirubrobacteraceae; genus DASQMT01. Next base: position 172,260 of record CAWIVY010000007.1, read on the forward strand.
TCGGCATGGCGGCCAACGGCGCGCAGTTCGGCTACGCGACCGTGCACTACTACTGGATCGGCGCGGTCCCGGCGATGGTCTTCCTCGGGATCGTGATGATGCCGTTCTACTACGGCTCGAAGGTCCGCAGCGTGCCGGAGTACCTGCGCCTGCGCTTCAACCGCCCGACGCACCTGCTCAACGCGCTGTCGTTCGCGTTCGCGACCGTGCTGATCGCCGGCGTGAACCTGTACGCGCTGGCGCTCGTGCTCGAGCTGCTGCTGGGGTGGCCGATCCTGCTCGGCATCGTCGTCGCCGCCGCGATCGTGCTCGCCTACATCACGCTCGGCGGTCTCTCCTCGGCGATCTACAACGAGGTGCTGCAGTTCTTCATCATCCTCGCCGCGCTCGTCCCGCTCGCGCTCGTCGGCCTGCACGACGTCGGCGGCTGGGATGGTCTGAGGGACGCCGTGCGCGACTCCAAGGCCGGCGGCGAGGGGTTCCTGCACGCCTGGGAGGGAACCGGCGTCGGCAACGTCACCAACCCGCTCGAGGCCTCGTGGGTCCCGATCGTCTTCGGCCTCGGCTTCGTGCTCTCGTTCGGCTACTGGACGACGAACTTCGCCGAGGTCCAGCGCGCGCTGTCGGCCAAGACGCTCGGCGCCGCGCGGCGCACGCCGCTGATCGGCGCCTACCCGAAGATCTTCATCCCGTTCATCACCGTGATCCCCGGCCTCGTCGCGCTGATCGTGATCCCGGGGCTCGGCTCGGACAAGCCGAACATGGAGTACAACAACGCGATCCCGCTGCTGATGAACGAGTACCTGCCGAACGGCATGCTCGGTCTCGCGCTTGTGGGCCTGATCGCCGCCTTCATGGCGGGCGTGGCCGCCAACGTGTCGGCGTTCAACACGGTCGTGACCTACGACCTCTGGGAGCCGTACGTCCGCTCGGGGGAGAGCGACGACTACTACCTGCGCGTGGGTCGCATCGCGACCGTCGGCGGCATCCTCGTCGGCATCGGCACGGCGCTGATCGCGTCGGGCTACACGAACATCATGGATTACATCCAGCTGCTGTTCTCGTTCTTCAACGCGCCGTTGTTCGCAACGTTCATCATCGGCATGTTCTGGCGCCGGATGACCCCCTGGGCGGGCTTCTGGGGGCTCGTCGCCGGCACGTTCGGCGCGGCCGTCGCCCACTTCGCCCACGTCTGGGAGATCGTCAACCTCGGCTCGGCCCAGGCGGCCGCGTTCTGGGGGGCGATCGCGGCATTCGTCCTCGATGCGATCGTCAGCGTCATCGTCACCTTCGTGACCCAGCCCAAGCCGGTCGAAGAGCTGCAGGGGCTCGTCTACGGCATGGCGAACGTCGAGGAGGACGAGCCCGCGGAGGAGCGGGTGTGGTATCGCAAGCCCTGGCTGCTGGGCGCCGGAGCGCTCGGCCTCGTCGTCGCCCTCAACATCGCGTTCATCTAGCCGGAGGACCAGACAATGTCCGAAGCGAGCCCCACCGGCGACCCCCTCATCACGAAGCACGAGGAGGCCGAGATCGACGCCCAGCGCGCGCGCCGCGCCGCGAACCTGTTCGACCTGCGCCGCATCATCGCCGGGCTGTTCCTGGTCTACGGCGTGATCCTCTTCATCCTGGGGCTCGGCGCTTCGGACGCCGAGATCGAGAAGGCGGCCGGCTGGAACCTCAACCTGTGGGTCGGCGTGGCGATGCTGATCACCGCCGCGATCTTCGTCGCCTGGGCGCTCGCGCGTCCGCTCGGCGAGGAGATCGTCGACGACGCGCCGCCCGAGGGCGACCGCGGCGGCTCATAGACGACGCGCGGGCGGCCCCGGAGCGACCGCGACCGACCCCGGCGGCGGCTCGGCTCCCGGCTCCAGCAGCGCGAGCACGGAGCCGCCGAACCCGCCGCCGACCATGCGTGCGCCGGCGGCGCCCGCTGCCTTGAGCCGCGCGACGACGGTCTCGACCGCGGGCACGCTGGCGTCGTAGTCGTCGCGCAGGCTGGCGTGCGAGGCGTCGAGCAGCCGGCCGGCGGCCGGCATGTCACCGGCCGCGAGCGCCGCGACCATCGCCTCGACGCGGGCGTTCTCGGACAGCACGTGGCACGCACGGCGTCGCAGCGGCTCCCGCAGCCTCGCAGCCGCCTCGGGATCCGCCGCCGAGAGGTGCTCGACCCCGAGCGCCGCGCACGCCGCGCGGCACTCCGCGCGGCGATCGTTGTAGCCGCCCGCGGCGTGGCTGTGCTCCGCGCCGGAGTCGAGCGTCACGAGGCGCCAGTCGCCGAGCGCGAGCGGAACGGGCCGCAGGTCCAGCGTGGCGAAGTCGATCAGCAGCGCCGCGCCGTCCGGGCTGCACAGCGAGGCGAGCTGGTCGAGCAGGCCGGTCTCCGCGCCGACCCAGTCGTTCTCGACCCGCGAGCAGAGCCGCGCCAGCTCGATCCGGTCGGGCTCGTCGGCGCCGGCGACCGCCAGCAGCGCGAGGCACAGCGCGGCTTCGAGCGCCGCCGACGAGGACAGGCCCGAGCCCTGCGCGACGTCGCCCGAGAAGGCGAGCCGGGCGCCGCCGACGTTTACGCCCGTGGCGCGCAACTCGGCCACCGTGCCGCGCACGAACGCGCGCCAGCCGTCGGCGCGTCCGGGCGCGGCGGCCGCGAACGCGTCCGACTCGCCGAGGTCGCGCGCCTCGACGCGGATCTCCCCGCCGTCGAGCGGCTCGGCCTCGACCGTCACGCCGCGGTCGATCGCGAACGGCAGCGCGAGCCCGCCGTTGTAGTCGGTGTGCTCGCCGATCAGGTTGACGCGACCGGGGCCGAAGGCGCGGATCAAGGGGAAGGGCTCCGCACCGGATCGAAGGCGACGGCCACGCGGGTGCCGCCGGCGGGGGAGGTCTCCACGCGGATGGTCGCGCGGTGCTCGCGCGCCTGCTGGGCGACGAGCGCGAGCCCGAGCCCGGTGCCGGATCGCTCCGTGGCCGCCTCGAGCCGCCGGAACGGCTCGAAGATGCGCTCGCGGTCGGCCTCCGGGATGCCGTCGCCGTCGTCGTCGACCGTCAGCACCTGCGTGGGAGGGGCGCTGAGCGCGACCCAGACGTTCCCGTTCTCGCGCCCGTGGTGGGCGGCGTTGACGACGAGGTTGGCGACGAGCAGACGCAGGCCTGGCTCCCAGCCGCACACGAGCGACGGCGCATCGGGCATGTCCAGCTCGAACGTCGTCCCGGGGTAGCGGGCGCGCAGGTCGGCGACGGCGCGCGTGACGATGTCGGCGAGATCGACCTCCTCGTGGTCAGGGCTCGTCGCATCGCCGCGCGCGAGCGCCTGCAGCCCGTCGAGCAGCACCACCAGGCGGCGCTGCTCTTCCAGCGCGTCCTCGAGCATCGCCGCGCGCTGCTCGGCCGCGATGTCGGGATGCCGGTGCAACGCCGACAGCGTGGCCTGGACGGTCGTCAGCGGCGTGCGCAGTTCGTGGCCGGCGTCGAAGGCAAAGCGCCGCGTCGCCTCCAGCGCTCGCTCGCGCAGCGCCGCTGAGGAGCTCAGCCGCTCCAGCATCGCGTTGAAGGAGGCGGCCATCCCGCGCACCTCGGAGGGCCCCGCGGTCTCCGACACCCGGACGCTGAGGTCCTCCTCGGCCGCGATCCGCCGCGCGGTCGATCCCAGCCGGCGCAGCGGCCGCAACGTGCCGACCGCGGCCAGGTAGGTTCCCAGCCCGCCCGCGAGCAGCGCGGCGAGCCCGAGCCATGCAAGGCGCGTGTCGAGCTCGGCCTGACGGCGCTCGAGCTCGGTCAGCGAGGAGACGACCTGGAGCTTGGCCAGCTTGCCGAGGCCGGCGCCCGCGAGCGGCGTCACCAACACCCGGTAGCGCTGCCCGTCGCGCCTCACGGTCCGCAACCCTGTGGGCGACACGCCGCCGGCAGGCGGCGGGCGGCCCGCTTCCAGCACCACGGCGTCGCCGATGAACAGCTGCAGCGAGCTGCCCGTGGCGCCGAGCACCGCATCGAGTCGGCGGTCGGTGTCCGGCAGCGCGTTCTGGACCGCGTCGACGGCGGTCGCGCGCGACAGCTCGGCCGTGCGCTGCAGCCGGTCGTCCACCGCGTCGCGGGCGGTCCGCTCCGCGTAGTCGGAGATGAGCACGCCGGACACCCCGAGCACGAGGGCGATCACGAGCCCGACGCCGAGGCTCAGGCGGGCGCGGAGGCTGCGCACGGGCTGAGGCTCTCACGGCCGCAGGACGAAACCCACACCGCGGACCGTGTGCAGGATGCGCGGCTCGCCGCCGGCTTCGAGCTTGCGCCGCAGGTATCCGACGAAGACGTCGGCGACGTTCGTCTTGGGGTCGAAGTCGTAGCCCCACACCTCCTCGTGGAGCTGCTCGCGCGCGATCACGTCGCCCGGATGGTGCATGAACACCTCCAGGAGCTCCAGCTCGCGACGCGTCAGCTCGAGGTCTCGGGAGCCGCGCATCGCGCGGTGGCCCGCCCGGTCGAGCTCCAGGTCGCCGACGGAGATCCCGTCGCGATCCTCCGGCGGCCGGCGTCGCAGCAGCGCGTGCAGCCGAGCGACGACCTCATCGAGCGCGAACGGCTTCACGACGTAGTCGTCGGCCCCCGCCTCCAGTCCGGCCACTCGGTGGCCGACCTCGTCGCGAGCCGACAGCACGCACACGGGCAGATCCCGGCCGGACGCGCGCAGGCGCCGCAGGACCTCGAGCCCGTCGAGATCCGGCATCGACATGTCGAGCAGCATCACGGCGGGATCGACCAGCTCGACGGCCGCGAGCGCGGCGCGACCGCCCGACGCGGGCACGACCTCGAAGCCCTCGAGCGTGAGGCCCGCGCCGACTGCGCGCAGGATGCGGGCGTCGTCGTCGACGAGCAGCACGACCGGGGGCTTCCCGGCCGTGTCAGACACTCCTCACGCGCTCGCAATCGGACGACACGCGATCCCCCGGTCCGCGCCGGACGGTGTCGAAGCCGGCGCCGCAGGAGATGATGTCCTTGCCCGGCCCCCCGACCAGCCGGTCGCCGCCCGAGCCGCCGAGCAGCGTGTCCCTCCCGCGGCCGCCGTACAGGCGGTCCCCGCCGGAGTCCCCGCTCAGGATGTCCCCACCGGCCCTGCCCCTGAGCACGTCTGCCCCGCCCTTGCCGGCCAGACGGTCGGCGCCGGCGGTGCCGATGAGGCGGTCGGGGCCGGACGTGCCCTCACGGACGACGCGAGCTTCAGCCGCGGTCGCGGCGCTGCAGCCGACGGCGGACAGCATGCAGATGAGGGCGAGTACGCGGCGCATCGCCTAGAGGATGGCGCACTTGGGCGAGCGGCGGCGCGAAGTCTCAAACAAGCCTCACGGTCCGATGCGCGTTGAATGAGACGACTCTGAGGCGGCGTTGAGAACTCGATGAGGACTCCCTTGCGGGGTCCGCCTCCTGCCCCGAGGGTGTGGAGCGTTACCGGCGGCCGGCCGCTTCCGAGTGAGAACCCACGAAAGGTCTGAGATGTCCCCTAGGAACACGCCGCGGCTCGCCGCTGCCCTGATCGCCTGTGCGGCGATCGCGATGACGGCGCTCGCGCAGAGCGCGCAGGCTTCGCATCCCGCGTCGGAGAGCGGAGCCCGCAGGACCACGGTCAACATGGAGCGGCTGCTGATCGCGGCGCAGCTCGACGCGTACCGTCCTGGCAACCACACCTCCTTCCGCGCCGTCAAGAGCGTGAAGCGGGTGCAGCGGGCATTGCGCAGCAAGCACATCCGCGTCGCCGTCGACGGGAACTTCGGCTCCCAGACGATGAACGGCTACGCCCGCTGGCAGCGCCGGCTCGGGTACGCGGGGCTTGATGCGAGCGGCATCCCGGGCGAGAGCTCGCTCACGCGGCTCGGAGCCCGGCGCTTCCGGGTGAATCACATCGTCCGTTCGGGCGATCGCAGGACGTGGAGCGGCGTGACGCTCAACGTGCGCACGATCCGGATGCTGAAGGCCGCGGGCCATCGCCTTCGTCGCGGGTGCGTGCTCGACGTGACCAAGGGCTCCTACACGGGCCCCGACGACAGCTCAGAGGCGACCCATGCCGGCGGCGGCGCGGCCGACCTCAGCATCAACACGCGCTGCGGACGCTCGATCAAGCGGGTGGTGCGTGCGCTGCGCACGGTCGGGTTCGCGGCCTGGTTCCGCAACTGGCCGGGCAACGAGCACATCCACGCGGTCGCGATCTCCGACCCGGACATGGCAGACGAGATCGCGTTCCCGGGCTGGTTCGACATGCGCGAGCAGGTCGTCGGCTGGGCCCAGCGCAAGAGCGGCCTGGACGGCGCCGTGACCGGGCCGATGACCCGCAAGCTGCAGACCTGGGAGCGCTACCGGCGCGCCCACTGAACACGAGCGGGTCGCTCGGGGCGGCTCGGATCGGTCTGCGATCCGGGCCGCCCCGGCGATTCGGGGCCTGCGGGGCACCACGGGCCTCGTAGCCTGGAGGCCATGCCCGCGGAACCCACCCGGCCGCCGACCTCGCGGATCTCCCGCTCCGCCCGGCTCGGCGGGCTCGTCGCCGGGCAGTCCGCTCGCTGGGCCGGTACGCGCGCGGCGAACGTGATGCGCTCGCCCGAGCGCGCCGAGGCGGCGACCGGCGAACGCGCCGCCGCCCTCGCGCGGCAGCTCGTCGCGCAGCTCGGCCAGATGCGCGGCGCGGCGATGAAGGTCGGGCAGGTGCTCTCCACGATCGACTTCACCGCGTTGCCCGAGGGCGAGCGCGAGAACTTCAAGCAGACGCTGTCGAAGCTGCGCGACGACGTCCCGCCGCTGCCGTTCAAGCAGGTCGAGAAGCTGCTGCGCGAGGAACTGGGCGACAGGCCGGCGGCCGTCTTCTCGGAGTTCGAGCACGAGGCCTTCGCCGCGGCATCGATCGGCCAGGTCCACCGCGCGGTCACGCACGCGGGGGATGAGGTCGCGGTCAAGGTGCAGTACCCGGGGGTCGCCGAGGCGGTCGACACCGACCTGCGCAACCTCACGCTGCTGCTGCCGATCGTCAAGCGGCTGGCCCCCGGCCTGGACGTGAAGGCGATCTACGCCGAGCTGCGCGAGCGGATCGCAGAGGAGCTCGACTACGAGCTCGAGGCGCAGAACCACCGCGCCGTCGCGCGCGCCCATCGCGGGCACCCGTTCGCGCACGTCCCCGAGGTCCACACCGAGCTCTCGAGCCGCCGCGTGCTCGTGACGGACCTGCTGCGCGGATCGCGCTTCGAGGTCGTCAAGGCGCTCGACGAGGAGTCCCGCGACCGCTTCGCCGAGATCGTCTTCCGCTTCTACTTCGGGCTCGTGCATCACACCGGGCGCGTCTCCGGCGACGCCCACCCGGGCAACTACCTGCTGCTCGACGACGGCCGCGTGGGCTTTCTCGACTTCGGGCTCATGCGGGTGCTCGACCGCCGCTACCTCGACCGCGAGGCGTCGGTCGGGGTCGCGATCGACGCCGGCGACGCGGAGGCCGTGCACGCGGCGCTGGCCGACCTGGGGTACCTGCCGGAGCCCGAGACGTTCGAGCCTGAGGCGCTGCTGGCGCAGGTCACCGCGATGGGCGAGTGGTACCTGGAGCCGGGCCGGCGCCGTTTCTCGCCCGCCTACGTATCCGCGCTGATCGAGTCCACGAGCGGTCCGCGGTCACCGTGGTTCGCGCAGATGCGCCGCCAGACGCTGCCGCCGCAGGCGCTGCTGCTGCGCCGCATGGAGGGGCTCGTCCTCTCCGGGCTCGCCGAGCTGCGCGCGTGCGCGGACTGGCATGCGATCGCACGCGAGTACTACGCCGGCGCGGCGCCCACCACGCCGCTCGGCGCGGCCGAGGCCGTTTTCTGGCCCGATGTTCAGGCCGCGGCCTGAGCGCCGAGCCGCGCCCGCATCACCCGCAGCGCCTCCGGCGACTCGTCGATCAGCAGGTAGCGGCGGCCGAGCTTGGCCGCCACCGCGCCGAGCGTTCCCGAGCCCGCGAACGGGTCGAGGCAGAGGTCGCCGGGGCGCGAGGACGCCTGCACCATGCGGCGGACGATCCCCTCGGGCTTCTGCGTCGGGTAGCCGGTCTTCTCGCGCCCGGTCGGGGAGACGATCGTGTGCCACCAGGTGTCGCTCGGGCGCTTGCCCCGCGCGCGCTTCTCCGCCGTCACCAGCCCGGGCGCCATGTAGGGCTCGCGGTCGACCGCCTCGCAGTCGAACAGGTAGCGCTCGGGGTCCTTGACGTAGACGAGGATCGTGTCGTGCTTCGCGGGCCAGCGGCGGCGCGACTTCGCGCCGTAGTCGTAGGCCCAGATCAGCTCGTTGAGGAAGCACTCGCGGCCGAACAGCTCGTCGAGCAGCAGCTTGCAGTAGTGCGCCTCGCGGTAGTCGATGTGGAAGTACAGCGTGCCCTCGGGCGCCAGCAGCCGGCGCACCTCGCGCAGCCGCGGCTCGAGGAAGCCGAGGTAGTCGTCGAAGGCGTCGCGGTAGGAGGACTGCTCGAGCAGCCGCGTGGCGTAGCGGCGGCCGCCGAACCCGGTGCGGTCGCCGGCGGCGTCCGCGACCGTCGCCAACGTCCGCCGCGACTGCTCGCGCCCGGTGTTGAACGGCGGGTCGAGATAGGCGAGGGTCGCGCAGCCGTCCGGCTCGGCGCGCAGCAGCGGCAGGTTGTCGCCGAGCAGGATCCGGTCCACGCGGGCGAGCGTATCCGGGCGGGCGGCGGTACCTAAACGGTGCCAGCCCCTCTTTACCTAAACGGTGCCAGCCCCTCTTTATGTGCCGCGGCGGCGGCTAGCGTCATGCGGCCGTGATCGCTCGCGTCCAGCCCCTCACGACCACTCGCCGGCTGGCCGGGCCGTTCGACTACGCGCTGCCGGAGGCGCCGGTGCGCGTCGGCTCGATCGTGCGCATCCCGTTCGGCCGCCAGGCGCTCGACGGGGTCGTGGTCGGGCTCGCCGGGACGACGGAGGTGCCGCCGGAGAAGCTCGTCACGCCGAGTGCCGTGCGCGAGGACTCGCTGCCCGAGGAGCTCGTCGGGCTGGCGCTGTGGATGGCGGCGGAGTACTGCTCGACGCCGGCGCGCGCGCTCTCGCTCGTGCTCCCCCCGCGGGGGAGGCCGCGGACCGAGTTGTGGGCCGCGCGCACGGACAAGCCGCTCGACGGCGAGCGGCTCACCGGCAACCAGCGCGGGCTGCTCGACGGGCTGCCCCGCGTGGCGGCGGGCGACCTCGGCGCGTTGCGGCGCCTGGAGGCGCGCGGCCTCGTCGCGATCGCGCCGCGCGCGCGCCGGCGCGCGCCGCTCACCGTGCCGCGGGCCGACGAGCCGGTGGAACTGACCGCCGAGCAGGGGCGCGCGGTCGCCGCGGTGGAGCGCGGCGGAGCCTGGCTGCTGCACGGCGTCACGGGCTCGGGCAAGACCGAGGTCTACCTGCGCGCGGCGGCCGCGGCCCTGGAGCGCGGCGAGGGCGTGATCGTGCTCGTGCCCGAGATCGCGCTGACGCCGCAGACCGTGGGCCGTTTCCAGGCGCGCTTCGGCGACACGGTCGCGCTGCTGCACTCCGCGCTCGGCGAGGGCGAGCGCTACGACGAGTGGCGGCGCCTGCGCACCGGGGAGGCGCGCATCGCGATCGGGCCGCGCTCGGCCGTCTTCGCCCCCGTCCGCGACCTCGGCCTGATCGTGGTCGACGAGGAGCACGACTCCTCCTACAAGCACGAGGGCGACCCGCGCTACGACGCGCGGGCGGTCGCCGCGGAGCGCGTCCGGAGCAGCCAGGGCCGGAAGTTGCTTGCCGGGTCCGCAACGCCGCGCCCGGAGACGTGGGAGCGGTTCGCGCGCCTCACGTTGTCCGAGCGCGTCGGCAGCAGGCCGCTGCCTCCCGTGGAGGTGCTCGACATGCGCGGCGCGCGCCACCCGCTGCACCCGGACACGCGGCGCGCGCTGAGCCGGGCGCGCAAGGCGATCCTGCTGCTCAACCGGCGCGGCTGGTCGAACTTCCTCTGCTGCCGGACCTGCGGGAAGGTGTGGGAGTGCCCGCAGTGCGACGTCGCGCTCGTGCTGCACCGCGCCGAGCGCGCCGTCGCCTGCCATCACTGCGGCCACCGCGAGCGGGTGCCCGAGCGCTGCGATGCGTGCGGGTCGCCGTCGGTCGCCCGCTACGGGGCGGGCACGGAGCGGCTCGAGGCGGAGCTGACCGAGGCGCTCGACGTGCCCGTCTTCCGGCTCGATGCCGACACCGCCGGCGCCAAGGACTCCGTGCCCGCGCTGCTCGCGCGCTTCGGCGCCGCACCCGCCGGACTGCTGATCGGGACCCAGATGGTCGCCAAGGGCCACGACTTCCCCGACGTCACGCTCGGCGTCGTCGTCGACGCCGACGCGACCCTGCGCTTCCCCGACTTCCGCGCCGAGGAGCGGACCTTCACGATGATCGCCCAGCTCGCCGGGCGCGCCGGCCGCGGTCCTGGCGGCGGCCGCGTGCTGGTGCAGACGACGGCGCCCGACGCGCCGGCGATCGTCGCGGCCGCCCGGCACGACACGCGCGGGTTCGTCACAGGCGAGCTCGGGCGCCGGCGCGCGCTCGACTACCCGCCGTTCGCGGACCTGATCCGGATCGTCTGCTCCGCCGAGGCGGCGAGCCCGCCGCGGGCCGCGGCGGGCGAGATCGCGGAAGCGGTGTCCGGCGTCGCAGGCGCGACCGTGCTCGGTCCGGCGCCGCTGTTCCGCCTACGCAACCGGCACCGCTCACAGGTCGTGATCAAGGCGCATGACCGCGCGGCGGCCGTCGCCGCGGTGCGCGTGGCCGTCGACCGCGCGGCGAACCGCCGTGAGCACCGCGGCGTCGCGTTCTCCGTCGACGTCGACCCGCAGTGAGCGCGCCCGGGCCGAAATGCCCGCTCCCGGCGTCCACCGCGCCGTTAGAATCGGCGCCGATGGCGAGCCACCACGAGGAGCCCTCCGAGGTCGCCGAGCCCGAGCACGCCCCGCTCGACCCCGAGACCCGGGCGCGGCGCGATGCCGCGCTGCGGCTCGTGCGCAAGCACGGCGACCCGGGACTGCGCAGCCGCGCGCTCGCGGTCGACAGCTTCGACGACGCGCTGCGCGAGCAGGTGCGGCGCATGGGCCAGCTGATGCACGACGCGCTCGGCATCGGGCTCGCCGCGACGCAGGTCGGCCTGATGAACCGCGTGCTCGTCTACCGCGTCGATGCCGACGGCCCGATCGCAGCGCTCGTCAACCCGCGGCTCGAGTGGGCCGGCGAGGAGCGCGAGACGATGGAGGAGGGCTGCCTCAGCCTGCCCGGCGTGCTGGTCGAGGTCGAGCGCGCGGTGCACGTCCGCGTCCGCGCGCAGGATGAGCGCGGCGAGGACATCATGGTCGAGGCGACGGGGCTCGAGGCGCGCGTGATCCAGCACGAGATGGACCACCTGGACGGCGTCCTGATCCTCGACCGCACGTCCCGGGAGCAGCGCAAGGAAGCCATGCGCACGCTGCGCGAGACCGCTCCCGCGCCGCTCGGCGCGTCCGCCTGACCCGCTCTTTGCGCACCGTCTACCTCGGCACCTCTCCGTTCGCCGCCGCCGTGCTCGAGCGGCTCGCCGCGACCGCCCACAGCCCGGCGCTGGTGATCACGCGGCCCGATCGGCCGAAGGGACGCGGGCGGGCGCTGCGATCGACCGCGGTCGCCGACGCCGCGCGGGCGCTCGGCCTCGAGTTGATCGCGCCGGAGCAGCTCCACGCGCCGGAGGTGCTCGCGCGGATCGCGGCCGCCGAGCCCGAGGCGCTCGTGCTCTGCGCGTTCGGCGTGCTCGTGTCGGAGCCGCTGCTGAGCGAGTACGAGATCTTCAACGTGCATCCGTCGCTGCTGCCGCGCTGGCGCGGCGCCGCACCGATCGAGCGGGCGATCATGGCGGGCGACGCGGAGACCGGGGTCTCGATCATGCGCCTGACCGAGGGGCTCGACTCCGGACCCGGTCTGCTTGCGCGCCGCCGAGCCGATCCGGCCCGACGATGACTACGGGACGCTCGCGGCGCGCCTCCAGGATGTCGCCGGCGGGCTGCTGGTGCGAGCGCTCGACGAGCGCCCGTCATGGATCGACCAGGACGACGAGGGCGTCACCTACGCGCACAAGATCGAGGCCGCCGACCGCGCGCTCGACCCGACCCTCCCGCCCGCGGCGGTCGAGCGGACCGTGCGCGCGCTGCGCCCACACGTGGGCGCGCGGCTGCCGCTGCCCGGAGGCGGCTACCTGGGCGTGATCGACGCCCGCCCGGCCGGGTCGACGCTGGCGCCCGCGGGCGGCCGGGTGCGCACGGACGGGGACCGGCTGCTGCTCGACTGCCGCGGCGGCGCGCTCGCGCTGACCGAGATCCAGCCGCCCGGCGGCCGGCCGATGCCCGCCGAGGCGTGGCTGCGTGGGCGCCCCGACCCGGCGCTGACCGACTTCTGGCTCGACCCGCGGCTGCCCGGCCGCGAGACCGGCGAGCTCGTCCGCCTCGCGGTCGGCGAATGGGACTCGGGCGAGGAGTGGGCGCCGTACCTGGCTGCGCTCGGCTGGCGCGGCACGCCCGAGGTGCTCGACGCGCTCGCGCCGCTCGCGGATGACCCGGACCCGCGGGCGCGCAGCGTCGCCGCCTACGTCGCGGGACAGCTCGGCGCGCCTGTGCGAACGCTGCCGGAGGCGTCGGCCGCGCTGCTGGAGCGGATGGGCGAGCACGAGCGCGACCCGGCAGTCGCTAACGGTGATCGCCGAAGCGCTCGGGCACCTCGGCGAGCCGTGGGGGCTCGCGTGGCTGCTCGAGCAGCGCCGGCACCCGGACGCCGGCGTCCGCGACGGCGTCGTCGCGGCGCTCGCCGGACGCTCGGACCCGCTGGCCGTCGATGCGCTGATCGAGCTCTCGGCCGACCCTGAGCCGGCGGTTCGCGACTGGGCCACGTTCGCGCTCGGCACGCTCGCGGCGCACGATTCGCCCGCGCTGCGCGATGCGCTCGTCGCGCGGCTGGCGGATGCGTACGCCGACGCGCGGATCGAGGCCGTCTACGGGCTGGCGCTGCGCGGCGACATGCGCGCGGTCGAGCCCGCGCTGGGGCTGCTGCGCGCGGGCGAGCAGGGCGGCTCGCGCTGGACGCGCCACGCGCTGCAGGAGGCCGCGATCCGCCTTGCCGCGCTCAGCGGCGACGCGCGCTTCGCGCCGCACCTGCCGGCGCTGGACGACGGCTGGCGCGGGACGACGCTCGAACGCGAGCTCGAGCGAGCGCTCGAGCGCTGCGCGAGCTGAGGCCTCCGGGCGCTACGGAGCAGCCGGGGCCGGGGCCGGGGCGGCGGGCGCCGCCGGAGCGGGCGCAGCGGCGGCAGGCGGGGCCGGAGCGGCGGCCTGAGCAGGCGGAGCGGCGGCGGCGGGCGGCGGCGGAGGCGGCGGAGGCGGGGGCGGCGGGGGAGGCGGAGGCGGGGGCGGCGGGCGGAGGCGGCGGCGGCGCACGGCGGCGGCCGGAGCGGCGTGGGCATCTGCGGCGGGGGCGGCCTGCGCGGCGGCGGGCGCGGATTCGGCGGCGGCGGGCTCGCCGACGCCGCCGGCGGCGCCCGGCTCGGGGGCCGGCGCCGGCTGGTCGTCGACGGGCGCAGGCGTGGCCGCCGCGGGCTCGTCAGGCGCGGGGGCGGGCGCCGCGGCCGGCGCATCGGGCTCTGCCGGGCCGTCCTCGGGCTGCTGGTCGGGCTCGGGCGGGTCGGTCGGCGACGTCCCGTTCTCGTCGTCGCCCGAATCGTCATCGTCGGGCGTGCGCGCGGGCTGGTCGGAGCCGGGCTCCTGATCTGTCGGCAGCGGTCCGTCGTCGTCGCCGCCGCCGTCGGGCGTGGGCGCTGCGCCGATGCTGCCGGGAGCGGGGCTCGAGGAGGCCGAGTTGGGATCGGTGCCGGCGGCGATCTCGGCCGCGTTGGAGTAGCCGTCGCCGTCCGTGTCGTCCTGGTCGTCGCTGACGCCGTCGCCGTTGGAGTCGCCGGAAACGGGGTTGGAGCCGAGATCCTGCTCCTCCTGGTTGGGGATCCCGTCGCCGTCGGGGTCGTCGTCGCCGTCGGCCACGCCGTCGCCGTTGGAGTCGCCCACGGCCGGGTTGCTCCCGACGTCCTGCTCGGTCTGGTTCGTCAGGCCGTCGCCATCGCTGTCGGCCTGGCTGTCGGCGACCCCGTCGCCGTCGGTGTCCTGGCTGTCGACGGCCGTGCCGGCATCCTGCTCGGTCTGGTTCGTCAGGCCGTCGCCGTCGGCGTCGTCCTGGCCGTCCGCGACGCCGTCGTCGTTCGAGTCGCCGCTGTAGGGCTTCGTGCCGGCCTTGGCCTCGATGCCGTTGCGCAGTCCGTCGTTGTCGGAGTCGAGGTCGCCGTCGGCCACGCCGGCGTTCGTGTGGCTCGAGTTCGGCGCCGTGTTGATCCGCAACTCGTCCTTGTTGGTGATCCCGTCGGCGTCGTCGTCGCCGTCGGGGTTGGTGAACGCGGACATCCCGTAGGCCTCCCAGGCCTGGTCGGGGATGCCGTCGTCGTTGGAGTCGACGAGCGGGTTGGTGACCGCGTGGGCGATCTCCCCACCGTCAGCGCCCGCGGAGCCGGATCCGGGCGCGCGGTCCTCGGTGCTCGGGGCCGGGCGGTCGGTCTCGCGGCCCGGTGTGGTGCTGGGCAGGACAGGGGCGGGAGCAGGAGCGGAGAGACCGGTCTGGGCGACGGCCAGGGGAGCGGCGCCGCGGGCCGGCGCGAGCACGGAATCGTTCCCCGCGCCCGGGGCGGGCCTGGGAGCCGCGGTGCGCGGAGCGGCGGGAAGATGGACGGTGACGACTTCGTCGCCGGAGCGTCCGCCGGGCTGGCCGCTCCAGTTCGCGGCCGGGGCCAGCAGCGCGCCGCCTACGAGGATCGCCGAGATCAAGCCTGCCGAGACGGCGCCGGCGAAGCGCAGGTCGCGTACGTGGGAGTCGCCCTTGAGAGGCATCGTCCTGCGTACGCTGTCCCGGTCCGTCACTTGCCTCATCCCTTGATCCACAGGCCCATCGGCAAGTTCTAGGCAGGGGTGAAGGTTCCTTGAGCGCAAATGGACGATTGTTCGATGCTTCTGGACCACCTTCGTACGCTCAGCACCCCACACTAAAGTGGTAGATCGTCTAAGCGCCGAAATCACGGAATCCGGGCGCACGAGCAGTTCCCCGGCGCGTGCGTGCGCGCTCGCCGTGCTGCGGCGGGTCTTCGAGGACGGTTCCTGGGCGGATCGCGCGCTCCACGGCGAAGCGCGCCGGCTCGGGCTGGACGCGCGCGAGCGCGCGCTGGCGATGCGCCTGTCCTACGGCGCGGTGCAGCGCCGGGCGACGCTCGACCACCTGATCGAGACGCTGGCCGGACGCCCGGTGGGGCAGCTCGAGCCGCTGGTGCTGGCCTCGCTGCGGCTCGGCCTCTATCAGCTCGCCTACGCGGATCGCGTCCCGGCCCACGCCGCGGTCGGCGAGTCCGTCGAGCTCGTCAAGCACGAATCGCCGGGTGGCGCCAAGCTCGTCAACGCGGTGCTGCGGCGGGGTGCCCGCGAGGCGGCGCAGCTCGTGGCGGGGCTCGGCGAGGCCACGCCGGCGCAGGCCGCGCTGCGCCACTCCCACCCCGAGTGGATCGCGGCGCTGTGGTGGGATGCGCTGGGCGCGGACGCCGCGCGGGCCCTGATGGCCGCGGACAACGAGCCGGCCGAGGCCGTCCTGCGCGTGAACACGCTGCGCGCCGACCCGGCCGAACTGGCGGCGCGCCTGCCGGTCGGCTCGCATCCGGCGCCCGGCCTGCCCGAGGGGCTCGTGCTCGAGGGCCCGTTCGACGCGTTCGCCTCGCCGGAGTGGGAGCAGGGCAGCTTCATGCCGCAGTCGCGCGCGTCGATGACGGTGGGGCGGCTGCTGGCTCCGCGACCGGGGGACAGCGTGCTCGACCTCTGCGCCGCCCCGGGGGGCAAGACGACCCATCTCGCGGCTCTGATGGGGGGATCCGGCCGGCTCGTCGCCGTCGAGCGGCATCCGGGGCGCGCCGACGCGCTCCGGCGCACCGCCGCCCGCATGGGGGCGGACGTCGAGGTGCGCACCGCCGACGCCGCCGTGCCGCAGGAGCCGGGCGGCTACGACCGGGTCCTCGTCGACCCGCCGTGCTCGGACCTCGGCACCCTCGCCTCGCGTCCGGATGCACGCTGGCGCAAGCCGCCGGACCTTCCCGGGCGGCTGGCGCGCGAGCAGGCGGCGATCCTGCGCGCCGGCGCGGAGGGACTGCGTCCCGGCGGCACGCTCGTGTATTCCACCTGCACGATCTCGCCCACCGAGAACGAGGCCGTCGTGCAGGCGTTCCTCGCCGAGCGCGGAGACTTCCGCGCTGAGGACCTGCGGTCCGACGTGCCGCTGTG
Organism: uncultured Solirubrobacteraceae bacterium; assembly: GCA_963839615.1. Lineage (GTDB taxonomy): Bacteria > Actinomycetota > Thermoleophilia > Solirubrobacterales > Solirubrobacteraceae > DASQMT01. The sequence continues at coordinate 188,611 of CAWIVY010000007.1, forward strand.
GGACCATGGGCGCGTGCCCGGCTTCGCCCAGACGCTCCCGCATCGAGACGGCACCGAGGGCTTCTTCATCGCTCGCCTGCGCCGCGAGGGCGGTTCGTGAGCGACGACGAGGCGGTCGACCTCGGGGACGTCTGCCCGTCCTGCCACGAGCCCTGGCTGCGCCCGACGAACCTGCCCGGCCGCTATCGCTGCGTGAACTGCCTGCGCCGGTTCGAGCTCGCGTCGGTCTGCCCGAACTGCGGTGAGCACTCGACGATCGTGCGGATGTCGAGCACCGCCCTCTACAGCTGCAACCACTGCCGGAGCTCGATGCTCCAGCCGATCTGATGCCGGGCGGCCCCGCGGGCGTCGCGCCCTCGATCCTGGCCGCCGACTTCGCCCGCCTCGGCGAGCAGGTCGGCGCCGTGCTGGCCGCCGGCGCACGCACGATCCACGTCGACGTGATGGACGGCCACTTCGTGCCGGCGCTGAGCATGGGGCCTGCGGTCGTCGAGGCGCTGGCGGGTCAGATCCACGACGCCGGGGGCTACGTCGACGTCCACCTCATGGTCGAGCGTCCCGAGCGCCACCTCGCCGCCTTCGCCGGCGCCGGCGCCGATGGCATCACGATCCACGTGGAGGCGACGCCCCACGCCAACTACGCGCTGGCGGCCGTGCGCGACGCGGGCTGTCACGCGGGCCTGGCGCTGTGTCCGAGCACGCCGGTGCAGGCCGTCTCGGAGCTGCTGGGCGACTTCGACCTGCTCCTGTGCATGACCGTCAACCCCGGCTGGGGCGGCCAGCGCTTCCTACCGAGCTCGGTCGCCAAGCTCGAACGCCTGCGAGCGCTCGTCGGCGACGGGCCCGCGCTCGAGGTCGACGGCGGGATCGACACGCGGACGGCAGGTCCCTGTGCTGACGCGGGAGCGACCGTGTTCGTGGCAGGATCGTCCGTGTTCGGCACGGAGGACCCTGCGGATGCCTACCGCGCGCTGGCGGCCACCATACGACGGTGAGTGTGGCCAGCCGTATGTGAGCCGCAGGTACTTGTGACGACAATCGTTCACAAGCGCATGGGCCACCGCATCCTCATTGTCGACGACCACCCGTCTTTCCGGGCCAGCGCACGAGTAGTGCTGGAATCCGAAGGGTTCGACGTCGTAGGCGAGGCGGTGGATGGCGCGTCGGCGCTGCACGAGTGCTGCCGGCTGCGCCCCGAGGTGGTCCTGCTCGACGTCCAGCTGCCCGATATCGACGGGTTCGACGTCTGCCAGCAGATCACCGCGTACGCCGAGCACCCGACCGTGATCATGACCTCCAGCCGCGACGGCTCGGACTTCGGGCCGCTCGTCACCACGTCCGGGGCATGCGGGTTCGTGCCCAAGGCCGAGCTCTCGGGAGAGCGCGTGCAGGAGCTGCTCGGGCCGTGAACGGACTGCGGCGTGCACTCGGGCTCGTCGCGATCGAAGGAATCGTCGTCGGCATCGTCGCCCTGGCGATCGTGCTCTCCTCCGACCACGTCGACAACCGCGGGGTCACCGCGACGCTCGGGCTGTTCATGGGCTGGTCGTTCATCGGCGCCGGGCTCTTCGCCTGGTGGCGGCGGCCCGACAACCGCTTCGGCGTGCTGATGACGGCGGTCGGCTTCGCCTTCTTCCTCGGCGTCCTGACAGCAGCCGACTCGTCGCTGCTGTTCACGATCGGGGTGCTCTTCTCGAGCCTGTATGTCGCGGTCTTCGTCCACATGCTGCTCGCCTATCCCGACGGCCGGATCGATTCGCCGCAGGTGCGCAAGGTGCTCCTGGCCGGCTACGCGCTGTCGATCATCGGCCCGGCGCTCGCGCTGCTGTTCGCGGAACAGGAGCAGCTCGTAGCCGAGACGGGTGGCCGGCAGCCGGACTCGGCGATCCACCTCGGCACCGACCCGATCGTCTACGACATCCTCGACGCTGCGATCTCGGCGTTCGCGGTGGTCCTCGTCGGCTACGTCCTCTACGTGCTGATCAAGCGCTGGCAGGCCGCGACGCAGCTCCAGCGGCGGGCGATGGCCCCGGTGCTGTGGTCCGGCATCTGCCTGCTCGTCGTGCTGGCCGGCCAGATGACCACGATGGCGGTCAACGGGCCGGACGCGCTCGGGACCGCCGCCGGCCTGCTCGGCCTCGTCTTCTTCGCGTTGACGCCGTACGGCTTCCTGTTCGGCCTGCTGCGCTCGCGCGTCGTGCAGGCGAGCGCGGTCTCCGAGCTGCTGCACAAGCTGGGCGACGGCCAGGACGACGCCGGGCTGCGCGAGCTCCTGTCCAGGGCGCTCGGCGACCGCTCGCTCCAGGTCGTCTACTGGCTCGAGGACTCCGGCCAGTGGGTCGATGCCGCGGGCCACCCCGCGGAGCTGCCCGATCAGGAGGATCCCGCGCGCGCCTGGGCCCCGGTCGAGCGCGACGGCCGCCGCGTCGGCGCGATCATCCACGACCGCTCGCTCTGCGAGGACGAGGAGCTCGTCGGCTCGGTCGCCGTCGCCGCCGGGCTCTCGATCGAGAACGAGCGGTTGCAGGCGCAGCTGCGTGCCCAGGTCGACGAGCTGCGCCGCTCGCGCGCCCGCATCGTCGAGGCCGGGACGGCCGAGCGGCGGCGGCTCGAGCGCAACCTGCACGACGGCGCCCAGCAGCGGCTCGTCGCCCTGTCGCTGACGATGCGCCTGGCCCAGACACGTCTGCGTGCGGACCCCGACGGCGCCGAGAAGCTGCTCGGCGGCGCCCAGGAGGAGCTCGGCCGCGCGCTCGAGGAGCTGCGCGAGCTGGCGCGCGGGATCCATCCCGCCGTGCTCTCGGACCGCGGCCTCGCCGCGGCGCTCGAGGGGCTGGCGGGGCGCTCGTCGGTCCCGGTCGAGCTCGACGGCACGCCGCCGGAGCGGCTGCCGGCGCCCGTGGAGGCCGCCGCCTACTTCGTCGTGGCGGAAGCGCTCACGAACGTGGTGAAGTACGCGAATGCAACTCAGGCGCGCGTCTCGGTCTCGCGCAACAACGGCCACGCGGTCGTGGAGGTCGCCGACGACGGCATCGGCGGCGCCGACCCGGGCCGCGGAACGGGCCTGCGCGGGCTCGCCGATCGCGTCTCCGCGCTCGACGGGAAGCTCGTGCTGAGCTCACCGGAGGGCGCGGGCACCCTGCTTCGTGCTGTGATCCCTGTATGACCGCGCCCATCCGTGTCGTGATCGCCGACGACTCAGTGCTCCTGCGCGAGGGGCTCGTGCGGCTGCTCGAGGACTCCGGCTTCGAGGTGGTCGGCCAGGCCGGTGACGGCGAGGACTTGCTGCGCAAGGTCGGCGCGCACAAGCCCGACGTCGCGGTCGTCGACGTGCGCATGCCGCCGACGCACACCGACGAGGGCATGCGCGCCGCGCACGCGATCCGCAAGGAGCACCCGGGAACAGGCGTCCTCGTGCTCTCCCAGTACGTCGAGGAGGCCTACGCGCTCGAGCTGCTGTCCCAGTCCACGGAGAGCACCGGCTACCTGCTCAAGGACCGCGTCGCCGACGTGGACTCCTTCACCGATGCCGTGCGACGCGTCGCGAACGGCGGCTCGGCGCTCGACCCCGAGGTCGTCGCCCTGCTGCTGGGCCGGCGCCGGCGCGAGGACCCGCTGCAGTCGATCACGCCGCGCGAGCGCGAGGTGCTGGGGCTGATGGCCGAGGGGCGCTCGAACAACGCGATCGCCGAGGCGCTCGTCGTGACCGAGCGCGCGGTCGAGAAGCACGTCACGTCGATCTTCTCCAAGCTCGACCTCACGCCGACGGTCGAGGACCACCGCCGCGTGCTGGCGGTGCTGGCGTACCTGCGCGCCGCTTAGTGCGGCTGCCCGCACCGCCGCTAGGCCGGTCTTCTCCCTGTTCGGAGGTGGGCAGCACCACCATGCTGGCGGCATGACCGCGACTTCGCCTGCCCCGATCGTCTCGACCGCCGAGCTGCACCGGCAATACGGGGAGGGCGAGGCCGCGGTGCACGCTCTGCGCGGAGTCTCGCTCGGCTTCCCGGCGGGGGAGTTCACGGCGATCATGGGGCCGTCGGGCTCGGGCAAGTCGACGTTGATGCACCTGCTCGCGGGCCTCGACCGCCCGACCTCGGGCTCGGTCGTGGTCGCGGGGCTGGAGCTCGCGAACCTCGACGACAAGAAGCTGACCTCGCTGCGGCGCGACAAGCTCGGCTTCGTCTTCCAGGCCTACAACCTGATCCCGGTCCTGACGGCGCGCGAGAACATCACGCTGCCGCTGATGCTGGCCGGCACGAAGGTGGACAAGGAGTGGTTCGACAAGCTCGTCGACGCCGTCGGCCTCGGCGACCGGCTCACGCACCGGCCGGCGGAGCTCTCGGGCGGCCAGCAGCAGCGGGTCGCGATCGCCCGCGCGCTGATCGCGCGCCCGGCCGTCGTGTTCGCCGACGAGCCGACCGGCAACCTGGACTCCAAGTCCGCGAGCGAGGTGCTCGAGCTGCTGCGCCGCGCGGTCGACGAGTTCGGGCAGACCGTGATCATGGTCACCCACGATGCGGGCGCCGCCGCGTCCGCCGACCGCGTCGTGATGCTGCGCGACGGCGGCGTCGTCCACGACGGGGCCTCTGGCTCCGCCGAGGGCCTGCTGGACCTGATGAAGCAGGTGGCGTAGATGGTTCGGATGGCGATCCGCGGGCTGTTCGCCCGCAAGCTCCGCAGCGCCCTGACCGGCTTCGCCGTCGTGATCGGCGTCGCGTTCGTGTCGGGCACGTTCATCTTCACGGACACGATCAACGCTTCCTTCACCGACCTGTTCGAGCGCGTCGCGAAGGGCGTCGACGCCAACGTCACCGCGAAGCAGCCCGTCGAGGGCGACTTCGGCGGCCGGATCCAGCCGCTGCCCCCGGGCACGCTCGAGAAGGTCGAAGCCGCCGACGGCGTGGAGGCGGCCGAGCCGCGCTTCGAGACGGTCGTCTCGATCTTCAACGACAAGCGCGAGCGGATCGGCGGCAACGGCCCGCCCTCGATCGTGTTCTCGAGCAACGAGGAGCGCTTCGACCCGCTGACCTACGTCAACGGCGGGCCCGCGGAGCAGCCCGGGCAGGTCACGCTCGACGAGGCCACCGCCGACAGGGAGGGCTACGACGTCGGCGACAAGCTCCTGATCGGCGGCCGCGCGCCCGTGAAGAGCTACGAGATCTCCGGCATCACGAACGTCGGCGACCAGAAGTCGATCGGCATCCAGAGCATGAACATGCCGCTCGCCGAGGTGCAGAAGATCGCGGAGGAGCCCGGCGCGGTCACCGAGGTCGTGGCCGCCGCCGAGGGCGGCACGAGCCCCGAGGAGCTCAAGGCCGCGATCGTCGCCTCGCTCGGCGGCTCCGCCGTCGTCCGGACGGGCAAGGAGCAGGCGGAGGAGTCCGCATCCGACATCACCGACTCGCTCGGCTTCCTCAAGATCGGCCTGCTGGTGTTCGCCGGCGTCGCCGTGCTCGTCGGCGGCTTCCTGATCTTCAACACGTTCGCGGTGACCGTGGCGCAGCGCTCGCGCGAGTTCGCGCTGCTGCGGACGCTCGGCGCGTCGCGCCGCCAGGTGCTCAACTCCGTGATCGCCGAGACGCTGGTGATCGGCTTCCTCGCCTCGGTCGCCGGGATCCTCGCAGGCGTGGTGCTGGCGCCGGCGCTGCGCTCGCTGCTGGCGTCGTTCGGGATCGAGCTGCCCTCCACGGGCACGGTGATCGCCGCGCGCACCGTGATCGTCGGCCTGCTCGTCGGCATGATCGCCACGCTCGTCTCCGGTCTGATCCCGGCGCGCCGCGCGACGCAGGTCGAGCCGGTCGAGGCGATGCGCGACGCCGTCACGCCGGGCGCGCGCCGGGTCAGCCGCAAGCGGCTGCTCGTCTCGTTCGCAGTCATCGGCCTCGGGCTGGCTTCGCTGCTGGCCGGCCTGTTCGGCGGCGCGGGCGGCTCCGCCGCGGCCGCGCTGCTCGGGCTCGGCATGATCGTGATGATCTTCGGCGTCGCGCTGCTCGCCCCGGTGCTCGTGCGGCCGCTGGCGCGCGTCATCGGCGCTCCGCTGCAGCGCTTCCAGGGCATGCCCGGCCGCCTGGCGCGCGAGAACGCCGAGCGCCAGCCGCAGCGCACGGCGATCACCGCGTCGGCGCTGATGATCGGCCTGGCGCTCGTCGTCTTCACGGCGATCTTCGCCGCCGGCCTGCGCGGGTTCGATCGACAAGGTGATCGACGAGCAGCTCAGCCGCTCGGCGCTGATCGTGACGCACGACGACGGCTACTCGCCCGTCCCGCCCGGCGTGGCGACGGCGCTCGCCAAGACCCCGGGCGTGACGGTCGTGTCGCCGATGCGCTTCGACCAGGCCAACGTCAAGGGCGGCGGCGACGCCGTGCCGGTGTCCGGCGTCGACCCGGCGACGGTGACGCAGCTGTTCCAGCCGGAGATCGCGCGCGGCGACCTGCAGGCGCTCGCCTCGCTGCGCGACGACCAGGCGTTCGCCTCGGACTCGTGGGCCAAGGACCACGGCTTCGGCCTCGGCGACGAGCTCCCGGTCACGACGCCGTCGGGCAAGCACGTCGACTACGAGCTGGCAGGCACCTACGACAACAAGGTCGGCATGCTCGGGCAGTTCATCGTGACCAACGGCACGATGACGAAGGACTGGAACCAGCCCGACGACGCGTTCATCCTCGTCGGCGGCACCGGCAAGCCGGAGACGCTCGCGAAGGCGGCGAGCAAGTCGCTGGCCGACTTCCCGGTGGCCAAGGCGCAGACGCTCGCGGAGTACAAGGACGAGACCGCCGACCAGGTCAACCAGCTGCTCGGGCTGGTCTACGCGCTGCTGTCGCTGTCTGTGATCGTCGCGCTGCTGGGGATCGTCAACACGCTGGCGCTGGCCGTGCACGAGCGCACGCGCGAGCTCGGCCTCCTGCGCGCCGTCGGCATGAGCAAGCGCCAGGTCCGGCGCATGGTGCGCGCGGAGTCCGTGATCACGGCGCTGATCGGCGCCGTGCTGGGGCTCGTGCTCGGGATCGTCTTCGCCGTCGTCGTGTCGCGGCCGCTGGCCGACGAGGGCTTCGTGCTCACTTTCCCGATCGGGACCCTGATCATCCTGTCGGTGCTGGCGGCGGTCGCGGGCGTGCTGGCGGCGATCCCGCCGGCGCGCCGCGCGTCGAAGGTCGACGTGCTGCGGGCGGTGACGACGGAGTAGGCGATAGCGTCGTGGCCGCGATGGAGCGCCGCCACGTCCAGCTGCATCCCGACGGCCTCGGCCTGATCGCCTACGGCCACTACGGCAGGCCGCTGCTGGCGTTCCCCTCCGAGCGCGGTCAATGCCATGACTACGAGCAGCAGGGCATGGTCGACGCCGTCGCCGGGCTGCTCGATGCGGGCCGCGTGAAGCTCTACTGCGTCGACGCCGCCGACGGCCGGACCTGGCACGACGGCTCGCTCCCGCTCGAGGAGCGCGCGCGCCGCCACGGCGCCTACGAGGAGTGGATCCTCGGATCGGTCGTGCCGTTCATCGCCTCCGATTGCGGCGGCGCGCAGGAGATCGCCGTCACGGGGCCGAGCTTCGGCGCCTACCACGCCGCCAACTTCGCGCTCAGGCGCGCCGACCTGTTCCCGCTGGCGATCTGCCAGAGCGGCATCTACGACGTCTCGGCCGTCGGCTGGGGCGAGCGTGGTGACGCCGTCTACTTCAACAACCCCGCCGACTACGTCCCGCACCTGCACGGGGACCACCTCGACTGGCTGCGTGGCCGGCTGAACATGCTGATCGTCTGCGGCCAGGGCCAGTGGGAGGACACGACCGGCGCGCTCGAGAGCTCCAAGCGCTTCGCCGGGATGCTGGGGGAGAAGGGCCTCTCACACGAGCTCGACCTGTGGGGCCACGACGTCCCGCACGACTGGCCGTCGTGGCGCGCCCAGCTGGCCCATCACCTGCCGCGCTTCTGCTGAGGGCTAAGCCGCGGCGAACGCGTCGTCGCGCGTCGGGCAGAGGTGGAAGCGGTTCGTGAGGTTCGTCAGCTCGAGCAGCCGGCGCACCGGGCCGTCCGCGCAGACGATGCGCAGCCGCTTGCCGGCCGACTCGATCTCGTTGCCCGCCTTGAGCAGCGTCCCCAGCGCGGTCGAGTCGATGAAGTCGACGCCTGCGAGGTCGAGCACGATCAGCGAGCCGGGCGAGCCGGCGGCCATCAGCAGCACGGTCGAGAGCTCCGGCGTGGCGGCGATGTCGAGCTCACCCGTGATCGAGATCAGGTGCCCGGCGTCGATCGGATCGTGTTCGAGGGTGTAGGCCATGTTCCGCCGACCTTACCCGACGCGGCGATGCACGATCGTAAGGTTCGCGCACAGGAAGGCCGCGGCCCCCAGATACCCGACCTCGGCCCGCAGCAGCTCGTCGTCGATCACCGGGGCCACGAGCCAGCCGACGAACAGCACCGCCGCGAGCAGCCAGGCCGCAGCGGCGCGGCCCGCCTCGTCGCGCGCCAGCGCCGCCTGGTTGAGCGTGCCGGCCATCAGGTGGAAGCCCATGCCCAGCGCGACGAGCGCAAGGCCCCAGCGCCCGTAGGTCGCCGCGTCGTCGAACAGCAGGTCCATCGCCCAGGGGCCCAGCGCGACCAGCCCGGCCGCGATCGTGAGCGCGAAGCCCGCGATCGCGAGCATCGTGATGCGGACGGCGCGGTTCGCCTCCGCGCGCCCCGCACGCGCCTCGAGGCCGGCGAGATGGGGCAGCAGCGAGCCCTGGACGGCCTGGAAGAGCTGCAGCGGCGCGCGCGCGATCAGCAGCACGTTGAAGACGAAGCCGGCGACGACCGCGTCGTCCGCCGTCAGGTCGCTCGTCAGCACGGCGGCGTTGAGCAGCGTCTGCTCGGCGAGCATGATCGCCAGCACCGCGATCGCGAAGCGGCCGCCGCGCGCGACGCCGAGGTCATCGCCACGGTCGCGCTCACCGGGCGGTCCGGCCTGGGCCTTGCGCGAGAACGCGAGCGGGACGACGACCAGCGACACGAACGGCGCCGCGGCCATGCCGAGCGCGACTGCTGTCTGCCCCTCTGCGATCCCGACCGCGACGGCGAGCGCGAACAGGAGCCGCGAGCTCGCCTCCAGGAACACGAGCCCGCCGTAGAGGCCGAACCGCTGGTGGCCGGCGAGCCAGCCGCGCGCGAAGTAGCTCGCGGCGTAGGCGAGCACCGCGACGACGAGGATCCAGTACAGCGCCGCCGAGCCGTCGAAGAGCCCGTCCTCGATCGGCCCGCGGAGCGCGAGCGCGACGGCGGCGAAGGCGAGTGCGAAGCCGCCCTGGATCAGCAACGGCGTTCGCAGCGGGTGGTCGTGCTCGAGCCCGCGCGCGCGGCGGTCGGCGATCGTGCGCGAGAGCAGCTGCTCGATCGGGCGGTAGATCACCGAGACGGTCACGAACAGCACCGACCAGAGCAGCGACACCGCCTTGTAGTCCGCGTCGTCGAGGACGTGCGAGGCGACCGAGAAGTACGCGAAGGTGACGAGCCCGGTGGTCGCTATCCCGAACGATAGGACCCTCGCCCCGCGGCCGTAGCTCAAACCCTTGCTAGGACCATCGTCCACGGAAAGGGCGACCGCGTCTCGACGACCTCGCCGTGGCGCGCGAGCAGCGCCTCGATGCTGCGGCGCGACCAGTGGTTGACGTGGCCCGGCGTGTTGCCGAGGTCCTTCACGTACGCGCCGCGCGCCATGTTCAGGCCGCGCCAGAGCGGCTCGCGCGGGACCGAGACGAGGATGTGGCCGCCGCGCGCGCAGCGCGCCATCTCGGCGACGGCGTGCTCCGGGTCGGGCACGTGCTCGAGCACCTCGATCGCGGTCGCGAGCGCGAACTCGCCGTCGGCGAACGGGAACGCCTCCTGCGCGCGCAGGATCCGGAACTCGAGGTTCGGCGCCGTGCGCTGCTCCCAGTGGCGCTGGATCTCCGGGTCCTCGAGGTCGAAGCCGACGACGCGCATCGCCGGCCGCGCGACCGCCCACTGGTGCGTGAGGATCGCCTCGCCGCAGCCGACGTCGAGCACGGACCTGGGGTCGACCTGCTCGAACAGCTCGCCCAGCGAGCGCTGGAAGGTCGCCATCAGGCGCCGCACGACCGGGTTGGAAGAGCCGTACTTGTCGTAGGTGTTGCCGGTGACGGTGCCTTCGGCGTCGCGCGTGACCGTCGCGCTCACAGCTGGACCGCCTCGCGCTCCTCGGTCTTGCCGTGCCCGCCGGCGTGCGCTCCGGTCGTCGGCTCGCGCCCGGCCTCGGGCGTGCCGGGCTCGTAGTGCGACGGCGGCACGCCGAGCTCGAGCTCGACGCGGCGCACGCGCTCGAAGATGCGCTGCAACGTGATCCGCTGGCCGCTGATCAGGTCGCCGAGCACGCCGAGCGCGGCGAGCAGCATCGCGGCGTTGAAGAGCACGGCCCCGAGGATCAGCGACTGCACGTGGCCGCTGCCGTCGCCCGAGACCCAGAAGTAGAAGAACCGCCCCCACACGACCAGCGCGGCGAAGCCGACGATCAGGGCGCCCGTCATGAACACGCGCAGCGGCTCGTAGAGCGCGTAGATGCGGAAGATCGAGACCCCGTTGCGGCGGATGTACGTCCACATCGAGGGGAACAGGCGCGACTCGCGCAGCTTCGGGTTCGTCCGCACCGGGACGTGGTCGATCGCGACCGTCATCTTGCCCGCCTGGATGATCGTCTCGAGCGTGTAGGTGAACTTCGAGACCACCTGCAGGCCGAGCGCCGCCTCGCGGTTGTACGCGCGGAAGCCGGAGGTCGTGTCGGGCACCGTGGTCTGGGACGCCTGGCGCACGATCCAGGACCCGAGCCGCTGCAGCAGCTTCTTCGCCGGCGAGAAGTGCTCGATCGTCTTCACCTGGCGGTCGCCCACGACCATGTCGGCATCGCCCGCGATGATCGGCGCGACGAGCGTGGCCACGTCGCGGCCGTCGTACTGGTTGTCGGCGTCGGTGTTGACGATCACGTCCGCGCCGAGCTTGAGGCACGCGTCGAGCCCCGCCTGGAAGCCGCTCGCGAGGCCCTTGTTGTTCGTCAGGCGCACGATGTGGTCGACGCCGTTCGCGCGTGCGACGTCGATCGTCCGGTCGGTCGAGCCGTCGTCGATGATCAGCCACTCGACCACGTCGAAGCCCGCCACCTCGCGGGGCAGGTCGTGCAGCGTGACGGGGAGCGATTCCTCCTCGTTCAAGCAGGGGATCTGGATGATGAGCTTCATGGCGGCGGAGGGGTCAAAGCTACCATCGGCGCCGTGATTCGACGCCTGCGCGACGAGGGCCCCGCACTCGCCGTGCTCGGCCTCATCATGGTTGCGGGCCTCGTCCTGCGCGTCGTCCACAACGACCACGGGCTGCCTTACGTCTACTACGTCGACGAGGGGTCGCACTTCACGAAGCGCGCCGTGGAGGTCTTCAACGACGCGAATCCCGGCTACTTCCAGAACCCGTCGGCCTACACCTACCTGCTGCACCTGCTCTACCGCGCTGTCTCGCTGCCGTTCGGCGGCGGCGAGAAGATCCTCGGCGGCTATCGCAACAACGCCGAATGGATCTTCGAGCTCTCGCGCGGGCTCGCGGCCGTGCTGTGCCTCGCCGGCGTCGCCGCCGTGTATTACGCCGGTCGCCAGCTCTGGAACCGCCGCACCGGGCTCGTCGCCGCCGCGATCCTCTGCTTCGCGTTCCTGCCGGTCGCGTTCTCGCGCATCGCCGTGACCGACGTGGGAACGCTGGCGCCGGTAGCCCTGACGCTGCTGTTCGCGATCCGCATGCACGAGACGGGCGGTCTGAAGTGGTGCGCCGCGGCAGGCGTCGCGGCAGGGCTGGCGGTCGGCTTCAAGTACACCGCCGGGCTGGTCCTGATCGCGCCGGCGCTCGCGCTGCTGCTGCCGCTCGCCGCCGCGCGCAATGGCCCCGCGTTGCGCGCCACCCTCGTCGGCGGGCTCGTGCTCGGCGCCGGCGCGCTGCTCGCCTTCCTCGTCACGAACCCGTACTTCTTCATCGACCTCAAGACCGCGCTGCACCAGCTGCGCGGCCAGGCCGAGCTGGCCGGCAACCAGGACAAGTTCGGCCAGGAGCGCGACACGGGCGTTCTCTACTACCTCGACAGCCTGACCTGGGGGCTCGGCTGGGCGGCGGCCGCCGCGGCCGCCGCGGGCGCTGTGCTGCTCGCGCGGCGCGACCGCGTATGGCTGGCGCTGCTGCTCGCCTTCCCGCTCGCGCTGTTCGTCTACCTGAGCCTGCAGTCGCGCTTCTTCGGGCGCTGGCTGCTGCCGATCTATCCCGCGCTCGCGCTGCTCGCCGGCTACGCGGTGGTGCGGGCGATCGAGGTCGTGCGCGCGCGGGCGCCGCGGCTGGAATGGCCGGCGGTGGCCGTCGCGGGGGTGCTCTTGCTGTGGCAGCCGCTCGCCGCCGACGCGCGCTCGATGGCGGTGCTCGGACAGCGCGACACGCGCGAGATCGCGCGCGACTGGCTCGTCGCGAACGAGCGCCGCGAGCTGCGCATCATCATCGAGCCGGCGGTGCCCGAGCGCTACTACTGGCCGGTGCGCAACAACCGCCCGCAGAAGCTCGCGCGCGCGCAGTTCGTCGACGAGTTCATCCGCGACATCCGCGAGACGCACGTCGAGTACGGCCGCACGCTGCGGCCCGGCGTGCTCGAGCGCTATCGCCGCCAGGGCTACTGCATGGTGATGACGATGGACCTGATCCGGGGGCGCGCGGAAGCGGCCGGCAACCGCTCCGCGCTCGCCTACTACGCGCGGCTCGAGCAGGAGTCCGACGTCGTCTTCGCCGTCAGCCCGTTCCGCGCCGACGCGGATCCGCAGCCGTTCAGCTTCGACCTCTCCTACAGCTACTACTCGCCCGCCTACGAGCGTCCCGGGCCCGACGTCAGGATCTACCGGCTGCGCGACTGCGAGCAGCGCTACGGCCCGCGGAAGCGCGCGTCGTGACCGTCCACGAGGACACCGGGCCCGCCGCGGCGCCGGGCGCCCAGCCGCTGGCCGGGCCGCCGCCGGCGGCGCCGGCGATCCGCCGCCGCACCGCGCTCGGACTGCTCGGGGCGATCCTGGCCGCGGCGCTCGCGCTGCGGCTCTGGCACCTCGATCACGGGCTGCCGTTCGCGTTCAACGCGGACGAGGCCGAGCACTTCGTGCCCCGTGCGGTGGAGATGTTCCGCGGCGGGCTCGACCCCGGCTACTACGAGAACCCGCCGGCGCTCACCTACCTGCTCTACGCGATCTTCAAGGTCCGCTTCACCGCGGGCTTCCCGTTCGGCGGCGGGCACGGCCTCGCGCGCGGCTTCGCCGCCGATCCCGAGGCGGCGTTCCTCACCGCGCGCGTCGCGGTCGCGCTGATCGGCACGCTCGTCGTCGGGCTCGCCTACTGGGCCGGCACGCGCTTCTACGAGCGCCGCGTCGGGCTCGTCGCCGCCGCGCTGATGGCGGTCGCGTTCCTGCCGGTCTTCTACTCCAAGCACGCGCTCAACGACGTCGTCACGCTCGCGCCCGTGACGCTCGCGCTGGTCGGTTGCCTGCTCGTCTACGAGCGCGGCCGCTGGCTCGACTGGGCGATCGCGGGCGGCGCGGTCGGCGCGGCGATCGCGACGAAGTACACGGCCGGGGCGATGCTGCTGCCCGTGGCCGTGGCCGCCGGCCTGCGGGTCCTCGACACTCGCTCTTCGCCTTCGGCGGCGAGAAGCACCGGCGATCGCACGGAGATCAAGCGGGCCGCCGGCGGCCTAGTCGTCGCGGGCATCGCCTGCGCCGCCGTGGCCGTGCTGCTGAACCCGTACGCGCTGCTCAACCTCGACGAGGCGCGCCGGCAGGTGAACGCGCAGTCGGGCCAGGCAGACACCGCCAAGCTCGGCCAGGACGACGTGCGCGGCTGGATCTACTACGTCGGCACGCTCGGCTGGGGCCTCGGCTGGGTGCCGCTGGCCGCCGCGGTCGGCGGCGCGGTCGCCGCGCTGCGGCAGGACTGGCGGCGCGCGCTGCTCTTGATCGCGTTCCCCCTCTTCCTCTACCTCTTCCTCGGCAGCCAGGGGCGCTTCTTCGGGCGCTGGCTGCTGCCCGCCTACCCGATGCTGTGCGTGCTCGCGGGGTACGGCATCGTCGCGCTGGCGAGCGCGGTCAGCGCGCGACCGCGCCGCGCGGCTGCGCTCGTCGTCGGCCTTGCCGCGCTGGCCTGCGCGCAGGGCCTGCTCACGAGCGTCCACGTCGACCGCGTGCTCGGCCGCACGGACACGCGCGAGCAGGCGCTGCGCTGGATCGGCGCGCACGTCCCGGGCGGCGCGCCCCTGGTCGTGGAGCCGTTCGTGCCCGAGTCATGGCGCGACGCGCTGAAACACCCCGTGTATCCCGTCGAGCGGCCGTTCCAGGCCTACGAGAAGCGCCTGCGCGTGCGCGACCTCGCCCGCTACCGGCGCCGCGGCTACTGCTGGGTCGTGGTCGGGAGCCTGCAGAAGGATCGCGGGCTCAAGGCCGGGCTGCGCAGCTCGCGCAACTACTACCGCGCGCTCGGCGCGGCGAGCGAGCGCACCGTCACGTTCTCGCCGTACGCGCGCGGTGCGGACCCGGTGGAGTTCTCCTACGACGCGTCGTTCAACTACCACCCACGCGCCTACGAGCGGCCTGGGCCGGTCGTGGAGATCCATCGCCTGCGCGACTGCACCCCGGCGGTAGGGTGAGCCGCCCGCGCATGTCCGTGACCGATCCCAGCATGCCGCGGACGCCGCCGCCAGGGCAAGAGCCGCTGCCGGCGCGCGGCGGGTCCCGGCAGTGGGACCACAGGCTGACCTACGGGCTGCTCGCGCTCGGCGTCGTCGTCATCCTCGCGGTCTTCCTGGTCTACGAGACCTATCCCAACTACGACACCTACTACACGCTCGTGTGGGGCAAGGAGCTCGCGAACTGGCAGCTGCCCGACTACGACGTGTTCCGCACGCCGACGCCGCACCCGCTCTCGACCCTCGTGGCATGGGCGATGGCGCCGTTCGGCACCGCGAGCGACCGCATCCTCGTGCTCGCCTCGCTGTTCGGGCTGCTCGGCTTCTACGTCGCCACGTTCGTGTTCACCGAGCGGCTGCTGGGCCGGCTGATCGCCCTGATCGCGCTCGCCGTGATGCTCACGCGCACGGACATGCAGCTGCTCGCGCTGCGGGCGATGTTCGACCTGCCGTTCTACCTGATGATCTTCGTAGCCGCGGTGCTCGAGCTGCGGCGCCCGCGCTGCGGCTGGCCGGTGCTGGCGCTGCTCTTCCTGGCCGGCCTGCTGCGCCCGGAGGCATGGCTGCTGGCGGGCGTCTATTGGCTCTGGCTCGTGCCGGTCACGCCGCGCCCGGTGCTTTTCCGGTACGCGCTCCTGGTCGCCGCCGCGCCGCTGCTCTGGCTCGCCTCGGACCTGATCGTGACCGGCGAGCCGTTCTACTCGCTCACCTCGACGCGCGAGGTGTCGGGCCAGTTCGGGCGCAACCGCGGACTGTTCGACGCGATCGTGCACGTCCCGGAGTACTCCGGCGGCAACGACCGCATCGTCACCGTCGGCGCGGGCGGGCTCGGGTTGCTGCTCGCCGTCTACATCCTGCGCCGGCGCGCCGCGCTGCCGCTCGCGCTCGGCGGCCTCGGCGTGGCGACGTTCCTGATCATCGCCACCGCCGGCCTGTCGGTGATCCCGCGCTACATGACGATCCCGTCGCTGCTGCTCTCGCTCTGCGTCGCGGTGGCGCTGGGAGGCTGGACGCTCGTCGAGGGCCGCACGCCGCGTCGCGTGGCGATCGGGATCGCCGTCGTGTCGGCGCTGTTGATCGGCTGGCGCGCGCCGTACTACTACCGCGACTTCGCCAAGCTCGCCGACCAGGCCGGGTTCATCGAGGCCCAGCACAAGGGCCTGCAGGGAGTGCTCGACGCGCCGCGGGTCGTCCCCGAGCTGCAGTCGTGCCGCCCGGTCACGGTGCCGACGCACTCCGTGATCCCGGTGATCCGCTACGAGACGGGCCTGCCCAAGGAGGCGCTCGAGGCGTCGATCGCGCAGCGCCGGGCGCCCAGCGAAGGGCTGCTGCTGATCGGCCGGACGTTCAACTTCGAGCCCGGCACCGGCCGCGCGAACACCGCCTCCAAGCCGCGCGCGTCGGCGCGCAAGCGCTGGTCGAACAAGCCGCTGCCCGGGTTCGAGCGCATCGGCCGCAGCGGGCGCTGGAGCGCGTACGCGCGCTGCCCCTGACCCGCCGTCCGTATCCTGAGTCCTGCCGCATGCCGATCTCGCTCGCCACCGACCTCGCCCATCTCTCGCGCGCGATCGAACTTGCCGAGCACGGGCGCGGCAGGGTCAGCCCGAATCCGCTCGTGGGCGCGGTCGTCGTGCGCGAGGGGAAGGTCCTCGGCGAGGGCTTCCATGCCGCTTACGGGCAGGCGCACGCCGAGCGCGCGGCGCTGGCGGAGTGCACGAACGGAGCGCGCGGCGCGACGCTCTACGTGTCGCTCGAGCCCTGCTGCCATCACGGCCAGACGCCGCCCTGCACCGAGGCGATCCTCGAGGCCGGCATCAGCCGCGTCGTCGTCGGCTCCGACGACCCGACGGAGAAGGCATCCGGCCGCGGGCTCGGGATCCTGCGCGACGAGGGCGTGGAGGTCGTCGTCGCCGACGGCGCTCCCGCGTTTCGTGCGCGGCTGATCAACCAGGCGTTCCGCAAGCACGCCCGGAGCGGCCGCCCGCACGTCCTCTTCAAGTCGGCGATGACGCTCGACGGCAAGGTCGCCACGCGCAGCGGGGACTCGAAGTGGATCTCCGGCGAGGAGGCCCGACTGCTCTCGCATCACTGGCGCGCCGAGCGTGACGCGGTCGTCGTCGGCATCGGCACGGCGCTGGCCGACGACCCGCAGCTCAACGCCCGCATCCCGTTCGTCGCGCGCCAGCCGCGCCGCGTCGTGTTCGACTCCGAGGGGCGCCTGCCGCTCGACTCCCAGCTCATGCGCGGCGCGCCCGAGCTCCCGCTGACGGTCGTCGTCGGCCGCGCCGCCTCGCGGCTGCAGACCGACGCGCTCGAGGCCGCCGGCGCCGAGGTGATCGTCGCGACCGGTGAGAACGAGCCCGCGCGCGTGCGCTCGGCGCTCGACCACCTCGGTGCCGCCGACGTCACGTCGATCCTGCTCGAGGGCGGGCCGAAGCTCGCGGGCGCGTTCCTCGACGCGGGCGAGCTCGACGAGCTGAGGCTGTTCCTCGCGCCGGTCGTCGTCGGTGGCTCCAACGCGCGCGACCCGCTCGAGGGTGAGGGCGTCGAGCGGATCGCCGAGGCGACGCGCGCGCTCGCGCTCGACGTCGAGCGGATCGGGGACGACGTGCTGATCTCGGCACGGCTGCGGGAATGGTGAACGTGTTCACCGGGCTCGTACAGGACCTCGGCAGGGTGACGGTCGTCGACGCGACCGACGACGGCGTCACGCTCGGCGTGCGCACGCGGCTGGCGGAGGAGATCGCCGAGGGCGACTCCGTCGCCGTCAACGGCGTCTGCCTGACCGCGACCGCGATCGCCGACGGCCACTTCCGCGCCGAGGTGATGCACGAGACGCTGCGCCGCTCGTCGCTGGCGGACGCCGCGCAGGGCTCCGACGTCAACCTCGAGCTGGCGCTGCGCGCGTCGGACCGGCTCGGCGGTCACATCGTGCAGGGCCACGTCGACGGGCTCGGCTCGGTGAGCGACGTCAGCGAGGACGGCTTCGCGCGGATCGTGACCGTCGCGGCGCCGCCCGAGCTGCTGCGCTACGTGGTCGAGAAGGGCTCGATCGCGGTCAACGGCGTCTCGCTGACGGTGGTCGCGGTGGGGGAGGACTGGTTCTCGGTCTCGCTCATCCCCGAGACGCTCGAGCGCACGACGCTCGGCGCCGCGGCCCCGGGCAGCCCCGTCAACCTCGAGGTCGACGTGGTCGCCAAGTACGTCGAGAAGCTGGTGCCGCGATGAGCGGGCCGTTCTCCACGATCGAGGAGGCGATCGAGGACATCCGCGCGGGCCGCATGGTGATCGTCTGCGACGACGAGGACCGCGAGAACGAGGGCGACCTCACCATCGCGGCCGAGTTCGCCACGCCGGAGACGATCAACTTCATGGCACGCGAGGGCCGCGGCCTGATCTGCCTGGCGCTCACGCCCGAGCGCTGCGACGAGCTCGGCCTGGACCTGATGGCGGCCAAGAACGAATCGCCCTTCGAGACGGCCTTCACGGTCTCGATCGAGGCGCGCGACGGCGTCACGACGGGGATCTCCGCCGCCGACCGGGCGCGCACGATCGCCGTCGCCGTCGACCCGCACGCCTCGCCGCGCGACCTCGTCCAGCCGGGCCACGTGTTCCCGCTCAAGGCGAAGGCCGGCGGGGTGCTCGAGCGCACGGGCCAGACCGAGGCGGCGGTCGACCTGGCGCGGCTGGCCGGGCTCACGCCCGCCGGCGTGATCTGCGAGATCATGAACGACGACGGCACGATGGCCCGCGTCGCCGATCTCGAGGGCTACTGCGCGCGGCACGGCTTGAAGATGGTCACGGTCGCCGACCTGATCGCCTACCGGCGCCGCCACGACCAGCTGGTCGAGCGCGTGGTCACGACCCAGCTGCCGACCGGCTTCGGCGACTTCACCGTCGTCGGCTACCGCTCGCTCGTCGACGACAAGCACCACGTGGCGCTCGTCAAGGGCGAGGTGGACGGGCGCGAGGACGTGCTCGTGCGCGTGCACTCGGAGTGCCTGACCGGGGACGTCTTCCATTCACTGCGCTGCGACTGCGGCGAGCAGCTCGAGTCCGCGCTGGCGATGATCGAGGACGCCGGCGAGGGCGTGCTGCTCTACCTCGCCCAGGAGGGGCGCGGGATCGGCCTGCTCAACAAGCTGCGCGCCTACAACCTGCAGGACAAGGGCCGCGACACCGTCGACGCCAACCTCGAGCTCGGGCTCCCGGTCGATCTGCGCGACTACGGCATCGGGGCGCAGATCCTCGTCGACCTCGGTCTGACCAGCATCCGCATCCTCACGAACAACCCGAAGAAGATCCGCGGGCTCGAGGGCTACGGGCTTGCGGTCACCGAGCAGCTGCCGATCATCCACGCGCCGAACCCGCACAACGAGGACTACCTGCGCGCCAAGCGCGACCGTCTCGGCCACACGCTGCACCACCAGGCGCTGCCGCTCGACGAGCAGATGGTGCATGCCGAGCACGAGCGCGACCGCGAGCTCGGCCGCGACACGAGGCTGGGGGCGCAGCCCGCGGCCGGTGACGAGCGAAGCGAAACAGCGGGCGGGGCGTGACGGACGCCCGCTTCGCGATCGCCGTAGGACGCTTCTACGAGGACCTGGCCGCCCGGCTCGTCGCCGGCGCCCAGCGCGCGTTCGCCGCCGCGGGCGCGGCCGAGGCGGACGTCTACGACGTGCCGGGCGCGTTCGAGCTGCCGCTGGCGGCGAAGTACCTCGCCGAGAGCGGGCGCTACGCCGGCGTAGCCTGCCTCGGGGCCGTGATCCGCGGCGAGACCGACCACTACGACTACGTCTGCGCCGAGGCGGCGCGCGGGATCCAGGGCGTGCAACTCGAGACCGGAGTGCCGTGCGCGTTCGGCGTGCTCACGGTCGAGAACATGGAGCAGGCGCTCGCGCGCGCCGGCGGCGGCAAGCGCGACCAGGGCGAGCACGCCGCCCAGGCAGTGCTCGCCCTAGCGGCGCTGCGCTCGCGGCTGGCGGGCTGAACGGTGCCAGCCCCTCTTTAGGTTCGGCGGCCGCGCAGCGTTCTCGCCCGGCGGCGGCCGGCGCGCAGGGCGCGGCGGGCGGCGCCCGCCGCCAGCGCGCCCAGCGGTCGTGACGTCTCGACCGTGTAGCGGCGCGGCTCGCCCGGCGCCTTGCGCGCCCAGCCCCACCACTCGTCCTGCACCCGCAGCTCGGTGAACGACGGGTGCTGGGCGACGATCAGGTCGAAGACCGCGCGCAGGTGCGGCTGCGTGCGCTCGGGCTCCGACAGGTCGCGATTGGCGACCCCGTCTGTCGCCTCGCGCGCCGGGTCGTCGGCGTACGTCCAGTCGAGATCGTCCATCAGCAGCCAGCCGCCGGGCCGCAGGAGCTTCTCGGCGAGCACGACCGCGAGGCCGTCGATCGTCCAGTTCTTCGCCCCGTCGAGGTAGACGAAGTCGAAGCGCGGATCGACGTTGCCGTGCGCGTCCGAGCGCTCGCGGACCCGCTCCTTGAGCCACCAGGTGTAGGTCGAGAACTCGCGCACGATCGTCACGCGGTCGGCCACGCCGGCGCGGGCGAGCACGTCCTCGGGCGCCGGGTCGTAGGCGGCGCCGGCGAAGTCCACCGTCGTCAGCGTGCCGGCGCCGTTGTCGGCCAGCGCGGTTGCCAGGTAGGCGGCGCCGGCGCCGTGGGCGGTCCCCAGCTCCAGCACCTCGGCCGGGCGGGTCGAGCGGATGTGGTCATAGACGATCCTGCCCTGTGCGGGCGACATGAAGGGCACGCCTGCGATCGCGGTCGCGACGGTCTCGAACGGCACGCCCGCGAGTCTGTCAGCCGCTCTGGCCCGCGGCCTCGCGCGCGAGCGCCAGCTCGCGCTCGACCGCGTCAGGCTGGTCGTCCGGGAAGCGCGACTTGCGCTCCTCGAGCGCGGCGATCGCGCCCTCCGGATCGCCGGTCATGCGCAGCGCCCTGGCGTACTCGAACAGTGCGTAGGCGCAGGGATCGACGTCCGCGGAGCCCGCGCACAGCTCGACGGCCTTCTGCGCGTAGGGGAGCGCCTGCTCGGCCTGGCCGGCGTTGTTGAGGTTGAAGGCCTGGTTCTGGAGCGCGGTCGGGTCCTCGCCGGACACCGACGACGACTTCTTCTTCTTGGGCTTGCTGTTGCCGGGCTGCTCCTCGGCCGGAGCGGCCGGCTCCTCGGTCGCCTCCGCGGTCGGCTCGGGCGTGGGAGTCTCCTCCTTCTCCTTGTCCTTCTTCTCCTCTGCCTTGGCGGTCGGCTCCGGCGTCGGCTCCTGGCGCGCAGTCTGCTTCGGATCCTTGTCGCCGCCGGCCGTCACGAGCGCGACGGCCGCGCCGGCCACCAGCAGGAGCGCGGCGATCGCGACCACGGCGCCTACGCTCCAGCCGCGGCGGCGGGGGGCGCCGGACGTAGCGGCGGTGCGGGCCGGGCGCGCGGGTGGCGGGGTGGCGCCCATCACGCGCGTGGCGCTGGGGTCCGGTGCGGCGACCGCGGCGCGGCGCGGAGGTGGCGCGGCGAGCGCCTCCTCGAGCGCGTCCACCATCGCGCCGGCGCTCTTCCAGCGATCCGCCGGATCCTTCGCCATCCCGCGCGCCAGCACGCGGTCGGCCGCCGGCGGGATGTCGGCGTTGCGCTCGGACGCGAGCGGCGGCTCGTCCTCGACGTGCGCGCGCGCCTGGGCGGCGAAGTTCTCCGCGCTGAACGGCTTCGTGCCGGTCAGCAGCTCGAACGCGACGACGGCCAGCGCGTAGCGGTCCGAGGCGGCGGTCGACGGCTCGCCCATCGCCTGCTCGGGGGCGATGTAGGCGGCGGTGCCGAGCACCTGGCCGGTCTGGGTGATCTGGTCCTCGAGACCGAGCCGCGCGATGCCGAAGTCCGCGAGCGCGAGCCGGCCCTTCTCGTCGATCAGCATGTTCGCCGGCTTGACGTCGCGGTGGACGATGCCGGCGTCATGGGCGGCATCGAGCGCGGATCCGGCGTCCTCGAGCCAGCCCAGCGCGACGTCGTGCGGGATCTTCTCGCCCGCGCGCAGCCGGTCGGCGACGGTCCCGCCCGCCACGCATTCCATGACGATGAAGGACTTGCCGTCGTGCTCGCCGACGTCGTAGATCGTGACCACGTTCGGATGCGTGGAGAGGCCCGCGGCGGTGCGCGCCTCGCGTGCGAAGCGGCGGCGCGCGCGGTCATCCTCACCGAGGTGCGAAGCGAGGACCTTCACGGCGACGCGGCGGTCGAGCAGCTCGTCGTGAGCCTCCCACACGCTCGCCATGCCACCGTTCGCGATGTGCCGCACGACGCGGTAACGGTCGGGCAGCGTGATTCGAGCGGTCGCCTGTGCCACGCCTTCCACGGTACCCAGGGGCCTCTATCGCTATGCTTCCGGCCCGCAATGGCCCGTATATGTCACTCCTGCGGCAAGCGCCCCGCCTTCGGCCAGAGCCGCTCGCACTCCATGGTTGCCACTAAGCGCCGTTTCGACGCGAACCTGCAGAAGGTCCGCATCTCCGAGGCCGGCGCACCCAAGCGCGTCTACGTCTGCACCCGCTGTCTCAAGGCGGGCAAGGTCACCAAGGCGTAGCGCGGCGGCCACCTTGGCCGATCCGAGCCTCGTCCGCTTCCGCACGGTCGTCCAGCGCGCGCTGGTCGAGCTCGAAGCACGCCGCGAGGAGGTCAACGACCTCAACGTCTTCCCGGTCGCGGACGGCGACACGGGCGACAACATGGCGCTCACGCTGCGCGCCGTGCTCGACGAGCTCGACCGGCTCCAGGACGTCGACGAGGTCGGGCGCGACGAGATCGTCGACTCCGTAGCCCGCGCGGCGCTGCTCGGAGCGCGGGGCAACTCGGGCGTGATCCTCTCCCAGCTGATCCGCGGCGCCGCCGAGGAGCTGGCCTCGCGGCCCGGCGAGCTGGTCGACCCGGTCCTCATCGGCGCCGCCATGGCCCACGCGGCCGACCGCGCCTACGACTCGGTGCGCGAGCCGGCCGAGGGGACGATCCTGACCGTCGTGCGCGAGATGGCGCACCGCGTCGCCAGCGAGCTCGCGCACATGCAGCAGCCGCGGCTCGAGCAGGCCGACGCCGAGCGCCAGGACGCGCTGATCGCGGAGGTGCTCGAGAGCGCGCTCGACGCGGGCCAGCAGTCGGTCCGGCGCGGTCCCGACCTGCTGCCGATCCTGCGCCAGGCCGGCGTCGTCGACGCCGGCGGCTTCGGCCTGACGGTGATCTTCGCCGGCGTCGTCGCGGCGCTGCGGGGCACGGAGGCGCCCGAGCTCGACCAACACGCGCCGGCGCGCGTCACGCATCCGCAACACGAGTCGCTGACGTTCCGCTACTGCACGAACTTCGCCGTCACCGGCGAGGGGCTGGAGCCTTCGCAATGGGTCGCGGAGCTCGAGTCGATCGGCGATTCGGTGCTGGTCGTCGGCGACCCGCGGACGCTGAAGGTGCACGTCCACACGGACGTGCCCGAGCGGGCGACGGGCCTGTTCATCGGCGTCGGAGCGGTCTCGCGACTCGACGTCGCCGACATGCACGAGCAGGTCCGGGAGCGAGTCGACCGGCTGGCGGAGCCGACCGCCGCCTGCGGCGTGGTCGCCGTGACCGCGGGCAAGGGGATGGCGAACCTGTTCAGGTCGCTGGGCGCGACGCCGCTGCCGGGCGGCCCGACGCTCAACCCCTCGACCTACGAGCTGCTCGCCGGCATTCACGACGTGCCGGCCGAGGAGGTCGTGGTGCTGCCGAACTCGGCCAATGTGCTGATGGCGGCCGAGCGCGCCGCCGAGCTGTCGGACAAGCGCGTCTACGTCGTCCCGACGCGCTCGCAGCAGGCGGGCCTGGCCGCCGCCGTGGCGCTGGACCCGGCGCGCGACGCCGTCGCCAACGGCCAGGCGATGCTCGCGGCGCTCGCGCTGGTGCGCACCGGCGCCGTCACGGGCGCCGCGCGCGACGACGCCGAGGAGCGCCCGGCCCGCTTCCACCGCGGCGATGCCGTCGGCTTCATCGACGAGCGCCTGGTCGCCTGGGGCGAGCCGGCGGAGACGCTCGAGGCCGTGCTCGGCGAGCTCGGGCGCGAGGCGGAGCTGGTCACGCTGATCGCGGGCGACAGCGCGCCGCTCGACGGCGACGCAGTCTCCGCGCTGGCTCCGTCGGGCGTCGAGCTCGAGTACTCCTGGGGCGGCCAGCCCGCCTACTGGTGGCTGATCGCCGCCGAATAGGGCCGCCGCGCGTCCCGGCATGATTGGCGCGTGCTCTCGCCGCCGTTCTCGTTCGCGTCGTCCGCGCCGCTCGGCGCGGACGAGCTGCGCGCGGACGGCGGGCCGCGGCTGCCGCGGCCGTCGCAGCTCGCCGTTCCGCTCGAGCTGAAGCCCGCGCCGGCGGCCAAGGGCGCCGAGCGGCTCGGGCTGCTGACCGTCGGCGACCTGCTCGAGCACCTCCCGCGCGACCGCTCGCAGGCGCGCACGATCGCGGAGCTCGCGCCCGGCGAGGTCGCGACCGTCGTCGTCGAGGTGCGCTCGATCAGGTCGCGACCCGTCCGCCGCCGCGGCATGAAGCCGCTGGTCGAGGCGACCGTCGCCGACGAGTCCGGCGTGCTCAAGGCGACGTTCTTCAACCAGCCGTGGCTCGAGCGCAAGTACCGGCCCGGCACCCGGCTGATGCTGCAGGGCAAGTACCAGGCGCGCAACAGCTTCCGGGTCCAGTACCACGCGCCGACCGGGGAGCAGACCGGCGCGCAGGGCGACGTGGCGACCTATCCCGCGACGGAGGGGCTCTCGACGACCCAGATCGCCGCGCTGGTGCGCGAGCATCGCCGCGCGCTCGACGACGTCGTCGAGCCGCTGCCGGCGCGCATGCGCGCCGCTGGGCACTGGCCGGATCGCGCCGGCGCGCTCGCGGCGGCGCACTTCGGCGACCAGGAGAGCGGCCGCGTCCGGCTCGCGTTCGAGGAGCTGCTGCTGCTGCAGATCGCGCTGCTGCGGCGCCGCGCCCGCCGCCGCGAGGCGGCCCGCGCCGAGGCGCTCGACGCGCCCGGGTCGCTGACGCGGCGCTGGCTCGCCGAATCGCTCCCGTTCACGCCCACGGACGACCAGGTGCGGGCGATGGAGGCTATCGATGCCGACCTGACGGCCGACCGCCCGATGCAGCGGCTGCTGATGGGCGAGGTCGGCTCCGGCAAGACCGTCGTGGCGCTCTACGCGATGCTGCGCGCGGTCGAGCAGGGCGCCCAGGCCGCGCTGATGGCGCCGACGGAGACGCTCGCCGAGCAGCACTTCGCGACGTTGCAGCGGCTGATGCCGGGCGAGCTCGTCCAGGCCGCGCTGCTGACGGGGTCGACGGCGGCCGGGCGGCGCACCGACCTGCTCGGCAAGCTCGCCAGCGGCGAGCTCAAGCTGCTCGTCGGCACGCACGCGCTGATCGAGGGCACGGTCAGCTTCGACCGCCTCGCGGTCGCCGTCGTCGACGAGCAGCACCGCTTCGGCGTCAACCAGCGCCGCGCGCTGGACCGCAAGGTCGCCGAGGGGCTGGCGCCGCACGTGCTGCACATGACGGCGACGCCGATCCCGCGCACGCTCGCGATGACCGCGTACGGCGATCTCGACGTGACCGTCCTGCGCCACCTGCCCGCGGGCCGGCGCCCGATCGAGACCTACGTCGCCTCGACCGAGCGCGAGCGGGCGCGTGCGTACGAGCGCATCCGCGAGGAGCTGCGCGCCGGCCGCCAGGCGTTCGTCGTCTGCCCGCTGGTCGAGGAGTCCGAGGCGCTGCAGGCGCGGGCCGCGACGGTCGAGTTCGAGCGCCTCTCGCGCACGGAGCTGCGCGACTTCCGCGTCGTGCTGCTGCACGGCCAGATGAAGCCGCGCGAGAAGCAGGAGGCGATGGCAGCCTTCGCCGCGGGTGGGGCGGACGTGCTCGTCGCGACGACGGTGATCGAGGTCGGGATCGACGTGCCGAACGCCTCCGTGATGCTCGTCGAGGGAGCCGAGCGCTACGGCATCTCGCAGCTGCACCAGCTGCGCGGCCGGATCGGGCGCGGGTCGCACGAGTCGGTCTGCGTGCTCTTCGGGCCGAAGGAGTCCGCCCGCCTGCGCGCGCTGCGCGATCACGGCGACGGCTTCAAGCTCGCCGAGATCGATCTCGAGCTGCGCGGCGAGGGGGAGATGCTGGGCACGCGCCAGTCCGGGCTGGCGCAGTTCCGCGTCGCCCGCCTGCCCGAGGACGCGGAGCTGCTCGACGGCGCGCGCCGGATCGCCGCCGCGCTGCTCGAGGCCGACCCGGAGCTGGTCCAGCCCGAGCATGCGCTGCTCGGCTGGGCGGTCCAGGCGGCCTACGGCGCCGAGGCGCTGGACCCGATCCCCGCGTGAGCCCGCGCGTGATCGCCGGCCGCTTCGGCGGCCGCCGGCTGCAGGCGCCACCGGGCGACACGACCCGCCCGACCGGCGACCGCGTGCGCGAGGCGCTGTTCTCGATCCTCGGCGCGCGGGTGGAGGATGCGCGTGCGCTCGATCTCTTCGCCGGTTCCGGCGCGCTCGGGCTCGAGGCGCTCTCGCGCGGCGCCGCGCAGGTCACGTTCGTCGAGACCGCGCCGGCGGCGTTGAAGGCGTTGCGGGCCAACATCGCGGCGGTCGGAGCCGACGCCGAGGTCGTCCGCGCGGATGCGCTGCGCTGGCTCCGTGCAGCACCGGGCGACGCGCGCCAATACGATCTGGTGTTCCTCGATCCGCCCTACCGGCGGGCGGCGGACCTGGGGGCGCCGCTCTCGGACTCGCTTCCCGCGGTGCTGGCGCCGGGCGCGCTGGTGGTCACGGAATCCGACCGCCGCTCCCCGCTCGAGCTCACCATGACCCAAACCGACGAACGCCGCTACGGGGATACCCTGATCCGCATCCATGCCGCCTGATCCCGCCCGCCCGCACATCGCCGTCTGCCCGGGCTCCTACGACCCGATCACGCACGGGCACATCGACGTCATCACCCGCGCCGCCGAGACGTTCGACGAGATCATCGTCGCGGTCGTCAACGCGTCCGTGCGCAAGAACCGCGCCCTGTTCACCGCCGAGGAGCGAGTCGGCTTCATCGAGCAGGCGACCGCCCATCTGGTCAACGTCAGGGTCGACACCTTCGACGTCCTCGTGACCGAATACGCTCATAGTGTCGGGGCCACCGCGATCGTCAAAGGACTGCGCGCGATCTCCGACTTCGAGTACGAGTTGGAGATGAACCAGCTCAACCGTCACCTTGCAAAGGACATCGAGTCTGTCTACCTGATGGCATCGCCGCAGTACAGTTTCCTTTCCTCGAGCGGAGTCAAGGAGATCGCCACCTTCGGTGGAGACGTCTCGGACCTCGTCCCCGACGAGGTTGCGAGGCGCTTGAAGGAAGCGCTCGCCCGCTGACGAACTACGCGCCAGGAGCCCCATGGACGTCCTCGTTCTCATAGACAAGCTGGACGACCTCGTCCACAACGCCAAGGGTGTCCCGATGACGGACCAGGTGCGTGTGGACAAGGAGGAGATCTACGACATCCTCGACCAGATGCGGGCCACGATCCCTGAGGAGATCAAGCAGGCCCGCTGGATCGTCAAGGAGCGCCAGGAGATGCTCGCCGAAGCCAAGCGCGAGGCGGAGCGGATCGTCAAGGAGGCCCGCGAGCGCCAGTCGCAGCTGGTCTCCGAGCAGGAAGTGACCAAGCAGGCCGAGCGCGCCGCCGAGGACATCATCGAGGATGCCCGGGCGCGCGAGCGTGAGATCCGGCTCGGCGCGGAGGACTACGCCGACGAGATCCTCAACACGCTCGAGGTCAACCTGTCGAAGTTCATCGCCGCCGTCCAGCGCGGGCGCGAGCGCCTCCAGGGCAAGGACGAGCCGGCAGAAGTCGGCTAGTGACCTGATTCGGAAGTTCGATGCCGGGTGCCGGCAGGCGCGGGCCGGCGCCGCCGAATGCCGTCGAAATTGCGTATCAGGACACTAGGGTGCCGACCGCCCCCCCGGACGGCCGGCAACCATCAGAACGGGTGGGCGGCGCCAGACTTGCGCGGGTCGACGAATTGCCGACGACGCGCCGGGGAAGCTAGACGAGCCGGCCCTGGGGCGGCGTGTCGTCGCCCGTCCCGGCGACGACGAGCAGATCCACCTGCACCAGGTGCCCGCGCACCCGCTCGGCCATGTCGTCGAGGATCTTGCGCGCCGAGTCGATCCCGCTCGTCGCGGCTGTCAGCTGCGACTTGATCCGGCGCACGTCGTCCATGGCCGCGAGCGCGCGCTCCACCTCGGTGCGCAGCGCGCCCGCGTCGAGTCCCTCGCCGTCCGCCTTGGCCATGATCGTGCGGGCGCGGGCCAGTGCGTACGCCACCTCGAGCCCGAGGCGCGTGCCGTCGTCGGGGTCGAAGACGACGAACAGCTTGTCGCCGTTGACCTCGCGCAGCTGCGGGCCGTGGCCGGGGAGCAGGTCGTCGGTCGGCACGACCCAGACGCCGTAGTCGGCGTCGCGCTGCTCCATCGCGGCGTCCAGCTCGGCGATCGCCTTGTTCTTCGGCACGTACGCGTTCTTGGCCTCGAACACGATCCGCGCCCGTGGCGGGCCGGCCGCGCCGTCGATGCCGACCAGCACGTCGCCCTTGCGGCCGCCGGTGCCCGGCACGTCGCCGACCGCGTCGCAGTCGTCGCCGCGCGCGTGGGCGATCGCGTCGACCGCCTCGCAGACGGCCTCCTCGTAGGGGCGCCCCTTGGCGGTGGAGCGCGCGTGCTCGGCCGCGACCTCGAGCTGCTTCTCGCGCTCGGCCTGGAGCTTGACGACCTCGCCCTTGAGCGCCCCGATCTGCGCGTTGAGCTCCTTGAGGTTGACGTCCTGCTGCTCGGCGGCGCGCTTCATCACGGCCATCGTGCCCGCCTTGAAGTCGGCCAGCGGGTTGTGGGCGTCGGCGGAGGAGAACTGCTTGAGCAGGTCCTCGCGCATGCGCGCGGACTGCTCGGTCATCACCGCGCGCAGCTGGTGCTGGACCGCGACCGCCGATTCGGCGCCGAACAGGCGCTCGAGCTCCTTGGCGAGATGCCCGTTCTCGGGCGCGAAGACCTCGTCGACGCGCTTGCCCAGGAACTCGGCGACGGTGCGCGCCTTCTCGGAGAACGCGCCCTCGACCTCGCGCGACACCTTCTCGAACTCGGTCCGCACGAAGTCCGCGTTGACCTCGGCCTGCTCGCGCGAGAGCACGCGGGCGCCGATCTCGATCGCGTCGACGAGCACGTCGGCGGGATCGGCCCCGGCCTCCGCGCGATCCCGGACGAGGTCGACCGCGCAGCGATCGCGCACGGCGAGGCCGTCGGCGACGACGACGTCGCCGAAGACGGTGATGCGCGGAGGGCGGAGGGGCGTCGCGGCTTCCATGACAGTGGAGTCGCACGCTACGGGTGCGACCTGACGGAACGCAGGATCCCGTTCAGCCGGTCGCGAAACCGTCGAGGCCCTCAGGCTCCTCGTCGGTCACCTCGAGCCGCTCCACCTCGGCGTGGCCCGGACCGCCGCGGCACAGCTCGACGAGCCGGCCGACCGCCTCCTCGCCGCCCTCGAGCACGGCCTCGACGGTCCCGTCGGGCCGGTTGGCCGCCCAGCCCGCGACGCCCTCGCGATCCGCCGCGCGCCGCAGCGAATCGCGGAAGAACACGCCTTGGACCCGCCCGTGGGCGCGCACCCGCTTGCGCACCCTCTCCCGGCCACTCTGGGATTCAGATCCGTCCACTCGAGATCATGCTCGACGACGGTCGAGCGCCGGTCAAGCGTGACGACGGGTGCCGCGTAGCCCGAGGGGGTCTGGACCGCCTCGGGCTCCGGCCTTCTAGACGAACCTGGGAGAACCGAACCGATTCCGGATGTCCCTGACGGCTGAATTGGCGTTGGCGACGTACTTCTTCATGGCGTTTGGCCCTTCATGGTCTTGTTGATGGATGATGCGTCGACTCTCCCAGGCCGCGCTTGCCGCGCCAACGCGGCTGCCCGGTCTCCCGCATGCCGGTTAGCCCGCGCCGTGGT
Organism: uncultured Solirubrobacteraceae bacterium; assembly: GCA_963839615.1. GTDB lineage: Bacteria > Actinomycetota > Thermoleophilia > Solirubrobacterales > Solirubrobacteraceae > DASQMT01. The sequence continues at coordinate 218,349 of CAWIVY010000007.1, forward strand.
GCGGCTTCCCGCACGAGGCGGGAGTCGTGTGAGATGGGCCGGCCACACCTCTCGGGCGGACGCTGCAGGCCGCCGCTACCGTAGGCCGATGGCCACTGTCGAGGCGCTCGATGCCGACATCACGGCGCTCGCGGTGGATGCGATCGCCAACGCGGCGAACACCGAGCTGCTGCACGGCGGCGGCGTCGCCGCCGCGATCGCGCGGGCGGGCGGCCCCGCGATCGACGCCGAGTCGCGCGCGGCCGCCCCGATCGGCCTGGGGGAGGCGGTCGAGACGTCGGGCGGCGAGATGCCCTGCCGCTGGGTCATCCATGCCGCCACGATGGTGCTCGGCGGCCCGACGTCGGCCGACATCATCCGCCGCTCGACCGCGTCGACGCTCCGGCGCGCCGAGGAGCTCGGCGCGCGCAGCCTCGCGCTCGTCGCCTTCGGCACCGGCGTCGGCGGCTTCCCGATGGACGAGGCCGCGCGGATCGAGGTCGAGGAGGTCCGCCGCCACCTCGCCGGGGGATCGCAGCTCGAGCGGATCGTCTTCGCCGTCCACGGCGAGCCGGCGCGGGACGCCTTCCAGGCCGCGATCGACGCTCCCGCCCGCTCGGACCGATGAGCGCCCTCGGCGCCGCGCTGGCCGAGGTCGGCGGGGCCGGCGCGCCGCCCGCCGCGACCGCGCACCTGCGCGGGCTGGTGCTCGCCGCGCTGCGCCACGGCCGTTCCGAGCTCGCGCTCAAGCGCTCCGGCCGCGGGGCTCCCGTCGAGGTCGCGATCGGGCACGGCGGCGCCCACCTGCTCGCCGCCACGCCGGCCGCTGCGGCGCTGCGCGCCGACCCCCAGCAGGCCGCCGAGCGCGAATGGCTGCTCGTCGCCGCCGTCGTCGGCGCTCTGGTCGAGCTCGCCGAGCCCGGCGCACCCGCCGACGCGCGTGCGATCGGCGTCCGCGCGGGCGAGCTCGAGGACTTCCTGGTCGTGGCGCTGCCGGCGCCGCAGCTCGACGCGGCGACGCTCGACGAGCTGGTGCCGCTCGCGTTCGACGACCACGCCCGAACGATCGACCGCCTGCGCGCCGTCGCGTACGCGATCCCCGGCGCCGTGCTCGCCGATGTCGGGCTGCGCGAGCCGATCGGCCCCGGCCACCCGCTGCGGATCGCCGAGGCTGTCGCCCGGTTCGGCGGCGCACCCGCCGACCCGCGCTCGGTCGAGGAGCGCGAGGAGATCGTCTACCCGCTGCTCGATCCGGACGGCGGCGGCGCGCACGTCTCGCCGCACGAGGATCCCGACCCGGCCCGGCGCGTGGCGCGGCGCATCCTCCAGCGGCTCAACGGGATGGGCAAGTGGGGCGGCTACCACACCGACTTCGCCCACCTGGCGCGCGGCTTCGCCGGCAACGAGCGCCAGCTCGCGCAGGAGGTCGGCGAGGCGCTGCTCGCCGGCGGGCTGCTCGCGGAGAAGCCGTCCGTCGGCCAGCGCCACGTCTTCCTCAATCCCCGCCGCGCCGCGGACATCCACCGGATGATCGAGACGGGCGCGGCCCCAACGGGGTTGAAGCTGCCCTGAGGATGGAATAGTCCCCGCCATGAAGCCACCGAGTCCAGGGCAGGTCGCCGGCAAGCTGCAGACAGTCGCCACGCTCGCCGGCGCCGGCATCATCCGGCCGCAGCGGCCCGACCGCCTGCTCAGCGCCGCCCTCGCGCTGATCCGCTGGGGCGCGACGCCGGCCGCGGGCTACAAGGCGGCCGCCGCGCGCTACCCGGACTTCCTCGGCCTGATCGACGAGAGCGGCACGCTCACCTTCAAGGAGCTGCACGAGCGTTCGAACGCCCTCGCGCACGCGCTCGCCGACGAGGGCGTCAAGGCCGGTGACGCGGTCGGGATCATGTGCCGCAACCACCGTGGCTGGGTCGACGCCTACGTCGCCACGAACAAGCTCGGCGCCAACGCGCTGTTCATGAACACGGCGTTCTCCGGCCCGCAGCTCGCCGACGTGGCCGAGCGCGAGGACCCGGTGGCGATCATCTTCGACGAGGAGTTCACCGAGGTGCTCGAGGCGGCCTCGGAGGGGCGCAAGCGCTACATCGCGTGGCACGAGCCCGAGGGCGAGCGCAGCGACAAGACGCTCGACGAGCTGATGCAGGACGGCGACACGTCCGATCTCTCCCCGCCGCCCGAGCAGGGCAAGGCCGTGATCCTCACCTCCGGCACGACCGGGACCCCGAAGGGCGCGAGCCGCAAGCAGCCGCAGTCGCTCGACCCGGTCGCGGCGCTGCTCGAGCGCATCCCGCTGCGCTCGCGCGGCCGCGCGATGATCGCCGCGCCGCTGTTCCATGCCTGGGGCTTCGCGCACTTCACGCTCGCGATGGGCCTGACTTCGACGGTCGTGCTCAAGCGCAAGTTCGATCCCGAGGCGACGCTCTCGCTCACCGCGCAGCACGAGTGCACGTCGCTGATCGTCGTGCCGGTGATGCTCCAGCGCATGCTCGAGCTCGACGACGAGGTGCTCCGCCGCTACGACCTCTCCAAGCTCCGCGCCGTCCCCGTGTCGGGCTCGGCGCTGCCCGGCCCGATCTCCGAGCGCTGGATGGACCTCTTCGGGGAGAACCTCTACAACCTCTACGGCTCGACGGAGGTCGCGTGGGCGACGATCGCGACGCCGCAGGACCTCCGCAGCGCGCCCGGAACCGCCGGCAGGGCGCCGCGCGGGACGATCGTGCGGCTCTTCGACGACGACGGCAATGACGTCGGCGAGGGCGAGACGGGGCGCATCTTCGTCGGCAACGACCTCGCGTTCGAGGGCTACACCGGCGGCGGCAACAAGGACGCGATCGAGGGCCTGCTCTCCTCCGGCGACGTCGGGCACTTCGACGCGGACGGACGCCTGTTCATCGACGGCCGCGACGACGACATGATCGTCTCGGGCGGCGAGAACGTCTTCCCCGGCGAGGTCGAGGAGCTGCTCGCAGGGCACGACGCGGTCGCCGAGGCGGCCGTGTTCGGCGTCGACGACGAGGAGTTCGGCCAGCGGCTCAAGGCCGTCGTCGTGACGCGCGGGGGCAAGGACCTCAGCGCGGACGACGTGAAGAAGTACGTCAAGTCCAACCTCGCCGGATACAAGGTCCCGCGCGAGGTCGACTTCGTCGACGAGCTGCCGCGCACGTCGACCGGCAAGGTGCTCAAGCGCGAGCTCCAGGAGCAGCCCGAGGACGGCTGAGGCCGTCGTATCCTCACAGCCATGCCTCCGCGCACGGACGTCTTCGATCTCGCGCGCCTGGGGCTCACCTCGGGCGAGGGCCGCCGCTTCGACCTGCACGTGCGCGTCGAGCCGTTCTCGTTCGGCGGCCAGCGCTACGCGGCCGAGCCGGACGTGGTCCCGGTGCGGCTGGACATCTCGCGCACGACCGGGAGCGGCTGGGCGCTGCGGCTCCGCTACGCGGTCTCCGTCAGCGGCCCGTGCATGCGCTGCCTGGAGCCCGCCGTGCCGCGCTTCGAGGTCGATGCGCGCGAGGTCGAGCAGCCGGGGGTCCGCGACGAGGAGCTCTCCTCCCCCTACGTGAACGCCGACGGCGAGCTCGATCTCGCCGCCTGGGCGCGCGACGCGGTCGCGCTGGCGCTGCCGGCCCAGATCACGTGCCGGCCCGACTGCGCCGGCCTGTGCGCGCGCTGCGGCGCGAACCTCAACGAGGAGCCCGAGCACGCGCACGAGGCCGAGCCGGACCAGCGCTGGGCGAAGCTGTCGGAGATCCGGTTCGAGTAGGTCTGCCGCCGGCGAACGTCAACGGCGGCATCGAGGAGGGGCTCGCGCCGGGCGGATTGCCTTGCACGTGGACGGAAATGCACGCATGCCGTGCTTTTCGGTACACGCGCCCCCGCACGCGACGGAGCCGCCCCCCGATACTTCGCTACCCTTCTCGCGCCCATGGCCGTACCGAAGCAGAAGCAGTCGCACTCGCGCACCAGCAAGCGCCGTGCGACGCACAAGATCTCCGCACCCACGGTCAACGCCTGCCCGCAGTGCCGCCAGCCGCGGCTTCCGCACCGCGTCTGCCCCCACTGCGGCTTCTACCGCGGTCGCGAGGTCGTGCAGGTGCACGACCACGATCACGACCACGACCACTAGGCGCGGCGGCGATGGCCGCTGAGCAGCTGACGATCGCGCTCGACGCCAACGGTGCCGACTCCGGCCCCGCCGAGGTCGCGCGCGGCGCCGCGCTCGCCGCCGCGGGCGGCGACCTGCGGGTGCTCGTCTTCGGGCCGGCCGCGCAGATCGAGCCGGCGCCGGGCGTCGAGATCGTCGACGCGCCGGTCTCGATCGCCAAGGACCCCGACCCGGCGCGCGCGGTGCGCGCCAACCCCGAGTCCTCGATCGTCCAGGCGGTCCGCGCCGTCGCGGACGGCCGCGCCGACGGGCTCGTGTCGGGCGGCTCGACCGGCGCCGCGCTCGCGGCGGGGCTCTTCCATCTCAAGCGCGCTCGCGGCGTGCACCGGCCGGCGCTGGCCGTGCTCGTGCCGGTCCCGGGGCGCCCGTTCCTGCTGCTGGACTGCGGCGCCAACGTCGAGGTGCGGCCCGAGCACCTCGTCCAGTTCGCGCACATGGGAGCGGCGTTCATGGAGGCCGTGATCGGGCTCGAGCGCCCGCGCGTCGCGCTCCTCTCGAACGGGACCGAGGCGACGAAGGGGACGGAGGACGTACGGGCGGCGCACGCGGCGCTCGCCGGCGCCGCCGGGGCGCCGCTCGAGTTCGCAGGCATGGTCGAGGGCTTCGCGGTCGGCACGGGGGAGGCCGACGTGATCGTGACCGACGGCTTCACCGGCAACGTCTTCCTCAAGGTGATGGAGGGGACCGCGGAGACGCTGTTGCGGGCGGTGCGCCAGGCCGCGACGTCGAATCCGCGGGCGAAGGCGGGCGGGATGCTGCTGCGGCCCGCGCTCGGCGGGCTGCGCGACGCGATCGACCCCGAGGCGCAGGGCGGCGCGTTCCTGCTCGGCCTGCGCCGGCTCGGGGTCGTCCCGCACGGATCGTTCGGGGCGAACGGGATCGCGCGCGCGATCGAGCTCGCCGCGCGCGGCGTCCGGGCGGACGTGATCGGCCGCACGCACGAGCGGCTGGCCGCCGCGGGGGCGCTGCGACGCGCCGCCGAGCCGTCCGCGGCCGCCGCTACGGTCCCCGATCCATGACGAGAGCAGAGATCCTCGCCTACATCCGCGAGCACCTGGCCGACGAGCTCGAGCTCGATCCCGCGCGGGTCGAGGAGGGAACGCGCTTCAAGGAGGATCTGGAGGCGGACTCGCTCGATCTCTACAGCCTCGTGCAGGAGCTGGAGGACACCTACGGCGTGCGGATGTCCGACGAGGACGCCGCGCGCATCAAGACTGTCGGCCAGGCCGTGGACTACGTGCTCGACCACGCCGCGAACCGCGAGCCGAGGCCCTGACCGCTGCGCAAGCTGAACGACCTGCTCGATGGGCTGCCGGACGATCTGGCCCGGCAGGCGGTCACGCACGCGTCGTGGACGGACCGGCGCGCGGACAGCTACGAGCGATTGGCGCTGCTGGGCGACTCGGTGCTCGGGCTCTCGGTCACGACCCACCTGTTCCCGCTGCTGGACGCCGAGTCCTACGGCGCCGGGCGGTTGACCAAGATCCGCGCGCAGGCGGTCTCGGGCCGCTCGTGCCGCGAGGTCGCCGACCGGCTCGGGCTGCCGGAGCGCCTGCTCACCGCGGCGCCGGACGACGTGTCGCAGCCGGCCCTGGCAGCGCTCGTCTCGACCGAGCGGGTGCTCGCCTCGGTGATCGAGGCTGTGATCGGCGCTTGCTACCTGGCCTACGGCTTCGAGCAGACCGCCGAGGCGGTGCGCGAGGCCTTCGCGCCGGAGATCGAGCAGGCGCTCGAGCGGCCGGCCGACTTCAAGTCGGCGCTGCAGGAACGGCTCGCGCGGCGCGGCGCGCTCGTGCTCTACGAGGTGACCGCCGAGACGGGGCCGCCGCACGAACGGACCTTCGAGGTCGCGGCGATGGTCGAGGGCGTCACGGTGGCGCGCGGCTCGGGCCGCTCGAAGAAGGACGCCGAGCAGGCCGCGGCGGCCGCCGCGCTCGAGTCGGGCGACGTGGAGGCGTGACGTGCACCTGAGATCGATCACGCTCAAGGGCTTCAAGTCGTTCCCGGATCGCACGAAGCTCGACTTCTCGCCCGGCGTCTCGGTGATCGTCGGCCCGAACGGCTCCGGCAAGTCCAACGTCACCGATGCCGTGCTGTGGGCGCTGGGCGAGCAGTCGCCGGTGGCCGTTCGCGGCCAGTCGATGCAGGACGTGATCTTCGCCGGCGCGCACGGCGTCCAGGCACGTGCCGAGGCCGAGGTCGAGGTCGTGCTCGACAACTCCGACTCCGCCGTCGACCTGCCGCTCTCGGAGATCTCGATCCTGCGCCGCCTGAACCGCTCCGGCGAGGGCGAGTACCGCGTCAACGGCGCGCGGTGCCGGCTCACCGACGTGCTGGAGCTGCTGAGCGACACCGGCCTGGGCAAGGAGATGCACTCCGTCGTCTCGCAGGGCAGGGTGTCCGAGATCGTGACGTCGAAGCCGCGCGACCGGCGGCTGCTGATCGAGGAGGCCGCCGGGCTCGGCAAGCACCGCAAGCGCCGGCGCCGGGCGCAGCTCAAGCTCGACCGCACGCAGGACAACCTCGACCGTGCGCTCGACGTCGAGCGCGAGGCGCGCACGCGGCTGCGGCCGCTCAAGCGCCAGGCGGAGGCCGCCGACCTGCACGAGCGGCTCGAGCGGCAGGCCGACGAGGCGCGCTGGGCGCTCGCGCGCGACGCCGCACGCGAAGCGGTCGCGGCGCTCGGCGAGGCCGAGACGCAGGCCGCCGCCGCCCGGTCGGCCGCGGAGGCGACCGAGAGCGAGCTGCGCGAGGTCGCACGCCGGCGCGAGCAGGCCGAGCGCGCGCTGGCATCGCGCGGCGACGAGCGCGAGCGGCTCAGCAACCGCTTCCACGCGGCCCGCTCGGCTCACGAGCGGATCGGGATGCGGCTGGAGGCCGCCTGCCAGGCGGTCACGACGCTGGGCGAGCGCGCCGCGCGCCGGCGCACGGTGCTCGAGGCGCTTGCGGCTGAGGCCGAGCAGGACGTCGGCGACGACGGCGCCGCCGAGCGCGTCGCCGCGCTCGAGGCGGAGCTCGAGCAGCTCGCACAGGATCGCGCCCAGCGCCTCGCGGAGGAGCTCGCGGAGCTCGAGGAGCAATGCTCCGCGGCGGCCGCCGCGGCGGCGCGCCTGGGCGAGGAGGCCGATCGCACAGCGGCGGACCGCAAGGAGGCCGACACGGCTGCCGAGGCGGCCCGCGGGGCGCGCCGCGAGTGCGAGCGGGTCGTCGAGGCGGCGCGCCGCGAGGCCGCACGGGTCGGTGCCGAGCTCGCGCAGGTCAACCAGTACCTGCGCGTCCAGGCGGGCGCCCCCGGCGGCGCCCCCGCGCTGGCCGACGCATTGGCCGCCGAGCCCGGCTACGAGCTGGCGCTCGCCGCCGCCCTCGGGCCGCGCCTGCGCGCGGCCGTCGCCGCGGATCTCGACGAGGCCTCCCGGCTGCTCGACCGGGCCGGCCGCGACGGCGGTGCCGCGCTGGTCGCGCCGGCGGAGGGCGCGCCGGGCGCCACGCCGGCCGCAACCGGATCACCGCCCGCCGCCGGCGCCGCGAGGCTGCTCGACCGCGTCGACGCCGCGGGCGACGGTCACGCCGCGCGGCTCGCGCGGGCGCTCCTCGCCCACGTCTGGGTCGTCGAGGACGTCGACGCCCTCGATCCTTCGTTCCGCGGCGTCGCGGTAACCCGCGACGGGCGCGTCTGGTCACCGGGCTCGCGCGAGCTGCGCCAGGTGCCGTCCGGCGGCGACGACCGCGTGCTCGCGCAGCGCAACCGGCGCGACGCGCTGATCGGCGAGGTCGAGCAGGCGGCGCGGGCCGAGCAGGCGGCGCTGGCCGACGTCGACGCCGCCGCCACGCGCGAGCAGGCCGCCGACGCTGCGCGCGACGAGGCCGATCGTGCCGCCCGCGCGGCCGCCAGGGCCCGTGACGAGGCGCTCGAGGCCGTGCGGCACGCCGGCCACCTGATCGAGCAGCGGCGCAAGGCGCCCGGCGACGGCCCGGTCGCGACCCGCCGCGCGCAGGTCGGCGCGGCGCTGGCGGCCGAGCGGCGGCTGGCCGAGCGCGCCGAGCGCGAGCGCTCCGAGCGCGGGCGCAGGCTCGCGCACGAGCGCGAGCGGCTGGCGTACGACGAGGCGCTGCGCCCGGCCGCCGAGCGGCTCGCCGCCGTGCTCGAGGCGGCGCGCGAAGCGGTGCACACGCGCGTCGAGGTGCTCGACGCCGAGCTCGTCGCCGACCGCCACGCCGGCGAGCGCCTCGCGGGCGAGCTGCGCGCCTGTGCCCAGCAGGAGGCCGGCGTCCAGGCACGGCTGAAGGAGCGTGGCGAGGAGGTCACGCGCGGCGAGGTGCGCGCGCAGCAGGCGCGCGACCGGCATCGCGACGCGGATGCGGAGCTCGAGCGCCTCGCGGGCAGGCTCGGCCTCGAGCCCGAGCCGGCGGCCGAGCCGCTGGCCGACGCCGAGCGCACCGACCTGCGGCGTCGCATCGAGCGGCTCGGGCAACGCCGCGAGCAGCTCGGGCCCGTCAACCCGCTCGCCCAGCAGGAGTACGCCGAGGCGATCGCGCACGTCGAGGAGCTCGAGGGCCAGCGCGAGGACCTCGAGACGGCGATGCGCGAGCTCAAGCGCCTGATCCGCGATACCGACCAGCGCATCCGTGAGGCGTTCGAGGAGACGTTCACCGCGGCGGCGCAGAACTTCGAGGAGGTCGTCGAGCGCCTGTTCCCCGGGGGCCGTGGACGGTTGCGGCTGGTACGCGACGACGCGGGGCCGCGTCCGGTGCTCGGCGGCGCCGAGGAGCGCGCGATCGCCGATGAGGAGCGGATCGAAGCGGAGGCCGAGGCGGCAGCCGCGGCCGAGGAGGACGGGCTGGAGGAGGGCATGGGCGTCGAGATCGAGCTGACGCCCGCCGGCAAGGCGACGAAGCGCCTGATGCTGCTCTCAGGCGGCGAGAAGTCGATGACCGCGCTGGCGTTCCTGTTCGCGGTCTTCCTCGCCCGGCCGTGCCCGTTCTACATCCTCGACGAGGTCGAGGCCGCGCTCGACGACCACAACATCGACCGCTTCCTGACGCTGCTGCGGGGCTTCTCCGACCGCGCCCAGTTCATCGTCGTCACGCACCAGCAGCGCACGATGGAGGCGGCCGACTGCCTGTACGGCGTGTCGATGGCCGGCAACGGCGTCTCCAAGGTGATCTCGCGCCGCCTGCCGCCGCCGCGGCCCGTGGACGAAGCGGCCGCCTGAGGCCGCGAGTAGCCTGCGGCGGATGAGCGACGCCGCGCAGCGGCACGAGGGCCTGGTAGCGCTGCTGCGCGAGTCCGAAGCCGCCTCCGAGCGGATCCTCGACGCGTTCGCGCGCGTCCCGCGGCATACCTTCCTGCCCAGCGTCCCGCTCGGCGTCGCCTACACCGACGATGCGATCGTCACCCAGGACGAGGGCGGCGTGCCGACCAGTTCCTCGAGCCAGCCGAGCCTGATGGCGCGGATGCTCGAGCAGCTCGAGCTCGAACCCGGCGACCGCGTGCTCGAGATCGGCGCCGGCACCGGCTACAACGCGGCGCTGATGGCAGTGCTCGGGGCGGCCGTCACCACCGTCGAGCTGCAGCCCGAGGTTGCCGCGGCCGCGCGCGAGCATCTCGCTGCGGCGGGCATCCCGACGGCGAGCGAGCAAGGCGCGGACGCGGCGGTCGAGCCCGGGTCCGTGCTCGTCGTCTGCGGCGACGGCGCGGCTCCGCCCGGTGGGCCGTACGAGCGGATCATCATCACCGCCGGCTGCTGGTCGCTGCCCGCCGCGGTCGTCGGGTCGCTCGCCGACGGCGGCGTGCTCGTCGCACCGCTGCGCGTCAACGGCGTCGAGCTGGTGCTCGGGTTGCGTCGCAAGGGCGACGCGCTCCGGGGCGGCAGCGCGATCCCATGCGGGTTCATGCCGCTGCGCGGCGGCGACGAGCGGCCGTGGCGCTGGCAGCTCGGCGGCGGCGGCGTCGCGACCGCCGACGCCGATCTCGGCACGGAGGGCCGCGGCGCACTCGACCGCCTGCTGTCGACGCCGGGCCGCCCGGTCGGCGATCCGCTCGCGCTCGAGGAGTCCGAGCACGCGCTCGGGGCGATCCTCTGGCTCGGCCTCCAGGGTGACCCGATGCTCTCGCTGGTCCTGCCCGGCCAGGGCGGGCGCCCGCCGTGGACCGTGGGCCTGCACGTGCTGCCCGCCTCGCTGCTCGTGATCGAGCTCGCGTCCGGGTATCGCCGCGTCGCGAGCGCGCGCCTGCACGGCGGCGAGCCGGCTCTGCGCACGTGCCTCGCGGGCATGGCGGCGTGGCGCGCCGCCGGCTCTCCCGGCCCCGCCGCGCTCGAGCTGACGGTCGAGCGCCGTGGCGACCGCGGCGGCTGGAGCCTGCCGTTCGCCACGGCCGACGGCGCGGCGACGATGGTCCGCGGCGCCCATCGCTGGACGCTGCGCTACGGCTCGGCGTGAGTCAGGGCCGGCGCAGCGACACCGCGAGCGTCACGAGCACGCCGGCGAGCAGGACGAAGCCGCCCGCCCGTTGCCACCACGCCGGCCCGGCGGCATCCAGCGCGAGGCCTGCCAGCAGCGTTACGGCGATGCCGAGCGGCAGCGCCCACGTCTCGCCGAGCACGAGCTTGCGCAGCTGCGCGATCACGCCGGGACCTCGCGCGCGAGCGTCGTGACCTGCAGCTGGGAGACCGCCACGAGCGCGGCGGCCACGTAGAGCAGCGCGACGTCGCCGCCGGGCCATTCGACGCCCAGCCCCTCGGCGAGGAAGAACACGCCGAACGCGCTCAGGACGATGCCGACCGCGTACTTGAGATGCGACTCGGGCAGCCGCGCGAGCGGCCGGTGCGCGACGACGCCGATCGCGATCACCGCCACGACGGCGACCGCCGCCCCCGCGAGCGCCGGCGCGAGGCCGTCCTCGCCCGCGCCGAGCGCGGCGACGATCAGCACGACCTCGAGCCCCTCCAGCAGCACACCCTTGCCGGCGACGATCCGGGCCGGCCAGTCGGCGCGCCCGGGCGGCGGCGGGGCGAGCGCGTGCAGCGCCTCGCGCTCCTCGAGGTACTCGGCGAGCGAGGAGGACGGCGCGCGACGGCCGGCCAGCCGCAGCACGCCCTTGCGCAGCCACTCGAGCCCGAACAGCAGCAGCGCGACGCCGATCACGACCTGCAGTGGCTCGAGCGGGATCTGCGCGAGCACCACCGGGCCGGCGATGAAGCCGGCGAGCGCGAGCAATACGACGGCGCCCGCGGCCCCGATCAGCGCGTCACGGCGCCCGCGCTCGGCGGCGACCGCGAGCACGATCGCCATCGCCTCGAGCAGCTCGAGCGCGACGGCCAGCGCCGCGCCCGCGAGCGTGAGCACGAACGCGGTCACAGCCGCTTCTCTCCCCAGAACGAGGCGTAGGGATTCCCGTTGTAGTCCGACCGCGGGACATACCCGGCGCGCTCGTACATCCGCTGCGCTCCGGGCTGCTTCGGGCCCGTGTCGAGCCGCGCGACCGCGTAGCCCATGTCGCGCGCCAGCCCCTCCAGCGCGACGAGCAGCGCACGGGCGACGCCGCGGCCGCGGGCGTGCGGCACCACGTACATGCGCTTGATCTCGCACACGCGCTCGTCGAGCCGCTTGATCCCGCCGCCGGCCAGCGCGCCGCCCTCGTCCGCGAGCACGACGAAGCCCCCGCCGGGCGGGGAGAGCTCGGAGGGGCTCGCGCTGGAGCCGGCCGGCAGCCCCGGCTCGTAGAGCTCGCCCATCTCCTCGACCATCGCCGCGACGAGCTCCTGCGCGACGGGGTCGCTGCCGGACACGCGCCGCACCTCCACGCTCAGCCTCCCAGCGGGCGGGCGAGCTCGACCCAGATGGCGCGCCCGGCGGCGCGGCGCTCGCCCGTCGCGGTGAAGATCGCCACCGCGGTGTGGCGCTTGCGCCCGTCGGATCGCTCCAGCCACGCCTGGATCACGTGCGGCGAGCCGACCTCGATCGGGCCCTCGAGCGCCACCGTGAGGCGCCCGAGCACCACGGGCGCGCTGATCGTGCCGTGCACGGGGGCGGAGCTCGGGCAGTCGAGCGCAGCCCAGACGAGCTCCGGGTCGACCACGTCCCGGCCGCTCCACTCTGGCGGCGTCCACGGCACCGCGAAGCGCCCGTCGCCGACCGGCCCGGTGAAGAGGCACAGCGCATCGGTCGTGTCGCGCTCAGGCCCGCAGCCGAAGCAGGTCGGGAACGGGTGGTCGTGCTCCCAGGCGAAGCGCTCGGCCGCGGCGGCCGCCTCGTCGAGCCCGACCGGCGGCGGCCCGGCCACCGCAAGGTCCGCGGCGCGCGCCTCCGCCACGACGTCCTCGCCGTCGAGCAGCGCGACGCCGCCCTCGCCCCGCACCACCGCGAGGGGCGTCTCCAGCGGGGGCGGCCGGCGCAGCGTGACCTCCGCCGCCGGGGCGTCGACCAGCACGCCCGCGCAGCCCGCCGAGTAGCCGCCGTGGCCCGAGCCGGGTGGCCCGTTGAAGCGGCGAGCGATCACGACCGGCCGATCCGTCACGCGACTCATCGTGCCCTATCCTGCCCGCCCCGTGGCGCGCGACTGGGACGACCTCTTCATCACGGGCAAGCCGACGCCGGCGTCCGCCGTGCCCGAGCCCGAGCGCGAGGAGCGCCGGGCCGGCTTCTTCCGCCGCATGCGCGAGAACATGCGCAAGACGCGCGAGGCGCTCGCCGCCGAGGTCCAGGCGACGCTGTTCCAGGGCGACCTCGACGAGGAGACGTGGGAGCGGCTGGAGGAGGCGCTGATCTACGCCGACGTCGGCGCGCGCACGACCGCGCAGGTGGTCGCGCAGCTCGAGCAGGAGGCCGAGGAGGGCGACCTCGTCGGCGGCGAGGCGCTGACCGCGCGGCTGGCAGAGCTGCTTGCGAACCTCGCCCGCACCGGCGACGACACGATCGACCTCCGCCACGATCCCGCCGTGATCCTCGTCGTCGGCGTCAACGGCACGGGCAAGACGACCAGCATCGGAAAGCTCGCCTGGCACCTGCGCAAGACGCTCGGGCTGACCGTCGTCGTCGGCGCCGCCGACACCTACCGCGCCGCCGCGGTCGAGCAGCTCGAGCGCTGGGCCGAGCGCGCGGGCGTCGACCTCGTCAAGGGGGCCGAGGGATCGGACCCGGGGGCGGTCGCGTTCGATGCCGTCGCACGCGGCCGCGAGCGCGCCGCCGACGTCGTGATCGTCGACACCGCGGGCCGGCTGCACACCCAGCGCGACCTGATGGCCGAGCTCGAGAAGGTCCGCCGCGTGATCACCAAGCAGCTGCCCGACGCGCCGCACGAGACGCTGATGACCGTCGACGCGACCACGGGCCAGAACGGGGTGCGCCAGGCGAAGCTGTTCGGCGAGGCGGTCGGGGTGACCGGCATCGTGCTGACCAAGCTCGACGGCACGGCCAAGGGCGGCATCGCGCTGGCGATCGCGAACGAGCTCGGGATCCCGGTCAAGCTGATCGGGATCGGCGAGCAGCTCGAGGACCTGCGCCCGTTCGACGCCGACGACTTCTCGCGCGCGCTGCTCACGTGAGCCGCACCCGCGGCCGTTTGGGCGCAGGAGTCGGGCGGGTGGTCGGGCCCGCGGCGTCTACGTCAACGGCGGCTTCGAGGGGGCGGGTCCGGATCAGGGTGGCGTTTCGCGGGGCCCGGATAACGTCGCATCCGGGTGAAGATCCGGGCGGCTTGCGACGTTCTCCGGCCTATACGCGGATAACGTCGCACAGCTCCAGGATCCTCGTCCGGATGCGACGTTATGCCCCTATGCGGTGCAAAACGTCGCATCGATTCAGGATCCTCGCCCGGATGCGACGTTTTGCTCGCCCCAACCGGACCCTGGTCCCGGGGGGAGAAGAACGTCGATATTCCCGGCGATCCGACCGGTCGCTCGACGTTTTGCGGCCTAGGGGACCAGAACGTCGAGCGAGCTACGCGAGCCGGCTTCCGCTTGACGTTTACTCCCTCCCGACCGCCCCGTCAAAGCCGCAGTTGACGTAACGCCGGGACCGACCCCTACTTCAGCGTGACCGCGGCCTCGAGCACGAGGAGGCGGTGCGGTTCGTCGCCGTGGTGCATCGCCGGCGCCGGCCGCTCCGCTCGGAGTCGCGCCCCGGCGAGCTCCTTGGAGTCCATCACTCGGTGCCGAAGATGCGGTCGCCCGCGTCGCCCAGGCCGGGGCGGATGTAGCCGCGCTCGTCGAGCTGGCGGTCGACGGCGGCGCAGAAGATCGGGACGTCGGGATGTGCCTCGCGCATCGCATCCAGGCCCTCCGGCGCCGCGACGAGGCAGACGAAGCGCAGCTGCCCGCTCGACTCGCGCTTGACGCGCTCGAGCGCGTGGACCGCCGAGCCCCCGGTCGCGAGCATCGGGTCGGCGACGACGATCTCGGCGTCCGCGGCGTGGCGCGGGATCGACTCGTAGTAGCCGACCGGCTGCAGCGACTCCTCGTCGCGGTAGAGCCCGAGGTGCCCGACGCGCGCCTCCGGGATCAGCCGCAGCGCGCCGTCGGTCATCCCGAGCCCGGCGCGCAGGATCGCAATCACGACGATCTCGTCAGCCAGCCGCATCCCGCCCGTCGTCTCCAGCGGCGTCTCGATCGCGTCCTCGCGCACGCGCAGGTCGCGCAGCGCCTCGTAGAGCAGCAGCATCGATATGTCCGACAAGCGGCGGCGGAAGTCGCTCGACGGCGTCGCGCGGTCGCGCAGCACCGAGAGGTGGCGGGCCACCAGCGGATGGTCGACGACGGTGACCCCGGTCATGCGCGGGGACGCTATAGCCTGCGCGCCGATGACGGAGCCCAGCCGCAACGTCGAGCTCAAGGCCCACGACTCCGATCCGGCGCGAACGCTGGAGCGCGCGCTCGCCGCGGGGGCGGAGGACCGTGGCCTGCTGCGCCAGCGCGACACCTACTTCGCCGTTCCGCACGGCCGGCTCAAGCTGCGCGAGGAGGACCCGGGCGGCGCGACGCTGATCGCCTACGAGCGGCCCGACGCAGCGTCCGAGCGCGTGTCCGACTACCGGCTGGTCCCCGTCGCCGAGCCCGAGCCGCTGCGCGACGCGCTCGCCGCCGCCGCGGGGGTGACCGCGGTCGTCGTCAAGCGCCGGCACCTGCTGCTGTGGGAGACGGTCCGGATCCACCTCGACGAGGTGCGCGGCCTCGGATCGTTCCTCGAGCTCGAGGCGGTGGCCGAGCCCGGCTCGGACCTGAGCCGCGAGCGCGCGCGCCTGGCACGGCTCCGCGAGCTGCTCGAGGTCTCCGACGACGCCCTGCGCGAGGGGTCCTACGCCGACGCCCTGACCGCGAACGGGCAGGTGGGGGAGCCCGATGCGGAGCTGCTCGCGCTGGCTCGCGCGGCGATCGGGCGGGCCTACGCGCCCTACTCGGAGTTCCCGGTCGGCGCGGCCGTGCGCACCACGGACGGCCGCCGCTACGCGGGCGCGAACGTGGAGAACGCCGCCTACCCGCAGGGCCAGTGCGCGGAGGCCTCGGCCATCGGCGCGCTCGTCGCCGGCGGCGGCGGGCTGATCGCCGAGGTCGTCGTGGCCGCGCCCAGCCAGGAGCTCTGCAGCCCGTGCGGCGGCTGCCGCCAGCGGCTGCGCGAGTTCATGGCCGACGACGCGCCGATCCATCTGGCCGACCACGACCGGGTGCGCCGCACGACGACGCTGGCCGAGCTGCTGCCTCTGTCCTTCGGGCCCGAGCACCTGTCGGGATGAGCGCCGCCGCGGCGATCGCCGAGCGCGCGCCCGGCCTGCGGCCGCGGCTCGGCCTGATGCTGGGCTCCGGCCTCGGCGAGCTCGCCGACCGGCTCGAGGATCGCGTGCAGATCCCCTACGGCGAGCTGCCCGGGTTCCACGTCGGCGGGCTGGCCGGCCATGCGGGCGCGCTCGTGCTCGGTCGCCTCGCCGGCCAGCCGGTCGCGATCTTCTCCGGCCGCTGGCACGTCTACGAGGGGATCCAGGGGAGCGCGATCACGACGCCGATCCGCACGCTCAAGGAGCTCGGCGCCGAGATGCTCGTGCTGACCAACGCCGCCGGCTCGCTGCGGCCGGAGGCCGGGCCGGGCAGCCTCGTGTGCCTGTCGGACCACATCAACCTGCTCGGCTTCAATCCCTTGACCGGGCCGAACGACGACGACGCGGGGCCACGCTTCCCGAGCCTGCGCAACGCCTACGACGCCGACATGCGCGAGCGCCTGCACGCCGCGGCGCGGGCGCTCGGCACCGAGCTGCACGACGGCGTCTACCTGGCGGTCGCCGGCCCCAGCTTCGAGACCCCGGCAGAGATCCGCGCCTTCCGCACGCTCGGGGCCGACCTCGTCGGCATGAGCACGGTGCCCGAGGTGATCGCCGCCCGCCACGCGGGCCTGCGCGTCGCGGCCGTGTCGGCGGTCACGAACCTGGCCGAGGGGATGGGCGGGGAGGAGCTCAGCCACGAGCAGACGCTGCGCGTCGCGAAGGAGGGCGCGGCAAGGCTCGGCCCGCTGATCGAGCAGTTCGTCCGGGACCTTTGAGATGACGTGGATCGCTTCCCGACTTCGTCGGCGATCCCGAGGAGAACGGGCTTGATCCCGCAGGAGCTGATCCGGCGCAAGCGCGACGGCGGGCGCCTGTCCGACGAGGAGATCGAGTTCATCGTCGGCGGGATCGCCGACGGCGGGCTGACCGACGGCCAGGTCGCCGCGTTCGCGATGGCGGTCTTCTTCCGCGACCTCGACGACGACGAGCGCGTCGCCCTGACCGGCGCGATGACGCGCTCGGGCACCGTGCTCGAGTGGGACGACGGGCCGGTGCTCGACAAGCACTCGACCGGCGGCGTCGGCGACAAGGTCTCGCTGCTGCTGGCGCCGATCGTCGCCGCGTGCGGCGGCAAGGTGCCGATGATCTCGGGCCGCGGGCTCGGCCACACCGGCGGCACGCTCGACAAGCTCGACTCGATCCCCGGCTACGCGACGGCGCCCGATCTCGCGCTGCTGCGCAGCGTGGTGGCGGAGGCCGGCTGCGCGATCATCGGCCAGACGCCGGAGCTGGCGCCGGCCGACCGCCGCTTCTACGCGCTGCGCGACGCGACGGCGACGGTCGAGTCGATCCCGCTGATCGTCGGCTCGATCCTGTCCAAGAAGCTCGCAGCGGGGCTCGACGCGCTGGTGATGGATGTCAAGGCGGGGTCCGGCGCGTTCATGCCGGACCGCGGCAAGTCCGCGGAGCTGGCGCGCGCGATCGTCAGCGTCGCACGCGGGAACGGGCTGGCGTGCGAGGCGCTGCTCACCGATATGGACCAGGTGCTCGGCCGCACGGCGGGCAACGCCGTCGAGGTCCGCGAGTCGCTCGACGCGCTCACGCACCCGCGCGCCGCCGAGCCGCGGTTGCTCGAGGTCACGCTTGCGCTCTGCGCGACACTGCTGCGGCTCGGCGGGCTCTACGACGACGACGCGGCGGCGCGCGCCGCCGCGAGCGAGGCGCTGGTCTCGGGGGCCGCCGCCGAGCGTTTCGCCGCGATGAGCACCGCGCTCGGCGGCCCCGCCGACCTGCTCGACGACCCCGGCCGCCACCTGCCTGCGGCGCCGCACGCGCTCGAGGTCTTCCCGCGGGACAACGGCAGCGTGCGTGCGGTCGCCGTCCGCGACATCGGCGTCGCGGTGCTCGAGCTCGGCGGCGGGCGGCTGCGCGAGGACCAGGGGATCGACCACTCGGTCGGGCTCGTCGACGTGGCCGCGCTCGGCGAGGTAGTCGGTCCGGGAGGCCGCCCGCTCGCGGTGGTCCACGCGCGCGATCCGGTGACCGCCGAGCGGGCCGCCGCGCGCGTACGCGACGCGTTCGAGGTCGGCGATCCGCCGGCCGCCCTGCCGCCGCTCACCGAGGCCGTGCGGTGACCGTCGCTCCGGCGATCGTCGGCGTGCCGCTCGCCGAGCTGCACGTGCACCTCGAGGGAACCGCCACGCCGAAGCTCGTCGCCCGCCTCGCGACCCGCAACGGCATCGAGATCCCGCCGGGCACGATCGAGGGCGACCGCTTCCTCTGGCGCGACTTCCTCGACTTCCTGCGCACCTACGACCGCGCCGCGAGCGTGGTGCGAACGGCCCAGGACTACCGCGACGTCGCGTTCGAGTACCTGGCGGCCTGCGCCGCCGAAGGCGCCGTCTACGTCGAGCTGACCGCGTCGCCCGATCACGCCGCCGAGGCCGGGCTCGCCTACGCGGACATGCTCGACGGCATCGCGCAGGGGATCGAGGACGCACGCGCCGAGTCCGGCATCGAGAGCCGCGTGATCGTCACGGCCGTGCGCAACTTCGGCACCGAGCGCGCCGAGGCGGTCGCGCGCGCCGCGGCCGAGCAGCCGCACGCCTACGTGACCGGCTTCGGCCTCGCCGGCGACGAGGCCGGCTTTCCGCCCGGGCCGTTCGCGCGCGCGTTCGAGATCGCCGATGCCGCCGGCCTCGGGCTGACGTGCCACGCCGGCGAGTGGGCCGGGCCGGAGTCCGTCCGCGGGGCGCTCGCGCTGCCGGTGCCCGTCGCGCGCCTCGGCCACGGAGTCCGCGCGGTCGAGGATCCCGAGCTCGTGCGCGAGCTGGCCGAGCGCGGCACCGTGCTCGAGGTCTGTCCGACGTCGAACGTCGTGCTCAGCGCCTATCCGGGCTATCCCGAGCACCCGTTCCCGCTGCTGCGCGACGCCGGCGTGCGCGTGACGCTCGGCTCGGACGACCCGCCGTACTGGCAGGCGACCATCGGCGGCGAGTACGCGGTGGCGCGGCGCGAGTGGGGCCTAGACGACGCCGCGCTGCGGGCGATCACGCGCACGGCGATCGAGGCAGCGTTCGTGCCGGACGAACTCAGATCCGCGCTCTTAGCGCGAATTCAGCAATGACACGCCGGACGTTCCAATAGGCTGGCGCGCCATCGGAGTGGGGTGTGCAAACCATTTGAATTACGGGGGATGAATCCGTGAACGGAAAGTTCTTGCGACTACTGCTGATCGCCGTATTGGCGCTCTGCATGGGCACCGTGGTCGCCTGCGGTGACGACGAGGAGCCCTCCTCGGGCTCGAACGAGCCCGCGGCCACCGAGGAGCCGGAGAAGACGATCAAGGTCGGCATGGTCACCGACATCGGCGGTCTCGACGACCGGTCGTTCAACCAGTCGGCGTACGAGGGCCTCAAGCGCGCCGAGTCCGAACTGGGGGCGGAGATCCGCGCGCTGACGTCGAAGTCGAACGCCGACTACGTGCCGAACCTGACGACGCTGGCGCGCCAGAAGTACGACCTCGTGATCGGCGTCGGCTTCCTGATGGGCGAGTCGGTCGAGAAGGTGGCGAACGCATTCCCGGACGTGCAGTTCGCGATCATCGACTACCCGCAGGCGATCATGAAGTCGAAGCCGAAGAACGTCACCGGCCTGCTGTTCAAGGAGGCCGAGGCCGGCTACCTCGTCGGCTACATGGCCGGCCTCTACGTGAAGGACAAGGGCGGCGACCAGGCCATCTCGGCGGTCGGCGGCCAGCAGGTCCCGGCGGTCGACGCGTACATCGCCGGCTACCAGGAGGGCGCCAAGGCCGCCAACCCGGACATCAAGACAGATTTCGCCTACTCGCAGGACTTCGTCGCCCAGGCAAAGTGCAAGGAGATCGCGCTCAACCAGATCGCCGAGGGCTCGCAGGTCGTCTTCGCAGTCGCCGGCGGCTGCGGCCTCGGCGCGCTCGACGCGGCCAAGGAGAAGGGCATGCAGGGCATCGGCGTCGATGCCGACCAGGGCTACCTCGGTGACTACATCATGACCTCGGCGCTCAAGAAGGTGGACGAGGCCGCCTTCACGGCGGCCAAGGAGGTCCAGGACGGCTCGTTCAAGCCTGGAACCGACCAGGTCTTCGACGCGAAGTCCGGTGGCGTCGGATACGGCGAGACCAACGACGAGGGCGCGAAGTACGCCGACCAGGTCGACGCGGAGCTCGACAAGATCGCCTCGGGCGACATCACCGACATCCCGATCAAGCCGACCAAGTAGCCCTGACCGCAGAAAGCCACCCGCTCGCCCTCGAGCTGAAGGGCGTCACCAAGCGCTTCGGCGCGCTGGTCGCGAACGACCGCGTCGATCTCGACGTGCGCCGCGGCGAGGTGCACGCCCTGCTCGGGGAGAACGGGGCCGGCAAGTCGACGCTCATGAACGTCCTCTACGGGCTCCAGCAGCCCGACGAGGGCGAGGTCGTCCTCCGCGGCGAGCGGGTGGAGATCCACTCGCCGCGGGAGGCGATCGGCATGCGGATCGGCATGGTGCACCAGCACTTCATGCTGATCCCCGTCATGACCGTGGCGGAGAACGTCGTGCTCGCGTCCGAGCCGCGCCGCGGCGCGCTGCTCGACCGCGACGCGGCCGAGCGGCGGGTGCGCGAGCTGTCGGAGCGGTTCGGGCTCGTCGTCGACCCGCGGGCGTACGTCGAGGACATCGGCGTCGGCCAGCAGCAGCGCGTCGAGATCCTGCGCGTGCTGCACCGCGGCGCCGACGTGCTGATCCTCGACGAGCCGACCGCCGTGCTCACCGCCCAGGAGACGGCCGAGCTGTTCAAGGTGCTGCGCGCCCTGACCGCCGAGGGCGTCTCGGTGATCTTCATCACGCACAAGCTGCGCGAGGTGCTTGAGATCGCCGATCGCGTGACCGTGCTGCGGCGCGGCCGCAAGGTCGGCACCGTCGACACGGAGGGCGCCACGGAGGCCAGCCTCGCCAAGCTGATGGTCGGTCGCGACGTGCTCTTCCGCGTCGAGAAGGAGGCGGCAACGGCCGGTGAGCCGCTGCTCGAGGTCGAGGACCTCGAGGTCGAGGACGACCGCGGCCTGCCGGCGGTGCGCGGGCTATCGCTGCGCGTCTGCGGCGGCGAGATCGTCGGCGTCGCCGGCGTCGACGGCAACGGGCAGTCCGAGCTGGTCGAGGCGATCACAGGGCTGCGCAACCCGCGCGGCGGCCAGATCCGCGTCGCCGGGACGGACGTCACCGGCCGCGGGGTGCAGGGCGCGCTCGCAGCGGGCGTCGGTCATATCGCCGAGGACCGCCACCGGCGTGGGCTCGTGCTGGGCTTCTCGCTCGCGGAGAACCTCGCCTTGCGCGAGTACCGCCGCCCGCCGCTGAGCCGCTACGGCCTGCTCTCGCCCAGGCGGATGCAGCAGCAGGCGCAGCCGCTGCTGGAGCAGTACGACGTCCGCGGCGGCCAGCCGCAGACGCTGGCCGCGTCGCTCTCGGGCGGCAACCAGCAGAAGGTCGTGATCGCGCGCGAGCTGGCCGAGGAGCCCCGCGTCACGGTCGCCGCGCAGCCGACGCGCGGGCTCGACGTCGGCGCGATCGAGTTCGTGCACAAGCGGCTGCTGGAGCAGCGCGACGCCGGCCGCGGCGTGCTGCTCGTGTCGCTCGAGCTCGAGGAGATCCGATCGCTCAGCGACCGCGTGCTCGTGATCTACGAGGGCCGCATCGTCGCCGAGGTGGCGCCGGACGTCAGCGACGAGGAGCTCGGCGTCGCGATGCTCGGCGGGAAGGTGCGAGCGGCGTGAGCGACGAGGGCGGTCCGGGCACCGGCACGATCACGGTCGCGTCGCGACTGGAGGGATACCTGCGCGGCGGCGGCGTCTTCATCCCGCTGGTCACGGCGTTGATCGCCTTTCTCGTCGGCGGGCTGGTCGTAGCCGCGACCGGCGCCAACCCGATCGACACCTACCGCGCGATCTTCGAGGGGTCCGGCCTGAACTGGCTGTTCCCGTGGGTGACGGGCGACGACCGGACGCTCGCCGCGCTGAACCTCCAGCAGACGCTCATCCTCACCGCGCCGCTGATCCTTACGGGCCTGGCGGTGGCGTTCGCGTTCCGCGCCGGACTGTTCAACATCGGCGGCCAGGGCCAGTACCTCGTCGGCACGTTCGCCGCCGTCTACTTCGGCTCGCACCTCGAAGGCACGCCGGCGTTCCTGCACGTGGTGATCGCGATGCTCGCCGGCGCGATCGCCGGCGGGCTGTGGGCGGGCATCGCCGGCCTGCTCAAGGCGACGCGCGGGGTCAACGAGGTGATCTCCACGATCATGCTCAACTGGACGGCGGTCTACCTCGGCTCCTACCTGTTCGCGCTCGGCGGGCCGCTGCACAGCAAGGACGAGACCGCGGCCTCGATCCCGGTGTCCGCCGACGTGCTCGGGAGCGCGCGGCTGCCGGTGTTCTGGGGCGACCCGGAGCTCCAGGGCCTGCACATCGGCATCTTCCTCGCGCTGGCCGTGGCGGCCCTGTTCTGGGTGCTGCTGAACCGCTCGGTGACCGGCTACGAGGTTCGCGCGGTCGGCTTGAACCCCGATGCCGCCGAGTACGCCGGGATCAGCGCGGGGCGCAACTACGTCAAGGTGATGGTGATCTGCGGGCTGTTCGCCGGACTCGGAGGCGCGCTCGACGTGCTGGGCTGGCAGTTCCGCATCGCGACGAACGACATCCAGTTCTCGTTCATCGGCTACTACGGGATCGCGGTGGCGCTGCTCGGCCGCAACACGGCGTTCGGGACGGTCATCGCGGCGCTCCTGTTCGGCGCCCTGCTCAACGGCACCTCCGTGCGCAACCTCGACCCCGCGGTGTTCGACCCGCAGCTCGCCGGCAACCTGACGTACATCATCCAGGGCCTGATCGTGCTGTTCGTGTCGGCGCCCGTGCTGGTCTCGTACCTCGGTCCGGGACGGCTGGGGCGGCTGCTGCGGCGCCGAAGGCGGCCGGCTCCCGCGGAGGGCGGATGAGCACGACCTCGGACGCACCGGCAGACGTGCCCGCCGGCACCGGCGGCACGGGCGGCTCGCGCTTGCGCGCGCGGCTGGCGCGCGTGTCGCGCGAGCAGTGGCTCGGGTGGGGCGGCGTGGCGCTCGGCTTGATCGCGTTCTACATCACCCTCCCGCCGCTGCTGCTGCGCACGATCCTGCCCTCGCTCGTGGTGGCCGCGGCCGGCATCGGCCTCGGCGTCGTCGCGATCCGCGCGGACGAGCCGCGCGTCGGCTGGGGCGCGGTCGTGGCCTGCGTGGCCGGCGCGTTCGGCGCCTACGGCGCGGTCAACTCGGGCGAGGCCAATCTGGAGCGGGTCGTGGTCTGGTCGGCGCTGATCGCGGCGATGCTGCGCTACGCGACGCCGCTCACGTTCGCCGCCCTGGGGGGCGTGACGTCCGAGCGCGCGGGGGTCGTGAACATCGGGCTCGAGGGGATGATGCTGACCGGGGCCTTCTTCGGCGCGTGGGGGGCGGACATAACCTCGAGCTGGGCCGGCGGTGTCGTGATCGGGCTCGCGGCGGGCGCGGTCATGGGCCTCCTGCACGCGGCGTTCTCGGTCAGCCTCCGCGCCGACCAGATCGTGTCGGGTACCGCGATCAACTTCCTCGCGCTCGGGATAACCGGCTACCTGTTCATCCAGATCTATGGCACCGAGGGCACGCCGGACGACCTGCCCGAGATCCCCGACGTGCACCTGCCGATCGGCTGGATCCCGACGATCGGCGAGGGGCTCGAGCAGCTCAACCTGCTGGTCTGGGTCGGGCTGATCTGCGTCGCGGCGCTGTCGCTCTACCTCTTCCGCACCCCGCGTGGGCTGCGCCATCGCTCGGTCGGGGAGAACCCGCTGGCGGCCGACACGGCCGGAATCTCGCCGATCCGCATCCGCTACTGGGCCGTGATCGCCTCGGGCGCCTTCGCGGCGCTGGGTGGGGTCTTCCTCTCGATCGGCTTCGTGCACACGTTCGGCCAGAACATGACGGCCGGTCAGGGCTTCATCGGCCTCGCCGCCGTCATCTTCGGCAAGTGGAAGCCGGGCGGAGCGCTCGCCGCGGCGCTGCTGTTCGGCTTCTCCAGCGCGCTCGCCCAGCGGCTCGACGTGTTCTCCCAGAGCGGCGCGATCCTGTTCCAGGCGCTGCCGTACGTGCTGACGCTGATCGCCGTCGCCGGCGTGGTCGGCCGCTCGCGCCCGCCCGCGGCCGACGGCATTCCCTACGAGCGCCACTAAGGTCTCGGGCATGGCCGCTCCGCGCCTGCGCGTCCCCAATCCGCCGCCCGCCGGCAGCCCGCTGGCGCGCGCCGCCCAGCAGGTCTCCGACGAGGTCGAGCTCTACCACCGCACTTACACGACGCTGCTGCGCTCCAGCGGCGAGACGCTGCTGCGGGTGCTCGAGCCCTCGCACCGCTCGATGAGCTCGAGCCTGCACGCGCTCGCCGGCTCGGAGGAGCTCGACCTCGGCGCCTTCCTCTACGGGATCCGCCGCCTGCCCGACGAGGTGGCCACGGCGCGCGTGATCGTGATGGGCCAGGAGGCCGAGGTGTTCGCGCGCCACGGCATCGGGCCGCTCGAGGAGTGGACGCCGCTCGAGGCGCCCGCCCGGCGGCGGCGCTGGTACGACGACGGCAACGGCACGATGGCGGTGCTGCTCGCCTCGGCCTCCGACCTCGACGACCTCGTCCCGACGCTCGTCGCCTACCAGATCGAGTGGAACAAGCTGCGCCTGCGCCTGCGCAGCGCCGACTGGCCGAACGCAGGCGAGGCGCCCGACCCGGCGAAGTGCGCGGCGGTCCTGGGCGGCACGGAGGACGACTGGCTCCAGCTCGCCGACGCTTGGGGCGACGACTACGTCTCGCGACTCGAGACGATGGCGGCAGAGCGGCTGAACCTGCGCATCCGGATGCTCGGCGGCTCCTCCGTCGGCTACGCGCGCATGACGCGCCGCTGGTGGTCGCCGGTGCGGGCGACGCTGGCCGAGCATTCGCTCGACGACCGGCCGATGTACTTCGTCTCGTCCAACCCGCACTCGACGGTCAACCTGCTCTCGGGCACCGCGCGCAGGCGCGAGGACGAGATCACGGCGTGGGTCGAGGACTCCGGTCCCGACGACCTGAAAGCAGAGCTGGCGGCGTTCCGCGACGAGCGCACCGACGGCTCGTGGGAGAACTTCCTCTACTTCTCCGCCAGGGACTTCTTCGAGTCCCAGCCGTCAGCGATGAAGGAGCGCCGCTCGGAGGAGGAGCGCGCGGTCGGCATCACCCACATCTCGTCGCGCACCGCGCTGCGCGTCTCGGCGCAGGTGATCGCGCTGGACTCGCTCGACCCGCGCTGGCTGGACCCGCGCCTGGGGGACGTCGACGCTGAGCGGCTCGCGCGCTCCCCGGCCGTGATCGTCAACATCGAGTATCCGCTCGGGCTCGCGGCCTACAACATCCTGCGCGAGATCACCGAGGCGCACGACACGCTGCAGGGCGTCTACATCCTCGGCAAGGCGGCGACGCTGAACGCCGACGTCGGCGACGTGATGATCTCGTCGGTCATCCACGACGAGCACTCCGGCTCGACCTACTGGCTCGACAACGCGTTCTCGGTCTCCGACATCGCGCCGTTCCTCAAGTTCGGGTCCGGGCTCGACAATCAGCGCGCGGTGACGGTCAAGTCGACGTTCCTGCAGAACCGCGAGTACCTCGACTTCTACTACCGCGAGGCCTTCACCGTCGTCGAGATGGAGGCTGGGCCGTACTGCAACGCGGTCTACGAGATCGCCGACGTCGACCGCTATCCCGTCGGCGAGGCGGTCAACTTCTCCAAGCTCCCGATCGACTTCGGGATCATCCACTACGCCTCCGATACGCCCTACACGCAGGCCCGTACGCTCGGCGCGCGCGGGCTGAGCTACTACGGCATGGACTCGACGTACGCGTCATCGCTGGCGATCGTCCGCCGCGTGCTGGCGCTCGAGGGCGTCATCACGCCCTAGCGGCGCGCCTCTAGCAGCCCCCGCTCCGGTACAGGTACGATCGCCCGATGGAAGACTGGCTGCTCTGGCTGATCCTCGCCATCGTGTTCGGCGTCGGCGAGATCGCGACGCTCGGGTTCTTCCTGGCGCCGTTCGCCGGGGGAGCCGCGGTCGCCGCCGTCGCGAGCGCCGCCGGCGTCCCGTTCGTCGGCACGCTGGCCGTGTTCCTGCTCGTCGCGGTGATCCTGCTGCTGGCGCTGCGGCCGCTCGCGCGCTCGCACAAGCGCACGCCGCCGCAGATCCGCACCGGCACCGCCGCGCTGGTCGGCAAGAACGCGATGGTGCTCGAGCGGATCGCCAACAACGAAGGGGTCGGGTGCGTCCGGATCGACGGCGAGGTGTGGACCGCGCGGGCGTTCATGGAGGAAGAGACCTACGAGGCCGGCACCCGCGTGCAGGTGGTCGAGATTCGGGGCGCCACGGCGCTCGTGACTGATTAGGTAGGAGGAAGGAACCCTTATGTCTGCCGGAGCAATCGCCCTGATCGCGGTTGCGATCTTCGTCTTGATAATCGCCATGGCGGGCGTGCGGATCGTGCCGCAGGCCCGCGCGGGGGTCGTCGAGCGGCTTGGGCGCTACACACGCACCCTCGACGCCGGACTGACGCTGATCGTCCCGTTCATCGACCGCGTGAAGCCACTGATCGACCTGCGCGAGCAGGTGGTCGCCTTCCCGCCGCAGCCCGTGATCACCGAGGACAACCTGGTGGTCGGGATCGACACCGTCATCTACTTCACGGTGACCGATCCCAAGGCCGCGACCTATGAGATCGCCAACCCGCTGCAGGCGATCGAGCAGCTCACCGTCACGACGCTGCGCAACGTGATCGGCGGTCTGACGCTGGAGGAGACGCTGACCTCGCGCGACAACATCAACTCGCAGCTGCGCGTGGTGCTCGACGAGGCCACGGGCAAGTGGGGGATCCGCGTCAACCGCGTCGAGCTCAAGTCGGTCGAGCCGCCGCGCACGGTGCAGGAGGCGATGGAGAAGCAGATGCGCGCCGAGCGCGACCGCCGCGCCGCGATCCTCACCGCCGAGGGCACGAAGCAGTCGCAGATCCTCACGGCCGAGGGCGAGAAGCAGGCCGCGGTGCTCAAGGCCGAGGGCGCCCGCACGGCCGCGATCCTGCGCGCCGAGGGCGAGTCGAAGGCGATCGAGACCGTCTTCCAGGCGATCCACGACGGCGAGCCCGACCAGCAGCTGCTGTCCTACCAGTACCTGCAGATGCTGCCCCAGCTCGCGCAGGGCTCCGCCAACAAGATCTGGGTGATCCCGTCGGAGTTCTCGCAGGCGCTCGGCAACATCGGCAGCGCGATCGGCAACTTCGGCGACAACGGCGGCGGCCCCGCGGAGGGCGGTCCCCAGCGCAGGCCGCGCGCGCAGGTCACGGGCCCCGACGCGATCGACGAGAAGGCCGCCGCCGACGCCGCCGAGGCGGCGCAGGCCGCCGAGGCCGCGGCGGCCGAGGCGGCCGGTGCCGCAACGACGGGCCCGGGCAACATCCCACCCGCCGCGGGACCGGGCACGAGCATCCAGAGCTAGCGGCAACCGGGCGGCCGCACGGACGGCGGCCGCCCGTGTCGCACCCGCGAGCGTCAGCGCGCGCGTACGGTGCTGCGCAGCACCTGCCGCGCGCCGGCGGAGTCCGTGAGCGTCACGCGGACGGTGAGCTTCGGCCGCTTCAGCCGCGCGAAGCGGCCGCGGAGCCGCTTCGCGGGCTTGAGGGCGAGCTCCGCCGTCTGGCCCGCCGCCAGCGTGCGCTTGAGCGTGCCGGCCGCGCGCGACGGCTTGACGCCGAGCCTGCGGGCGCTCTTGCGGTCGAGCAGCAGATCCGCCCTGGCCGTGCACGCGGTGGGGCAGCGCACGGTGACGGCGAGGCCGCTGCGCGCGATCGTCCTGGAGCGGGCGCGCTTGACCGTGAGGGAGGGGTGCGAAGCGGCGGGCCGCCCGACCGCACCGGTGCCCGTGCCCGTTCCTGGGCCGGGCGCGGACGCGCCGCCGGCCGGCCCGCGCGGGCCGGGGTTCACGGCCGCGGGGCCCCAGTCGGGCTGGCTGCCGCCCGCGATCGCCAGCGCGGGCTGCGGCGCGGCGCAGTCGCCCGCCGCGTGCTTGATCCAGATGCCGTCCGGCTCGCCCCACGCGAGCGACTCGCCGTCGGGCGACCAGGTCGGCCCGTGCAGGCCGGCCAGCTCGCCGGTCTTGCAGAGCGGTGTGGGCACCGCGGGCGGCTTCGCCGTCGCGACGTCGCCTGTCACGTCGTACCAGATCACGTGCGCCGAGTCGCCGTAGCCGCGGATCGCCGCGAGGCGCGTGCCCTGGCGGTTGAGCTCACCGTCGCCGAGGTCGGTCGCGGCGGCCTGGCCGTATACGTCCTGGTCGTCGAACCAGTGCGTCTCGACGGGGTCGCCGAGGTCGTGCACGTTGACCTGGCCGAGGTAGCCGCCGAACACGAGCGAGCGCGAGTTGCCGACGAACGACGGGTTGCGCCGGTGCAGGCTGCCCCACTGGCCGGCGGGCGTGAGCGAGTCGGCGGCGGTGAACGCCGTCACGGGGCGCGCGCCGCAGTCGGCCGCGACCGGGCACTCCAAGCCGACGAGCGTGTACGCGATCTTCGAGCCGTCGGGGGAGATCGCGAGGTTCACCGGCGGGCCGTCCACCGGATGGCCGACCGAGTCGATCAGCGGCTCGGGGTCGATCACGCCCAGCACGTCGCCGTTCTGGCGCATGCGAACGATCTCGTCCTCGTGCGAGGCGACGATCGTGCCGTCGTCGGCCTGGGCGGGAGCGCGGTAGGGCCGGCTCGCGCTGCCGTCGGTGGTGACCTGGTAGACGCCGCTGCCGTCGCCGTTCGCCAGCCAGACGTTCGTGTCCTTGATGAAGACGATCGAGTCCGCGCTCGCGGCGGCGGGCAGGGCGGCGAGGGCCAGCCCGGCTGCCAGGACGGCGCGGCGGATGCGTGATGTCGGGAGCATGAGGGGATCCTCCGCGCCGCGCCGCCGCTGGGCATCGGGGATATCCCTAGCCACTCACTAGAGTGCGAGTCGTGTTCGACTCCCTCGCCGAGAAGCTCCAGGGCACGCTCTCGGGCGTCCGCCAGCGCGGCGCGCTGACCGAGGACGACATCGCGGCGGCGATGCGCGAGATCCGCCTCGCGCTGCTCGAGGCCGACGTCAACTTCAAGGTCGTCCGCCAGTTCACGGCGACGGTGAAGGAGCGCTGCCTGGGCGTCGAGGTGCAGAAGCAGCTCAACCCCGGCCAGCAGGTCGTCAAGATCGTCAACGAGGAGCTGACCGCGCTGATGGGCGGCCAGTCGGCGGGGCTGACCTTCTCCCCGCGGCCGCCGACCGTGATCCTGATGGCCGGGCTGCAGGGCTCGGGCAAGACCACGGCGACCGCCAAGCTCGCGCGCTGGCTGCGCGAGGAGCGCTCCTCCTCGGTCGCCGTCGCGGCCTGCGACGTGTACCGCCCGGCCGCCGTCGAGCAGCTCGTCAAGGTCGCCGGCCAGGCCGGCGCGACCGTCTACGAGCAGGGGACCGACCGCAACCCGGTCGACATCGCCGCGTGGGCGCTCGACCAGGCCAAGCGCGACGGCAAGGACGTGCTGATCGTCGACACCTCCGGGCGCCTGCACGTCGACGAGGCGCTGATGCAGGAGCTGGC
Organism: uncultured Solirubrobacteraceae bacterium; assembly: GCA_963839615.1. Lineage (GTDB taxonomy): Bacteria > Actinomycetota > Thermoleophilia > Solirubrobacterales > Solirubrobacteraceae > DASQMT01. The sequence goes on from CAWIVY010000007.1 coordinate 247,947, forward strand.
GAACATCCGCAAGGCGATCCGGCCGCACGTCGTGCTGCTGGTCGTCGACGCGATGACCGGCCAGGACGCGGTCAACGTCGCCGAGCAGTTCGCCGAGGTCGCGCAGTTCGACGGCGTCGTGCTCTCCAAGCTCGACGGCGACGCCCGCGGCGGCGCCGCGCTCTCCGTCAAGGCCGTCACCGGCAAGCCGATCCTGTTCGCCTCGACCGGCGAGAAGCTCGGCGACTTCGAGCGCTTCCACCCCGACCGCATGGCGCAGCGGATCCTCGGCATGGGCGACGTGCTCTCGTTCATCGAGAAGGCGGAGCGCTCGATCGAGGAGGACGAGGCGGTCGCGCTCGAGCGCAAGCTGCGCAAGAACCAGTTCGGCCTCGACGACTTCCTCGAGCAGCTCAAGCGGATCCGCAAGATGGGCCCGCTCACCTCGCTGCTCGGGATGATCCCCGGGCTCGCCGGCCATCAGCTCTCCAAGATGGAGGTCGACGAGAAGGAGTTCGACCGGATCGAGGCGATCATCCACTCGATGACGCCGTACGAGCGGCGTCATCCCGAGCTGATCAAGGGCTCGCGCCGGCTGCGGATCGCCAAGGGCTCGGGCGTGACCGTCCAGCAGGTCAACCAGCTCGTGAAGCAGTTCGGCGAGATGCGCAAGATGATGAAGGGGCTCCAGTCGGGCAAGATGCCCGACATCGGCCAGCTGATGCGGAACCGCTAGACTGGCGCCCCGCCAATGTCCGTCAGCATGAGACTCACCCGCGTCGGCGGTAAGAAGGACCCGGTATGGCGCGTCGTCGTCGCCGACCGCCGGTCCCCGCGCGATGGTCGCGTGATCGAGACGATCGGTCGCTACAACGCCCAGACCGACCCGTCGACGATCGTCCTGAACGAGGAGCGCGTGCGCCACTGGCTCGAGCGCGGCGCGCAGCCGTCGGACACGGTGCGCAAGCTCCTGAAGATCCAGGGCATCCAGCCCGCCGGCAAGTAGCGCCGGGGTGCGAGAGCTCCTCGAGTACCTCGCCCGCGCGCTGGTGGACCAGCCCGACCGGGTGCGCGTGGAGGAGTTCGAGGAGGACGACGGCACGATCGTGCTCGAGCTGTCGGTCGGCGACGACGACTACGGCCAGGTGATCGGCCGCGGCGGCCGCACCGCCCAGGCGCTGCGGACCGTGATCAAGGCCGCGGCGGTCAAGGACAACCGCCGCGTGCTCGTCGACATCGTGGAATAGCGACCGCTCCCTCGAGTCCCGCACGCCGGATACCGGCCGTGAACACTTCGCCGGATCGCCACCCGAACCCTCGAAAATCCCAAAGGGATTCCCTTCGGATTCGTGCGACGCCCGGCTTGGTTCACGACCGGTCCCGGCGCCCTGCCTCGGCCTGCGGCCTCGTCACCGCTTCGCTCGCCTGGTCTCGGGAGAGGTCGTGACCGAACCGCTGATCGAGGCCGGGCGGGTCGGGCGACCGCACGGGCTCGACGGCTCGTTCCACGTCACGCGGCCGGACGCGCGGCTGCTCGCGCTCTCGGACGAGATCTACGTGCGCGGGCAGCCGGAACGGGTCGAGCGCCGCGCGGGCACCGACGAGCGGCCGATCCTGCGGCTCGCCGGCCACGCCGATCGCGCGGCGGCCGAGGCGCTCCGCGGCGCGCCGCTGGCGATCCCGGCCGATCGCGCGCCCGCGCTCGAGCCGGGCGAGTACTGGGCGCACGAGCTCACCGGCTGCGCCGTCTGGGACGGCGACCGGCACGTGGGGGAGGTGCGGCGGATGCTGCCGCTGCCGTCATGCGAGGCGCTCGAGGTCGCGCGCGAGGGCGGCGGCGACCTGCTCGTGCCGATGGTGCGCGACGCGATCCGGTCGATCGACGTGAGCGCGCGGCGCATCGACGTGGACGTCTCCTTCCTGGGAGAGTGACCGCGCGTGCAGATCGACGTCTTCACCCTCTTCCCGCACTGGTTCGACTGGTTCCGCGGGCAGCGCCACGTGGCCAACGCGCTGGCGCTCGGGTCCGAGCTCGAGTGCATCGACTACCGCGCGCACACGCCGCTCTCGGCCGGCCAGGTCGACGACACCCCGTTCGGCGGCGGCGCCGGCATGGTGCTGCGCGTCGACGTGGTCGAGGCCGCGCTGCGGGCGCGCTACCAGGACGACCCGGTCGCGGTGCGGGAGCGCCGCCGCATCGTGGCGCTGACCCCGGGCGGCCGGCTGCTCGACGACGCGCTGGTCTCGGAGCTCGCGGCGGAGGAGGAGCTGACGCTGCTGTGCGGGCGCTACGAGGGCTTCGACGAGCGCGTCCTCGAGCATCTCTGCTCCGACCAGATCTCGATCGGGCGCTACGTGCTGGCCGGGCGGCGAGCTCGCGGCGATGGTCGTCTGCGACGCCGTGCTGCGCAAGCTGCCGGGCGCGCTCGGGCACGAGGAGTCGGCGCACGAGGAGTCCTTCAGCGCCGCGCTGGACGGCGCGCCCGAGTACCCGCACTACACGCGTCCGGCGGAGTGGCGCGGCTGGACCGTCCCCGACGTGCTGCTCAGCGGCCACCATGCCCGGATCCGCGAATGGCGCGCCGCAGCAGTCGCGCGAGCGCGCCGAGCGATCGGGCGGGGCTTCGCTACCATAGGCCGCCGCTGCGACAGCCCTCTGGCTCTCGCAGCTTTTCTTCGCCATGAGCACCGTCATCGACAGCCTCGAGCGAGCGCAGCTCCGCCGGGTGCCCGCCTTCCAGGCCGGCGACCGGGTGCGTGTGCACTTCCAGGTGATCGAGGGCACGCGCCGCCGCACCCAGGTCTTCGAGGGCGTGGTCATCAAGCGCCAGGGCGAGGGCGTCCGCGAGACGTTCACCGTCCGCAAGCAGTCCTTCGGCGTCGGCGTCGAGCGCACGTTCCCGGTGCACTCGCCGAAGATCGAGCGCATCGAGGTCGCCGCCCGCGGCGACGTCCGCCGGGCCAAGCTCTACTACCTGCGCGGCCGCGTCGGAAAGCGCGCCCGCGTGCGCGAGCGTCGCTACACCGGGCCGGAGGAGATCGTCGAGACGGGCCTGCTGCACGATCCCGCCGCGCAGGAGGCCGCCGCGGCTGCCGCGGCCGCCGACGACGAGGTGCCGGGCGGCGCGGTCGACGAGCAGGCGCTCGCGGAGGCCGAGGCGGCAGCCGATGTCGCCGGCGACGAGCCGGTCGTCGCCGAGGAGGCCGAGGCCCCCGAGGCCGCGGCCGCCGAAGACAAGCCCTAGCGTGGAGCGCGGATCCTCAGCCTCCGGCTCGCTGCTGGAGCTGGTCATGATCGTGGTCGTGGCGCTGGGCCTCGCGCTCGGCATCCAGGCCTTCCTGGTCAAGCCCTACCGGATCCCGTCGGAGTCGATGGTGCCGACGCTCGAGGTCGGCCAGCGCGTGCTGGTCAACCGCATCGGCGCGCGCTTCGGCGATCCCGACGTCGGCGACATCGTCGTCTTCCACCCGCCGGCCGGCGCCGAGCAGGACAACACCTGCGGCGGCGGCCCGCCCCCGGAGGGCCAGCCGTGCGCCCGGCCGACGAAGGAGAAGGCGGACGTCAACTTCATCAAGCGCGTCGTGGCCGGGCCGGGCGACCGGCTCGTCGATCGACAACGGGCACGTCGATCCTCAACGGAAAGCGCTCAGGAGGCCGACTACATCCGGCCCTGCGGCGGCGGCGAGGACTGCGACTTCCCGAAGGAGATAACCGTTCCCGCCGATCACTACTTCATGATGGGCGACAACCGTGGGGCTTCCGACGACAGCCGCTTCTGGGGACCCGTTCCGCGCGACTGGATCATCGGCGGAGCCTTCGGCACCTACTGGCCGCCCGACCGGATCGGGCCCCTCTGAGGCTGAGGTGGCGCCGGTCGCCATCGCCGACCGCCGCCTCCAGCCCGCGCCACGCGGCGCGCCAGGCGGGGCCGGCGCTCGGCGGGCGCGCGCCTGTTCCGCTACGACCGCGGGCTCGGCGTGCGCTTCGTCGCCGGCGCCGACGAGGCCGGGCGGGGCTGCCTGGCGGGCCCGCTGGTCGCCGCCGCGGTGCTGTTCGACTACGAGCGCGCTGACGCTCTCCGACCTGCGCTCGCTCTCGGCGCTCAACGACTCCAAGCAGCACACCCTGGAGGGTCGCGAGGCGCTCTACCCGCGCGTGCTGCGTGCGGCGACGAAGGTCGCGGTGACGTCGCGCTGCGTCCGCGGGATCGACGCGCGCGGCCTGCACAAGACCAACCTCGCCGCGCTGCGCGACGTGCTCGCCCGCGTCGCCTGCGAGGGCAGCCTCTGCCTCTCGGACGGCTTCCCGGTGCCGCCGACGGGATTCGAGCAGCGGCCGGTCGTCGGCGGCGACGCGATGAGCGCCGCGATCGCGGCCGCGTCGGTGATCGCGAAGGTCACGCGCGACCGCTACATGCAGCGCATGGAGGAGTGCTATCCCGGCTGGGAGTTCGCGACGCACGTCGGCTACTCGACGCCCGAGCACCGCGCCGCGATCGAGCGCCAGGGCGTCTCGCCGCTGCACCGCATGAGCTTCCAGTCGATGGCGTACCAGCAGCTCGCGCTCTGACCGCGCGCTTTCGGCACACTCTCGCGCGCGGAGTCTTGACCACCACGCGGTGATCCGTTCGGGCGGCGGCCCTAGCGTCGCCCGGGATGCCCACCGACTCGCGCAAGTCGCTCGGCCGCCTGGGCGAGCAGCTGGCCGCCGACCACTTCGAGCGGCTCGGCTGGCGGATCGTCGAGCGCAACTACCAGACCCGCCTCGGCGAGCTCGACCTGGTGGCGGTCGACGGCGACACGCTCGTCTTCGCCGAGGTGAAGACCTGCCGGCTCGGCCGTGGCCGGCCGTGGGACAGCCTGCACGCGCGCAAGCAGGTGCAGGTCCGCAGGATCGCCGGGCTCTGGTTCAACGAGCGGCGCGGCGTCCCGTTCTTCGAGCACGTCCGCTTCGACGGGATCGGGGTCGTGGTCGACGACCGCGATGCGCTCGTCCGCCTCGACCATCTCGAGGGCGCGTTCTGATGCGGCTCGCGCGCGTCGACACGTTCGCGCTCGACGGCGTCGAGGCGCGGCGGGTCTGGGTCGAGGCCGACATCCGGCGCGGGCTGTCGGCCTTCAACGTCGTCGGGCTCGCCGACAAGGCCGTGCGCGAGGCGCGCGAGCGCGTGCGCGCGGCGCTCGCGAACTCCGGCTTCGTGTTCCCCCAGGAGCGGATCACGGTCAACCTGGCGCCGGCCTACCTGCGCAAGATCGGGCCCGGCTTCGACCTGCCGCTCGCGGTCGCGATCCTCGCCGCCAGCGGACAGCTCCCTGCCGACGCGGTCGCCGGCTGCGCCGTGGTCGGCGAGCTGTCGCTGACGGGCGAGGTCCGCTCGGTGCGCGGCGCGCTCGCGGTCGCGGAGGCCGCCCGGCGCCACCGCCTCGCCCGGCTGCTGCTCCCGCGCGGCCGGGCCCGCGAGGCGGCGCTCGTCGCGGAGCTCGAGGTGGTCGGCGTCGAGCACCTGCAGGAGGCCGTGGAGGTGCTCCGCGGCGAACGCGAGCCGGCGCCCGTCCCAGCGGCCGAGCCGGACGAGTCCGGACGGCGCCGAGGAGCCCGACCTCAGCGACGTGCGCGGCCACAACGGCCTGATCCCCGCGCTCGAGGTCGCGGCGGCGGGCGGCCACAACCTGTTCCTGCACGGCCCGCCCGGCACGGGCAAGACGATGCTCGCGCGGCGGCTGCCGTCGCTGCTGCCGCCGATGACCTCGCACGAGGCGATCGAGGTCACGCGCCTGCAATCGATCGCCGGGCTGCACGCCGGCGGGCTCGTCCGCCGCCGCCCGTTCCGCTCGCCCCACCACACGATCTCCGCGTCCGGGCTGGTCGGCGGCGGCGGCGTGCCCACGCCCGGCGAGGCGACGCTCGCCCACCACGGCGTGCTCTTCCTCGACGAGCTCTCGGAGTTCACGCGGCCGGCGCTGGAGGCGCTGCGCCAGCCGCTCGAGGACGGTTGCGTGACGATCGTGCGCGCGCAGCGCGTGATGGTCTTCCCGACGCGCGTGACGCTCGTGGCGGCCTCGAACCCGTGCCCGTGCGGCATGGGGGAGAGCGCCTGCCGCTGCTCGGCCGCCGACCTGGCGCGCCACCAGCGCCGGCTCAGCGGGCCGCTGCTCGATCGGATCGACGTGTCGGTCACGGTCGGCCGGCCGTCGGGGGCGGCGCTGCGGACCCAGGCGGCGCCGCCGTCGGCGAGCGTGCGCGAGCGGATCGTGGTGGCGCGCGAGCGCCAGACCGCGCGGCTCGCGCAGCACGGGCTGACCTGCAACGCGCAGCTCGGCGCGCGGCTGCTGCGCGAGCTCTCGGGCGCGACGCCCGAGGCGCACCGCGCGCTGTACGCGCTGCACGACCGCAACCGCCTGTCCGCGCGCGGCCACGGCCGCATCCTGCGCGTCGCCCGCACGCTGGCCGACCTGGCCGCGAGCGATGCGGTGCGCCCCGACCACATCCTCCAGGCCGCCGCGCTCAGGCTCGACGACCAGTCGCTCTCGCTCGCGGCATGAGCGCCGAGGCCTGCGACGAATGCCTGCGGCGGACGGCACTGATCGCCGCGCTCGCGCCCTGGCTCGACGTCGAGTGGCGCCGGCGCTCGGCGCCCGCGGGCGTGCTCTCGCTGCCCGACGAGGCGCTCGTTGCGCTCGACCGCTCCGGGCGCGTCGCCCGGGCGCTCGCCGCGTTCGCGCCGGCCCGTGCGCGCGAGCGGGCCGCCGGCGCGGGGCTGACCGCGATCTGTCGCTGCGCTCCGGGCTACCCGGAGCGGCTGCGCGAGCTCGACGACCCGCCCGCGGTCCTGCACGTCGCCGGCCGGGTCGCGGCGCTCGAGCGGGCAGACGCCGTCGCGATCGTCGGCGCCAGGCGCGGCACGGCGTACGGGCTCGAGGTCGCGCGCTCGCTCGGGCGCGGCCTGAGCGCCGCCGGCGTGCCGGTCGTGTCCGGGATGGCGATGGGCGTCGACTCGGCAGCGCACATGGGGGTCTTCGAGCGATCGGAGGCGCCGCCGGCGCCCGTGGCCGTGCTCGCGGGCGGCGCCGACATCGCCTATCCGGCCTCGCGCCGGCGCCTGCATGCGCAGCTCGTCGAACGCGGCTGCGTCGTCTCGGAGCTGCCGCCTGGATTCACCGCCTTCCGCTGGTGCTTCGTCGCGCGCAACCGCCTGATCGCCGGCCTCGCCGCGCTCACGGTCGTCGTCGAGGCGACCGAGCGGTCGGGGTCGCTGACGACCGCCGACTTCGCCACGCAGCTCGGCCGCCCGGTGCTCGCCGTGCCCGGTCCCGTCACGTCGCGCTTCTCGGCCGGGACGAACATGCTGCTGGCGGCGGGCGCCGGCGTGGTCCGCGACACGCGCGACGTGCTCGAGCAGCTGCTCGGCCCGTCCGCGCCGCCGCGGGCCGACGCGCCGCCCGCCGTCCCGATCGAGCCGCGCCTGCGCCGCCTGCTCGACGCGATCGAGCGCGGCCACGGCAGCCTCGCCGAGCTCACGAGCGATCCGGGCGCGACCCGGGAGGTGCTCCAGGACCTGACCGACCTCGAGCTGCGCGGGCTCGTCCGGCGGGAGTTCGGCGGCCGCTACGTCCGCGCGCTGGATGACGCTGTGCCCGCGCGTCCTACCCTGAGCGGCATGGCCCGCCCGCTGCCAGCCGTGCTCTCGATCGCCGGCTCCGACTCCGGAGGCGGCGCCGGGATCCAGGCCGACCTGAAGGCGTTCGCGCGCTGCGGCGTCCACGGGATGACGGCGATCACCGCGCTGACCGCCCAGAACACCGTCGGCGTGACGGGCGTCCACCCGGTGCCGGGGCCGTTCATCGTCGAGCAGGTCCGCGCCGTCGCCGAGGACATCGGCGTCGACGCCGTGAAGATCGGGATGCTCGCAAGCGCGGAGATCGTCGCCGCGGTCGACGAGGCGCTCGACCTGCTCGAGCCCGGCACGCCGGTCGTGATCGACCCCGTGATGGTCGCCGAGTCGGGCGCGGTGCTGCTCGACGACGACGCTCGCGGCGCGCTGGTCGACATGCTGCTGCCGCGCGCGACGGTGATCACGCCGAACCTGCCCGAGGCCCGGGTGCTCGCGGGACCGGGGGCGCCCGAGGACGTCGAGCAGCTCGCCCGCGCGCTGCATGCCCTCGGCCCGGACGTGGTCGTGGTCACGGGCGGGCACCGCGAGGAGGCCACCGACGTGCTCTTCGACGGCGACGGCATCCACCTGATCGGAGGCGAGCGCCACCCCGACGGCGCCGCCCACGGCTCGGGCTGCACGCACTCCTCGGCGCTGGCGGCGCACCTGGCGCTCGGGCACTCGCCGCTGGAGGCGGCGCGCGCGGCGCGCGCGCTCGCGGCCGCCGCCGTCCGCGACGGCCTGCGCGGGCTCGGCCGCGGCCCGGGACCGGTCGACGTCCTGGGCCTGACCACGGGCCGCTCCGCGGGTGCTTCTGACGCCCAGGTCCCTGGGGTATAGTCGCCCGACGATGAAGTTCCTGCGCATGCGTCCGGGGTTCGGCGAGCAACTCATAGCCGAGGGCGACGTCGAGGTCGCCGAGGAGGAGCAGGCGCTGATCGAGGAGTTCCGCCGGCAGCTCGACCACGGGATGTGGGCCGCGGTACCGACCACCCGCTCGGACGGCCGCCGCGAGGCGGAGATGGTGCGCGCGTTCGGCGACATCCCGCGCGAAACCGCACGGGTCATCTTCTTCCCCCGCGCGGCGGGCGGCGCGGCGTAGTGCTCGTCGCGCTCTCGGCCACCGCGATCGTGGTCCTCGCCCTGCTCTGGGAGGTCTCGATGCCGTGGATCGACCGGCGCCTGGAGGGCCGTCGCGCCCGGCGCGAGCGCCGCCGCGCGGGCGAGCCGGCGCCGCGTACGACCCCGGCCGCGAGCGCCGCGCCGAGCAGCGCGCGCGCGAGCTGCTGAAGTCGTGCGTGAACGAGGAGGAGTGGGCGATGTACCGCGACCTCGGGTTCCTGCGCGTCTGGGGCGGCCAGTCGGATCCCGACGGTCCGAGCGACCTGCGCGGCGTCGACTACGCCTACCTGATCTACCCGCACAAGCCGATCGTCGCCCACCTGCCGCAGACGGGGCGGCTGCTGAACGAGTACTGCGTCGAGTTCCCCGACGAGACGCGCCCCTACGGCTCCCCGCGCCTGCCCGACTCCGACGACGTGCTCGCGAAGTGGATGGCGCTGCAGGGCGACGAGCGCCGGATCATCTCCGAGGCGAACCTGCACCTGCCGGGCCGCCAGATCGACCCGCGCCAGATCCAGCGCGACCTCTGGCGGCTCAGCCGCTGGGAGAGCGAGCGGATGGCCCGCGCGCTGCGCGCCGGCGCCGAGCAGCTCGCCGAGCCAGCGGACGGATAAGGTCCGGCCGTCATGGACGGCGTCAGACTCGATCCCAAGCACCAGTCCCGCCAGCTCACCGAGGGGCCCGCCCGCGCCGCCGCGCGCTCCTACCTGCACGGCATCGGCTTCGACGCCGAGGCGCTCGCGAAGCCGATCATCGGCGTCGCATCGACCTGGACCGAGACGATGCCCTGCAACTTCGGCCTGCGCGTGCTCGCGGCCAAGGTCAAGGACGGCATCCGCGCCGCCGGCGGGACGCCGATGGAGTTCAACACGATCGCGATCTCCGACGGCATCACGATGGGCACCTCGGGGATGAAGACCTCACTGGTCTCGCGCGAGGTCGTCGCGGACTCGATCGAGCTGGTCGCGCGCGGGCACCTGTTCGACGGGATCGTCGCGCTGACCGCCTGCGACAAGACGATCCCGGGCGCCGCGATGGCGCTCGCGCGGCTGAACGTCCCCGGCGTGCTGCTCTACGGCGGCTCGATCCTGCCCGGCCGCTACAAGGGCCAGGACGTCGACGATCCTCGAGGTCTTCGAGGCGATCGGCGCCCACGCGGCGGGCAAGATCGACGATGACGAGCTGCGCGAGCTCGAGGAGGCCGCCTCGCCCGGCTTCGGCGCCTGCGGCGGCCAGTTCACCGCGAACACGATGGCGATGGCGTTCGAGGTGCTCGGGCTGTCGCCGATGGGCTCCGCGATGGTGCCCGCCGTCTACGAGGAGAAGAACCGCGTCGCCGAGCGAGGCGGGCGCGCTGATCATGGACGTGCTCGAGCGCGGCCAGCGCCCGCGCGACATCATCACCCGCGAGGGGCTCGAGAACGCGATCGCAGCGATCGCGACCAGCGGCGGCTCCACCAACGGCGTGCTGCACCTGCTCGCGCTGGCGCGCGAGGCGGAGGTCGAGCTCGACATCGACGACTTCGACCGGATCGCCGCGAAGACGCCGACGACCTGCGACCTCAAGCCCGGCGGCCGCTTCGTCGCCAAGGACCTCTACGAGGCCGGCGGCATCGCGGTCGTCGCGAAGCGGCTGCTCGAGGCCGGGCTGCTGCACGAGGACGCGCAGACGGTCACCGGCAGGACGATCGGCGAGCACGCGCGCGAGGCCGTCGAGACGCCCGGGCAGGAGGTCGTGCGCCCGCTCGCGGACCCGGTCAAGAAGACCGGCGGCCTGGCGATCCTGCGCGGCAACCTGGCGCCGGAGGGCTGCGTCGTCAAGCTCTCGGGGCACGAGCGCGTGCACCACAGCGGGCCGGCGCGCGTGTTCGAGTCCGAGGAGGACGCGATGGCGGCCGTGACCGCCGGCGCGATCGTCGCCGGGGACGTGGTCGTGATCCGCAACGAGGGCCCGGCGGGCGGGCCCGGGCATGCGCGAGATGCTCGCGGTCACCGCGGCGCTGGTGGGGGAGGGGCTCGGCGAGGAGGTCGCGCTCCTCACCGACGGGCGCTTCTCCGGCGCCACGCGCGGGTTCATGGCCGGCCACGTCGCCCCGGAGGCGCTGCTGGGAGGCCCGATCTCGGCCGTCCGCGACGGCGACACGATCACGATCGACGTCGCGAACCGGCGCATGGACGTCGAGCTCTCCGACGACGAGATCGCGCAGCGGGTGCAGGCGTACGAGTCGCCGCCGCCCGCCTACGCCAACGGCGTGCTGGCGAAGTACGCGCGGCTCGTGTCGAGCGCGTCGGAGGGCGCGGTCACGCGGGCGTAGGGGCGTGCTGCCGGCGTTTACGTCAACGGCGGCACTGAGGGAGGAGGGTCCGGTGGGGCGGGAAAACGTCGAGCGCGGGCTGGGATCGCGGTCACGCGTTCGACGTTCTGCACCGCATAGGGGCATAACGTCGCACGACGCCCGGATCGCGTGGCTCGTGCGACGTTATCCGCGTATAGCGCCGCGCGAACGTCGCAACGCCGCCCGGACTCTTCGCCCGGGTGCGACGTTCATCCCGCTCTCGCCGGACGTCCGCTCCGACGCCCGGCCCGCTATTCCTCAATGCCGCCGTTGACGTAGACGCCGCGGTTCCTACGAGCCTCCCGAGACCCCGGCGACCCCGGCCTCCGGCTCCGACTCGCCCGCGAGGAACCCGCGCAGCAGGTCGTTGAACCGCGTCGGGCGCTCGATCATCGGCGCGTGGCCGGTGTCCTCGAACACCTCCACGCGGGCGTTGTCGCCGATCAGGCGCTGGTAGCGCGCCGCGTCGCCGACCGGCACGAGCAGGTCGTTGCGCCCCCAGACGATCAGGACCGGGATCTCGATCGCGGCCAGGCGCTCGCGGTAGGAGTAATCGAGCAGCGCCTTCAGCGCCGGCACGAAGCCGGGCTTGCCGGAGCTGAGCACGAGCTCCTCGGCGAGCGGGACCGAGAGCTTCTCCGGGTAGCGGACCACGAACTGCATCGCGGCCCGCCGCAGCCGCGGCCGGCGCACGACCGCCGACTCGAAGCGCATCGCGTGCGGGAAGCCGGCCGAGAACACGCGGGCCATCGCGAGCGACGGCGTGCGCGCGACGTACTCGGTCGAGAGGCCGGCGGCCGACACGAGCACGAGCCGGTCGACGCGGGTGTCGAACGACAGCGCCAGCTCGGCGCCGATGAAGCCGCCCATCGAGTTGCCGACCACCGAGACGCACTCCACGCCGAGCGCGTCGCACATCGCGTCGACGGTCCGCGCGTAGCCCCGGATCGTGATCGGCTCGGCCGGCATCTCGGAGAAGCCGAAGCCCGGCAGGTCGAGCGCCAGGCAGCGGTGCGTGCGCATCATCGCCGCGATGTTGAGCAGGAACACCTGCCAGTTCGAGGCCCATCCGTGCAGGAACAGCAGCGGTGGGCCAGTGCCGCCGGTGTCGAGCACGTTCACGCGCCGGCCGTGCAGCTCCAGCGGCCGTTGCAGCGCCGGCCAGTCGACGTCGAGCCAGGCCGCGTCGTCGCCGTCGGCGTAGGTCGCGTCGGCGCCGGGGCGCAGGACCCCGTTGCGCACCACAGCGGCGATCTGTGCGCGTGCCCTCGCCACGTCGCGGCTACCGTATCAACGGGCTCTCGTGAACATCGCGATCGACATCGACTCCACGCTGCACCACTATTGGGACCAGCTCTCGGACGCCGCGCGGCGCCGCTTCGGCATCGCGCTCCCGTACGAGGACCAGCTCACCTGGGGCATCACGCTGCTGCGTCCCGAGCAGGTCCGCGCGTGCGTGCGGGAGACGCATTCGGAGGCGTGCGTGCTCGCGGCCGAGCCCTACCCGGGAGCGGTCGAGACCGTCCGCGCCTGGCATGCGGCCGGGCACTTCATCCACATCACCTCGCACCGGTCCACGGAGTCCCACGACGTGACCGAGCGCTGGCTGCGCCGGATCGAGCTGCCCTACGACGAGCTCTATTGCTCCTACGACAAGATCGCGCGCTGCAAGGAGATCGGCATCGAGGTTTTGATCGACGACTCGCCGGTGAACTTGGAGGGAGCGCTTGAGGCCGGCATCACCGCGGCCACCCTGCTGCATCCCTGGAACCGCGAGCTGTGCGAGACGGAGGACGTTATCTGCGGGTCGGACTGGCCTGAGCTGGCGGCGAACCTGGCCCCGGTGCTCGAATGACCACCAAGCCCGCACTGCCCCCGGCCCGGCGGAGCGAGGACCTGCGCGACCATCTCCCCGCGATCGAGCCCGACCGCACGGTCAGCGACTGGGGCCGCTCCGAGCGGCTCGAGGGGCTGGTCGACCAGACGCTGATCTCGTTCCTCTACAACTACTGGTTCCGCTGCGAGGTCGAGGGCATCGAGAACGTCCCGTCGACCGGCGGCGCGCTGCTGGTCTCGAATCACGCCGGCGCGCTCCCACCCGACGCGTCGATGATCGCCAAGGCGATCCAGGAGGAGCATCCGCGCCCGCGCAAGCTGCATCTGACGGTCGAGCACTTCTTCAAGGGCTATCCGTTCTTCAGCATGTTCGTCGTGAAGATCGGCGGCGTGCCCGCGCATCCCGCCAACGTGCACCGCCTGCTCCACGACGAGGAGCAGCTCGTGCTCGTCTTCCCGGAGGGCGCGAAGGCGACCGAGAAGCTCTACAAGGACCGCTACAAGCTGCGCCGGTTCGGCCGCGGCGGGTTCGTCGAAGCGGCGATGCGCGCCGGCGTCCCGATCGTCCCGATCGCGGTCGTGGGGGCGGAGGAGGCGATGCCGACGTTCGCCCAGGTCGGGTTGCTCAAGCGCCTGAGCGGGTTGATCTACTTCCCGATCACGCCGCTGTTCCCGCACTTCGGGCTGCTCGGCGCGGCCTACCTGCCGGCGAAGTTCAAGCTGCGCTTCCTCGAGCCCGTCGCGACCGACCGGATGGGCTCGGAGCCATGGGAGGACAAGGGCCTGATCCAGGAGGTGGCCGGCGACATCCGCGCGCGGATCCAGGAGGAGCTGATCGAGATGGTCGGGCGGCGCCGGTCGGTGTGGTTCGGATGAGCGGTGGCCGGCGCGTACTGATCACGGGCCTCTCGACCTACTGGGGCGGCCGGCTGGCGCAGGCGCTCGAGCAGGACGCGAGCGTGGACGTGATCGTCGGCGTGAGCCCGGAGGACCCGACCTGCGAGCTGACCCGCACGGAGTACGTGCGCGTGGGGACCCAGCACGCGCTGCTCGAGCGGATCGTCAGCGCGGCCGAGATCGACACCGTGATCGACACGCGCCTGATCGTCGACTCCAGCGCCGCCTCGCCGCGCGCCGCGCACGAGAACAACGTGATCGGGACGATGAACATCCTCGCCGCCTGCGCGGGGCCGGACTCGCCGGTGCGCAAGTTCGTCTTCAAGTCGTCGGCCCACTACTACGGCTGCGAGCGCGACGACCCCGCGTACTTCACCGAGACGATGCGGCGCCCGCATCCGCCGGCCACCCCGATCGAGAAGGACATCGTCGAGGCCGAGCGCGCAGTGGCCGCCTTCGGAGAGCGCAACGGCGACGTGGCGATGACCGTGCTGCGCTTCGCCAACGGCCTCGGGCCGGATCTCGAGACGAGCCATTCGGCCGTGCTCTCGCTGCCGGCCGTGCCGTCGATCCTCGGCTTCGACCCGCGCTACCAGTTCATCGGCGAGGACGACATCGCCGGCGTGCTCGTGCACGCGGCGCTGCACGACCTGCCTGGCATCTACAACGCCGCCGGCGACGGCGTGCTCGTGCTGTCGGAGGTCGCATCGCTGCTGGGCAAGCCGCTCGCGCCGCTGCTGCCGCCGTGGGGGACGGGCATCGCGGCCGGCGCGCTGCGCCGCGCGGGCGTGCGCATCCCGCCCGAGATGCTGCAGCAGCTGCGCTACGGCCGCGCGCTCGACAACCGCAAGCTCAAGGCGGCGGGCTACGCGTTCCGCGCGACGTCACGCGAGACGGTCCAGGCGTTCGCCGAGCACCTGCGCACGCGCGGGTTGCGCGCGGATCCGGGGGCGGGCTACCAGTACGAGCGCGAGGTCGAGGAGTTCCTGCGCTGGAGCCCGGCCGTCCGCACTCAGCCGACTGGCGACCAGCTCGGCCTCAGGCGCCTCGGGCGCGATCAGCTGGCGGAGCTGGCGCGCGTCTTGGAGTCGCTGCCCGATGCGCGCCCGGTCCGCCTGGCGCCGCGCGGCACGCCGTCGGACGACGGCACGTTGCGCACGGGCTCGCCCTCCTCCTCGGGCGGGGCAGCGCCGCCGGAGCCTGCGGCCGAGCCGTAGTGCGTGACGTCGAGCACGCCGATCTCGCCGAGCGGGATCGCGCCTGCCCGGACGAGGTCCACCATCATCTGCGCGACCTTCGGGTCGAACTGCGCGCCGGCTGACTTCTCGAGCTCGACCAGCGCCTTCTCGACCGCCATGCCGCGGCGGTACAGACGCGAGGAGGTCATCGCCTCGAACGCATCGGCGACGGCCAGCACGCGGCTCGCGAGCGGGATCTCCTCGCCCTCGAGCTTCGCGGGGTAGCCGCGGCCGTCCCAGCGCTCGTGCAGGTACAGCACCCATTCGGAGATCTCCGGCAGGCCCGCGCCCTGGACGATGTCGCGGCCGAGGCCGGAATGGCGCTGCATCTCGAGGAACTCGTCCTCGGTCAGCCGGGCCGGCTTGAGCAGCACCGCGTCGGCCACGCCGACCTTGCCGACGTCGTGCAGGATGCCCGCGGTGCGGATCTGCTCGATCTCCTCCTCCGACATGCCGAACTCGCGCGCCAGCACGGCGGCGTACTGGGCCACGCGGGCTGAATGCTGGTGCGTGTATCCGTCCTTGAGGTCGACCGCGCGCGCCAGGGCGTAGACCGTGTTGGCGAGGCCGGCGCTGCGGGCGCGCTCGGCCTCTTCCTTGAGCGAGAGCGGCGCGTCGACGAACGAGGAGTAGACCACGCAGCGGTTGCGGCCCGAGCGCTTGGCGCGGTAGAGCGCGCCGTCGGCGAGCCGCATCAGGCCCTGCTGGTCGCGCGCGTCGCGCGGGTACTCGGCGATGCCCGCGCTGAAGGCGAGACCGGAGCGGCCCTCGTTGATCGGCACCGAGGCGACGGCGATGCGCAGGCGATCGACCACGCGCTCAGCACCCCAGGCATCGGAGTCGGGCAGCGCGAGCAGGAACTCATCACCGCCGATGCGGCCGCAGACGTCGCCCGGGCGCAACTCGCCGAGGATCACGCGCGCGGCCATCTGCAGCGCCTCGTCGCCGGCGGCATGGCCGGACGCGTGGTTGAGCTTCTCGAAGTGGTCGATGTCGAGCGTGACGACGGCGACCTTCTCGCCGCGCGTGCTCGCGTTCTCGAGCGCTTCGTGCAGCGCGTCGTGCAGGCCACGGTGGTTGAGCACGCCGGTCAGCGGATCCTTGAGCACGAGCCCGTCGATCCGGGCCTGCAGCGCCCGCATCGTGCCGCCGAGCGCATCGATCGTGCCCGCGAGCACCCCGATCGCGTCGCGACGGCGCCAGCCGAGCGACACGACCGGCTTGCCGGCGGCGACGAGCATCGCGTTGCGCGAGAGCCGCTCGACGGGGCGCACGATGAGGAGCCACGTGAGCGCTCCGACGCCGATCACCAGCAGGATCCCGGCGCCGAGACCGGCGACCAGCACCTCGCGGCGTCCCGTGGCCTGGGCCTCGGCGCGCTCGTCGAGCGTGAAGCGCAGGCGCAGCACCGCCACCGCGCGACCGCGACCGTCGAGGATCGGGAAGGAGAGCTGGGCGGCGCTTCCCTTCCGGGTGTATGCGCTGTGCGTGGGCAGGTTGGCGTCCGCGTCGACGACGGTGACCTCCGTCAGGTCGGGGTGCACGCCGCTGAGGCGCTCGGCGCGCGCGCGGATGCGCGCGATCTCGTCGAGGTCGCGCGGGCCGAGCGAGCGCGCAAAGCCCTGGGCCAGGGTTGCTGCCTCGGCCGCGCCGGTCCAGCGGTAGGCATCGCCGACCGCGGCGATGGCGCGGTATGCGAGGAAGCCTCCGCAGGCGAAGATGAGCACCGTGGCTGCCGCGAGCAGGCGCGTCTGTAGACCGACGCCGAGAAGTCGGTCGCGTGGGGTCAGACGACGCAATGCAGGCATGCCCTCCGTTCATCGGCGGGAGGCGGTCAGTTCTGAACCCCGTCGAACGTCCATCGGGGGCGTCCTGACGCCAGCCTGGTTGCAGGGGTTCTCGACCTCCGCCGCGGTCCCTACCATCATGGGCCCACATGCGTACTCGTGTCGCTGTCATCGCCGCCGTCGTCGGTCTGTTGCTCCTCGCCGGTGCAGGCGCTGTGTACGCCTACGATCATTCGAATGCCGAGGAGATCGGCGAGGGCGTCCGCGTCGGCGGGGTCGACGTGTCGGGGCTCAGTCCCGAGCAGGCGCGCGCCAAGCTCCGCAGCGCCGTGCTCGAGCCGCTGAGCCGCCCGGTCGTGGTGCGCGCGCGCGGGAAGCGCTACACGCTGACCGCCGAGCGGGCCGGCGTCGCGGTCGACGTCGACGGCTCCGTGAACGCCGCGCTGGAGCGCTCGCGCGACGGCAGCATCATCAGCCGGGCCTGGCGCGACCTCCGCGGTGAGCCGGTCGACGCCGAGATCGAGCTCGACATCAAGTACTCCAAGCGCGCGATCCGCCAACTGGTCAAGCGCGTGCGCGAGGACGTCGACGAGGAGCCGGTCGACGCATCCGTCGACCTCGAGAGCGGCGACGTCACCCCGGAGGCCTCGAAGGACGGCCGGCAGCTGCTCGCGGCAAAGCTCAAGCGCCAGGTGCGCAAGCGGCTGCTCGACGTCGGGGACGCCAAGACGGTGCGGGCCGAGGTCCGGGTCGTCAAGCCCAAGGTCACGACCGAGGAGCTGGCGGAGAAGTACCCCGCGATCGTGATCGTCGACCGCGCGAACTTCCAGCTCACGCTGTACAAGGACCTCAAGCCGTTCAAGACCTACGGGATCGCCGTCGGCCAGGTGGGCCTCGAGACGCCCGCGGGGCTCTACCACATCCAGAACAAGGCGGTGAATCCCGCCTGGAGCGTCCCGAACTCCGCGTGGGCCGGCGACCTGGCCGGCACCGTGGTCCCCGGCGGCGTACCGGAGAACCCGCTCAAGGCGCGCTGGCTGGGCATCTACGCCGGCGCTGGGATCCACGGCACCGACGCCGACTACTCGATCGGCACCGCCGCATCGCACGGCTGCATCCGGATGCGGATTCCCGAGGTGATCGAGCTGTACGACCAGGTCCCGGTCAACGCGCCGGTCTACATCAGCTAGCGCGCACGCCGATCTCGCCGACCGGGATCTCCTGCCACCCCGATTGCAGGAGGGAGGCATGGTGGTCGCCGTGGCGAAGGACCAGGGTGCCGATGAACACGCCGCGCTCCTGCTTGCGCATCACCGCGTACCACATCGTCGAGGCATCGCGCGTGCCCTGGATCGGATGCCAGGGCGGCGGCGGGCGCTCGACGGCGTCGGCCACGCCTGCCTCGACGAGCTGGCGCAGGGTGGCGACCTGACCCGTGGCCGTGTCGATGAAGAACGAGGCCATCCCGCCGAACGGTAGCGCCGAGCTGCCGGCGGCCTGGTCCGGCGCGCTGGCGCTGCTCGACCAGGACCTGCGCCGCCGCGGCGCGGCCGACGGCACGCGCGCGCTCTACCGCACCGACGTCGAGGAGCTGGGTCGCTGGGCGGCGCGCTACGACCTCGCGCCCGAGGAGATCGACTACCCGTGGCTGCGCCGGTACGCCGCCCAGATGGCCGAGCGCGGCCTGGCGCCGCGGACGGTCTCGCGCAAGCTCGCAGGCCTGCGCGCGTGCTTCCGCGTGCTCGTCGAGCACGGCATGATGGAGGCCAACCCGGCGGAGCTGCTCGCCTCGCCGAAGCAGCCGCAGCGCCTCCCGCGGGCGCTCAAGCCGGCCGACGTCTCGACGCTGCTCGACAGGATCCCGGCCTCCACGCCGCTCGAGCAGCGCGATCGCGCTCTGTTCGAGCTCGCGTACGCGTGCGGCCTGCGCGCGGAGGAGATCGTCGACCTCGACGTCGGCTCGGTCGACTTCGACGCCGAGCAGCTGCGCGTCGAGGGCAAGGGCGGCAAGACGCGCTTCGTGCCCGTCGGCGAGCACGCGCTTGCGGCCGTGACGCGCTATCTGGAGCGCGCCCGCGGCACGCTCGCTGTCGGCACGGGCGAGCCGGCGCTGTTCCTCTCCAAGACCGGCAGGCGGCTCTCGACGTCCGACGTGCGGCGCCGCCTGCGCACCTGGGCGCACCGCACCGCAGCCCAGGGAGCAGTCCACCCACACGCGCTGCGCCACTCGTTCGCGACCCATCTCCTCGAAGGCGGAGCCGATCTGCGGGCGATCCAGGCGCTGCTCGGCCACGCGTCCATATCGACCACCCAGGTCTACACTCGGGTAGAGTCAGCGCGTCTGCGGGCTGCGTACGCGCGCAGCCATCCGCGCGCTTAATACGGCAAGGAGTGACGCTGGAAACCAACGTCAAAGCGATCGAGCTCAAGGATCTCTGGCGCAAGTACAAGACCTCCGGCTCCAGCCGGGCGCGCGAACAGCTCGTAATCGCATACTCCCCGCTCGTGAAGTACGTGGCCGGCCGGATGTCCTCGGGCCTGCCTGCGCACGTCGAGGAGTCCGACCTCATCTCCTATGGGCTGATCGGCCTGATCAACGCGATCGAGCGCTTCGACCTCGATCGCGAGATCAAGTTCGAGACGTACGCGATCACGCGCATCAAGGGCGCGATCATCGACGAGCTGCGAGCGCTGGACTGGGTTCCGCGCTCCGTGCGCGCACGCGCGCGTGAGATCGAGCGCGCCCACGGCAAGCTCGAGCACCGGCTCCACCGCACGCCGACCGACGAGGAGATGGCCTCGGAGCTCAATCTCACGGTCGACGAGTTCCAGGAGTCGCTGGTCAAGATCTCCAACTCGACCGTGGTCGCGCTCGACGAGCTGTGGGCGGTCTCGGACTCCTCCGGCGACCAGGTCTCGCTGCTCGACACGCTCCACGACCCCGACGCGCCGGATCCGCAGCAGCTGCTCGACGCCTCAGAGCTCAAGGACCGCCTCGCCGACGCGATCTCCGCGCTGCCCGAGCGGGAGAAGCTCGTGATCGCCCTCTACTACTACGAGAACCTGACGTTGCGCGAGATCGGCGAGGTCCTCGGCGTGACGGAGTCGCGGATCTCGCAGCTGCACACGAAGGCCGTGCTGCGTCTCAAGAGCCGCCTCCAGGGCGACAATCTGCGCGATTAGCGACGCGCCCGCTACCGGGCTGTAGCCTCCCGCATTCCGTCGAGGAGAGGAGAGGCATGCCGCACGCCGCAGAGAGGATCCGCAACGTGGCCCTTGTGGGCCACCGTGGGAGCGGGAAGACGTCGCTGCACGAGGCGCTCCTGTTCGAGGCCGGGGCGCTCACCCGCCTCGGCACCGTCACCGACGGCACGACCGTCTCGGATGCAGACGAGGACGAGAAGGCGCGCGGGATGTCGATCTCGGCGTCGCTGGCCTCCTTTCAGTGGCGCGACGTCAAGGTCAACCTGATCGACACGCCCGGCGAGCCCTCGTTCGTCGCCGACGCGCTCGGCGCGCTGCGCGTCTGCGAGTCCGCCATCTTCGTCGTCAACGCCGTGATGGGCGTCGAGGTATCGACCCAGCGGCTGTGGCAGCGCGCCTCCGAGCTCGGCGTCGCGCGCCTGATCTACGTGAACATGCTGGACCGCGAGCGCGCCGACTTCTTCCGCACGCTCGAGGCGCTCAAGGGCGCCTTCGGCCCGCACGTGGTCGCGACCGAGATCCCGATCGGCTCGGAGCACGAGCTCCGCGGCGTGATCGACCTCGTCGACATGAAGGCCTTCGAGTACGACGGCTCCGAGCACGGGAAGGAGATCCCGATCCCGGACGAGCTCGCCGAGCAGGCGCAGGAGTACCGCGAGAAGCTGATGGACGAGGTCGCGGAGAACTCCGAGGCGCTGATGGAGCGCTACCTCGAGGGCGAGGAGATCTCCCACGAGGAGATCGTCACGGCGCTCGAGGAGGGCACCGACCACGGCCTCATCTTCCCGGTCACCTGCGGCGTGGCCACCACGCGCCTGGGCGCCGACCGGCTCCTCGACGCGATCGTCGACGACCTGCCTTCGCCCGTCCAGCACGGCGCCCTCGAGGCCGACGAGATGACGCTCGAGCCGACCGAGGACGGCGAGATGTTCGCCTACGTCTTCAAGACCCGCGCCGACCCGTTCGCGGGCAGGATCAACCTCTTCCGCGTCTACCAGGGCGTGATGACCCACGACACGCACGTGCTCAACACGCGCACGCACAACAAGGAGCGCATCGGGCAGCTGCTGGAGCCGCGCGGCAAGGACGTCGACCACACCGACTCGTTCGGCCCGGGCGACATCGGCGCGGTCGCCAAGCTCAAGGAGACGCGCGCGGGCGACTGGCTCGCCGCCCGTGACCAGCCGATCCACATGCCGGCCGTCAAGCTCCCCGCGCCGGTGATGGCGTTCCACATCGAGCCGAAGGCCAAGGGCGACGAGGACAAGGTCTTCAGCGCGCTGCGCCGGCTCCAGGAGGAGGATCCGACGATCGACCTGCACCGCGACGAGCAGACCGGCGAGCAGATCGTCGCCGGCCTGTCGCAGATCCACGTCGAGGTGATCGTCGACCGGCTCAAGTCGCGCTTCGGCGCCGAGGTCGAGCTGATGCCGCCGCGCGTGCCCTACCAGGAGACGATCCGCGGCTCGGCGAAGGCCCACGGGCGGCACAAGAAGCAGTCCGGCGGGCGCGGGCAGTTCGGCGACTGCCACATCGAGATCGAGCCGCTGGCCGACGCCGAGTTCGAGTTCGTCAACGCGATCAAGGGCGGCGTCATCCCCGGCGGCTTCATCCCGGCCGTCGAGAAGGGCGTGCGCGACGCGATGGCGCAGGGGATCGTCGCCGGGTTCCCGATCAAGGGCGTGCGGGTCAAGGTCTTCGACGGCTCCTACCACTCGGTCGACTCGTCCGAGATGGCGTTCCGGCTTGCGGGCTCGATCGCGATGAAGCAGGCGCTCGAGGCGGCCAACCCGGTGCTGCTCGAGCCGATCATGCTGGTGACGGCCAGCGTGCCCGACGAGAGCGTGGGCGACGTGATGGGCGACCTCTCATCGCGCCGCGGACGGCCGCTGGGCACCGAGGCGTCGGCCGGCATGACCGAGGTCAAGGCCGAGGTCCCGATGTCGGAGATGCTCGCCTACGCCCCGGACCTGCGCTCGATCACGGGCGGCCAGGGCGAGTTCACGATGGAGTTCGCGCGCTACGAGGAGATCCCGGCGCACCTGGCGCAGAAGGTGGCCGCGCAGGCGAGCGAGCAGGAGGTGCACGCGTAGGCCGAGGCGGCCGGCCGGTGCTGACGAACGTACGCACCCGTGGCGCAGCGAACGTCGCTGAGTGGCCCCTATACGGCGTACTGAGCGACGTTCGGGCGCGATCGTCGTGATCGCCGGGGCGCGACGCCACGTGCATGGACCCCCGTTGCCCGTTGTTACCCTCACGGGCCACGAATGGCCCGCACCCGCGACATCCGCACGAACCAGCAGGACGTCTCCTGCGACGTCTGCGGCCGCACCCTGCTGCGCGGCGAGCGCGCCGAGCCCTTCCTCGCCGGCGGCTCGCGGCGGCACGTGTGCGAGCTGTGCACCGCCCGCGCGCAGCACGAGGGCTGGATCCGGGAGTCAGGCGCCGACGAGCTGACGCTGCGCAGCTCGCGCCACGAAGGCCGCAGCCGCCTCGTGGACCGCCTGCGCACGCGCCGCGAGCGCGCCCGCGACCTGGCCGACGCGCAGGCCGCGCAGGAGCTCGCCGAGTCCGGCGCGCACTTCGACACGCCGCCGGCGCGCGCGCCCGAGCCGGCGCCGCCCGAGCCTCCCCGCAGCCCGCGCCACGTGCGCGCCGTGCCGACGAACGCCGAGCTGAAGATGGAGCGGGCGCTCGAGGTGTTCAACGCGTCCGACCACGTCCGCACCGTCGGCGGCGTCGCACGCTCGCTCGGGCCTCCCGCGGTCTGCGTCCGGCCGCTCGGCGACCGGCCGAGCGTCGTGGCGATCACGGTGATGTGGGAGCTGAGCTGGTACCGCTTCGAGGTCGACCTGTCCGACGAGGGCAGCGGCGTGCGGCGCGAAGGGCAGGGGGACGAGCTCCGCGATCTGTCAGAAGACGAACAAGTCGTGAATGCGGCCGCGGACGAGCGCGGCGGCCTGCACCTCGCGACCGCGGCAACATGACCGACAACAGGAAAACGGAGTGGACTCAACGGATGGTCGAGTCCAATCCGTGTGGACCTGGGGTAGCATCGGGCTCGTGATCTACTGCGTCGTTCCAGAGCCCCTCGCCGATGAGCTTTACGGTCGGCTCGAGGGCTATTACGAGGGTGATCCCAACGTCGCCGTGATCGTGGATCGGCGCAGGTCTGAGCGCCGCGAGCCACGTTCCACCGGAGGCGGGCAGCGCGAGGTGCGCGACCGGCGCCGCCCGCGCGTGGCGGGAGAGTTCCCGCCGATCAGCGGTGAGTGACACGGGCGTCAGCCGCTAGGCTGCCGAGCCGTGCAGGTCGTCGTCCACGTGGACGGCGGCGCCCGCGGCAACCCGGGTCCCGCCGCCGCCGCCGCGGTCGTGTCCGCCCCCGACGGGCGGGTGCTCGACGAGACATCCGTGACGCTCGGGCACGCGACGAACAACGTCGCCGAGTACCGCGGCCTGCTGCTCGGGCTCGAGCGCGCCGCCGCGCTCGGCGCCGACGACGTGCAGATCGTCAACGACTCCGAGCTCGTCGCCAAGCAGGTCGACGGCTCCTACAAGGTCCGCAACGCGGATCTCCGCCCGCTCCACGAGCAGGCCAAGGCGGCGCTGGCCGGCTTCGCCCGCTGGTCGATCCGCTCGGTGCCGCGGGCCGAGAACTCCGCCGCCGACGCGCTCGTGAACCGCGCGCTCGACGGCGAGGAGCTCGCGCCCGGCTCGCCGGTGCCGGAGACCGTCAAGGCAGGCGGGACCGACTACGCGACCTACCTGCTGATCGACGACCTGCTGCGCCTGCAGAAGCCGATCACGCCGGGCGCGCACGACGAGCTCCTGTTCATCATCGTGCACCAGGCCTACGAGCTCTGGTTCAAGCTGATCCTGCACGAGCTCGTCGCCGCCCGCGACGAGCTCGCAGCCGGCAGGCCGCACATCGCGGCGCCGCGCCTGCGCCGCGTCGTCGCCGTCGAGCGGCTGTTGCTGCAGCAGCTGGGCGTGCTCGAGACGATGGGGCCCGAGGGATTCCTCGAGTTCCGCGACCCGCTCGCGCCCGCCTCCGGGTTCCAGTCGCGCCAGTTCCGCGAGATCGAGTGGCTCTCGGGCGAGCGCGAGACCTGGCCCGGCGGCGGCGACCCGCCGGCCGGCGAGTCGCTCTACGAGGCGTTCTGCACCGGGCTCGAGCTGCCCGCGGATCGCGACGCGCGCCTCGCGGCGCTCGCGGATCTCTACCGCGACCACACCGGCGACCCGCTGCGCGCAGCCTGGCACGACGTCGCGGAGCGGCTCGTCGACCACGACGAGGACTCCGCGCGCTGGCGTCACCATCACTCGCTGATGGCAGCGCGCGAGATCGGCACGCGCCCCGGGACCGGCGGCTCGCCCGGCGTCGAGTACCTCAAGAGCCGCGTCGACCGGCGCTACTTCCCCGAGCTCTGGGACGTCCGCCTGGCGCTCTGAGGCGCGCCGGCAGGTTCCCTCCGTGTGCCTTGAACCGGCCCGGGGGCGCCGCTTACGCTCGTGGCATGCGACACAAGCGCGTCGTGCGCGAGCGGGTGCGGGAGTGGATGCTCCCGGCCGCCGAGCGCCGCGCGGCACGATTCGAGCGCGAGGCCGAGGAGCGGATGCGCAGAGAGCGCGACTGGCACTGCGAGCGCAGCCGCCAGCAGCTCCGCGACGAGGCCGAGCGCAACAAGTGGTCCGCGTTCACGCTCTGACCGCGGGCAGCGCGCGGGCCGCGGCGCCGATGCGCGCCCACGGGTCGCCCCGCTCGGCGACACGCCCCGGGACGCTCGCGAGCGTCCAGCGGCGCGGGTGCAGATCGGGATCCTCGAGCTCCTCCCAGGCCAGCGGCGTCGCGACCGGGGCGCCCGGAAGCGCCCGCAACGCGTAGGGCGTCACGGTCGTCTGCGCGTAGGTGTTGCGCGCGACGTCGACGAGCACCCGGCCGCCGCGCTTCTCCTTGCGCCAGGCGGTCGTCAGCTCCGCGGGCATGCGCGCCTCGAGCAGCTCGGCGATCGAGCCCGCCACGGCGCGCGCCTCGTCGGAGCTCGCGCGCCTGCGCAACGGCGCGACGATATGCAGGCCGCGTGAGCCCGAGGTCATCGCGAAGCCGACCAGCCCGAGCTCCTCGAGCAGCCCGCGCAGCTCGAGCGCCCCGGCGCGGATCGCGGGGAAGTGGGCCGTGGCATCGTCGTCGGGCGGGTCGAGATCGAACACCAGCCTGTCCGGGCGGTCGGGGCGGTCGGCGCGGCTGGCCCACGAATGCGGCGTGAGGCAATTGAGGTTCGCCAACCAGACGAGCGTCGCCGCCTCGCCGCCGACGACGTGGCAGACGTCGCCGCCGCGCCGGCGCGGGACGCTCGCGCGCCGCACCCAGTCGGGCGCGCCGCGCGGGATCGCCTGCTGGATGACGACATCGCTCTCGATGCCCTTGTTCCAGCGCCACAGGTTGAGCGGCCGGTCGCGCATGTGCGGCACCATCACCGGGGCGATCGCCGCGTAGTAGGCCGCCATGTCGGCCTTCGTGATGCCGTCGGCGGGGAACAGGAGCTTGTCGGCGCTGCTGATCCGCACCCGGCGCCGGCCGGCGCGCACCGTCGTCTCGGGGG
The DNA here is from genome assembly GCA_963839615.1 of uncultured Solirubrobacteraceae bacterium. Lineage (GTDB taxonomy): Bacteria > Actinomycetota > Thermoleophilia > Solirubrobacterales > Solirubrobacteraceae > DASQMT01. Next base: position 273,604 of record CAWIVY010000007.1, read on the forward strand.
CGGCCACGTGGAAGACTCTTGCACGGACCGCGCCTGTCCCGGCGCGTCACATCGTGTAACAATTTGTTCAAGCCATGAACGGGACGCCCACCCCGCCATCCGAGTTCGATCTGCCGCTCAGCGGCACGGCGGTGTGGGCCGGCCCGGACGGGCTCGGGGATTCGAGCTTCGACGACGTGCCGGCGCCGCAGGCCGTCGAGCTTCCCGACGCCGGCATCGACCCGAGCGTCGCGCTGCGCAAGACGCTGGGGATGTTCGCCACCGGCGTAACGGTGATCACCACGCGCGAGGGCGACCAGGTCCACGGGATGACCGCGAACGCGTTCATGTCGGTCTCGCTCGAGCCGCCGCTGGTGCTGATCTCGGTGGACCGCCGCACGAAGATGTGCGCGCTGCTGCACGAGGGCCGCAACTACGGCGTCAGCGTGCTGTGCGAGACGCAGAGCGCGCTCTCGGACCGCTTCGCGGGGCGCATCGTGGAAGGCGCGCCCGAGCCGCGCTTCGACGTGATCCACGACACGCCGCTCGTGGAGGGCGCGCTCGCGCACTTCGTCGCGAACATCAACCGCTCCTACTGGGGCGGCGACCACTCGCTGTTCCTCGGCCGCGTCGAGTACGCCCGCTACAACGAGGGCACGCCGCTGCTGTTCCACGGCGGCCGTTACGAGCGCTTGACGCCCTCGGCGCCGACGCGATAGCCTGATCGCGGAGCGGTCATCGCATGACCGCTATACGGTCATCGTGCTAATCGACTGCGACATCCACGTCACCTACGGCTCGATCAAGGAGCTGGCGCCGTACGCGGACGCGCACACCCGCGAGCTGATCGAGCGCTCGGGCGTCGCGGGCCTCTCGATGCCGTCCTATCCGTGGGTGCACCCATCAGGCTGGATCCGGCGTGACACCTACGACGCCGAGCAGGTGGAGTCCGGCACGATGTTCCCGGGCTTCACGCTCGAGCAGCTGCGGGCACACGTGCTCGACCCGTTCGACGTCGCCTTCGCGCTCGCCAACCCGGACGAGGCGGCCTGCTTCTCGGTGCTGCCCAACTCGCGCCTCGCCGCCGGGCTCGCGTCCGCCTACAACGACTGGCTGGTCGACAACTGGCTGCGCCACGAGCCGCGCCTGCGCGGCGCCATGGTGGTCTCCGCCCAGTGGCCCGAGGCCGCCGCGGCGGAGATCCGGCGCATGGCGCCGACCGGCCGCTTCGCCGCGGTGTTCCTCCCCGGCGCGGCGCGGATCCCGTACGGCAACCCCGTCTACGACCCGATCTGGGCGGCCGCGACCGAGGCCGGGCTGCCCGTCGTGGTGCACGTGCACTACGAGGGCGTGGGCACCTCAGGTCCGCTCACGGGCGCCGGCACGCCCGACTTCTACACCGAGTTCCACACGCTCAACGGCGCGTCGACGCAGGGCCACCTCGTGTCGATCCTCTGCCACGGGGTGTTCGAGCGCCACCCGCAGGCGAAGCTGATCCTCATGGAGGGCGGCCTGGTCGGCTACGTCGGCGTCCTCTGGCGGCTCGACCAGAACTGGCGCTCGACACGGTCGGAGATCCCGTGGTGCCGGCGGCGGCCGTCGGACTACGTATGGGACCACGTGCGCTTCACGACCCAGCCGCTCGAGGAGCCCGACGACGAGACGCAGCTCGCCGAGGTGCTGCGCCCGCTGCATCCCGAGCGCACGCTGGTGTACGCCACCGACTATCCGCACTGGGACTTCGACGACCCCGAGCAGACCCTGCGCACGCTGCCCGCCGAGTGGCGCGAGCCGATCCGCTTCCGCACGGCTGCCGAGCTGTTCGGCGTCCCGGTCCCGGCGCCGGCGTGAGGACGCTGCGCTTCCCGCGCAGCGAGGCCCCCGCGCCGGGCCAGGTTCGGACGGTGGAGTCCGGCGGCCGCCGGATCGGCCTCGTCTGGCTCGACGGCGAGCTGCACGGTCTCGCCGACGCGTGCCCGCATCGCGGCGCGCCGCTGTGCACGTCCGGCATGCTCGTGCACCGGGTCGAGAGCGACGGCGCGAGCGTCGTCCGGCACGAGCCGGCGGACCGGCTCCGCTGCCCGTGGCACAAGTGGGACTTCGACGTGCGCACGGGCGCCTGCGCCGAGGCGCCGCGAATGCGCGTGCGGCGCTATCGGGTCTGGCTCGAGGACGACGAGATCGTGGTCTCGCTCGCGCCCGTGAGGGACTGAGCCGCGCCGCGCAGCCCCTCGAGCGCACGCGCGCGCATGGCGTCGTCGAGCCGTGCGGTCGGGAGGTAGACGGCGAGCATCGCCGCGAGCCGCCCGTCCTCGTGCAGGGGCACCGCGAGCCCGGCGAGCCCCTGCTCGAACTCGTTGACGACCTCGGCGTGCCCTTCGCGCGCGACCTGCTCCAGCGCCGTCAGCAACGGCTGCGCAGCATGGATCGTGCTCGGGGTGTGGGGCGTGAAGCGCAGCCCGGCCACCGCCCTGCGCCGCGCGGCCGGCTCCAGCGCCGCCAGGCGCAGCCGGACGAAGCCCGAGGCCGGGTCCTCCAGCGTCCGGCCCAGCCACGAGCCGACGCTCACCATCCGCGGCCCCGCCGCCTCGGCCACCACCCGCGCTCCGGCAGCTCCGTCGGGCACGGCGAGCATGACCGTCTCGCCGAGCTCTGCCGCGAGCGCCTCGAGCAGCCGCCCCGCGCGCTCGGGCAGCGGCTGCACGAGCCCGCGCGCCAGCAGCGCGACCCGCGGTCCGAGCCGCCAGCGGCCGTCCTCCCGTCGCGCCGCGCCCTCGTCGGCGAGCGAGCCGAGCAGCCGCGTGACCGTCGCGCGCGGCAGCCCGGTGTCGCGCGCCAGGCTTGCCACCGACACACCGGAGGGGTGCGCGGCGAGGCAGTCGAGCACCTGGAACGCGCGCGCGAGCGACTGGTTGCGCCCGGCGCCGGGGAGGATTGGGGTCGCGTCGGTCAGGAGCGGGACTCTACGACCGCGGGCGCTTCTTCTCGGGGTCGTAGAACGGGATCCGCACCACTGTCGCGGGGATCCGCTTCTGGTGCCCGTCGAGCTTGCCGACCTCGACCTCGGTGCCGGGCTCGGCGTACTGCACGGCCATGCGGCACAGCGCCACGTTCTTGCGCAGCGTCGGGCTGCGGGTGCCGGACGTGATCACGCCGACCTGCGACCGCCCGCCCGGCTCGTGCACGCAGTCGCCGTGGCCAGCGGTCTCGTTGCCGTCGAGCTCGAGCCCCACGAGCGTGCGCTGCGGGTGCGCCTTGCGCTCGACCAGTGCGGCCTTGCCGCAGAAGTCGTCCTCGGTATCGAGCGCCACGGTGAAGCTGATGCCGGCCTCGAACGGGTCGACCTGGTCGTCGAACTCGTAGCCGGCGAAGATCAGCCCCGCCTCGATCCGCAGCATGTCGAGCGCGTCGAGCCCGAGCGGCTTGAGGCCGTGCGGCGCCCCGGCCGCCAGGATCGCGTCCCAGACCGCCGGCCCGTCGGACGGGTGGCACCAGACCTCGTAGCCGAGCTCACCGCTGTAGCCGGTGCGCGAGACGACCAACGGGATCCCGTCGTAGGCGCCGATCCGGCCGATCAGGAAGCGGAACCACTTCAGCTCGTCGAGCTTCGGCTGCGCGTCCGGCGTCCAGATGATCTCGCTCAGGATCGCGCGGCTCGCGGGTCCCTGGACCGCGACGTTGTGCAGCTCGTCGGTCGTCGGCTTGACCCAGACGCGCAGGCCGAGCTGCTCGGCGAGCCGCTTGAGGTGCACGCCGTCGTACTCGTCGCCGCCGACGAAGCGGAAGTTGTCGGCCCCGAGCCGGAACACCGTGGCGTCGTCGATCATCCCGCCGGTCTCGTTGCACAGCGCCGTGTAGACGACCTGCCCGTCGGCGAGCCGGCGGATGTCGCGCGTGACGGCGTGCTGCATCAGCGCCTCGGCGTCGGGCCCGAGGATCTCCCACTTGCGCAGCGGGGAGAGGTCCATCACGGCGGCCTTCTCGCGGCACGCCCAGTACTCCGCGACGGCGCCGTCGTTGGTGAAGCACGTCGGCAGCCAGTAGCCGCGGTACTCGGTCACGTTGCGCGTCAGCTGCGACCAGCGGGGGTGGAAGCCTGTCTCCTTCGTCATCACGGGTTCGGCCTCCGGGGTGACGCGGTGGGCGATTGCCATCGAGAAGCGGTTCTCCGGTGAGTAGACGCGGACGTGTACGTCGGTGACCTCCCAGCCGTTCGCGGGGTCGATGTCGTCGGGGCACGCCGAGGAGGCGCACACCAGGTCCGACATCGCGCGCAGCAGGACGTAGTCGCCGGGGCGCGACCAGGGCTCGTCGGAGAGCAGCACGAGGTCGGGGTCGAACGACGTGTTGTAGAAGAAGTTCAGCGCCGCCCAGCCCTTGCGCGCGCGCGATCGGGTACGGCTCGAGCTGGCGGTTGAAGTTCTCCGTGCAGTTGACGTGGCCGGGGTAGCCGAGGTCCTCGTAGTAGCGCGCGGTGCAGGCGAGCGCGAACGAGTCGTGGCGCCCGACGGTGTCCTGCACGACCTGGCAGAGCGGGTCCATGTCGGCGTCGTAGTACTTCGAGTGCAGGCCGACGGTGGGATACGCGGTGCCCATCAGCGTGCGCGTGACCTGCGGGTCGAGCCCGCGCTCGATCCCGGCGTCGAGCTTGTGCGCGTGGAACGCGAGGAAGTCCGAGCACTGGCGCCCGGCGACGTCGATGATCTGGATGTACTCGCCCTCCTTGACCTCGTAGGCGAGCGCGGACGCCTTGTCCACGCGGAGGTCGAGCCGCGGCTCGGCCAGGGGCGGCGGCAGCTCCGCCTGCTCGCGCGCCGGCGCCTCGGCGCGCTGGAGCTCGACCACGAGCGCCGACGCGGGCCAGGCGCCGTCGACGACGCGCCCGCCGGGCGCGGCGACGAGCACCGTCGCATCGGAGCGCGCGACGAAGCTCTGGCGCGCGCCGGGCGGCCCGTCGGGTCCGAACAGGCGGATCGCGCGGGCGTCCTCGGGGACCAGCTCGCGCTCCGCGAGCACCGTCGCGGGCGCGTCCGGCCGCACCCCGAGCGCCTCGGGGTCGGCTCCGAGCACCATCACCTCCGCCGGCTGACCGCCGTCGGGGTCGATCACCGTCAGCCGGTCGTCCGCGAACACGCGGACCCGCGTGGCGCCGCCCGGCCTCACCCACCACGACTCGAAGGCCGGGTCGACGGGCTTGAGGCCGGGCGTCAGGAGCATCGCGCTACTTCGCGGTCGCCGGTTGCGACGCCGCGTCCTTCTCGGCCTGTGCGAGCAGCTGCTCGGCCAGCTCGCGCTTGCCCTCGGGGTCGAGCTTCTTGACCTCGTTCTCGACGACGCGCCGGTTGTAGCTCTGGTTCCAGTAGTCGAGCGCGTCGAAGCCGAGCAGCACGGCCTTGCCGACGAACTGGCGCAGCACCTCGTTCGTCGGCCCCATGACCCAGCCGGCCTTGGCGTCGCGCACGTAGCGCTCGAGCTCCATGTCGCGCTTGTAGCCCGACCCGCCGCAGGCGTGGAGCATCTTGTCGACGTGGTGGGCGACGTTCTTGGCCGCCTCGAACTTGATCTGCCAGGCCCAGTGCAGGAAGTCGGCGCGGGCGGTCTCGCCGGGCTCGAGGACGCGCGTGTTGTTCTCGGTCACGCCGTCGAACGCCTGCGCGACGGAGTAGACGAACAGCCGCGCGGCGTTCGTGTCCATCACGGCCTCGCCGACGTAGTCCTGGATCGTCGGGTAGTCGGCCACGCGCATGCCGACGTCGACGTGGCGCTTGCGCGTCGTGTGGCGCGCGGCGATGTCGATCGCGCCGAGCGCGATCCCGTTCCAGACCGAGGACGAGCCGATCAGGAACCACGGGTCGACGGCCTCGTCGTTGGAGGCCGCGCCGTCGCCCTCGGGGCCGACGATCTGGTCGCCCGGCACCTCGACGCCGTCGACCTGGATCGGGCCCGACTGGTTGCCGCGCAGGCCGAGCGCGTCCCACAGCGACGGCTGGGACTTGACGTGCTCGCCGTCGATCACGAAGACCGAGAGGTCGTCGTAGCCGGTGAAGTCAGGGCTGGTGGTCTGGACGACGTAGAAGTCCGCGAAGCCGCCGGACGTCGTCCAGGAGGCCTTCTTGTTGACCTTGTAGCCGCCGTTGGCCCGCTCGGCCTTCGAGGAGAACGGGTACCAGAAGTGCGAGCCGGTCTCGGGGTCGGAGTAGGACAGCGTCCCCAGCTTGCCGCCGTTGAGCGGGCGGATGTACTTCTCGATCAGCTCGGGCGTCGGGCGCAGCATCAGCGTCTGCACCGCGGCGATGTGCATCACGTAGCACATCGCCGTGGACGCGCAGCCGTAGCGCGCGATCGTCTCGCAGGTCATCGCGAAGGCGACGTGGTTCTCGCCCAGCCCGCCGTACTCCTCGGGCACGGTCAGCGCGAGGAAGCCGTGCTCGCCCATCAGCTCGAGGTTGCGGCGCGGATAGAGCAGCTCGTCGTCGGAGCGCTTCGCGTTCGCGCGCATCTCCTGCTCGCACAACCCGATGAGGGTCTCGCGCAGCTCCTTCTGGCGGTCGGTCAGGACCCAATCCGGGTCCCAGTCGTAGCTCAGTCCCCAGAAGGGCTCCGCGCCCCACATCTTCTCCGGCATGTCCCGGCACCCCTCAGTGGTAGACGAATTGGTACAACGCGCGAGCCCCGTTCTACACCAGAGCGAGCCGCCTGTCCAACACACGGTTGATTGACCACGTCCGTACCGGATGGTACAAACGCGCCGCCCGAACAAATTTGTCCATCGAGCCCGCTAGCGGGCCCGACCGCGGAGGAGGCGGAACGTGGCAACTGCGCAGGTAGAGGAGCGACAGCTTCTCAAAGCGATGTCGTGGTGGGACGGCTTCGTCGTCGCGCTCGCGAACCCCGCCTTCCTGATCGCGGGGCTCGGCGGCTCGATCGGCGCGCTCGGCACCGGCGGCGCGTTCCTCCTGTGGTCGATCTCGATCTGCCTTGGAGCGCTTCAGAACAACATCCACGCCGAGCTCGCGTCGATGTTCCCGAACAAGTCCGGCGGCGTGGCGCTCTACGCGCACGAGGCCTGGCGCAAGTACACGACCCTGATCGGTCCGATCGCCACGTTCGGCTACTGGATCGGCTGGTCCGTCGTGCTCGCCGTGAACGGGCTCGTGGCCGGCACCCTGATCTCGGCCGAGTGGTTCTCCGATTCGACCTGGACGTCGAGCGGCGCGGGCTTCGACCTGAGCCTGCCGATCGTGATCGGCATCGGGCTGATCCTGGTCGTCTGGCTGTTCAACATCTACGGCGTGCGGCCGGCGGTCTGGTTCGGCTATGTGACCGGCGCGCTGCTCTGCATCCCTGCGTTCGCGCTGATGTTCCTGCCGTACATCACGGGCGACTGGGCGAGCGCGAACATCGACTTCAACATCGGCGCGAACGGAGGGCTGGCGCTCGCGCTCGTGTGGCTGTACTTCATGTGCTGGTCGTCCTACGGGATCGAGGTGGTGGCGACGTTCGCGCCGGAGTACCGCGACTCGCAGCGCGACACGCGGATGGCGCTGCGGAGCGCGGCCCTGTTCTCGGCGATGGTCTACGTGCTGCTGCCGCTCGGTGCGGGCGGAATCCTCGGCACGGAGGCGATCGCCGCCGACGCGACGCTGATCGCCTGGTACACGCAGGCGTTCGATGCGCTCGTCGGCAACTTCCTCGGCGGCGTGATGATCTTCTGCGTCGTCGCGGGTCTGGTGCTGTCGATGAACACGGCGACGATGGACGGCTCGCGAGCCCTGTACGGGATCGCCAAGGACGGCATGACGATCAAGCAGTTCGCCAGCTTGAACCGGTTCCGCGTGCCGGCGCTGGCGATGACCGTCGACGCCCTGCTGAACGTCCTGCTGATCTCGTTCTTCAACAACCCGATCGAGATCATCGCGGTGTCGAACATCGGCTACGTGTTCGCGACGTGCGCGGCGCTGTCGGGCTTCCTGCTGCTGCGCAAGGATCGGCCGGCATGGCCGCGGCCGGTGAACCTGTCGAGCGCCTGGGTGCCGCTCTGCGCGGTGCTGCTGACCGCGAACCTCGTGTTCCTGATCGCCGGAGGATTCATCTACTCCGGTGGCTTCCTCGGCATCGAGGGTTACGGCTACGGCTGGGACAAGACCCGCTGGGGCCTGCTGGTGCTGCTCGTGGCGGTGGGCCTCTGGGTGTACCGGCACGTCGTCCAGGACAAGGAGAAGCTCCGCTGGCGCGAGGAGGTTCCGCTCACGCCGGAGGAGCAGCGCGAGCATCCGGAGCTGGCGCCCGCTCCCACCGCTGCGGTCTGATCCGCGGCGCGACGGCAGGATCGACGGGGCCCTGCGGGGCCCCGTCGTCGTTCTAGGCTCCTGGCGGTGCGCGTCCTCGCCCTCGCCGACAAGCGCCCGCCGCTCGACCCCGCGCTGATGGCCGAGCAGCTCGGGGTCGACGCGGTCGTCTGCCTCGGCGATCTCGACCGCGCCTGGATCGAGTCGCTCGCGCACCTCGCGCTACCGCGGATCGGCGTGCACGGGAACCACGATCCGCCCGGACTCCTGCGCGAGGTCGAGGTCGAGGACCTGCACGGGCGCCGCACCTCGCTCGGCGGCCTGAGCGTGGCGGGCTTCGAGGGCTGCGTGCGCTACGGCGACGGCGGCCCGCATCACTACACCCAGCGCCAGGCGTCGAAGCTCGCGCGGCGGCTGCCGGCGGCGGACGTGCTGATCGCCCACTGCCCGCCGCTGGGGGTCAACGACGACCCCGACGATCCGGCGCACGTCGGCTTCGAGGGCCTGCTGGACTGGGTGCGCAGGCACGAGCCACGGCATCTGCTGCACGGGCACACCCACCCGGTCGGCGGCGGCGCGATGACCGAGTTCGAGGGCACCCGCGTGCACTGGATCCAGGGCGCGCGGGTCGTCCAGCTCGACTGATCAGGCGCAGTCGGCGAGGGCCTTGTCGAGGATCTCGAGCCCGAGGTCGATCTCGCCGGGCGTGATCGTGAGCGGTGGAGCGATCCGCAGCACGCTGCCCAGCCCCGGGAACCGGATGATGTTGACGTTGAGGCCGAGCTCGATGCAGCGCGTGGTGACGGCTGTCCCGTAGTGCTCCGCCGGCGCACGCGACTCACGGTCGGTCACGAGGTCGACGCCCAGCATCAAGCCTTCGCCGCGCACGTCCCCGATCGGCTCGTGGCGGCGCTGGAGCTCCTCGAGACCCGCGCGGAGTCGCGCGCCGAGCTCCGTCGCGCGGCTCGGCAGGTCGTCGGCGAGCACCGTCTGGAGCACCGCCCGTCCGACCGCGGCCGGCAAGGGGTCGGAGACGTGTGAGGTGACGTGGAGGAAGCCCTTGTCGGCGGCATCCTGCTCGATCGCGTCCGTCGTCACGGTGGCCGAGAGGGGCAAGCCGCCGCCGAGCGTCTTCGAGAGCGTGAGGATGTCGGGCACGACGTCGTGGCGCTCGAACGCGAACAGCGCGCCGACACGGCCGAGCGCGGTCTGGGCCTCGTCGAGGATCAGCAGCATCCCGCGCTCGTCGCACTGCTCGCGCAGGCGCTGGAGGTAGCCCTCGGGCAAGGGCACGATGCCGCCGGCGCTGAGGATCGGCTCCGCGATCACGGCGGCCGGGGCGCCGACGGACTGCGCGTCGGCGAGCGCCATGCCGGCGTCGAGGCACGTGAGGTCGCAGCGATCGCGGCAGTGGGCGATCGGGCAGCGGTACGCATTCGGGGTCGGCAGCGCCATCGTGCCCGGCATCCCCGGGCCGTAGCCGCGCCGGCCCGCGCTGTACGTGCTCGACGCCGCTCCCGCCGTCATCCCGTGCCACGAGCCGGCGAACGCGAGCACCTCGTGCCCGCCCGTGTGGAGCTTGGCGAGCCGCAGCGCCGCCTCGTTGGCCTCGCCGCCGGTCGAGAGGAACATCGCGCGGGCGAGCGGCTCGGGCAGGACCGCCATCAGCTCGCGCGCCAGCTCCGTGACGTCGCGCGACAGGAAGCCGCTGAACAGGTGCACGACGCGCTCGCCCGCCTCGCGCATCGCCTCGAGCATCGCCGGGTGCCCGTGGCCGAGCGTCGCGCACATCTGGCCCGACGTGAAGTCGAGGATCCGGCGGCCGTCGGCGGTCGTCAGCCAGCTTCCCTCGGCGCGCTCGATCAGCAGGTCGGCGAACTCGCCGCCGTAGCGGATCAGATGGTCGGTGGCGGGGGGAGAGGAGGTGGCGCGCATGCTTGACATGTCAGCACCGAATGCTTGACATGTCAATAGACTCCCGGCATGGCCACCGCCCTGCCGATCGGCTCCGGCTCGCACGCCCACGAGGTCCTGCGCCGCGCGATCGTGCGGCTCGAGCTCGCGCCCGGCACCGAGATCTCCGAGCAGCAGCTCGCCGCCCGCTTCGATCTCTCCAAGGCCACCGTCCGGTCCGCGCTCGCACGGCTGCGGGCCGAGCGGCTCGTGCTCGCCGTGCCGCGCCGCGGCCACGTCGTCGCGCCGCTCACCCTGCGCGACGTGAGCGACGTCTACGCGCTGCGGCTGCTGCTCGAGCCCCCGGCCGCCGCCGCGGCGGCCGGGCGCCTGGACGCCGCGACGCTCGCAGGGCTGCGGGCCCCGCTGGCGGCCACCGTCGACGTCGGCGACGCGAAATCGATCGACCGCTTCCTCGACTCGAACCGCGCGGTGCACGTCACGGTCGCGCACGCCGCGGGCAACGGCCGGCTGGCGGCGATCGTGGAGCGGCTGCTCGACGATTCCGAGCGCGCGATCGGGATCGCGCTGCGCGCCGGCGCGGCGGGCGGCGGGCTCCGGGTGCGCGGCGAGCACGAGGCGCTGCTCGACGCGCTGGCACTGCCCGACGCGGACGCCGCGCAGCGGCTGATGCGCGCGGCGATCGAGCGCTTCCGCGACGAGCTGATGGCGACGCTCGGCGACTCGCCCGCGATCCAGGCGGCGTCGCTGGTGTGATCAGGCGGTCGGGCCGCCGGCGCGCAGGTCCCAGCGCGGCAGGTCGGCGATCGCCGCGCTGTAGCGCTTGCGATGCGTCGGGCGGATGAAGACGAACCAGGCGATCAGCGCGACCGGCATCAGGAAGAAGACGCCGACGATGTTGCCGGTCAGCGTGAAGACGATCGCAAGCGCCGCCACGGTGAGCCCCAGGGCGATCGGCAGGGCGCGGAAGCGCAGTTGCAGGCGGCGGATCTGCGCGTACTCCTCGGCGGGGATCTGGCCGGAGTCGTACTCGCGACCGCAGGCCGGGCAGGTCCAGCGCTCGCCGTAGAACAGCTCCTCCCGCTCGCCGCAGTCGCACGTGACGGTGATCGGCGGGCCCTTCGTGACCGATCCGGGCGTCTCGTCGCCGAAACGCAGCCGCCGGCGCGGCTTCGGCGCGGCAGCTTCGAGCGGGCGGTTGCGTCCTCGTCGACCCATCCGCCGCGATCGTAGCCGAGCGCGCTCAACCGGCGGCTGCGCGGCGCCGATGCGGATAGGGATGAACCGGTCGCTGCGACTTCTCGGGCTCCTCGTCGCGGCCTCCGTGGCGGTCGCGCTCGCGCAGCACGTGGCGGGAGGCGCCACGCGGGACGACGGCCGCTTGCAGACGACCGACGGCGACACGGTCGCGATCACGAAGGCGGCGCGCGGCGCCGGGCTGAGCTTCCGTCCCGACGTGGCGCCGGGCGACCGCGAGTGGATCCTCGCGGCGATCGCGCGCACGCGACCGGAGGCCGCGCGGTTGATCGCGGAGGTCGACGGGCTCGTGCAGGTCGGCGGCGCCGTCGACCCTGGGGCGCTTGGCGTCACCCGCAGCGGGCCGACCGGCTTCACGATCGACGTCGACCTGGCGCGGCTGAACAACGACCGCGTGGGGGATCGGGCGACCGTCGTCGTGCACGAGTTCGGCCACGTCGTCGACTTCGCGCTCGTCCCGAACGCCGTCGACGTGTCGCTCGACGGTCTGGTCCCGCGCGGCGGGCCGTGCGGCCTGGCGATCGACTGCGACCTGATGGAGGAGCGCTTTGCCGACACGTTCGCCAAGTGGGCGCTGAACGGGGCCGTGTCGGAGGCCGGCGCGGGCTACGGGATCGCGATGCCCGCGTCGATCGAGGACTGGGGCGCGCCGCTCGGGCAGATCGCGCTCGCGTTGCCGTCCTGAGCCCTAAGCGAGCTGCGCCGCGAGCGTTGCGACCACGACGCCCGCCGGGTCCGTGATCCAGCGCATCGGGCCGTGCGACAGCACGGTCGCCGCCCCCGCTCCGGCCGGCGCGCGGTGCTCGATCTCGGCCTCGAGACCGGCTGCGGGCTCGCGGGCGACGAGCTCGTCCTCGAGCGCCTCCCAGTAGACCGCGTTGTTGACGTGGCCGGCCAGGTCGAGGTCGGCGGCGCGGAAGTGCCAGGGCCGCGCGGACGCCTCCGCCGGCGGCTCCGGCGGGTGCCGCAGCCGCGCGCGGACGCGGCGGCCCATCGCCGACGGCCCGTAGATGCCGTGGAAGCCCTCGGGGAGCGGCTCCGGGCGCGTCCCGTCCGACTGCAGGTGCACCCACACCGCGACCGCCTCGGCGGCCACCTCGCCGGCGGCCGAGACCAGGCTGCTGCGCTCCGCCCAGAGCGGCGCCGCGCCGCTGCAGAAGGTCGCCACCTCGATCTCCTCGTGCAGCCGCGGGAAGCGCCGCACGCGCAGGGCGAGCCGGCGGACGATCCAGACGCCCCTGCCGTCGAGCCCCGAGTCGCGCGAGTCGTCGTAGGCCGCGTCCTGCAGCCAGCGCGCGAGCGCGTCGAGCCGCGCGCGCCCGGCGGGTGAGACGTCCGCGAGCCGCACGCGGTCGCGGGCACGGAAGACGCGCCCCTGCGGCGGCAGGGTCACGGTCGCGGGCGGCTGCACCGCGCGCAGCCTACGGCGTTAGGCTCCGGGCAGGTGCGCAACACGGAGGCGGAGCGGTTCGTGCGAGACGTCTGGGTCGCCTTCCAGCGGGAGGGGATCGCGGGTGTGCTGCCGCTCGCGGCCGCGGACGCCCGGTGGCATCCGCACTCCGCACACAGGCGCGGCTTCGGCTCGACCGCCGAGTACCGCGACGAGCTCGAGCAGTCCAGCGCCGCGGGCGAGAGGGTCGAGGCGAGCGCGATCGGCATGTGGTCGCACGACGCGCTCGTCGTGGTCCGCGGCCGGATGCGGATCCGAAAGCGCGGTGACGTGCTCGAGGACACGCGCATGTACTGGCTCTTCGAGGTCCGTGACGAGCTGCTCACCCGGGTCGCCTCCTCACCGGACCTCGCCGCGCTGCTGCGCGACGCGGGCGAGGGCGATCCCGTGCTGGCCCGCGAGGCGTTCATCGGGCTGCATCGCGACACCGCGGCACGCGTTGAACCCGAGCGATGAGGCGGACGTAGACCCGGTCGTGGTCGTCGCCGTCTCCGCAGCAGTGCTCCTTGCCGCGACGACGCACGACATCGCGACGACGCCCGCGAACACGTACTCCCCGGAAGGGCTGCGGGTCGCGCCCGGGGACACGGTGCGCTGGGACGCGAACGCCACGCATCCGCTGCTCTTCGACGGCGAGACGGGCGGGCCCTACACGGGCGGGACGCACGAACGCACGCTCGACGCTCCCGGCCAGCTGCGCTTCCACTGCGACGTCCACGGCGCTTTCGGCATGTCGGGCGTGGTGACCGTCGGCAGCGCGAACGCCGCGCCGGCGATCGCCGTCCAGCGGGACACCGCGGCGCCGGCGGCGGGCAAGCCCGTCGCGTTCCGCGCGCTGGCGAGCGATCCGGAGCGGCTGGCGCTGCAGATCGACTGGGACATGGACGGCGACGGGACCTTCGAGCGCCCGAACGCCGGCACGCAGGTGAGCGGCACGTTCGATCCGGGCGAGCGGACCGTCAGCGCGCGCGCGACCGACGATCTCGGCCTCGTCGCCTCCAGCTCGCACACGTTCACGGTCCCGGGCGCTCCCGGTCCCGCTCCGCCGCCTGCGGGTGGTGGCTCGTCGTTGCCCGATACGGTCGCCCCGCAACTGAGCGTGAGCGCCCCGCGCGCCACGACCGCCCGGCGACTGCGCAGGCGCGGCGTGATCGTCGCGCTGACGCCCTCCGAGGACGGGCGGCTGGTGGTCGAGCTGCGCAGGCGGTCGGGCCGCCGGCTCGCCCGCACGACCGCCGACGCGCACGCGGGCGTGGCCGCGAGGCTGCGCGTCCGCGCGCGCCGCGCGCGGCCGGGCCGACTGAGGTTGCGGATCGTCGCGATCGACCTCGCCGGCAACAGGCGCACGATCTCGCGCCGGTTGACGGCCCGCTAGTCGCGCGGCTTCTGCGGCGGTCCGAGGAACCGCATCGCGGGCTTGAGCAGCGCCGGCGGCGTCCGCTGCGCCTTGCGCATCGCCGCGCCCGCCGCGAGCGAGCGCCGCTTCGTCCCCCTGCCGAGCGTCCGCCCGATCGCGGCGCCGCTCGCGGGCGTGCGATGGTGCAACGGCGCCTCGGTGCTGGCGTCGCCGAGCGTGCGCCCGATCACGAGCCGCTGGATCTCCGACGTGCCCTCGAAGATCGTGTAGAGCTTGGCGTCGCGATACCACTTCTCCGCCGGGTGGTCGCGCACGTAGCCCCAGCCGCCGGCGACCTGGACCGCCTGCTCGCTGATCCGCACCGCCACCTCCGAGGCCTTCAGCTTCGACATCGAGCCCTCGGCGTGGTGGTAGGGGACCTTCTGCGCTGCCATCCACGATGCGCGCCACGTCAGCAGCCGAGCCGCGTCGAGGTCGGCAGCGAGGTCCGCGAGCGGGAACGAGACGCCCTGCTTGTCGAGGATGGGACCGCCGAAGGCCTCGCGCTCGGATGCCCAGTCGCAGGCGAACTCGAGCGCCGCGCGGCCGATGCCCAGCGCCTGCGCCGCCACCATCGGCCGCGTCTGCTCGAACGCGCCCAGCGTCGCCGAGCCGGGGCCGCGGCCGCGGCCGTTCGACGAGGCGTCCGCAGCGCGAATGCGCTCGAGCCGGCGCTCGAGCTTCGCGTCGCCGCCGAGCATGTGGTCGGCCGGGACGCGGCAGTCGTCGAAGCGGATCTCGGCCGTGTGCGAGGCGCGGCAGCCGAGCTTGTCGAGCTTGCGCACGAGGCTCAGCCCGGGCGTGCCCTTGGGGACGATGAACAGTGCCTGCCCCTTGTGTCCCAGATCCGGATCGACCGTCGCGTTGACGACGTGCACGTCGGCGATGCCGCCGTTCCCGATCCACATCTTGTGCCCGTCGAGCACCCACTCGTCGCCGTCGCGGCGCGCGCTGGTGCGCAGGTTGCGCACGTCCGAGCCACCCTCGGGCTCGGAGATCGCCAGCGCGGCCAGCTTCAGGTCACCCGGCCGGCCGAAGCACTCCGGCGCCCAGCGCAGCAGCTGGGCCGGCGTCGCGGCCTGCGCGATCGCGCTCAGCGCCAGCGCCGGCATCACGATGCTCAGCCCGATCCCGGCGCAGCCCCAGAACAGCTCCTCCATGAACAGCGGCAGCGAGAGGCCCGTCGGGTCGCCGATCAGGTCGCGGTAGAAGAGCGGGTTGTAGAACCCCTCGCGCGCGGCCTGCTCGAGGATCTCCCAGGGGAACTCCTGCTCGCGGTCGTGGTACTCGGCCGCCGGGCGGACCACGTCGCGCGCGAACTCGTGCGTGCGCTGCACCAGGTCGTGCTGCGCGGGGGTGAGTGCGAGCGAGAAGCTCACGCCGGCCTGCGCTCGACGATCGCCACGAGACCCTGGCCGCCGGCCGCGCAGATCGAGATCAGCGCCCGCCCGGAGCCCTCGCGCGCCAGCAGCTTGGCGGCGGTCGCGAGGATCCGCGCGCCGGTCGCGGCGAACGGATGGCCGACCGCGAGCGAGGATCCGGCGACGTTGAGCTTGTCGCGGTCGACGCTGCCGAGCGCGCCCTCGAGCCCGAGCCGCTCGCGGCAGAAGTCCTCGTCCTCCCAGGCGGCGAGCGTGGTCAGGACCTGCGCGGCGAACGCCTCGTGGATCTCGAACAGGTCGAAGTCGTCGAGGCCGAGCGCGGCTCGCCGCAGCAGCCGCGGGACGGCGTAGACCGGCGCCATCAGCAGGCCGTCGTCGCCGTGCACGTAGTCGACCGCCGCCTCCTCGGCGTGCGTGATGTGGGCCAGCACCGGCAGCCCGCGCGCGGCGGCCCACGCGTCGCTCGCGAGCAGCACCGTGGCGGCGCCGTCGGACAGTGGCGTCGAGTTGCCGGCGGTCATCGTCGCGCCGTCGCCCTTGCCGAACACCGGACGGAGCTTCGCGAGCTTCTCGGCGGTCGAGTCCGGGCGCAGGTTCTGGTCGCGCTCGAGGCCGAGGAACGGCGTCACGAGATCATCGAAGAAGCCGCGCTCGTAGGCGGCGGCGGCGCGCAGGTGGCTCGCGGCGGCGAGCTCGTCCTGGGCCTCGCGGGTGATCTCCCATTGCCTCGTCGTCAGCGCCTGGTGCTCGCCCATCGAGAGCCCGGTCCGCGGCTCGGCGTTGCGCGGCACCTCGGGCACGATCTGGCCCGGCCGCAGGTGGCCGAGCAGCTTCACCCGGGCGGCGGCGCTCTTCGTCTGGTTGGCCTTCATCAGCACGCGGCGGAGATCGTCGTTGAGCGCGACCGGCGCGTCGCTCGTCGTGTCGGTACCGCCGGCGATCCCGGCCTCGATCTGCCCGAGGGCGATCTTGTGGCCGACCGCCAGCGCGGCCTGCAGGCCGGTGTCGCAGGCCTGGCCGACGTCGTGCGCCGGCGTGGCGTGGTCGAGCGTCGAGCCGAGCACGCATTCGCGCGTCAGGTTGAAGTCGCGGCTGTGCTTGAGCACCGCGCCGGCGACGACGTCGCCCAGCAGCTCGCCCTGCAGGCCGAAGCGCGCGACGAGCCCGTCGAGCGTCGCCGTGAGCATGTCCTGGTTGGACGCCTCCGCGTAAGGCCCGCCGGAGCGGGCGAACGGGATGCGGTTGCCGCCGAGGATCGCGGCGGGCCTGGGTAGCGTGGGATCTGGCACCTGACGCATTGTGCAGACGTGAGCGTTCATCTGTGCCGGTACCCGGGTACCGTGCGGCGCATGTCCGACCGCTATCAACAGTTCGCGGGCTCCAAGCCGGGCCGCGTCGTGGTGCGCCGGCTCGGGCTTCCCGGCCCCACCGTCCTGCGCCGTCACGCGCCCGGCGCGCCGGTCCTCGAAGCGCCCGCGCTGCTGGGCGCGGCCGCCGGCGGGCGCCTCGCCGACCCCGTCGCGCGCGTGCTCAAGAACGTCGGCGCGGAGGTCTGGGTGGCCGACGAGCGTGCGCGCCGGGCCGCCAAGGACGCCGGCCTGGGAGCGCGCGACCGCGCCGACGAGAGCGACCCGCTCGGAGCCGTCGTGTTCGACGCATCCGGGATCGCGAGCGCCGACGAGCTGAGCGCCGCATACGAGTTCTTCCACGAGCACATCCGCCAGGTCGCGCCGAGCGGACGGCTGCTCGTGCTCGGCACCCCGCCGGCCGCGGCCGCCGGCGCGCGTGCCGCCGTGGCCCAGCGCGCGCTCGAGGGATTCGTGCGCAGCGCCGCCAAGGAGCTGCGATCCGGCGCGACGGCACAGCTCGTGCGCGTCGCGCCGGGGGCCGAGGGCAACATCGAGTCGACGCTGCGGTTCCTGCTCTCGGGCCGCTCGGCCTACGTCTCCGGGCAGGTCGTCAGCATCGGCGAGGCGGTCGCCGCCGAGACGCCGGACTGGGACGCGCCGCTGGCCGGCAAGGTCGCGCTCGTGACCGGCGCCTCGCGCGGGATCGGGGCCGCGATCGCCGAGGTGCTCGCGCGCGACGGCGCCGACGTGACCTGCCTCGACGTGCCCGCCCAGGGCGCCGGGCTCGCGGCGACCGCGAACGCGCTGCGCGGCACCGCGCTGCAGCTCGACATCACCGCCGAGCACGCCCCGGACACGCTCGTGGAGCACCTGCGCGAGCGGCACGGCGGCGTCGACATCGTCGTCCACAACGCCGGCATCACGCGCGACAAGACGCTCGGGCGCATGAGCGAGGATCAGTGGGACTCGGTGCTCGCCGTCAACCTGACGGGCCAGGAGCGGCTCACCGCGGCGATCCTCGACGCCGGCATCCTGAACCGCGGCGGGCGCATCGTGTGCGTTTCGTCCGTGAGCGGGATCGCGGGCAACCGCGGGCAGGTGAACTACGCCACGAGCAAGGCCGGGGTGATCGGCCTCGTCGAGGCGCTCGCGCCCGAGCTGCACCGGCGCCAGGCGTCGATCAACGCCGTCGCGCCGGGCTTCATCGAGACGCGCATGACCGCCGCGATGCCGGTCGCGACCCGCGAGGCGGGAAGGCGCATGAACTCGCTCTCCCAGGGCGGGCAGCCCGTCGACGTGGCCGAGACGGTCGCATGGCTCGCGGCGCCGGGCTCGGGCGGCGTCAACGGCACGGTCGTGCGCGTCTGCGGCCAGAGCCTGATCGGGGCCTGAGCGTGGGGGCGACGCTTTACGGCAGGATCGCCGCCGGCGCCGTGGTCGAGCCGCTGCGCCGCCGGCCGGGCCAGCTGCCCGAGCGCGAGCTGCGCCGCGACGGGATCGAGATCGACCGCTCGCACCTCGCCGCGTATGACCGCGTCTGCGGCTTCCGCCTCAGCGACACGCTGCCGGCGACCTACCCGCACCTGCTCGCGTTCCCGCTGGCGATGGAGCTGATGGCGTCGGGCGACTTCCCGTTCGGCGTGCTCGGGCTGGTTCACGTCGCGAACACGATCGAGCAGGTCCGTCCGTTGCGCGCCGACGAGGCGCTCGACCTCCGCGTCTGGGCGGGCAACCTCGCCGGCCACAAGCGCGGCCGGACGGCCGACCTCGTCGCCGAGGCCTACGCGGACGGCGAGCTCGCATGGCGCGACCGCAGCACGTACCTGCATCGCGAGTCCGGGTCCGAGAAGGGGTCAGGCCCCTCGGGGGACGCGCCTGCGCCGAGTGCCGTGTGGGAGGTGCCGGGAGACATCGGGCGCCGCTACGCCTCGGTGTCGGGCGACCGCAACCCGATCCACCTGCACGGCCTCTCGGCACGGCTGTTCGGCCAGAAGGGCGCGATCGCGCACGGGATGTGGACCAAGGCGCGCTGCCTCGCCGCGCTGCAGGGTCACCTGCCGGAGGCGTACGCGGTCGAGGTCGCGTTCAAGCTGCCGGTCCGGCTGCCGGCGAAGGTCGCGTTCGCCTCGTGGCAGGAGGACGACGAGCGGCGCTTCGCCCTGCACGACGCGCGCAGTGGCAAGCCGCACCTGACCGGCGCGCTCACGACCGGCGCTTCCGCGGTGCCAGCTGCTTGAGCGGCCGGCCGGCGGAGGAGTCCTCGATCAGGGTCGCGAGCCGCCGCTCGCGCGTCTCGGGCTTCTTCGCGCTCACGACCCACCAGAGCGCGGGCTTGCGATACGACGGCGGACGCGACATGAAGTACTTCCATGCGGCCTCGTTCGCCCTGAAGCGCTCCTCCTGCTCTGGCTCGAGCTGCGGCTCGTTGCGCTGCTCGAACGCGTAGACGCCCGAGCGGTCCTCGCGCCGGCGCGCGAACGCCGCCTCCCCGGCGGGCCGCATCCGGCCCTCGGCGCGGAGCTTCGCCACCTTGGCGATGTTGACCTCGCTCCAGTTGCTCGTCGGCTTGCGCGGCGTGAAGCGCTGGATGTGGCGCTCGTCGTCGATGCCGCGCATCACGCCGTCGATCCAGCCGAAGCAGAGCGCTTCGTCGACCGCCTGCGACCACGTCAGGCTCGGCTTGCCGGTCGCCTTCTTCCAGTAGCCGAGCCACAGCTCCTTCTCCGTCTCGTGGTGCTCCTCCAGCCAGGCGCCGAACTCGGCGGGCGAGCTGAAGTAGATCGCGTCGCTCAACCGACGGCCTCCGCGAGCGCCTCCGCCGCGCGCTCGCAATCGGCGCGCGAGACGTCGAGATGCGTGACCGCGCGGACGGTGCGCGGCCCGAACGCCATCACGAGCACCTCGCGCTCGGCCGCGCGCGCGACCACCGTGGCCGCGTCCGGCGCGCCCGCGCGCAGCCCGAACACGACGATGTTCGTCTCGAGCGTGTCCATGTCGAGCTCCACGCCCTCGCACCCGTGCAGGCGCTCGCCGATCAGCCGCGCGTTCGCGTGGTCCTCGGCGAGCCGCTCGACGTGGTGATCGAGCGCGTGCAGGCCGGCCGCGGCGAGCACGCCGGACTGGCGCATCGCGCCACCGAGCATCCGCCGGTAGCGCACGAGCGCCGCGATGTCCTCGCGGCTGCCGGCGAGCACCGACCCGACGGGGCAGCCGAGGCCCTTGGAGAGCGCGATCGAGACGAGGTCGAACGGCGCCGCGAGCGCCGCGGGGTCGTCGCCGCGCGCGACGGCGGCGTTGAGCAGCCGCGCGCCGTCGAGGTAGGAGGCCACCTCGTGCTCGCGCGCCGCCGCCCCGATCCGCTCGAGCTCCGCGCGATCCCACACCAGGCCGCCCTTGCGGTTCTGGGTGTCCTCGACCTCCACGAGCGTCGTCGGCGGGTAGAGCAGGTGGCCGCGCGGCTTGCGCTCGGCCAGGAACTCATCGGCCGTGAAGCGGCCGTCCGCTCCGATCGCGGTGAGCTGGATGCCGCCGACCGCCGCCGCGGCGCCGGTCTCGTGCCACGCCGCGTGGCTCTCTACGCCGACGACGACATCGTCGCCCGGCCGGCAGTAGAGCTTCAGCGCCAGCTGGTTGGCCATCGTCCCCGTAGGGACGAAGAGCGCCGCCTCCTTGCCGAGCAGCCGGGCCACCCGCTCCTGCAGGCGCAGCACGCTCGGGTCCTCGCCGTACTGGTCGTCGCCGACCTCGGCGTCGGCGATCGACCGCCGCATGGCGGCGGTCGGTCGCGTGACGGTGTCCGAGCGCAGGTCGACGATGCGCGCGAGCCTAGCTCAGGCATCGCGACGCCGGTCAACCGCCCGACCGCGTAGGTTGCCGCCATGTCATCTCCGCTGCAGGACCGTGTCGTCGTGATGTCCGGCGGCAGCCGCGGCATCGGGCTCGCGATCGCCGTCGCGCTGGCGCGCGCCGGCGCGCGGATCGCGCTCATGGCCAAGACCGACCAGCCGCACCCGAAGCTGCCCGGCACGATCCACACGGCGGCGGAGGCGATCGAGGCGGAGGGCGGCGAGGCGCTGGCCGTCGTGGGCGACGTGCGCGACGACGCCCAGGTCGAGGCCTTCGTCGCCGCCGCGGCCGAGCGCTGGGGCGGCATCGACATCGTCGTCAACAACGCCTCGGCGATCAACCTGAACCCGATCGCAGCGCTCGAGCCCAAGCGCTTCGACCTGATGCTCGACATCAACACGCGCGGCACCTACCTGCTCACGCGCACCGCGATCCCGCACCTGCGCGACTCAGGGCACGCACACGTGCTGACCCTCAGCCCGCCGCTCAGCACGGACCCGCGCTGGCTGCGCGGGCATGCCGCGTACACGATCTCGAAGATGGGCATGTCGATGATCACGCTCGGTGTCGCGGAGGACGAGCGCGAGCACGGCGTCGGCGCGAACTGCCTCTGGCCGCGGACGCTGATCGCGACCGCCGCGGTGCAGAACCTGCTCGGCGGCGACAAGGCGATGGCGATGAGCCGCACGCCCGAGATCGTCGCCGACGCCGCACGCGTGATCCTCGAGCGCGATCCGCGCGAAGCGACCGGAAACGCGTACATCGACGACGAGGTGCTCGCCGCGGCCGGCATCACCGATCTGGAGCGCTACCGCGCCGCCGACGGCGAGCTGGCGCTCGACCTGTTCGTCGAAGGGTGGCCCGCTCCGGCCTAACAAATGGCCATGAGTTTCGGATCCGCCATCTGGGTAAGGGCAGCCGAGATGACGATCTCGCCCACGGAAGTACCCCCACGCCGTGGTGCTGAGGCACGTCCCGCTCGTGGTCCGCGCGACCGCCGGCGAGAGACGCTGCTGTTCAGCCGATACGGCGAGAGTCGCGACCCTGCGCTGCGCGAGCATCTCGTGGAGCGCTACCTGCCGCTGGCTCGCACGATCGCGCGCCGCTACCAGTCGCAGCGGGTGCCGACCGAGGACCTCGTCCAGGTCGCGGCGATCGGCCTGATGAAGGCGATCGACCGCTATGACCCGGCGCGCGGCATCGCGTTCAGCTCCTACGCGGTGCCGACGATGGTGGGCGAGGTGCAGCGCCACTTCCGCGACCACACCTGGGGCGTGCGGCCCCCGCGCGACCTCCAGGAGCGCGCACAGCGAGTGCTCGCGATCAACCGCACGATGAGCGCCGAGCTGGGCCGCCCGCCGAGCGCGCGCGAGATCGCGGATCGGCTCCGCGTGTCGCTCGAGGACGTCGTCGAGGCGCTGCAGGCGTGCGATGCGCGCGACTCGACGTCGCTCGACCGCCCGCGCGTCATGGGCGAGGAGGGCGACACGCTCGCCGACACGCTCGGCGGCGAGGACGATGAGTACGACCGCGTGGACGATGCGATCACCGCCGAGCTGCTGATGCGGCACCTCGACGAGCGCGAGCGCGAGATCCTCCGGCTGCGCTTCCACGAGGACCTCACGCAGTCCGAGATCGGCGAGCGGATCGGCTGCAGCCAGATGCACGTGTCACGGCTCGTGCGCGGGGCGATCGCCAAGCTGACGGCCGCCGCCGAGTCCGATCAGGCCTTGAACAGCGCCGCGTAGGCGCTCAACGCGGGCTGCCCGCCGAGGTGCGCGTAGAGCACGTTCGCGTCACGCGGGATCTCCCCGCGCGCAACGAGGTCGATCATCCCCGCCATCGACTTCCCCTCGTACACGGGGTCGGTGATCATCCCTTCCAGCCGCCCGGCGAGCCGGATCGCGTCCAGCGTCTGCTCGTCCGGGATCCCGTACGTGCCCGCGTGGTAGCGATCGTCCAGCACGATCTCGTCGTCGCGCAGGTCGCGCCCGAGACCGATCAGCTCCGCCGTCGCGCGCGCGATCCGTGCCACCTGGCTGTGCGTCTCGGCGGGCTTGGCCGAGCCGTCGATCCCGATCACCCGCCGCTCTCGTGCCTGCCCCGCGAAGCCGGCGATCATCCCGGCCTGGGTGCTGCCGGTCACGGAGCACACGACGATCGTGTCGAAGAAGACGCCCAGCTCCCGCTCCTGCGCCTCCACCTCGTCGGCCCAGCCGGCGAAGCCCATGCCGCCGAGCCTGTGGTCCGACGCGCCGGCCGGGATCGCGTACGGCTTGCCGCCCCGGGCTTCGGTGTCGGCGAGCGCCTGCTCCCAGCTCTCCTTGAAGCCGATGCCGAAGCCGGCTTCGACGAGCCTCACGTCGGCGCCCATGATGCGGCTGAGCTGGATGTTGCCGACGCGGTCGTAGACGACGTCGGGCCAGTCGACCCAGCTCTCCTGCACGAGCACGCAGCCCATGCCGCTGCGAGCCGCGGCCGCGGCGACCTGGCGCGTGTGGTTGGACTGCACGCCGCCGATCGAGACGAGCGTGTCGCAGCCCTGGGCGAGCGCGTCGGCGACCAGGTACTCGAGCTTGCGCGTCTTGTTGCCGCCGTAGGCCAGGCCGCTGTTGCAGTCGTCGCGCTTGGCCCAGATCGCCGCGCCGCCGAGGTGCGCGGTGAGCCGCTCGAGCCGGTGCACGGGGGAGGGGCCGAACAGCAGCGGGTAGCGCTCGAAGGCATCCAGTCCCATCCGCGTACCTTATGGCCGCGGCGACGCGACCGGCCGGGAGGCTAGCTTCCTGCTGTGCTCTCGCTCGCCCGCCGGGAACCCTCCGCGATCCTGCTGGCCGCCCAGCTCGGCGGGGTGCTGCTGTACCCGTTCATGGAGGGCAGCGACGTGGGGCGCGCGCTGTTCAGCATCTTCGGCATCGCCCTGCTCGGCCTCGTGGTACTGGCGGTGCGCAGCACGCCCGCGCTCACCTGGTTCGTCGTGCTGCTCGGGATCCCCGCGACGGTGCTGCTGCTGATCCAGGCGGTCACCGGCGACGATGCGCTCTTTCCGTACTCCTCGGCGCTGGAGGCGGTGCTCTACTTCTACGCCGCCTACGCACTCATCGCCTACATGCTCGCCGACCACACGATCACGCGCGACGAGCTCTTCGCGGTCGGCGCGACGTTCACCCTCGTGGCGTGGGCGTTCGCCTACTCGTTCGTCGTCTGCCAGGCGATCGAGCCCGGCAGCTTCACCGCGGCGATCGACCCGAGCGGGGAGCGCAGCTGGATCGAGCTGCTGTTCCTGAGCTTCACCACGCTGTCGAGCACGGGCCTGAGCGACGTCGTGCCGGTGCAGCCGTTCGCGCGCGCGCTCGTGATGATCGAGCAGCTCGCCGGGCTCGCCTATGTCGCGATGGTCGTCTCGCGGCTGGTCGGCCTGATGGTGATGCACCGCCCGCGCGACTGAGCGGTTGCTTTCGCACGCCGACCGCCTAAGGTCATCGCATGGAAGACGTAGCGATCCGAGACCTGGTGGCGCGGCTCGCGCGACCGCATCCGTCCGGCGGCGCCGTGATCGAGCGTGCCGCCATCCTGGCCGAGGGCGGCGACTTCGACGACATCGTCGCGTGGATCACCGCCCACGACGGGCTCCCGGAGGAGGCGATCGCCGCCCGCGAGGGCGGGCTTCACAGCGCGCGCCCCGTCGACGGCTCCCGCGCCGGGCGCCCGCCCAGCCGCTACATCCTCCCGGCCGGGGCGCTCGACCGCGAGACCGGAACGGACTAGACGCGGTACAGCGACGTGTAGACCGCGGAGGGGCCGGCCTGCTCCCACTCCGCGAGGCAGTAACGGCAGGTGCTGCCGTCCTCCGCGGGCACGTCGATCGTCTTCGGCGGCCGGCCCTCGACGAGCTCGGCCTCGATCTGGCGGCCCTCGAGCGGCCCGTCGTCGAGCAGCGCGATGACGGTCGGGCCGGTCATCAGACGCCGCGCCGCCGCGCATCGTCGCTGAGGGCGCGGGCAACGGCAGAGGGTTGCGTGCTCTCGATCAGCGTGTGGATCTGCTTGTCCTGCCGGACAGACTCGCGATAGAGCGCGTCCTGGAGCCCCTCGAGCTCGGACTCGAGATGCGCCAGCCGCTGCTGGATCTCCGCGAGTTGCAGATCGACGCGACCGGTCCCACTGGTCGCTTGAAGCGGTCTGCGGCGCCGGAAGCGCATGGTTTCTTCTTCCTGTTTAGCCGCGGAGGCCGTGCTGCCAGGCGCGGTGGGGCGCTGAGGATTCCTCGAGGGACAGCCGCTCTTCGCCGGCGAGCAGGTCGATCGACACGGCGGTGGGCTGCGCCGCGCGGGGCGCGGGCGCCGGCACGCGGTCGACGATCGCCGGCTGTCGTGCCGGAATCGGAGCCCGAGCCGGAGCGGGAGAGTGAGCCGGAGCGATCCGCGGCTTCTCGTCGCGCATGAGGTGCGAAATCTCGACGGGCAGCATCGCGCGGGGTGCCACCCCGGTCTCGAGGTCGACGGCGCGCGCGCGGACCTCGGCGAGCATCCGATTGCGTTCCGGAGAATCCGGCAGCTGCTCGAGCCGACCGACCAGCTGTCGCAGCCGTACAAGTCGATCCTTGCTGCTCACGAGTTCTCCGATCCCTGGGTTTGGGCGGGTGCGCTGGCAACCGCCGGGGAACGTCGTGCTCCCCCCACCAGAGTCCTGCTCGTCACAGGGTAGCGCGCCGAATCGCCGCGTCATACACATCTTCGGGTGATCGCGCCATCACCCGCTCGGCCATCTCGCGCTTGAGCGCGTCGAGCTGCCGCTCCTGCTCGGCGCTGCGCCCCTGGGCACGCGCAAGGTCGATGAACTCGTCGCTGACGAATCCTTCGCGCAGGGCCAGCATCGCGCTGCGGTCGCGATAGCCGAGCCGGAAGACGAAGTTCTCCATCGCCCGGCCCCGTTCGGGACGTGCCAGCGCCGCGACGAGGTGGTAGCGGTCGCCCGTCACCGCGCGCGTGACCAGCTCGAACGCGTCGCGCGCGCCCGGCCCGCCGAAGGCCGTCTCGACGACGATCTCGCGGCGCTCGCAGGGTCCGTCCGGGTCGAGCAGCGGGAGGGCGCGCTCGAGCACCTTGAAGGCGTGCGCCGCACCGCCGGGCGAGCCCGGGCCGTGGTAGTCGAGGACGTCCGCGAAGGTGAAGGCCAGGAGCCGTCCGCGGTCGACGAGCCGGAGCGTGGCGGGCGAGATCACGGCAGGAGGCGTCTGACTCTACATTGAGGCGGGATGAGCAGCTCCGGGGCGACCGTCTTCGCCGAGCGGTACCGGGTGATCCGCCGGCTGGGGGCCGGGGGAACCGCCGCGGTCTTCCTCACGCGGGACGAGCGGCTGGGGCGCGAGGTGGCCGTCAAGCGCGTCCACGGCGCCGAGGTGACGGCCGAGACCGCGCAGCGGCTCCAGCGCGAGGCGCGGATCATGGCGTCGCTGAGGCATCCCAACCTCGTCACGGTGTACGACATGCTGATGGACGAGGATGACCTGCTCCTGGTGATGGAGTACGTCCGCGGCGAGACGCTCGGCGACGTGCTCGCCTCCGCGCCGCTGGGCTGGGAGCGCACCTCGGAGCTGCTCGAGCCGGTGGCGGCGGCGCTCGATCACGTCCACGCCGAGGGCGTCGTGCATCGTGACCTCAAACCGACGAACGTCCTCGTCGGGACGACCGGGGCGGTGAAGATCGCCGACCTCGGCCTGGCCACAGCGGCCGAGATCACGCGGATCACCCCGCCCGGGGCGATCCTCGGCACGCCCGCCTACATGGCTCCCGAGCAGGCACGTGTCGGGCCCTGCACCGCCGCGGTCGACATCTACGCCTTCGCGACGATCGCCTTCCAGGCGCTGAGCGGGAAGCTGCCGCGCGACGGCGGAACGGTCGTCGCGGTCCTCAGGCAGGCAGCTCACGACCCGGCGCCCGACTTGCGCAAGCACCTGCCTTCAGCGCCCGCGGCGGTCGCGGCGGCGCTCGCCCGCGGGATGTCGCTGGAGCCGGAGGAGCGGCATCGTTCGGCGTCGCAGCTGCTCGAGGAGCTGGCCACGGCGTTCCGCGCCGCCGGGCCCATTGCTCAACCACTCGCCGGCGGGCCTCCCGCGCGGTCGCGGCCCGAGCGGCACTCGGCGCCACCGCCGCCCGCGCGCCGTGCACGCAACCTGCGCGCGCGCCTGCTCGCGATCTGCGCGCTCCTGGGCGGCGTCGCGGCCGTGCTCGTGCTGCTCGCGGCGATCCGGGACGACTCGCCCGGGCCTTCACCGCCGGCCCGCGAGTCCGCCGCGACGGCGACAGCCACTCCCACGGAGACCGCCGCCGCCCCGCGGAAGCTCTCGCCGACGGCGACCGTGCGCGCCTTCTACCGACGTGCGGCGGCCGGGCACTTCGCGGGGGCGTGGAAGCTCGCCGGCCCGGGGATGCGAAGCGCGTTCGGCAACAGCTCCGAGCAATTTCGCAGCGAGCTCTCGTCGCTGCGCCAGATCGAGTTCGAGCGTGTCGCGGTCACCGCGCGCGACGACACCTCGGCCACCGTCGAGATCCAGTCGGTCGCCACCCACGACGACCGCGTGGATCGCTGCTCGGGGACGCTGCGCACGGTCCGCGACGATCGCGGCCGCTGGGTCGTGGAGCCCGCGGGCCTCGACTGCATCGGCGCGTAGCGCCGTCAGGCGTTCGCGGCGGACTGCGCCGCGCGTGCGAGCAGCAGCTCCCGCTCGCGGCTGTTCCGGGTCAGCCCCGCCGCGCGCTCGAACTCCGCCTGCGCCTCCGACCAGCGCCCGAGCTTCGCCAGCAGGTCGCCGCGGACGCTCGGCAGCAGGTGGTAGCCCTCGAGCGCGCCCTCGGCGGCGAGCGCGTCGACGGACTGCAGCCCCAGCTCCGCGCCGAAGGCCATCCCGACGGCGACCGCCCGGTTGAGCTCGACGACCGGCGAGCCGGCCACGCCGGCGAGCGCCTCGTACAGCGCCGCGATCCGCACCCAATCGGTCTCCCCGGGCGTGCCCGCCCGCGCGTGGCACGCGGCGATCGCGGCCTGGAGGTAATACGGGCCGACCGGACGCCCGACCGCCTCGGCCCGCTCGAGCGCCACCAGTCCGCGGCGGATCAGCAACCGGTCCCAGCGGCGGCGATCCTGGTCGGCGAGGAGGATCGGCTCGCCGCCCGGCCCGGTCCGCGCCGCCTGGCGCGAGGCCTGGATCTCCATCAGCGCGACGAGCCCGTGCACCTCGGGCTGATCCGGGGCCAGCCCGGCGAGGATGCGCCCGAGCCGCAGCGCCTCCTCGATCAGGGCCGGCCGCATCCAGTCGTCCCCCGCCGTCGCCGAGTAGCCCTCGTTGAAGATCAGGTAGACAACCTCGAGCACCGATGCCAGGCGCGGCTGCAGCTCGTCCCCGGACGGCACCTCGAACGGCACGCCCGCCTCGGCGAGCGTGCGCTTCGCGCGCGAGATCCGCTGGCCGACCGTCGGCTCCGGCACGAGGAAAGCGCGGGCGATCTCCGGCGTCGTGAGCCCGCCGAGCATCCGCAGCGTCAGCGCCACCCGCGCCTCGGTCGACAGGACGGGATGACAGCACGTGAAGACGAGGCTCAGCAGGTCGTCGCCGATGTCGTCGTCGAGCTCGGCGTCGAGGTCCGGCGCCTCGCTCTCCACGCCGAGGTCGCGCGCGATCTGCGCGTACTTGTCCTGGAGTGTCTTGCCGCGTCGCACGAGGTCGATCGCGCGGTGCTTCGCCGTCGCTGTCAGCCACGCCCCCGGGTTCGGCGGGATCCCGGTCGACGGCCAGCGCTCCAGCGCGACGACCACCGCGTCCTGCGCCAGGTCCTCGGCGAGGCCGACATCGCGCACCATGCGCGCGATGGTCGCGATCACGCGCGCCGACTCGATCCGCCAGATCGCTTCGATCTGCGCGCGGGCTCGCTGCGCCTCCGCCGCCGGCAACTAGTCCGCGCGGGTCTGCTCGGGCGGTTCCTGCGACATCCTGGCCGCCTCGGCGACCTCGGGCGTGAAGTCCGTCGGCTCGGCGATCTGCCGCACCTCGATCGTGCCGTCCCCGATCGGCGCCCGCGAGGCCCACTCGACGGCCTCCTCCTGCGAGCGCGCCTGGATGATCCAGTAGCCGCCGACGAGCTCCTTGGCCTCGGTGAAAGGCCCGTCCGTGACCGTCGGCCGGTCGCTCCTCGAGAACCTCAGCCGCGTCGCGCTCGAGGGCGGCGTCAGCCCGTCGAGCGCGAGGAGCGCGCCGGCCCGCGCGAGCTCCTCGTTGTACTTGTTCATCGCCTGGACGCGCTCGAGCGTCGGCCCCTCGTCGGTCTCTCCCGGATACACGAACAGCATGTAGCGCACCGGCGCGAGTCTACGCCGCCGCGGGCGCGGTGCCCGCGGCGGCGAGACGCGTGCTCGCTACTTCTCGGCCGGGGTCATGCGCAGGGCGAGCATGCCGCCGCCCAGCACCGTCGACTCCGTGATCCGCAGATCGTGCTGCTCGCCGGCGTCGCGGAAGAGCTTGATGCCCTTGGCGCGGACGATCGGCGACACGAGCAGCACGTACTCGTCGACCAGCCCGTCGTCCATGAGCGCCTGGACGAGCGTCGGGCTGCCCCAGACGAGCAGGTTCTGCCCGTCGCGCAGGGCGCGGACCCGCTCGATCACGTCGTCGGCGAGGATCGTCGAGTTGTTCCAGTCGGCGCGCTCGAGCGTCTTCGACGCGACGTACTTGGGCATCGAGTTGAACTTGTCCGCGAACGGGTCGCCCGACCGGGACGGCCATGCCGCGGCGAAGCCCTCGTAGGTGACGCGGCCGAGCAGCATCGCGTCGGCGTCGCTCAGGACGGCGTCGTTGAGCTCGCCGGTGTCGTCGCTCTGGAACTGGCCGGACCACAGGTGCGGGTCCTCGACGACGTTGTCGAGCGTGATGAAGCTGGTGACGGTGAGCTTGCCCATGAGATTCTCCTTGGTAGATGACGGGCTCTGTCTGCGCCACGAACGCAGGCCCGGGATTTCGACATCGTGCTTCGAGTTGGCGCGTTGGCGCTCGGGTCGGAGCGAGCGTCGAACACCACGACACCACGACACCGCGGGCTCGTGAGGCCACGAGAACCGGGGAGGAGACGAAATGGGCACTGAGCATGGCTTGAGCCGGCGGAGGTTCCTCGGTGCGGCAGGAGTCGCGGGGGCGGCGGCGATGGTCCCCGGCGCACCGGCCCACGGCCAGGGCGCCGACGACGGGCGCGGGCGCCGGCACGGCGGGCGCCGCGGCCGGATCGTGCCTCGCGGCAAGCTCGGCGTCCAGCAGTGGGCGGTGCGGGACTCGATCACACGGCTGGACAAGTCGGTGTCGGGCCATCTCGGAGGCCCCGATTTCCCGGCAGACCCGTCCGACCTCGGCGCGTTGGTGCCGCTCCCGGGTGGCTTTGAAGCAGTGTTCGACTACCTCGCGTCGGTCGGCTACGACGGGATCGAGTTCTACAGCCTCGACCAGGGCGCGAACGGCCCGATCACCAGCCAGGGGATCCGGCGGGCGCTCAGGAACGCCGGACTCGTGGCGGCCGGGACGCACACGGGTCCCCTGCCGCAGATGATCGACCCGGCGTATCGAGGGGCGCAGCTCGAGATGGCGGCGGTCCTCGGCCACCGCATGATCGGCACCGCCGGCAATCCGGCCTCACCGACGACGGGTCTGCTGTCGGACTGGCAGACCTACGCCGAGAACGCGAACACGGTCGGCGCGGCGCTGCGTGCGGCGGGGCTCAAGTACTTCTTCCACCCGGAGCAGGACTGGTTCCGGTTCTTCGAGGACCCGGCCCATCCCGAGCTCTCGCGCGTGCACCGGATCGACTGGTTCACCGACAACACCGACCCGAAGCTGGTGTTCTTCGAGGCCGACACGATGCACGCCCTCGCCGGCCGCGGGCGGTTCGTCGATCCGGTCGACGGGCGGTTGTTCGACATCAACGCGTGGTACGGCCGCCTGGCCGCCAGGAGACGGCTGATCGCCTGGCACGTCAAGGACGCCGATCGAGTCATCCCGTTGCCGGCGCCGGGCACGAACCCGTTCACGCAGGAGCGGGCCCGGCCGGGCTTTCCCCTGAACAACGGCGCGGATGTCGTCTCCGCCGGCAAGGGGTCCATCGGGCGCGGCTATCCGGTCGACCCGGATCCCGAGGTCCGCGGCTATCAGGCGACCTTCACGCGCTTCGGGCTGCGCAAGCCCGGCTGGTTCAACACCGAGAGCGACCTGGGACCGGGGCCCGCGACCGACCCGGGCCGATCGCTGCGGTGGGCCAAGGTCAGCGCCGCCCACATGCGCAGGTTGCGCGAGGATCGCGCGGAGTGCCGAACCGATCGAGGAGAGCCAACGTGAGCGCGGCCGGCAACGAGCTCGCCGTCTGGTCGGATCGTCAGGACGGGCGCTGAACCGGGGTCGCCGCTCAGAGGTGCTCGAGGAGCTTGCGCTTCGCGGCCGCGAACTCCTCGTCCGAGAGCGCCCCGGAGTCGTGCAGCCGGCTCAGCGTCTCGATCTGCCCGGCCACGTCGGTCGCGGGGGGCTGCGTCTGCCAGCCGGCCGCCGCTCCGGTTGCCTGCTGAATCGCGGCGGCGAGGTCGATTCCGGCGCCCTGGGCCGTGGCCCCGGCGCCGCCCCTCATCATCTCGGCCATCTGCTCGGCTTGCTGCATGGCCGACTGACGGTTGGTCTGGATGTCGTCCCAGTGGATCTTGAGGCGCGTCGGGTCGGCCAGATCCACGGTGACGGGCAGGGTCATGCCGGGACTCGGCCAGCGCTTGACCGAGGCCATCGCGGTGTGCTCGACCGGGGTGGGCGCCAGACCCTCGGCGCTGACGACGAGGCTCATCCGGCAGTTCGACGAGGTCGAGTCGGCGGCAGGCATGGTCGCCGATACGACCTGGGCTGCGCCCCGCACCGGCTGACTCATCCGCTTGGACTTCGCCCAATCTCCCAGCAGGCCCATCGCGCGAGCCTAACCGCTTGTCGCGTATGGCGCGAGCGCCTCGGGCAACGGCCATATAGGGGGTGGCTGCTGCTTCGCATGGAGGTTGCCGCACAATAGGCCGGGTGCTCGACCATGTGGACATCCGCGTCTCGGACCGCGACGCCTCCCAGCGCGTCTACGAGACCGTCTTCACCGTGCTCGGCCGCACGGAGCACGTGGACGACTCCGAGTACATCGACTGGGGCGATTTCTCGATCGTCGCCGACAGTCAACCCGTCGCGAGGCACCTCCACATCGCGTTCTACGCGCCGTCGCACGAGCTCGTCGACGCCTTCCACCGCGCCGGCGTCGAGGCCGGCTACACCGACGACGGCGCGCCCGGCCCGCGGCCGCAGTAGAAGCGCCTGATGGCCGCGACGTCACGCGTGCGGAGCCACAGATGGTCGATCGCGCCGGTCTTGCACTCCTGCCCCGTGTACACCGCTTCGACGCTGTTGCCGTCCGGGTCGCGCAGGAACCCGCCGTAGTAGTCCTCGCGGTAGGTCGCAGTCGCCAAGGCGACACGCCGACCGTCGGGCGACAGCGCGAACCCGTGACGGCAGCGGGCTGCGCGTACTCGTCGATGATGTCGAAGGCGACGTGAGCAACGTCGCTTGGTCGCCAGACGACCGTCGCCTCGCCGTCGTTACCGGCAGTGGCCTGCAGCTGGTCAATGCCACGACCGGTGCGCGCAAGAAGCTTGCCTCCCGCGGCGCGGCCAGCACGGCGTTCTCGCCAACAGGACGCCACCTCGCCTACATCATCGCCAACAACAGCGGGGACCGGGCGGAAAGTCCGTCCTGCACATTCTGAACCTCAAGACCCTTCGCGACATCAAGCCGAAGCTCAAGCAGCCGCACGATCTCTCCTGGTCGCCGAACGCCGAACGACTGGTCGCCTGCAGCGAGCGGCCCAAACCCGGCACCCGCGTCGGCCTCTCGCTGATCCGCCCCAACGGCAAGATCAGGTTCCTCGCGAAGAAGAACCTCTGCAGCCCGTTCTGGGGCGCAGACAACCACGGTTGACCAAGTACCGCCAGGCGTCGGGTAAGCGCGCCAGCGGACGTTCGCCCGGAGCGCACGAGGAGATGTCGATCGGCCAGATGGTGCTTGCGAACCGGCCGTGGCACCTGGTGCGCGACCTGTCGAAGGAGCTGGTCGCGACCCTTGCGAGCGCGGGGTTCTTCATCGTCAACGCAAACGCCTGGGGGATCGCCGACCAGCTTGCGTTGGCGCGGCGCAGCGCCATGACCGTCGACGCCTGGCTGACGGTGACGTCGTCGAGTACGCCGAGCGCGCCGATCACCATTCCGGCGAGCACGAGGCCCGAGATCGAGATGCCGGTGTGCCCGAGCGTGAGGATCTGGGACCCCTCCGACGACAGCCCGGTGATGTGCGCCGCGCCGACGGCCAGTACGGCGAGCAGCGCGGTCAGCAGCAGCGCGACCGTGGTCGCGAGGATCGCGGCCGCGCTCTTGAGGCCGGTGCCGTGGGAGAGGACCATCGTCACGAGCATCACCGCCACCCTGATCGGGCGCGATGGCGCTGCCCGTCTCCGTGCCGATCATAACCGCGCTATCGGCCGCCCACCGCATCCCACCCCGAGCACTCCGCAACCCCGTGCATACACACACCCGCACTGACCGCACGCGGCGGTGGTGAGCCGGGTGTGTGACCGAGGACCGAAACGGCGGGGTGACGGCGATGAGGCTGTCGCACCGCCGTTTCCGCTCCGTCCTTACTCGCCGGCGGTCGCTTCGGTGAGCGTGACGCGTGGGGCGGGCTCGTCGGCGTCGGGAGCGCCGGTCCATGCGACGCGTTCGCCGCCGCGGTAGGTCTGGAACGCGGGGAACACGAGCTGGTCGCCTGGGTTGCCGTCGGGGATCCGGACCGAGATCGCGAACTCCTCGAACTGGTCGGGCTTGATGATGCCGCCCTTCTTGCGGTTGCCCTTCCAGACGATGCGGGTGAATTGCTCGTTGACGGTGAACCCTTCGAGGTCGACTGGGGTCGTGAGGGACTCGCGCGTGAGCTTGGCTTTCCAGCCGGGGACTTTCTTGTAGGAGAGGAAGTAGAAGCCGTCGGGCAGACGGAGGTCGACCTTGACGGTGCCTTTGTGGTCGCGTTCGTTGGGCACGCGAACGGTCAGGACGGTGAACGATCCGGGCGTGGCTTCGCGCGGGTTGAGCGTGACGTGCGCGGAGGCCGCGGCAGGCGCGGCGAGGATCGCGGCGGCGATTCCGGCGGCGATCAGGGACTTCTTCATCTTGGGTTCACTCCTTGTTGGGGATGGGTTTCAGCGAAGTCGGAAGGACCAGGTCTTGCTCTGGACGTGGCCGTCCGAGCTCAGCCAGCGGACGGTCGCGCGGTAGCCGCCTGCGTGCAGGCCGGACTTCAGGCGAGCTCGCAGCCGGCGGTCGTCGCGTACGAGGCGGCCTTCGCCGCGGCTGACCTTGGTGCCGCGCGCGGTGCGCACGATCAGTTCGCCGTCGGGGATCGCGCCGTGGAAGTTGACCTTGACGGCGCGCAGGTCGCGGTCGACGGTGCTGCCGGCCTTCGGTGACTTGGATCTGATCGATGTGTGGGCGAGGCTCGGGGCCGGCGCCAGCAGCGCCGCGCAAAGGGTCGCGAGCGTCACCGGGATGAGTCGTCGTATTGGCATTCGGTGTCCTTTCACGCGGTGGGTCGCGTTTGGGTGCGGCGGGCTGTGAGCAGGCCGGCGACGCCGGCGAGCAGGCCGAGCGCGCCGACGATCAGCGCGGCGATCGCGAGTCCGTCGGAGCGGGAGCCGGAGCCGGAGTCGCTGTCGCTCGAGGCGGGAGTGGCGGGCGGGCCGGTTGCCGCGCTTTCGTCGGCGGCTGTCGGTGCGGGGGCGCCGTGGCCTCCCGCTTCGCCGCCGGATGTGAGGGTGACGGTCGGTGCGGGCTCGTCGGCGTCCTCCGGTCCGATCCAGCGCACGACCTCGCCGCCTTGGTAGGTCTGTAGCGCCTTGAAGGTCAGCTTGGCTCCGGGCTTTCCGTCCGGGATGCCGACCGAGAGGCCGAAGTCCTGGAACTGGCCGGGAGCGATGATGCCGCCCTGCTTCGGATGCCCGGTCCAGGTGATCCGAGAGATCTGCTCGTTCATCTCGAGGCCTTCGATCTCGATCGGCTGGTCGAGCTTCTCCTTGGTGATCTTCACCGACCAGCCCGGGACCGGCTCGTAGGAGGCGAACACGAAGCCGGGCGGCATCTGTACGTCGACCTTGACGGTGCCGGCGTCATCGCGCTCGTTCGGCACGCGCACGTCCAGGCGCGCGAAGCCGCCCGCGGGCGCGGTGTCGGGCTGGACCGTCACGTGCGCGCCGGCGGATGCGGGGACGGCGAGGGCGAGTGCGGCGAGGGCCGCCGGGATGAGATGGCGCATCGGCTCCTTCACTTGATCGGGACCACGAAACGGGTGCGGAATTCATCGAAGTCGGAGACGCGGGCGGCGATCTGCAGCGTCCAATCGCCGGCCGGTGCGAGCGGGGCGCCGCCGATCACGTAGTGGCCGGGGCCGGCCTTGCGCGGTTCCAGTTCGATCGGGGCGATGCGGCGCGACGGCAGCGAGGCCTCGGCGGTCAGCTCCTTGATCGCCTGCCACTGGGTGCCGTCGGCGCGGTCGAAGAAGTACAGGTGCACCTCGTTCGGACCCGCCTGCGCGGGCTCGACCGTCAGTTCGGCGCGCGCGGGCCCGATCGCGGCGGACGCGGTGAACGGCCCGGTCGCCTGCGTGTCGGCCGGCGGGTAGCCCGCGAGCGCGCCGGTCACGGCGAGCGCCGCGACGCCGAGCGCGACCTCGGCGCGCAGCGCCCGCCGCAGCGTCACTCCGGGACGCCCGGGCGACGCGCCGTCCCGCGCCGCACGGGAGAGGGCCGGAAGCGAGCGCCGGCGGTTGTGTGCGCCGACGGCGATCAGCACCGCGACGAGCACGACCTTGACGAGAATGGCGCGCCCGTAAGCGGTGTCGATCAGGTCGTCGACGGCGTCCAGCTCGAGCAGCGACTGGACGATGCCGCCGGTCAGCAGCGCCGCTACCGAGATCAGTGCGAGCGTCGAGAAGCGGCCGAACGCAGCGATCAGCAAGCGGGTGCGGTCGGGGAGCTCCAGCTGCCGCGTCGCGGCGGGCAGCGCGACGATCAGCACGGCGATGCCGCCGATCCAAGCGGACGCTGCCGTGACGTGCAGCACGTTGGCGGGCAACAGCACCGCCACCGGCTCCTGCACGCCCGCGTGACCGCCGAGCGCCGGCAGGCACACCAGCCACAGCAGCGGCAGGGCAAGCGCGGCCTCCGAACGGCCCGGCCGCGCCACCGCGACGCCGGCGGCGCCGACGGTCGCGGGCCGGATCGCGGGGACGGTCGCGCGGCGCGCGAGACCGAGTCCGAGCACCGTCAGCCACGCGAGAGCCCCGAGGCCCCAGACGGTGCCGAAGCGCGTGTCGAGCGCCTCTCGCGCGTCGCCGATGCTCGACCAGAATGTCGAGCCTTCCGCCGTGGCCGCCTGGAGCGGCAGCGCCAGCAGCGCCGTGAGCAGGCCGATGACGCCCGCGGCGAGCAGCAGCTTGCGCCAGCGGGCGGCGAACGCGTCCGAAGCCGAGTGCCAGGCCGGCTCTGGCACCACGAGCGTCGCCAGCGCCGGCAGCCAGACGAGGATCAGCACGGCGAGCGCTCCCACCGCCAAAGCGATCGCGGCGAACTGCAACGCGCGCACGGTCGCGAACGCGACCGACGTCACCGGCCCGGAGTCCTCGCCGTCGAGCAGTTCCGCGACCGTCAGCGAGGAGCCGGCACCCTCCTTGCCGACGCCGAACACGAACCCGCCCGACACCGGATGCGAGTCGGCGGAGATGACGCGGTAGGTGGCGGTGTAGCCGCCGTCGGACAGGTCCGCGCGCAAGCGCACCGCGACCGCGTTGTCATCGCGCCCGGGATGGAACGGCGCGCCCTGTTGGACCTCCCTGCCCGCGCCGTCATGGACGCGCACCGCGCCGAACTGCACCTCGACCGCTTCGCTGAAGCGCAGGACCACCTGTCGCGGCGCGCTATCGAGCACAGCGCCGCGGTCCGGCGTCGTCGACATCAGCATCGCGTGCGCGTGCGCGGGCGCGTCGGCGACCGCCGCCGCCAGCCAGGCCAGCGCGAGCAGCAGCGACAGCCGCCGGATCACCATGCCCCCGCCGGCGCTGGCGGCTCGGCGTCCGTGCCCGCCGCGCGCCGGCGACGCCGGACGCCCGCGACGGCGATGCAGAGGACGATCACCAGGCCGGCGAAGAACAGGATCGCGCCGAGCGGCAGATCTCCCCCTGGCGGCGGCGTCCAGAACAGCGTTCCGGCGATCGCGCCGCGCGCGCCGTCGATCTCGATCGGCACCTGCCAGTCGAAGATCTTCGTCTGGACCGCCTCGTCGCGCACCTGCGGCGGACGCTGCTTCGCCATCCAGTGCGCCCGATGGTCATGCCACTCAAACCGCCCCGTCTTGTCGATCCGCTTCCACCGCGGCGCGCCCTTGCCGTCGGCGTCAGCCGGGACCTTCACCGCGCCGAAGCGGTCGTCGTTGAGGTAATACGCGGGCGAGTCGGTGTTGACCTCGACCGTCCCGTCGGCCAGCACCCGGGCGAAGGGCTCCTCGTTGTAGCCCTCGATCACGACGTCCTCGCCGCTCGTGTTGTGCAGCAGCAGTCGGTCATCGCGATTGAGCACGTCGACGGTGACGCCCGAGACCGCGGGCGTGATCTGATCGACCTGCGACAAGTAGTTCGGATTGCCCCTATGGGCGAACGCCGTGGGCGCCGCCGCGGTGAACACGGCGAGCGCCAGGACGGCGGCAGTGCGGGTCCGCACGGGACCTCCCTAGCGTCGTTGAGTGTCGGACGGTCGCGCCGCCCGACGCGACGCGTCAGGCGGTCAGCGCAACGGCGAGCGGAGGCCCGCGCTCGCGGCGTGCCCGCTGGGCCAGCAGCGAGACGAGTGGACGCGACGAGGCCACCCGCGGCATGCCCCGCGGAGCCCGCGGCAACGCCCGCGCACGCCTCGCGCGGCGCGCCAGGATGCGCTCCTCGCCCACGTAGCGACCACAGAGCAACAAGGCGACGAGCAACAACACCGGCGTGAGATAGAGCGACAGCTCAAGTACGCCAGACCAGCCCTGCGCGACCGCGCACACGAGCGCCAGAAGCGCCATGCACGCATGAAAACGGCGCTGTCGGCCGAGCATCGTCGGACCAGCGTAGCGACGCACAGCGCCCACGCGCCATGAAACGCCCGCACATGCTGCTCGCGATGCCGGCCGGGCGGGTTGGTACGTATGGACAGGTACACCGACGCGCTCGCTGCCAGCTACGCGATCAGCTACGCAAGCGAAACTCATTCGCCAGAGTCCTCGGGGTGGCGCGACGCTTCGGCAGCGGCACGGCACCCCTTGTGAAAGAACGCCACGCCGCTTTCCCCGCCCTCCTCGTCATGTAGTCGTTTCGCCAGACCCTTCCGAGGCGGAGCCTGACGGATGTGGTAGCCACGGGCGGTAGCCACGAGCGTCTGGGCCGTCGTCACGAGGTGTGTCCAACAAGCAGAAAACCCCGCCTGAGCGGGGCTTTCGTGAGGAGCGGCTGAAGGGACTCGAACCCTCGACCTTCTGCATGGCAAGCAGACGCTCTAGCCAACTGAGCTACAGCCGCAACGGACGCGGAGTATAGCCCCGCTTCGGGCGCCGGCACGCTTCAATGGAGGCCATGACCACAGGTAGGGCGATCGCGGCCGCGGCCAAGGCGGCCGCGAGCAACAAGGTGGTGCAGGGGCTCGCCGCGTCGGCCGGCGCGGCCGCGGCGAAGCACGCCGGCCCCCTCGCACAGCAGCGCTACGGGACCTGGCGCGACCGGCGCGTCCATCGCGATCGCGCGATCAAGCTCGCGCGCCAGATGGGCGGGCGCCACTCGCAGGACACGATCATCGACGGCGAGCCGTACTTCGTCGTCTGGAAGGACGGCGCGCCGGTGCGGGCCTTCCCGCCGGTGGACGACCTCGCCGCTCGGCCGGAGCTCCAGGGCTTCGACGCGCGGCTCGCGCGCGAGCCGCCGCCCGAGCGGCGCATGCCGCGCCGAAAGCCGAAGGACTAGAGCTCCCCACACCCTCCCGTCACATCGCACTGGTACACATAGGCTGATGGCGGAGCTACCTAAGGAGAGCGAGCGGCAGGCTCGGACGCCGCTCCCGCGCGAGGGCGGGGAGGACAAGAACCCGCGATTCCGCACCCC
Organism: uncultured Solirubrobacteraceae bacterium; assembly: GCA_963839615.1. Classification (GTDB taxonomy): domain Bacteria; phylum Actinomycetota; class Thermoleophilia; order Solirubrobacterales; family Solirubrobacteraceae; genus DASQMT01. The sequence continues at coordinate 312,732 of CAWIVY010000007.1, forward strand.
GCGGATGCGGATCCTGCTGGTGGTGACCGCGCTGCTGGCGGCCAACTACATCTTCGTCGCGCTGTTCGCGCCGGGCAAGGTCGAGCCCGTGAAGATCCCCTACAGCCCGACGTTCCTCGACCAGGTCCGGGCCGGCAACGTCGACCGCGTCTCGACCACGGGGGCGACCGTCGACGGTCGCTTCAAGAAGGAGTTCAAGTACGGCAAGGCGGAGCCGAAGAAGGTCTTCGCGACCGAGATCCCGATCTTCTCCAACGATGAGCAGCTCTCCGCGCTGCTCGAGGAGAAGAAGGTCGTGATCGAGGCCGAGCCGATCAACCAGAGCCGCGGCTTCCTCGCCAGCCTGATCCTCGGCTTCGGGCCCGTGATCCTCCTGATCGCGCTGTTCTTCTTCATCTTCCGCCGCGCCGCGGGTGGCCCGATGAGCGCGCTCGGGGCTTTCGGCCGCAGCAAGGCGCGCCGCGTCGAGGGCGGCGATCAGAAGATCACTTTCGACGACGTCGCCGGGATCGACGAGGCGAAGTCCGAGCTGTCCGAGATCGTCGACTTCCTCAAGAACCCCGAGCGCTACCAGAAGCTCGGCGGACGGATTCCGAGGGGCGTGCTGCTGTCGGGCCGGCCGGGCACCGGCAAGACGCTGCTCGCGCGCGCGGTCGCGGGCGAGGCGGGCGCGCCATTCTTCTCGATCTCGGCGTCGGAGTTCGTGGAGGCGATCGTCGGCATCGGCGCCTCGCGCGTGCGTGACCTGTTCAAGATGGCCAAGGAGGCATCGCCGGCGATCATCTTCATCGACGAGCTCGATGCGATCGGCCGCTCGCGCAGCGCGAGCGCCGGCTTCGGCGGCGGCAGCGACGAGCGCGAGCAGACGCTCAACCAGATCCTGACCGAGATGGACGGCTTCGAGTCCAACGTCGCCGTGATCGTGCTCGGCGCCACCAACCGGCCAGAGATCCTGGACGCCGCACTGCTGCGCCCGGGCCGCTTCGACCGGCGTGTCGCGGTGCCCGCGCCCGACCGCGAGGGGCGCGCGAAGATCCTCGCCGTCCATACGCGCTCGCTGCCGCTGGCCGACAGCGTGAACCTCGACCGGCTCGCCGCGACGACGCCGGGGATGGTCGGCGCCGACCTCGCGAACCTCGCCAACGAGGCTGCGCTGATGGCCGCGCGCCGGCGCCACGAGAAGGTCGAGATGGGCGACTTCACCGACGCGCTCGAGAAGATCGTGCTCGGCGCGCCGCGCGGCACGGTGCTCTCGCCGGAGGACCGCAAGCGCGTCGCCTACCACGAGGCCGGCCACGCCCTCGTCGGCATGCTCACCCCGGGTGCCGACCCGGTGCGCAAGGTCTCGATCATCCCGCGCGGCCAGGCGCTCGGCGTCACGTTCGCGGCGCCCGACGACGACCGGTCCAACTACGAGGAATCGTGGCTGCTGGCCAAGATCAAGGTCGCGCTCGGCGGGCGCGTGGCCGAGGAGATCGTGTTCGGCACGATCACGACGGGCGCGGAATCCGACATCCAGCAGCTCACGCAGATCGCCCGCGGCATGGTCGGGCGCTGGGGGATGAGCCGCGCGATCGGGCCGATCGCCGTGCTGGCCGAGGATCAGAACGGTCCGCTGCTTCCGGGGTCGCACGGCGCGTCGGAGACGACCCAGAAGATCGTCGACGACGAGATCCGCCGGATCGTCGACGAGTCCTACGCCGAGGTGCAGCAGCTCCTCTCGGCGCACCGCGAGCAGCTCGAGTCGCTGGCCGAGGCGCTGCTGCGCGAGGAGACGCTCGACGAGGACGCCGCTTACGCCGGGGCTAAAGTTTCGCGCGCAACCGCCGAAACTGGACAGGAGCCGTCGCTGGCCGCCCTCGAAGGTGGGCCGGTGGAGGCATAACACCGCAACTTCCGCGTTCTTGCGCGGTTGGAGCGCGACGTATACCGCTTAATCGCCCAGGCCCTGAGCCCGGGTGACCGGGGGAACCAGGTAGTCGGGGCGAATCGCCGGCCTTTCGAGGCACGGCGTAGCGCAGGTCTTTCCAGCGCGAGCCCGTCAGCTCACCTCGGAGGCGGACTGGAAAGCGAATTCCGAGGTACCTGAAACCGTGAAGTCCACCTTGCCCGTTCGCGGGCGTACCGTCGCGGCGGCGGCGCTGGCAGCGGTGCTGCTCGGCCTGCTGCTCGCCGCAGTCGACGCTCGTGCGAGCACCACGCCCACCGGCGGATTCTCCGCCGACGCACCGCCCGCCACGACGACGACGATGCCGACGGCGAAGGCGTCGATGAACGCCGATCGCCGCACGGCCGTCGCGCCCGCGGGCGCTCCCGAGCAGGTCGTCGCGGCAGTCGCGGCCGCCAACCGGATCACGCTCAAGCCCTACAAGTGGGGCGGCGGTCACGGCCGCTGGCGCGACAGCGGCTACGACTGCTCCGGCACCGTCTCCTACGTGCTGCACGCCGCGGGTCTGCTCAAGCAGGCGCGCGACTCCGGCGGCCTGATGTCCTACGGCGAGCGCGGGAAGGGCGCGTGGATCACCGTCTACGCCCACGGAGGGCACGCCTACATGACGATCGCCGGCCTGCGCTTCGACACTTCCGGGCGGGGCGAGGAAGGGCCGCGCTGGCGGCTCGAGCGGCGCAGCGGCCGCGGCTACGTCAAGCGGCACCCCGTCGGCTTGTAGCGGGGGAGGGGCGCCGACCCGAATGGGTTGAATGAACCGGCTGCACGTGGGGCATGAGGGACACGTGTCGATGCACGAACCGTGGGATGCACTCGAGGCGCCGCGCTTCACAGGTCCACGCACCTTCGCGCGGCTGCCGCACGTCACATCGCTCGAGGGCGCCCACGCGGCCGTCTTCGGGATGCCCTGGGACGGCGGCACGTCGTTCCGCTCCGGCGCGCGCTTCGGGCCGGAGGCCGTGCGCTCGGCTTCCGGCATGCTCCGCACGTACAACGCCGTCCAGCGTGTCCAGGTCTTCGGCGCGCTGTCCACGGTCGACTTCGGCGACACCCCCACGGTGCCGGGCTACGTCGAGGACACGCTCGCCCGCATCGAGGGCTTCGTTCGCCCGATCGCCGAGGCCGGCGTGATCCCGGTCGGCATGGGCGGCGATCACTCGGTCACGCTCGCCGAGCTGCGCGCGCTCGCCGGCGTGCACGGGCAGCTCGGACTGCTGCACTTCGACTCCCACACGGACCTCTGGGACTCCTACAACGGACGCCCCTACAGCCACGGGACGATGTTCCGGCGGGCGATCGAGGAGGGCCTCCTCGACCCGGCCCGCACCCTCCAGGTCGGCATGCGCGGCCCGCTCTACGGCGCCGACGATGAGGCGATCCCCGACGAGCTCGGGGTGGAGACCATCCCCTGGCACGAGCTTGCCGAGTGGACCCCGGCCGCACTTGCCGAGCACGCCCGCGAACGCCTTGCCGGGCGCCCCGCCTTCCTCACCTTCGACGTCGACTTCGTCGACCCGGCCTACTGCCCCGGGACCGGGACACCCGAGGTGGGCGGCCCGACCTCCTTCGAGGCCCTCAAGCTGCTCCGGGCCTGCGCGGAGCTGCCGTTCGTCGGCTTCGACGTCGTCGAGGTCGCGCCGTCCTACGACGGGCCGGGTCAGATCACCGCGCTGTTCGCAGCCAACGCGATGTTCGAGATGCTGTCGTTCCTCGCGCTCGCCCGACGAAAGTCGAGCCCCGCCGCAGCGGGCGCCTGAGCACTCAGGACGCCGTCGTCGCCTCGACGTCGATGTCGGCGAAGATGAGCGAGAGGATCCGGTGCTTTAGCTCCGCGAAGCGCGGGGTGGCCACGTCGTCGAGCGAGCGGGGGCGGGGGATGTCGATCTCGACGACCTCCTTGACGCGTCCGGGCCGCGGGCTCATGACGTGGACGGTGTCGCCGAGGTAGATCGCCTCGTCGATGTCGTGGGTGACGAAGACGATCGTGCGACGGTGCTGCTCCCAGACCTGGGTGAGGAATCGCTGGGCGCCGGCCCGGGTGAGGGCGTCGAGCGCACCGAATGGCTCGTCCATGAGCAGCACGTCCGGGTCGTTGGCGAGCGCACGGGCGATGGCGACGCGCTGTTTCATGCCGCCGGAGAGCTCGTTCGGATACGCGCGGGCGAACTCGGTGAGATTCATCTCCTCGAGCAGCGCGTCGGCGATCCGGCGTCGCTCATCCGTCGAGACGCCCTTGAGCGACGGCCCGAACTCGATGTTCTCCCGCACGCGCAGCCACGGGAACAGCGTGTAGCTCTGGAACACCATCCCGCGGTCGGCGCCCGGCCCCTCGACCGGGTGCTCGCCGACCTCGATCGTCCCGGTCGTCGGGGGCATCAGGCCCGCCATGATGTTGAGCAGCGTCGACTTGCCGCACCCGGACGCGCCCACGATGCATGCGAAGTGGCCGTCCGGGATCTCGACCGTGACGTCGTCGAGCGCCCGCACCTCGCCGGCCCGGGCGTCGAACACCATCGACACGCGCCGCGCGGCGATCGAGCTCATCGCCCGACGCGCTCCGCGTAGGGGAACAGCGTCCGGTAGAGCAAGCGGAAGCCGGCATCGGACAGCAGACCCAGGGCCCCGATCGTGAGGATTCCGCCGATGATCTTCTCGGTCTCGAGGAAGCGGCTCGACTGCAGGATGACGTGGCCGATGCCGGTCGACGCGGCGACCAGCTCGGCGACGATCAGGTAGGTCCACGCCCAGCCGAGTCCGATGCGCATGGTGTCGATCACGCCCGGCCAGGAGGCCGGCAGCAGGACCCGGCGGAAGACCTGCCTGCGCGAGGCGCCCAGCGTGTAGGCGATGTTGACGAGCTCCTTGGGGATGTTGGCCGAGACGTCGGCGACCATCAGCGTCAGCGGGAAGAAGACGCCGAACCAGATCACCGCCAGCTTCTCCGTCTCGCCGATCCCGAACCAGATGATGAGCAGCGGGATGAAGGCCGACGCCGGCATGTAGCGCACGGCGGCGATCACAGGCTCGAAGAAAGCCTGGACCGCCCGGAACGAGCCGATGCCGATGCCAAGCGGGATCCCGACCGCGCAAGCGATCAGGAAGCCCAGCCCGACCCGGTAGAAGCTCGCCCAGACGTCGCTGGCGAAATCCTCGTTGACGAACATGTCGTACAGCGCCTCCGCGACCTTCCCGGGCGGCGGCAGGAACAGCGGCTCGACGAGGCCGCCGTAGGCGACGATCGACCAGGCCGCGAGGATGATCGCGAACGCGCCGAACCCGAGGCCGACGGCGAGCCCCCGAGGAATCGGCTCCTTCGGCGTCAGGAGCGTTTGGGCGAGGCGAGGCCGGCGCGCCGATCCCGCCTCCGGCACGCCGGCCGGAGGCGGGGACGCCGTCGTGGAGGCAGGTTCGGTCACGTCGGTCCGGCGCGATCAGCCGGCGGCCTCCTGGATGAACGAGGGGTCGATCGCGTCGTTCGGATCCGGGCTGCTGTCGATCTCACCGAGTCCCTTCCAGAAGTCGGCCGACTTCTTGAAGATGTCGTAGATCGGTCCTGGACTGTCCTTCGTCCCGTAGTAGTCCTGCGATTCCTTGATCCCCCAGATCGGGACGGTCTCCATCGTCGCCTTGATCTCGTCGGGCGACTGCCCGAGGTACTCCGTCACGTGCTCCAGCGCCGCGTCCTCGTCCGAGTGCAGGAAGTCGACCGCCGCCTGATAGCCCTTGACGAAGCGCCGGACGGAATCGGGGTGCTGCTTGATGAAGTCCGGATCGAACGCGACCTGGTCGGTGATGATCGTCGGATACTTCTCCGTCGACACCACGACGTGACCGTCGGGGTTCTTCTCCGTCTTGGACAGCCACGGCTCCCAGGTGACCGCCGCGGGAATCCTCCCCGCCGCGAACGCCGTACCCGCGTCGCCCGATGTCATGTCGACCTGCTCCACGTCGCCGAGTGAGAGCCCGTTCTGGTCGAGCACGTACGCGAGGAACCACTGGCTCGTGGAGCCTGCGCTTACCCCGACCTTCTCGCCCTTGAGGTCGGCGACGGTCTTGATCGAGTTCTCGGCGACGAGGCCGTCGCCGCCCTCGGATCCGTCGAGTCCGAGCACCTGCACGGTCTCGATCCCCTGGGCGTACGTGCGCGAGAACGTGTCGGGCGTCGTCGCGATCGCGTCGAGGCTGCCGCTCTTGAGCGCGTTGAAGCGCTGGACCGGATCCTCCACGACCGTGTAGTCGACCTTGACGCCCGCCTTCTCGAACAGTCCCTCCTTGACGCCGATGACGATCCCGATGTAGCCGTTCCAGGTCGAGAACGCGATCCGGATCGGTTCTACCTTGCTGCTCTCGCCGCCACCCGCGGGGCTCTCCGCCTTGTCGTCGGTGTCGCGACAGCCCGCGACGACGAGCGCCACGAGTAGCGCGGCGATCATGGCCAATGCCGGCGCGCGTCTCATCTTTACCCCCGTCTCCTTTCGTTGCTACCGCGAAACGCCCGGTTCTCCCTCGGACATTCTTGTATGCCATTCGGTATGCAATGCTGCATGCTGTCATGGCCACCAGGACCCGTCAAGCGCGCTCGGGCACGTCGGGAATCAGCGCCGGCGCCACGGTGCGCTCGGACGAGATCTACGACCGCGTGCGCGCCGACATCGTCCACGGGGTGCTGCGGCCCAACCAGCGCCTGGTCGAGGTCGAGCTGGCCGAGCGGCTGGCGGTGAGCCGGACGCCGGTTCGGGAGACGCTCCAGCGGCTCGTGCTCGAGGGGCTCGTGAGGCGCGACCGCAGGGGCTGGGTCGTCCACGAGCACTCGGCCGAGGAGATCGCCGCGATCTACGAGGTGCGCGCCGCGCTCGAGGGCTACGCCGCGTTCCTGGCGGCCGGCCGCTCGACGGCGGGCGAGCTCCGCGCGCTCGACGCCCTGTACCCACCGGGCGACGACGCGGTGGCGTTGGCGCCCGACACGCAGGTCGAGCTCAACGAGCGCTTCCACGACGGCGTGATCGCCGCCGCCGCCAACGTACGTCTCGCGCAGCTCAGCCGGGCCAGCCGGCAGTACTACTTCAACCACAGCATCGCCCGCCGCTACGACGCCGAGGAGACACGGCAGTCGATCGAGGGGCACCGCCGGATCCTGGAGGCGCTCGCGCGGCGTGACGGGCCGGCGGCCGAGGCACACGCACGCGAACACGTCGAGTACGCGCTCGCGATGGTCCTGACGAAGGTCACCTGAGGAGGCAGCGTCGGTGATACGCACCGCAGCCGAGTACCGCGAATCGATCCGCGACGGACGCGAGATCTGGATCGACGGCGAGCGCGTCGAGGACGTGACGACGCATCCCGCCTTCAAGCCGATCGTCGACGTACGCGCCCGCGTGTACGACATGGCGCACGAGGCGGAGACGCAGGACGTGATGTCCTACGTCGACCCGGACAGCGGCGAGCGCTGCGCGGTGGGACCGAAGCTGCCCATGAGCAAGGACGACTGGACGGCCAAGCGCCGCGCCGTCGACGCCGTCCTGGATGACATCGGGGGCGTGGTCACCCGGGTGGGGGACGAGACGGTCGGCGAGATGTGGGCGCTGTTCGACGGGCAGGACGTGCTCGCGGAGATCGACCCCAGCTTCTCCGAGCACATCCGCGACCACGTCCAGCGAGCGGCGGCTCTCGATCCGTTTCACGTGTCGGCCAACACCGACCCCAAGGGAGATCGCGCACGGCGGCCGCAGGAGCAGGACCCCGACGTGCTGCTCCACGTCGTCCGCGAGACCGACGCCGGGATCGTGGTCCGCGGCGCCAAGTTCGAGACGGCGGCGGCCTACGCGAATCAGGCGTTCGTGAAGCCCACCATCGGTGACTGGGGCCAGGAGGAGCTGTCGGATTACGCCGTCGGGTTCATCGTTCACATGGGCGCTCCGGGCATCAAGCACATCTGCAGGTCCGGCTTCGCCGGCACGAAGCCGATCGAGGACTACCCGCTGACGAACCGCTTCGACGAGGTCGACACCCTGATCGTCTTCGACGACGTCGAGATCCCGTGGGAGGACGTGCTGTTCTACCGGCACACGCGCGCGGCGAGCTTCATCCGCGCGACGCTGCACCGCTACAGCCAGTTCGCCTTCGTCCAGCGACATCTCCGCTACGCCGACCTGCTCGTCGGCGCGGCCTATGCGAGCGTGTCGCAGACCGGCGTGAAGATGCATCAGGGCGTCCGCGAGAAGCTCGCAGAGCTCGTCTGCTACCGCGAGGGGATCAACGCCCATCTCACCGCCGCCGTCGAGCACGCCGAGCTGAGCCCGGCCGGCCTGCTGATGCCCAACCAGGCGCTGCTCTACACGGGCCGGGTGCTGGCCGGAACAGGACTTGGGGGCGCAGTGCACACCGCGCGCGACCTCTGCGGCGGACAGATGTGCGTCACCCCTTCGGCCGCGATGTTCCGCAACCCCGAGGTCGGCCCTTGGCTCGAGAAGTACTACCGGATCGGCGACATCGACGCCGAGGAGCGGCGCAAGCTGCTCGCCTTCGCGCGCGACCTGATCGACTCCGACTACGCGGGTCACCGGCTGACGTTCCAGCTCTTCGCCCAGTCGCCGCCGTTCGCGCATCTCCTCGCCGTCTACAACAACTACGACTTCTCCGGGCCGCTCGATCTGGTCCGGAAGGCCGCAGACCTGTCGGAGGACGCCGTGCCCGTACGCATGGCGGCCGGCCCGGAAGGCGCCCGCGTATGACGCACCGCCGGATCCGCCCCTTCAACACGCGTGACACATATCCCGAGCAACGCCTGGACAACGACCTCTGCCAGGCGGTCGTCGCGGGGAACATCGTGTTCATCCGCGGCCAGGTCGGCCAGGACCTCGACACAGCCGAGTCGGTCGGTCACGGTGACGCGGCCGCGCAGGCCGAGCGCGCGATGGCGAACATCGGAGAGCTGCTCGCCGAGGCCGGCGCGCGCCTCGAGGACATCTGCCGGGTGACGGTCTACCTGACCGACATCCGTTACCGCGAGGAGGTCTACCGGGTGATGGGCCGCCACCTCAAAGGCGTTTTCCCGGTGTCGACCGGAGTCGTCGTGACGGGCCTCGCGCGACCCGAGTGGCTGGTCGAGGTCGAGGCGACGGCGGTGATCCCAGCCGACCGGGGGGAGGACACGTGACCTTCTCGCTGCTCGGCATCGACGCGGCGGCCGGTCAGATCGGCGGCGTCGTCTCCTCCTCCAGCCCGGCGGTCGCCGCGCGTTGCCTCGCGGTTCGCGCCGGTGTGGGCGCGGCCGCGCCCCAGAACATCACGGATCCGCGGCTCGGCCCCCGACTGCTCGATCTGCTCGGCGCGGGGCGCTCGCCGCAGGAGGCGATCGACGAAGTCGTCGCCTCCGAGCCCAACGTGGCCTACCGCCAGCTCGCCGTGGTCGACCTGCAAGGCCGCACGGCGGCGTACTCGGGCGCTCAAACCCTGGGCAAGCACGCCGGCGCGCAGGGCAGCGGTGCCGTGGCGGCGGGGAACCTCCTCGCCGACACGGCCGTGCCGGGTCACATGGTCGAGGCTTTCGAGGCGAGCGCGGGCGACCCGCTCGGGGACCGGCTCGTTCTGGCGCTCCGCGCCGGGCTTTCCGCTGGGGGCGAGGAGGGGCCCGTGCGCTCCGCCGGGCTGCTCATCGCCGACGCTGTCGAATGGCCGGTCACCGACCTGCGTGTCGACTGGGCCGAGGACCCGATCGCGGACCTTGAAGCGCTCTGGCAGCTCTGGAAACCGCAGTCGGATGGCTACGTGCAGCGCGCGCTCGACCCGGGCGCGGCCCCGAGCTTCGGCGTTCCAGGCGACGAGTAAGGCTGACACCATGCGAAAGCTGACCTTCGCCATGAACCTGAGCCTGGACGGCTACATCGCCGCGCCCGGCGACGACCTCGGCTGGAGCGTGCCGAGCGACGAACTGTTCCAGTGGTGGTCCGACCGGGTGGGGGCGACAGGCCTGGCGCTGTACGGGCGCAAGCTGTGGGAGACGATGAGCTCCCACTGGCCGACCGCCGACAAGCAGCCGGGCGCCACACCGGCGGCAATCGAGTTCGCCGGCCGCTGGCGGGACATGCCGAAGGTGGTGTTCTCCTCGACGACCAGCACGGTCGACTGGAACACCCGTCTGGTCACCGGCGACGCGGTCGCCGAGATCACCAGGCTCAAGGCCGGCGACGGCGGCCCCATGGACATCGGCGGTGCCACACTCGCCGCGGCGGCCATGCGGGCCGGCCTGATCGACGAGTACGTGCTCGTCACCCATCCGGTCCTGGTGGGCGGCGGCACTCCGTTCTTCACCGCCCTGGACAACTGGGTGAACCTGAGCCTGGTGGAGACCCGGACGTTTCCCGACGGCATGCTGCTGACCAGGTACGAGACCAGGCGCTGAGTGGCGCGCTGAGATGCGCGAGATCGTCTGGATCTGCGGATTTCGGGACATGGTTCGGGACCCGCCGACCCCCGCCCGGCGGTGTGGACTCGGCGAGCTATCCTTACGTGTCCAAACAAGTAAGGAGCGCGTATGGATGCTCGAGCGAAGGTCACGTCGAAGGGCCAGGTGACGATCCCCAGGAGCGTGCGCGAGGCGCTTGACCTGCATGAGGGCGACGAGCTGCTGTTTCGCGTCGAGCAGTCGCGCGCGCTGGTCGCCAAGACGCCCGACTTCCTCTCGCTGGCCGGCAGCGTGTCCGTGCCCGCCGGCAGGCGTGGGACGGCGTGGGACGACGTCTTGCGTCAGACACGCCGGGCGCGTGCGGAGCGCGGGCGCTGACGGCGTTCGTCGACACGAATGTCTTGATCCGTCATCTCACGGGTGACCCGCCCGAGCTGGCCGCGCGAGCGACTGCCGCGCTTGCGTCTGGAGAGGAGCTGTTGCTCGCCGACCTTGTGCTGGCAGAGTGCGTCTACGTGCTCGAGTCCTTCTACGAGGTCGCGCGCGAGCAGGTCGCTGCGCTCATGCGTGCCGCGATCGCGTTGCCAGGGATTCGTGTGGTGCACGAGGCGCCGCTGCTACGCGCGATCGAGGTCTATGAGCTCGACCGCATCGACTTCGCCGAGGCGTACCTCATTGCGCAGTCGGAAGCCACCGGCGTCAACGAGATCCTGTCCTTCGATCGCTCCATCGACCGGGTTGCCGGCATCACGCGACGGGAACCGTGACCGCTGCCGATCTCGCGGAGCGACTTGGCGCCTCGCTGGGCGTGCGCGCTTTCTCAGGGTGTCTCACAGGCCGTGCGGATGAGGCGACAGCCAGTGGGCGAACCTCTCGCGTACCTCGTCCCCGGTCTGCGCCGTGGGCGCTATCACGTCGGCGCCGCCGTCGTTGCGGGTGATACAGCCAATCACCGTCCGCCGGACCGACGATGATCCCTATCGAGCGCGGTCAGGCGCCCGGCCAGGCCGAGCGCCTGGCCGGGCGTGCGCTACGAACCGCATACCAGCGCGCCAGCCTGATCGTCGCCGGCAACACGCCGTAGATCGTGATCGTCAGCCGCTTCGCCGAGGTCCCGAACTACGGTTTGGGTGGCGCTCGTCGTTGGGTATGATCGCGGGCAGGTCGCGGCTCGGAACGGGTCCGTAGCTGAGGCAGACGGCGAGTCGCCGCGGTCCCTGTCACAGGGGTGTCGCGATGGGCTCCCTACAGCGTTTGTGTAGCGGACAGCACTCGTCGAATGTCGCCCGGACCTCATCCGTACATCTTGCCGCCGGACGCGGAGCCACTGCGTTGCGATGTCACGCCTGAGCGAGAGGCGGTCAGGCTGCGAGCCGTTGGCGCGTTGGATCTTGCCACGGTTCCGATCCTTGAAGCCGAGCTGGCTGGACTCCGTGAAGCCGGTTTCCGGCGCGTCGTGCTTGACCTGAGCGATCTCGGGTTCATCGATGCGAGCGGGCTGCGCTGCATCATGGAGCTCGACGCCAAAGCGCGCCAGGACGGTTTCTCGATCGCGCTGGTCCCAGGACCGCGCGCCGTGCAGCGCGTGTTCGAGCTGTCGGACACCGCAGCGCGCCTTCCGTTCATAGAGGCTTGACCCGCGCCGAGCCGCGCACGGGTTGCGGGCGATCGCCAGACGGGTAGAGAACCTCAGCCGGATGTGCGGATTGCTCGGCATGCGCCCGGGGCATATATGCGTCATTGCCGTCATCTTGGAGCTGTCGCTTGCGCCGACGCCGGCGGCGCCCAGCCGGGCGCGGGCCGCGGTTTCTGACTGGCTCGCACGGGAGCGCGACGACGAAGTGCTAACCGAGATTGCGCTGTTGCTGGTCAGCGAGCTGGTGACTAACTGCCTCCAGCACGCAGCACTCGCGGCTAAAGAGCCGCTGCGCTTGACCGCGTGGCTGCGTGAGGCGACGCTGCGCCTTGAGGTCTGGGACTGCGGAACGGATGGAATCATCGCTCAACGATCGCGCGAGCAAGACGACGAACACGGTGGCTACGGGCTACAGCTTGTCGCCCGGCTGGCACACGCTTGGGGCGTAGAGCGCGACGCACTGGGCACCACCGTGTGGCTTGAGCTGCCGACCGCGGCCGACGCGATCGCCTGACGACAGACCCGGCGAACCAGCACCCGACACTCGAGCACCTCGCCGGTTTGGCCCGTCGCCTACCAGGTGACGGATCGCGGGCTGACAAGGCCGCACTGCAACGAGTCGCTGCGACCGCGCCTGTGCGTGGCCGACCGGCGGCTTGCTCACGCGCTCGCGGCGTAGCACCCATTTCGGGAGTGAGCGAACCGATCGCGGGTACGTTCGAGCCAGACACTCGGGGGAGGGGTCGGATGAAGGGGTTCGGGCTGGTGCTCGAGCGGCTTCCGTCGGGCGCGGTGCGCGTGATGCTGCGCGGGGAGCTTGACTTCGAGCACGCCTACACGTTCGATGAGGAGTTGCGCAGCGTTGAACAAGCGCGACCGCCGTGCATCGTGCTTGACCTGCGCGAGCTGAGTTTCGTGGACTCGTGCGGGATGGGACGGCTGATCGCCGCGCGGCGCCGCGCCCGTCGCGCCCGTCGGCGGCTGTTGCTCGTGCGCGGCGGTCGCTCGATCAGCCGCCTGCTCGCGCTGTCGGCCGTCGAGGAGGATCTTGAGATCGTCAGCGACATCCCGGCCGAACTGCGCCGGCCGCCCGCGGGTCCGTCCGAAACGCCCTGACCTCGACGCCGACCGCCAAGGTCGCCCAGATCGACATCCCTAGCGGCTTCTCCGCGGCGACGCCGCGCGCACCAAGCCTTGGCTAGGTTCGGAAGAAGTTCGCGACAGACCTAAATCGCAGGCCTAGCCACTGGCGGGCTGTACCCGCCGGGCTCGGCTGGCGTCTGGCGAGTGGCAGCGGGGTAGGAGCGGCTCATGCCGCGGGTAATCGCCTTCGACGTCAACGAGACGCTGCTGGACCTCAGCCCGCTCGACCCGCTGTTCGAGCGGTTGTTCGGCAGCGCCGCGCTGCGTGCTCAATGGTTCGCACAGATGCTGCAGCTGAGCTTCGTGGGTGGGCTCACCGGTCGCTACATCGACTTCTCCAGCGCGCAGCGCGCGGCGCTCACGATGCTGGCCGAGACGACTGGCACCCAACTCGACCCCGATGTTGGAGAGCGGATCATCGACCAGATGCGCCATTTGCCGCCACATGCGGACGCCGCGCCCGCGCTCGACCGCCTCCGCGAGGCGGACCTGGCACTCGCCGCGCTGACGAACTCGCCGCTGGACGTGGCGCGAGACCAGCTCGCGCACGCTGGGCTGGCCGACCGGTTCGACGTTATCCTGTCCGCCGATCAGGTAAAGGCGCTCAAGCCGCGACCGGAGCCCTACCACTTGGTCGCTCGGACCTTCGAAACGAGCCCTGCCGACGTCTGGTTGGTCGCCGCGCACGCCTGGGACGTATCCGGAGCCCTGGCGGCCGGCTGCGCGGCCGCGTTCGTCAGCCGGCCGGGGAGGGTCCCCAGCCCGCTCGGCGACCAGCCCGACATCAACGGCACCGACCTGCTCGAGGTCGCCGAGCGGATTGCGGCCGGCGAGGGCAGCCGTGCCTAACTTCGATCGTCGACCGACTCGCAAGGCTCTCTTATCGCTTGTCCGCGTTTCAGCCGAATGCGTCGCCGGCGCCGCCGCTTCTGTCGGTCGGTGGACGATGCGCTGGAAGCGCGGGTGTTCGCGGGGGCCGCTGGGCCGGGCGCAGCTTGCGCGGGGGTAGGTGCAGCCGGACGTTGCGTGCGTTCGGCGGGCCCGCGGCCGCGGCTGGGCGGCCGCCCTGGGGGTCGAGGAAAGCGAGGTCGCGGGCGATGCCTGCGAGGTCGGCCGGGTCGCCGGGGCGTCCGGTGTGGTCGACCATCCAGGTCTCCAGCGCGACGCCGCCCGTGTCGGTTGCCACGAGCCGAAGTGCTCGCCATTGCTGGGGGAAGTCGATGATCGAGGCGGTCGTGATCAGCCAGTATCCGCCTGCGTCGGCGTGTCGTGGCTCGATCGCGTTGCGGTGCGTATGGCCGGCCAGCACCGCGATCACGCGTGGGTCGGCGTCGAGGAGGCTGAGCACCGCATCGCCGCCGCTGGAGCGATCGAGCGGGTGATGGCAGGTCACGAGCAGGTGGTGCTCGCCGGCCTGCGTCAGCTCTGCGCTGAGGAAGGCGAGCGTCGATGGAGTGACAAGTCCGTCGGAGCCGATGTCACGGCGAGCCAGGTCGAGCACGATCACGCGCAGGCGCTCGCCGACGTCGAAGGCGTAGTCGAGCCTGCCGTCCTGCGCGCCGACGGCGTGGTTTGCCGCTCGCAGCGTGGCCAGGACATCGACGGCGGAAAGGTGCGCGCGGTGCGCGTCGGGCGCGACGTGCAGGGCGTCACCGGGTATGCCTGCGCGCAGCAGCGCGTCGACCTGCGCGCGGTCGATCCTCCCGCTGCGCGCGAACCTGCCCAGGTCGAGCGCGGGCGCCACGAGCAGGCGGTCGCCGATCGCGAATGCCGTGATGGCTGCGCTGGGTGCCAGCTCGCCCTGGACGAGCACGTCGTGGTTGCCGAGCGCGGGCCACCATGGCACGTGCAGGCCGTCGGACCGCACGGGCTTGAGCGCGCTGCGCAGGAGCCCGGGATGGCGCGGCGCATCGACGTCCGGGCGGTAGTAGAGCGGGTCGGGGTTCGTCGAGGCCTGCACTCCGGCGTAGCCGCTGGCGCCGGAGTTCGGCACGACGCTGCCGCCGTTCAGCAGGGTCAGGGCCCAGTCGAGCTCGTTCTGCTGCGCGGAGTCGATCAGGTCGCCGGTGACGAGCACGGCTTGCGCCTCTCCCCAGTCGTTGATCGACGCGATCACGGCAGCCAGCACCTGTGCCGTGAGCGTCTCGTGGGGACGGAACGTGCCGCCAAGGCGAGGGCCGAGGCGGTCCAGGAACGGGACTCGTGCGGGCGATTGCGCGTCGCGCACGTGCGGGTCGGTCGCGTGCGCGAGGCTCGCGATCCGTGCGCCCGCACGCCCGCCGCCGCCGAGGTCGGTCCGATCATGCAGCGGCATGGCCGCCCCACGCTTGAGCAGGCCGTCGCCGTCGGGATCGACGAGCGACCGCAGCCGCGTGGACCCGGGGCGTGGGTTCGAGCCGCAGGCGCCGAGCGCCCATGCCAGGCCGCCGCCGGCGAGTGTCAGAGCCTCGCGCCGCGTCGGCCTCACGACTCGACCTCGCGCAGTCCGGCGATCACGGGCTCGCGCGCCAGCCGCCTGGCCGTCCAGACGCTCGCGATGGCCGCCAGAACCGCGAGGCTGACCGCGACGACCGTGACCTGCGCAGGGTTTGTTCGCAGCGGCAAGTCGGCATAGCCCACGGTTAGGCGCTCGGTCAGCGGCGTCAGTACGAACAGCTCGAGGCCGAGGGCGAGCAGCGCGGCCGGCAGGCTCACCGCCAGCGCCGAACCGACCAGCAGCCGGCGCAGCGCGCGCTCGTCGGCGCCGGCGGAGCGCAGGGTCGCGACGGCGCTGCGGCGCTCGGCGGTCGTGAGCGCGAGCGTTTGCGCGAGTGCACCGAGGCATACGAGTCCCACAGTGACCGCGACGAGTCGCAACAGGCGTGCGAGAAGATCGAGTAGTGCGCGGTTGCTGCCGGTCGCGCCGCCCACCGGGCTCGGCTCGGCGCCGAGGAGGGCCAGCTCGCGGCGCACCTGATCGGTGTCGGCGCCCGGCTCGAGCCGCACCGCGAGCCGACCCTTGAGCGCTAGCCCCGCGGCGGTGACTGCTCCCGGTTGCACGTATGCGACTCGACCTTCGTTCAGCAGCGCGCGCACGATTCCGACGACGCGAAAGCGCAGTTCGCTGCTGAGTTGCGGTTGGACCGCCAGTGTCGATCCCACGCGCAGCCCGACCGCGTCTGCGAGCCCGGCGCCAACTTCGGCCTCGTCGTCAGAGCGCGCTCGCCGCCCGGCTGAGAGCGGGGGCGCTTCGAAGCGGGTGTGGTCGCCGGGATAGGCGATGAGCCGCAGCGGCGATCCGAGTGCCGTGGCGCTGATGGCGTTGAGCTCGTAGCGCGGAGCGGCCGCGAGCACTCCTGGGATCGCCTCGATGCGGGCGACGCTGTCGACCGGCAGACGGGCCGTCAACTGGTAGCGCTTGCCGAGCGTGGCGGGGTCATCACGCAGCGCGGTCAGCAGCGACGCGAGCCCGAGCAGCAGCAGTACCACCGACACCGCCGTCCCGAGCACGCCGATGAGTACGCCGAAGCGCGCTCGCCGGGCGGTCACCAGTCGTACGCCCAGGTGCGCCAGCCCCCCGGCACCACTGCGCGGGGGCGCCGTGACGTCGCCTCGGCGCAGCAGCATGCCCGGCGAGCCGCGCGCGGCCCGCCACGCGGGAGCCGCCGCTGCGCCCGCGACGAGACCGACCGCGATCAGCCAGACGCCCGCGAGCAAGGTCAGCCGGGCTTGCGTCCCAGGCGCGAGCTCGTTGAGCGCGTCGAGTACGCCGCTCACGGGACGTGCCGCAAGCAGGCCGCCGAGAGTCAGCCCGAGCGCCGCCGGCAATGCTGCGACGAGCGCCCCCTCGGTTGCGTGCAGGGCCCCGACGCCGGCCGGCGTCGCGCCCAGACTGCGCCGCACGCCGATCGAGGGCATCCGGCGCTGCACGTCCGAGCGCGCGCCCGCGGCCAGCAGAACGCCGCTCAATCCGGCCGCGACGACTGCGAACGCGAGCAGCAGCGCGACCACCAACCCGGCGGCTTGCTCGACGAGCGCGCGCACGCCGTCGCGCGTGGTGAAGCGCAACCCGCGCACACCGCCGGCAGACGCCCGTGCCTGCGAGAGCAGAACGTCCGTGCGCGACTCGTCACGTGCCCACAGCAGCGCCACGTTCACCGGCAGGGTCCCTCCGAAGCGCCGTTCCAGCGCTTTTCGCGACAGGTAGACCCGTGCCGTCCGCGCGAGCGGGAAGGCGACGTTGTCGGGCGACAGCGCGACCCCGACCACGCGCAGCGGTCCCAGGCGCCCGACGACCAGACGGTCCCCTGGACGCAGGTTCCACGCGCGCGCCAGGCCGGCCTCGACCACCACCTCGTCATCGCGCTCGGCCACGTCCCGGCCGGCGACGATCGCGTAGCCGCGCCGGCCGCCGTCGACGATGTGGATCACGCCCTTCTCGAGCATGTGGACGCGCTCCGCCAGCCGCACCCCGGTGATCTCCGTGCGGTACGCCCGCGCCGCGAGGTTCGGCAGCGCGCGTACGCGCGCATCAACGCTCGCGCGATCCTGGTCGTCGAAGCGGGCGATGACCGACGGCAGGTCGGCGCGATCGGCCGCGCGATCGAAGCCTGTCCTCAGCCCGTAGGCGGAGCTGATCACGACGCCGAGAACAAGCGAAGCCGCGAACACCACCCCTGCGGCCAGCGCCGTGCGCCCGCGCCGTGCGCGCAGGCCCAGCAGCGCGTCCGTGAGCAGCCTTTTCACGGCCCGGTATCGGCGTGGTCCAACAGCTGCGGCCCCGCTCCGTCGGTCGCGGTGAGGAAACCGTCCTGGAGCCGTAGGACGCGGTCGGCGCGAGCGGTCGCCTCGGCCTGGTGGGTGACCATCAGCACGCCGCGTCCCTCGTCGGCGACCGCGCGCAGCAAGTCGAGCACGATCGCGCCGGAGTCCGCGTCGAGGTTGCCGACCGGCTCGTCGGCGAGGACGAGCAGCGGGTCTCCGACCAGCGCGCGCGCCAGCGCGAAGCGTTGCTGCTCTCCGCCCGACAGCTGATGCGGGGCGAGCCCCGCCACGGCCCGGAGCCCGAGCCGGTCGATCAGCTCCCGCCCGCGCTCACGTCCCCCAGGGCGCGCGCCGGGCAGGCGCGCGGGGAGCATCACGTTCGCCTCGCCGTCGAGCTCGGGGAGCAGATGGAAGAACTGGAAGACGAAGCCGATCGCATCCCGGCGCAACGCGCTCAGCTCGCGTTCGGAGGCGCCGGTCACGGGCCGTCCGTTCACCTCCACGGTGCCCGCGTCGGGGCGGTCGAGTCCGCCCGCGATCTGTAGCAGCGTGGATTTCCCGCTGCCCGAGCGTCCCACCACGGCGACCAGCTCGCCGACGGAGACATCGACGTTCACATCGGCGAGCACGACGCGCCTGCCGCGCCCGGCGCCGTGCGCCTTGAGGACGCCGCGACATCGGAGGACCGGGTCGGGGCGGCTCGAGCCACTCATCTCGCCCAGTCTGGCAACAGCGTGTTCACGGCGGAGGTAGCGCGGACGCACGGGCGAGGCCTCGGACGCGCAGCGCGAACAACAGCGCGGAACACATGAACAGCACGGCGGTCACGAGGAGCCAGCGGTCGAGGTACACGCTCACGTCGAGACCCGTCGAGCGCATGAACGTGCGCGGCGCCCTGGCGGCGATGAGCGGAAACCAGACGAGCAGCAGCAAGCCGGAGGCCAGGGCGGGGGCGCGCAAGTGGTTGAGCGCGGCGACACGCAGGCGGCTGCGGCGAGCTTCCGGGACGAGGGCCCCGCCCGCGATCAGGCCGAGCAACGCGTAGAGCGGAAACAGGACGAGGTCGTGGGCGAGGATCGCACCGAGCAGCCAGAGCGCTACGCGCAGCGGGTCGCCGACCACGTCGAAGACACGCATCAGGGCGTAGGCGGCTACCGCGGTGCTCGCCACGACGGCGAGCAGGTGCATCGGCCCCGCCCCGTATTCGCGGCGAAACGCGCTCACGCGAATCGCAGCTCCCCGACCCACTTGGTGCAATGCACGCCCGGCAGCGCGGGAACCATGATCCGTGCCGGGTAGCCGTGGTCGAGCGACAGGTCCACGCCGTTCACGCGCAGCGCGAGCATCGCGTCGGGGTGGTGGACCTGGCCGCGGTTGAGCGTGACGCGCCGCAGACGGCCGTGGGGCTGGAGCGAGCGGACCTCGAGCGTCTCGGGATCGCCGAAACCCACGAGCCGGGCCAGGTCGAGCAGGCGGACTCCCTGCCACGCCTGGGTCGTGCTCCACCCTTCGACGCAGGCGATCGGCAGGTCGGCGCCGACGAGCGGGCGTCGCAGCAGCTCCGGCCGGCTCAAGCTGACGCTCGGCCGGCCATCGGCGATCAGCCGCAGGCGCCAGTTCTCGCCGACGGCTTGCTGTGGAATGCCGACCGCAGCGAAGGTCTTGTTGACCGGGAAGGCGTTCGGGCCAGAGCCGGCGCGTCCGCGCGGCGCGAGCAGGGCGAGCTGGCGCAGCGGGCCGCCCACGACCTGCCCGGCGGCCATCGCTCCCAGGCCGAGCGAGGCAGCCCCGACGCCACCGACGAGCGTACGGCGAGTGAGCGTCGGCGCTGCCGGCGCGGCCGGCGCGCTGGTCACGACTCCGGCCAGCCCGCGCTCCGGCCTGGTGTGCGCGAGGTCCTCCCGCAGCAGCCTCATGACGCCTTCCTGGGCGAACGCACGCCGCGCGACCGGCAGCTTCAGTCCCACGTGCAGCACCAGCGCGGCGACGAACACGATCGCGCCGTAGTAGTGGGCCGGCACGAACGAGAAGCCGAACGGATACCAGAGCTGGATGTTGATCACGCCCGTAGCGAGCGTGAAGAGGCCGCCGCCGACGAGCAGCGCGAGGCTGAGCCGCTCGAGCGCATGCGCGATCGAGCGCGCGGGCGGGTTCTCGAACAGCTTCGGAATGACGGTCCAGAGCTTCGCCAGGAGGATCGGGATCGCGCCGACGCCGGCGATCACGTGCAGGCCCTGGGTGGCCGCGTAGAGCCAGCTCGGGCTCGTCGGCCAGTCGAAAGCGAAGACGTCGAAGCCGTTGCCGGGCCCGGGGCCGGAGAAGAGAGCATTCGTGCCGAGGCGGGGCTGATAGGCGAGGTGTGACAGCAGCCCGGTCAGCGCGCAGATCGCCAGCAACGGCAGCAGCGCCGCGCTCAACAGCGAGGCGAGCCACGGGCCGCGCAGCGGGCTTCGCCAAGCGCCTTCGGCGAACGGGCCGACGGCCGGCAGTCGGGGAATGCGGGGCATCCGTCGCGAAGGATGGCGCCGAGCGCGCCGTGTCAACAGGGGCGCGCGACGATGGTAATAGGCCCGTAAGACCGTTCAGCCGCCGTATGGGGGCGGGTCCAGCAGCTGCAGCGTGCCATCTTTCCGGCCGGCCACGAACACCCGTCCCGTGACGGGGTCGACCGCAACCGAGTTCGGCTGGCGTACGGTCGGGAAGCTGCGCAGCACGCGGTGGCCGGTGACCTCGGCGACGCGGTTCAGCGCGGTCAGCGTGACCCAGAAGCGATTGCGCACGGGGTCCAGCGCGATGCCGTACGGCGCGCCGCTGAGCTGCATGCGCAGATGCACCCGCAGCGGCTCTGTCGAGACCTCGATGAGCCCGTTGCCGCGCGTGTCGACGACGAACAGCCACGCGCCGCGCGCGACCACGTGCGTGGGCCCGATCCCGACGTCGATCTTTCCGAGCGAGCGCAGCGTTCTCGTGTCGAAGACCTCGAGCGCGCGCTCGCGCTTACTGAGGACCGCGACCCGGTCGCCCTCGGCTGTGACGGCCGACCCGCCGGGGACGATGGGTAGGTCGAGCACGCGACGCTGTTCTCGCGGGGCTTCCGAAGGCGGCACGCGGCGGACCGTGCGGCCGCTGCGCCCATCCACGAGCGCAACCCGATCGGGATTCGACAGCCTCACCGCCAGCAGGCCGGTGCGCGGATCGAATGTCATCCCCTCGGGGTTGTCGCCGACGGACACGACCCGCCCCGCAGGTGTGGCCTGTAGCGCCGGCGAGTGGGCCGGTTCCGCGGCCGGCGCCATGGCGTCGCCCGAGCCGCAGCCGGCGATGACGATGCATAGGAGGGCGAATGCGGGATGGCGCAGACTCCGCATCCGACCGCACAGAGCTTTCAGCTTCCTTACAGCGGCATCGAGACCCTTTCGGGGGTACTCGCGCGCGACTACGGTGCCGCCGCAATGCAACCGCTGGAGGCCGCCGCCCGGCCATATCACCGGCAGGGCCACGACCTCGTTCGGCGGACGTTCGAGGAGCCCCTGCTCGCCCGGCTGCTGCCCCGCCTGCTCGACATCGCGCGCGGCGGTGCGCTGCTCGACCTCGGGTGTGGCGATGGCCTCGCCGCGCGTCTCGCGGAGGGCCGCCTCACGCGCTACCTCGGACTCGACCTCAAGCCGTCCGTCGCGTCCCTGCCGAGCATCGCCCACGATCTGCGCGGCGGTCTTGGCCCTGTGGGGCGGCACCCCTTCGACGTCTACCTCGGCTCGTTTGGCATCGCGTCGCACCTTCAGCCCCAGCAGCTGGAGTCGCTGCTGCGCGAAATCGTGGGTCATGCGCGGACGGGAGCCGTCGTGGCGCTCGAGGCGCTCGGACGCTACTCGCTCGAGTGGCCGCGCGTGTGGCAGTTGCCCGTCGGGGCGCCGCGCCTGATGCCCTACCAGCTCGGTGCGGACGTCACGGTCCATACTTGGGCGCCCCCCGAGCTGTTCGCGCGCTTCGATGCCGCGGGAATCGAACCGCTGGGCGCGCTCGACCGCACGCTCCAGGCCGGGCCGAAGGTCGGCAGCGGACGCTACTGGCCCGGCCTGCCCCCGCTCCGCGCAACGCTGAACGGTCTCCTGCGCGGTGAACATCTCGAGGACGCGTTCACAGCGCCGCTGCCCCCGTTGCCGGCTGGGAAGCCGGCGTTGGTGCACCACACGCTATCCAGGCGTCGCCATGCCCTCGTGAAGGGTTCCGGCCTGCGCGGCTCCGCTCTCGCCAAGGCGATCTGGGCGCTCGAACCGCCGACGGCCGGCGGCTTCGGCCACGGCCTGCTCGTCGTCGGCCTGGTGCGCTGACGGGGAGCGTCAGGCGAGTGCGCTACCTGCCATGTGTCCCCTGCGCTGCGAGCGCGGCCGCGAACGCGGTGCACGGGAATGCCCGCGCGACGGCGCGGGCGTCGGCGATCGTGTCGATGTCGCGCAGCGGGGGCAGCGACGCCATCGTGATTCCCAGTTGCCGGAGTCTGCGCCGCTGCGCGGCATAGGTCGCGACGCTGGACATCGGCACATCCTCGAACACGGCCGGGTCGGGCGTCTGCAGGCCGATCGCCCAATAGCCACCGTCGAGCGCCGGACCGAGCACGGCTGCGACGTCGCCGCGAGTGAGACGCGCCGCGGCGCGTGCGAGCGTCGCGGCAGTCAGCTGCGGGGTGTCCATCCCGATGACGAGCGCCGGGCCTTCGGCGGCCGCGAGCGCGTGCCCCAAGCGCTCGCCCAGGCCCGAGCCGCGCTGCTCGATCACCTCGAAGTCCGGCGGGGTCACAGTGAGCTTCCCGTCGAGCGCGAGCAGCCGCCGGCGGGCGGGAGTGGCAGCCACCACCGCAAGCGTGTCGGCGAGCGCCGCCGCCGCGAGCTCCGCCGCCTGGTCGGGCGTGCAGGGCGGGCAGAGGCGAGTCTTCGAGCGGCCGGAAGCGGGCGCCTTGGCGATCACCACCAACGCCACCTCGCTCATCGCAGCGCCGCCGTCATGTCGCGCACTGCGCGGGCACTGCCGCGCAGGCTGCCCGTCACCTTCGAGCGACCCACGCGGGGCCGATAGGCGACTTCGACCTCGCCCACGCGCCAGCCGGCTGCCGTGGCGCGCAACACCATCTCCAAGGGCCAGCCAAAGCGCCGATCCTGGATTCCCAACGCGTGAAGCGCTTCGCGACGCGCCGCTCGCATCGGACCGAGGTCCCGCAACCGCAGCCCGCTGCGGCGGCGCAGCTCCAATGCCAGCGCGCGGTTGGCAAGCCGCGCATGCAGAGGCCACGCACCGGGCTCCGGGCGGCGCGCACCTAGCATCAGATCCGCCCGGTCGCCGAGGACCGGGTCGGCCACCAGCGGCAGCTCGCCAGGGTCGAGCGAGCCGTCGCAATCCATGAAGCAGACGACTTCGCTGCGGCTGGCGGCCAGCCCCGCGAAGCACGCTGCCCCGAAGCCGCGCTGCGGTTCGGACACGACCTCGGCGCCCAGCGACGCCGCGATCGCCGCGCTGCCGTCGGTCGACCCGTTGTCGACGACCAGCGCCCGGAATCCCGCGGGCACTCGTGCCAGCACCCCGGGCAGCGCCTCGGCCTCGTCGAGCACCGGCAGGATGACGTCGATCACGGCTGCGACCGTATGCGCGACGCATTACGAAACGCGAACGGCGGCGGTCTCCGACGCCGCCGACGATCCTCCCGCCCTACGGTCTCAGCTCGATGGAGGTGATCTCCCCCCAGCTCGGCAAGAACGGCGTCGCGGCGACCTGGGTGCCGGTTGCCGGCTTCGCGGTTGCCGTGGCCACCATCGCGTACGGCTTCGCCGCCCGGGCAAACGGGACGGAACTGGGTGCGTCTCTGGCACCATTTCTCTGGGATTGGCGTCCACGCGTTCACGCGCTTGCGCTACCCGCCGTAGCGCTACTGGCGGCGGGGGTGTCGCTCGCACCGCGGCTGCGGAGCCCTGCGGTGCGTCCGTGGGCCTTCGCCGGCTGCACGCTTGCGCTCGGCCTCGGCCTGCGGCTCGCGCTCGGCAGCGCTCGCACAGGAGCCGACGGTCTCTGGGCCGTCTACCAGCTCGGCAACCACGAGGCGGCACGCGAGTATCTGCCCGCGCTGCCGGCGCTCGACTTCGGGGCGCGGTTCTTCCTCGACACGTTCGCCGAGATCGGAACGTCGCTCCCGGTCCACGCCATCGGCCATCCGCCAGGGCTGCTCCTGGCGCTGCACTGGCTTGGGATAGACGGACCGCGCGGCATGGCGGCGCTCACCATCGGAGCGGGAGCCCTCGTGATCCCGCTCACCTACCTACTCGCGCGCGAGCTACTCGACGAGCAGCGCGCACGCACCGCGGTCCTGCTGTACGTGTTCGCGCCCTCGGCGCTGCTCTACGGCGCTACGTCCGCCGACGCCCTCTACGCGACGCTGGCGCTCAGCGCGGCGATCCCGCTCGCGCTGGCTGGACGTCGCGCGCCCGCGCGCGGCGCGCTGCCGCTCGGCGCCGCCATGTTCGCGCTGGCGAGCTTCTTTTCGTACGCGAACCTCGCGATCGGCGTGTGGGCCACACTGCTGGCCGAGCGCCGGTCCGGCCTGCGTCGGGCTGTCCTGGTGACCGTCGCCTGCGGCGCCGCGCTGACATTCTTCTACGCGTCACTGGCATTGGCGACGGGCTATGACCCCGTCGGCGTCCTGCGCGCCACGGAGTCGGTCTACCGCGAAGGGATCGCCAGCAGGCGGCCGTACGCGTTCTGGGCGTTCGGCTCGCCGGTGGCCTTCCTCGTCGCTCTGGGCCTACCGATCGCCTGGTTCGCACTGCGCTCGGCGGGGGCGCGCGATGCCCAGGCGCTCGCGCTCGCGGCGGTGATCGTGACCGCCGCGCTGCTCGGCTTCTCCAAGGCGGAGACCGAGCGCATCTACCAATTCCTGGTCCCGCTGGCATGCATTGCCGCCGCGACGACGCTTCCCGCACACCGGCTGGGCCTCACGCTCGGCGCGCTGGCCGTGCAGGCACTGGCTATCGAACTGCTGCTCTACACCGTCTGGTGATGCGCGTTCTCGTCACCGGCGGGGCCGGGTTCATCGGATCGCACCTCGTGGACGCCCTGCTGGCCGCGGGCGAGCACGTGCGCGTGCTCGACAACCTCGACCCGCTCGCGCACGCCGACGGCGTGCCGGCCCACCTCAGCGGGGAAGCGGAACTGATCGTCGGTGACCTGCGCGACCGCGCCGCCGTCGAGCAAGCGCTCAAGGACGTCGACCGCGTCTTCCACCTCGGTGGAGTCGTCGGCAATGGGGAGTCGATGATCAATATCCGCCGCGCCGTCGACTCCAACTCGGCCGGCACGGCGACGCTGCTCGAGGCCGTGCTCGAACACCGCGACCGGATCCGCCGCTTCGTGGTCGCGTCATCGATGGTCGTATACGGCGAAGGCTCGTACGAGTGCGATACCCACGGCGCTCGCTCGCCCTCGCCACGTCCCGGCGACCAGCTGCGCCGGCGGCAATGGGAGCCGCGCTGCGAGGACTGCGGAGCGGAGCTGACACCGGTGGCGACGCGCGAGAGCGCACCGCTGCGACCAACGAGCGTCTACGGCATCACCAAACGCGACCAGGAAGAGCTCGCGCTCGTACTCGGCCGCGCCTACGGCCTCGAGACCGTCGCCCTGCGCTATCTCAACGTCTACGGGCCACGCCAGGCACTCGCCAACCCATACACCGGCGTGGCCGCGATCTTCGCCGCCCGCCTGCTCAACGGCAGGTCGCCGCTCGTCTTCGAGGACGGTCAGCAGATCCGCGACCTCATTCACGTCTCCGACGTCGTCGCTGCGACGCAAGCGGCGATGCACGCATCAGAGGCTCCGGGACACGCCATCAACGTCGCCACCGGACGGCGGATGCGCATCGCCGACCTGGCCCGGCAGCTCGCGCGAGCGCTCGGCTCGCCGCTCGAGCCCGAAGTCACCGGCGATGCCCGGAGCGGCGACATCCGCCACTGCTTCGCCGACGTCACGCGCGCACACGAACTGCTCGGCATCAAGGCCCGCCGCACGCTGACGGACGGCCTGCCCGAGCTAGCCGAATGGGTAGCCCGCCAGCAAGTCGCCGAACACAGCGACATCGCCATCCGAGAACTTCGCGCGCGCGGCCTTCTGAGCTGATCCCTGCGCGCCCCCTCGCGCCAGCGCGAGCGAGCGACGTCGGTGAGCGAGAGTCGGCTGTCCGCTCGACGAGATCGGTGGTGTGCTCGGGTCGACCGGGAGTGAGAGGAGGTGTCGATGACTTGTGCGTCGAACCGTCGGCCGCGCTTGCAGTGAAGCTCCGCGAGCGTCCGCGCCCGCGGCGCGCCTGCTCGCCGGAGCCGGCGGTGAAGATGCCGCGGATCGCGGCGAAGATCATCGGCTGCTGGCTCTTGGAGCAGTGGCCGAGCATGTACCTACCGTCGGCTGCCACGCAGCAGCACTTCGGCAACCATGTCGGGCGCGTCCCACATCGGAAGGTGGCCGGCGCCGCGCAGCACCACGCTGCGAACGGTCGGCGGGAGGTGCGCTGGTCGCGCGACGAGGGGATCGTGCTCGGGCCATGCGAGCGTGACCGGGACGCGGATCTGCTCTAGGCGCGTGAAGCGGCCGGCACGCATCGCCTGGTTGACGGCCTCGAAGCCTGGCGCGTCGGCGTAGGCCTGGACGAGCCGCAGCGCGGCGTCGGGCGGAACGCGTTCAGGGTGGGCCACAGTGCCCGCGAGCGCGAGGCGGCGGCCTGCCGGGCTGCGTAGGAGCCAACCCAGACCGGGCCTGATGGCGTTGGCCAGGCTGCGTGCGGTCCCCCGCTTGGGTGCCAATGGCTCGGGCCAGAGTCCGGCGGGCGCGATCGCGGTGACCGAGCGGGCGTGGCCGGCTGCCGCGAGCTCGAGTGCGACCCAACCGCCGAGCGAGTTGCCGGCGACGTGGTGCGGGCCGCCCGGGGCGATGCCGCGCAGGAGCTCGGCGATCGCAGCGGCGAGCGCTGCGGGCGTGGGCGGTTTGCCGCCGTTGAGCGCGGGGGAGTCGCCGAATCCGGGCAGGTCGACTGCGATCACGTCGCGCTCCGCGGCCAGCCGGTCCATCACGGGCAGCCAAACATGCCGGTCGGCGCCGAGCGGGTGCAGGAGCACGAGTACCGGGCCCGCTCCGGTGCGGTTGTAGGCGATCGGCACGGTGCTGCTCAGCGGTCGACGGCCGTGGCAATGCCTGCGGTGAGAAGCGCGGAGCCGCCGGCGACGGCGAGCGTCGCCGAGGTGGACCCGTCGGGCAGGCCGCGGCGTCCTGCGACGGTCGCGAGGATGTCGGCAAGATCCCCGGCGGCGCTTGCGGCCAGGAACGGTCGCAGCGGCAAACCGCGCAGCCCGGCCGCGATCGCTGCGCCATGCACGACGATTTCGCGCGCGCCCAGACCGCGTAGCGGCACCTGGGTGGGTGGCGCGCCGGCAGCGGGCCCGAGCCAGCGGCGGGTGAGGCGCTCGGGAGCGGCGATCAGCCCGGCGCCGTAGGCGACCCGCAGGCCGAGGACAGTGAGGGCAGCAGTGCGCAGCGGGGAAGGCATTGATAGTCAATACGGGCGCCCGCGCCACCCCGATCATTGATCGGGGGACCGAGCCGGCCCGTAAGTCAGAGATGGACCTCACCGGCAGCACCGCCCTCGTCACAGGCGCAAACCGCGGCATCGGCCGCGCTGTCTGCGAAGCGCTCTCCGTTCGCCCGCTGCGGCTCGTGCTCGCGGGGGTACGCGACCCGGATGCCTTCGAGCCGATCGACGGTGCGGCCGAGGTCCGCCCGGTCCGGCTCGACCTCTCGAGCCGGGAGTCGCTCGACGCCTGCGTGGACGACCTCGGCGACGAGCTGGCCGCCGTCGACCTGCTTGTCAACAACGCGGGCCAGATGACCGGCGGGCTGCTCGAGGAGCAGGAGATGGAGGCCGTCTACGCGATGTTCCAGGTCAACCTCGTCGCGGTCGCCCACCTCACGCACCGCTTGCTGCCGCAGATGCTGGCCTCCGGCCGCGGCACGGTGGTCAACAACGCCTCGATCAGCGGCTATGCCCACTTCCCCGCGGCGAGCACGTATGCGGCCTCCAAGGCCGGGGTGGTCGCGTTCTCGGAGTCGCTTCGGCGTGAGCTCAAGGGCACCGGCGTCGGCGTCCTGCACGCCGTCACGCCGGGGGTCAACACGGACATGCTCGACGCCACCGAGGCGGTCTACGGCCGCCACATGGACACCTCCAGCTGGGACAAGGTCGAGCCCGCCACGTGGGCGCACAAGCTGCTCGAGGCCGTCGAGGATGACCGTCACATCCTCGGGCCCGGCGGCCGCACGGCCTACGCCAAGCTCGCCTCCCGCGGGCCGGCCTTCGTGCTTGACACGATCAGCCGGCGGATGTTCAGCCGGCAGCCACGGACATAGCCGGCGGCGGCGCCGCCGCGAGCGTGTCCAACGCGGCGAGAGGCTTGGCGAACAGCGTCTGCACGAGCCCGATCCTCTGCTCCGCGAACCCCGCCTCGCAGTAGCTGAGATACATCCGCCAGAGCCGGCGGAAGCGCTCGTCGTAGCCGAGGGCCTCGAGCCGATCGGTCGCCGCCTCGAAGTTCGTCCGCCAACGGCGCAGCGTCTCGGCGTAGTGCGGGGTCAGGTCCTCCAGGTGAATCGTGCGCAGGTCGGTCCGTTTGACGACGCATCTGGAGATCACGTCGAGCGATGGCAGGCAGCCGCCCGGGAACACGTAGGTGCGGATGAAGCTCTTCGACGCCTTCTCGACCGGATAGGCGCGGCCGTCCATCGTGATCGCCTGCAGCAGCATCGTCCCGTTCGGGGCCAGCAGCGCGGAGCAGCGCTCGAAGAACGTGCCGAAGTCCTGCCAGCCGACCGCCTCGATCATCTCAAGCGAGACGAGCTTGTCGTACGTGCCGCGCAGGTCGCGGTAGTCGTCGAGCCGCACATCGACGAGGTGCTCGACGCCCGCTGCGCGCACGCGCCGCGTGGCCACGTCGTGCTGCTCGCGCGAGATCGTGGTGGTGGTCACGCGGCAGCCGCGGGTGCTCGCGGCGTAGACCGCGAAGCCGCCCCACCCGGTGCCGATCTCGACGACGTGGTCGCTCCGGCCGAGGTCGAGCTTCTCGCAGACGAGCTCGAGCTTCGCGATCGAGGCGTCCTCGAGCGTCGTATCCCGCCGCTCGAACACCGCGCACGAGTACATCAGCGTCGGGTCCAGCATCAGCTCGAAGAGCTGGTTGCCGAGGTCGTAGTGGGCGGCGATGTCCTTGCGGCTACGCCGCGGCGTGTTGCGCATGAACGCGGCCCGCGCGCGCTGGAACGGGGCTCGCACGAACGTCAGGCGGCGGCGGACCCGGTCGATGCCCTCGACGTTGCGCGCGGCGACACGGATCACCGCCGTGAGGTCAGGCGTATCCCATAGGCCATCCATGTAGGAGCTGCCGACGCCGCGGCTGCCGCGCACGAGGTGCGGCCATGCGCGGGTGGAGTGCACGTGCACGGTCGCCTGCGGCGCTCCCGAGCCGAAGACCGTCTCGCGGCCATCCTCGATCACCGTCAGCTGCCCCACGCGAATTCGCCGGAACAACGCCATCGCGATCCCGCGCGCCGATCGCTCGATCACGGGCTCACCGCCCCCGGGTGCGGCTGGACGGGCACGCCCTTGAGCTTGAGCGCCACCGCGTGGCCGTAGATCAGCGCGAGCATCCGCAGCGTCGCGGCAGGGTGGCGCGCGGTGACGCCTGCCAGGGAGCGCCGAGTCAGCGGCCGGCGCCACATCCCGAGCGTCGCGTCGAACGCGCGGCGTCCCTCCTCGCTGCTCTCGATATGGATCGACAGCGTCCTCCCTGGCGCCGGGGCGCGCCAGTCGTAGCGCTGGTCCATCCGCATGAACGGCGAGACGTGCAGGGCCTTGTCGAAGCCGCCCTGGGGGACGCAGGTGTAGGAGTCACCGCGCGGGAGCACGTAGGCGTGGCGCTCGCCCCAGGGCGTGTTCGTGACCTCGGCGACGATCGCCTCGAGGCGCTCGCCGTCCGCGGCGAAGCAGTAGTAGAAGCTCACGGGGTTGAAGCAGTGGCCGAAGGTGCGCAGGTGGGTGAGCAGGCGGATCGGGCCTTGCGGCGCGCTCCCGAGGCGTTCGGCGACCAGCGAGCGCACTGCGTCGGCCAGCGGCACCGCGGGATCTCCGAGGTAGTCGCTGCGGCGGAAGCGCACGAGCCCTGGGCGCGAGCGCACCAGACGGCCCCCGAGCAGGTCGGGCAGCTCGTCAAGGTCGATGTAGGCCATCGCGATCCGGTAGCGGAACTCGTGCACGCGCACGGCGAAGCGGCGATGCCGGATGCCGCCCTCGTATAGCGCGCTCTGGCTCACAGGCCCTTGGCCCCGAGCCGCTCGGCCACCCGCTCGCCGCTGACCACGCCATCCTCGTGGAAGCCCCAGCCCCAGTAGGCACCGCAATAGTGCGTGCGGTCGCGGCCGCTGATCTCGGCGTGGCGCGCCTGCGCGGCCTGGCCGGCGGCTGTGTAGACGGGGTGCGCGTATGGGATCGTGCGGATGATCTGCTCGGGGTCGATCGCCTCGGTGCGGTTGAGCGTCACGCAGAACTCGCGCTCGGCCCGGAGCGTCTGCAGGCGGTTCATGTGGTAGGTGACCGTCGGCATGCCGGTCGGCTCGTCGAGCAGGTGGTAGTTCCAGCTCGCCCACGCGCGGCGGCGGCGAGGAAGCATTTGCCGGTCGGTGTGGAGCACGGCCTCGTTGGCCTGGTACGGAAACGCACCGAGCAACTCGTGCTCGCGCTCGCTCGGGTCGGCTAGCAGCTTCAGCGCCTGGTCTGAGTGCGTGGCCAGCACGACGTGGTCGAAGCGCTCGGCTTCGCCGCCCCGCGGCGTGACGCTGACATGATCGGCGTGACGGCTGACCGACTCGACCGGCGTGGCGAGTCGCAGGCGGTCCCGCCACGGCGCCACGAGGGCCTTGACGTAGCGGTGCGAGCCGCCGACGACCGTGCGC
Organism: uncultured Solirubrobacteraceae bacterium; assembly: GCA_963839615.1. Classification (GTDB taxonomy): domain Bacteria; phylum Actinomycetota; class Thermoleophilia; order Solirubrobacterales; family Solirubrobacteraceae; genus DASQMT01. Next base: position 343,632 of record CAWIVY010000007.1, read on the forward strand.
CATTGCGGGCGGTCGCGAAAGCCGAGCATCCCGTGGTTGTCGAAGAACTCGATCAGGAAGCGCGCCGGGAAGCTCCGCATCTGGCGGGGGTCCGCCGACCAGACGGCGGCGGCCTGGGGCACGATCAGCCGATTCACGAACGCGTGCGAGTAGCGGCGCTCCTCCAGGAACTGCCCAAGCGACGGGCCGGCGCCGTCCGATCGGAGCAGCGCCCGCCCCTCGCGGTTGAAGCGCACCAGGTCGGCCACCATGCGGTGGAACCACGGCGTCGCCAGGTGCGCGCGCTTGGCGAACAGGCCGTTCGGCGAGGTGCTCGCGTACTCGAAGTCGCCCGCCTCGTCAGTCACCCCGAAGCTCATGTTCGAGGCCTGGCCATGGACGCCGATGCGGTCGAGCAGGCGCTCGAATCTCGGGTAGTTGCGATCGTTGAAGACGATGAAACCGGTGTCGACCCAGTGCGTCTCGTTCGGCGTGTCCACGCGAACCGTGTTGGTGTGACCGCCGGCGTAGGCGCTGGCCTCGAACACGGTGACCTCGTGATGCCGCGTGAGCAGGTGCGCCGCGGCGAGCCCCGAGACTCCCGCGCCGATCACGGCGATCCTCATGAGTCCGGGGCCTTGTACACGCGGGGCATCGGAGGTAGTTCGCAGCGCAAGCGCTTTCGGATCACCGCAACGCGGCGGCCGGCGAGCCCAGCTGCGTGGCGAGCTTTCGCAGCGCGAGGCGCACCCGGCCCTTGATCGTGCCGAGCGGCACCCCCAGGCGAGCGGAGATCTCGGTGTGGCTCAGTCCGTCGAAGTAGCTGAGCTCGAGTGCCTGGCGCTGGGTTTCCGGCAGCGTTCGCAGCGCGACGCCGATGGTGATGGCCTCGATGCGGCGGAGCGCTTCCTCGTCGGTGCGCTCGGGAGCCTCCGGATCGCGGTGGGTCTCGAGTTCCACGTGCAGGTGGGCGCGACCGCGCCGGATGGCGTCGATCGCGCGGTTGCGGGTGATCGACGCGAGCCAGCTGCCGGGACTTCCGCGCTCAGGCCGGTAGCTGTGGCGGCTGCGCCACAGGGCGACAAAGGCCTCCTGGGTCACATCCTCGGCGGCTGCGCGCTCGCGCAGCATCCGATGGGCGAGCCTGTATACCGACCGCGCGTGCCGGTCATAGATCGCGCTGAAAGCGTCGGCGTCGTCCGCAAGGACACGTTGCATGAGCTCGCGGTCCCTCAGTGCCTCGCCCTGCGGAGAGGAGCCGTCCAGTCTTGTCGTCATGTGAACTCCATCCTGTCTAGGGCTTGTACAGGGATGGTAGCAACTTGGCACATGTTTGTCGAATGCTTGTCGCGTGTCTGTATAGTGTTGCCGACATGACACGACAGACAGGTCTCGTGCGGATCGGTGAGCTCAGCCGGCGCTCGGGGGTGAGCAACGAGCTGCTCCGGGCATGGGAGCGGCGGTACGGGCTGCTGCACCCGACGCGATCGGAGGGGGGCTACCGGCTCTACTCAGCGGAGGACGAACAGCGCGTAACCGCGATGCGCGAGAACCTCAAGCGCGGCTTGTCGGCCGCCGAGGCGGCCCGGTTGGCACTCGACCAAACCGGCGACGAGTCGCCGGCACCCGACACACCCATCCTCGGGCAGAGCGCGCAGCAGCTGCGCGCGGCGCTCGACAGGCTCGACGAGGCGGGCGCGCACGCGGCGCTTGATCGGCTGTTGGCCGAGTTGTCGCTCGAGACGGTGCTGGGCGAGGCCGTCCTGCCCTACCTGCGCGAACTCGGCGAGCGCTGGGAACGCGGAGACGCCTCGATCGGCCAGGAGCACTTCGCGAGCGGCGTTCTACGCGGGCGGCTGCTCGGCCTGGCCCGCGGGTGGAGGCAGGGAGGAGGTCCGCACGCGGTGCTCGCATGCGCGCCGGGGGAACTCCACGAGCTCGGGCTGATCACATTCGGGCTGGCCCTGCGCGACCGGAACTGGCGTATCACGTATCTCGGCCCCGACACCCCGCTCGCCACGATCGCGGAGATCGCCGAGACGGTTCGCGCGGATGCCGTGGTGATCGCAGCGACCGCCGCGACGTACCTCGAGGGGGAGCAGCCGGCGCTGGCCACGCTCGGACGTAGCTGTCCGCTCTGGCTCGCAGGCCCCGGCGCTGACGAGCGACTCGCCACGGCCGCGCACGCGACGCTGCTCGACGTCGAACCGCTCGCAGCGGCGGAGCGCGTAGCGACCGCGCTCTGACGAGGATCGGGTGGCGCCCTGGGCGCGCCGTCCGTCACGCCGGCGCAGACTCGAGAGAGGGAGCTCCCGATGCCGGTCAAGTAGTACGAGTGGCTTAGCGGCGAGCGCGTGCTGCCCGCGATCGAGTTAGAGGACGGCACCGTGCTGCGTGAGGAGTCGGCCACCTCGTCGCGCGCATCCGCGGGGGGCCGGCTCTCGTCAAGCGGCCCCGGAGTGCCGGCTACCTGACCGGTTGCCGGGGCCATCGATCAGGCCGCCTCGAGCTCTGCATACCGGTGCGGTAAAGAGGCCTGCCGTCGCCCGGAGTCGACGCCCTCGCGGAGAGACCTTGCCAGCCGTCGAGGTGTCATCGAGATAGCGGTGCTCGAGCGCGACGCGTGCCGTCGGTTTGCTCGCCCATGAAGCGCACGCGCACTTCTCGAACCGATCGAACGGCCGCTCTCGGGCTCGAACACCCGGACGCAGCGCTGTACATCACGGCCGCGTTCAGCGGCCTGCGGCTGGGCGAGCTGCTCGCGCTGCGCTGGCACGACGTCGACTTCGCGCTCCAGCGGCTGCATGTCCGCCGCAACTACACCGACCGGCGCGAGAAGGCACCCAGGAGCGGACGGGTGCGGTCCGCGCCGATGGTCGACGAGGTCACCGCCGCGCTGGACGGCCTCACACGTCGCGCGCACTTCACCGCCGCGGATGACCTGGTGTTCCCCAACGAGGTCGGCGAGCATCTCTGCGGCTGGACGCTGCGCCGCCGCTACTACGCCGCGCTCGACGCCGCCGGCTTGCCCCGGCTCCGGTTCCACGACCTGCGTCATTGCTTCGCCACCATCGCCGTCCAGCGGCTCCCGCTTCACACCGTCCAGGGCTACCTGGGACACGCGCACATCAGCACCACGATGCGCTACGTCCACCACACGCCCGCGGCCCGCGACGTGGCACTGCTCTCCGAGGCGATCCGGGCCGAGACAGTGCTGATCTCGGGACACGCTCGCCGCGTGTGGGCCCTTCGCAGACGGTCGCGGACGACGCTGTAGAGCCAATTCGGGGAGAGGCGCCGACCGGAATCGAACCGGTGTACACGGCTTTGCAGGCCGCTGCGTAGCCACTCCGCCACGGCGCCGGGGGGCAGCGCACATCCTAGGACGGGGCCAGGCGGCCATTGCTACTCTTGCGCCTCCCAGGGCGATTAGCTCAGCTGGGAGAGCGCCGCCTCGACAAGGCGGAGGTCACTGGTTCGAGCCCAGTATCGCCCATAGCGAGACCCGCGCCCGGTCGCGGGTTTCGTGGTTTAAGGGTTCCAACGCGGTTCCGTTCGGCTCAGCAGACCACGAGGAGCTGGAACGCCCGGTCGGCTGAGACGTTGCTGTTCGTCCGGACCGTCACGAACACGGCCTCGGCGTTGCCACCGCGATCGGCCACGCCCATGATCGCGCCGGGAGCGCCGCCGGCGCCGCTCTCGCCCTGCGTGGCATAGAAGCCGCAGAGGGTGATGTCTCGCCCGAAGTCGACCTCGTATTGCCCGAGGGCGATACGGCTGCTTGTGACACCGCCGCTCGAGTTGGCGACCGTGCCGTTGGCGTTGATCTGCGCGAAGAGCACGCCGATGTCCTCGTTGATCAGGCCGAAGTCGACGATCTCGCCGGCGTCGACCGAGTCGTTGGCGATCTCCGTTGCGTTCACCGAGTCGCTTGCGATCTCCGGCGCGGTCACCGAGTCGGCCGCGAGCTCGCCGGTTCCGACCGCCGATGTATCGACCGCGGTTTGAGGCGGGACTACATGGCTTCCTCCTTGAAGCAGGGCAAACGAACCTGACGAGTCGCGACTATCTCACGAATACGGGAAGCAGCGAGCAGGCGATTAGTTTCGCGGCACTTCAGGGTCTCAAGGGACCCAGACAAGAAAAGGAGACGCCGTGTCCGCAACCGTTCTCTACATGTCGATGTCCCTCGACGGATTCATCGCCGGGCCCAACGAGGGGCCGGACAACGGGCTCGGCGACGGCGGGCACCGCCTGCACGAGTGGGCCCTGACGCGTTCCGACGTCGACGGCTCGCTGATCTCGCGCCGCCTGACCGGCGTCGACGCCCAGGTCGTCGACGAGTTCATGGCGACCGGCGCGGTCGTCGCCGGCCGGGGGACCTTCGAGCCGGCCGGCGGCTGGGGCGGCGACCACCACGACGGCGTGCCGATCTTCATCCTGAGCCGCCGAGAGCCCGGCAGCGAGCCCCAATGGCCGCTGGTCACCTACGTGAACGACGTCAGGACCGCGATGTCCGAGGCGAAGCAGGCTGCGGGCGACAAGAACGTGCTGGTCCACGGCGCCGGGATCGCGCAGCTCGCGCTCGCTGCCGACGTCCTTGACGAGCTCGAGATCCATCTCGTCCCGGTGCTCCTCGGCCAGGGGCGCCGTCTCTTCGACAACCTCAGTCCAGAGCACATCGAGCTGGAGCGCACTCGCGTCCTCGAGGGCGACGGTGTCACGCACCTGCACTACCGCGTCCAGCGCTGAGCCGCTGCGGATAACGTCCCCGCCGTGATCTCGCTCCGGCCGATCGACGACTCGAACCGCGAAGCCGTCAAGGCCCTGCGCGTATCCCCGGCTCAGGAGCAGTTCGTCAGCGATGTCGCCGACTCGCTGCTGGAAGCCGCCGCGGAGCCGGACGGTCGCGCGCTCTACTGGGCGGTCTACTCCGGCGCGACGCCGGTCGGCTTCGTGATGATCAGCGACGACGTCGGCAGCTCCGATTACATCCCGCACTACCTCTGGAAGCTGATGATCGATGAGCGCTACCAGCGGCAGGGCTTCGGGACCGCGGCGCTCGACCTGGTCGTCAACTACTTCCGCGGCCGGTCCGGGGTGGAGGAACTGAGCACGAGTGCGGGCCAGGGCGAGGGGAGCCCGGTCACGTTCTACGAGCGCTATGGGTTCGAGCGCACAGGCGACATCGTGTTCGGCGACGAGATCCTGCTCCGGTTCCCGCTTTCCTAGCCGTCGCGAACGACTTCTGGGAGGGTCCTCGCGATGCTCGCCCGCCGGGTCCTGCTGCTGGTCTCCCTTGCCATCGCGTCTCCAGCGGCGGCCGCGGCCGACGAGGCGGAGCTGATCTACGAGCCCGCGGGCGTCTCGCAGGTGGACCTGACCATCTCGCCGCAGTCGCTGCAGGCGCTGCGGGACGACCCGAGGACCTACGTGCCCGCCGGGTTCCGGCTCACCGCGGGCGATCAGGAGTTCGCCCCCGAGAACGTGCAGGTCAAGCTCAAGGGCCATGGTGCGTTCCGGCCCGTCGACCTGAAGGCCGCGTTCAAGGTCAAGTTCGCGAAGACGGATCGGCTGCTCGGCCTGAAGGGACTGACGCTCAACAACATGGTCCAGGACCCCTCGATGGTGCACGAGGCGCTCGGCTACGAGGTGCTGCGCGCGGCCGGCCTGCCGGCGCCGCGCACGGGCTTCGCCTACGTGCGCGTGAACCGCACAGGCTACGGGCTTTACCTCAACCTCGAGACATACGACTCCGTCTCGCTGGCGCGGCTGTTCGCCACCACGCAGCATCTCTACGAGGCCGACGTCACCGGCGTCGATCTCGCGCCGGGCGGGGCGGGCGGGTACGAGGTCGACGAGGGTGACGAGGACGACCGGGCCGACCTCGAGGCGCTGATCGACGCGACGCACGCGACCGCGGGCGACTGGTCGGACGCGATGGCCGGCATCGCCGACCTCGGCGAGATGACGCGACTCTGGGCCGGCGAGCAGTATCTCGGCCACTGGGACGGTTACAGCGCGACCGCCGGCCCATTCGCACCGAACAACTACTACCTGCACAGCGATGCGACGGGGCGCTTCGCGATGCTGGCATCCGGCCTCGACCAGACCTTCGTGCGGCGCTTCGCGTTCCCCGGCAACCCGGACGGGCTGCTGGCCCAGCGCTGCCTGGCGGATGCCTCGTGCCTCGAGGACTTCCGCGCGAACCTCGGCGCGGTCGCCGCCGCCGCGGACGGGATCGGGATCGGGGCGCGCCTGGACGCGCTCGCCGCCACCGTGGCGCGCTGGCGGCCGTGCCCGAGCCTCGAGCAGGCTGATGACTCGGCCTGGCAGTCCGCGGTGACCGCAACGCGCGCGTTCATCCGCGACCGGCGCGCAGCGGTGACCACCTACACCGGCGCGGCCGCGCCCGCGACCGATCCGGCGCTCGACTCGGCGCGTCCGCCGCGCCTGAGCGTTGTCGGCTGCCCGGTCACGATCCCGCGCCCGACGCCCGCGAGCGAGCCCGGCGAGGCGCCGCCGATCGCGGTTCCGGCTGCGCCCGCCACCGCGGCGGCCGGCGCCATCCTCGCCGCGAGCGTGCAGCGACTGTTCCCGCAGCGGCTCACTGCGCGCGTCACTCGCGGCAGCCGCCCGTACCGCTTCACCGCGTCGGGCTCGCTGCTCCCGCCGGCGGAGGTCGGCCGGCGGGCCGCGTGCGAGGGACGGGTGGCCGTTCGCGTGATGGCGGGCGCGAGGACCGTCTCGCGCCGACGCGCCTTCCTGCGCGAGGACTGCAAGTTCGCCGTATCGGTGAGCTTGTCGAAGGCGAGTCGCGCAGTCGGGCGGGGCAAGCTGAGGGTGCAGATCCGCTTCAAGGGCAACCGCGTGCTGCTGCCGTGCTCCGCGCCGCCCTTGACGCTGTTCGTCCGACGGAGCTAGGTCTGCGGACTGCCCACCGGGAGCATGTCCTTCGGCGGGTGCGGGTACGGAGCGCTGACCGAGCCAGGCACGAAATTTTGCGCCGTTTTCCCTTTCTCTCCTGTCGGGTAGGCCTCCGAGGACCGGCAAACGAGGTAGAGGGGAACCGGCCGATGCCGAAACCACTGAGCGACAACATGAAAGACGCGCTGACCAGCGTCGCGCGCGAAGCGATCAAGAGCATCGGTGACGCGCCGCCGAAGAAGAAGAGCTCGAGCCCGCTCGCGGGTCCGAAGGGCTTGGCGGCGGGCGCAGGACTCGCGGCGCTCGCGCCGCTCGCCAAGCGCGGCGTGGACGCGGTGCGCGCGAACGGCGGCGGTATGCCGAGCATGAGCATGCCGAGCATGCCGAGCCTGCCCACCCCGGCGAAGGCCGGCAGCAAGGTCGCATCCAAGGCCGGCGATCGCGTCGGCTCCAAACTGAAGGAAGCCGTGAGCTCGAAGGTCGACGAGGCCGGCGGTGCCGGCGGCCTGGCGAAGGAGGCCGCCAGCGGCCTGTTGCCGGGTGTCGGCGATGACAGTGGCGGCGGAAAGGGCGGTATGCCAGGTGTTGGGAAGGGCCGGCGGATGCCGGTGCAGCAGTCGGTTGATGTGGCGGTGCCGCTTGAGACTGCTTACAACCAGTGGACGCAGTTTGAGGATTGGCCGGAGTTCATGCATCGCGTGACGCGTGTGTCGCAGGAGGATGACTGCTCGCTTTCGTTTGCGACCAAGATCTGGGGCAAGACGAAGGAGTTTCAGGCCGATATCGAGACGCAGCGGCCGGATGAGCGGATCAAGTGGAGCGTGTCGCAGGGGATCACGCATTCGGGTGTTGTGACCTTTCACGAGCTGGCGCCGCGGTTGACGCGGATCGAGGTCAATCTCGACATCGATCCGGGTTCGTTGATCGAGAAGGCGGCGCGCGGGATGCGCCATGTCAAGCGTGCGGTGCGCGCGGATCTGCATCGCTTCAAGGCGTTTATCGAGATGCAGGAGCTCGAGACGGGCGCTTGGCGCGGCGTGATCGAGGACGGCGAGCTCGTCGAGGAGCATGACGATTCCTATGACGAGGAGCGCGACTACTCCGAGGTCGAGGACCTCGGCGAGTACGGCTCCTCCGACGAGGCCGAAGACGAGCAGGAGCGAAGGACGACCAGGACGAGGACGAGCAGGACGAGGACGAGCAGGACGAGGACGAGCAGGACGAGGACGAGCAGGACGAGGACGAGCAGGACGACGGCGACGAGCAGAGCCAGCGGACGCAGCGCTTCGTGCGCCAGGCCGAGGGCTCCCGGCGCAGGTCCCCCTCGCAGGCGCGCGCGTCCGGCTCCTCGAGCCGCACCACGGGCTCGTCGAGCCGCGGATCGGGCTCCTCGAGCCGCAAGTCGAGCTCGTCGGGCTCCTCGAGCCGCAAGTCGAGCTCGTCCGGCTCCTCGAGCCGCAAGCCGAGCTCCGGCAGCGGGTCGAGCCGCAAGTCGAGCAGCTCGGGCTCCTCGAGCCGCAAGTCGAGCGGGTCGGGCTCCTCGAGCCGCAAGTCGACCTCGGGCAGCAACGGATCCGGCTCGAAGTCGCGCGCCAAGACGGCGGCGTCGTCGAAGCCGAGCTCGTCGCGTTCGTCGAAGTCGAGCTCGTCGTCGTCGGACGGCAAGAGCCGTGGCGGCAGCGCGAGCAAGCGCACGAGCAACGGCAGCGGGTCGTCGAGGAAGTCGTCGAGCTCGTCGAGCAAGAGCAAGAGCAAGAGCAGCTCGCGGAGCTAGGCGCGATGTCAGGAGTGCTCAAGGGCGCGCTCGCCAAACGCGTGTCCGGGGACAAGCCGTCCCCGGTGCACGCGGGCCTTGCGGCGATCGTCGCGGGCGCGGCGGCCGCCGTCCTCACCTACAAGTTGATGCGGAGTTAGGGAAGAGAGGAGGTAGCTGTGCCGTTTTCAGCGATGCGAAAGACCAGCGCCGATGACGTACGAAAGGTCGCGCTTGCGGCGTTGAGCACTGCGCTCGACGATGGCAAGCAGGAGGCGAAGAAGAAGCCAGGGCTCACCGGCGTGCGCGCTGTGGCGACCGGCGCCGTTCTCTACACGGCCGGCCGCGCGGCATTTGCGAGCCGCCGCTTCGTCCGCGACCACTTCAGCGAGGATTCCGACGCGCCCGAGGAGGACGAGGAGTTCGACGAGGAGGAAGAGGAGGAGCCTCAGGCCGAGGAGGACGAAGAGTTCGAGGAGGACGAGGAGGAGGAGCCTCAGGCCGGGGAGGACGAGGACTTCGACGAGGAGGACGAGGAGGAGGAGCCTCAGGCCGGGGAGGACGAAGAGTTCGAGGAGGACGAGGAGGAGGAGCCTCAGGCCGAGGAGGACGAAGAGTTCGAGGAGGACGAGGAGGAGGAGCCTCAGGCCGAGGAGGACGAAGAGTTCGACGAGGACGAGGAAGAGGAGCCCCAGGCCGAGGAGGACGAAGAGTTCGACGAGGACGAGGAAGAGGAGCCCCAGGCCGAGGAGGACGAAGAGTTCGAGGAGGACGAGGAGGAGGAGCCTCAGGCCGAGGAGGACGAGGACTTCGACGAGGAGGACGAGGAAGAGGAGCCTCAGGCCGAGGAGGACGAGGACCTCGACGAGGAGGAAGAGGAAGAGCCTGAGGACGAGGAGGAGAGCCGCGGCCGCTCCAGGTCGAGCCGGCGTCCCCCTGTGCACCCCGAGCACGACTCCGATGACGAGCCCGAGCTGGACCTTCCGAGCCGGCCGAGCCGCAAGCGCCCGGCCGTGCGCACCTGATCAGGCAGGGAGAAGGCAATGGCCACGAAGGACGACGACGATCGCGACGAACTGGCGGACCGCTACAAGCAAGCCGCAGAGGACGCGTTGCAGCAGCTCGACTGGTGCATCGGCTACCTGCACGGGATCCGGAAGGTGGACATCTCCCGCGCGCTCGCAAAGAACCGGTCCTACATCCGCACGAAGCTGCTCGGCGAGGCCGAGCAGCCCGTGCCGGCACAGCAAACCGACGAGACCTGACTTGACCCAGCGGGAGGGGAAGAGATAAATGGCAGCCCACGCCTCACCCAGCGGTTACATCGAGCGACCGCGTCCAAGCGGTCTCGCCGACGTGATCGAGATCATCCTCGACAAGGGGCTGGTGATCGACGCGTACGTGCGCGTGTCGCTGATCGGGATCGAGATCCTCACGATCGATGCGCGGATCGTGATCGCGAGCGTGGACACCTACCTGCGCTTCGCAGAGGCCGTCGGCCGGATGGACATCGCCTCGAACGACGGGTCGCAGGGCCTGCCCGAGCTGATGGAGGGCATGACCGAAGGCGGCGCGAAGTCCAAGACGAAGGGCGCGCTCGAAGGCGCCAAGGACAAGCTGGGCATCGGCGACGACGACGACGGCGACGACGACGAGAAGAGGACGCGCAGCCGTAGCCGCAAGGCGTCGTCCTCGTCCTCTTCGTCGCGGCGCTCCCGCAGCAGCGGGAACAAGTGATGCCCGAAGTCCACGTGCACGGCGTGGTGCCCGCGGCCGAGCAGACGGAGATCGCGGCCGCCGTCGTCCGCCGGGTCACGCACCGTGACGTCGCGGCGCTCGTGAGCGACGCCGAGCCGGGGCAGCTCGCGGCCTCGCGGGTCCTGCGCAAGCACTGGCACGTGCTCGATGAGGCGGGCGCCACCGCTACGGTGCTGCCCGTGCGGTTCGGCACCATCATGGCCGGAGACGACGCCGTCGCCGACGAGTTCCTCGCCCCGCGCCACGACGAGCTCGTCGCAGGGCTCGCCGAGCTGGCGGGCAAGGTGCAGCTCACCGTCAAGGGGTTCTTCGAGGAAGACGCGCTGATGCGGAGCGTCGTCGAGAGCTCCCCGGCGGTCGCGCGCCTGCGGGAGCGTGTGCGCGGCTTGCCCGAGGCGGCGACCTACTACCAGCGGATCGAGCTCGGGCAACTCGTCGCGGCGGAGGTCGAGCAGGCGCGCGAGCGCGACACGGCGCTCGTGCTCGAGCGGCTGGCGCCGCTCGCGGTGGCCGCCTCGCGCGAGCCGCCCGCCACGCAGGATTCCGCGGTCAACGCCGCCTTCCTCGTCGAGCGAGAGCGTGTCGACGAGTTCAGCAGCGCCGTGGGCCGGCTCGAGCGCGAGCTCGAGGGCCGCGTGCGCATCCGCTACGTCGGGCCGCTGCCGGCGTACAGCTTCGCCGGGGACGGCGCGAACGCGGGGGAGAGCGCATGGGCCTGATCACCGGGCTGATCACGCTGCCGCTCGCTCCCGTGCGCGGCACGGTCTGGCTGGCCGAGAAGATCCTCGAGCAGGCCGAGGGCGAGTTCTACGACGAGCGCGCGATCCAAGCACAGCTGCTGGAGATCGAGGCCGCCCGCGAGGCGGGCGAGGTCAGCGACGACGACGCCGCAGCGGCCGAGGACGTCCTGCTCGAGCGCCTGATCGTCGGGCGGGAAATAGGACGCGATGGCTGAATCGACGAAGAAGGACGACAGTGGGCAGCGCGCCTCGGCCGGTGACCTCACCCGGGCCGCGAAGGAGACGATCGAGGACCTCACGGGCTTCACGCCGGAGTCCGTGAGCGGTCTGCAGTGGGACGGTGAGACGTGGCTCGTCTCCGTCGACGTCTGCGAGCTGGAGCGGATCCCGAACACCACCGATGTCCTGGCGACCTACGTCGTCCAGCTCGACGACCGCGCCGGGCTGATCGGCTACAAGCGCACCCGGCGCTTCCAGCGCGGACAAGCCGAGGAGGCCTGACGTGGAGGGCTCTTACCTGCCGAACCGCGCGGCCGGCAGCCTGCCGGGGCGGCCGACCAACGAGGCGAACCTCGCCGACATCCTCGAGCGGGTGCTCGACAAGGGCATCGTGATCGCCGGTGACATCCAGATCAACCTGCTCGACATCGAGCTGCTGACGATCAAGCTGCGGCTGCTGATCGCCTCCGTGGACCGAGCGCGCGAGATGGGCATCAACTGGTGGGAGGGCGACGCGTCGCTCCAGTCGCTCGGCTCCGGCGACGAGAACGGTGGCGACGCCGGCCGGCTCGAGCGCGAGAACAAGGAGCTGCGCGAGCGGCTCGACCGGCTCGAGCGCCGGCTCGAGGCGGGCGAGGAGTCGGGTCGTGGCGGATGAGCGCGCGATCTGGGTGTACTGCGTCGCGCGCCGCGAGGACCCGCTGCCCGAGCAGCTCCCCGGCGTCGATCCGGAACACGCGGTCGAGCGCATCGAGCGCGGCGACCTCGCCGCGCTGGTCAGCCGCGTGCCGCTCGCCGAGTTCGGCGAGGAGCCGCTGCGCCGCAACCTGAACGACCTTCCCTGGCTCGAGCGCGTGGCGCGCGGTCATGAGGCGGTGCTCGAGCACGCGCTCGAGCACGCGACGATCGTCCCGGCGCGGCTCTGCACGATCTTCGCTGACGAGCAGGGCGCAGGCCGCATGCTCGAGGAGCAGCGGGCGGAGCTGGGGGCGGCGCTCGACGCACTCGCCGGCCGCAGCGAGTGGTCGGTGAAGCTGCTCGTCGACGGGTCGGCGCTCGAGGCCGCGGCACGGGGAGACGAGCCGGACTCCTCGGGCGACCGGGCGGCGCCCGGCAGCGGGGCCGATTACATGCTGCGGCGGCGCGAGGAGCGCCAGCTGCGCGAGCTCACCCAGCGGATCGCGGGCGACCTCGCCGAGGATGTGCACGCCCGGCTGCGCGAGTGCGCGAGCGACGCCGTCCTGAACGCGCCCCAGAACCGCGAGCTCTCCGCGCACGAAGGCGAGATGCTCCTGAATGCGGCCTACCTCGTCGAGAACGAGGCCATCGAGCGGCTGCGCGAGGCGGTCGACGAGCTGGAGGACCGCCATCGCGGGCTCGGCGCACGGCTCGTGCTGAGCGGGCCGTTCCCGCCGTTCAACTTCGTCCCGCGGCCGCAGGCCACGCCGGCATGACCTCGACGACGATCGCACACCAGGAGGTCGCGCTCGTGGACCTCGTGGACCGGCTGCTCGGCGGCGGCGTCGTGATCGCGGGCGACATCACGCTCTCGGTTGCGGACGTCGATCTCGTCTACGTCGGCCTGCGCGCGCTCGTCACGTCCGTGGCGACCGCCGAGGAGAAGCAGCTGCTGCCGCAGATGGGCTACTCGCTGTCGCGGGACGCGCTGTGATCGAGCTGCTCGCGATCACCGACGACGCGACGCCGCCGCGGCTGCCGCTGCGCGCCGTCCGCAGCGGCGCGCTGAGCGCGCTCTGCGCGCCGGCGTTGGAGCAGGAGGTCACGCCGGAGGTGCTCTGGCGCCACGACGCGCTGCTCGAGGAGCTGATGCAGGAGCGCGACCTGCTGCCGGTGCGGTTCGGCACGCTCGTGGCCGACGAGCAGGCCGCGGCGCGCGCGATCGCCGAGCGCAGCGAGGAGCTCCTGGCCGGGCTCGAGCGCGTGCGTGGCGCCGTGGAGCTCGCGCTGCGCGTGAACCCGACCGAGGAGGAGCCGCCCGGCGAGCCCGGGACCGGGCGCGACTACCTGCGCGCGAAGATCGCCCGGCTCGAGATCGCCCGCTCGCTGCACGAGCCGCTCGCCGCGATCGCGCGCGACAGCGACGTCCAACCGGGCCGCGAGCTGCTGCGCGTCGCATATCTCGTCGACCGCGACGCGGTCGACGACTTCGTGGCGGCGGTACGGCGCCTCCAGCAGGACCACCCGCGGCTCGCGCTCCTCTGCACCGGCCCGTGGCCGCCGTACTCGTTCGCGGAGCGGAGGGATGGGCCGTGAGGGACGACAAGGTGCTCGCCGCCCCGCTCGACCTCGACCCGTTCGCCCGCGACGAGCTCCGCTTGGGCGACGCCCTCAGCCGGCGCGTGAACGCCGACCCCGAGTCGGTCGAGCGCGGCCTCGCTCAGCTCGTGCTCACGATCGTCGAGCTGCTGCGCCAGCTGATGGAACGTCAGGCGCTGCGGCGGATCGACGGCGGCTCGCTGTCCGACGAGCAGGTCGAGCGGCTCGGGCGGACGTTCATGGAGCTCGACCGGCGGATGGCGGAGCTGACGGAGGAGTTCGGCCTGACGGCCGAGGACCTCAACCTGGATCTGGGACCGCTGGGGCGGCTGCTTTGAAGAACGCGTCGTCGATCCGCATGTTCACGACCGTGCGGTAGCTGCGGAAGCTCGACGCCGCGCCCGAGACGTAGACGACGACGAGCCGTTCCGGGTCGGCGGTCCCGCGCGGGAACACCGGGCGGAAGTTGAGCACGTCGGAGTCGCGCGTGAGCTGGAACGGCGCCCAGGTGCGTCCCTGGTCGCCGGTGAAGCGGACCTCGATCTCCTGCTGCCCGTCGATCAGCCGCGTCAGCACGACCCAGCGCGGGTCGGCGTGGTTGAACGTGATGCCGCCGTTGCGGTAACCGAACAGCGACCCGCCGGTGGGCGAGATCAGGCGCGTCTCCCAGCGGCTGCCGTTCCAGCGCGCGTAGCGGAAGACGTCGTCGTCGCCGACCCGGCTGGAGTAGACGATCGAGGGCACGCCCTCCGCGTTCCAGGCGATGTCCATCGGCCACGGCCGGCCCTTCCGGGCCGAGTAGGGCTGCACGACGTCGAGGTCGCCCACCCGGAACGGCAGGTCGCGGGTGGTGCCGATCACGGAGCCGTCCGCCTTGTAGAAGCGGCCCCGCTTGAAGCGCATGTAGTAGAGGTTGTTCTTGTAGGAGCCCGGGTGCCCGTCGGAGAACGTCATCAGGATCGAGCCGTCGGGCGCCGCGTCGTACTTCGCGTAGGGGCGCACGTTGCGGTTGTCCGAGCTGTTGCTGGGCCCGAGCACGAGCGTCCGCGGCCTGCTCCAGTGCTTGCCGTCCTCGGTCGACGTGAAGTACGGGTACCAGCACGGACCGCGCATGAACAGGTACAGGCGCTTGCCGGATACGACGGGATTCGGATACGTGTAGCCGAGCCCGCAGCCCGTCTCGAGCGGCACGCGGCGCGTGCCGCCCCAGCCGCGCCCGAGGCCGCCGTCGCGCTTGGAGATCCGGTACTGCATGCGGCTGTCGCGGTCGCGCGGATAGACGTAGCCGGCGTGCTCGGAGGCGAACGCGTAGAGCTTCGAGCGGAAGAAGGCGAGGCTCGGGTTGTTGTGGTCGTCGACCTCGAGCCCGCGGAACAGCACCAGCAGCCGCCGGCGCTTGGATTTGAGGTTGTACTCGTCGAGCTTGGCCTTGCCGTCGGTGCCGATGCAGCCGGTGTAGACCCAGTTGCGGTACGCGACGGCGCGGGGGTCGCCGAAGTACGACCACGTGCAGGGGGTGAGGGTGCGCGTGGCGGCCGCGCGCGCGCCGGCGGGAGCGCCGTCGTCGATCGTGCGGGTGTCGGACGAAAGCACCTCGACGCGCGGGTCCGCCGCGGCGGCGGAGCCGGCGCCGGCGGCGAGCGCCACGAGGGCGAGTGCGATGGATGCGCTGGTGAGCCGAGTCATGGATCTCCGGCCCAGGGTACGAGGCGCCCCGGCTAGCCTGGGGCGATGCGCGTTCCCGCCCCCGTCCTGGTCGTCACGCTGACGGCGTTCGTGGCGGCCTGCGGGGACGACCCCCAGCCGCCGCGGCCGGAGCCGCAGGTGCGGCTCGAGCTGGGCAGCCCGGCGGACGGCTCCATCGTCGAATCGGAGAGCGTCGAGATCCGCGGCACCGTGCAACCTCGCGGCGCGCATGTCCAGGTGCTCGGCCGTGAGGTCGCCGTCGACCGCGGCAGCTTCCGCGCCGAGGTGCCGCTCGAGCCTGGAGCGAACCTGATCGACGTCTCGGCGGACGCGCGCGGGCGGCGGCCGGACTTCGCCGTCGCGCGGCTGGTGCGCGAGGTCCGCCTGCCGGTCCCCGACGTCGCCGGCACCGATGCCGACACCGCGCAGGAGCAGCTCGAGGGCCTCGGCCTGACCGTGCGCGCACAGGACGACGGCGGCTTCTTCGACCCGATCCTGCCCGGCGACCCGAAGGTCTGCGAGGTGCGGCCGCGGCCCGGCACGCAGGTGCTTCCGGGCAGCGAAGTGACTCTGCTCGTCGCGCGCGACTGCTGAGAACTAGGCTGCGCGGATGACAAGATCCGCGAAGCTCTTGATCGGCGTGGCCGCCGCGTGCACCGCGATCGTTCCCGCGGCGGACGCCGCCAAGCCCACGCCCACCGGCAGCACCGCGCCGGGGCAGGTGTTCTTCCCCAACCCGGTGCAGTCGCTCAAGAACGAGTCGCTGACCGACCAGAAGGACGCGAACTACCCCGCCCTCGCCGCCGCGTACGCGCGCAAGACGCTGACCAATCTCGACGGCTCGGGCACGCTGACGGGCGCCTACGCCCGGGTCGAGTCCGAGACGGGGACCCCGGCGCGCAACACCGGCAGCGGGTTCATCTACACGCGCGACCAGGATCAGTTCGAGCAGGTCATGGGCTACTACTGGGTCACCCAGGCGCAGCTGTACATCCAGTCGCTGGGCTTCGGCTCGACGCTGCCCGCCGTCAACAAGCGCCAGCAGCTGCTGCGGATCAACCAGTACGGCGGCGACAACTCCTTCTACCGCAACGGCACGAACAAGCTGACGATCACGCTCGGCAAGGGCGGAGTCGACGACGCCGAGGACGCCGAGGTGATCATCCACGAGTACGGCCACTCGGTCCAGGACGACCAGGTCCCGGGCTTCGGGTCCACGCTCGAGGCGGGCTCGATCGGCGAGGCCTTCGGCGACTACCTCGCCGTGACGGTGACGACGGCCGTCACCGGCTCGACCTTCCAGCTGCCGTGCGTGGCCGACTGGGACGCGGTCTCCTACACCGCCTCGGACCCGATCCACTGCCTGCGCCGGCTCGACGAGGACAAGCACTACCCCGAGGACGTCGAGAACGAGGTGCACGCCGACGGCGAGCTGTGGTCGCGTGCTCTGTGGGATGCCCGCAGGTACGTCGGCAACGCGCGGACGGCGGACAGGATCATCATCAACGCCCAGTTCGACTTCGCGCCCGACACGACGTTCGAGGCGGCTGCGAACGCCACGATCGCCAACGCCGGCGCTCACGCGGACGCGTTCCGCCGCGCCTTCAGGGAGCGCGGCTTCATCGACTAGCGGTGCGAGAGCTGGGGCCGCCGCAGCGCGGCGGCCTCAGCTCGGCGCCGGGTCCTGGCGCGCCGAGATCAGCGCGATCCGCGGCGTGCCGCGATCGCGCAGGACGTTGAACACGATCGCGCCGGTCACGTCGGGATCGCCGGAGTAGGTCGCGACGAAGTGCGCGGTGGCGCGCCCGGCCGGACCGCCGGTCGCCGCGAGGTCGCGCAGCTCGAAGCTGCGCGTCTCCGAGTCCGCGAACTGGCGCCGGTACGCCTTCAGCACCGCGGCGCGTCCCTCCTGGCGCGCCCCGGGGACGACGCGCTCGGCATCGCGCGTCAGCAGCCGGCCGAGCGCGCTCGCGTCCTCGTCGCCGTAGGCCGCTGCAAAGTCGCGTGCCAGCGCCTCGACCTCGCCGTCGTCGACGGCCGCGCCGGGCGCGCTGCCCGGATCGCCGTCGCCGGGGCCGGCGAGGAAGGCGACCGCCGCGCCGGCGGCTGCGAGCGCGAGCAGGCCGGAGAGCACCGCGGCCGCGCGGCCGCGACGCCGCCGCCGCGGCCGGTCGCCGAGCGGCAGAGTGGTGCGCGGCTTGAGCAGTGTCCGGTCCTTGGCCGGCGCGGCGCCGAGCTGCGTCGGCGGGTTCACGACGGTCGCCGCGGTGTGCTCGCGCCCGTTGGACGCGCGCTCGTGAGGTGCCGCGGCGCCGCGCGCGACGGTGCGCTCGACCTCGGTCACGTGACGCCCCTCGGCGGCCGCGAGCGCGGCGCGGCCGAGGTCGCCTGCCGACGGATAGCGCCGCTCCGGCTCCTTCGCCAGCGCGCGTGCGATCACGCGGTCGAAGCCCGCGGGCACGTCCGCGGCGACCGCGGTCGGCCGCGGCGGCGTGTCCTGCATGTGCGCGAGCATCGTCGCCGGGACGGTCCCGCGCGCGTACGGCACCTCGCCCGTCAGCGCGTTGTAGAGCACGCAGCCGAGCGCGTAGACGTCGGCGCGCGCGTCGACCTCCGCGCCGGAGAACTGCTCGGGCGCCATGAAGTCGACGGTGCCGATCCACTGGCCGGTGGAGGTCAGGCGCGTGTCGCTGCCGACGACCTGCGAGAGGCCGAAGTCGGCGAGGTAGGCATGCTCGCCGCTCAGCAGCACGTTGGCGGGCTTGACGTCGCGGTGCACGAGCCCGACCGCGTGCGCGGCGTCGAGCGCCGCCCCGATCTGACCGCCGATCGCCGCGACGCGCGCCGCGGGAAGCTGCCGCTCCTGCGCCAGCAGCCCCTGCAGGTCGGTCCCCTTGACGTAGCGCATGACGAGGTACAGGTGGCCGCCCTCCTCGCCCGCCGCGTAGACCGGGATCACGTTCGGGTGGTCGATCGCGGCGGCCACGCGCGACTCGCGCTCGAAGCGCTCGCGGAAGCCGGGGTCGCCCGCGCGGCCGGGCGCGATCAGCTTCACGGCGACCGGGCGGCCGAGCGAGAGCTGTGTGGCGCGATAGACGATGCCCATGCCGCCGCGCCCGGCGACCGCCTCGATGCGGCAGCCGGCAATCAGGGCGCCTGGGAGCAGATCTGGCATCGGGCCACAGATTGTGACGCAGCGCCACGGGCGTTCCCGGGTAGTGGTCCGATATGGAGACGACCAGCTTGGGACCGTTCACCGTGAGTCGGCTGTGCCTCGGCACGATGCTGATGGGCGACAAGACGCCGGTCGCCGAGTCGCACCGGATGCTCGACCGCTTCGTCGACGCCGGCGGGAACTTCGTCGACACGGCCGACACGTACTCCGACGGCGGCTCGGAGGAGACGCTGGCGCCCTGGCTCGCCGGCCGGCGCGGCGAGGTGGTGCTCGCGACGAAGTGCCGCTTCCCCGTCTCCGATCCCGGCGGCGAGGGGCTCGCCCCCGACCGCATCGTGAAGGCGTGCGACGCGAGCCTGCGGCGCCTCGGCGTCGACGAGATCGACCTCTACCAGGTCCACGCGCCGGATCCCGACGTCCCGCTCGAGGCGACGCTCGAAGCGCTCGACGGGCTCGTGCGCGCCGGCAAGGTGCGCGCGCTCGGCGTGTCGAACTTCCCCGCCTGGCTGCTCGCCTGGGCGGTCGCGCTGCAGGACCGCGAGGGCTGGGCGCCGTTCGTCTCGCTGCAGCCGCAGTACTCGCTCGTCGAGCGCTCGATCGAGGTCGAGATCCTGCCGTTCTGCCGCGCCGCGGGACTCGGCGTGATCCCGTGGGGGCCGCTCGGCGCGGGCTTCCTCACGGGCAAGTACCAGCGCGGCGAGCGCCCGCCGGAGGGCAGCCGGATCGCGGACGCCGACGAGACGCTCGAGGAGGCCTACGAGCGGCGCGCGACCGAGCGCCACTTCCGCGTCGTCGACGCGGCCGGCGAGATCGCCGAGGCGCGCGGGGCGACGATCCCGCAGGTCGCGCTCGCGTGGCTGCTCGGGACCGACGGCGTGACCGCGCCGATCGTCGGTCCGCGGACGTTCGAGCAGCTCGATGACCTGCTCGGCGCCGACGGTCTCGAGCTGAGCGCCGCCGAGCGCGAGCGGCTCGAGGAGCCCGCGGGCCCGCAGCCCGCGTACCCGCAGCGCTTCCTGCTCGAGCAGAACGGGATCGGCGACGTGGCGCAGCTCGTCAGAGCGCGCTGAGCAGCCGGTCGAGGTCCGACTCGTCGTTCCAGGCACCGACCGAGGCGCGCAGCAGCGCGCGCTTCGGCAGGTTCCGGACCGCGATCCCGGCGGCGGCGAGCCGGTCGCGCGTGTCCTCGGCGTACGGGTCCTCCCAGGTCACGAGCGTCGTCGCCCCGCGGGGCATCACCGCCCGCCCGCTCTCGCGCAGCAGGTCCGCGAGCCTGCGCGCCTGCGCGGCGGCGCGCTCGTGCACCGCCGCCCAGCCGAACTCCTCGAGGATGCGGATCGCGGCGAGCGACAGCGCGACCGCCTCGCGTGCCAGCGACGGCGTGTCGAAGCGGGCGGCGGTCTCCTTGAAGCCGCCGTCGAGGCCGGCCGCGGGATCGTCGAAGCTGACGTAGCTCGGGGTCACCGGGTCGACGCGCTCGGCGAAGCTCGGGTGGATCCAGAGGAGGCCGGTGCCGTCGGCGCCGCAGAGCCACTTCTGGCCCGAGGCGGCGTATGCGGCGCAGCCGAGTGCGTGCGGGTCCACGTGGAGCGCGCCCGCGCCCTGCGCGCCGTCGAGGATCACCGGCACGTCGAGCTCGGACAGGGCTGCCGGCGCGACCTCGCCGCCGATCCAGCTCACGTGCGAGAGCGCGACCAGCGTCGTCTCCGGCCCGACCGCCTCGGCCACCTGCGCGAGCGGGACGGCGCGCACCGTGACCCCGCGGCGGCGCGCGGTCAGCAGCGGTCCGAGAAGGCCGGGGTGCTCCTGGTCGGAGGTGACGATCTCGTCATCGGATCCGAGGTGGAGCCCGGCGAGCACGCGCCCCAGCCCGTCGCTGGTCGACGTCGTCAGCGCGACCTCGGCCGCCGGCGTTCCGAGCATCCGCGCGTACGCCTCGCGCAGCTCGGCCTGCAGCGCGAAACGGCGCTCGAAGTGCGCCGTCATGCGCCCCTCGACTCCCGCGGCAGCGAGCTCCTCCTGCGCCGCCGTCACGGCCGCGGCCGGCAGCGGGCCGTCCGTGCCGCTGTTGAGGTAGGCGATCCGCTCGAGGACCGGGAACGCGGCGCGGAGGTCGGTGACGTCCATGCCGGGGCACCCTAGTGAACTGGCCCGAGCGCGCGGTGACGCCGGCGCGGGCCGGTCAGCGGGCGGAGTCGAGAGCGTGGACGAGGCGCTCGATGCGCTCGCCCGGGGGCGCGGAATCGATCACCGCGAGCAGTCTGTCCGCCAACGCGCGGGTCTCGCGGCTCGTGCGGTCACGTCGCGCCCGCCGGGCGGGCACGGGAGTGGGAGCGGGCGCATCGCCCTCGGAGATCACGACGCGTCCGCGGCCCTCGCGCTTGGCCGTGTACTGGGCGGCGTCGGCCGCGCGGAAGAGGTCGGCTGCGCCCGCGCCGGGAAGCAATGCGGCCACGCCGCATGACATCGCGAGCGGCTCGTCACCCTCGGCGAGCGCTTGTCCGGCTTCGAGCGCGATGTCCGCTGCCGTCTCGACGTCCGCGCCGACCACCAGGACGCAGAACTCGTCCCCGCCGACGCGGAAGACACGTGCGCCGGGGTGCATGCTCGTCGCGGCGGCGAGCGCGTCGGCGGTGCGCCGGATCGCCTTGTCGCCCGCGACGTGGCCGAGCGAGTCGTTGATCAGCTTCAGCCGGTCGAGGTCGCAGAACGCGATCGCCACCAAGTCGTCGCGCGTCATCGCAGGCTCGAGCTCGTCGTCGAGCGCACGGCGGTTGCCCAGGCCCGTGAGCGGATCCGTGTAGGCGAGGTCGTTGACGCGCGAGAACAGCTCCGCGCGGCCGATCGCGGCGCCGACCTGGCCGGCGATCGCC
Source organism: uncultured Solirubrobacteraceae bacterium (assembly GCA_963839615.1). Classification (GTDB taxonomy): domain Bacteria; phylum Actinomycetota; class Thermoleophilia; order Solirubrobacterales; family Solirubrobacteraceae; genus DASQMT01. The sequence continues at coordinate 365,019 of CAWIVY010000007.1, forward strand.
TCGAGGAAAGGGACGTGGCGACGCGTGAACGGTGGCGCGCCGACGTTCGCGAACGTCTCGAGCTTGCCCCACGTGCGGCCGTCGAAGATCACCGGCACGCCGATGTAGGAGTCCTTGCCGAGCGCGTCGAGCAGCTGACGGTCGTGGGGCCCGAGCTGCTCGTCGCCGCGCGAGATCACATAGGACTCGCTCTGCTTCAACAGCCGCGCCGCGAGCGGGTAGTCCGCCAGCGCGTAACGCTCGTCGGACGGGAAGCGCTCCTCGTCGGCACCGAGCGCGCCGACGTTGATCAGCGTCTGGACGCGGTCGTGCTCGCGGTCCCAGCGGCTGATCGAGACCGATGAGGCGCCGACGACCCGGCAGGTCTCCTCGGCGACGACCTCGAGCACATCCTCGAGCCGGTGGGCTGCTGCCACGGCGGCGGCGACCGCGATCAGCGCCCGCAGCTCGGATTCGGGCTGCGCGGAAGCCTGCGGCCACGTCATGTCGAGGGCGGCACCCATCGGAGCTTCATCGGCATCCCGGCGGTAACCATGTAGTCGTGAACACCAGCCCACCCCCGCTCGAGACCGAGCGGCTGCGCCTCGAGCCGTGGCTGCCCGCCCATGGGGCCATGCTGGCGCGGCTTGCCGCGATCCCGGACGTGATGCGGTACGTCGGGACCGGGGCCAGGTGGTCGCCCGCCGAAGCCGAGGAGCACTCGGCCCGGGCGCTCGTGCACTGGCGCGTGCACGGCTTCGGCTGGCGCGCGGCATACGAGCGCGGGGGCAGCACGCCCGTCGGCCTCATCGCGCTCAACCTCGCCGGTCCCGAGGTTCCCGAGCTGGCCGACGACGACTACGAGATCGGCTGGTGGATCGACCCCGAGTGCTGGGGGCGGGGCTATGCGACCGAAGGCGGCCGGGCGATCCGCGACGAGGCGCTCGAGCGGCTCGGCGCGCCGAGCGTCGTCGCCCGGATCCATCCCGACAACGCGGCATCGGCGAAGGTCGCGGCCGCGCTCGGGCTCACGCACGAGCGCGACGCGACGAACCGCCACGGCCAGCCGGTTCGAATCCACCGGCTCATGGCCGGACCCGTCGGCCGCGGCCCGCGCGGCTAGCATCCCGGCGCGAATGCGGATCGAGCTTCCCGACGGCAGCACCAAGGAGTTGGAGGAGGGCGCCAGCGGCGCCGACCTCGCCGCCGCCATCGGCCCGGGGCTCGCGCGCGCGGCGCTCGCCGTGAAGGTGGACGGGCACGTCCGCGATCTCGCGCTGCCGCTCGCCGACGGCGAGCGCGTCGAGATCGTGACCGACCGCTCGCCCGACTCGCTCGAGCTGATCCGCCACGACACCGCCCATGTGCTCGCGGCGGCCGTGCTCGACCTCTATCCCGGCACGCGGATCTCGATCGGGCCGCCGATCGAGGACGGCTTCTACTACGACTTCGAGTTCCCCGAGGGCGTGACCGTCTCCGAGCACGACCTGCCGGCGCTGGAGGAGAAGATGCGCGAGCACGTCCGCGCGCAGGAGGAGTTCACGCGCGAGGACGTGGGTGTGGAGCAGGCGCTCGAGCGCTTCCGCGCCGAGGACCAGCCCTACAAGGTCGAGCTGATCGAGGACCTGATGCGCGACACGGGCGTCGAGACGGTCTCGCTCTACACGAACGGCCCCTTCACCGACCTCTGCCGCGGCCCGCATGCGCCCACGACCGGCCGGATCAAGGCGTTCAAGCTGCTCTCGCTCGCCGGCGCGTACTGGCGCGGCGACGCCGCGCGCCAGATGCTCACGCGGATCTACGGCACCGCGTTCCACTCGGCGAAGGACCTCGACGCCCACCTCGAGCGGCTCGAGCAGGCACGCGCCCGCGACCACCGCAAGCTCGGCCGCGAGCTGAACCTGTTCATGTTCTCCGAGCTGTCGCCCGGCGCGCCGTTCTGGCAGCCGGACGGCATGGTCGTGCTGAACGAGCTCATGGGCCTGTGGCGCAACGAGAACGCGGCGCGCGGTTACCGCGAGGTGAAGACGCCGATCCTCTACGACGTCGAGCTGTTCAAGTCGTCCGGTCACTGGGACGTCTACCGCGAGAACATGTACTTCACCGACGTCGAGGACCGGACGATGGGCCTCAAGCCCATGAACTGCCCGGCGCACATCCAGCTCTTCAAGGACGCACGCCGCTCCTACCGCGACCTGCCGATCCGCTACTCGGAGGCCGGGCTCGTCCATCGCCACGAGCCCAGCGGCACGCTGCACGGGCTGTTGCGGGTGCGCCACATCACGCAGGACGACGCCCACATCTTCTGCACCGAGGACCAGATCGCCGAGGAGGTCAACCGCTGCCTCGACTTCGGCTATGCGATCTACGACACCTTCGGTTTCGCCCCGCGGCTGGAGCTCTCCACCAGGCCCGAGAAGCGGATCGGGGCCGAGGAGATGTGGGATCGCGCAGAGGCGGCGCTCGAGTCCGCGCTCGTCCAGCGCGGCGCCGAGTTCGAGCTCAACTCCGGCGACGGCGCCTTCTACGGGCCGAAGATCGATCTCCACATGACCGACTCGATCGGCCGCTCGTGGCAGCTCGGCACGGTCCAGCTCGACTACGTCATGCCCGAGCGATTCGACCTGACCTTCACCGGCGCCGACAACGCCGACCACCGCCCGGTGATGATCCACCGCGCGCTGATGGGGTCGTTCGAGCGCTTCATCGGGATCCTGATCGAGCACTACGCGGGCGAGTTCCCGCTCTGGCTGGCGCCGCTGCAGGCCCTGGTGCTGCCGGTGTCGGACCGCCACATCGACTACGCGAACCAGCTGGTCGAGCGGCTCGGCGCGGCCGGGCTGCGGGCGCGCGCGGATGACCGCAGCGAGTCGATCGGGCGCAAGATCCGCGACGCCGAGCTGGCCAAGGTGCCCTACATGCTCGTGGTCGGCGATCGCGAGACCGAGTCGGGCACGGCGGCCCTGCGCCGCCACAAGGAGGGCGACCTCGGCACGCTCGCGCTCGACGCGATCGTCGAGCGCCTCGGCGCGGAGGCCGCCGAGCGCCGTGCAACGGCGTGAGACCGCCGGGCTGACGGCCGCCGCCGCGCTGGCGCTCTCGTTCGCGCCGACGCTGATGCGCCGCGGCCGGCGCGAGCAGCTCGCCGTCTCGGTTGCCAGCGCGGCGCTCGGCGGGCTGGCCGGCGCGGCCACGGAGATCCTCGTGCTGCGGCTGGCGGAGCGGCTGGAGGGCGGAGAGGGTGCGGCGCGGGCCGTGCTCGCCGGCGCCGGCGCGGTCTCGGTGCTCGCGGAGCTGCCCGCGAACCCGCACCCGGGCGTCTCGCTGGCCGGCCAGGCCGCGCGCGTCAGCGGCATCTGCGCGCTGCTCGGCTCGGTCGCGCCGGTGCGGCAGGCCGTCCCACTCGATCGGCCCGCGCACGCTCATCGGGGTCGGCGCCGCCGGCGTCGCGGCGCTCGTCGGGTGGCAGCAGCTGGAGAAACGCTCGCGCCCGCGCCGGCCGCGGCTCACCGAGTACCCCGCTGAGCGCCGGCTCGCGACCACGGCCGGCATCGCGGCGGACTTCGAGGGCTCGCGGTTCACGGGCACGGCCACCCCCGCGGACGAGATCGGGCCGGGCGCGCAGGACCCGATCCGCGTGTTCGTCGGCCTGCACGCGGCGCCGAGCGTCGAGGAGCGCGCCCGCCTCGCGGTCGACGCGCTCGAGCGGCTCGGCGCCTTCTCCCGCCGCCGCATCCTCGTCTGCTCGCCGACGCTGCGCGGGTACGTGAGCCCGATCCCGGTCGCTGCCGAGGAGCACCTCGCGGGCGGCGACGTCGCGTCGGTCGTCGTCCAGTACCACGACAAGCGCACGCTGCTGATGCCCGCGAAGGTGCGGATCGCGGCGCGCACGCACCGGGCGCTGCTGGAGGAGCTGCGGCGACGGGTGCCGGCGAGTCGCCCGGAGGTCTGCGTCTACGGCGAGAGCCTCGGCGCGTGGGCGAGCCAGAACGTCTTCCGCCGCGACGGGGTGCGCGCGCTCGACGAGGTGCGCGTGGCACGCGCGCTCTGGATCGGCACGCCGTACTTCTCGCGCCTGCCGCGGCTGCTCGCGAAGGGCGCGATCCCGTCCGACGCGCGCGTCGGCACGATCCGCACGAAGCGGCTGCTGGCGGGCGAGGGGGATGAGGGCTGGCGCTTCGTCTTCCTCGAGCGCCGCACCGACCCCGTCGTGCTGTTCAGCGGACTCGACCTGATCTGGCGCCGGCCCGACTGGCTCCCGCCCGGTCGCTGGACGCCAGGCGTCACCTTCGTGCAGCTCGCCTTCGATCTCGTCTCGGCGACGAACTGGACCGCGACGGTGCCCCAGGCGCTGGCGCACGACTACCGGATGGAGGGCCCGCTGGCCGTCGACCTCGCGTTCGGCCACCACGCCGGCCACGAGCGCGCGGGCGAGCTGGCCGACCGGCTCGTCGCCGAGGAGGTCGCGCGTTACGCACGATTGCGTGCGCTGCGGCGTGGCGACGTCTATACTCCAGCGCATTGACAACGCGTTCCCAGACTGTGCGGCGCCCCGCTTGACGGCCCGCCGCACCCTCATCACCTAGTGCCGGTCCCGAGAAGGTTCGACCGGCAGCCGCCGGAGCGCGACACCACACGCATCAACGAACGCATCCGCGTTCCCGAGGTGCGCCTCATCGACGAGAACGGCCAGCAGGTCGGGATCATGAAGACGAACGAGGCCATCCGGTACGCAGAGAGCCGTGAGTTGGACCTCGTGGAGGTCGCCCCCGACGCCAAGCCGCCCGTGTGCCGGGTCCTGGACTACTCGAAGTACAAGTACGAGCAGACCCAGAAGCTCAAGGCCGCGCGCAAGCATCAGCAGCAGATCAACATCCGGGAGATCAAGTTCCGGCCGAAGATCGCGCAGCACGACTACGACACCAAGAAGGGCCACGTCGAGCGTTTCCTGAACGCGCGCGACAAGGTCAAGGTGACGATCATGTTCCGCGGCCGCGAGATGGCCCACCCCGAGCGCGGGGAGATGATCCTCAACCGCCTGGCGGAGGATCTGGGCGAGCTCGCGATCGTCGAGCAGCGGCCCCAGCAGGACGGGCGGAACATGACGATGATGCTCGCGCCGCAGCGCGCGGCGCAGGCCGAGAAGCCGGACTAGCTGCGTCCGGAGGCGTCGCGATGACTCGGAGAACCTCGGCTCTCGCGCTGACCTTCGCAGCGATCGGAGCATCGCTGTTCGCGGCTCCCGCGCAGGCTCGGTCCTTCACGATCGAGACCGGACGCCTCCAGGTGACCAAGCTCGGGCCGCTCAAGACGACGAGCAGCCGGCGCTACGCGCCGACGATCCGGCGGGCCATCAGAGCCTTCGGGCAGCCGTCCAACTCGTTCCCCAACGGCGGCTGCGTCGTGAAGTGGAGACGGCTCGGGCTGCGCATCCAGTTCTCCAACTTCGGCGGCGATCCGAGGGGTGTATGCCACCCCGCCGTCGGTCGCGCGCAGTCGTTCACGATCGAGCGTTCGCGGAAATGGCGCACCTGGAAGGGTCTGCGCATACGCACGCCTGGGGTCCGCTTGCTGGAGCTCCACCCTCGCGCTGACTGGTTCGACGGCAACAGGTTCTACGACCAGGGGTATTGGCTGCGCTGGGCTGTCAGCCCGTTCGGCACCGGCGGCAAGTACCCGGTCCTTGCAGCCCACCTGCGGCACGGCAGCTCCGGGCGCGTCAAGTCGTTCAGCGGCTGGATCGGGTCTGCGGGCGAGTAGGGCCGGGGAACGTCGCACGTCGCACGTCGCCGCCGGCGACCCGGCGATTTGACGTAGACGCAGGGACGATCACGCGAGACGAGGACGCCGAGCTCCGCAGCGGGCGGCGCAGGCCGAGCAGCCGGACCAGCGCGGCGGCAGGTCGCTATCCTCTGCGGCCGCCCATGCCCAAGATGAAGTCCCACTCCGGCGCGAAGAAGCGCTTCAAGGTCACCGGGAGCGGAAAGCTCAAGGCCCGGCACGCGATGTCGAGCCACATCCTCGAGAAGAAGTCGCCGAAGTACAAGCGGAACCTGGGCGTCGACGTTGCGATCGCCAAGGCCGACCGCAAGGCGGTCAAGGAGCTGCTCGGAGGCAACGGGCGATGACCCGCGTCAAGCGCTCGGTACACGCGCGCAAGAAGCGCCGGGCGACGCTCGAGCGGGCCAAGGGCTACCGCGGGGAGGCGCACTCCTCCTACCGTCGCGCGAAGGAAGCCGTCATGAAGGCGGACTCCTACGCCTATCGCGACCGGCGCAACCGCAAGCGCGACTTCCGCCGTCTCTGGATCACCCGCATCAACGCCGCGGCGCGCCTGAACGGCATGACCTACGGCACCTTCATGCACGGCCTCAAGCTGGCCGGGATCGAGATCGACCGCAAGGTCCTCGCCGACATCGCCGTTCGCGACGCCGACACCTTCCGCCGATTTGCCGAGGCCGCCCGCGAGGCGTTGCCGGAAGCCTGACGGCCCAACCGACGACACCAGACCGCACGGGCGCCCCTCCTGGACAGGACGGGCGCCTTTTTTTTCGCTCATGACCATCACCAGCCCCAACAACGAACAGCTCAAGCAGGTCCGCAAGCTCGCCGGGCGCAAGTGGCGCGACAAGACGCGCACGTTCGTGGCCGAGGGCGAGGACCTGATCGTGGCCGCCGGCGTCGCAGGCTGGCGGCCCGAGCTGATGCTGTGCGAGGCGGGCTCGGGGCTCGAGGGGGAGGAGGTCGCGCCGCACCTGCTCCGCCAGTACTCCCAGCTCGGCTCGGGCACCCGCGCGATCGCCGTCTACCCGCAACGCTGGGCGCCGGCGCCCGTCGGCCCGGTGTGCGTCGCGCTGTGGGGCGTCAACGATCCCGGCAACGTCGGCACGGTGCTGCGCTCCGCACTCGCGTTCGGCGCCGCGAGCGTCGCGCTCGGTCCGGGCACGGCGGACCCGTACGGCTTCAAGGCGGTGCGCGCCTCGATGGGAGCGATCTTCGACGTGCCGGTCGTGCGCGTGTCGCGCGTGGATGAGCTCCCGGGACACAAGGTCGCGCTGGCGGCGCACACGGGCCGCGCCCTGTCCGAGCTCGAGCCCGGGGACGTGACGCTCGTGATCGGCGCAGAACGGGACGGGCTGTCGGCGGACGTCATCGCCGAGTGCGACGAGGCGGCGCAGATCCCGATCCTGTCCGACTCGCTCAACGCCGCGATGGCGGCGACGATCGGCCTCTACGAGGTCGCAGGTAGGGTGGCGCGCGCATGAGGGAGAGGATCGAGCAGCTCCAGGCGGAGGGCATCGCCGCGATCGCCGCGTCCGCCGGGACCGCCGAGCTCGAGCAGGCGCGGGTCGCCTACCTCGGCCGCAAGGCCGAGCTGCCGAACCTGCTGCGCGGGGTCGCCGAGCTCGCGCCGGAGGAGCGCGGCCCGGTCGGCCGCGCCGCCAACGAGGCGCGCAAGGCGCTCGAGGCGGCGGCCGAGGCGCGCAGGGGCGAGCTCGAGCGCGCGGAGCTCGACGCGCGCCTGGCCGGCGACAGCGTCGACGTCACGCTCCCGGGCACGCCCGCCGTGCGCGGTCGGGCGGCTGCACGTGATCACCGCGATGCGGCGCGAGATCGAGGACATCTTCATGGGGCTCGGCTTCCGCGTCGCCGAAGGCCCGGAGATCGAGACCGTCTACTACAACTTCGACTCGCTCAACCACTCGCCCCAGCATCCGTCGCGGCTGAAGTCCGACACCTTCTACACGACCGACGGCGCGGTCCTGCGCACTCACACGTCGCCGATGCAGACGCGCGCGATGGAGCTGCAGCCGCCGCCGCTCTACATCATCATCCCCGGGCGCACCTACCGGCGCGACAACGACGCGACCCACACCCCGCAGTTCCACCAGGTCGAGGGCCTCGCCGTCGACGAGGACGTCACGCTCGGCGACCTCCAGGGCACGCTGCTCGCGTTCGCGCGCGCCGTCTTCGGCGAGGATCGCGAGGTGCGCCTGCGGCCGCACTTCTTCCCGTTCACCGAGCCGAGCGTCGAGTGCGACGTCTCCTGCTTCAACTGCACCGCCGGGTTCCTGCGCGACGGGTCGCGCTGCCATCTGTGCAAGGGCACGGGCTGGATCGAGATCCTCGGCTCGGGCATGGTCGACCCGAACGTGTTCGGCTACGTGCGCGAGCACGGCTACGACCCCGAGCGGATCCAGGGCTTCGCGTTCGGCATGGGGATCGAGCGGATCGCGTTCCTCAAGCACGGGGTCAGCGACCTGCGGCTGATGTACGAGAACGACCTGCGCTTCCTGGAGCAGTTCGGATGAGGCTGCCGCTGCTCTGGCTGCACGACTACTGCGACCCCGGGCTGCCGGCGGCCGAGCTGGCCACGCGCCTGGCCCTGACCGGCACCGAGGTCGACCGGATCCACACGCACGGCGTCACGGCACTGGAGCACTTCGTCGTCGGCAAGGTGCTGCGCGCCGAGCGCCATCCCGACGCCGACCGGCTCATGGTCTGCAGCGTCGACACGGGCGACGGCGCGCCTTCGCAGATCGTCTGCGGGGCGCCGAACGTGGCGGCCGGCCAGACCGTCGCGGTTGCGCGCCCCGGCGGGGTGATGCCCGACGGCATGCGGCTGAAGCGCGCCAAGCTGCGCGGGCAGGAGTCAAACGGCATGATCCTGGCCGAGGACGAGGTCGCGATCGGCATCGAGCACGACGGGATCATGGTGCTCGACGACGCGCTGGCCGCGGGGACGCCGCTGGCGGATGTCCTGCCGATCGCCACCGACGTGCTCGAGCTCGAGATCACGCCCAACCGGCCGGACTGCCTCGGCGTCTACGGCGTCGCGCGCGAGGTGCACGCCGCGACCGAGACGCCGCTCGCGCCGGCGCCGTGGAGCGAGGATCCGCATCCGCAGGGCGACTCGATCCCCGGCTTCTCGGTCGAGGTCCGATCGCCCGACCTCTGCCCGCGCTTCACCGCCCGGCTGTTCGAGGACGTCAAGCTCGGCCCGTCGCCCGCGTGGTTGAAGGCGCGGCTGATGGCAGCCGGCCAGCGGCCGATCAACAACGTCGTCGACATCACGAACTACGTGATGCTGCTCACCGGCCAGCCGATGCACGCGTTCGACGCCGACCGCGTCGCCGGCGGCAGGCTCGTGGTGCGGCGCGGGCGGGCGGGGGAGACGATGACGACGCTCGACGACGTCGAGCGCACGCTCGACAGCGAGGTCTGCGTGATCGACGACGCCGAGGGACCGACCTCGATCGCGGGCATCATGGGCGGTGCGCGCTCCGAGGTGCAGGCGGACACGACGCGCGTGCTGATGGAGGCGGCCACCTGGAACGGGCCGAACATCCAGCGCACGTCGACGCGGCTCGCGCTGCGCACCGAGGCGTCCGGGCGCTTCGAGAAGCAGCTCCAGCCCGAGCAGGGTCTCGAGGGGCAGGCAGTGGCGACGAAGCTGATGGTCGAGCTGTGCGGCGCGCGCCCCGTCGGCGGGACGATCGATGCCGGCGGGCCTGGGCCGGAGCCCGCGACGCTGCGCCTCCGCGACGCGCGCACGGAGCGCCTCCTGGGGGCGACCGTCCCGCGTGCCGACGCCGCGCGGATCCTCGGGAGCCTCGGCTTCGCGCTCGCCGAGGCCGAGGACGGGCTCGACGTGACCGTGCCGCCGTGGCGGCGGGGCGACGTCGAGCGCGAGGCCGACCTGATCGAGGAGGTCGCGCGGCTCTGGGGCCTGCATCGAATCCCAGCGACCCTGCCGTCGCGCCGCGGAGCCGTCGGCCGGCTGGCGCCGGCGCAGCGGCTGCGCCGGCGCGCCGAGGACGCGCTCGTCGGCGCCGGCCTCTCCGAGGCGGTCGGCTGGAGCTTCTCCTCGCCCGAGGTCGCGCGCCGGCTCGGCCTGGCGGACGCCGCGGTCGTGCTCGAGAACCCGATGTCCGAGGACCAGTCGGAGATGCGCACGACGCTGGTCGGCTCGCTGCTGGACTCGCTGCGCCGCAACACGTCGCGCGGCTTCGACGACGTGGGCCTGTTCGAGTACGGCGCGGTCTACCTACCGCGAAACCTAAAGGTGCCAGCCCCTCTTCATGTTGGCGACACCGGCAACCCCTGGTACCCCGTCGGGGACCCGGAGCTGCCGGTCGAGCGCGCGCGGCTCGCCGCGCTGATGACCGGGCGGGTGCGGCCTCCGAGCTGGGGAGACGCCGAGCCGCCGCGAGCGGACCTGTTCGCGGCGAAGGGCGTGCTCGAGGCGCTGATGCGGGCGCTGCGCGTGGATCTCCACGTCGAGCCGGGCTCCGACCGCACGTTCCTGCATCCGCGTCGCGGCGCGACCGTGATGGCGGGCGAGACCCGCGCGGGCTGGCTCGGCGAGCTGCACCCGTCGGTCGCCGCCGAGTGGGACCTCGACGGCGTCGCCGGCTTCGAGCTCGACTTCGGCGTGCTGGCGTCCGCCGCGACCGCCGTTCCCCGCTACGAGGACCTGACCTCGTTCCCGGCGATCCGGCAGGACCTCGCGATCGTCGTCGCCGACGACGTCCCCGCCGCGCGCGTGCTGGAGGTGATCCGCTCCGCAGGCGGAGCGCTGCTGCTCGGGGCCGAGGTGTTCGACGTCTATCGCGGCGCGCAGGTCGGCGAGGGGCTCGCGTCGCTCGCGATCCGGCTCGAGTTCCGCGCCGCCGACCGCACGCTGACCGACGAGGAGGTCGCGCAGCGGCGCGAGAAGATCGTCGCCGCCCTGCGCGATCAGATCGGAGGCGAGCTGCGTGGCTAGGGTCGCCGTGCTCGGCGCCAGCGGCTACGCCGGCGCGATCGCGGCGATGCTCGTGCACCGCCACCCGTTCTTCGAGCTCGCGCACGTGACCGCTCGCTCGGAGGCCGGTGCGCGGCTGGACGATCTCCACCCGCGCACGCGCGTCCCGCTCGAGCTCGAGCAGTGGGACCCCGAGGTGCAGTCCGACGTCGAGGCCGCGCTCGTCTGCTGGCCGCACCGCGTCGCGGCGCCGGCCGTCGCCGCGTTGCGCGAGCGCGGCGTACGCGTCGTCGACCTGTCGGCCGACTTCCGGCTGACCGACCGCGGCATCTACGAGGACTGGTACGGCGAGCATGGCGTCCCGGCGCTGTTCGGCCAGGGCGTGTACGGGCTACCGGAGCTGCACCGCGAGCGGATCGCGGGCGCCGACCTCGTCGCCAACCCCGGCTGCTACCCGACCGCGGCGCTCCTCGCGCTCGCGCCGCTCGCGCGCGGCGGGCTGATCGGCGACGTCGTGATCGACGCCAAGTCCGGCGTCTCGGGCGCCGGCCGCGAGCCGACCGCGAGCACCCACTTCGTCTCGGTCGCCGAGAACCTGACGCCCTACAAGGTCGAGCGCCACCGCCACACGCCCGAGATCGAGCAGGAGCTCGCCGGCCAGGGCGCGGCGGTCACGATCACGTTCACGCCGCACCTGGTCCCGCTCGCGCAGGGCGAGCTCGTCTCCTGCTACGTCACGCCGGCGCGCGAGCACACCGAGGACGAGGTGCTCGCGCTGTACGACGAGGCCTACGCGCGCGAGCCGTTCGTCGAGCTGCGGCTCGGCGCGCCCGGCACCGCGGACGTGCGCGAGACGAACTTCTGCCGCCTGTCGGTGCATTGCGACGCGCGCACTGGCCGGATCCTCACGTTCGCCGCGATCGACAACCTCTGGAAGGGAGCGGCGTCGCAGGCCGTCCAGAACCTCAACCTGATGTTCGGGCGCGACGAGCGCGAGGGCCTGCTGTGACGGCGTTCGCCTCGCGCTGGGTCGAGCCGCCGGCGGGAGTGGCCGAGCATCCCGGCGGCGGGCTCGCCGCCGGCTTCCGCGCCGCAGGCGTCACCGCGGGCATCAAGCCGTCCGGCGACCCCGACCTCGGGTTGCTGGCCTGCTCGGAGCCCGACGCGGTCAGCGCCGCCCGCTTCACGCGCTCCGGAGCGCCCGCCGCGCCGGTGCTGCTGTGCCGCTCGCGCTGCCGCCTGGACGCGCTCGGCGCGGTCGTGGTGAACTCCGGCAACGCGAACGCGGCGACCGGCAACCGCGGGCTCGAGGACGCGGCGCGGATGCAGGGCGCGGCCGCGATGGCCGCCGGCGTGCGCGAGGACCGCGTCGCGGTCGCCTCGACGGGCGTGATCGGCGTGCCGATGCCGATGGAGGGGATGATGAAGGCGATCCTCGCCGCGCGCGGCGAGCTGGCGCCCGACGGCGACCGCGCCTTCTGGCGCGCGATCGCCACGACCGACGCGTTCGAGAAGCTGCTCTCGCTCGACGTCGAGCTGCCCGCGGGCACGGTTCGGATCAGCGCCCAGGCGAAGGGCGCGGGGATGATCCAGCCGGGCTTCGCGACGATGCTGTGCTTCGTCCAGACCGACGCCGTGCTCGCTCCCGAGACCGCCGAGCTGCTGCTCGGGGTCTGCGTGAAGCGCTCGTTCGAGCGCATCTCGGTCGACGGCCAGCTCTCCACGAACGACGCCGCGCTGCTGATGGCGTCGGGCACGAGCGGCGTGATCGTCGAGCAGGAGTCCGACGACGAGCTGCGCTTCGGCGAGGCGCTCGACTACGCGCTGCGGCGCCTGGCGCTCCAGATCGTGCGCGACGGGGAGGGCACCGCCCGCGTCGGGCGGGTGCACGTCCACGGCGGCCACGACGCGACGATCGAGGCCGTCGCCCGCGCGGTCGCCAACTCGCCGCTCGTCAAGACGGCGCTGAACGGCGGTGACCCGAACTGGGGCCGCATCGTCCAGGCGGTCGGCGCCGCCGTCCCCGGCGCGTGGCCGCTGCCGTTCGACGTCTGGATCGAGGGCGTGCAGGTGTGCGCGGGCGGCGCCGCCGTGCCGCACGACGCCGCCGCGCTGGCGGCGGCGGTCGCCGGCGACGAGGTCGAGTACGTCGTCGGCCTGCCGGGCGAGGGCGCCGAGACCGAGGTCTTCTTCTCCGACCTCTCGCACGACTACATCCGGATCAACGCGGAGTACACGACCTGATGCGCGAGCGAAGCGGTGACGAGGCCGCAGGCCGAGACAGGATCGCAACACTGCTCGAGGCGCTCCCGTACATCCGGGAGTTCCACGGCAAGACCGTCGTGATCAAGTACGGCGGCGCGGCGATGGAGGACCCGGAGCTCCGCGAGGACTTCGCGCGCGACGTCGTGCTGCTCAAGTACGTCGGGATGAACCCGATCGTCGTGCACGGCGGCGGTCCCGAGATCACACGCTACATGCAGCGGCTGAACCTGCCGGTCGAGTTCGTCGGCGGTCTGCGCGTGTCGGACGCCGACACCGTCGAGATCGCGAAGATGGTGCTCGTCGGCAAGGTCAACAAGGACATCGTCCTGCGCCTGGGCCGCCACGGCCAACCCGCCGTCGGGCTCTGCGGCGACGACGGGATGCTGTTCCGCGTCGCGACGATGGAAGGGCCCGAGGGCCAGGACATCGGCCTCGTCGGCCGGATCGAGCGGGTCGACGCCGGCGTGATCCTCCACATCGCGGAGGACTACATCCCCGTGATCGCCTCGGTCGGCGCCGACCGCCACGGCCGCTCGCACAACGTCAACGCCGACGAGGCCGCCGGCGCCGTCGCGCGCGCGCTGGGCGCGTACAAGGTCGTGTTCCTCACCGACGTCGCCGGCTGGCTGCGCGACCCCGCAGACCCCGGCTCGAGGATCTCCGAGACCACCGCCGACGAGGTCGAGGCCGCGCTGTCGTCGCAGTCCGGTGGGATGCGGCCGAAGCTCGAGGCGTGCCTCGTCGCGATCCACGGCGGGGTCGGCAACGCGCACATCGTCGACGGCCGGCTGCCGCACTCGCTGCTGCTCGAGCTGTTCACGGATGCGGGCATCGGCACGAAGGTCCGCCCCGCGCTGTGACCGGCGCCCTGATGAACAACTACGCGCGCTTCCCCGTGGAGTTCGCGCGTGGCGAGGGCATGCGGCTGTGGGACTCCGAGGGGCACGAGTACCTCGACTTCCTGGCCGGCATCTCGGTCTGCAACACCGGCCACTGCCACCCGCGCGTCGTCGCCGCGATCGAGGCGCAGGCGCGGACGCTGATCCACGTCTCGAACCTCTACTTCAGCCGCCCGATGATGGAGCTCGCCGCGCGCCTGTCGGCCTGCTCGCTCGGCGGCCGCGTCTACTTCGCCAACTCCGGCGCCGAGGCCAACGAGGCGGCGATCAAGCTCGTGCGCAAGGCCCGGCCCCGGGGCGAGATCGTCGTGCTGCACGGCGGCTTCCACGGCCGCACGTACGGCGCGCTCTCGGCGACGTTCCAGGAGTCCAAGCAGGCTCCGTTCGCACCGCTGGTCCCGGGTTTCGTGCCCGTGCCGCGCGATCCGGCCGCGCTCGACGCCGCCGTCGGCGAGCAGACGGCGGCCGTGCTGCTGGAGCCGATCCAGGGCGAGACGGGCGTCAACGTCCTCTCCGAGGAGCTGCTGGCCGCCGCGCGGGCCGCATGCGACCGCAGCGGCGCGGCGCTCGTGTTCGACGAGGTGCAGACCGGCATGGGGCGGACCGGGACGCTGTGGGCCTACGAGGCGACCGGCGTGCTGCCGGACGCGATCACGATCGCGAAGGCGCTCGGCGGCGGGCTGCCCGCGGGCGCGCTGATCACCGGCGAGCGGCTCGCCGACGTGCTCGCGCCGGGCGACCACGGCTCCACGTTCGCGGGCGGCCCGGTGATCGCCGCGGCCGCGCACGCGGCGCTCGACGTGCTCGACGACCCGGTGCTGCTGGCGCGGGTGCGTGAGCTCGGGCTGCGCCTGGCCGAGTCGCTGCGCGAGCTGCCCGGGGTGCTCGCGGTGCGCGGCCGCGGCCTGATGGTCGCCGCCGACATCGCCCGCTCGGCGCCGGATGTCGTCAGCCGCGCGCTGCACGAGCAGCGGCTCGTGATCAATGCGACCGGCCCGCAGACGCTGCGTTTCCTGCCGCCGCTGATCGCCGAGCGCGCGCACGTCGACGACGCCGTCGGGCGTCTCGCGCCGCTGCTGTCGTGGCCGCGGCGCTAGTCTGGCGGCCCTCATGAACGACCAGCCGCGCGATCCCGCCACCGAGGTCCACCGCATCGCCGACCCGTCCGCGACGCGCGTCGCGTCGTATCTCGCGCTGCGCGAGGAGGTCGGCCGCGTGCTGCTGCTCTACTCCGGCGGGCTCGACACGAGCGTGATGCTGAAGTGGATCCAGGACGAGTACGAGGCCGAGGTCGTCGCGCTCACCGTCAACCTCGGCCAGCCCGGCGAGGACTACGAGGTCGTCAAGGGCAAGGCGATGCAGCTCGGCGCGCTCGACTGCCATGTGGTCGACGCGCGCGAGGAGTTCGCGCGCGAGTACGTGCTGCCGGCGATCAAGGCCAACGCGGACTACGGCGACGGCTACCCGCTCTTCACTGCGCTCGGCCGCCCGCTGATCGCCAAGCTGGCGGTCGAGTACGCGCGCAGGACCGGCTGCGACACGATCGCGCACGGCTGCACGGGCAAGGGCAACGACCAGGTCCGGATCGAGGGCACGATCGCGACGCTCGCGCCCGAGCTGAAGGTGATCGCACCGGTGCGCTCATGGGCGATGGGCCGCGACGAGGAGATCGCCTACGCGCGCAAGCACGGGATCCCCGTCAAGGGCGGGACCGAGAGCGCGCCGTACTCGATCGACGACAACCTCTGGGGGCGCTCCTCGGAGGGCAAGTGGATCGAGGACCTCGCGCACGCGCCCGACGACGACGTCTTCCAGCTCGTGACGCGCCCGGAGCTGGCTCCCGACGATGCGCAGGTGGTGACCGTGGAGTTCGAGGAGGGCGTGCCGGTGGCGCTCGACGGCGAGCGGCTCGGCCTGGTCGAGCTGATCGAGCGCGCCGCCGAGCTCGGCATGCGTCACGGCGTCGGGATCGTCGACCACATCGAGGACCGGATCGTCGGGCTCAAGGTGCGCGACATCTACGAGGTCCCGGCCGCCGCGATCCTGCTCACCGCGCACAAGGAGCTCGAGCGCCTGTGCGGGACGATCCACCAGAACCAGTTCAAGCCGGCGCTCGACCAGAAGTGGGCCTACCTGGTCTACGCGGGGCTCTGGTGGGAGCCGCTGCGCGAGGACATCGAGGCCTACGCCGAGCACGTCAACAAGCGCGTCTCGGGCACGATCGGCCTGCGGCTGTTCAAGGGCGGCGTCCGGGTCGTCACGCGCGCCAGCCCGAACGCCGTCTACGACGCGCAGCTCGCGACGTTCGCGGACTCCGGCGGGCTCTTCTCCCAGCAGGCGTCGCCGGGCTTCATCGAGATCTGGTCGCTGCAGTCGCGCATGGCCAGGCGTATGCGCGAGCGCGAGCAGGGGTAGGCTGCAGGAATGGCCTACAAGCTTCTCGGCATGCTCACGTGGAAGGGCGCCAAGTGGTTCCTGCACCGCAAGTACGGGGCGGCGCGGGTGCCGAAGCCGCTGCTGGCGGGCGGACTGCTGCTCTTGCTGGCGTTCCTCGCCGCTGGCGTGGCGACGCGCGCGCGCAGCGACAGCTGATCCAGCGACCGCCCGTTCCGCCCGCACTGTGCGGGAACCGCGCCGCCGCGGCCGCCGCGCCGTCTGACAGCATTCGCGGCGGTGGAATCCTCGTCGTCCGTGCCCGCGCTCGACGGCCTCGCGATCGAGGCGGTCGAGTGGCTCCCTTCGGGGTCCGATGCCGGCCTCGTGCGGGTGCGCGGGGGCTGGAGCGACCCCGCCCTGCGTGAGCTGCGGCTGCCGGCGCTGGGCGTGCGCCGCGGCGCCGAGGTGCGGCGCTTCGAGTCGCTGCCCGACGCCCGCTTCGGCCGCGATGCCACGGTGTGGCGCGCGACCTATCTCGTGCCGGCCGTGCTCATGGAGCCGGCCGCCGACGAGCTCTGGCTGTCCTGGGAGAGCGGCGCCCGCTCGGGCCTGCCCGCTCCGGCGCGCGGCTTCGATCCGCCGCCCGCCGAGCTGTCGCCCGCTGCACCCGAGCCGGAGCCCGAACCGGGCGGCGAGGTCATCGACCGCGCCGTGATGGCCGAGCGCCGCGCGCGCCGCGCCGAGATCGCCGAGCGCGGCCAGGCGGCGCGCACGGGCGAGGCGCTCAAGGCCGTCGAGGTGCTCGAGCTCCGCAGCGCCGAGCTCGAGCGGCGCCTGGAGGCGCTGCAGGCGCGCGAGACCGCCGAGCGCGAGCTGGCGGAGGAGCGGGCGGCGCACGCGGAGACGCGCGAGCGGCTCGGCGAGCGCGAGCAGGAGCTGGCCGCGATCGGCGAGGCGCTCGCGGGCGTGCGCGCCGAGCTTGCGCGCGTGCGCCAGGACGCCGCCGAGCGCGCGGCCGGACTCGAGCGCCGCCTGGAGGAGCTCGACACCGCGCTCGCCGCCGAGCGGCACGCCCACGCGGGCGCGACGAGCGAGCTCGAGGCCGCCCGCGCCGCGCTCGCGGCCGCGGAGGTGGCGAACCGGGGCGAGGCGGTCGCCCGCGCGGCGCTCGACGACGAGCTCGACCGCGAGCGCGTCGCTCGCGCCACGCTCACCGCTGCGCTGGACGCCGCGCGAGCGGAGGCCGCGCAGGCCCGGGCCGAGGCCGAAGCCACCCAGGCGCGCGTGGCGGAGCTCGAGAGCCACCGCGCCGCGGCCGAGCGCGAGGCGGGCGGCCTGCTCGCGCGGATAGCGGAGCTCGAGCGGCCCGCCGACGCCGACCTGGACCGCCGTGCCCGCGAGCAGACGGCCGCCACCGCCGCGGCGGCACGCCCCGCCGACGGTGCGCGTGGCGAGCTGTCGGCCAACCTCGACGCCGCCGCGGCCGCGCTGCGCGCGCGGACACCCGCGCCGGAGGACGCGCCGCCGGCCGCTGCGCCCGTCGAGCCGCGGCCGGCCGCGCCGCGGCCGCGGATCGTGACCGAGTCGCCGCATCCGGCGCGCGCCGGCATCGTCGGCAGCTCGAAGCGGGAGTACCCATGGCTGCGCGGCGCGCTGGTCAAGCTCGCCCATGACGACCCGCGCACCGCCACGCGGCTGATGCTCGCGCTCGTCCCGGCGCAACACGCGATCGTGGCCGCGCCGCTCGAGTACGACCTGACGATCCGCGGCTCCGGCACCTACGCCGTGAGCATCGAGGAGGGGGAGGCGACCGCCCGGACCGTCGGCGGGCCGCGTCCGCGCGATCAGGCCGCCTTCCACCTCGCCGCCGACGTCGTCACGCTCGCCGAGATGCTCGCCGGCGTGGAGAAGCGGATGGGGCGCTGGGTCGGCTCGGTCAAGGTCCACGGCCGCCGTCGCGGCGCGCTCGCCCTGCGCGACGCGCTCGCCGGCGCGAGCCTCGATCTCGCCGCCGCCGCACGCGCCGGCGCCGACCTCGAGCCGGAGCTCGTCTTCCGCGCCTTCGCCTACGCGATCCGTCCCGCCTGGACGAAGGGGCATACGTTCACGGTCGCCCAGGAGATCTCCGGCCCGCAGCCGATCCGCTGGCACATCGCGGTGCGCGACGGTGCGCCGGTAGCGGTCGAGCGGCGCGCCGCGCAGCCGCCGGATGCCGTCGTGGCGATGTCCCGCGCCGCGTTCGCCCACCTGCTCAGGGCCGAGCCGGCGCCGAGCGGCGACCGGCCGTCGATCCGCGGCGATCACGCCGCCGTGGCGACGCTGAAGGCGTGGACGGACCGCGCGCAGGGACGCGCGGGCTGAGCGAGCCCGGCGTTTCCCGCAGTGTGCGGGGAGGCCGGACGGACGGTCGCGGCGCCGTCCGATCCGGGATCTAGCCTTCTCCATCCGTGAGCACCCCCGCCTGCGCCCACCTGCACGTCCACTCGGAGTACTCGCTGCTCGACGGCGCGTGCAAGATCGACAAGCTCGCCGCCCGCGCCGCCGAGTTCGGCCAGCCGGCGCTCGGGCTCACCGACCACGGCGTGATGAACGGCGCGGTCGAGCTCTTCAAGGCGTGCGCGAAGCACGACATCAAGCCGCTCCTCGGCCTCGAGGCGTACTTCGTCGACGACCGCACGATCCGCGAGGGCAAGATCGAGCGCAACCACCTGACGCTGCTCGCACACAACCACGACGGCTTCCGCAACCTCACCAGGCTGTCGAGCGCGGGGTTCCTCGAGGGGCTGCACCGCGGCAAGCCGGGCGTCGACATGGAGCTGCTCGAGCGCCACAGCGAAGGCGTGATCGCGCTGACGGGATGCCTGGCGTCGCGCGCCAGCCGGCGGATCGTCGACGGCCGGCTGCAGGAGGCCCGCGCGCATCTCGACGACCTCGTCAGCGCGTTCGGGCCCGACAACGTCTACTTCGAGGTCCAGCGCAACGGGATCGCCGAGCAGGAGCAGGTCAACGAGGCGATCGTGAAGTTCGCGCGTGAGATGGGCCGCCCGCTCGTCGCGACCGCCGACGTCCACTACCTGCGCCGCGAGGACTATCACCACCACGCCGCGCTGCTGTGCGTGCAGACGAAGTCCACGCTCGCGGCGCCGAAGCTGTCCTTCGACACGAACGAGTTCTATCTGAAGAGCTCCGACGAGATGGCGCAGTCGTTCGCCGACATGCCCGAGGCGCTGGCCTCGACGCTGGAGATCGCGGAGCGCTGCGACGTCTCGATCGAACTCGGCGGGCAGCTGATCCCGCGCTTCGAGACGCCCGACGGCGAGCCCGAGGGCGAGTACCTGCGCGCGCTGGTCGGCGACGGCCTGCGCCTGCGCTACGGCGACCCGATCCCCGCGGAGGCGCGCGAGCGCGCCGACATGGAGCTCGGCGTGATCGACAGGATGGGCTTCAACGCCTACTTCCTGATCGTGCACGACTTCGTCGCCTTCGCGAAGGACAACGGGATCGCCGTCGGCCCCGGCCGCGGCTCGGCCGCCGGCTCGATCGTGGCGTACTGCCTCGCGATCACGGATGTCGATCCGCTCCGCTACGACCTCCTGTTCGAGCGCTTCCTGAATGCGGAGCGCGTCTCGATGCCCGATATCGACATCGACTTCTCCGTGCGCGGGCGCGAGCGCGTGATCCGCTACGTGACCGACAAGTACGGCAGCGACCGGGTCGCGCAGATCATCACCTTCGGCCGGATGTTCCCGCGCGCGGCCACGCGTGACGCGGCGCGCGTGCTCGGCCACGACTACGCGATCGGCGACCGGCTCGCGAAGCTGATCCCCGATCCCCAGCAGGGCCGGCCGCCGAGCTTCGCCGACTGCCTCGCGCCCGGCGCGGAGCTGGCGAAGGAGGTCGCGCGCGATCCCACCGCCAAGCAGATCGTCGACGTCGCCCAGGGGCTCGAGGGCATCGTCCGCAACGCCTCGATCCACGCCGCGGCGGTGGTCATCTCCGACCGCTCGCTGACCGACATCGTCCCGCTCCAGCTCGCCGACGCCGGTGTCGACGAGAAGGGCGACAAGGTCTACCGCACGGTCACGCAGTACTCGATGAAGCCGATCGAGGAGATCGGCCTGCTCAAGATGGACTTCCTGGGCCTGCGCAACCTGGACGTGATCGAGGACGCGCTGGACGTGATCGAGCGGTCCAAGGGCGAGCGCATCGACATGACGACGCTGCCGCTCGACGACGCCAAGACCTACGAGATGATGGCCCGCGGCGATGCCGTCGGCGTGTTCCAGTTCGAGTCCGAGGGCATGCGCGAGGCGCTCAAGAAGGTCGGGCCGACCGAGTTCGAGGACCTCGTCGCGCTGGTCGCGCTGTACCGGCCCGGGGCGATGGACCAGATCCCGACCTACGCCCGCGGCAAGCGCAACCCCGAGACGATCTCCTTCATCGACGACCGCCTGCGCCCGATCACCCAGGCGACGAAGGGCGTGATCCTCTACCAGGAGCAGTCGATGCAGATCGCCAAGTCGCTGGCGGGCTTCTCCGGGCCCAAGGCGGACGACCTGCGCAAGGCGATCGGGAAGAAGAACCGTGCCGCGATGGCCGAGCTCAGGCCGGAGTTCTTCGAGGGCTGTCGCGCCTCGGGCACCGCGCCGGACGCGATCGAGGCGCTCTGGGCGGTCAACGAGAAGAGCGCCGACTACTCGTTCAACCGCTCCCACGCGGCCTGCTACGCGCTGATCTCCTACCGCACCGCGTGGCTGAAGGCCAACTACCCCGCCGAGTACATGGCCGCGCTGATCTCCTCGGTGATGGACACGAAGGACAAGGTGCCGTTCTTCGTCAACCAGGCCGAGAGCATGGGGATCGAGATCCTCCCGCCCGACGTCAACCTCTCCGACCACGAGTTCGTGGTCGTCGACGGCAACATCAGCTTCGGCCTCGATGCGGTCAAGGGCGTCGGCTTCGCCGCGGTCGAGGCGATCAAGGCGGCGCGCGAGGAGAAGCCGTTCGAGTCGCTGTGGGACTTCTGCGAGCGCGTCGACGGTCGCGCCGTCAACAAGAAGGCGATCGAGGCGCTGATCAAGTGCGGCGCCTTCGGCTCGACCGGCGCCACGCGCCGCGGCATGCTCGAGGTGCTCGAGTCCGCGCAGGGCGCCGGGCAGAAGGCGCAGCTCGACGCCCAGATCGGCCAGGGCTCGATCTTCGACCTCGGCGGCCTCGGCGGCGAGCAGGACGATGGCGGCTCGCCGTTCGCGGGCCCGACGCACCCGCCGATCCCGATCGAGGAGTTCGAGCGGGCGGAGCTGCTCGCGATCGAGAAGGAGTCGATCGGGCTGTTCATCACCGAGCATCCGCTCAAGCGCGTGCGCGAGGCGCTGCGCGTGAAGGCCGACACGGTCTGCGCCGACGTGCGCGAGCGCCGCGACGGCGAGTGGGTCAAGGTCGGCGGCATGATCTCGGCGTCGAAGAAGATCCGCACGCGGTCGGGCTCGACGGTGATGTTCGCGACGCTCGACGACCTCGACGCCCAGGTCGAGCTGCTCGTGTTCGAGAAGGTGATCGTCGCGAGCGAGCCGGAGCTGCAGCCCGACCAGATCGTGCTCGTGCGCGGCACGGTCGACCACGGCGAGAACGGCAAGGTCTGCATCAAGGTCGCCGACGTCTCGCGGTTCGACCCGTCCGACGCCGAGATCGCGCGTGCCGCCGACCAGGCGGCCGCGATGGCGGCGGCGCGCGTGCCGCGCCCGCTGCACCTGCGCGTCGACGCGGGCCGGCTGCCGGCGTCGGTGATCGCCGAGCTCAAGCGGATCTTCGAGGACTTCCCCGGCGAGTCCGAGGTCGTGCTCGAGGTCCACACGCGCACCGGCCGGCGCAGGCTGCGCTTCGGCGACGGCTTCAAGGTCGCCGGCCGCAACGCCGCGCTGAAGGCCGAGCTCGACCGCGTGCTCGGACCGGCGGTGCTGCCGGCCGTGCCCGCGGCCGCCTGAGCTACGTCAGCGCCGCGCCGCCAGCCCTTCCTGGCGCAGCCTGAACGCATCCTCCATGTCGTCGCGATCGACGCCCTTGCCCCTGGCGCCGGGCCCTTCGAGCACGCACGGCAGCCCCTCGAAGCGAGGCTCGGAGAGGAACGCGCCGCACCCGGGCCGCCCGAGCTCGCCGTCACCGAGGTTGATGTGGCGGTCGCGGTTGGATCCGAGCGGGGTCATCGAGTCGTTCACGTGCAGCGACCCGAGGCGGTCGAGGCCCACGATCCGGTCGAACTCGTCGAGCACGCCGGCCAGTCCCTCGGCGGTGCGGACGTCGTAGCCCGAGGCGAGCAGGTGGCACGAGTCGAGGCACGCGCCGAGCCGCTTGCCGCCGCCGGCGACCTCGAGCAGGAGCGCCAGCTCCTCGAACGAGCGCCCGAGCGTGCCACCCGCGCCGGCCGTGTTCTCCAGGTGCAGCGGGCAGTCCTCGGACTCCGCCAGCGCCTCGGCGATCACCTTGCCCGCGCGCTCGCACGCCGCGCGCGCGTCGCCGCCGTCCTTCAAGGCCGAGCCCGGGTGCAGCACGACCGCGTGCGCGCCCAGTGCCGCGCCCGCGCGCAGCGACGTCGTCAGCGACAGGTGCGACTTCTCGCGGATCTCCTTGTCCTCGGAGGCGCAGTTGAGCAGGTAGACGGCGTGGATCAGCAGTGCGTCGACGTCCGAGTCCGCCATCGCGGAGCGGAAGTCGGCGACCTCCTCGTCCGAGTAATCGCGCGGCTTCCACGCGCGCGGGTTCTGGTTGAAGATCTGGATCGACCGTGCCGCGCGCTCCGTGCCGCGCTCGACGGCCTTGGCTGGCCCGCCGGCGGGGGAGACGTGGACACCGATCAGCATGAGGACCGGCGGTTCTAGCATGCTTCCCCGACCATGCGCGTCCGCTTCGCTCCCTCTCCGACCGGCGCCCTGCACATCGGCGGAGCGCGCACGGCGCTCTTCAACTGGCTGCTCGCACGGGGTCGCGGCGGCGAGCTCGTGCTGCGGATCGAGGACACCGACCGGGAGCGCTCGACGGAGGAGAACGTCGAGCAGATCTTCGAGGCGCTCCGCTGGCTCGGGGTCGACTGGGACGGCGAGCCAGTCTTCCAGTCCCGCCGCGCCGATCGCCACGCCGAGGTCGTCGAGCAGCTGCTGGCAGGCGGGCACGCGTACCGCTCCAGCGCGGGGCCCGAGGAGGTCAAGGCGTTCAGGGAGGCCAACGACAACCACGGCTTCCGCGGATCCGATGAGGGGGAGGGCGCGGTCCGGCTGCGCGTGCCCGACGCAGGTGTCACCACCGTCGTCGACGTGGTCCGGGGCGAGACGGAGTTCGAGAACTCCCTCCAGGACGATCTCGTGATCGCGCGCGCCGACGGCACGCCGGTCTACCACCTGGCTGTCGTGGTCGACGATCACGACGCCGGGATCACGCACGTGGTCCGGGGCGCCGACCACTACTCCAACACCCCCAAGCACGCGCTGATCCAGCAGGCGATGGGCGCGGGCACGCCGATCTACGCGCACCTGCCGCTGCTGCACGGGCCGGACGGCAAGAAGCTCTCCAAGCGCCACGGCGCCGCGTCCGTGCAGGAGCTGCGCGACCGCGGCTACCTGCCCGAGGCCGTGCGCAACTACCTCGCGCTGCTCGGCTGGGGCTACGACGACGAGACGACGTTCTTCACGACGGAGGAGCTCCAGCGCCTCTTCTCGCTCGAGAAGGTCTCGAAGTCGCCGGCGGTGTTCGACGAGCAGAAGCTGCGCTGGATGAACGGCCGCTACCTGCGCGAGCTGTCGCTCGACGACCTGACCGCCCGGCTGGAGCCGTTCACGGGCCACACCGGCCTGCGCGACGCCGTTGCGATCACCCAGGAGAAGATCTCGACGCTCGACGAGTTCTGGCCGCTCGCGCGCGCGTTCTTCGAGGAGCCGGTCCACGATGCCGCGGCGCGGGAGAAGTTCATCGGCCCGGAGCTCGGCGCCGACGCGCTGACCGTGGCACGTTCGTCGCTCTCGGAGCTGGACGAGCCCTGGCGCACCGAGGAGGTCGAGACGGCGCTCCGGCAGGCGGTCGAGCGCTCTGGAATGAAGGCCAAGCAGGTGTTTCAGCCGTTGCGCGTCGCGCTCACGGGTACAACCATCTCTCCAGGGATCTTCGAGACGGTGGCGCTGATGGGGCGCGAGCGGTCGCTGGCACGGATAGACCGCGCTCTGAATGGACGCCGTCCGCGTTGATAGACCTTGAATAATGCGACCGTCCCGGCTCAACCGTTCGTCCACGAGTGCCGATAGGCGTTCCAGGGCGTCTGCGGTGTCAGTCCACGATCCTCCAGAATCGCGCCTCAGTGACCGATGAAGATCTCATGACGCCGTCCCTGTCTGCTGCCAAGACGCCCTCCCCGCGAGGGTCTCGTGGCGCACGTCCCGGTGAGCCCTACGCACTCGTAGGACCGCCTCGCAACGAGGGTCACGGCAAGCGGCTGACAGCGGCGTTCGAAGCGCTCGAGCTGTTCCCGGCGCTGGCCGAGTCCCGCAACCGCGTGCTCGCGCTCGTCGCCGAGGAGCGGCCGTCGACCGGCGACGTCGTCCAGGCGATCGAGTCCGACGTCGCGCTCGTGATCGCGGTGCTGCGGCTGGCCAACAACGCCGAGAGCGCGCGCAAGGGTCAGGTCGAGAGCATCGTCTCCGCGGTCGAGCTGCTCTCCCCGGAGGCCGTTCAGGGCCTCGTCTCCAGCACCGAGACCTTCGAGTTCTTCGAGCGCGGCAAGACCTGGGACGCGGCGCCGGAGCGCTTCCGCCTCCACGCGGTCTCGGTCCAGCGCGCCGCCGACCGGCTCGCCGCCGCAGCCGGCTACTCCCATCGCGACCGCCTGCTCGTCACCGCGCTGCTCCACGACATCGGCAAGCTCGTGCTGATGCACGCCTATCCGGGCTACCCCAAGCAGGTCCACGGCCCCGCCCGCACGCCCGAGGAGCGGCTGCACTACGAGCGCCGTGAGCTCGGCGTCGACCACGCGCTCGTCGGCGGCGTGCTCGCCCGGCGCTGGAACCTTCCGCGTTCGATCGCGTCCGCGATCGAGCGCCACCACGCCGACGACGCCCAGGGCGACGCCTCCTTCGTGCGCCTCGCGGACATGCTCGCCCACTACTCGCTCGGCATGCCGGTCTCCTCGACCGAGCTGCTGCGCGCCGCGCGCGCCGTCGGCTTCGGACCGGGCGAGCTGCGCACCGTGCTCTACGACCTGCCCTACCCGAGCAGCGCCCGGCCGCGCGCGGTCGAGCCGTGCCCGCTCTCCACGCGCGAGCTCGAGGTGCTCAAGCGGCTGGCGCAGGGCATGGTCTACAAGCAGATCGCGCACGAGCTCTCGCTCTCCACGAGCACGGTGCGCACGCACCTGCACAACATCTACGGCAAGCTCGGCGCGGTCGACCGCGCCCAAGCAGTGCTGTACGCCACCGAGCACGGCTGGCTCTAGCCGCTTAGGATCGGGGGCGGGATGCTCTCGATCACGTCAAAGTCGCCCTACGCGCTGCGCGCGCTCGCCGAGCTGGCGCGCATCGGGGCGGACGTCCCGGTCCCGATCGGGGAGCTGGCCCGCCGTCGCGAGATCCCCGTGCAGTTCCTCGAGCAGCTCTTCGCCGTGCTCCGCCGCGCCGGCGTGCTGCGCTCCCAGCGCGGCGTGAAGGGCGGCTACTCGTTCGCCCGCGAACCCTCGGACATCACGGTGCTCGAGCTCGTCGAGCTGCTCGACGGCCCGTTGGGCAGCGAGGCCACCGGCATCTTCGCCGACGCCGCGGGAGCCGCCCGCGACGTCCTGGCGGCACGACGATCGCGGACGTGGTCGAGCGCGAGAATCGCGAGGCCGGCGCGGCGATGTACTACATCTAACCGAGCTGGCTCTAAGGTTGCTCAACCTGACCGCGTTGCGCGGCCCAAGCGATCAGCACCGCGCACGTGCCAACCCCGGGCGAGCGCCCGCGTTGCCACTTTGGAGATGAACCCCGACACGCGCGACGCCGCCATCCCGCCGCCGTTCGGGCTGCGCCGGGACGATCAAGCCGGTGTCGCGGTGCTCGTGGTGGAAGGTGAGATCGACCTCGTCACCACGTCAGAGCTGACTGCGGCGCTCGCGGCGATCCCGCCGGGGAGCAAGGTCGTCATAGACCTCTGCAGTACGACGTTCATGGACTCAACGGGAGTGCATGCGCTGATGACAGCGGGCCGCGCTCTCACCCTGCGCGTCGCATGCACTCCCGCCGGTCCGGTCCGGCGCCTGTTCGAGCTGTCCCAGGTGACCGCGGCGCTGAAGCTCTACGCCAGCAGGACCGACGCGCTCGCGGGTTTCTAGCGACGAGGCGTATACGCGGCAGGCGCTCAGGCGCCGATCGACTCGATGCAGCCGATCGCGGCCGCCGCCTCGGCGTCGAGTCGCGCGGCGTCCTCGGCAGCGAGCTTTCCGGCACTGCCCACCGCCTGCACCTTCGTGCGGAAGTCGGTGAGCTTCTGGACGGCGCCGGCGTTCTTGCCTGCGGCGAGAGCCGCGGATGCGTTGTCGAGCTTGCCGAGCGCCGCGGTCTGATCCTTGGCGTTGGCGAACGTCGTGACGGCTGCGGTGTCGGCCCGGAGCGCCGAGATCTGTGCCTGGCAGTCGTCCGTGGTTGCGGCGGCTGCGGATGAAGGGAGCGCGACCGCAGCCACGAGGACCGCGAGCAGGGTGATCAGAGAGCGAGTGGACATCTGGCCACCGTAGCCAGTTGCTCGCGCAATCAAGGCGAGATTTCTTACGGCGTGCGAAGCTCTCGCGATGGAGGCCGGGCGAGCCGCGCAGCTGACCGCGATTGGGTGCAGCGGCATCTGACCGTCGAGCCGCCGTCGCCCGTCGCCGTCGAGGCGGTGGGCGGCGCGCTGGCGCTCGTACCCGAGCCGGACGCGGCGGCCGCGATCACCGGTGTCGACGAGCGGCCGCGGATCGCCGTGCTCGCGGGCGGCGCGCTGTATGTGATCTGGGCGGTGCCCGGCTCGTCGGCCGTGCGCGAGGCGGCCCGCTGTCGGCGCGTGCCGCTCGACCCGCCGCGAACCGCCGTCGAGCTCTCCGAGCGCCGCGATCCCGGCGCCGTCGTGCGCCACTGGTGGTTCGAGATCGAGGAGGAGCCGCTGGTCTTCCGCACCACCGGCGAGGACGAGCCCGAGCGGTTCGCGCGCGCGCTCGCCGGCGCGCTGGGCTGGCGTCAATAGGCTGTACCGCCGGATGGGCGCGATCCCGATCAACATCGCCGACCACGTCGGCGCCACGCCGATGGTGCAGTTCACGCGGCTGCTGCCCGAGGGCGATGCCTCCCAGGTGTTCGCGAAGCTCGAGATGTTCAACCCGGGCGGGTCGGTGAAGGACCGCATCGGCGTCGCGATGATCGAAGCGGCCGAGGCGGAGGGCAGGATCGAGCCGGGACGCACCACGATCGTCGAGGCGACGAGCGGCAACACGGGGATCGCGCTCGCGTTCGTCTGCGCCGCCAAGGGATACGACCTGATCCTGACGCTGCCGCAGGGCATGAGCCGGGAGCGGGAGGGGCTGCTGCGGCTCTATGGCGCCCAGGTGCGCGTGACGGAGTCGCTCGGCGGCATGAACGAGGCGGTCGCCGCCGCGCAGGCGCTCGCGCGCGACGAGGACGTCTGGCTGCCCGACCAGTTCTCCAACCCCGCCAACCCCGAGGCCCACTACCGCGCCACCGGGCCGGAGATCTGGGCAGCGATGGAGGAGCGGGTCGACTGCCTCGTCGCCGGCGTCGGCACCGGGGGCACGCTGACCGGCGCGGGTCGCTACCTGAAGGAGCGCAACCCGGACTGCCGGATCGTCGCCGTCGAGCCGGCCTCCTCGCCGGTGCTGTCGGGGGGCCGCGCGGGGCCGCACAAGATCCAGGGGATCGGCGCCGGCTTCGTCCCGCCGGTGCTGGACCGCTCGCTGGTCGACGAGACGATCCCGGTCGACGACGAGGACGCGCTCGAGACCGCCCGCCTGGTCGCCCGCCGCGAGGGCGTGCTCGCCGGGATCTCCTGCGGCGCGGCGCTCTGGGCCGCGCTCGAGGTCGCCAAGACCGCCGGCGCGGACAAGCGGATCGTGGTCGTCCTGCCGGACTCCGGCGAGCGCTACGTGTCGACGCCGTTCTTCGCCCCCGAGCCCGTGACGGCCGGCCGCGCGTGAGCCTGCGCGAGCGTGACGGCGCCGCAGGCGCGCCCTGGGACCGCCCGTTCCACGGCATGCTCGACAAGCTCGTCGTCGAGAGCGAGCTGCTTGCCGGGAACCCGCTCGGCGACCCGGCGCACCGGCCGCTGTGGGTCTACCTGCCGCCGGGCGTGGAGCGGGATCACCCGAAGCCGCTGCCGTCCGTCTACGTGATCCAGGGCTACACCGGTCAGCTCGACATGTGGGCGAACCGCGTGGCCTTCGAGCCGACGTTCCTCGAGCGCCTCGACCACATGTTCGCGAGCGGCGATTGCGCGGATGCCGTAGTCGTCATGGTCGACGCCTGGACGAGCTACGGCGGCGCGCAGTTCATCGACTCGAGCTCGACCGGGCCCTACATGTCCTACCTCTGCGACGAGGTCGTGCCTTTCATCGACGAGCACTACCCGACGCTGGCGCACCGCGACCACCGGGGGCTGACCGGCAAGTCGTCAGGCGGCTACGGGGCGATGGTCGTGCCGATGCTGCGTCCCGACGTCTTCGGGGCGCTCGCGTCGCACGCCGGCGATGCCGGCTTCGATGCCTGCTACGCGGTCGAGTTCCCGAAGGCGGCGCGCGCGCTGCGCGACGAGTTCGACGGCTCCTACGAGGTCTTCTTCGAGCGCCTGGCGGCCGCCGACCACGTCGACTTCGGCCGCTTCGCGGCGCCGCTGGAGGCGTACGGGTACGCCGCCTGCTACTCCCCGGACCCGACTGCGCCGGGCAAGGCGCTGCTGCCGTTCGACATCGACACCGGGCGCCGGGTCGACGACGTCTGGCAGCAGTGGCTGGAGTGGGACCCGGTGGAGATGGCGCCGGCCCACGCGGAGGCGCTGCGCTCGATGAAGCGGATCTACCTCGATGCCGGCAGGTCGGACGAGTACTACCTCGACCTCGGCGCGACCGCGTTCGCCCACGAGGTCGAGAAGGCGGGCGGGCACTGCACGCTCGAGCTCTTCGACGGCGCGCACGGCGGGTTGACGTACCGCTACCCGGGCGCGATCCGTGAGCTCGTGATCGCGCTCGCGCCGTAGCACCACTCCTCGGCTGCGGGCCATGGCCCGTAGCCGGACTCCGGGTTGACGTGTGCGGCGCCCGGGATCACATCCGGCTCGAGCCCGAGTGGCTCGCCGTAGAGGACGGCCGCGTCCTCGGGACAGTAGGGGTCGTCGGGAGCGCATACGAGCCGCGTCTCCGCCGCCGCCGCGGCGACGCGTCCGCCGTCGAGCGGAACGGGGAAGAACGACCGGATCGGCTCCGGCGCCCCGGCGCGCGACGGCGGCGCCACGAGCAGCACGCGGGCCGCGTGGGCACCGCTCGTGACGGGGTCGTCGCAGTGGTGCAGCCAGAGGATGGCTGCGAGCGAGTGGGCGATCACCGTCAGCTCGCCGTGCGCCTTGCGCAGCTCCGCGGCCAGCGCTGCGCGCCAGGCGGGCAGCGACGGCGAGTACGGGTCGGGCAGCGCCGGCTGCGAGACCCGCTCGCCGGCATTCCTCAGGCGGTCGGCGAGCCAGTTCTGCCAGTGGTCCGGGCCCGAGGGCCCGTAGCCGTGGAGGATCAGGAAGGAGCGCGCCAAGGGGCCGCTACGGTACCGCTGATGGCTGTGCGCACGCTCGACATCAGCGCCCTCACGTGCCCGCTGACGTGGGTGCACACGAAGCTCGAGCTCGATCGGATCGGCCCCGGCGAGGCGCTCGAAGTCCGGTGCAGCCCGGGCGAGGCGCTCGAGAACGTGCCGCGCTCCGCGCGCGAGGCAGGTCACGGCGTCACGGTCGAGGGCACGACGATCCGGATCGTGCGCTCTTGAGCAACAGCCGCCGTGGCTTCTTTCGCGAGCTCGCGTCCGCGGTGGCGTCCGCGAAGGACGCGCTCGAGCCGGAGGCCGCCGCGCCGCCGCCGCCCGACTTCACCGACGCCGAGATCGAGCGCTACTCGCGCCAGCTGGTCCTGCCCGAGTGGGGTGCCGCGGCGCAGCTGGCCGTGACCGAGGCCAGCGTGCTGGTGATCGGCGCGGGGGCGCTCGGGGCGCCGGTCGCGCTGTACCTGGCCGGCGCGGGCGTGGGCCGCATCGGGATTCTCGACGACGACGTCGTCGAGCTGTCGAACCTGCACCGCCAGCTGCTGCACTTCACGCCCGACCTCGGCGCCGCGAAGGCCGAGAGCGCGGCCGCGAAGCTGCGCTACCTCAACCCGGACGTCGTCGTCGAGCCTTACCAGGTGCGCGCCGAGGACGGGAACGCGTCCGCGCTGGTCGAGGGCAAGGACCTCGTGGTCGACTGCTCGGACTCGTTCGCCACCCGCTACGCGATCAACGCCGCCTGCTGCGCGGCGCGCGTGCCGCTGGCGGAGGCCGGCGTGCTCGGCATGTCCGGGCTGGTGATGAGCATCAAGCCGGGCCGCACGGCGTGCTACCGCTGCGTCTTCCCATCGCCGCCCGAGGACGCGCCGAGCTGCGCCGACGCCGGCGTGCTCGGCCCGGCGGCGGGCGTGATCGGCTCGCTGCAGGCATTCGAGGCGCTCAAGCTGCTGACCGGCGTCGCGCCGGCGATCTCCGACGGTTTCCTCCAGGTCGACCTCGCGACGGCCGAGTTCCTGCGCGTCCACGCCACGCGGCGGCCGGACTGCCCGGACTGCGCCACTCTCTAGCATTCCTGTGGATGCCAGGTCTCGGGACCATGCGGCGCGTGACCGGCGAGCTCCGCCGGGACATCGCGGCCGCCCACGACCGCGACCCCGCGGCGCGCGGTGTGTCGGCGCTCGAGATCCTCGCCGCCTGGCCCGGGGTGCAGGCGCTGCTAGCCCACCGCCTGGCGTATGCGCTGCGCGAGCATGGCGTGCCCGTGGCGCCGCGGCTGCTCGCGCTGCTCTCGCGCTCGTTCACGAACATCGAGATCCATCCGGCCGCCGAGATCGGCGACGGCCTGTTCATCGACCATGGGACGGGCGTCGTGATCGGCGAGACCGCGGAGGTCGGCCACAACGTGACGATGTACCAGGGGGTGACGCTCGGCGGCACGGGGTTCGCGACGGGCAAGCGCCATCCGACCGTCGAGGACAACGTCACCATCGGGTCCGGCGCGAAGCTGCTCGGGCCGATCACGATCGGCCACGGCGCCAAGATCGGCGCCAACTCGGTCGTGGTCCACGACGTGCCGCCGAACTCCACCGTCGTCGGCGTGCCGGGCCATCCCGTACGCGTGGAAGGCGTGCGCCCGGAGGGCCCGGACGCCGACTGGGGCCACCTGCCGGACCCTGTCGCCGATGCGGTCAAGATGCTGTCGGCGCGCGTCGCCGAGCTCGAGCGCCGCCTCGCGGAGTCGGAGGGCTCGCCGGCCCCGGCGGAGGTCGTTCCGCTGCGCCACCGGCGCGGGCCCAACCCGGCCGGAGGCTGACGGATGCGCTGCGAGACCACCGTGAACGTCGACAAGCCGCCGGCGGAGGTCTTCCCGTGGCTGCTCGACGCCGACAAGGTGCCGCGCTGGATGACCGGGCTGGAGGTCTACGAGCCGCGCGAGCCCGGGCCGCTGCGGGTCGGCTCGAAGATCAGGCAGGAGCTGTCGGTCAGCGGCCAGCACCTGCGCTTCGAGCTCGAGGTCACGCGCCTCGAGCCGCCGGACGTCGCGGTGCTGCGCTTCGAGGGCTCCGGTTTCAAGGCCGCCAACGAGTACGCCGTCAGCGCGGCGGGTAGCGGCTCGAAGGTCACATGGGTCATCTCAGGCAACACCACCTCCTTCAAGGCGAAGCTGATCGCACCGATGGTGCAGGCGAAGCTGCAGGAGAAGCTCGACACCGACATGGCGCGGCTTCGCGCGCTGCTCGAGGGAGAGGTCGCGGCAGCATGATCCGTCGCGGGCTGTTCCTCGCGTCGGTCCTGCTCATGCTGCTGCTCGTCCCGGCGCAGGCGCAGGCCGGCGAGCTGATCGATCGCGCGGTCGCCGGGCTGCAGACCGACAACGTCTACGTCGACCCCGACGCCGACCCGACCCTGACCGAGGCGCAGGCGGCCGAGTTGCGCGACCGGATCGCCGAGAAGCGCGCCGAGCCGATGTACATCGTCGTCGCGCCGGAGGAGATCGCGCGCGAGGCCGGCGGCGATCCGACCCAGGCGCTCGGCCGGATCGGGGACGCCAACGACCGCGCCGGCACGTATGTGATCGTCGCCGGGCGGAAGCTCCGGGCCCTGTCAGGCGTGCTCGACGCCGGCCAGGCCGGCGACCTCGCGGCGGAAGCGATCGAGGGCAAGGACGGCGACCTGCAGGCGATCCTGCTCGACTTCGTCGACCGGGTCGGCGAGGAGCGTAACGGGGGCGGCGAAGGCGAAGGCGAAGGCGAAGGTGCCGGCACCGGCGGGCTGATCCTGCTCGGACTGCTCGGCGCGGGCGGCGCGGCACTGCTCGTCGGCCGCCGCAAGCGGCGCGCCCGCGACGAGGCCGATTTCGCCGAGGCGAAGCGCAACGCGCGCGACGACCTGGTCGCGCTGGGCGACGACATCCGCGCGCTCGACATCGACGTGCAGATGCCCAACGTGGACCCGCAGGCCAAGGCCGACTACGACCACGCCGTCGCCCGTTACACCGAGGCCGACGAGATGTGGGAGATCGCCCGCTCGCCGCAGGACCTCGCGCCGGTCGGCTCCGCGCTGGAGGAGGGGCGCTGGGCGATGGCATCGGCGAAGGCGCGCTTCCAGGGCGAGACCCCGCCCGAGCGCCGGCCGCCGTGCTTCTTCGACCCGCGCCACGGCCCCTCCTCGCGCGACGTCGCATGGGCTCCGCCGTATGGCGAGGAGCGCGAGGTGCCCGCCTGCGAGGCGGACGCCCAGCGCGTCGAGCGCGGCGACGAGCCGCAGGCGCGCGAGGTCGAGTGGCAGGGGCAGCGCGTGCCCTACTGGAACGCGGGACCGGCGTACGGGCCGTTCGCGGGCGGCTTGTTCGGCGGCTTCGGCGGTGGTCTTCTCCCGGGCATCCTGGTCGGCTCGATGCTCGGCGGCTCGATGTTCCCTGGTGCCGCGTACGGCGATTGGGGCTCCGGCGCCCAGAGCGGCGGCGATTTCGGCGGCGGCGGCGACTTCGGCGGCGGCTTCGGCGGCGGCGACTTCGGCGGCGGGGGCTTCGGCGGCGGCGGAGGCGGCGACTTCTAGCTCGCTCGACGAGTTGAGCACGACATGTGTGCTCAACTCGACGAGCGGTGGGTCGAGGCGGCCGCGGCAGCGGCGAATAGGGTGCGGCGGGTGCGCGTCACGGTGCTCCGCGAACGGCTCGACGCCGACGTATCGCCCGCTGCGGCCGCGCTGATCCTGCGCGGGGAGGAGCGTCCGTTCGCGCTGATCGGGGCCTGGGCGGGCGGCGGGGCGGTGCTCGGCTCCGAGCCGGTGCGCGTCGCCGGCCCACACGAGGACCTGTTCGCGGTTCTCGACGAGCTGCCCGAGCCGGCGTCCGCGGCCTCGCCGCCGGGCGTCGGCGGCGGCTGGTTCGGCTTCCTCGGCTTCGAGGCGCGCCATCGTGTCGAGCCCGGCCACCCGCCGCCGCCACGGCCCGTGCCGCTCGCCGACGGCGCGCTCGCCTACTACGACCACGTCGTGCGGATGGACGCCGATGGGGGCTGGTGGTTCGAGGCGCTGGTGACGCCGGGGCGCGAGGAGGCGATCGCGCGGCGGCGCGACGCGCTCGCAGCCCGCCTCGCCGACCCGCCGCAGCCGCGGCCCTTCGGCACGCGCGACTGGCGCTGGATCCCGTCGGCGGCCGGCCACGCCGAGGCGGTCGAGGCTTGCCGTACGCGTATCGCTGCCGGCGATCTCTTCCAGGCCAACCTGTGCATGCGCCTGGAGGGCCGGCTGGAGGGCGACGCGTTCGACCTCTTCTCGACCGCCGCGCAGGCGCTGCCGACGGACCGGGCGGCGTTCGTCGCCGGTCCGTGGGGCACGGTCGCGAGCCTCTCGCCCGAGCTCTTCCTCGCGCGCGCCGGCCGCACCGTGCGGAGCGCCCCGATCAAGGGCACCCGGCCGGCGGACCAGCGCGACGAGCTGGCCCGCTCGGAGAAGGACCGCGCCGAGAACGTGATGATCGTCGACCTCGTGCGCAACGACATCGGCCGCGTCTGCCGCCCCGGCACCGTCCGCGTCAGAGCGCTCGCCGAGGTCCGGCCGCACGCCGGGGTCTGGCACATGGTCTCCGAGGTCGAGGGGGAGTTGCGCGACGGCGTCGGCGACTCAGGCCTGCTGCGCGCCAGCTTCCCGCCCGGCTCGGTCACCGGCGCGCCGAAGCTGGCCGCGCTCGACGTGATCGCGGAGCTCGAGTCGACCGGCCGCGAGGCCTACACCGGCGCGATCGGCTTCGCGAGCCCGCTCGCCGGCCTCGAGCTCAACGTCGCGATCCGCACGTTCGAGGTCCGCGGCGCACGGATCTGGCTCGGCGCGGGCGGCGGCATCGTCGCCGACTCCGACGGCGAGGAGGAGGCGCGCGAGGCGGCGGCGAAGGCCGCGCCGCTCCTCGCGGCGATCGGCGCGCAACCGCCGCCGGTGTCCCTGAAGCGGTCCTCGCTTCCTCGCGTCGTACGGCGCGGTCCGCGGCCGACGCCGCGCCCCGACCCCGCGGCGGGGCTCTACGAGACGGTCCTCGTCGCCGGCGGGCTGCCGCTGGATCTAGGCGCGCACCTCGGGCGGCTCGCGGCCAGTGCCCGCGCGCTGTACGCCCTGGCGACCCCCGGCGATCTCGCCGAGCGCGCCGTCGCGGCGGCGCGGGGCCACGAGCATGCGCGTCTGCGGATCGATCTCGTCCCCGGCGAGGAAGCGACGGTCGCCGTCAGCGCGCTCGGTCCGTTCGACCCCGTGCGGCTGCGGCCCGTGGCCCTGCCGGGCGGCCTCGGTCCGCACAAGTGGCGCGACCGCACGCTGCTGGAGGCGCACGAGGGCGACGACCCCGCCACGATCCCGCTGCTGCTCGACGCCGACGGCCTGGTCCTCGAGGCCAGCCGCGCGAGCATCGTCGTCCGCGCCGCGGACGGCCGGCTGTTCACGCCGCCGAGCGACGGCCGCATCCTGCCGGGGGTGACCGCCGCCAGGGCCGGCGCCGAACCGCGGATCCTCACCCTCGACGACCTCGCCGCGGCCGAGGCGGTCTACGTCGCCAGCGCGCTGCGCGGGCTCGCGCCCGCCGATCCGATCTAGTGTCCTGATCGTGCCCGGGAATCCGCTCGAACCCCACGCGGCGTCCGCGGCGGAGTTGCGCGACAGGCTCGCGGCCGAGCGCCGCGGGGCGCCGTTCCTGCTCTACCGCGACGGCGAGGATCGGCAGGTCATCGTCGAGCTCGTCGAGGAGCGCCCGCGGCTCACGATCGGCCGCAGCCCCCGCAACGACGTGGCGCTGCGCTGGGACGGCGAGGTCTCGCGGCTCCATGCCCAGCTCGAGCGCGTCGGCGCGGACTGGCTGGTGAGCGACGACCGGTTCTCGCGCAACGGGACGTTCGTCAACGGCGAGCGCCTGCGCGCGCGCCGGGTGCTGCGCGCGGGCGACGTGATCAGGACCGGCGACACGCAGCTCGCGTTCGTCGCGCCGGCGACCGGTTCGATCTCCGCGACCATGACCGCTGCCCAGGTGGCGGCGGCTCCCGAGGTGACACCGGCCCAGCGGCGGGTCCTCGTCGCGCTCTGCCGGCCCCTTGCGGACCACGGCGCCGTGGCCTCCAACCGCGAGATCGCCGACGAGCTCGTCGATCGCCCTCGACACGGTCAAGGGGACGTTGTCGCGGCTGTTCGAGCAGTTCGGGATCGGCGGCGACGTGCCGCAGAACCAGAAGCGCGCGCTGCTCGCGCGCCGGGCGATGCAGGCCGGGGTCGTCGGCGAGGACGAGCTCGAGCTCGGTCAGTAGTCGATCCGCGACAGCGTGTTCGCGCCGATGCCGGATACCCACACGTGTCCGGCGCCCGCCTCGACCGCCAATGGGTTGTGCGGCACACCGATCGGGTCGCCGACCGGTTCCAGGCTCTCCTGGTCCACGACGACGAGGTTCTGCGTGGTGTAGCCGGCGACGAACACACGTCCGCCGGCGACGGCGAGGCCCTCCGGCCGGGGCGTCACGCTGCTCTCGACGATGCTGCCGGAGCGCGGGTCGAAGCGGCCCAGCGACGCGGCGGCGGGCTCGCTCACCCAGAGGCGCCCGTCACCGTAGGCGAGCTCGGTCGCCTCGGCTGTCAGCCACTGCCGGTCGCGCGCCCGCATCCTGCCGTCGTAGCCGAGGATCCGCGGCACGCCGCCGTGCGCGATCCAGGCCCGCCCGCCCCCGACCTCGAGCGCGGTGATGTCGTACGGAACCTTGACCCGCCCGAGCCGGTTGCCCTCGACGTCGTAGTGGAACAGCACGTCCGAAGCGGGGCCCGGCCTGGTGCGCCGCGATCCAGAGCCCGTTCGCTCCCGCATCGACGAGGATCGGGGTGATCGGGATCGGCAACCGCCGGCGCACGCGCCCGGTGCCGGCATCGAGCTCGATCACGCTGCGCTGCCGCGAGATCGCCACGCAGACGGCGTCGCCGTGGGCGGCGATGCTCACGGCACCGCGGCCGACCTCGCGGCTGCGCGCCGTGGCGCTGGAGTGCTGGCGGCGCGGATCCGCTCGACCCGCCCGCGCGTCGGCGCTGATGACCCACAGGTCAGCGTTCGCAACGGCGATGCCGCGCGGGCGGAAGCCGACGTTCTCCAGCGTCTCGCCGACCGCGCGGAACCGCGCGCGCGGCCTGCGCGGCGAAGGAGATGCCGCGGTGCGATCCACGTCGCCGCCCTCCTCGCCACGGGTCGTGAGGATCGCCACCACGGCCGTCGCGAGGAGCAGAGCGAGCAGCGCGCCCGCCGCCACGGCACGCTTCCGCCGAGTGCCCGCGACCGTGCCGGCCGCCGGCATCGTCCGCGAGCCGTCGAGCAGCCCCGGCAGCGAAGGCGCCGCACCGGGCGCGGCGGCGCCGCGCGCCACCGTCCGCTCCGGCCGCGCCTCGTCGCCCCCCGCGGCCGCACGCGCCGCGCGGCCGAGGTCGCCCGCGGAGGGCTGGCGGTCCTCGGGGGCCTTGGCCAGCGCGCGCTGCACGACCTGATCGAGCGCGGCGGGAAGCCCGGGCCTCAGCGCCGACGGCAGCGGCGGCGGCTCGGTGAGATGCGCCCACAGCCTGGCCTCGTCGCTCTCGCGGTCGTACGGGACCGCGCCGGTGAGCATGAAATGGAGCACGCCGCCGAGCGCGTAGACGTCGGCGCGAGCGTCGACGGCGCCGCCGCGGATCTGCTCCGGCGCGGCGAAGTCGAGCGTGCCGACCCAGCGGCCCGACTCGGTCAGGCCGCTCGTCGCGAGCGCGTGCTTGGCGAGGCCGAAGTCCGAGAGGTAGACGTGGCCGCTCTCGTCGATCAGCGCGTTGGCCGGCTTGACGTCGCGATGCACGTACCCCGCGCGGTGGATCGCATCGAGCGCGTCGCCGAACGCGACCGCGATCGCGGCCGCACGCTCGGGGGACAGCGGGCCGTCGCGGCGCACGAGCGTGCGCAGGTCGTCTCCGTGCACGTAGCGCATGACGAGGTAGGCCTGACCGTCCGTCACGCCGGCGCCGTAGACGGGCAGGACGTTCGGGTGCTCGACGGCCGCGGCGGCGCGCGCCTCGCTCAGGAAGCGCTCGCGCGTGCGCTCGTCGCCGACGAGATCGGGCGTGATGACCTTGATCGCCACGTCGCGGTCGAGCTCGAGCTGATGCGCGCGATAGACGACGCCCATGCCCCCGCGCCCGATCGTCTCCTCGATGCGACAACCCTCGAGCTCGGTCCCGGGGACCAGCACGCCCATGTGGGCTGTATAGCCGACCCGCCGTCGCCGCGCCGGGGAATCGGGCGGTCGACGGAGGCCATCATCACGTCCGTGTCGTACTCGCGGAAGCTCTTGGCCGAGCCGGACACGTAGAGCACGACGAGCCTGTGCGGGTCGCGTCAGGCCGCGCGGGATCACGGGGCGGATGTTGAACGCGTGCGACCCCCGCGTGAGCTGCACCGGGCACCAGCTGCCGCCGTGGTCCGGGGTGTGACGCGCCTCGATCTCGTTCTGCCCGGCGATCGTCCGGCTCATCACGACCCACGAGGGGTCCTCGTGGTCGAACGTGATGCCCGAGTTGTGGTAGCTGAACAGCGTCCGGCCGGCCTTGGCGATCGGCTGGGTGCGCCAGCGCTGCCCGTCCCAGCGGCCATGGCGGAACGTGTCGCTGGTGCCGGCGAGCGACGAGTAGACGACCACGGGCATCCCGCTCCGGTCCTGCGCGATGTCCATCGGCCAGGCCCGGCCGTGCCCGGCCGAGTACGGATCGACGCGGTCGAGATCGGAGAAGCGCAGCGGCAGGTCCGCGAGCGTGCCGATCTCGCGGCCGTCGGCGGCA
This sequence comes from uncultured Solirubrobacteraceae bacterium, assembly GCA_963839615.1. Lineage (GTDB taxonomy): Bacteria > Actinomycetota > Thermoleophilia > Solirubrobacterales > Solirubrobacteraceae > DASQMT01. The sequence goes on from CAWIVY010000007.1 coordinate 403,892, forward strand.
AGGAAGCGGCCGTCCTTCAACCGGGCGAAGTACAGCGAGCTCTTGAACGACGCCGGGTGACCGTCGGAGAGCGCGATCAGGATCGAGCCGTCGGGCGTCGCGGAGTACTTCGCGTACGGCCGGACGCGCCGCGTCCCGCCGCCGTCCTGGAGGCTGGACGAGGGGCTGCGGACGAGCGAGCGCGGGCGGGACCAGTGACGGCCGTCGGCGGTCGACGTGAAGTACGGCGTCCAGCACGGCCCGCGCATGAACAGGTAGAGCCGGTCGCCCGCGACGACCGGGTTCGGATAGGTGTAGCCGAGCCCGCAGCCGGCGCCGAGCGGGACGGTGCGCGTGGGCTCCCAGCCGCCGCCCTCGGCCCACGGCCGCTCGGACACGCGATAGCGCATCCGGCTGCGCCGGTCCTGCGGATAGAGGTAACCGCTGTGCGGCGACGAGAACGCGTACAGGCGGTCGTGGAAGAACACGAGGCTGGGGTTGTTGTGGTCGTCCGCCTCGAGCGGCTCGAACAGCGTCCGCATCCGGCGACGACCCGTCTCGAGGTCGAAGTCCTCGATCACGGTCCGGCCGTCGGTGCCCACGCAGCCGGTGAAAACGTGGCTCTCGTGCGCCACCGAGCGCGGATCGCCGAAGTACGACCACGAGCAGGGCGCCACCGCGCGCGGTCCCGCCGCCACCTCCTGGACGCAGCCGCTGAGGAGGAGGAGCGCCGCGGCGCCGAGGACGATGAGGGTGAGGAACCGGCGATGAGCGTGCATGCGAAGCACGCTCCGGCAGCGGGCCGTCCGCTAGTAGGCACCAAGGTGCCGACGCACACCCACCTCCGGCGGCCGGCTCAGTCCAGCAACTCGTACGCCGGCAGGGTGAGGAACTCAGGGAACTCCTCGCCGAGTGCCACCTGCTCGAAGATCCGCCGCGTCTCCTCGGGCCGCCCCTGCTCCCAGACCTCGTCGCCGACCTCGGCGCGGATCGCGGCCATCTCCTCGTCGAGCACCTCGCGCACGCGGTCGCGCGTGACCTTGCCGTGGCGCACCCACTGCCAGATCTGCGAGCGCGAGATCTCGGCCGTGGCGGCGTCCTCCATCAGCCCGTTGATGCCGGCGGCGCCGCGGCCGCCGAGCCAGAACGAGAGGTACTGGAAGCCGACGTTGACGTCGTTGCGCAGCCCCTCCTCGGTGATCTCGCCCGGCGTCGAGGCGGCGTCGAGCAGGTCGTCCGCGGCGACCGACACGTCCTCGCGCAGCACGCCGAGCTGGTTCGGCGCGTCGCCCAGGACCTTGTCGAACTCCTCCGTCGCGACCGCCACGACGTCGGGATGCGCGACCCAGGTGCCGTCGAAGCCGGCCTCCGCCTCGCGCTGCTTGTCCGCGCGCACGGCCTCGAGCGCGCGCTCGTTCGCCTGCTGGTCCTCGCGCGACGGGATCAGGGCCGCCATCCCGCCGATCGCGAACGCGCCGCGCGCATGACAGGTCTTGACCAGCAGCTCGGAGTAGCTGCGCATGAAGGGAACGGTCATCTTCACGTCGTTGCGGTCGGGGAGCACGAACTCGGGCCGCTCGCGGAAGCACTTGATCATCGAGAAGATGTAGTCCCAGCGCCCGGCGTTGAGTCCGAGCGAGTGGTCGCGCAGCTCCCACAGGATCTCGTCCATCTGGAACGCCGACGGCAGCGTCTCGATCAGGACCGTGGCGCGCAGCGTCCCGCGGGCGAGGCCGAGCGCCTCCTCGGCGAAGCCGAACGCCTCGTCCCACCAGCGCGCCTCGAGATGGTGCTCGAGCTTGGGCAGGTAGAAGAAGACGCCGCGGCCCTGCTGAGCCAGCCGGCGCCCGCCGTGGAACATGTGCATGCCGAAGTCGAACAGCGCGCCGGCGACCTGGTCGCCGTCGATCCGCATGTGCTTCTCGGGCAGGTGCAGCCCGCGCGGGCGCACCATCAGCGTGGCCGGATCGTCGACGAGCCGGTACTCCTTGCCCTCGGAGCTCGAGTACTCGATCGTCCCCTCGATCGCGTCGACGAGGTTGACGTGGCCGCCGACCTGGTTCGCCCAGGTAGGGGCGTTCGCGTCCTCGAAGTCGGCCATGAAGGCGCGCGCGCCCGAGTTGAGCGCGTTGATGACGAGCTTGCGGTCCGTCGGGCCGGTGATCTCCACGCGCCGGTCGCGGAAGTCGGACGGCGGCTCGGCGACGCGCCAGTCGCCCGCGCGGATCTCGCGCGTCTCGGCAGGGAAGTCGAGCGTCCCGCCGCGCAGCAGCTCGGCCGTGCGCTCGTGCCGCGCGGTCAGGAGCTCGCGCCGGCGCGGCTCGAAGCGCGCGTGCAGCTCGGCGACGAAGTCGAGCGCCGCGTCGCTGAGGATCTCGTCGGACCGATCCTCGCGGAGCGGCGCGACGTCGCGGCTCACGGCCGCGTCCCGCGGATCGAGTGGTCGAGCAGCGTCATCGGGTGGTGGATCGGCAGCTCGCTCCCGTCGAGGTGGGCGGCGATCTGCAGCGCGCAGCCCGGGTTGCCGGCGGCGACGGCTTCGGCGCCCGTGGCGAGGAGGTTGGCCGCCTTGCGCTTGCCCAGCTCGGCCGCGGCCTCGGGCTGGACGAGGTTGTAGATCCCCGCCGAGCCGCAGCAGATCTCCCAGTCGGCGGGCTCGAGCAGCTCGAGCGCCGGGATCCCGCGCAGCAGCTCGCGCGGCTGCACCCGGACGCCCTGGGCGTGCGCGAGGTGGCAGGCGTCGTGGTAGGCGACCCGCATCGCCAGCGGGTGCCGCCGCGCCTGCGGCTCGTGCTCGGCCAGCAGCTCGCAGACGTCGCGCACGCGGGCGGAGAAGGCGGCCGCGCGCTCGGCCCACTCGGGGTCGTCCGCGAGCAGGTGCGCGTAGTCCTTCATCCCCGACCCGCAGCCCGCGACGTTGACGGCGACGGCGTCGAAGTCCTCGTAGGCCGCGATCGTCTCCTTCGCCAGCGTGATCGCCTCGTCCTCGACCCCGGCGTGCATCTGCAGCGATCCGCAGCAGCGCGGCCGGCGCGGCGCGTGCACCTCCCAGCCCTCGGCGCTGAGCACGCGCACGGTGGCGGCGTTGACGTCGCCGAAGAAGACGCGCTGGACGCAGCCCTGCATCAGCGCGATCCGGCCTCGGCGCATGCCGCGCGCGGGCGTGCACTCGGGCAGCTGGGCGATCGCGGCACGGCGCTTGACCGGCGGCGCGAGCGCCAGCATCGCGCGCAGCTCCGGCACGCGGCCGAGCTTCGCGGCGAGCTTGTCGTCGACCCCGAGCTGCTGCTGGGCCCACAGCAGCGGCGCGAGCGCGCGCAGCCGGCCCGGATGCGTGAAGAGGCCGAAGATCAGCCGGCGGTACGCCCGCTCGCGCCGCGGCCGTGGCGCGTTGCGCTCGATCTGGGGCCGGGCGCGCTCGATCAGCTGGTCGTACTTGACGCCCGAGGGGCACGCCGTGACGCACGCCATGCAGCCGAGGCAGCGGTCCAGGTGCACGCGCATCTCGTCCGACGCCCGCGAGCCCTCCTCGTTGCCGACCCGCATCAGCACGATCCGCCCGCGCGGCGAGTCCATCTCCTCGTCGAAGATCGTGTAGCTCGGGCACGTCGGCAGGCAGAAGCCGCAGTGCACGCAGTCGGCGATCAGGTCGGGGTCCGGGGGGCGGTGCTCGTCCCAGGCGCTGTCCGCGCCGCTCGATGGTGGGACCGTCGTGCTCATCAGATGCCTCCCACGAAGGTTCCGGGCCTGAAGATGCGCGCGGGGTCGAAGCGCTCCTTGACCCGCGCCATCACCGCGAGCGCGCCCGCGTCCGGAGACGCCCACGCCTCCGCGCGCAGCTCCGCGGGCGCGTCGAGCAGCGTGCACGCGCGCGGGGCGAGCGCCGCCCGCGCCGCGGCGACCGCGGCCGCGTCGGCCGGCAGCGAGAGCCAGTAGAGCCCGAGCGCGGGCCGTCCGACGACGTCCGCCCCCGTGCGGCAGACCGCGGCCAAGTCGGCGGCGCGGCCGGAGACCTTCAGCACGCAGTCGCCGCGCTGGTGCACGCGCTGCGCCATCCACAGCTCGTCGTCCTCCTCGATCACGACGCAGTCCGCGAGGCCGTGCTCGCGCATCCGGGTGACCGTCGCCGCCGCCTGGTCGCCCGCGGCAGCGCTGCCGAAGCGCACCAGCAGGCGCCCGGCGCCGTCGCGCCAGTCGAGGTCGAGGCAGTCGGCCTCCAGCGGCTGGGCGGCGAGCGCCCGTGCCGCCGCGCCGATCCGCTCCGGGTCGTCGCTGACGCCCGCCGCGCTGGCGGTCCCCGGCGGCAGCGGGTGCAAGCGCACGGCGACGCGAACGATCAGCCCGAGGGTCCCGAACGATCCGGTGAAGAGCTTGCCGAGGTCATAGCCGGCGACGTTCTTGATCACCTTGCCGCCGGAGCGCGCGAGCGTGCCGTCGGACAGCACGACGGTCGTGCCGACGACGAGGTCGCGCATGCTGCCGTAGCGGTGGCGCAGCGGGCCGGAGTCGTTCGTCGCCATCACTCCGCCGACCGTCGCGTCGCCGCCCAGGGCGGGGTCGAGCGCGAGCATCTGGCCGTGCTTGGCGAACTCCGCCTGCGCGTCGGCGAGCCGCACACCCGCCTCGAGGATCGCGGTGAAGTCGCCGACGTTGTGCTCGAGGATCCGGTTCAGGCCGCCGGTCTCGACGGCGACGGCGTCGACGACCGGCCCCCAGTCCTTGGTCCCGCCGCCGCGCGGGCGCACCGCCCGCCCCTCCTCGCCGAGGGTGCGCAGCAGCGTCGCCGCCTCCTCGGGGGTGCCCGGCTTCAAAACCGCTCCGCCAGCCCGGCCGCCTCGAGCGGGTGCTGCCGGTAGATGCCCGGGACCTCGCCGCACAGCCGCGGGGTCGGCATGACCTTGCCCGGGTTGGCGAGCCCGCGCGGGTCGAACGAGCAGCGCAGCCGCTGGAACGCGTCGAGATCGGCCTCGCCGAACATCTTCGGCATGTGCTTCTTCTTGTCGACGCCGACGCCGTGCTCGCCCGTGATCGAGCCGCCCGCCTCCAGGCAGGCGTCGAGGATCCGGCCCGAGAGCTCCTCGGCCCGCTCGGCCTCGCCCTCGTTGCGGCCGTCGAAGCAGACGAGCGGATGCAGGTTGCCGTCGCCGGCGTGGAAGACGTTCGCGACGACCATGCCGTACTCCTCCGCGAGCGCGTCGATCGCCTCGAGCACCTCGGGCAGCTTCGTCCGCGGGATCACCCCGTCCTGCACGAAGTAGTTGGGCGAGATGCGTCCCATCGCCGGGAACGCGGCCTTGCGCGTCTTCCAGAACAGCTGCCGCTCCGTCTCGTCGCGCGCGACGCGCACGTCGTCGGAGCCGCAGCGCTCGCACAGCGCCACGACCTGGTCGAAGCGCGTCTCGCACTCCTGCTCGGCCCCGTCGAGCTCGACGAGCAGCGCCGCGCCGCGGCCGACCGGGTAGCCGGCGTGCGCCATCTGCTCGCTCGCCTCGATCGCGACGCGGTCCATCATCTCGATCGCGCCGGGGACGACGCCCGACTGCACGATCTCCGAGACCGCCTCGCCGGCCGCGTGCGTGGAGTCGAAGAAGGCGACGAGCGTCCGCACCGACTCCGGCGCGGGCATCACGCGCAGCCAGACCTTGGTCGCGATCCCGAGCGTGCCCTCCGAGCCGACGAACGCGCCCAGGAGGTCGTAGCCGGGCGCGTCGAGCTCGCGGCCGCCGAGCACGACCAGCTCGCCGTCGGGGAGCACGACCTCGAGGCCGCAGACGTAGTTCGTCGTGAAGCCGTACTTGAAGCAGTGCGCGCCACCGGAGTTCTCGGCCACGTTGCCGCCGATCGAGCAGACGATCTGCGAGCTGGGATCGGGCGGGTAGAAGAAGTCGGGCGCGACCGCGCTCGAGACCGCGATGTTCGTCACGCCCGGCTCGACGCAGACGCGCTGGTTGGCCAGGTCGACCTCCAGCACGCGCTTCATCCGCGACGTCACGATCAGCACGCCGTCCGCGACCGGCAGGGCGCCGCCCGAGAGCCCCGAGCCAGAGCCGCGCGCCACCCACGGGACGTCCTCCTCGGCGCACGCCCTGCACGCAGGCCTGGACCTGCTCGGCGCTGCCGGGGAGGACCGCTACGGCGGGCAGCGCCGAGTACTGCAGCAGCCCGTCGGACTCATACGTCCGCAGCTGGTGCTCGGCCGTGTAGCACCAGCGGTCCCCGACTATCTCGCGTAGCCGGCCGGTTAGACGACCATCCACGAAAGTACCGACGTCGATTGGAGGTATACGAGCACGCACATGATCAGCACGAGGAAGATGCTCCATCCAAGCACGCGCCGGAAGAGCTCGCCCTCGCGGCCGCCCATGCCCACGGCCGCCGCGCCGATCGCCAGGTTCTGTGGCGAGATCATCTTGCCGAGCACGCCGCCGGAGGAGTTCGCCGCCGCCAGCAGCGTCGGATCGAGCCCCGCCTCCTTGGCCGCCGACACCTGGAGCGCGCCGAACAGGGAGTTCGAGCTGGTGTCCGAGCCGGTGACGGCGACGCCGAGCCAGCCGATGATCGAGGACAGGAACGCCAGGAACCCGCCGGCGCCCGCGATCCAGAGGCCGAGCGTGATCGTCTGGCCGGAGAAGTTCATCACGTAGGCGAGCGAGAGCACGGCCGCAACCGTGAGCGTCGCCCACTTGAGCTGGTCCAGCGAGCGGCCGAAGACGCCCAGGGCACGCCCGGGCGATACGCGCAGCGCCAGCATCGTGATCAGGCCGGCAACGAGCAGCAGGGTGCCGGCGGCGTTCGCCCAGTTGAACTTGAACGTGACCGCCGAGAGGGGCTCGCCGTCCGCGTTCGTCAGGTCCAATCCGGGCCAGTCGAACTCGACGGTCAACCCGTCGAGGAAGTCCTTGATCGGGCCCCACTGGGCCACGGCGAAGACGGCGATGATGATCAGGTACGGCGCGTAGGCGCCGAAGATCTCGCCGCGGGAGTCGGGATGGTCGTCGTCCTTGCGCCGCACCTCGGCCTCGAGCGTGCTGTCGGCGACGGCGGCGCCGGCGATCGCCGGGCCGCGCTGGATGCGCTCCCCGTGGAGCGGCTCGCTCGGGTTCCACACCTGGAGCAGTGCGACGATCGCGCCGGTCGAGAGGAGCGAGGCGACGATGTCGGTGAGCTCGACCGAGATGTAGTTCGAGCAGGCGAACTGCGCCACGGCGAAGACGAAGCCGCCGACGACGGCGGCGGGCCATGCCTGGCGGACGCCGCGCATGCCGTCGACCATGCCGATCAGGATCAGCGGCACGAACAGGGCGAGCAGCGGCGTCTGGCGCCCGACCATCGCGCCGAGGTCCTCCTTCGGAAGCCCGGTGATCTCGCTGAGCGTGATGATCGGGATCGCGATCGCGCCGAACGCGACGGGCGCGGTGTTCGCGACGAGTGCGACCGCGGCGGCCTTGATCGGCTCGAATCCGAGCGCGATCAGCATCACGGCCGTGATCGCGACCGGGGTGCCGAAGCCGGCGAGCGCCTCGAGCAGCGCGCCGAAGCAGAAGGCGATGATGACCGCCTGGACGCGCTGGTCGTCCGAGATGCGACCGAACGATCGCCGCAGCACCGCGAAGTGCCCGGTGGTGACGGTCATGTTGTAGATCCAGATCGCCATCCAGACGATGAACATGATCGGGAACAGGCCGAAGACGGCCCCCTCGATGCCCGAGTCGAACGCCTGGCCGGCGGGCATCGAGTAGACGACGATCGCGACGATCAGCGCCACCGCCAGGGCGGACAGCGCCGCCCAGTGCGCGGCGAGCTTGACACCGCCCAGGAGGATGAAGAGCGTCAGCAGCGGCAGCGCCGCGAAGATGACGCTGAGCCCGAGTGAGTCTCCTACGGGGTCGTAGACCTGCTGATACATCCGTCGCCTCCCCAGACGTTCGGTTCGCTAGCTGACGCGTTACCCGGGTCGTGCGCGATGCAACCGGTCGAAGCACGCCTCGACGGCGACTACGCTTCGCGTCGGATGCGGGTCGCGCTGTTCATCACGTGCTTCAACGACACGCTCTTCCCCGATGCCGGCCGCGCGACCGTCGCCCTGCTCGAGCGGCTCGGGTGCGAGGTCGAGTTCCGGCCCGAGCAGACCTGCTGCGGCCAGATGCACGGCAACTCGGGCTATGAGGCGGGGCCGATGCTGGAACGGTTCGAGCGCGTGTTCGCGGGGGCCGAGGTGGTGGTCTCGCCGAGCGCCTCGTGCGTCGGATTCGTGCGCGAGCGGCTGGCGGGCGGTCCGCCGGTCTACGAGCTCTCCGAGTTCGTCGTCGACGTGCTCGGGGTCGAGGACGTGGGGGCCTCGTTCCCGCACCGCGTGACCCTGCATCCGACGTGCCACTCGCTGCGCGGGCTCAAGGTCGGCGACCGGCCGCAGCGGCTGCTGCGGGCCGTGCGCGGGATCGACCTGGTGGAGCTCGGCGACGCGGAGGAGTGCTGCGGCTTCGGCGGGACGTTCGCGGTCAAGAACGCCGACACGTCGATGGCGATGCTGGGCGACAAGCTGCGGCGCGTGCTCGACACCCGCGCGGAGGTCTGCACGGCGGTCGACACGTCCTGCCTGATGCACATCGGCGGCGCACTCGAGCGCCAGCGCGCGGGCGTGCGCGTCATGCACTTCGCGGAGATCCTGGCGGCCCAGGAGTGATCCGTCCGCTGGTGCTGGCGCTCGCCGTACTGGCAGCGGGCGCCGCTCCGGCCGCCGCCGGCGAGCCGGACGCGACCGCGCCCGCGTACGAGGTGGCGCTCAGCGGCTCCGAGCGGGGCCGCCACTGGACCGGGCGCGAGACGATCTCGTTCACGAATCCCGGAGCGGCGCCGCTCGACCGGATCTGGATCCGGCTCTGGGGCAACGGCGGCAACGGCTGCGCCTCGCCCCGGCCCGTGCAGATCGCCGCGGTGGCCGGCGCCACGGCGGGCCCGGCCCGGGTGTTCTGCAGCGCGATCCCGCTGCAGCTGGACGCCGCGCTCGCGCCGGGCGCCCGCGGCAGCGTCTCGTTCGACGTCGACATCCGCGCCCCGCACCGGCCGGGGCGCTTCGGCCGCCGCGGCCGGACGGCGTTCTTCTCCAACGCCATCCCTGCTCTGGCGCACCTCGAGGGCGGCACGTTCCGGCTGGACCGCTACTTCCCGGAGGGCGAGGCCTGGACCTACCCGGCTGCCGACTGGCACGTGAGGCTGGACGCGCCCAGCGGCGTCTCCGTCGCCGCGCCGGGGGTGCGCCAGGCCGACGGCAGCCGCCGGCTGGAGCACGGCCGCGACTACTCGTTCGTCGCGGGCCGGCTGCGGTCGGTCCACGACGACATCGGCGGCGTCGCGGTGACCGTCTGGGGTGCCAGCGGCAGGCGCGGCCTCAACCTCGCCGGCGTGCTGCGGATGGCGCGCCGCCGGCTCCCGCGGCTGGCAGCCCTGTTCGGGCCCTACGGCTGGCCCGACCTGCAGATCGTCGTCACCGACGACGCCGCGATGGAGCACACCGGCCTGATCATGACGCCGGCGGTCGACTACGTCGTCACCCATGAGCTCGCGCACGAGTGGTGGTACGCGCTGATCTCCGACGACCAGGCGGAGGCGCCGTGGCTCGACGAGGCGTTCGCGTCCTACGCCGAGGAGGTCGCCGGAGCGCAGATCGGGCCGTGGTGCCGCCGCTCGGGGCCGGGCGCCCGCCTGGTCACGCGCGGCACGGCGTATTTCCGCGGCCGGCGCTACGCCGGCTACGGAGCGATCTACGCCGAGGGCGCGTGCCTGCTCGACCTGCTGCGCAGGCGCATGGGCCGGGCGGTCTTCGAGGCGGCGCTACGCGACTACGCGCTCGCCAACCGCTACGGCTGGTCGACGGCCGCCGAGTTCCGCGCCGCGATGGACGCCGCATCGCCGGTGTCGCTCGACGACCTCTGGCGGCGCTACCGCGTTCAGTAGGCCGTCGTCCGCGCCCGGTGCCGCGGGTGGGCCTTGTAGCGCGGCTCGCCGCCGCGGTGCCAGAGCGCGTTGTCGACCGCGGTCGCGGTCGTCGCCTCGTGGGCCGCCACGAGCAGCTCGACCGCGTGCAGCGCACAGGCGCGGATCTCGACCTCCTCGGGAGCGTCGTGTTCGATCAGGTCCCCGCGGTCGATCCGCGCGACCAGCCCGGGGTCGAACTCGAGCACGCCGTCGATGCGGAGCACGTGCGGAACGAGGTTGTCGGCGAACAAGGTCAGCGCTGCGAGGTCGGCCGCGGGCGCGATGCCCTGCAGGTGCAGGTCGGCGGCGGCGAGCTGGGCGCGCTTGAAGAACGGCACGGGCATGCCGTCATAGGGCGAGACGTCGAGCCAGGTCGGCAGGCTCGCCAGCCGCTCCGCGAGCGCGACGGCGGAGCCGTCGCCGCTGCGGGCGAGGGCGAGGAAGGAGCCGCCGTGGCGGTCGCGCACGTGGGCGCCGAGCTCGCGCAGCGCCCGCGCGAACAGCGCCATCAGCTCGTGCTCGGGATCCTGCCCGCCGAACGTCGCCGCCGCCGCGGCCGCATCGACCTCCGCCAGCGCCTCCGCATCCCAGGGCCCGCGCGCCCTCAAGCCGGCCTCGACGGTGCGGAAGCCCGAGAGCCCCGGCGGCTTGCGCAGCGTCGGGAACCAGCCCGAGCCGAAGTTGACGGCGTTGAGCTGCAGCCCGAAGGCGGCGCGCTGCTCGTCCGTCGCGCCCTGCGCCAGGTCGGGCGCCGGCGGGGACTCCGCCGGCAGCGTCCGCGCGTAGGCCGGGATCGCCGAGTCCACGATCCGCACCTGGCGTGCGGCGCCGGCGACGCGCGCACAGGCGGCGCGGATCTCGTCCGGGAGCGACATGGGCGGCATCGTGGCATGGGACGATCCGCGGCATGGCCGAGCTCTCCGACAGCGTCCGCGCGCTCCTGGGGCGCGCCAACTTCGCCCACGTCGCCACGGTGCTCCCGAGCGGGGCGCCGCACAGCGTCCCGGTCTGGATCGCGCTCGAGGGCGACCGCATCGCCTTCTTCACCCAGGCGGGATCGCGCAAGGCGCGCAACCTCGCCGCCGATCCGCGCGTGGCGATCTCGATCGTCGACCACGACGAGCCGTACAAGATGGCCCAGGTCCGCGGTCGCGTGGTCGAGACCGTCGGCGGGGACGCGGCGCTCGAGATCATGGACCGGATGTCGCTGCGCTACACGGGCAAGCCGTTCCCGGTGCGCTCCGGCATCGCGCTGCTCGTCGAGCCGGAGAAGGTGTTCGAGATGCAGCTGCCGTTCGAGCACACGCCCGCTTAGGCAACGAGCGCCGGCGGCGCCGTGGCCGAACGGCCGCCGTCGGCGGCGACCGTGCGCCAGGTGACGGCGATGCGCTCGACGGCTTCGACGAGGTCCGCCGCGGCGAGCGTGTAGGGGATGCGCAGGAAGCGCTCGAAGGCTCCGTCGACGCCGAAGCGCGGCCCGGCGGCCAGGTGCAGCCCGTGCTGGGACGCGGCGGCGGCGAGGGCGCTGCTGCGCGGGGCGTCGAGCTCGATCCAGAGCGACAGCCCGCCGGGCGGGAGCCGGAAGTGCCAGCCGGGCAGCGTCGCTCGAAGGGCCGCCGCGAGCGCGTCGCGGCGTTCGCGGAGGGCCGCGCGCTGGGGCACGAGGACGGCGTCGGGGTCGGCGAGCAGCTCGGTCGCCACGAGCTGCTCGACCACCGGGCTCGAGACGTCGACGGTCGCGCGCGCCAGCGCGAGCCGCTGCACGAGCGTCGGGCTCGCGCGGATCCAGCCGATCCGCAGTCCCGCCCAGAACGCCTTGCTCATCGAGCCGATCGCGATCACGGTGTCGCCGGTGCGGTCATACGCGGCCATGGGGGTTGCGCCGGCGTCCGGCCCGAGCGAGACCTCCGCGATCGTCTCGTCGACGATCAGCGGCGTCCGCGTCGCCCGCGCGAGGTCGACGAGGTCCGCGCGATCTCCGTCCGGCAGCGTCAGGCCGGTCGGGTTCTGGTGGTCCGGGATGACGTAGGCGAGCCGGGGCGCGCCCTGCCGCAGCGTCGCCGCGTGCATCTCGAGGTCCCATCCGTCCGGGCGCAACGCGACCGCCACCGGGCGCGCGCCGATCGCGCGGATCGCGTCGAGGGCGTTCGGATAGGTCGGGTGCTCGACCAGCACGCGGTCGCCCGGGCGCGCCAGCACGCGCAGCAGCAGCGTCAGCGCGTGCTGCGCGCCCGCGGTGACCAGCACCTGCTCAGGTGCCGTCGCGGCGCCGCGACGCGTGAGGTGCGCGGCGATCGCGGCGCGGAGCACCGGCAGGCCGAGCGCGTCGTAGCCCGTGCCCGGCAGGTGCCGCGGCAGCTCGGCGACGGCGGCCGCGAGCGCGTGGTGCAGCGCGCCCTCGGGCGCCGCGGTGGCCGCGGTGGCGAGGTCGATCTCGCCCGCGCCCGCCGGAGGGGCGTCCGGTGCCGGTGCGGCGCGCCGGTCCGCGGGCAGGCAGGTCCAGCTGCCGGAGCCGCGGCGGCTGGCGAGGAACCCCTCGTCGCGCAAGCGTGCGTACGCCGCAGTGGCCGTGGTCCGGCTGACGCCGAGCGCGGCGGCGAGCTCGCGCTCCCCGGGCAGGCGCGTGCGCAGCGGCAGGCGGCCGTCCAGGACGAGCAGGCGGAGGGCGCCCGCCAGAGCCACGTATCCGGGCCCTGAGGAGCGCCACGCACCGAGGAGCCGAACGAGATGCGGCCCGCTGATCCCGCGGTCGGGGGAGATCATCGGATCCACTGTCGCAAAAGTGGCTATGGAAAACAATGCCACTTCGCGCCACGATGATCCGGTGCACCGCCCGACTCGCCGACTCGCCCAGCTCTATGCCGGGCTCGTGCTCTACGGCGCCAGCATGGCGCTGCAGATCCGCGCCGGGCTCGGGCTCGACCCGTGGGACGTCTTCCACCAGGGAGTCGCGGATCGCACGGGACTGTCGTTCGGGACCGTGGTCGTGATCACCGGCGCGGTCGTGCTGCTCGCCTGGGTGCCGTTGCGCCAGCGGCCGGGGATCGGCACGGTCAGCAACGTGTTCGTGATCGGCATCGCGGTCGACGCGAGCCTCGCGCTCATCCCGGTCGCGGGCTCGACTCCCGTGGCGCTCGCGATGCTGTTCGCCGGCGTCGGGCTCAACGGCGTCGCGTCGGGCGCCTACATCGGCGCCGGCCTCGGGCCGGGGCCGCGGGACGGCCTGATGACCGGCCTCGTCCGCCGCACCGGCGGGTCGGTGCGCACCGTGCGTACGGCGATCGAGGTCACGGTGCTGGCGGTTGGCGCGGCGCTCGGCGGCACCGTCGGGCTGGGCACGGTCCTCTACGCGGTCTCGATCGGCCCGCTCGTGCACCTGCTGCTGCCGCGCCTGACGGTCCCGCAGCCCGTGCCGGCACCCGCCTGACTCCGGCGGCCGCGACCGGCGCGCGCGCTAGCGTGACGCGTGTGCCTTCGCAGGAGACCCCGGATCGCGTCGAGGCCCTGCTCGAGGGCCTCAATCCGCCGCAGCGCGACGCGGTCACGGCGGGCGCGGGCCCGCTGCTGATCCTGGCCGGCGCGGGATCGGGCAAGACGCGCGTCCTCACGCACCGGATCGCGTACCTGCTGCGCACGGGCCAGGCCCGCCCCGACGAGATCCTCGCGATCACGTTCACCAACAAGGCCGCGCAGGAGATGCGCGAGCGCGTGGAGCTGCTGGTCGGCCGCGCGACGCGCGCGATGTGGGTGATGACGTTCCACTCCGCGTGCGCGCGCATGCTGCGCGCCGACGCGCACCGGCTCGGCTACACGCGCCAGTTCACGATCTACGACTCGGCCGACCAGCGCCGCCTGATCAAGAAGTGCCTCGACGACCTCGAGATCGACCCCAAGCGCTTCACGCCGCGCGCGATGCAGGTCCAGATCTCCGACGCGAAGAACAAGCTGCGGGCCGCCGACGACTACCGCGGCCTCGTCGGGTCCTTCTTCGAGCAGACGGTCGCCGACGTCTACGACGCCTACGAGCGCGAGCTGCACCGCGCCAACGCGATGGACTTCGACGACCTGCTGTTCCGCGCGGTCAACCTGCTCGAGCTGTTCCAGGAGGTCCGCGACCGCTACGCGAACGCGTTCCGCTGGATCCTCGTCGACGAGTACCAGGACACGAACCTCGCCCAGTACCGCTGGCTGCAGCTGCTCAGCTCCGAGCACCGCAACCTCGCGGTGGTCGGCGACGACGATCAATGCCTGGTCGAGGGGACACTCGTGACGATGGCCGACGGGTCGAAGCGGCCGATCGAGTTGGTGGACGTGGGCGAGGAGGTGCTCTCGTGTTACGGCAGCGGCGATCTCAGGCCGGCACGCGTAACCGATGTGTTCCGTTCCGAACGATCGGTGGGAGTTGCGATCACGACGCGAGCGGGCCGACGAATCGTCAGCACGCCCGAGCACGTGCATTTCGCCGGCTATCGGCCGCGGGACAGCCCGCAGCTCCACCTGACGTATCTGCAGTGGCGTCAGGACATGGGGTTCCGTATCGGGACCACGCGAACCTGTACGCAACCGGATGCCGGCCGGCCTGTGAACGGCGTAGCGCTGCGTGCCATGCAGGAGCGGGCCGACGCTGCCTGGGTGCTCTCGACCCACGCTACCGAGGCGGACGCGCGCGCGGAGGAGACCATCGTCTCGCTGCGCTACTGCTTGCCGACGCTCCCGTTCATCGCACGTAAGGGGGGTTCGGCGAACGGACTTGTCCACGACCAGTCTCAGATCGACCGAGTCTTCGAGAGCGTCGACACGTACTCGACCGGCAATCAGCTACTGCTGGATCGGCATCTCCACTTCGAGGAGCCCCATCACGTACCGCGCACGTGGGAAGGTCGGCGTCGGAACGTGACGATCACGCTCTGCGGTGACCGGCGCGGCCGAACGCCGATGCACACCGTGGCCGTCGGCGGGCGAGATCTGCAAGCGGCTGCTGCATTGGAGCGGCTCGGCCTGACGGTTCGCCCCGCGAAGTCCGGGAGCAAGGGGTGGCGCTACGAGTCGTGCTTCAAGGACTTCGGCGCGGCGATGGACGTCGTGAATCGCATCGGTTCCGTGCTCCCGGTTCATGTGCGGCAGGTTGCGCGGCTCGGCGTCTCAGACGAGTCGGGAGAGGTCAACAGCCTTCCGTTCACCGCGGCGCAGGCCGTGAGGCCGGGCATGGTCATGTTCGCCGAGGACGGCGGTTACGACGTGGTGGAGGCGGTCGACTGGGTCCCCCTCTACGGCGGCGTGCACGACCTCAACGTCGAGGCCACCCATAACTTCGTTGCCGACGGCTTGGTGACGCACAACTCGATCTACAGCTTCCGCGGCGCGGACATCACCAACATCCTCAATTTCGAGGACGACTACGTCGACGCGCACGTGGTCCGGCTCGAGCAGAACTACCGCTCGACGCAGATGATCCTGAGCGCGGCCAACGCGGTCGTGTCGAACAACCGCGGGCGCAAGTCGAAGTCGCTCTGGACCGAGATCGGCGAGGGCGACCCGATCAAGGTCCGCGAGCTCGCCGACGAGCACGCCGAGGCCCGCTTCGTCGCGGCCGAGATCGAGCGGCTGGTCGACGAGGGCGTGTCGCGCTCGGAGATCGCGGTCTTCTACCGCACGAACGCACAGTCGCGCGTGCTCGAGGACATGCTCGTGCGGGCGCAGATCGGCTACCAGGTGATCGGCGGGACGAAGTTCTACGAGCGCGCCGAGGTCAAGGACGCCGTCGCCTACCTCACGTTCCTCGTCAACCCGGCCGACGGCGGCGCGTTCACGCGCGTGGCCAACTCGCCGCGGCGCGGGATCGGCCAGACGTCGCTGTCGCGTGTGCTCGCGCACGCGGACACGATGGGGATCACGCCGTGGGAGGCTGCGGCGACGCCGGAGAACGTCTCGTCGCTGGGCACCGCGGCGCAGAAGGCGATCGGTCGCTTCATGTCGACGATGGAGCGGCTGGCGGAGCGCGCCGCGTCCGGCGCGCCGGTCGCGGAGCTGCTCGAGGAGACGCTGGCCGAGACGGGTTACCTCGAGGCGCTCGCGGCCGAGCGCACGATCGAGGCGCAGGGGCGGATCGAGAACCTCGAGGAGTTCGTGCGCGTGGCGCGCGAGTACGACGGGCTGGCCGGCATGGGCGAGGACGCCGGCGTGGCCGAGTTCCTGCAGCAGATCGCGCTGATCGCCGACGCGGACCAGATCCGCGACGACGAGGGCCTCGTGACGCTGATGACGCTCCACACCGCCAAGGGCCTCGAGTTCCCGATCGTGTTCATCATCGGCTGCGAGGACGGCGTGTTCCCGCACAGCCGCGCGATCGACGAGGGCTCGCTGGAGGAGGAGCGGCGGCTCGCGTACGTCGGGATAACGCGCGCGATGCGCGACCTCTACATCACCTACGCGCGGCGGCGCAACGTGTTCGGCGCCGAGTCCTTCGGGCTGCGCTCGCGCTTCATCGACGAGATCCCGCGCGAGCTGACCGACCAGCCCGACCGCAACGCGGTGGGGGTCGGGCGTCCGGCGGGCACCGGCCGCGTGGCGTCCTGGGCGACTGCTGCGGCCGCCTCCGCGGAGACGCTCGCCGGACCGCGTGCCACCGGCACCGGGGGCGGGGACGCCGCCGGCCAGGTCTTCAGGATGGGCGACGATGTCGTCCACGCGGCGTTCGGCGACGGCGTCGTGCTCGGGGTCGAGCCCGGCGGGATCGTCGTGGTGCACTTCGCCTCGGACGGCTCCCAGCGCAAGCTGATGGCCGACTACGCGCCGATCCGCAAGCGCTGACGTGCCCGGCCTCGGCCGCGACGAGCGCGGCTCCGGCGAGCCGCTCGTGCTGCTGCACGGGGTGGCGACGAGCCGGCTGATCTGGCACCGCGTGATCGACGCGCTCGCGGAGCGGCGCCGTGTGATCGCCGTCGACCTGCCCGGGTTCGGCGAGTCCGCGCCTGCCGGTCCGGGCTTCGACCTCGAGCAGATCGCCGACGGGCTCGTCGCGGACCTCGGCCTGGAGCGCTTCGACCTCGTCGGCCATTCGCTCGGCGGCGCCGTGGCGCTGGCGACGGCCACGCGGCATCCGGCGGCGGTGCGGCGGCTCGTGCTGGTCTCGCCCGCGGGCCTGGCCCCGCGCGCCCCGCGGCTGGCGGGCGCGCTCGGCCTCGCCGCCGAGCGGGCGGTGCACGCCCGCCGGGCGCTCGGCTACGGGATCGCCGGCCGCGCGCGCGGGCGCCAGGCGATGTTCGGGACCACCGTCGCGGATGCGGCGCGGCTGCACCCGGCCGACGCGCGCCTGCTGCTCGACGCGTCCAGTGGTGCGCGCCGCGTCTCCTCCGGCGTGCGCCGCGCGCTCGAGGCCGACCTGCGCGACGACCTCGCCGCCGCGCCGATGCCGGTCGGGCTGATCTGGGGCGACGCCGACCGCATCGTTCCCTACGCCGGACTGGAGGCGCTGTGCCGGCTGCGCCCCGATGCGCTCGTGGAGACGCTGCCGGGCACGGGCCACATCCCGCAGATCGAGGGTCCGGCCGGCTTCACCGCCGCGCTCGAGCGGATCCTCGACGGGCTGGCGGCGCGCTGAGCCGCCGGGCGCCGCGCACCCTCCGGTACAGGGGCGCCGCTCCGAACCTGCCTGCCCGGCGCCGGGACCCCTCCTAGCATCACCGCGGTGCGCCGCCTGCTCGTACTCGCCTGCGCGATCGTCTTCGTGGACACGACGTTCTACGCCGCGATCACGCCGCTGCTGCCGCACTTCAAGGACGAGTTCGGGCTCTCGAAGTCGGAAGCCGGCGTGCTCGTCGCCGCCTACCCGGCCGGGACGCTGATCGGCGCGATCCCGGGCGGCTACCTCGCCGCGAAGGCAGGCGTGCGCGCGACAGTGGTGCTCGGGCTGACGCTGATGGTGCTCTCCAGCCTGGCGTTCGCGTTCGCCGACTCGTTCGTGGTGCTGGTCGCGGCACGCTTCCTCCAGGGCATCGGCGGCGCGGCATCGTGGGCCGGCGCCATGGCCTGGGTCGCCGGAGCCGCCCCGCGCGAGCGGCGTGGAGAGATGATCGGCACCACCACGGGAGCCGCGATCGCCGGCGCGCTGGCCGGGCCCGCCGTCGGAACGCTCGCCGACGCGGTCGGCATCGCGCCGACGTTCTGCGGCGTCGCCGTGGTCGGGACGGTGCTCGCCGTCTGGGCGCTGCGGACGCCGCCGGCGGCGCCTGAGGGAACCTCGGAGCCGCGTGAGCTCGTCGCGGCGCTGCGCGACGGCCGTGTCGCGGGCGGTATCTGGCTGATCGCGGTGCCCGGGCTGCTGTTCGGGACGATCGGCGTGCTCGCTCCGCTGCGGCTAGACGATCTCTCCGTCGGCGCGGCGGCGATCGGCGCCACCTGGCTTGCCGCCGCGCTGCTCGAGTCGGGCGTGAGTCCCTTCGTCGGGCGCCTCTCCGACCGGCGCGGCAGGCTCTACCCGTGCCTGATCGGGCTGACGCTCGGCGCGGGGATGATGCTGTTGTTCCCCTGGCCGAACGCGGCCTGGCAGCTGGTCGTCCTCGTGATCCTCACGTCGCCGGCGGTCGGCATGTTGTGGGCGCCGTCGATGGCGCTGCTCTCCGACGGCGCCGAGGCTCTGGGGATCGCCCAGGGCTTCGCGTTCGCGCTGAGCAACGTCGGCTGGTCGGTCGGGCAGACGGTGGGTGCGGCCGCCAGCGCGCGGCTGGCCGACGCCACGTCCGATGCCGTCCCGTACCTGCTGCTGAGCGGCGTGTGCTGCGCGACGGTCGCAATTCTCGTCCGCAGCACGTCGCTGCGCGTGACCGAGCCGGAGCCCTCGTGATCGCGGACGCCGCGCCGCGGCCGTTCTGGCTCGACCATCCGGACGCTCCCGCGGCGCGCCCACCGCTCGACGGCGCCGTCGAGGCCGACCTCGTGGTCGTCGGCGGGGGCCTCACCGGACTCTGGACCGCGCTCCAGGCCGCCGAGGAGGGCAAGCGCGTCGTGCTGCTCGAGGGGGAGCGGATCGCATACGGGGCATCCGGTCGCAACGGCGGCTTCTGCGCCGCCTCGCTGACGCACGGCATCGCCAACGGCCTGGCGCGCTGGCCGGGCGAGATCGACGCGCTCGAGCGGATGGGCCGCGAGAACCTCGAAGGGATCCGCGCGACGATCGCGCGTCACGGGATCGATTGCGGCTGGGAGGACACGGGGACGATCGAGGTCGCCACGGCGCCGCACCAGGTCGCCTGGCTGGAGCGCGAGACCGAGCAGCTGCGCCGCTTCGGCTGGGACGCCGAGCTGCTCGACGCCGCCGCGATGCGGGCACAGGTCGACTCACCGACCTACCTCGGCGGCGTCTGGACGGCGGGCGCGGCCTCGCTCCTCGACCCGGCGCGGCTCAGCTGGGGCCTCGCCCGCGCGGCCGAGGCCGCCGGCACGGTGGTCTTCGAGTCCTCGCCGGTGACGGGGCTGCGGACGGACGGCGCCGGCGTGCGCGCCGACACGGCGGGCGGATCGGTGCGGGCGCGGCACGCGCTGCTGGCGACGAGCGCGTTCCCGCCGCTCGTGCGCGCGATCGGTCGCTACGTCGTGCCCGTCTACGACTACGTGCTCGTGACCGAGCCGCTTTCGCAGGCGCAGCGCGACGCGATCGGGTGGCGCGGGCGGCAGGGTCTCTCCGACCTGGGGAACCGGTTCCACTACTACCGCCAGACCGAGGACCACCGGATCCTCTGGGGCGGCTACGACGCGATCTACGACTTCGGCGGGCGCGTCGTGCCCGAGCGCGACCAGCGGCCGGCGACGTTCGCGCTGCTCGCGGAGCACTTCTTCGCCACCTTCCCGCAGCTCGCGGGGCTGGGCTTCACGCACCGCTGGGGCGGCGCGATCGACACGTGCAGCCGCTTCTCGGCGATGTGGGGTCGCGCGCTCGGCGGGCGGGCGGCGTACGTGGTCGGCTTCACCGGCCTCGGCGTGGGCGCGAGCCGCTTCGGCGCGCGCGTCGGGCTCGACCTCCTCGACGGCCTCGACACGGAGCGGACGCGGCTCGAGATGGTCCGGCGGCGCCCGTTCCCGTTCCCGCCCGAGCCGGCGCGCTGGGCCGTGATCGCACTCACGCAGCGCGCTCTGGCGCGTGCGGACGCACGGGCGGGCCGGCGCGGGCTCTGGTTGCGGACGCTCGACCGGCTTGGGCTCGGCTTCGACTCCTGAGCGGGTACATTGCCGCCCAATGAGCGCTGAGATCATCGACGGCAAGGCGATCGCCGAGGAGGTCCGCCGCGAGGTGGCCGCCGAGGTGGCCGAATGGGTGGCGGCGGGCAACGAGCCGCCGGGGCTGGCGACCGTGCTGGTGGGGGAGGACCCCGCCTCGGCGGTGTACGTCGGCGGCAAGCAGAAGGCGACCCACGAGGTCGGCATGACGGGCATCGACCACCGGCTCGCCGCGGAGACGCCGCAGGCCGAGGTCGAGGCGCTGCTCGCCGAGCTCAACGCCGACCCGCGCGTCTCGGGCATCCTGCTCCAGCTCCCGACGCCGGAGCACATCGACGGCAACGGGCTGACGTGGCTGATCGATCCTGCGAAGGACGTCGACGGCCTGACGCCGGTCTCGGCCGGGCTGCTGGTCAAGGGACGTCCCGGCCTGCGGCCGTGCACCCCGTCCGGCTGCATGGAGCTGCTCGACCGCTACGGCGTCGAGCTCGAGGGCGCCGAGGCGGTCGTCGTCGGGCGCTCCGACCTCGTCGGCAGGCCCGTGGCGCAGATGCTGCTCGCGCGCAACGCCACAGTGACGATGTGTCACTCGCGCACGCGCGACCTCCCCGGCGTCTGCCGCCGCGCGGACGTGCTCGTGGCCGCGGTGGGACGGCCGCGCATGGTGCAGGGGGATTGGATCAAGCCGGGTGCGACCGTGATCGACGTCGGGATCAACCGGACCGACGACGGGCTCGTCGGCGACGTGGACTTCGACGCCGCCGCGGAGCACGCGGCGCGCATCACGCCGGTGCCGCGCGGGGTCGGGCCGATGACGATCGCGATGCTGCTGCGCAACACGCTCGAGGCGGCGCGCGGGATCGCGGGCGGAGCGGCCTGATGGGGCGCCTGCGCGACGGCGAGTGGATCGCCGGCGCCGGCGCGGTCGCACTGCTCGTGGCGCTGTTCCTGGGCTGGTACTCCGGTGCGAGCGCCTGGCAGGCGTTCTCCGTGCTCGACGTCGTGCTCGCGCTGGTCGCGTTGCTCGCGCTCGCGCTCGTGCTGGCGCAGGCGACGCGTGAGAGCCCGTCGGTGCCCGTCGCGCTGAGCGTGCTGACGGCGGTGGCGGGAACGCTCGCGACGCTGTTCGTCCTCTACCGGATCCTCGACCAGCCCGGGCCGAACGACGCTGTCGAGGTCGAGGCGGGGGCCTGGATCGGCCTCGTGGCGGCCGCGCTCGTCGCCGTCGGCGGCGGCCGCTCGCTGCGCGTCGAGGCGATCCCGGGCGCCGCGCGCCCGCCCGTGGAGGATCTTCCCGCGCCAGCTCCCTGACGAGCGGCTTGCGCGCGCCGCCGGTCGGCGCTTCACTTGGTGGACACAAAGGAGCGATCGTGTCCACTCTCGGCGTCGTGCTGTTGCTGCTGGGCGCCGCACTTGCGGCGGCGGAGGCGCACGCGCCGTCGCACGGCGCGCTCGGTGGGAGCGCCGCCGTGGCGGCGGCGGGTGGCATCGCGCTCGTGGTCGACGGGGCCGGATTCGGCCTCGCCGCTGCGATCGGCACCGGGCTCGTCGCCGGCCTGCTGGCCGCGTGTTACCTCCTGGTCGTGCTGCGCAAGGCGATCAGCGCATCGCACCGCAGGGTGCGCAGCGGCGCCGAGGGGCTGGTCGGCCGCGTCGGCGAGGTCCGCGCGATCCCGGCGCCGCTCGGGCAGGTGTTCCTCGACGGAGCGCTCTGGCGGGCGCGGCTGTGGGCGGCCGACGAGGACGCGCACCTGCAGCGCGGGGATCCGATCGTGGTCGAACGCGTCGACGGTCTCACACTGACCGTGCGGCGCGCCGAGGAATGGGAGGTGGCGCCATGACAGAGCTGCTCGTCGCGCTGGTGGTCCTGGTCGGTCTCGTGATCGCTCTTGCCGCGGCCTCGGTCCGCGTGCTGCGCGAATACGAGCGCGCGGTCGTCTTCCGGCTCGGCCGCCTGGTCGGCCAGCGCGGGCCCGGCCTGGTGCTGCTCGTGCCGGGGATCGACCGGATGGTGCGCGTCTCGCTGCGCACCGTGACGCTGAACATCCCGCCGCAGAACGTGATCACGCGCGACAACGTGCCCGCGCACGTCGATGCGGTCGCCTACTTCCGCGTCGTCGACCCGGACGCGTCGGTCGTCGACATCGAGGACGCCGTCAAGGCCACCTCGCAGATCGCCCAGACGACGCTGCGCTCCGTGCTCGGCAAGGCGGACCTCGACGCGCTGCTCTCGGAGCGCGAGCGGCTCAACGAGGACCTCCAGCAGATCATCGACGAGCAGACAGAGCCGTGGGGCATCAAGGTCAGCACAGTCGAGATCAAGGACGTCGGCATTCCGACGACGATGCAGCGCGCGATGGCGCGGCAGGCCGAGGCCGAGCGCGAGCGCCGGGCCAAGGTCATCCACGCCGAGGGGGAGCTGCAGGCCGCTGCGACCCTGTCCGAGGCGGCGGGCGTCCTCACCGCCAATCCCGCGGCGATCCAGCTGCGCTACCTCCAGACGCTCTCGGAGATCGGCGCCGAGCAGAACTCGACGATCGTGTTCCCGCTCCCGATCGACCTGATCAAGCCGCTGCTGGCCGCAACCGACGCGACCGAGCCGGACAAGCCGGCGACCACGCGGAACGGAGAGCTGCCCGCGGGAGAGGACCCGGGAGGGCTGCCGCGCGTCACGCTCGGTGGCTCGCACGCAGAAACCTGAACGGGGCGCCGGCTCCCTAGACTCCTCGGCCCATGCTGAGCCGTGATCAGGTGCTTCACGTTGCCCGCCTCGCGCGCCTCGAGTTGAGCGAGGAGGAGCAGCTGCGGATGAGCGAGGAGCTCTCGAAGGTGCTCGACCACATCGAGAAGATCGCCGAGCTCGGCGACCTCGAGGACGTCGAGCCGACCTCGCACGTGACCGCGGTCGAGAACGTGCTGCGGGCCGACGAGCCGCGGCCCTCGCTGCCCGCCGAGATCGCGCTGCAGAGCGCGCCCGAGTCGGACATGGGCGGCTTCCGCGTCCCGAGCCCCGGCCCCCCGCCGGCATGAGCGAGGCGCTCTCCCTCACGGCGGCCGAGGCGGTCGCGCGCATCCGCGCGGGCGAGATCGACGCCGCTGAGCTGTGGCACGGCTACCGCGAGCGCGCGGTCGCCGACGAGTGCAACTGCTTCACCTGGGTCGCGCCGGACGGCGAGCTGCCGGCGGTCGATCGCGAGGCGCCGCTGGCCGGCGTGCCCGTCGCGGTCAAGGACCTGTTCTGCACGGCCGGCGTCCCGAGTCAGGCCGGCTCGCGGATCCTCGAGGGCTACCGCCCGCCCTACACGGCGACCAGCGTCGCGCGGCTGACCGGCGCCGGCGCGCCGCTGCTGGCGAAGACGAACCAGGACGAGTTCGCGATGGGCTCCTCGACCGAGAACTCCGCCTACGGCCCGACGCTCAACCCCTGGGACCGCACCCGCGTGCCCGGGGGCTCGTCCGGCGGCTCGGCGGCCGCGGTCGCCGCCGGCAGCGCGCCGTGGGCGATCGGCACGGACACGGGCGGCTCGATCCGCCAGCCCGCCGCGCTCTGCGGGATCGTCGGGCTCAAGCCGACCTACGGCGCGGTCAGCCGTTACGGGATGATCGCGTTCGCCTCCTCGCTCGACCAGTGCGGCCCGCTGACGCGCGACGTCACCGACGCGGCGCTGCTGCTCGGCGCGATGGCGGGCCGGGATCCGTGCGACTCGACGTCGGTCGGCCTGCCGGAGCCGATCGCGACGCCGACGCGCACCGACCTGCGCGGCGTGCGGCTCGGCGTGCCCGAGGAGCTGACGGGGGAGGGGATCGAGCCCGGCGTGCTCGAGTCCTTCCACGCGACCCTCGACCTCGCGCGGGAGCTGGGCGCGACCGTCGACGCGTGCCGGCTGCCGCACGCCCCGCACGCGCTCAGCGCCTACTACCTGATCGCGCCCGCCGAGGCCTCCTCCAACCTCGCCCGCTACGACGGCGTTCGCTACGGGTTCCGCGCCGAGGGCGCCCCCGACCTCCTGAGCATGTACACCCAGACGCGCTCGCAGGGCTTCGGCACCGAGGTCAAGCGCCGCATCATGCTCGGCACCTACGCGCTCTCCTCGGGCTACTACGACGCCTACTACGGCCGCGCGCAGAAGGTGCGCACCCGCATCAGCGAGGACTTCAAGGCCGCCTGGGAGCGCTTCGACTTCATCGCCACGCCGACGGCGCCCAGCGTCGCCTTCGAGCTCGGCGCCAAGACCGACGACCCGCTCGCGATGTACCTCAACGACTTCTGCACCGTGCCGATGTCGCTCGCCGGGATCCCGGGGATCTCGATCCCGAGCGGGCTCAGCGACGGGCTCCCCGTC
Source organism: uncultured Solirubrobacteraceae bacterium (assembly GCA_963839615.1). Taxonomy (GTDB): domain Bacteria; phylum Actinomycetota; class Thermoleophilia; order Solirubrobacterales; family Solirubrobacteraceae; genus DASQMT01. Next base: position 428,401 of record CAWIVY010000007.1, read on the forward strand.
GGCTTCCAGCTCGCCGGCCCCGCGTTCAGCGAATCCGCGCTGCTCGACGCCGCCTTCGCCGTCGAGCAGGCGATCGGCTTCGACGCAGCACCGTGGAGGCAGCGATGACCGCCGCCTGGGAGCCCGTGATCGGGCTGGAGATCCACGTCCAGCTCGACACGCGCACGAAGATGTTCTGCGGCTGCGAGCTGAGCTTCGGCGAGCCGCCGAACACGCGCACCTGCCCCGTCTGCCTCGGCCTGCCCGGCACGCTGCCGGTCGTCAACGCCCAGGCCGTGCACTTCGGGCTGATGATGGGCCTCGCGCTCGGGAGCGAGATCGCCCCGCGGTCGATCTTCCACCGCAAGAACTACTTCTATCCCGATCAGGCCAAGGACTACCAGATCTCCCAGTACGACGTCCCGCTCTGCTCCGGCGGCCGGCTGGGCGACGTGCGGCTGCACCGGATCCACCTCGAGGAGGACGCCGCCAAGCTCGTGCACCTCGGCGAGTCGGGCCGGATCCACGGCGCCGAGGGCTCGATCGTCGACTACAACCGCGGCGGCACCCCGCTGTGCGAGATCGTCACCGAGCCCGACATCCACTCCGCCGAGCAGGCGCGCGAGTGGCTGGGGCTGCTGCGCGTGACGCTGCGCCAGCTCGGCGTCTCCGACGTGAACATGGAGGAGGGGTCGCTGCGCTGCGACGCCAACGTCTCGGTGCGGCCGGCGGGCAGCAGCGAGCTCGGCACGAAGACCGAGCTGAAGAACATGAACTCGTTCCGCTTCCTCGAGCGCGGCGTGAACGCCGAGCTCGAGCGCCAGATCGCGCTGGTCGAGGCCGGCGAGAGCGTGGTCCAGGAGACGTTGCACTTCGATCCCTCGAGCGGCCGCCTGAGCTCGCTGCGCTCGAAGGAGGAGGCGCACGACTACCGTTACTTCCCCGAGCCCGACCTCGTGCCGCTGGCGCCGACCGAGGAGATGCTCGCCGCCGCGCGCGCGGCGCTGCCCGAGCTGCCGGCCGAGCGCGCGGAGCGCTACAAGCGCGACTGGGAGCTTGCGGAGGACGCCGCGCGGCTGCTCGCCTACGAGCCGCAGTGGGGCGACTACTTCGAGACTGTCGCGACGGCGGGCGCGGGAACCGACGGCCGGGCGGCGGCGAACTGGGTCGAGCAGCTGCGCACGCGTCTCGGCGCCGAGTCCGACCCGGCCGCCTCGCAGGTCACGCCGCAGGCGCTCGCGCAGCTCGTCGCCATGGTCGCCGCGAAGCAGGTCAACGCCGGCGCCGCCCGCCAGGTGCTCGACCGGCTGGTCGCCGAGGGCGGCGAGCCGGCCGCGATCGTCGAGCGCGAGGACCTCGGCTCGATGGACGGCGGCGACGAGCTGGCAGGCATCGTGGCCGCCGCGATCGCGGCCAACAAGGGCGCGGCCGAGAAGGTCCGCGGCGGCAACGACAAGGCGATGGGCCCGATCGTCGGCTTCGTGATGCGCGAGACCAAGGGCCGCGCCGACGGTGGCGACGTCGGCCGCCTGATCCGCGAGCAGCTCGGACTCTAACCCCTCGACCGCCGGTCGGGCGATCGTGCCGGGCATCCGCGCGCCGGCTGGTGGCGCTGCCGCTCCCGGCGCCGGCAGCGGCAGCGTACGATTGCCGCATGGCACGACTCATCCGCATGGACCGCACCGGGCACACCACGATCGCGGAGTGGGCCGCCGGCGACGAGCCCGCCACCGAGGCCGCCATCAGCGCTTTCCGGGAGCAGCTCGACGCCGGCTACTACGCCGTCGTCAGCACGGGGGAGGGGCATGCCGAGCAGGTCCGCGAGCTGCCGCTCGACGCCGAGCTGGTGATCCTGCGGCGGCCGATCGCCGGTGGCTGATGCGGTGACGGCGCCGGTCCTGCCGGAGACCGCCGCGGTCTACTGGCGCCCGCGGATCGACGCCGCGCGACTGCGCCGGCGCGGCCGCGGCTGGACGCTCAGCACGCTCGCCCACACGATCCCGTTCCTCGCCACGGCGGTGCTGCTGATGGCGCTCGAGCCGCTCTCGTTCCCGGTCGCCGCGATCGCGGTCGTGCACGCCTGGGGCATCCCCGCGCTGTACGCCAACCGCGGCGCCGGCGTCGTCCGGCCGCGCCCGCGGGCCGCCGCGGCCTCCGAGCAGACGGCGCTGGGGCTGCTCGGCGACCTGCTCGGGCACGACGCGCGCGACCTGCACGCGCGGACGGGGCTCGCCCTGGAGCGCGGCCGGCTCGGGGTCTGGCTCGTCGGGGAGGCCGGCGCGCTGCTCGTACGGCCGGGCGGCCGGCGCGTGGACTGCTGGTGCGTGAAGGTCGATGGCGACCTTCCCTCGGCCGACCGGACCGCGCACCTGCTGCTGGCGCTGCGCGAGGACGAGGAGGGCTTCGCCACCGTGGCCAACCTCGCCTTCAGCGGGGCCACGTGGCGCCTGCGCCGGCGCCTCGCACCGGCGATGCGCCCGGCGCTCGACGCGGCGCGGGCGCGCGCCTGACCCGTACCGCGTGTCGAAAGGCGGCGCCGGAAATGGGGCCATCAGTCCATGTTGCCCGCGTCCCCGCGCCCCGATGATGCTGTACATGACCTCCCTCACCGCATCCGCACCGGTCCGCCGGCTGGTCCTCGTCCCGGCCGAGCAGCGTCCCGGCCGCAGTGCTGCGGCCGTGCGCCGCTTCCGGCTCGCCACGCTACGGCTCGAGGATCGCGACATCCCGCGGGCCGAGCGGTTCGAGCACTGCAAGCGCAGCTACGACTGAGCTCACGACGCTTAGCTCCGCTTAGCTCTGGGCGGTACGATCTGGAGCACCATGGAGAACAACTCAGCGCTCGGAAGCATCGGTAAACGCGTCATCGCCTGGATCCTCATCGCCGCGGTGACGATCCTCGCCATCAAGCTCATCATCGGCGCCGTCTTCGGCTTCGTCACGATGATCTTCACGCTCGCCCTCATCGCCGCCGCGATCATGGCCGTGCTGTGGGCGCTGCGCCATCTGTAGCGGCGGCTCGTGGCATACCTGATCATCGCCCTCTCGTTCGCCCTGGCGGGGGGGCTGGTCGGGAAGAGCAAGGGGTCCTCGTTCCTGATCTGGTTCGCGATCTCGGGCGTCCTGCCGGTGCTCGGCCTCGTGGCGGCGCTGCTGTACCGCAGCGAGCGCGACGAGCTGCGCAGGCAATGCCCGGACTGCGGCAAGCTCGTCATGCTGCATGACGCCGTGTGCACGCGCTGCGGCGCCGAGCTGGACTTCCCCGAGATCGCGATAGAGCCGGAGTCTGCTGCAACTCCGCGGTAAGCTCGGCTGCGCAACCCGAACACCAGGAAGGAGGTTCGAGCAACGATGATGCGAGCGGTCGACGCGATCATGGAATGCCTCAAGGCGGAGGGCGTGGACGTCGTATTCGGTTATCCGGGCGGCGCGAACCTCCCGACCTACGACGCGATGTACGACTCCGGCATCCGCCACATCCTCGTGCGCCACGAGGCCGGCGGCGGGCACGCGGCGGAGGGCTACGCCAAGGCCTCGGGCAAGGTCGGCGTCTGCTTCGCCACGTCGGGACCGGGCGCGACGAACATCGTGACGCCGCTCACCGACGCGATGATGGACTCGGTCCCGGTCGTGTTCTTCACCGGCCAGGTGCGCACCGACCTGCTCGGCACGGACGGCTTCCAGGAGGCGGACACATTCGGCATCACGATGCCGATCGTCAAGCACTCGTTCATGATCCAGCACCCGCTCGAGATCCCGCGCGTGGTGCACGAGGCGTTCCACATCGCGCGTACCGGCCGTCCCGGGCCCGTGCTGATCGACATGCCGACCGACCTGACGCGGGTCGAGATCGACTACCAGCCCGTCGGCGACGTCCGCCTGCCCGGCTACCAGCCGACGACGGAGGGCAACCAGAAGCAGATCCGGCTCGCGGCGAAGGCGATGGCGAACTCCCGCCGGCCTGTGATCTACGCGGGCGGCGGCGTGATCAACGCGAACGCGTCGAGCGAGCTCGTCGAGCTCGCCCTGGTCGACCGGCTGCCTGTGACGTGCACGCTGATGGGCCTCGGCGCGTTCCCCGCGCCGCACGAGCAGTGGCTCGGCATGCTCGGGATGCACGGCACGCGCACGGCCAACTACGCGATGGACGAGGCCGACCTGATCGTTGCCGTGGGGGCGCGCTTCGACGACCGCATCACCGGCAAGCTCTCCGAGTTCGCCCCGCGCGCGAAGTTCGTCCACATCGACATCGATCCGGCCGAGATCTCCAAGAACGTTCCGGCGCACATCCCGATCGTCGGCGACGCCAAGAACATCCTCGCCCGGCTGGTGACCGAGTACCGCGGCCTACAGCCCGACGCCGCGCGGCTGACGGAGTGGTGGGAGCGGATCGAGCAGTGGCGCACGCAGCACCCGCTGCGCTACGACGACTCGAGCGACACGGAGATCAAGCCGCAGTACCTCGTGCAGGCGCTCTACGAGGCGACCGACAAGGGCGAGTGCATCCTCGCGACCGACATCGGCCAGCATCAGATGTGGGCGGCGCAGTACTTCCACTTCACCAAGCCGCGCCGCTGGATCCAGTCGGGCGGGCTGGGGACGATGGGATTCGGCCTGCCCGCGGCGATGGGAGCGGCGGTCGCGCAGCCGGAGCTGCAGACGATCGTGCTCTCGGGCGACGCGTCGATCCAGATGAACATGCAGGAGCTCTCGACGCTCGCGACCTACGGGATCCCGGTCAAGGTCGTGATCATGAACAACGGCTTCCTCGGCATGGTCCGGCAGTGGCAGGAGCTCTTCTGGGACCGCCGCTACTCGGCGGTCGAGATGAGCGAGTGGCCCGACTTCGTCAAGCTCGCCGAGGCGATGGGCTGCCACGGCGTGCGGCTGACGGACAAGACGACGCTCGTCGAGGACCTGCGCGCCGCGCTGGCGATGGACGGGCCGGTGGTGGTCGACGCCCGCGTCACCCGCGAGGAGTCCGTGTATCCGATGATCGCGCCCGGCCAGGCCGCGCGCAACATGGTGGGCTGAGGCATGGGCGAGCCCGGAACGAAGGAGCTGCTCAGCCTCGAGGACCTCGAGGCGGCCGCCGGTGTGCGCACCGGCCGCAAGCACGTGCTCTCCATCCTGGTCGAGAACAAGCCCGGGGTCCTGACGCGGATCGCGGGCCTGTTCGCGCGCCGGGGGTTCAACATCGACACGCTCGTCGTCGGCCCGACCGACGACGACTCGCTGTCGCGGATCACGCTGACGGTCGACGGGGCGATGCACCCGATCGACCAGGTGACCAAGCAGCTGCACAAGCTGGTCAACGTGCTCAAGATCCGCGACCTCGAGCCCGACGAGGCGGTCGCCCGCGAGATGGCGCTGTTCAAGATCTCCGCCGACGCGGGCTCGCGCGGCGAGATCATGCAGGTCGTCGAGATCTTCCGCGCGAAGATCATCGACGTCCAGCGGCGGACGGTGATCGTCGAGGTCACGGGCACGCACGACAAGGTCGAGGCATTCGAGCGCATGGTGCGCCCGTTCGGCATGGTCGAGATGGCCCGCACGGGCGAGATCGCCCTGTCGCGCGGTCGCGGCGAGACCTGATCGCGACGGCGGGCGGCTGCGGCCGCCCGTACTGCCGTTCAAGTAAAAGGCTCGCGTTCCGATACTGGGAACGTGCCCAACGTTCGCGAATCCCTGCCGTCGACGCCTCGCTCGGTCGCCGCGCGCGGGCGCAAGCCGTGGCTCGAGCGGTGGCTCGAGACCTGCCGAGACCTCAGCGACCTGACCGCGACGCATCCGATGATGGACGCGGTGATCGACGAGATCGACGGCCGGATGATCCGCGTCGGCGATCGCTGGCTGGCCGATTTCGCGTCCTGCAACTACCTCGGCTTCGACCTCGACCGCGAGATCATCGAGTCGGTGCCCGCGGCGCTGGACGCATGGGGGACCCACCCGAGCTGGTCGCGCCTGCTCGGTAGCCCGGTGCTGTACGAGCAGATCGAGGAGCGCCTCACGGAGCTGATCGGGAGCGAGGACTCGCTCGTGCTGCCGACGATCACGCACATCCACATGTCGGTGATCCCGCTGCTGGCGGCCTCCGGCACGATCTTCCTCGACGAGCGGGCGCACAAGACGATCTACGACGGCTGCCAGGCAGCGAAGGCACGCGGCGCCGCCGTGCGCCGCTTCCGCTTCGAGGACCCCGATCACCTCGACCAGCTGATGGCGGCCGAGCGCGATCCCAACCGCCTGGTCTGCATGGACGGCGTCAACAGCATGACGGGCAACCCGCCCGATCTCGGCGCGTTCGCCGAGGTCGCCCGGCGCCATGGCGCGCTGCTCTACGTCGACGACGCGCACGGCTTCGGCGTGATCGGCGAGCGGCGGCCCGACGAGACGTCGTCGTACGGCATGCGCGGCAACAGCATCGTCCGTCATGCCGGCGAGACGTACGACAACCTCGTGCTCGTCGGCGGCTTCTCGAAGGCCTACTCGTCGCTGCTGGCGTTCATCGCCTGCCCGACGGACGTCAAGCAGATGCTCAAGGTCGCAGCGTCGCCATACCTCTACTCCGGGCCGTCGCCCGTCGCGTCGCTGGCGACCGTGCTCGCCGGCTTCGACGTCAACGAGCAGCGCGGCGACGCGCTGCGCGCGCGGCTGCATGCGCTCACGGCGCGGCTGCTCGACGGAATCGCCCGGCTCGACATCGCGACGCCGAACCGCTCGGGGCTGCCGATCATCGAGATCCCGCTGCGCGACCACCGTCAGATCGCCGAGGTCGGGCGCTTCCTGTTCGAGCAGGGCGTGTACGTCACGCTCGCCGCCTACCCGCTCGTGCCGAAGGTCGAGGTCGGCTTCCGGTTCCAGCTGACGGCGGCGAACACCGAGGAAGAGGTCGACACCGCCCTGCAGGCGCTGGGGGAGCTCGCCGAGCGCGGACTGCTCTGCTCCCAGGCCGATGCAATCGGAACACTGGTCGCCGGCGACTGACATGCGCCGCCCGCCTGCCTGGATCGCGTACCTGGCGTTCGGCGCGGTGCTGACGGCCGCCTACGTCCTGGTGCCGCCGTTCCGCGGCAGCGGGCCGATGATGAACCTCCTCGGGCTCTCCCCGGTGGTGGCGATCTACATCGGCGTGAGGATGCACAGGCCGCGCTCGATCGCGCCCTGGACCCTGTTCGCGGTCGGATTCGCGCTGTTCTGGCTCGGCGACCTCTACACGTACAGCTACCCGCTGCTGCTGAACCGCGACGTCCCGTTCCCTTCGCTCGGCGATGCCGCCTACGTGCTCGTTTACCCCGTGCTGATGGCCGGGTTGCTGACGCTGATCTGGCGCCGCAGCAGTCGCGGCGACCGCGGCGGCGTGATCGACGGGCTGATCCTGACGGTCGGGCTCTCGCTGCCGCAGTGGATCGCGCTGATGGCGCCGTACCTGCACGACGACGAGCTGTCGACGGTCGCCAAGCTGGTGTCGATCGCATATCCGCTCGGGGACGTGCTGCTGCTCGCGGCGGCGATCCGGCTCACGCTCGACGGCGGCCGGCGCTCGCCCGCGTTCTACCTGGTCAGCTCGAGCATCGTCCTGTTGCTGGCGACCGACTTCGTCTACGGCCTGCTGATCCTCCACGGCACCTACGTCCACCAGCTCTGGCTCGACGTCGGCTGGATCGGCTTCTACCTCTTGTGGGGCGCGGCGGCACTGCATCCGTCGATGGGGCAGATCGAGCAGCGGTCGGCCCGTCGCGACCCGATGCTGACGCGATTCCGGCTGGCGCTGCTGACGTGCGCGTCGCTGGTCGCGCCGGCGATCAGCCTCGTGCACGACTTCCAGCGCCGCGACATCGACATGATCATGGTGACGGCCGCCTCGATCACCCTCTTCGGCCTCGTCGTCGTGCGGATGGCCGGGCTGGTCCGCCAGCAGGAGCGCTCGCTCTCGCGCGAGCGGATGCTCTCGACCGCCGGTGCCGCGCTCGTAGGGGCGGCCAGCCGGGCGGAGATCCACGATGTCGCGGTGGACTCGGCGCGCTCGCTCGCGGGGGAGACGGCCACGGCGCTGCTCTGCAGCGTCGGCGAGGACGACAGCCTCGAGCTGCTCGCGGCCGCGGGCGATCACGTTCCGGGCGCCGCACCGCCCGGCCCCGACGCGGCCTCGATCGTCGAGATCACGCCGCGCCGTGGCACGACCAAGCGGCTCGTCGTCGCGGCTCCGGGGCGGCCCGCTCCGTCGGTCGAGGCTGCGCTCCGAGCGCTGGCCACGCAGGTGGCGCTCGCCCTCGACAGCATCGCGCTCACCGAGGAGATGCACCGGCGGCGCAGCGAAGCCCGCTTCGGCTCGCTCGTGCAGCACTCGAGCGATCTCATCACCGTGCTCGGTCCCGGCGGGGAGATCGGCTACCAGAGCCCATCGATCGAGCGCGTGCTCGGCTACACGCCCGAGCAGGTCGTCGGCCGCTTCTTCGAGGAGCTGGTCGAGGCCGGCGACCGCGGCCGGCTCGCCCGGCTCGTCGCCTCCGCGGTCGCCGACGACGCCGAGCGCGGACAGGCGATCGAGTGCACGCTCGTGCACCGCGACGGCGAGGAGCGCGCGTTCGAGATCCTCATGACCAACCTGCTCGACGACGAGCACGTCGGCGGCATCGTGCTCAACAGCCGCGATGTCAGCGAGCGCAAGGTCTTCGAGGAGCAACTCGCCCATCAGGCCTTCCACGACGGTGTGACGGGGCTGGCCAACCGCGCGCTGTTCGCCGAGCGCGTGCGTCACGCGATCGCCCGGAGCGGGCGGGAGCGGCGCGGGCTGGCAGTGATCTTCCTCGATCTCGACGACTTCAAGACGATCAACGACAGCCTCGGACACGCCGCCGGTGACGACGTGCTGGTCGAGGTGGCGCGCCGTCTCGACGAGAGCATCCGCGGCGCGGACACGGCCGCGCGCTTCGGCGGCGACGAGTTCGCGGTGCTGCTCGAGGACGTCGAGAACTCCCAGGAGGCTGCCGACACAGCCGAGCGGATCCTCGAAGCGCTCGCCGTGCCGCTGCGCGCCGGCCACAAGGAGATCGCGCTGCGCTGCAGCCTCGGCATCTCGGTCGCCGAGCACGAGTCGGGCACCGACGCCGACGAGATGATCCGCGACGCCGACTCGGCGATGTACATCGCCAAGCGCGACGGCAAGGGCGGCTACCGCTTGTTCGAGCCGGCCATGCACGAGGGCGTGCTCGCCCGGCTCGAGCTGCGCACCGACCTGCAGCGCGCGCTCGCCACCGAGCAGCTCGAGCTGCACTACCAGCCGGTCGTGCGACTCGAGGACGGCGACGTGATCGGCGTCGAGGCGCTGCTGCGCTGGCGCCATCCCGAGCGCGGGCTGATCCCGCCGGACAGCTTCATCCCGATCGCCGAGGAGACGGGCCTGATCGTGCCGATCGGGCGCTGGGTGCTGCGCGAGGGCTGCCGGCACGCGAAGCGCATCCTCAGCACGCTCAACCCGCTGCACCAGCCGTCGATGAGCATCAACCTGTCGCTGAAGCAGATCCAGCACTCCGACATCGTGGCCGACGTCCGCGACGCGCTCACGGAGTCGGGTCTGGACCCGCGCTGCCTGACGCTCGAGATCACCGAGACGGTCCTGATGGACGACACCGACCTCGCCGTCGAGCGCCTGCGCGAGCTCAAGCAGCTCGGCGTGAGGCTCGCGCTCGACGACTTCGGGACCGGTTACTCGTCCCTGAGCTACCTGAGCCGCTTCCCGGTCGACATCCTCAAGATGGACCGCTCGTTCCTGCGCGAGGGCGCGACGCCCGATGCATCGAGCCTCGCGACCGCCGTGGTCGCCCTCGGCGCGACGCTCGACCTCGAGGTCGTGGCGGAGGGGATCGAGTTCCCGGAGCAGTGGCACTCGCTGCGCGCCCTCGGATGCGAGATGGGCCAGGGCTTCTACTTCGCCCATCCCATGGACGTCGACGCGACCCTGGAGTTCCTCGCGGCGCGCACGGAGGCGCGCGCCGTCGATGCTACATAGCCACGAGGGGCTCGACCCGGCCGGCGGCTACGACCGCGCCGGACTGCTGACGCCGCTGCGCGACCGCGACTTCCGCCTCCTCTGGAGCGGGATGTGCGTCTCGTTGATGGGCGACGGCGCGTTCCTCGTCGCGCTCGCCTGGCAGGTCTACGAGCTGTCGGACACCGCGACCGCGATGTCGCTCGTCGGCATCGCCATGACCGTGCCGACGATCGTCTTCCTGCTGGTCGGCGGCGTCGCCAGCGACCGGTTCGATCGCCGCCGGATCATGCTCGCCTCCGACCTGCTGCGCTTCGTCGCGGTGGGGCTGCTGGCCGTGCTCTCGATCACGGGCATGATCGAGATCTGGCACATCATCGTGCTGGTCGTCTTCTACGGCGCCGGGGCTGCCTTCTTCGCGCCGGCGTTCGATGCGATCGTCCCCGAGCTGCTGCCGGCCGAGCGGCTGCCCCAGGCGAACGCCCTCGACCAGATGGTGCGCCCGATCGCGATGCGGCTCGCCGGCCCGGCGCTGGGCGGCGTGGTGATCGGCGCCTTCGGGACGGGCACGGCTTTCGCGCTCGATGCCACGACGTTCCTCGTCTCCGCCGGGGCGCTGCTGGCGATGCGCCCGCGCGCCGAACGGCCCGCCTCGGCCGGCGCGACCATGCTCGGCGACCTGCGGGAGGGGTGGAGCTTCGTGCGTCGCCGTTCCTGGCTGTGGGCGACCTTCGGGAGCGCCGCGATCGCGTACCTGCTGTTCATGGGCCCGGTGGAGGTCCTGCTGCCGCTGCTCCTCAAGCACGAGCTGCACGGGACGGCGACCGAGCTCGGGCTCGTGTTCGCGGCCGGCGGGCTCGGCTCCGTGGCCTGCGCGGTGGTGCTCGGCCGCCGCGGGATCCCGCGGCGCAACGTCACGTTCATGTACGTGGTCTGGACGCTCGCGACGCTCGGGGTAGCGGGCTACGGGTTGTCGACCGCCGTGTGGCAGCTGATGCTCGCCTGCATGATCTTCAACGGCTTCGAGACCGCCGGCACGATCGTCTGGGCGACGATGAAGCAGCGCCATGTCCCGGCCGCCATGCTCGGCCGGGTCTCGAGCCTCGACTGGCTCATCTCGATCGGGCTGCTGCCCCTGTCCTTCGCGCTCACCGGCCCGGTGAGCGCGGCGATCGGCGTCCGCGCGACGTTCGTCGCCGCGGGCGTGCTTGGCGCGGCGGTCACGTTCGCCGCGCTGTTCATCCGCGGCGTCCGCAGCATCGAGGATCCCGCACGCACGGAGCACGTCGGCGGGGTGGGTCCGGCGCGCGAGCAGTCCGTGGTCGTCGTCGCCTCCGCGGGCCCATAGCGCACCGTCGCGGGCGGTGAGCCCGTACCCTGGTCCGGGTGACGGCACTCGCGCGCACGACCGACCGCGGCCTGGCGCTCTACGGCGCCGCACGCGCCGAGCTGCTGCTGCGCTGCGAGCGCGCCGTGCTGCGCGCGCGCCGCGAGGGCGGCAGCGTACTCGCGGGTCTGACTGTGCGCGTCGGCGCCGGGGTCGACCCGAGCGCGATCGTGTTCGCCTCGCGCGGCCCGGATGACGACTGGTTCTGCTTCGAGCAGCCCGACCGCGACCGCGCGGCGCTCGCGACGCTCGGGTGCGTCGACGCGGCTCGATCCTGCCCCCGGAGAGAACAGCGGCGGCGACAAGCGCTTCTCCGCCGCCGCGGCGGCCTGGCGCGAACTCGCCGGACGGGCCGTCTGCGACCCGCCGGATGGCCCGGCAGGCGCGGGGCTGATCGCCGTCGGCGGCTTCGCGTTCGCTCCCGGCGGCGGCGCGGCGCCGCACTGGGCGCGCTTCGGCGCCGCCGGGCTGAGCGTGCCCGAGCTCGCGCTCGCGCGGCGAGGGCGCGACGTGCGGCTCACGGTCGCCGTGCTCGCCGCGCCCGACGACGTCCCGGATGATCTCGTCGCACGGGTCGAGCGCAGGCTCGCGGCGACGCGCGAGCAACCGCTGCCGCTGCTCGACCCGGCGCCGGCCGGGCGCTTCCGGATCGCCTCCACGGCGCCGCCGGAGCACTACGAGGCCGCGGTGGCGCGCGCCGTCGAGCGGATCCAGGCGGGCGCCTTCGAGAAGATCGTGCTGGCACGGGAGGTCGCCGTGCACGCCCCGGCGCCGCACGACACCGCCGCCGTCTTCGGCGTGCTGCGCGCCGGCTTCGGGTCCTGCTTCGTCTACTGCGCGGGCCGCGGCGACACCGCGTTCGTCGGCGCGTCGCCCGAGCTGCTCGTGCGCAGGGAGGGCCTGCGCGCGTCGACCGTCGCGCTCGCCGGCTCGACGCGTCGGTCGGCCGATCCCGCCGTCGACACGCACCTAGGCGAGCAGCTGCTGCACTCCGAGAAGGACCGCGAGGAGCAGGCGATCGTGACCCGCCGGATCGCGCGGGCGCTCAAGCCGCTCAGCGTCTGGGTCGCGGCGCCGGACGAGCCGGGCATCGTGCGGGTGGCGAACATCCAGCACCTCGCCACGCCGATCCGCGCCCAGCTGACACAACCGCGCGGCGCGCTGGAGCTGGCCGGTCTGCTGCACCCGACGCCGGCTGTCGGCGCCGAGCCGCACGCCACGGCCGCGCCGCTGATCCCCGCGCTCGAAGGGCTCGACCGCGGCTGGTACGCCGGTCCGGTCGGCTGGACCGACGCGAACGAGGACGGCGAGTTCTGCGTCGCGCTGCGCTGCGCGCTGCTGCGCGGAGCCGAGGCGCGGCTCTATGCCGGCGTCGGGGTCGTGCGCGACTCCGATCCCGCCGCGGAGCTGGCGGAGACCGAGGTCAAGCTCGGCGCGCTCCTGCCGGTCCTCTCGGTGCTAGACGCGGCGCTTGCGCCAGACCTCGAGCACCTCGCGCACGCTCGCCGTGCGGTAGGAGATGCGCGAGTCCAGCGGGCGCACGACCAGCTCGAAGCGGCCCGTCTCGAGCTGCTCGAGCTCGGTCACCAGCGCGTGGAAGCGGCGGCCCTTCTTGTCGACGAGCACGATGTCGCCGGCGCCGATGCGCTTCGACGTCTGACGCTGCGGCTCGGCGTGGGCCGCCGCCGGCGTCGCGTCCAGGGTCTCGATCAGTCGCTGCTGTGCCATCGCCACGAACGCTAGACGGCGGTCCGGACGGCCTCCCAGACGCGGCGATGCAGCCCCACGTTCTGCCCGCGATCGGTGCGCACGTGGATCAGCGTGGTGCGATCGCGCGCGAGCGCCCGATCGAGCGCCGAGGCAAGCTCCGCGGGGGTCGAGACGGGGTCGTGGACGAGCCCGTAGAGCGCTGCGGCGTGGGCGAAGTCGAGTCCGTGCGGCGTCGCGACGTGGCGCTCGTAGTCCTCGCCCTCGCCGGCGACGGGGAGGAAGTCGAAGATCCCGCCGCCGTCGTTGTCGAGCAGCACGATGGTCAGCGGGAGGCCCAGCCGGCCCGCAGCCAGCAGCCCGCCGAGGTCGTGCGCGAGCGCGACGTCGCCGATCAGCAGCACGGTCGATCCGTTCGAGCCGGCGGCCACGCCGAACGCCGTCGAGACGGTCCCGTCGATCCCGTTCGCGCCACGGTTCGAGAGCACGCGGGGCGGGTCCGGCCGCGCAGGGAAGAACGTCTCGACGTCGCGGATCGGCATCGAGGACGCCACGACCAGCGTCGCGTCCGCCGGCAGCCGCGCCCCGAGCTCGGCGGCCACGCGGGGCTCGCTCAGCTCGTCGAGCGCCGCCGCGATCGCCGCTGCGGCGGCACGGTCGGGCGCCGTCCAGGACTCGAGCCAACTGTCGTCGCGCGACCCGCTCGGGAGCGCCTCGATCACGGCCCTGGGGTCGGCCGCCAGGAACACCGCGGCCGCGCCGGCCGGATCCTGCCAGGCGTTCTCGGGGTCGAGCGCGATCTGCAGCGTCTCGCCGCCGAGCCCTGCCAGCCACTGGCGCAGCGGCTTCGACGTCGGCAGGTCGCCGACGCGCAGCACGAGCTCCGGCGCGCGTTCCGCGCCCCACTCGGGATCGCGCAGCAGCGCGTCGTAGTGCGCGATCGCGGCCGGCCCGCGGCGCGCCCCCGAGGTCGGCTCGGCGAGCAGCGGCAGCCCGGCGCGCTCGGCGAAGTCCGCGAGCGCGGGGCCGAGCAGCGGGTCCCGCTCGGCGCGCCCGGCGACGATCAGCGCGCGCGGCCGGCGCTCGAGCTCGCGTGGGATACAGGTGCCAGCCCCTTGGATCCCACGGGAGCGCGTGACCCACGGGCGGCCGTCCGGCCGGCCGCCGCCGCCGGGCTCGTCGGGCGGCAGCGGCTCGCCGAGCACGAGCGGCTCGCGCAGCGAGAAGTTCAGGTGCACCGGGCCGGGGCGGCCCTCCAGCGCGGTCCAGAACGCGCGGCAGGCCAGGCCGCGCAGCCAGCGGATCCGCTCGGGCGTCGCCGGGTGGTCGTCGACCTCGCGAAACCACTTCGCGGCGCCGCCGTAGAGCTTGACCTGGTCGATCGTCTGGCCGGCGCCGACGTCGCGCAGCTCCGGCGGGCGGTCCGCGGTGAGCACGATCAGCGGCACGCGCGCCTCGCGCGCCTCGATGACCGCGGGCGCGTAGTTGGCCGCGGCGGTTCCCGACGTGCACGCGAGCGCCACGGGCAGCCCGCTCGCCTTGGCCAGGCCGAGCGCGAAGAACCCGCCGCAGCGCTCGTCGATGTGCGAGGTCGAGCGCAGCCGCCGCTCGCGCACGAGCGACAGCACCAGCGGCGTCGAGCGTGAGCCCGGCGACGTGCACGCGTCGCGCAGCCCGCAGCGCGCGAGCTCGTCGACGAATGCGCGCAGGTTCAGGTAGGTGTCGAGCGCTGTCATGGTTCCGAGGCGATGCCCGCCGACCTGATCCTGCTCCACGGGTTCACCCAGACGGGGCGGAGCTGGCAGCCGGTGCTGCACGCGCTCGCGGCACGCTACCGGGCGGTCGCGCCCGACCTGCCCGGCCACGGCGAGTTCGCCGCGCGCCGTCCTGCGTCGTTCGCGGCCTGCGACGCCTATCTCCGCGCGCTGGCCGGCGACCGGTTCACGCTGGCCGGATACTCGATGGGCGGGCGCGTCGCGTTGCACGCGGCGCTCTCGCTCGGCGAGCGCGTGGAGCGGCTCGTCCTGGTCGGTGCGAGCCCGGGGCTGGCCGACGCGGCCGCGCGCGCTGCTCGCGCCGCCGACGACACCGGGCTCGCGGAGCGGATCGAGACGATCGGACTCGAGGCCTTCGTGCGCGAGTGGAGCGCCCAGCCGCTCTTCGCCGGCATGCCGCGCGGCATCGCGGAAGTCGCCATGGCCGACCGCATGCGCAACACCGCCGCTGGCCTGGCCGCCGCGCTGCGCGGGCTCGGGACGGGGGTGATGCCGCCGCTGTGGGACCGGCTGGCGGAGCTCGCCGTCCCGGTCGAGCTCGTCGTGGGCGAGCGCGACGAGAAGTTCCGCGCGATCGCCGAGCGCATGGAAGCAGCGCTGCCGGACGCACGGCTCCACGTGGTCGCGGGCGCCGGCCACGCGGTGCACCTGGAGGCGCCCGACGCGGTCGTCGAGCTGCTCGCCGCGGACGGCGAACGTCGCTGAGTTGCCCCTATAGGGGGTACTGAGCGACGTTCGCGCCCAGGAGGCCGGGCCCGTCCGGCACGGCGATGGCGCCGTGCACCGGCGCCAGCGCTCCCTCCATGCCCTCGAACAGCGCGAGCGTCGCCAGCCCGCAGGGCGCGACCGGCCCCGTCGCGGCGAGACCCGCCGCGGCGTGCAGGCCGGCCGCCACGCCGAGCGGGCCGTCGAACGTCGACGCGACGTAGACCGCGCTCCCCGCCGCGCGCGCCGCCCGCGCGTCGCGCATCAGACCCGTGATCCCGCCGCAGCGCGCGATCTTCAGGCAGACCGCGTCCGCCGCCCCGGACCCCGCGGCGCCGGGCTCGGCGGCCGTCTCGTCCATCGCGACCGGCACCGGCGACGCCGCCCGCACGGCGCGCAGCTCGTCGACGCCGTGGACCGGCTCCTCGGCGTACTCCAGGCCGGCCGGGGCGAGCGCGCGCAGGTTCGCCAGCGCCTCGCCGGCGCTCGACCAGGCGCCGTTGGCGTCGACCCGGATGGCCGTCTCCGGGCCGACCGCGGCGCGCACCGCCGCGACGCGCCCGGCGTCGTCGCCGATCCCGACCTTGACCTTCACGCAGGCGAAGCCCGCGCGTGCTGCCGCGGCGGCCTGGGCTGCCGCGCCGGCGCGGTCCTCGGCGCCGATCGTCGCGTTGACGGCGACCGCGCTCGCCGCTCCGGCGGCGAAGAGCTGCGCCACGGGGCGCCCCGCCCGGCGGCCGGCGCGGTCCCAGAGCGCGAGGTCGATCGCGGCCAGGGCCTGGGGCAGGTCGCGCTCCTGCGCGCACGCGGCCAGCAGCTCGGCGTGGCCGGCGTCGCGCCCGGCGGCGGTCAGCACGGACTCGTAGGCCTGCAGTGCCGCCGCCACCGCCGCCAGCGGCACGCCGTCGTAGGGCTCCAGCGGCGCCGCCTCGCCGACGCCGAAGTCGTCCTCGCCCCACGCCAGCCGGACCCGCAGCAGATGGCGCTCGCGCAGCTCCCCCCACGAGCTGCGGACCGGCGCGCGCAGCGCGAGCCGGACGGGGGTGACCTCGAGCCGGGCCATGTCAGCTTGCGAGCAGGCCGGCGGAGAGCAGCACGCAGAACGCGAGCTGGAGCCGCCCCGTGCCCGCCAGCGCGCCGTTGAGCGACGGCCCGTCGGTGCGCGTCCGCACGACCCGCACGAGCGGCAGCGCGAGCGGGATCGCGAGCCAGCTGAGCAGCAGCCAGGGGGAGAGGTCCCCGAACAGCCACGGCAGCGGCGCGCTCGCGAACGCGCCCGCGACCATCGCGGCGAAGAGGCCGCGCGCGCGGTCGCGCCCGAGCCTGACCGCCAGCGTGCGCTTGCCCGCGCGCCGGTCGGTCTCGAGATCGCGCACGTTGTTGACGACGAGGATCGCGCTCGCGAGCAGCCCGACGGGCACGGCGAGCACGAGCGCCTCCCAGTCGAGCTCCTCGGTCTGGGCGTAGTAGGAGCCCGTGACCGCGACGACGCCGAAGAACAGGAACACGAACACCTCGCCAAGCCCCTCGTAGCCGTACGGCCGCGGGCCGCCCGTGTAGAGCACGCCGGCAAGGATCGAAGCGGCGCCGACGAGCAGCAGCTCCCAGCCGGCGGTCGCGATCAGGTACGTGCCGGCCAGCACGGCCACGGCGAACGCCACGTAGGTCGCGATCAGCACCTGACGCGGCGGGACCAGGCCCCCGGCGGTGACGCGCACGGGCCCGAGCCGGTCCTCGGTGTCGGCGCCGCGCCGCGCGTCGGAGTAGTCGTTGGAGAGGTTCGTCCCGACCTGGATGAAGAGCGCCCCGATCAGTGCCGCGATGAAGCTGAGCGGCCTGAAGGTGCCGCCGGTGGCGGCGAACGCCGTCCCGACGAGCACGGGTGCGACCGCGGCCGGGAGCGTCCGCGGACGCGCGGCCATCAGCCAGATGCGGGCGGCCTTGGGCCGCTCGGTCGCGCTCACGGCCGCTTCGGGAACCGCGAGAAGTCCGGCGCGCGCTTCTCCTTGTAGGCGTCGCGCCCCTCCTTCGCCTCGTCGCTCGCGTAGAACAGGAGGTTGGCGTCGTGCGCGAGCTGCTGGATCCCGGCGTAGCCGTCCTCGTGGGCGTTGAAGCTGGCCTTCGCGAGCCGCAGCGCGAACGGGGAGAGGGCGAGCATCTCGCGGCACCAGGCGACCGTCTCCTCCTCGAGCCGCTCGAGCGGCACGACGGTGTTCACGAGCCCCATCGCCAGCGCCTGGGCCGCGTCGTACTGGCGGCAGAGGAACCAGAACTCCTTCGCGCGCTTCGGGCCAACGAGGTCGCGCAGCAGGCTCGCGCCGTAGCCGCCGTCCCAGGAGCCCACGCGCGGGCCGGTCTGCCCGAAGCGGGCGTTGTCCGCCGCGATCGTGAGGTCGCAGACGAGGTGCAGGATGTGCCCGCCGCCGACCGCGTAGCCGGCCACCATCGCGACGACGGGCTTCGGCAGGCGCCGGATCTGGACGTGCAGGTCGGTCACGTGGAAGCGCCCCACCGCCGCACCCTCGGGCATGTAGCCGGTGTCCCCGCGCACGCGCTGGTCGCCGCCGGAGCAGAACGCCAGCGGGCCCTCGCCCGTCAGCACGATCGCGCCCACCGACGTGTCCTCCCGCGCCCGCTCGAGCGCCTCCGAGATCTCGACGATCGTCTGCGGGCGAAAGGCGTTGCGCACCTCTGGGCGGTCGATCGTGACCTTCGCGATGCCGTCGCCCGAGAGCTCGTACCTGATGTCGGTGAAGTCTGCGGCCGATTTCCAGCTCACGGGCACGGCGCGGGAGACTAGCCTCTCGTCCTCAACATGGATTTCGGACACTGGCTATCGGCTGCCGCAGGCCGTCATCCCGAGCGTGTCGCGGTCGAGGTGCCGGGCGAGTCGGTCACGTACCGCGACCTGCTGCTGCGCGCGGTCCGCGCCGCCGGCGCGCTGACCCTGCGCGGGGTGAAGCGCGGAGAGCCGATCGCGCTGACGCTCGAGCCGGGGCTGCCGTTCGTCGAGGCGCTGCACGGCTGCCTCCTGCTCGGCGCTCCCGCCGTGCCGATCGATGCGCGGCTGGCCGAGCGCGAGCGCAGCGCCGCTCTGCGCGAGTACGAGGTGGTCGTCGAGCGGCCGATGCGCGGGGACACGGGCGTCTTCCAGCTGCCCGATCCGCCCGAGCGCGAGCTCGTCGCGCTCGTGATGCACACCTCGGGCACGACCGGCAAGCCCAAGCCCGTCGAGATCACCTTCGGCAACATCCGCGCCGGCGCGCGCGGTCTCGCCCAGGCGATGGACCTCAGCGACGACGAGCGCTGGCTGTCGCCGCTGCCGCTCGCGCACGTCGGCGGCCTGATGGTCGTGCTGCGCTCGACGCTGATGGCGACGACGGCCGTGCTGCTCCCGCCCCCGTTCGACGTCGAGGCCACGGCCGCGCAGCTGCGCGACGGCGGCATCACGATCGCCTCGCTCGTCCCGACCCAGCTGCAACGGCTGCTCGATGCCGGGGCGACGCCCGGGCCGGAGCTGCGGCGGGTGCTGCTCGGCGGCGGGCCGATGCCGCGTGCGCTGCTCGAGCGCGCCCGCGACGCGGGCTTCCCGGTCTGTCCGAGCTACGGGCTGACCCAGGCCTGCTCGACCGTGACCGTCGCCGAGCCCGGCGACCTCGATACCGCCGGGCACGCGCTGCCCGGCGTCGGCGTCGCGATCAGCGGCGACGGCGAGATCGTCGTCTCGGGCGGCACCGTCAACGTGCTCGGCGCGCTGCGGACGGGCGATCTCGGGACGATCGACGCGGAGGGCCGCCTGATCGTCACGGGCCGCAAGGGCGACGTGATCATCACCGGCGGCGAGAACGTGCCGGCGGCCGAGGTCGAGGCGGTGCTCGCGGAGCACCCCGACGTGGTCGAGGCGGCGGTCTTCGCCCGCCCGCACGCGCTCTGGGGCGAGGCGATCACGGCGCTCGTGGTCCCGCGTCCGGGCGGCGCCCTTTCCCAGGGCGCGCTGCGCGCGCACTGCGTCGAGCGGCTCGCGGCCTTCAAGGTCCCGAAGTCGTTCGAGTTCGTGGGCGAGCTGCCGCGCACGTCCTCGGGCAAGGTCCGCCGCAGCGACCTGCGCTAGCGTGCCGCCGCGACGTGCCGGTTCCTGAGGACTTCCGAGCGGAGAGCCGCAAGCGCTGGGGCGGCCAGGCGGCGGGCTGGGAATCGCGGCGCGACCTGCTGCGGACCACCACGATGCCGGTCTCGGCCTGGATGATCGACGCGATCGACCCGCAGCCTGGCCAGCACCTGCTCGAGCTCGCTGCCGGCACCGGGGACACGGGCCTGCTCGCGGCGGAGCTGATCGAGCCCGGCGGGGAGCTGATCTCCTCGGACTTCTCCCCGGAGATGCTCGCCACGGCCCAGCGCCGCGCGGACGAGCTCGGCGTCCGCAACGTGCGCTTCAAGCAGATCGACGCCGAGACGAGCATCGACGCCGAGGCGGCCAGCCTGGACGGCGTCCTGTGCCGCTGGGGCTACATGCTGATGGCCGATCCCGAGAACGCCCTGCGCGAGACGCGGCGGGTGCTCAAGCCCGGCGCGCGCGTGGCGCTGGCCGCGTGGGCGGGCCCGGACGACAACCCCTGGTGCGTGCTGCCCGCGCGCGAGCTGAGCGAACGCGGCATCGGCGACCAGGGCGATCCCGATCTGCCGAACCAGTTCACGTGGGCCCAGGAGGGCCTCGTGACCGAGCACATCGAGGCGGCCGGGTTCACCGAGCACCACGTCGAGGCGCTCGACTTCACGATCGAATACCGCTCCGCCGCCGACTGGTGGGACGCGCAGTCCGAGCTCTCCTCGCGCTTCGCCGCCAACCTCCGTCAGGCGGGCGACGCCGACCTCGCGGCGGCCCGCGCCGCGGTGGAGCGGCACGCCGAGCGCTTCGCGGCCGAGGAGGGGACGCTGGTGATCCCCGCGCGGACGTGGGTGGCGTGGGCAGCTGCCTAGTAGGGTGCCGCACCCCATGTTCTACGACGACGACGCAGACCTCACCCAGCTCGACGGCAAGACCGTCGCGATCATCGGCTACGGCTCCCAGGGCCACGCGCACGCGCTGAACCTCGCGAACTCCGGCGTCAGCGTCGTCGTGGGGCTGCGGCCGGACTCCGCCTCCGTCGCCGGGGCGAAGGAGGCGGGCCTGGAGGTCGCCGACATCCCCGAGGCCGCGTCGCGCGGCGACCTCGTGATGGTGCTGCTGCCCGACGAGATGCACGGCGACGTCTATCGCGAGCAGATCGCCGACGGGATCGCGCCCGGGAACATGCTGCTGTTCGGCCATGGCTTCTCGATCCACTACGGCGAGGTCGAGCCGCCGCCCGACGTCGACGTCGCGCTCGTCGCGCCGAAGGGCCCCGGCCATCTCGTCCGGCGCCAGTACACCGAGGGCTCTGGCGTGCCGGGCCTGATCGCCGTCCACCAGGACGCCAGCGGGAAGGCGCAGGCACTCGCGCTCGCCTATGCCAAGGGCATCGGCTGCACGCGCGGAGGCGTGATCGAGACGACGTTCAAGGACGAGACCGAGACCGATCTGTTCGGCGAGCAGGCGGTGCTCTGCGGCGGTGTCTCCGAACTGGTCCGCGCGGGCTACGAGACACTCGTCGACGCCGGCTACGACCCGCGCCTGGCCTACTTCGAGTGCCTGCACGAGCTCAAGCTGATCGTCGACCTGATGTACGAGAAGGGCATCACGGGGATGCGCTACTCGATCTCCAACACCGCCGAGTACGGCGACCTGACCCGCGGCAAGCGGATCATCTCCGAGACGACCCGCCAGGCCATGCGCGACGTGCTCGGGGAGATCCAGTCGGGCGCGTTCGCGCGCGAGTGGATCGCCGAGAACCGCGCCGGGCAGGAGAACTTCCAGCGCATGCGCGAAGAGGGTGCCGACCACCGGATCGAGCGCGAGGGCAAGCAGCTGCGCTCGATGATGGACTGGATCGACACCGAGTTCCACGCCGGGTGAGCCCTGCCAGAATGGGGGGCATGGCCGAGGGCTGGCTTCCGCCCACCGCGCCCGGCGCCAAGCCGCCGCCGCGCTTCGACACCTCGCCGGAGCCGGCCGCGACGGCGCAATCCGAGCCGCAGCCGCAGAACGCGGCGCCGACATTCGTGCTCCCGAGCGCCGCCGGCCGCGGCGAGCGCAACCGCTCGGCGCTCTGGGCGATGACGCTCGGGATCATCGGGCTCGCGCTGCTGGTGCTGTCGCTCGGGACGCTGTTCATCCTGACGCTGCCCTGCTCGATCGCCGCCTGGGCGCTCGGCAAGCGGGCGCGCGCCCAGATCGCCGGCGGCTCGAACGGGCAGGGCGAGGGTCAGGCGACCGCGGCGCTCTGGCTCGGCCGGATCGGCGTGATCGCGGGCATCGCGGCGATGGTCGTCTTCATCGCGCTCGTGGCATCCGGCTTCGACATCGAGCAGTTCCGCGACGACCTCGAGCGCGAGCTCGAGCAGCAACGCGAGCGCCAGGACGGCGGCGGCGGACGGCGACGGCGACGGCGTTCGCACCAGCCTGGAGCAGGTCCGATTCGCGGCCGGCGCCTGGCTCGGTCGCTAGGCTTCGCGCGCTCGTGGCGGCCAATCCCTTCATCAAGCAGTACCTCATGACCGCCGGCCCGACGCCGGTGCCTCCCGCGGTCTCACAGGCGATGGCAGCCCCGATGCTCTATCACCGCTCGCCGGCGTTCGACGAGCTCTACGAGCGCGTGCTCAGCCGCCTGCCCGGCGTGTTCGCCACCGCCAACCCCGTGCTCGCGTTCAGCGCCAGCGGCTCCGGCGCGCTCGAGTCGGCCGTCGCCAATCTCGTACGGCCGGGCACGAGCGCGCTCGTGCTCGCCGCCGGCAAGTTCGGCGAGCGCTGGATCGGCCTCTGCGAGGCCTACGGCGCCGCGCTCATCACGCACCAGCCGGGCTGGGGCGCCCGCCTGGACGCAGCCGAGATCGATCGCGTGCTCGAGCAGAACCCGGGCGTGGAGGTCGTGTTCGGCACGCTCAGCGAGACCTCGACAGGCATCGTGCACGACATCCAGGCGATCGCCGAGGTCGTGCGCCGCCACGACGCGATGCTGGTCGTCGATGCGGTGTCGGGCGTCGGGGCGGCG
Source organism: uncultured Solirubrobacteraceae bacterium (assembly GCA_963839615.1). Lineage (GTDB taxonomy): Bacteria > Actinomycetota > Thermoleophilia > Solirubrobacterales > Solirubrobacteraceae > DASQMT01. The sequence goes on from CAWIVY010000007.1 coordinate 451,072, forward strand.
CGCATGCTGCAGGACGAGTGGGGCATCGACGTCGTCGTCGCGGGCTCGCAGAAGGCGCTGATGACGCCGCCGGGCCTGGCGTTCGCCTCGGTCTCCGAACGCGCGCTCGCGGCCGCGAACGCGCGCCAGGGCGGTCGCTTCTACTTCGACTGGGGCAGGACCGCCAAGAGCCAGGCGAAGGGCGCGAGCCCGTTCACCCCCGCCGTCTCGCTCTTCCTCGGGCTGGACGTCGCGCTCGACCTGATCGAGCAGGAGGGGCTCGAGAACGTCTGGGCCCGCCACGAGCTGCTCGCCCGCGCCACCCGCGCAGGCGCGCTCGCGCTCGGCCTCGAGCTCTTCGGGGACCCCGACGAGCGGTCCACGGTCGTCACGGCGATCGAGCTGCCGGGCGACGTCGACGGCGCCAAGGTCCCGGGCACGATGCGCAAGCTCGGCATCACCGCGAACGGCGGCCAGGACGCCCTGGCGGGCCGCATCCTGCGGATCGCGCACTGCGGCTACTTCGGCGCGTTCGACATCCTCACCTCGCTCTCCGGCCTCGAGATCGCGCTCGACCAGCTCGGCCACCACGTGGAGCACGGCGCCGGAGTCGGTGCCGCCCAGCGCGTGTTCGCGGAGGCCGGCGTGCTCGCCACGGCGTGACCACCCTCGGCGAGCAGTACAGGGTGCTCGTGGCGGAGGAGATCGCCGACTCGGGCGTCGCGCTGCTGCGCGAGCGCTTCGCGGTCGACGTGGGGCTGGGGTGGTCGCGCGAGCAGCTGCTCGACCGGATCGGCGCGTATCACGGGATCGTGATCCGCTCCGCGACGCAACTCGACGCGGAGCTGATCGAGCGCGCGGAGCGGTTGCGCGTCATCGGGCGGGCGGGGATCGGCGTGGACAACGTCGACGTCGCGGCGGCGACGAAGCGCGGGATCGTCGTCGCCAACGCGCCGCAGTCGAACATCGTCGCCGCGGCGGAGCACACGATCGCCTTGATGCTGGCGCTGGCGCGCAACATCCCGCAGGCGCACGCGTCGCTGACGGCGGGGCGCTGGGAGCGCTCCGGGTTCGGCGGCGTCGAGGTCTACGAGAAGACGCTGGGGGTGCTCGGGTTCGGCCGGATCGGGCAACTCGTCGCGGCGCGCGCGCGGGCTTTCGGGATGCGGATCGTGGCCTTCGATCCGTTCGTCTCGGCCGAGCGCTTCCGCGAGCTGGGTGCCGAGCGGGCCGAGACCTCTGGCGACCTCTACGCGCAGGCGGACTTCATCACGCTGCACCTGCCCAGGACGCCGGAGACGCGCGGCTGGCTGGATGCGGACGCGTTCGCGCAGATGCGCGACGGCGTGCGGATCGTCAACTGCGCGCGCGGCGAGCTCGTCGACGACGCGGCGCTGAAGGACGCCCTCGACTCGGGCAAGGTCGCAGGTGCCGCGCTGGACGTGTTCCCGTCCGAGCCGATCACGGACTACCCGCTCTTCGACGGCTATCCGAACGTCGTGGTGACGCCGCATCTCGGGGCCTCGACCGCAGAGGCGCAGGATCGCGCCGGTGTGCAGACGGCCGAGCAGGTCGTCGCCGCGCTGACCGGCGGCGTGGTCTCGACCGCGGTGAACATCCCCGCGATCTCGGCCGAGGACATGGATGTGCTCGGTCCGTTCATCCCGCTCGTGGACCGTCTCGCGCGGCTGGCGATGGCGCTCGCCGAGAGCTCGAGCGTCGATCGCGTCGAGGTCGAGTACTTCGGCCGGATCGCCGAGCGCGACACGCGGCTCCTGACGCTCGCAGTCCTGCAGGGCGTGCTGCGCGGTCACGTCGAGGAGGACGTCAACCTCGTCAACGCCCCGTCGCTGGCCGACGAGCGCGGGATCGCCGTCTCCGAGCGCTCGGAGACCGTGGCACGCGACTTCACCGACCTCGTGCGGATCTCGATCGTGTCGGGCGAGGACCGCTACCGCGTCGCCGGCACCGCGCTCGGCCGCCAGGACCGTCCGCACCTGCTCGAGGCATGGGGCCAGCGCTTCAACCTCCAGCTCGAGGAGGGCGGGCACATGGCGCTGTTCCGCTACTTCGACCTGCCGGGGATGATGGGCCGCGTCGGCACGGTGCTGGGCGAGCGCGGCGTGAACATCTCCTCGGCCGCGGTCGGCCGCCAGCCCCCTGTCGCGGACGGCCGCGGCAACGACGTCGCGGTCATGGTGGTGACCACGGACTCGCCCGTGCCGCGCGACGTGGTCGCCGAGATCGCGAGCTCCGACGGCTTCCTCGCCGGCCGCGCGGTCAGCTTGTAGGGTGGGATTCGCCCTCTACTGGGACTGCGACTGGGCGCTCGGGTAGCAGCGCTCCATCATGTCCCAGAGGCCGGAGCGGCGCAGCTCGGCCTCGAAGTACCAATCCGGGGCGCTCGCGGGGATCCGCTCCTGCCGTACCTGCCTGACGCTCGTCTCGCCCGCGGGGTAGAGGTGCTCGACGAGGCGTGTTCGCAGGTGATCGAGCTCCTCCGGGGCCTCCTGGGCGCGGCGGAGCTTGGCGAGGTGGTGTTCGACGATCTTCTTCATCAGCCGAGGGAGCGGACGGCTTCTCTTGCTTCAGTCTCTCCGCTGAACACCTCGAACGTCAAGCCGATCGTTCCCGGAGCTTGCAGGGTCTCCGCCAGCACGAGCGCAACGTCGTCGCGCGGAACCGGCCCACGGCGGCCAAGTTCCGTCGAGACATCCACGAGGCCGGTGCCGGGATCGTCCTGCAGGCTCCCGGGCCGCACGATCGTCCAGTCGAGACTGCTCGCGGCGACGCGGGCGTCGGCCTCGGCCTTCGCTTGCAGGTACGGCCGCATCGCCTCGGGCCCGGCATCCGGCGCGTGTGCCCCGATCGAGGAGACGATCACGAAGCGCGCCACGCCGAGCGCCTCGGCCGCCTCGACGCACTTCACCGCGGCGCCGAGGTCGACGGTGCGCTTGCGCTCGGCGCCCGACCCGGGCCCGGCGCCCGCCGCGAAGACGATCGCGTCGGCGCCGGCCACGTGGGGGGCGACGTCATCGCGCTCGAGATCGCAGACCACCGCGACGCCGCCGTCGGCCTCGATGTCGGCCGCCTGGTCGGGGTTGCGGATCAGCCCGCGTGCCGCATGTCCGTCGCGCGCGAGCAGGCGGATCAGCCGCCGCGCGATCTTTCCGTGGCCACCCGCGATCAGCACATCCATGGACTCGAGGCTAGCGCCTCGCTAGCGCACGATGTGCAGCCCCAGCAGCCGCGGCACCGCCGCGATCCCGGCGGTGACGAGGTCGGGCTTCCGGCCGGCCTCCTCGGCCGCCTCCTTGCGCACGAGCGCGCGCCGGATCAGCGCTGCGCCGGCGATACGCAACGGCTCGGGCGGCACGCGCCGGGGTTGCGGGTCGACGAACGGGAGCCGGGTCACCGCATCGCGCCGGTCGAGCGCGAGCGCCGCCAGCGTGCGGCCGAACAGGTGCGACGGGCCGACGCCGTTGCCGGTGTAGCCGAACGCGGCCCACGCGGGGACGGCGCGGAGGCCGACGATCGCGGGACGGTGCGTGGGGGAGACGTCGATCGGCCCGCCCCATGCGTGCGCCATGCGGCGCCCGGCGAGCTGGGGGAACCAGCGCAGCAGGTCCGTGCGGACCTGGGCGACGACCTGGTGATCGACCTCCATGCGCCCGACCGGGCGGGCGCCGGCGGCCATCCTCCCGCCCGCCCAGCCGAACACGATCCGCCCGTCGCGCGTGGTGCGCGTGTAGTGCAGAAGCGCGCGCCCGTCTGTGATCGCCTCGCCGCCGTCCCAGCCGAGCTGCTCGATCACGTCGGGCACGGGCTCGGTGCAGACGATGTGGCTGGACGAGACGGTGAGCCGGTTGCGCAGCGGCTCGAGCGTGCCGCTGGACGCGCAGACGGCGAAGACGGCGGTCCGCGCGCGCACCTGCCCGCTCGCGGTCCGCACGGAGACGCCCTCGGGCGCGGGCCGCATGCCGGTCACCCGGCTGCCCTCGTGGATCCGGGCGCCGCGGGCCAGCAGGCGCTCGCGCAGGCCGAACACAAGCCGCGCCGGATGCACCGTCGCCGCCGCGGGCACGAAGACGCCCGGCCGGAAGACCGGCGAGTCGCAGTGCTCGCGCGCCTGTTCCGCGCTCCGGGCGAGCACCGTGCTGCCGTCGATCGCCTCGACCCCGACGGCCCCGTCCTGCGCCGGAGCCGTCGACACCACGAGCTCGCCGCCCTTGCGATACCACGCATCGACGCCCTCGGCCTCGCACCACGCCCCGACAGCGTCCACGGTCTCGCGCGCGGCCGCCACCCACGCCTCGGCGCCCGCGTCGCCGTAGTCGCTCCGCAGCGCCGGCAGGGAGAGGTCCATGCCCGTCACGAAGCCGCCGTTGCGCCCGCTCGGGCCATGGCCGCAGCGGCCGCTCTCGAGCACCACGACGTCCGCGTCCGGCTCGGCATCGAGCACGTGCCAGGCGGTCCAGAGCCCGGTGAAGCCGCCGCCCACGACGACGACGTCCGCGCGGTGATCGCCCTCGAGCGCGGCGAGCACCTCAGGAGGGCCCGCGTCGGCGATCCAGAAGCCGTGCGCGTCGTGCAGCATCAGACGTGGACGCTCGCTGCGGCCGCGACGGCGGCGCGCTCGACCTCGCGCAGCGCCTGCGGCACATCGACCCCGACGGGGTCGTGCCCGAAGCTCGGCGCGACTCCGGCGAGGCCCTCGAGGATCGCGAGGTTGGCCAGCGGCAGGTGGAGCAGGGAGTAGCCGCCCTCGAGCATCGCCACGAGCCGTCCGCCGCACAGCTCGGCGGCGACGTCGACGGCACGGTCGGCCAGCGCGCGGAACCCCGGCACGGTGAGCGACATGCGCCCGAGCGGGTCGGTCGCGGAGGCGTCCTGGCCGGCGCCGATCAGCAGCAGCTCGGGGCCGAAGGCGCGCAGGGCCGGCTCCACGACGTGCTCGAACGCGTGCGCGTAGCCGTCGTCCCCGGTGCCCGCGGGCAGCGGTACGTTGACGTTGGCCTCGCCGCCGCTGTCCAGCCCGCCGGTGTGGGCGGGGTACAGGCCGTCCTGGTGCAGCGAGATCGTCAGCACCGAAGGGTCGTCGCGGAAGATGTCCTCGGTCCCGTTGCCGTGGTGCACGTCCCAGTCGACGATCGCCACGCGCTCCAGGCCGCGCTCGCGCTGGGCCCAGCGCGCCGCGACCGCCGTGTTGTTGAAGAGGCAGAAGCCCATCGCGGCCTCGCGCTCGGCATGGTGCCCGGGCGGGCGCAGCAGCGCGAACGCGTTGTCGACCGTCCCGTCGAGCACGGCGCCGACGGCGGCGATCAGGCCGCCGGCGGCCAGCAGCATCGCGTCCTGCGTGCCCGGACCGGTCCAGGCATCGCCGCCGAGCTCGACGGGCTCCGGGCGCTCCGCGGCCGCGAGCACGCGCGCCACGTGCGCGTCCGAGTGCGCGAGGCGCAGCTCGTCCGCGGTCGCCGGGCGCGCCTCGAGCTCGGTCAGCCAGTCCAGCGCGCCGCTCCCCTCGAGCACGCTCCGCGTCAGGCTCAGGCGCTCCGGGCGCTCGAACGCCTCGATCGTCGCCCACTCCGGCAGCGTCCCGAAGGCGACGCCGCCGGGCGGGTTGACATGGGCGAGGCAGCGCGCGTCGTAGACGACGCCGGTCCGGCGCTCGGCCACCCTACGCGCCCTCGCCGGTCAGCGAGAGCCCGGCGCTTCCCTGGGTGCGGGCGCTGCGGCGCAGGATCAGCGCGACGCTGCCGAGACCGATCAGCGTGACGCCGAGCATCATCGTCGCGGCCGCGTTGAGATCGGGGCTGAGGCCGAAGCGCAGCCCGGACAGGATCCGCAGCGGCCAGGTGTCGTTGCCGGCGCCCGCGGTGAAGTTCGAGATCACCACGTCGTCGAAGGAGAACGTGAACGAGAGCATCGCCCCGGCGAGGATCGCGGGGGCGAGCCGCGGCAGCGTGACCTGGCGGAACGTCGCGAGCGCGGACGCGCCGAGATCCATGCTCGCCTCCTCCAGCGACGAGCCCATCGACACGAAGCGGGCGCGCACCACGAGCAGCACGAGCGACGCGTTGAACACCGTGTGGGCGATGAACATCGTCACGAGGCCGAGCTCGAAGCCGACGTTGACGAAGAAGATCAGCGACGCGACGGCGATCACGAGCTCGGGCACCACGAGCGTGAGGAACACGAGCACGTCGAACGGATTGCGGATGCGGCGGCTGACCCGTGACAGCGCCAGCGCGGCGGCGGTCCCGAAGACGGTCGCGATGATCGCGGAGGCGACCGCGATCTGCAGCGAGCGCTTGATCGAATCGGTGATCGATTCGTCCTCGAGCGCGCGGCTGAACGGCCTGAGCGAGAAGCCGGCGAACTCGGCCACGTTCGTGCCCGAGTTGAACGCGTAGATCACGACCACGAGGATCGGGAAGAAGAGGAACGCGTAGACCAGCGCGCTGAAACCCCCGAGCAGCTTCGGCAGTGGCAAGAGCCGCGGGACGAGCACGATCGCGGCCACGCCGAGCACGCCGGCGATCAGCCCGCGTGTCGACACCCCGCCGCCCGCGAGGCTGGACAGGAGCGCGACGACGGCGATCAGGCCGGCGACGAAGCACAGTGCGCCGAGGAATGCACCCACCTTGCGCAGCGGCTCAGGCACCGTACTCCTGCTCCGTGCGCGTCGAGAGGTAGAGGTAGAGCGCGACGAAGAACGACAGCGAGCCCATCACGAGCACCGCGAGCGCGGAGCCCAGCGCGTAGTCCTGCGCCTCGAGGAACAGGCGCTGGACGACGTTGCCGATGAAGTCGACGCGCCCGCCGCCGAGCACGAGCGGGATCACGTACTCGCCCATCATCGGGATGAAGACGAGCAGCGTGCCCGTGATCAGGCCCGGCGCGGTCAGCCGCAGCGTGATCTGGCGGAACGCCGACCACTGCGTCGCGCCGAGGTCGGTCGCCGCGTCGACCAGCTTCCAGTCCATCCGCTCGAGCGTGGCGTAGAGCGGCAGCACGAACAGCGGCAGGTAGTTGTAGACGAGCCCGAACTGGATCGCCGTGGTCGTGTTGAGGACCTCGAGCGGGCCGTCGGTGAGGCCGATCGACTGCAGCCAGTCCGACAGGAAGAACTCGGGCGAGAGCACGATCGTGAACGAGTAGGTCCGGATCAGGAACGACGTCCAGAACGGGACGATGATCAGCGCCAGGAAGAGGCCGCGGCGGTGCTCGGGCGCGTAGCGCACGATCCAGTAGGTGAGCGGATAGCCGACGAGGATGATCAGCAGCGTCCCGATCGCGGCGGTGCGCAGCGTGCGCAGGTACACGTCGATGTAGAGCGGGTCCAGCGCGGCCTCGAAGTTGCCGAGGTCGAAGCCGTACTCGACCCCGCCGAAGCCCACCGGCGTGGCGACGGAGAACAGCAGCAGGAAGCACATCGGGACGACGAAGAACGCGCAGTAGAACCCCAACGACGGAAGCGCGAGGTGGAAGGGGTAGCTCGTGTGCTCGGTCGCCTGGGCGCGCGTCAGGCGCCGGATCGCGGCGCCGCCGAACACGAACAGCGGCAGCGACGCGAGCAGCAGCGCGACGCTCGGGGCCAGTCCCAGCCCGAGCGTCCCGAGCTGCGTGTAGATGCCGACCGCGACGGCCAGCATCAGGAAGCCGGCGGCCGCACCGGCCACGCGGCCGCGCGGTTGCGCGGCCGCAGGCTCGGCGCTGGTCGCCTCGGCCACCGCCATCCTCAGGCGGCCTTGAACTCCGTGTAGGCCCGGTTGCGCTGCTGGAGGCTCTTCGCGGTCTCGATCTGGGACTCGTAGCCCTGGATCTGCTCGCTCGAGATGTTGATCACGGGGTCGTTCGCGAGGTCCTCCTCCACGCCCTGGATGCCCTCCACCGGCACGGGGTACTGGTGGTAGTTCATCTCACGGCCCGCTGCGGCCGGCTCGAGCACGTAGTTGATCCACTTGTGCGCGGCCACGGGATGTTCGGCGTCGACCGGGATCACCCAGTTGTCGACCCAGTACTCCGTGTTGCCCTCGGGCACCAGGAAGATCATCTCGCGGTCCTTCTTCGCCAGCGCCTCGATCGCGCGCCGGATGTCGGCGTTCCAGCCCATGCCGAAGTCGATCTCGCCGCGGGTCGCCTTCTCGATGAACGTCGAGCTGATCGTGTCGACGTTCGGCTTGACGTCGACCAGCAGCTGCTTGGCCTCGTCGATCTCGCTCTGCTCCTCGGTGTTGATCGAGTATCCGAGCGCGGCGAGCGCCATCGCCATGACCTGCGTGCCGCCTTCGAGGAAGTTGACGCGCAGGTCCTTGAACTTGGGCGTCTTGAGCAGGTCGAAGCATTCCGCGATCGTCTTCGGCGACTCCGAGACCTTGTCCGTCAGCCAGTAGAAGCTCGTGATGCCGTAGTCCTTCGGCACGGAGTACTTGTTGCCCGGGTCGTAGTCGACCTTCGTGAACGCGGGCGTGAGGTTCTTGAGGTTCGGGATCAGCTCGTGCGTGAGCGGCATGATCAGATCGAGGTCGGCCATCGTCTTGACGGCGTATCCCGTCGGGGAGATCACGTCGTACTTGGCGCCGCCGGCGCGCAGCTTGGCGAGGATCTCGTCGTTCGAGCCGAAGCCCGAGACCTTGACCTTGGGGCCGACCTCCTTCTGGTAGCCCTTGTAGTTGGCCGGGGCGGAGTAGTCGACCCAGTTCGCGAGCAGCAGGTCGCCGTCCTCGACCTTCCCGTCGGCCGGGGTCGGCGGCTTGCCCGCCTCGTCCTCGCCGCCGCCTCCGCCTCCGCCGCCTCCGCCTCCGCTGCTGTCGGAGGTCGAGCCACCACACCCGGCGAGATAAGCAGCCGCGGCTGCCCCGCCGCCGGCGATCAGCGCCTGGCGCCGGGTGATCATCTGCTCGATTGCGGCGCGCCGGTGCTCGGGTACCAGGATGTTCAGCTCGTCAGGTCGGTCGGGCATTGTGTCCGTTCCTTTCGTGGATCAGGCCTGTACTTCGACGGGAGTGGCGGCGGCGTCCTCGGCCGAGCCGTCGGCGGGGCCGAGCAGCAGCGCGGCGGTCGGGCCCCAGGCGAGCCCGACCTTGTCGCCGGGGCTGGTCTCCTCGAGGTGCTCGTCGCCGGAGCGTCGCTGGAGGGCGACGACCTCGTCGCCCGACTCGAGCCGCGCGACGATCTGGACGTGGTGGCCGAGCACCATCACCGTCAGGCAGGTGGCCGGGGCGCCCTCGCCGCTCGCGTCGGCGTGCACCTCCTCGGGCCGGACGCCGATCCGCACGCGGTCGCCGACGGGCGCCTCGTGGACGACGCGGCCGATCCCGAAGCGTGCCTCGCCGACGGCGCAGACGAGCTTGTCGCCGTCGCGCTCCAGCGTGCCCTCGAGGTGGTTCATGTCGCCGATGAAGTCGGCCACGAAGGGCGTCGCGGGGCGGTCGTAGATCTCAGAGGGAGCGGCGAGCTGGTCGATGTGGCCCGCGTTCATGACGGCGATCCGGTCGGCCATCGCCATCGCCTCCTCCTGGTCGTGCGTGACCACGATGAACGTGATGCCGACGTCGCGCTGGATGCGCTTGAGCTCGACCTGCATCGCCTTGCGCAGCTTGAGGTCGAGCGCGCCGAGCGGCTCGTCGAGCAGCAGCACCTTCGGCTTCATCACGAGAGCGCGCGCGAGCGCGACGCGCTGCTGCATGCCGCCGGAGAGCTCGGAGGGCTTGGCCTGCTCGCGCCCGGTGAGGCGGACGAGCTCGAGCGACTCGCCGGCCTGGCGGTAGCGGTCCTCCTTGCCGACCTTGCGCTGCTTGAGCCCGTAGGCGACGTTGTCGAGCACGCTCATGTGCGGGAACAGCGCGTAGGCCTGGAAGACGGTGTTGACGTTGCGTTTGTTCGGCGGGATCCCGACCGTGGAGCGCCCGTCGATCTCGATCTCGCCCTCGGTCGGCTCGTCGAAGCCGGCGATCATCCGCAGGGTCGTCGTCTTGCCGCAGCCGGACGGGCCCAGCAGCGCCAGGAACTCGCCGGGCTGCACCTCGAGGTCGATGCGATCGACCGCGACGAGCTCCCCGTACTTCTTCGTGACGCCGCGCAGGACGACGTCCGGACCGCCCCCTCTCTCCATGTGGGCGGAACATACAGAACGCACAGCGGGGGTGTCCAGCGCGGACAAAAGGGCTAGACCCTCTGGCCAAGCGGTCGACCGGCCGATACTGTTGGCCACGGATGGCGCTGCACCTGCACCTCGCTCGTCTTCTCCTGCTCCCCCCTCGGGGGGAATAGCGCGTGGCGGCCGCGAAGCCGCATACCAACTGGAGAAGCACAACCGAGGCGTAACAAAGGAGCAGTCATGGAACCCGACCGGGTCGTCATCTTCGACACCACCCTGCGCGACGGCGAGCAGTCGCCGGGGATCTCGCTCAACACGACGGAGAAGCTCGAGATAGCGCACCAGCTCGCGCGGCTGGGCGTCGACGTGATCGAGGCCGGCTTCCCGATCTCGTCACCCGGCGACTTCGAGGCGGTGCGCGCGATCGCCCGCGAGGTGCACGGCCCCGTGATCGCCGGCCTGGCGCGTGCTCATGCGAGCGACGTCGAGCGCGCCGCCGAGGCGGTGCGCGACGCCGAGCGACCTCGCATCCACACGTTCATCTCCACGTCGGACATCCACATCGAGCACCAGCTCCAGTCCACCCGCGAGGACGTGAAGGGCCAGGCGCGCGCCGCGGTGGCGCATGCGCGCTCGTTCGTCTCCGACGTCGAGTTCTCGCCGATGGACGCGACGCGCGCCGATGTCGAGTTCACCGCCGAGGTGGTGCAGATCGCGATCGACGAGGGCGCCACGACGATCAACGTCCCCGACACCGTCGGCTACGCGACGCCGCAGGAGTACGCCGCCTTCCTGACGCGCCTGTACGAGCTCGTGCCGGGGCTGCGCGACGTCGTCCTGTCGGTCCACTGCCACGACGACCTCGGGCTGGCGGTCGCGAACTCGCTCGCCGGCGTGCAGGCTGGCGCGCGCCAGGTGGAGTGCGCGATCAACGGGATCGGCGAGCGGGCGGGCAACGCGTCGCTCGAGGAGATCGTGATGCTGATCGCCACCCGTTCCGCCGACCTCGGCTTCGTGACCCGCGTCAACACGCGCGAGATCGCGCGCACCAGCCGGATGGTCTCGCGGCTCACGGGCTACGCGGTGCAGCCGAACAAGGCGATCGTCGGCCGCAACGCGTTCGCGCACGAGTCGGGGATCCACCAGGACGGCGTGCTCAAGGACCGCTCGACCTACGAGATCATGGACGCCACGAGCGTCGGCCTGGAGGGCAACGACCTCGTGCTCGGCAAGCACTCCGGCCGCCATGCGCTCAAGAGCGCCCTGCAGGAGCTGGGATTCCAGGTGGAGGGCCAGGCGCTGAACACGGCGTTCAAGCGCTTCAAGGAGATCGCGGACCGCAAGAAGCAGGTCACCGCGATGGACCTCGAGGCGCTCGTGACCGACGAGCTCCGCGACGAGCTGCGCTCCTACACGCTGCAGTGGTTCGACGTCGACGTGTCCAACCGGCGCCCGCCGCACGCTCGGGTGGCGCTGCTGATGCCCGACGGCGAGGAGGTGGTCGGCGACTTCACCGGCGACGGCCCGGTCGACGCGATCTTCCGCGCCATCAACGCCGCCACGCGGCGCGACGCGCGCCTGCGCGAGTTCCGGATCGACGCCGTCACCGGCGGCCAGGACGCGCTCGGCGAGGCGAGCGTCGTGCTCGAGCTCGCGGGCCAGTCGGCGTCGGGCCAGGGCGTCTCGACCGACATCATCGAGGCCGCCGCCCAGGCCTACGTGCGGGCGCTCTCCAACGCCGAGCGCAAGGTGCTCGCGATCCAGGAGCAGCCCGACGTGCCGGAGGCCGAGCTCACGCCGACGCCGTAGCCAGCCGCGCCGTCCAGATCTCCTCGACCGGCCAGCGCTGCGCCCACTCGACGGGCATCCAGCCCTCGCGCGGAGGCTCGGCGCCCGGCGGCGCGTAGAGCTCGTGCAGGCCGGTCACGCTGAAGCCGTGGCGGGCGAGCAGGGCCACCCAGTCGCCATGGGAGAGGTGGAACTCGACCGCGTCGTCGTCGTCGAAGCGCAACGGGGAGATCGCACGCTGCCCGCGCACCAGCCGGTCGCTGTTGGGCCCGCTCGGCGGCGCCGTGAGGGCGACGAGCAGCGAGTTGGTGAGGAAGACGAGCCGGCCGCCCGGCCGCAGCAGGCGGGCGGCCTCGGAGATCCACGCCTCGGGCTGGCACCACAGCGAGGCCCCGTACTCGCTCAGCACGAGGTCCGCGCAGTCGTCGGGCAGCGGGACGTTCTCGGCGCTGGCCTGGATCAGGGGGAACTCGAGCCCGTGCTCGGCCTGCATCGCGCGCGCCGTCGCGAGCTGGTTCTCCGTGATGTCGACGCCCGTCGGCCGGGCGCCGCGGCGCGCGAGCCAGGCGGAGAAGTAGGCGGTGCCGCAGCCGAGCTCGACGACGTCGGACCCGTCGACGTCCGGCAGCGCGCCGACCTCGGCCTCGGGCACGTGGAAGATGCCCCAGTGGATCTCCTCCGCGGCCCAGTTGCGCCGCGCCGGCTCGACGTAGTTGGCGGCCTCGATCTCCCACGAGGCCTTGTTCTCGCGCACGTGATCGGGGAGCTCCATGGGGCGAGCCTAATGCGCGTCGCGTGCCCGCAGCTGTCCGATCACCGCCGCCATCGCGATCGTGCCGCCGAGCGCCTCGGCGACGCTGACCGACTCGTCCAGCGCCACGACTCCGATCGCGACGGCGATCAGCGGCGTGACGTAGGCATAGGTGCCGACGAGCCCCAGCGGCGCCGAGCGCACGAGCGACGTGAAGAGCAGGAACCCGGCCAGCGAGTCGAACGCCAGCAGGAAGCAGGCCGCGCCGAGCGACCGCGCGGACGCGTCGTCCCATGCCGCCGGGGCGAGCTCCCCGGCGGCGGCGGCGAGGATGAGCAGGACGACGCCGCCGGCGAGCAGCTGCGCGCTCCCGGTCACGAAGGGGTCGCGGGGCAGCGGGCCGCCGTGCGCGGAAACGACGGTGCCGAGTCCCCAGAGCACCGAGGAGAGCAGCGCGGCCACGACCGCGAGCGCCTCGCCGCCGATCGCGGCCTCGGGCGCGCCGGCGATCACGATCACGATGCCCGCGAAGCCGACCACGAGCCGGGCGACCGTCGCGCGGTCCATCGGCGCGCCGGCGACGCGGGCGAAGATCGCCGCCCAGAGCGCGTTGCTCGCGATCAGGATCGCGGTCAGGCTGGCCGTCAGGTCGGTCAGCGCCACGGTGGCGAGGCCCTGGCCGCCGAGCAGCAGCACGCCGCTCAGCGCGGCGTGGCGCAGCTCGCGCGGCCGCGGCCGGGACCGCTGCCGTCCGCGTGACAGCGCCGCCAGCAGCGTGCCGCCGGCGAGGAAGACCGCCGCCGCGCCGGCGACCGGCGGAATCGTCTCGACCATCACCTTGAGCGCGGGCACCGACGTGCCCCAGCAGACGTAGAGCGCCAGCAGCCGGGCCAGCGTGCCGCGCGGGACGCGGCCGCTCATGCGCGCGCTGCGAGCGCGCGGCCCTGCGAGTAGCCGGCAGCCTCGACGGCGGCGCGGCGGCGCGCGTCGAACAGGTTGGGCCCGATCGCCTCGACCGCCGCGGTGTCGGGCGCGACGACGCGCACGCGCGCGCCGCGCCGGCGCAGCAGCAGCGCCTCGGTCGCGGAGCCCGCCCCGGCGAACGCGCGCACTGCGCCGAAGCGGTCGGCGGACAGGCGCGGCGTGGCGGTCGGGTTGAGGCAGAGCACGTCCGTGCCCCTTCGCACCGGCGCGACGTCGAGGTTGGAAGCGCTCCAGGCACCGCCGTCCACGTACTCGCGCCCACCGATCGCGACCGGCCGGAAGACCCACGGCACCGCGCAGGACGCGAGCACCGCCTCGGCGATCGTCGCCGCCGGGGAGCCGGGTGCGCCGAACACCACGCGGCGCCCGCTGCGCAGGTCGACGGCGGTGATGCGCAGGCGTCCGTCGAACTCGCCGTCGAGCTGCTCGAGCGCGCGCTCCAGCTGCGGGATCCCGCGCGTAGGGCGCCGCCCGCGGCCGAGCACGGCCGCGCGCAGCGCCGCACCGGCGGGCTCGAGCCCCGCCGCGACGACGGGCGCGAGCGGCGCGGCCACCGCGGCCGCTGCGCCGCGCGCCACGCTGAGCAGCTCCGAGCTGCCGGCGCCCCTGGATCCCAGATCCCTCCGTCGCTGCCGCGCGCTCCCAGCTCTCGGCCACGCCGCGTGCCGCCTCGGGGCGCCGGCCGGTGGCGAGCACCGCGGCCACGATCGAGCCCGCCGAGGTGCCGACGAACGCATCGCACTCGCGCAGGTCCCAGCCCGTCTCGGCTTCGAGCCCGGCGAGCAGCGACCGCAGCCACGCCTCGCCGAGCGTGCCGCCACCACCGAGTACGAGCATGTCGGGCCGGGTCACGCGCGACACTCTGGCACGGTCGGGCACGCTTCCAATACAGATGTACGTGATAACGTACGGAAGATGACTACGGAGCACGCCATCGTCGCGGTCGGCCCGCGCGTCAGGGCGCTGCGCGAGGCGGGCGGGATGTCGCTGCGCGACCTGGCCGAGCGCTCGGGCGTCTCGGCGCCGATGCTCTCGCAGGTCGAGCGCGGGGAGACCAGCCCGACGCTGCAGGTGGCCGCGCGCATCGCCGCCGGGCTCCAGCTCAGGCTCTCCCAGCTCCTGCGGCTCGACGAGGCCGGCTCGGTCAGCATCGTGCGCCGGGACGAGCGCCGCGCCGGGGGCACCGACGGCCACCGCTACGAGGTCCTCACGCCGCCCCTGCCCGGCCAGCGCGCGGAGGTCTCGCGGCACACGCTCGACTCCGGCGCCGCGACGGGCGGCCCCGGCGATCCGCCGATGCACGAGCCGGGCGCGCGCGAGACCGCGATCGTCGAGCGCGGCACGCTCGAGCTGCTGATCGACGGCGCACGGCACGGGCTCGGCGCCGGCGACTGCGTGACCTTCGATGCCGACCTGCCGCACCACTTCGAGAACCGGGGAGAGGAGGGGGCGGTCCTGCTGGCGATCGTGTCGGCCGGGCTGCGTCGCTCATGAGCGCAACGACGTTGTTCGACAAGATCTGGAGCAGCCACGAGGTCGCCTCGGACCTGCTCTACATCGACCTGCACCTCGTGCACGAGGTCACCAGCCCGCAGGCCTTCGACGGGCTGCGGCTGGAGGGCCGGACGGTGCGCCGTCCCGACCGCACGCTGGCGACCGCCGACCACAACGTGCCGACGGACGGCACGCCGGTGGCCGCCCGCATCCGCGACGAGCTCTCGCGCGTGCAGGTCGAGACGCTCGAGCGCAACTGCGCCGAGTTCGGCATCCCGCTCTACTCGCTCGGCTCCGACCGGCGCGGCATCGTCCACATCATCGGGCCCGAGCTCGGGGTGACCCAGCCCGGGATGACGATCGTCTGCGGCGACTCGCACACCGCCACGCACGGCGCGTTCGGCGCGCTGGCGTTCGGCATCGGCACGAGCGAGGTCGAGCACGTGCTCGCCACCCAGACGCTCGCGCAGCCGCGGCCGCGGAGCATGCGGATCCGCTACGAGGGCAGCCTCGCCCCGGGGGTGACCGCGAAGGACCTGATCCTCGGCACGATCGGCCAGATCGGGACCGGCGGCGCCGCGGGCCATGTCGTCGAGTACGCGGGCTCCGCGATCGAGGCGCTCTCGATGGAGGGCCGGATGACCGTCTGCAACATGACGATCGAGGGTGGCGGCCGCGCCGGCATGATCGCGCCCGACGAGACGACGTTCGCCTACTTCGAGTCCCAGCAGCGGGCGGCGGCGCCGGCCGACCTCGACGCTGCGGTGGCGGAGTGGCGCGGCCTGCGCACCGACGACGGGGCGGCGTTCGACCGCGAGATCGTCGTCGACGCGAGCGCGCTCTCACCGCTGGTCACGTGGGGCACGACGCCCGCGCAGGTCGTGGGGGTCTCCGATCGCGTGCCCGAGCCCGCGACCGAGTCCGACGAGCGCGCGCTGCGCTACATGGCGCTCGAGCCGGGCACGCCGATGCAGGACGTGCGCCTGGACCGCGTGTTCATCGGCTCCTGCACGAACGCGAGGATCGGCGACCTGCGCGCCGCGGCGCGCGTGGTCGAGGGCCGCACGGTCGCCGCCGACGTGCGCGCGATGGTCGTGCCGGGCTCCGAGCAGGTCCGCGCCGAGGCCGAGGCCGAGGGCCTGGACCGCGTGTTCACGGCCGCCGGGTTCGACTGGCGTACCGCGGGCTGCTCGATGTGCCTCGGCATGAACCCCGACATCCTCGCGCCCGGCGAGCGCTGCGCGTCGACCTCGAACCGCAACTTCGAGGGCCGCCAGGGGCGCGGCGGGCGCACCCATCTCGTCTCGCCGGAGATGGCCGCCGCGGCGGCGATCGAGGGCCACTTCGTCGACATCAGGACTTGGAGCTGACCATGGAGCCCGTGAGCGTGATCAGCGGGCCGGTCAGCGTGCTCGAGCGCGCCGACGTCGACACGGACCAGATCATCCCGAAGCAGTTCCTCAAGCGGGTCGAGCGGACCGGCTTCGGCCAGTTCCTCTTCTTCGACTGGGCGCAGGAGCCCGGCTGGGACCTGCCGGCGAACCCGATCCTCGCGACGGGGCCGAACTTCGGCAGCGGCTCGAGCCGCGAGCACGCGCCGTGGGCGCTGCAGGACTACGGCTTCCGCGCGATCGTGGCGTCGAGCTTCGCCGACATCTTCTTCTCGAACTGCACGAAGATCGGGCTCCTGCCGGTCGTGCTGCCCGAGGAGGAGGTGCGCGCGCTGATGGCGGCAGGCGAGGCGGAGGTCGACCTGGAGGCGCTCGAGGTCCGCTTCGGCGGGCGCAGCGTGCCCTTCGAGCTCGAGGCGGAGCGCCGGCGGCGGCTGCTGGAGGGGCTCGACGACATCGCGCTCACGCTGCACCAGGCCGATGCGATCGACGCCTACGAGGCCGAGCGCGAGCGCGAAGGGCCCGTGACGACCCAGCTCTGAGCGCGGACCTCGACGGCGAGCGCCTTGCCGGACGCTCCCGGCCTGTGTAGCTTCCCGGGCGGCTCGGAACGGAGGCGTCCGGCCATCACGGAGGTGGGGCCGGCTCCACGGGAGGAGGGCGTTCCACCGGGGAAGGAGAACGTCCATGTCCGTGACGCCACGGCGTGTGCTCCAGCTATTTCTGCTCGCGGCCGCGCTGACGGCGCTGGCGCTCACGGGCGTCGCCACGGCGAAGGGGAAGCCGCGCGCCGCGCAGGCATCGCTCGCCGCCGACTCCCTGCGACCACCGCTGACGCGGGACAACTTCTACTTCGTCATGCCCGACCGCTTCGCCAACGGCGACGCGTCGAACGACCGCGGCGGACTCAGCGGCGCGCGCGAGGTGACCGGCTTCGACCCCACCCGCAAGGGCTGGTACCACGGCGGCGACCTGAAGGGCGCGATCGCCAAGCTCGACTACATCAAGGGCCTTGGCACGACGGCGCTCTGGCTCACCCCGAGCTTCAAGAACAAGCCCGTGCAGGGGCTCGGGACCCCGTTCCCGTCGGCCGCGTACCACGGCTACTGGATCACCGACTTCACCCAGATCGACCCGCACCTGGGCACCAACCAGGACCTGCGCGACCTGATCGACGGAGCGCACGCGCGCGGCATGAAGGTGTTCTTCGACATCATCACCAACCACACCGCGGACGTCATCCAGTTCGCGGAGAACCAGTACGGCTACATCTCCAAGTCGGCCGAGCCGTACAGGGACGCGAACGGCACGGTGTTCGACGACCGCACCTACGCCGGGACGCAGACGTTCCCGCCCCTGGACCCGGAGGTCTCGTTCCCGTACACGCCCGTCGTACCGGCCGGTGAGCCGCCCAAGGTGCCGGACTGGCTCAACGACACCACGCTCTACCACAACCGCGGCAACACGACATTCTCGGGCGAGAACTCCCTCTACGGCGACTTCTTCGGCCTCGACGACCTGTTCACGGAGCACCACGCGGTCGTCACGGGCATGGAGGGCATCTACGACGCGTGGGTCGAGGACTTCGCCATCGACGGCTTCCGCATCGACACGATGAAGCACGTCAACCTCGAGTTCTGGCAGCAGTTCCTGCCGCACATCCTCGAGACCGCGCACGACGCCGGCAAGTCCCGCTTCTTCTCCTTCGGCGAGGTGGCGGAGGAGAACTCGAACCCGTTCCTGTCGCGGTTCACGACCGCGGGGGAAAGCCAGGCGGTGCTCGACTTCACGTTCCAGAAGCAGGCGCGCGCGTTCGCCGCGTCGCGGCCGACCGACGCGCTGCGCGAGCGCTTCGCGCAGGACGACTGGTTCACCGACGCCGACTCGAACGCCTACCAGCTGCCCACGTTCCTGGGCAATCACGACATGGGCCACGTCGGCATGTTCGTGCGCGACGACAACCCGGGCGCGCCGGAGTCCGAGCTGCTCGCGCGCGACACGCTCGCGCACGAGCTCATGTACCTCTCGCGCGGCAACCCGGTCGTCTACTTCGGCGACGAGCAGGGCTTCACGGGAGCCGGGAACGACCAGGCGGCGCGCCAGGACATGTTCCCCAGCCTGGACTCCGAGTACAACAACATCGACGACGACGGCACGGACCCGCTGAACGGGCAGAACCTCAGCGACGGGGGCAAGAACGACAACATCGGCTCCGACGTCACGCCGGCGGCCGACAACTTCGACCCGTCGCACCCGCTGTACCGGAGGATCGCGGCGCTTGCGCGGCTGCGCCTCGCCCACCCGGCGCTGGCCGACGGCGCCCAGCAGACCCGCTTCTCGTCGTCCGAAGCCGGCATCTTCGCGTTCTCGCGCATCGACGCCGGCGATCAGGTCGAGTACCTGGTCGCGCTCAACAACGCCGAGACGGCGAAGACCGCGAGCCTGGAGACCTACTCGCGCCGGATGCCCTTCTTCCGCCTCTACGGCGATGGCAGCGGGCGCGTGAAGTCCGCCGGTGACGGCAGCGTGAAGCTGACCGTGCCCGGGCTCTCCGCGGTCGTCTACCGCGCCGCGCACAGGCTGAAGAAGCCGAAGGCGGCGCCGGACATCTCGCTCGCGGTCGCGCCGGAGGTGACGGGACGGCCGGAGCTCAGCGCCGCGGTGAGCGGCGACTCCTTCTACCAGGTGTCGTTCTACGCGCGCAGCGGCGGCGGGAGCTGGAAGGCGCTCGGGACGGACGACAACGCGCCCTATCGCGTGTTCCCGGACGTGTCCGGCTATGCGGCAGGGACTGCGCTCGAGCTGCTCGCCGTGGTCAAGGACGGCAGCGGGCACGTGGCGCAGGCGAGCGCGGAGACGACCGTGGTCGCCGCGCCGCCCGGCGCGGCGGGCGTCGCGACGCTGCACTACCACCGCGATGACGGCGTCTACACCGACTGGGGCCTGCACCTCTGGGGCGACGCGCTCGCGGAGGGCGTCGGCACGGACTGGGGGAGCCCGCGCCCGCCGACGCGCTTCGACTCGTTCGGGGCGGTCTTCGAGATCCCGCTCGCCGACCCCGCCGCGTCGCTGAACTACATCATCCACAAGCCGCTCGGCGACACGGTTCCCGTGGACCGGGAGCCCGGCGGCGACCGCTCGTTCATCCCCGCGCTCAGCCCCGAGGTCTGGGTGAACTCGGGCGACGCGACGATCCACACGTCCGAGCCATAGCGCCGGCGGCGCCGAGGCGGCCCCGCGCGCCGGGGCCGCCTCCCGCCCGGGTCGCGCGCCGGTAGGCTGCGCGGCCGCATGGCCTCGCACCACATCGTCACGCTCCCGGGCGACGGGATCGGCCCCGAGATCCTCGCCTCGGCGACGCGCGTCCTCGACGCCGTCGGCTCGTTCACATACGAGGAGCGGCCGTTCGGCGGCGCCTCGATCGATGCCCACGGCACACCGGTGACGGAAGCGACGACCGCCGCGTGCCGGGCTGCCGACGCGGTCCTGCTGGCCGCGGTCGGCGGCCCGAAGTGGGACTCGACCGACCCGTCCGCGCCGCGGCCCGAGCAGGGCCTGCTCCAGCTGCGCAAGGCGCTCGGGCTCTACGCCAACCTGCGCCCGGTGCGCCCGCTGCCCGCGCTCTACGACGCGAGCCCGCTCAAGCGCGAGCTGATCGAGGGCACCGACCTGCTCGTCGTCCGCGAGCTCACCGGCGGGATCTACTTCGGCGCGAAGTCGCGCACGGAGACCTACGCGTCCGACCTCTGCGAGTACTCGGCGCTGGAGATCGAGCGGATCGCGCGGACGGCGTTCCGCGCGGCCCGCACGCGCGTGACGAGCATCGACAAGATGAACGTGCTCGAGACCGGCAGGCTGTGGCGCGAGGTGGTGAGCCGGGTGCACGCGACGGAGTTCCCGAACGTCGAGCTCGAGCACCAGCTCGTCGACTCGGCGGCGATGAAGCTGGTCGCAGCGCCGCGCCACTTCGACGTGATCCTCGCCGACAACATGTTCGGCGACATCCTCTCCGACGAGGCCGCGATGCTCACGGGCTCGCTCGGGATGCTGCCGAGCGCGAGCCTCGGCGACGACGGGCCGGGCCTGTTCGAGCCCGTCCACGGCTCGGCGCCCGACATCGCGGGCACCGGGATGGCGAACCCGCTCGCGATGATCCTCTCGGCGGCGCTGATGCTGCGGCACGGTTTCTCCCTGGAGCCGGAGGCCGCTGCCGTAGAATCGGCGGTCGACCGGGCCCTGGCCGACGGACTGCGCACCGCGGACCTGGGCGGAAGCGCTACGACCGCCGAGGCGACAGAGGCGGTGTGCAAGGAGCTGGCAGCGTGAACCAAGCGGACCTGATCTGGATGAACGGGGAGCTCGTCGCCTGGGAGGACGCCAAGGTTCACGTGCTGACGCATGCCCTGCACTACGGCACGGGCGTCTTCGAGGGCATCCGCGCGTACGACACGCCGCGCGGCACCGCGATCTTCCGTCATTCCGATCACATCGACCGCCTGTTCCGGTCGGCCGGCATGTACCTGATGGACATCCCCTACACGCGCGAGGAGCTCCGCGCGGCGACGCACGAGACGATCAGCCGCAACGGGCTCAAGTCGTGCTACATCCGGCCGCTCGTCTATCGCGGCGCCGGCCCGATGGGGCTGTTCCCGCTCGACTGCCCCGTCGACGTCGCGATCGCGGTCTGGGAGTGGGGCGCCTACCTCGGCGACGAGGGCAAGCGCCTGGGCGTCCGCGGCAAGGTCTCGTCGTTCCGGCGCATCTCGTCGGACTCGGTGATCCCGGCGGCCAAGGCGACGGGCCAGTACGTCAACTCCGTGCTGGCCAAGATCGAGGCCGACAAGTCCGGCTACGAGGAGGCGATCCTGCTCGACGACCGCGGCATGGTCTGCGAGGGCTCGGGCGAGAACCTGTTCATCGTCAAGGACGGCGTGATCGCGACGCCGGGCTTCAGCGCCGACATCCTCGGCGGCATCAACCGCGCGTCGGCGATCACGATCGCGCGCGACCTCGGCTACACGGTCGTCGAGCGCGACGTCGCGCGCGGCGAGCTCTACCTCGCCGACGAGATCTTCATGACCGGGACCGCGGCCGAGCTGACGCCGCTGCGCGAGGTCGACGACAGGGCCGTCGGCAGCGGCGAGCCCGGCGAGATCACGCGCACCGTCCAGCGCGTCTTCGAGGACGCGCTGCACGGCCGCTCGGAGCGCTACGCGGAATGGCTGGACGTCGTCGCCGCACCGGCGCCGACGACGACGTGAGCCGGATCGCGATCTACGACTGCACCCTGCGCGACGGCATGCAGGGGGAGGGGATGTCGCTCTCGGCCGCCGAGAAGCTGCGCGTCGCGCACGTCCTCGACGAGCTCGGCGTGGGGCATGTGGAGGCCGGCTTCCCCGCGTCGAACCCGAAGGAGGCCGAGCTGTTCGAGCTGCTCGCGCGCGAGACGTTCCGCAACGCGGAGATCGTCGCGTTCGGCATGACGCGCCGGCGCGGGACGGCTGCCTCCGACGACGAGGGGCTGCGCCTGCTCGCCGGGTGCTTCGCGCCGACCTGCACGCTCGTCGGCAAGACCTGGAGCCTGCACCTGGAGAAGGTCGTGCGCGTCGACCCCGAGGAGAACCTGCGCATGATCGCCGACTCGGTCGGCTTCCTCGTCGGCGAGGGCAAGACCGTCGTCTACGACTGCGAGCACTTCTTCGACGCCTGGCGCGACGACCGCGACTACGCCCTGCGCTGCGCGCGCGCCGCAGCGGACGCCGGCGCCGCGTGGGTGACGCTGTGCGACACGAACGGCGCCTCGCTGCCGCACGACGTGGCCGAGGCGACCGCTGCCGTCGTGCAGGCGATCGCCGCGCCGGTCGGCATCCACTGCCACAACGACGCCGAGTGCGGCGTCGCGAACTCGCTCGCCGCCGTGCGCGCAGGCGCGAGCATGGTGCAGGGCACGATGAACGGCTACGGCGAGCGCTGCGGCAACGCCAACCTCGTCTCGATCGTGCCGAACCTGCAGCTCAAGATGGGCCACGAGTGCCTGCCGGAGCTGAGCGGCCTGACGGAGGCGTCTTATCTTCTCGACGAGCTGCTGAACTTCGCGCCCGACCCGAACCGCCCCTACGTGGGCGCGAACGCGTTCGCGCATAAGGGCGGCATGCACGTCGCAGGCGTGGCCACGGATCCGGCGACTTTCGAGCACATCGACCCGGCCGCCGTCGGCAACTCCCGCGAGGTGCTGATCTCCGAGCTCAGCGGCAAGGGCACCGTGCTCCAGCGCGCCGAGGACACCGGCGTCGAGCTCGATCCCGCGACTGCCGCGCGGGTCGTCGAGCGTGTCAAGCAGCTCGAGCACGAGGGCTTCCACTTCGAGGCCGCCGACGGCTCGTTCGACCTGCTGATCAGGCGCGAGACCGGCGAGTACGAGCCGCTGTTCCGGCTCGAGTCCTGGCGCGTGATCGCCGAGCAGCGCGAGGACGGCAAGGTCCAGACGGAGGCCACGATCAAGATCTGGGTCGAGGGCGAGCGCTACGTCCGCACCGCGGAGGGCAACGGCCCGGTGCACGCGCTCGACGTCGCGCTGCGCGCGGCGATCTCAGAGACCTACCCGCATCTGGCGGACATCCGCCTCGTCAACTACAAGGTCCGCATCCTCGACGAGCAGAAGGCGACCGGCGCGGTGACGCGCGTGCTCCTCGACGCCTCCGACGGGACGGACACGTGGGGCGCGATCGGCGTGAGCGAGAACGTGATCGAGGCGAGCTGGGACGCGCTCGTCGACTCGCTCGAGGCCGGGATGCTGCCCGGCCGCGTGCAGCACCGGCGCGCAGCCGCCGGCACGGCCGCGGCGACCCCCACGCGAGCGTCATGACCCGCGCCGAAGTGAAGCCGGACACGGACGTCATCCCGCTCGCCAAGCCGGTCATCGGCGAGGCGGAGGAGCATGCCGTGCTCGAGGTGCTGCGCTCCGGCCAGCTCTCGCTCGGCACGCGCGTGCCGGCATTCGAGGAGGCGTTCGCCGCGCGGATCGGGGCGAGCCACGCCAGCGCCGTCTCGTCCGGCACGACCGGACTGCATCTGGCGCTGCGCGCGGCGGGGGTCGGCGCCGGCGACGAGGTCGTCACGTCGCCGTTCTCGTTCGTCGCGTCCGCCAACGCCCCGATCTACGAGGCCGCGCGGCCGGTGTTCGCCGACATCGACCCGGTCACGCTGTGCCTCGACCCGGCCGCCGCGGCGGCCGTGATCGGCAGGCGCACCGCGGCCCTGCTGCCGGTCCACATCTTCGGCTACCCGGCCGACATCCCGGCGTTCGAGCGCCACGGCCTGCCGATCGTCGAGGACGCCTGCGAGGCGCTCGGGGCATTCCATGCCGACGGCACGCCGGTCGGCGGGCGCGGGCATCCGGCGGTCTTCGGGTTCTACGCCAACAAGCAGATCACGACCGGCGAGGGCGGCATGGTCGTGGTCGGCTCGGCCGAGCAGAAGCAGCGGATCGACTCCGAGCGCAACCAGGGCCGCGCGCCCGACATGGGCTGGCTCGACCACGACCGGCTCGGCTTCAACTACCGCCTCTCCGACATCGCGTGCGCGCTCGGGCTCGCCCAGCTCGAGCGGCTCGACGACCTGCTCGCCGCGCGCGGCCGCGTGGCGGACTGGTACCGCGAGGCGCTCGCGGGGCTCGTCGACCGCCGCGGCCTCGTGCTGCCGTGCCCCGATCAGGGCGGCAACCGCCGCGGCTGGTTCGTGTTCGTCGTCCAGCTGCCCGAGGACGCCGACCGCGACGCGACCGTCGTCGCGCTGCGCGAGCACGGCGTGCAGGCGAAGCCGTACCTGCCGGCGATCCACCTGATGTCCTTCTACCGCAAGCGCTTCCGCCACCGTCCGGGCCAGTTCCCGATCTGCGAGCGCGTCGCCGCCGTGTCGCTCGCGCTGCCGTTCTTCCCGCAGATGACCGAGGGCCAGGTCGCGCGCGTCGCCGAGGCGCTCGGTCAGGTCATCGCGCCTTGACGTAGCCGATGAAGCCCGAGCCGCCGACGGCACGCGCGGTGCGCTCGTCGGGAACCGGGCGCAGGCCGCGCGAGACGAAGCCGCTGCGCTCGTAGAGCGCCCGCGCGGCGCGGTTCTCGATCCCGGTGTCGAGCGCGATGCCCGCCAGGCCGGCCGCTGCCGCCTGCCGCTCGGCATCCGCCAGCAGCGCGCCGGCCACGCCGCGGCGGCGGTGCGCCGGATCGGTCGCGAGCGCGTCGACGTAGAGCATCCCGGGCGGCGGCTGCGGCGCGACGGCGGCGGTCGCGCGCAGGTGGCGGAACAGCGCCGGGATGCGCCATGGCGGCGAATGCGTGAGCGTGAGCCGGACGAACCGGCGGGCGAGCGCCTCGCCGGCTTCCGACGGGAACGCGGCGAGCACGCCGACCACGACCCCGCCCGCCTCCGCGACGCGGCAGACCTCCCAGCTCGCGGTGTGCCCGCCGCGCGGATACAGCCGGCGCAGGAGCCGCCGCGCCGGCTCGGCGCCGCCCGCGTAGGCGGCGTAGTAGGGCGCCGCCGACGCGTACAGGAGCTCGTGCACCCGGTCGTCGGGACGGGCGGCGCGCACGACGACCTCCATTGCAGGCATGATGCCCATGTGTCGCGCTTCGCGGAGCCCCAGCACGCGATCTTCCGCCAGCTCAACGCCTCGATCGGCTTCGACTGGCGCCTCGGGCCCTACGACGTGGAGCAGTCGCGCGCCCACGCGAAGATGCTCGCGGCGACCGGGATCATCAGCGACGCCGACCGCGACGCGCTGCTCGGCGGGCTCGCGCGCGTCGAGGACGAGCTCGACGGCGGCTCCTTCCCGTTCCGCGAGGACGACGAGGACATCCACATGGCGATCGAGCGCCGCCTGACCGAGATCGTCGGGCCGGTCGGCGGCAAGCTGCACACGGCGCGTTCGCGCAACGACCAGGTCGCGACCGACATGGCGATGTTCACGCGCGCGCATGCGCTGCAGACGCTGGAGAAACTGCTCGCCCTGCAGAGCACGCTGGTCCAGCTCGCCGAGCGCCACGAGGACTGGGCGATGCCGGGCTACACGCACCTGCAGCGCGCCCAGCCCGTCTATCTCTCGCACCACCTCCTCGCGTACTTCTGGATGTTCCGGCGCGATGCCGGCCGCTTCGAGTTCGTGCTCGGCTCGACCAGCGAGCTGCCGCTCGGGGCCGGGGCGCTGGCCGGCGTGAACTTCGCCACCGATCGCGGGCTCGTGGCGCGCGAGCTGGGCTTCTCCGGCGTCGCGCCGAATTCGATCGACGCCGTCTCGAACCGCGACTTCGTGCTCGACTTCCTCGCCGCGGCCGCCACCTGCGCGACGCACCTCTCGCGGCTCGGCGCCGAGCTCGTGCTGTGGTCCTCGCAGGAGTTCGGCTTCTGCCGCCTGTCGGACGCCTGGTCCTCGGGCTCGTCGATCATGCCGCAGAAGAAGAACCCGGACGCGGCGGAGCTGCTGCGGGCCAAGGCGCCGCGCGTCGCGGCCCGGCTGATCGCGCTCCACGGCGTTCTGCACGGCCTGCCGCTGACCTACAACAAGGACATGCAGGAGGACAAGGAGCACCTCTTCGACGCGGTCGACACGCTCGACCTGTGCCTGCAGGCGGCCACCGGGATGCTCGAGGCGATCGAGTTCGACAGCGACCGGCTCGCCGGCGCGGCGGCCGACGAGCTGATCGCGGCGACCGACATCGCCGACCTGCTGGTGCGGCGCGGCATCCCGTTCCGCCAGTCGCACGGCATCGTCGCCGGCATCGTGCGCGAGGCGCTCGCGTCGGGGAGGCAGCTCTCGGAGCTCTCCCGCGAAGACCTCGCGCGCCACTCCGAGGCGCTCGACGACGAGTTCTACGAGGTGCTCGCCCGCCATTCCTGGCTCGAGTCCAAGGTGTCCGAGGGCGGCACGGCCCTCGCGCGCGTCCGCGAGCAGCTGAGCCACGCGCGCGCGGAGCTCGAGGGCCAGCCCGCGTAGCGGCGTGGCGCCGGCGGCGGAGTTCTACGACCGCCCGGTCGTCGAGGTGGCGCGCGATCTCGTCGGCTGCACGCTGGCGCACGGGCACACGGCGGGCGTGATCGTCGAGACGGAGGCCTATCACGAGTCCGAGCCCGCCTGCCACGCCTACGTCGGCGTGACGCAGCGCACGCGGGTGCTCTTCGGCCCGCCCGGCACCGCCTACGTCTACCGCTCCTATGGCATCCACGCGCTCTTCAACGCGGTCTGCGAGCGCGCGGGCGTCGGCGCGGCCGTGCTGATCCGCGCGCTCGAGCCGATCGCCGCGCTCGACACGATGCGCGAGCGCCGCGGCATGCACGCGGTCGAGCAGCTCTGCTCCGGCCCGGGCAAGCTCACCCAGGCGCTCGCGATCGAGCTCGAGCACAACGCCACCGACCTCGCTCGCGGGCCGATCCGGATCGGCCCGCGCCCGCCCGGCTGGGAGGACGTCGGGATCGTCTCCGGCACGCGCATCGGCATCACGAAGGCGGCCGAGCTGGAATGGCGCTTCTGCGCCACCGGGTCGCGCAGCGTCTCGCGGCCGTGGCCGGCGGGCCTGAGCCGCGCCGCCTGACTACTCGGGCGCGATCTCGCCGCCGCCGGTGCTCGGCGGCTGCTCCGCCGGAGGCTGCTCCGCGGGCGCCGGCTCCTCCGCGGCCGGCGGCTCGGGAGCCGGGGCCTCGGGCGCGGGCGCCGGGCCGGTGCCGCCCTCGCCGCTCGGGGCGGTGTCGTCGGTCTCGGGCGCCGGCGTGGTCGGCGCGACCGTGCCGGGCGTCTCGGGCGCCGGCGTCGTCGGCACGACCGGCTCCTCCGGATCCTCCGGGTCCTCCTTGCCGTAGCCCTCGAACGTCCGCGCCGTGTCCATGAACGACTTCCAGATCGCGGCCGGGTAGGTGCCGCCGGCGACCGGCTGGCCGTTGAACTCGGTCTGCATCGGCACCAGCTTGTCCGGGTAGCCGACCCAGACCGCGACGGTCAGCTCCTTCGTCCAGCCGACGAACCAGGCGTCGCCGTAGTTCTCCGTCGTGCCGGTCTTGCCCGCCACGAACGCTCCGGGGATCTGGGCGCGCACGCCGGTGCCGGTCGTGACGACCGTCGACAGGATCGAGGCGACCTGGTCGGCGACGGACTGCTTGAGCACCGGCCACTCGAGCCGCTCGTTCACGGCCTTCTCCCCGTTCGGGAGCGTGACCGGCTCGATCTTGCCGTCGTCGGGCTTGCCGATCTTGCGGATGCCGACCGGGCCGGGGGAGGGGATCCCGAGCTCCTTGCGGTCGACCGCGCCCGGGCTCATCGTGCCGTAGGTGAACCGGCCGCGGCGGGCGAGCGTCTCGTAGGCGTGCGCCATGTCGAGCGGCGTGACGCCCTGGCTCAGGCCGCCGAGCGTCATCGCGAAGTTGTGCGAGACGGGGGTGCGGATGCCCATGCGGCGCGCCAGGGTCGCGATCTTGCGCGTGCCGACCTTGATGCCGACCTGTGCGAAGACGGAGTTGTCGGAGTACGTCGTCGCGGTGCGCAGGCTGCGTACGCCGGCGTAGGCGTCCTCGTAGTTGTTGACCTCGAACGCCTCGGTGCACTTGCCCTTCTTGTGCGTCACGCAGTGCGACATCTTGCGCGACTCCCAGGTCGAGTCGGGCGAGATGCCGCTGTCGAGCGCCTGAGAGAGCACGAACGGCTTGAACGCGGAGCCCGGCTGGCGCTGGCCCTGTGTCGCGAGGTTGAACGGCGCGGTCGAGTAGTCGTCGCCGCCGACCATCGCGAGCACCTCGCCGGTGTCGTTCTTGATCGCGACGAGCGAGGCGCGCGGGCCGTCCTCGTAGGGCAGCCACGCCTCGACCGCCTGCTCGGCCGCGTCCTGGAGCCGCGAGTCGAGCGTCGTCTGGACCGTGAGGCCGCCCTCGAAGGCGCGCCGGGCGCCCTCCTGGCCGCCGCCGAGCTTGTCGACGACCTGCTGCTTGACCCAGGAGGTGAAGTACGGGTAGCGCGTGTCCTCGACCGGCGGCCGGATGTCCTTGCTCGTCGGCAGCGACGTCAGCAGCGCCTCCTGCTGCTGCGCGGGCGTGATGAACTTCTGCTCGACCATCCGCCGCAGCACCAGCGCGCGGCGCGCGCCCG
The DNA here is from genome assembly GCA_963839615.1 of uncultured Solirubrobacteraceae bacterium. GTDB lineage: Bacteria > Actinomycetota > Thermoleophilia > Solirubrobacterales > Solirubrobacteraceae > DASQMT01. The sequence goes on from CAWIVY010000007.1 coordinate 479,688, forward strand.
CCGCCTCGCGCTCCGAGAGCGGGTCGTAGCCGCTCGGCGAGGCGACCATGCCGGCGATCAGCGCTGCCTCCGCCGGCGACAGCACCTGCGCGCAGCGCTGGCCCGGTTCGCCGCAGCCGGGATGGCTGCTGCCGAAGTAGGTGCGCGCGGCCGCCTCGATCCCGTACGCGCCGTTGCCGAAGTAGATCGTGTTGAGGTAGTTGCGCAAGATCCGCTCCTTGGACCACTTGCGCGTGATCTGGTAGGCGAGCGCGGCCTCGCGGAGCTTGTTGAAGAGCGTGCGCTCGTCCTGCGCGGCCATCGCGTTCTTGACGAACTGCATCGTGATCGTCGAGCCGCCCTGGACGGCCTCCTGCGCGCGGATGTCCGCGTACAGCGCGCGCCCGATGCCGCGCAGGTCGATGCCGGCGTTCGTGTAGAAGCGGCGGTCCTCGATCGCGATGATCGCCTGCTTCATCACGGGCGCGATCTCGCTCGATTGCAGGAAGATCCGCTTCTGGTTCCCGGTCAGCATGCCGAGCTTGACGCCGTTGCGGTCCTCGAGCACGGAGTTGCGTCCGGCCGGCTCCTCGAGCGAGGGCAGGTCGGAGGTGACGGCCATCATCATCCCGAAGAGCGTCGAGACGATCGCGAGGATGATCAGCCCGAGCAGCACGCCGAACACGCGCAGCTTGCGGATCCGCAGGCGCGCGACGATCGGCTCCTCGCGCAGCATGGAGACGGTGGCGCCCTCCTCGGGCTCGGCCTCGGGCTCCGGCGGCGGGGCCGCCTTGGCCCGGCGCGCTCTGCGGGCGCGGCGCTGCTCGTCGGGCGAGGGCTCGGCGTCGATGGCGTGGTGCGCGTAGGGCGCTGCCGCCGCGCCGTTGCCGTCCGCGTCCGGCTTCTCCTGGGGCGGTACCGCAGGCTCGCCCTCAGGGGGCGTTCGCATGGCGAGGTCGCCGGCCGGGTGGGTGTCGCGCTCGGATTCGCTCATATGCCTGGGCGACGAGCCCGCCCTTCCCAGGCGGGAACCCGGACCCTTCAGGGAGTGCGGCGCTGCGGCCTCCGGGCGGGTCTCGAAGCAACGCGGTACTCGGGCCGCGCGAGGGCGAGACATTAGCATTGGGCCGGATGGATGAGAGCAACTCCGACGCGGCGCGGGCCGCCGCCCACCTGGCCCGCAACGCGGTCGAATGCCTGCCCGAGGGCGCCCTCGCGGAGCGCATGGCGCAGGGTCGGCCGCTGCGCGTCAAGCTCGGCCTCGACCCGACCGCGCCCGACATCCACCTCGGTCACACCGTCGTCCTGACCAAGCTGCGCGAGTTCCAGGACGCGGGGCACACGGTCGTGCTGATCGTGGGCGACTACACAGCGCGCGTGGGCGACCCCTCTGGGCGCTCGGCCACGCGGCCGGTCCTGTCGGGCGAGCAGATCGACGCCAACGCCGAGACCTACCGGCGCCAGGCGGCGAAGATCCTGCTCACGGACGATCGGCTCGAGGTGCGCCACAACGCGGAGTGGCTCGACATGCCGATGGAGGACCTCTTCCGGCTCGCGCGCCATCCGACCGTCGCCCAGCTGCTCGAGCGCGACGACTTCGCGCGGCGCTGGGCCGCGGGCGAGCCGATCTCGCTGCTCGAGCTGCTCTACCCGGTGCTCCAGGGCTACGACTCGGTCTGCGTGCAGGCCGACGTCGAGCTCGGCGGCACCGACCAGACGTTCAACCTGCTCATGGGCCGCTCGCTCCAGCAGGCATACGGGCAGCCGCCGCAGGTGGTGCTCACCACGCCCCTGCTCACCGGCATCGACGGCACCCAGAAGATGTCGAAGTCGTTCGGCAACCACATCGGCGTGACCGATGCGCCGGGGGAGATGTACGGCAAGACGCTGCGCATCCCCGACGAGCAGATCGCGCCGTGGTTCTCGCTGCTGCTCGGCAGCGAGCCGCCGGCGGGCGCCGGCCCGCGCGACGCCAAGCGCGCCCTCGCGCGCGCGCTCGTGACGCGCTTCCACGACGAGGCCGCGGCGGCCGCGGCGGAGGCCGGGTTCGATCGCGTCTTCATCGAGCACGAGCTGCCCGACGAGATCGAGGAGGCGGTGGTGGCGGCCCAGAACGGGACGGTGCACCTGCCGGCCGTGATCGCCGAGGTCTTCGGCCGCTCGCGTTCAGAGGCCCGCCGGACGCTGGCCCAGGGGGGCGTGAAGGTCGACGGCAAGGCGCTCGCGCCCGACGTCCTCGACGTGCCCGCGGGTGACCTCGACGGGCGCGTGCTGCAGCTGGGCAAGCGGCATTTCCGCCGCATACGCATCGCCTGATCCGGTGCTAAGCTGCGCGGCCGCTGTGGGTGCCACGGCGCCTTCCGAAGGCCTGGGGGGTGCGCTACACTCCAGTGTCCGCTCGGGGTAACCCGAGCCGCGCCGTGCCCGGAGGAATCCCCTCTGGCCCGCAAGAGCGCGACGGTCTTTGAAAACTCAACAGCATGCGCACCAAGCGGTCTTCATACCGGCCGTTTGATGTGCGTCCAGGTTCGACCCTGGCCGCAAGGCCAGGCCAGAAATCAAAGCAGTACCGCAGTACCCCGTCGAAGCGCCCGGGTTCGCCTCTGTGTACTGGCGGCCCAAAGTAGTGGCGTAAAGACAAATCAACTCATACGTGAGTTAGAAGTTCTTCACGGAGAGTTTGATCCTGGCTCAGGACGAACGCTGGCGGCGTGCTTAACACATGCAAGTGGAGCGACGAACCGGGGCTTGCCCCGGGGCAGAGCCGCGAACGGGTGAGTAACACGTGGGTAACCCACCCCGATGACCGGGACAACCCGAGGAAACTCGGGCTAATACCGGATGTGCTCCTTGACCGTGAGGTCAAGGCGTAAAGATAGCTTCGGCCTTCGCATCGGGACGGGCCCGCGGCCCATTAGCTTGTTGGTGGGGTAAAGGCCTACCAAGGCGACGATGGGTAGCTGGTCTGAGAGGACGATCAGCCACACTGGGACTGAGACACGGCCCAGACTCCTACGGGAGGCAGCAGTGGGGAATCTTGCGCAATGCGCGAAAGCGTGACGCAGCAACGCCGCGTGGGGGAAGAAGGCCTTCGGGTTGTAAACCCCTTTCAGTTGGGACGAAGCTTCGCCGGTGAATAGCCGGCTGGAGTGACGGTACCATCACAAGAAGCCCCGGCTAACTACGTGCCAGCAGCCGCGGTAATACGTAGGGGGCTAGCGTTGTCCGGAATCATTGGGCGTAAAGCGCGTGTAGGCGGTCCGGTAAGTCCGCTGTGAAAGTCGGGGGCTCAACCCTCGAAAGCCGGTGGAAACTGCTGGGCTAGAGTACGGAAGAGGCGAGTGGAATTCCTGGTGTAGCGGTGAAATGCGCAGATATCAGGAGGAACACCAATTGCGAAGGCAGCTCGCTGGGACGTTACTGACGCTGAGACGCGAAAGCGTGGGGAGCAAACAGGATTAGATACCCTGGTAGTCCACGCCGTAAACGATGGGCACTAGGTGTGGGGGGTGTCGACTCCCTCCGTGCCGAAGCTAACGCATTAAGTGCCCCGCCTGGGGAGTACGGCCGCAAGGCTAAAACTCAAAGGAATTGACGGGGGCCCGCACAAGCAGCGGAGCATGTGGTTTAATTCGACGCAACGCGAAGAACCTTACCTGGGCTTGACATGTGGATGACCGGCCTGGAAACAGGCCTTCCCTTCGGGGCATCTTCACAGGTGGTGCATGGCTGTCGTCAGCTCGTGTCGTGAGATGTTGGGTTAAGTCCCGCAACGAGCGCAACCCCCGTCGCATGTTGCCAGCATTCAGTTGGGGACTCATGCGAGACTGCCGGTGACAAACCGGAGGAAGGTGGGGATGACGTCAAGTCATCATGCCCCTTATGTCCAGGGCTACACACGTGCTACATTGGCGCGTACAGAGGGCTGCGATACCGCGAGGTGGAGCGAATCCCTTAAAGCGCGTCTCGGTTCGGATTGGAGGCTGAAACTCGCCTCCATGAAGGCGGAGTTGCTAGTAATCGCGGATCAGCATCGCCGCGGTGAATACGTTCCCGGGCCTTGTACACACCGCCCGTCACACCACGGAAGCAAGCAACACCCGAAGCCGGTGGCCTAACCCGCAAGGGAGGGAGCTGTCGAAGGTGGGGCTCGTGACTGGGGTGAAGTCGTAACAAGGTAGCCGTACCGGAAGGTGCGGCTGGATCACCTCCTTTCTAGGGAAGTCTCCAGGATTGGAGCGCCTGAACCGCCTTCGGGTCGCACAACGCGGCGCGATGAGCGGCCAGGTCCTAGTACGTCGACCGAGTCTGGACTCCAGGTGCGCGCCCTCGGGCGGGTGCCTCGCATGCTGTTGAGTTTTGAGAGACCGGCGGCCAGTCCGGCCGGCGTCTTTTGCGCGGTCCTTGAAAACTGTACAGTTTTTCCAATGTAACGGGTATCACCACGTGCTCGACCTCGTGTCGAGTACGAGATCACCGTCAAGATAAGAAGGGCACACGGTGGATGCCTAGGCACCAGGAGTCGATGAAGGGCGTGAACGGCTGCGATAAGCCGCGGGTAGGCGCTGAATAGCCTGTGATCCGCGGATTCCCGAATGGGGAAACCCAGCGCTGGTAATGCGGCGTTACCGCATGCTGAATACATAGGCATGCGGGGGCAAGCCGGGGAACTGAAACATCTCAGTACCCGGAGGAAAGGAAATCAACCGAGACTCCCCGAGTAGTGGCGAGCGAAAGGGGACTCAGCCCAAACCTCATACGTGTAAGCGTGCACGCGTTGCGTATGGGGGGTTGTAGGGCGTTCTGCCCGGTCCGTGCATGGGCCGGCGGAAGTTACAAAACCATGGAGTAGTCGAAGCGCGTGGAACCGCGCACCACAGAGGGCAACCGTCCCGTAGACGAAACACCATGGACTTCCGATGGACGTTCCTGAGTAGGTCCGCTCCCGTGAAACGCGGACTGAACCTGGGGGGACCACCCTCCAAGGCTAAGTACTCCCTGGTGACCGATAGCGGACCAGTACCGTGAGGGAAAGGTGAAAAGTACCCCGGAAGGGGAGTGAAATAGTACCTGAAACCGCGTGCCTACAAGCGGTGGGAGCGGCCTCGTGCCGTGACCGCGTGCTTTTTGCATAACGAGCCGACGAGTTACTCGTCTGCGGCAAGGTTAAGCGATGAGCGGAGCCGTAGCGAAAGCGAGTCCTAATAGGGCGCCAATGAGTCGCAGGCGGTAGACCCGAAACTGAGCGAGCTACCCATGGGCAGGTTGAAGCGGGGGTAAGACCCCGTGGAGGACCGAACCGACCTAGGTTGAAAACTGGGCGGATGACCTGTGGGTCGGAGTGAAAGGCTAATCAAGCTCAGAGATATCTGGTTCTCTCCGAAATATATTTAGGTATAGCCTCGGATAAATTACGTTGTGGCCGTAGAGCACTGTTTGGCCTAGGGGCCCTACCAGGTTACTGAAGTCAGGCAAACTCCGAAGACCACTACGTTTACTCCGGGAGTCAGTTGCTGGGGGATAAACTTCAGCGTCAAAAGGGAAACAGCCCAGACCGTCAGCTAAGGTCCCAAAGTGTTAGCTAAGTGGCAAACGATGTTCGAGTGCATAGACAACCAGGAGGTTGGCTTAGAGGCAGCCATCCTTGAAAGAGTGCGTAACAGCTCACTGGTCAAGTGTTCGGGCGCGGATAATGTAACGGGGCTCAAGCTAACCACCGAAGCTACGGGTGCATCGCAAGATGTGCGGTAGGAGAGCGTTCCCATGGCAGTGAAGCGGCGGAGGAATCCAGTCGTGGAGCCCTGGGAAGTGAGAATGTCGGCATGAGTAACGAAAGAGGGGTGAGAATCCCCTCCACCGATTGCGTAAGGATTCCTGAGTAAAGTTCGTCTGCTCAGGGTTAGTCGGGACCTAAGGCGAGGCCGAAAGGCGTAGTCGATGGACAACAGGTTGATATTCCTGTACCACGTCAGCAGTCATTTGACCGATGGGGGGACGGGGAAGGCTATGGAAACCCAGGCGATGGTCGTCCTGGGGTAAGCGTGTAGGGGTGGCTCTAGATAAATGCGGAGCCGCATAACCTGAGGCGCGATGCCAGCTGGCTATAAGCCGGCGAGTTCCGGAGGCCATGCCCCCAAGAAAATCCTCTAGGGAGATTGCGCGTGCCCGTACCAAAACCGACACAGGTGCGCAAGTAGAGAATACTAAGGTGATCGAGATAACCATCGTTAAGGAACTCGGCAAAATCGCTCCGTAACTTCGGGATAAGGAGCGCCCCAGTAGGGTGAAACCGCTTGCCGGTGGAGCCCGAGAGGGCCGCAGTGAATAGGTTCAACCGACTGTTTACCAAAAACACAGGTCTCTGCTAAGTCGTAAGACGACGTATAGGGGCTGACGCCTGCCCGGTGCCGGAAGGTTACGTGGAGGTGTTAGGGCTTGACCCGAAGCACTGAAACTAAGCCCCGGTAAACGGCGGCGGTAACTATAACCGTCCTAAGGTAGCGAAATTCCTTGTCGGGTAAGTTCCGACCTGCACGAATGGCGTAACGAGTTGAACGCTGTCTCAACGATGGGCTCGGTGAAATTGCAGTCTCGGTGAAGATGCCGAGTACCCGCGGCTAGACGGAAAGACCCCGTGAACCTTTACTACAACCTGGTATTGGAGTTCGGTGCGTTTCGCTCAGGATAGGTGGGAGGCTAGGAAGCGATGGCTGCGGCTGTCGTGGAGCCAACCTTGAGATACCACCCTTGACGTATTGGGCTTCTAACAGCATGCCGTGAATCCGGGTGCTGAACAGTGCCAGGCGGGTAGTTTGACTGGGGCGGTCGCCTCCCAAAATGTAACGGAGGCGCACAAAGGTTCCCTCAGTACGGTTGGAAATCGTGCGTAGAGTGTAAAGGCAGCAAGGGAGCTTGACTGCGAGACAGACATGTCGAGCAGGTGCGAAAGCAGGTCTTAGTGATCCGGCGGTAGCAAGTGGAAGTGCCGTCGCTCAACGGATAAAAGGTACTCCGGGGATAACAGGCTTATCGAGTCCAAGAGTCCACATCGACGACTCGGTTTGGCACCTCGATGTCGGCTCGTCGCATCCTGGGGCTGTAGTAGGTCCCAAGGGTTGGGCTGTTCGCCCATTAAAGCGGTACGCGAGCTGGGTTCAGAACGTCGTGAGACAGTTCGGTCCCTATCTGCCGTGGGCGTTGGAGAGTTGAGAGGATTCGTCCCTAGTACGAGAGGACCGGGATGAACGCACCTCTGGTGTATCTGTTGTCCTGCCAAGGGCACTGCAGGTTAGCTACGTGCGGATCGGATAACCGCTGAAGGCATCTAAGCGGGAAGCCGGCCTCGAGATGAGCTCTCCCATCGTCTAGAACGAGTAAGACCCCTGGTAGACCACCAGGTTGATAGGCCGGATCTGGAAGAGTGGTGACACTCGCAGGAGACCGGTACTAATGGGTCGAGGGCTTGACGGATTGATATCCCGTTCTGCGGAAAAGCTGTGCAGTTTTGAGGGACCGCTCGGTCTCGCTCAATTTCCGGTGGCTATTGCGTGGGGGAAACACCTCTTCCCATTCCGAACAGAGCAGTTAAGCCCCACAGCGCCGATGGTACTTGGCTCGCAAGGGCCTGGGAGAGTAGGTCGCCGCCGGTTTCTTCCGACGAGCCGCCCTAGGGCGGCTCGTCTTCGTTCTGGGCCGCGGCCGCGTCACGCCGGCGAGCCCCGAGACAGCACTCGGGCCGCCCCGTGAGGGACGGCCCGAGAGGCGTTGAAGTCCGGCGCCCCGGGGAGGGCGCCAGGCCGTCAGGCGCTCCCGTCCTCCCAGACCGGGCGCCTTCGGGCGGTCAGGCCCGCCTGGTGGCCGGGCGATGTACCGGCGTGCGGCAGACCTGTGCGCGCGGGCGGACCATGCCGCCACGGCGCCTGGATGGCTGACGGGTTAGTCGTCTGCGGTGCGGGTGGGCGGCGGTGGGGGCGATCGACCCAGCGGAGGGTGAAGGGCCCGGCCGGGGAGCCGGGTCCTCCGCATCCGCGAAGTCGAGTGTTGCCTCGCCCAGCGTCGCGAACTCGAGTGCCGTTCCCACGGCACCACGCACCAGCTCGCGAAGCGAGCGTCTGTTCGGTCGACGTGTCGTCAGCTCTGGGAACATGTGTTCGGAAAGGTAGGAGCAGCGTCGGACGGAACGGGCGCCGCACCTGATCGCCTCCGGGTCGGATTTGGCTCTGGAACGCGCAAAATCGGCTGCGATCCTGCAACGGTTCTTGCAAGCCGCTCGCGTTCCTCGGGAGCTGATGATCAGCGTCGCGGAGGCCGGGTAGCCTCCGCCCCGTGATCCACCTGCGGATCGTCGCACGGGGCGGCAAGACGGATGGCGCGCTCGAGCTGCTCGAGGGGTCGCAATCGGTCTGCAACGTCGTGCTGCTCGCCGGGACCGCACGCGACCCCACCGGGGACGTGATCCTGGCCGACGTCGCGCGCGAGGACGCCAGCGTGGTGATCTCCGACCTCAAGGAGCTCGGGATCGCGCGCGACGGCGCGATCACCCTGGAGGAGATCGACACCCAGATCTCCGACCTCGCCGAGCGGGCGGTCGGGCATGCGAGGGGGGCGCCGGCCGACGCCGTCGTGTGGGAGGAGGTCGAGGCGCGCACGAGCGAGAACGTCGAGCTGTCGGCGACGTTCGTCGCGTTCATGCTGATCGCGACTCTGCTCGCGGCGGTCGGCATCTATCAGGACTCGCCGATCCTGATCGTCGGCGCGATGGTCGTCGGGCCGGAGTTCGGGCCCCTGGCCGGCTTCTGTGTCGCCGCCGTGAACAAGCGCCGCGATCTGGCGCTGCGCTCGGGGCTGGCGCTGGCCGTCGGCTTCCCCCTGGGGATCGCCGGCGTCTACCTGGCGACGCTGGCCTTCAGGGCGATCGGGCTGTTCGAGGACAGCTTCACCCAGGAGGGCCACAGCTTCGCGAACTTCATCGCCGAGCCGGACTTCTTCTCCTTCTTCGTCGCCGCCTGTGCGGGCGCCGCCGGCGTGCTCAGCCTGAGCACGGCGAAGTCGGGCGCCCTGATCGGCGTGCTGATCTCCGTCACGACCATCCCCGCGGCCGCCAACATCGGCGTCGCCGCCGCCTACCAGGACTGGTCGAGCTGGCGCGGCAGCATGGCGCAGCTGGCGATCAACCTCGGCTCGATCGTCGCTGCGGGCAGCCTCGTGCTCTATCTCCAGCGCCTGCTCTACGTCCGCCGCAAGGCCCGCCACCTTGGCGACCCGGAGCGTCGCGCAGCCGGGCTCCCGGCTACACCGAAGAGCCGAGCGAGGACCAGATCTCGATCTTCGTCCTGACCTTTTCGATGGCGGCGTCCGTGAACTCGGTCGTCGTGGCGTGCCCGCCGAGGTCGAACGTCTTGACGCCGCCCGCCGTCGTCTCGAGCGTGCCCTCGTAGATCGCGCGCGATGCCCGCTCGGCGCCCGGGACGCCCTTCGCGGCGGCCTGGCCCAGCACCGCGGCGCACGCGAGGATCATCGCCATCGGGTTGGCGAGGTCCTTGCCCTGCAGCGACGGCGCCGTCCCGTGCGGGGCCTCGGCCATCGCGACGTCGACCGCGAAGTCGTCGTCGAAACTCAGCAGGATCGACTCGGCGCCCGCGATCGAGCCGAACATCGGCATCACCATGTCCGACAGGCAGTCGCCGTCGCGGTTCAGCGCCGGGATCACGAGCGGCACGTCCGCGGCGCCGCTCAGCAGCCCTGCGTAGGTCGCGTCGATCAGAACCGGCCGGTACTCGACCTCGGGATGGCGCTCGGCGGAGGCGTCCATCTCCTCCTTGAGCATCCCCTCGTAGACGGGCGAGACCGTCCACTTCGGGCCGCCGTAGACACGCGCTCCGGAGCGTTCGGCGGCGCGGAACGCGAACTCCGCCACGGCGCGGCAGACGTCGCGCGTGATCCGCTCGGTGCGCAACGCGACCTCGCCGATCGACCCCGCCTCGCCCTCGCGCCACTGCTCGGCGCCGTAGGCGTCGCCGACCGCCATGCGCACGACGGAGATCGGGTAGTGCACGCCCGAGACCGGGCCGACGGCGCCGGGGATCCGCCGCCCGGTACGGATGATGACCTTGCCGTCGACCTCCTCGCGCAGGATCCGGTTGGGGGAGCCGACGTCGTCGCTGCCCTCCGGCGTCACCGTCGCGGCCTTGAGCCCGAAGCCGGCCACGCGCATCGCCGCCGCGGCCTCGGAGACGCAGGCATTGCGCGTCTCGCGCCGGCGCGCGAGCGAGAGGTCGTGGTGCTCGAGCTCGATCTCGATTCCGCAGACGCTCGGATCGAGGACGCGGATCGCCTGCTCGAGCAGCTCCTGGCCCGTCTCGTCGCCGTCGAGCACGACGATCTTGAGCGGTTCAGCCATGCGTCACGGGCTCGGAGCCGTGCAGCTCGAGGTCCTCCGCACGCTCCTCGAGGGCTGCGATCACGAAGGCCAGGTGCTCGTCGAAGTCGACGCCGAGCTCCTCGGCGCCGCTGCGCAGCTCGTCGCGGTTCACCGCGGCGGCGAACGCCGGCGTCTTCATCTTCTTCTTCACCGACTTGGGCGTCAGTCCGTGGATCCCGGTCGGGCGCACGTACGCGCACGCCATGACGAAGCCGGAGAGCTCGTCGACCGCGAACAGCGTCTTCTCCATCGGGCTGTCGCGCGAGACGCCCAGGAAGTCCGCGTGCGAGGCGACCGCGCGCACCAGCTCGGGCGGGTACCCGCGCGCCTCGAGCTCCTTCAGCGCGATGCGCGGATGGCCGGTCGCCAGATCGGGATGGCGCTCGTAGTCGAGGTCGTGCAGCAGCCCGGTGATGCCCCAGAGCTCCTCGTCCTCGCCGAAGCGGCGGGCATACGCGCGCATCGCGGCCTCGACCGCCAGGACGTGCTTGCGCAGCGAGGGCGATTCCGTCCACTCGCAGAAGAGGGACCAGGCCTCCGGGCGCGAAAGCACGAGCGACATGGCTGGTACCCTAGCCCAGCTTCCGGGCCGGACCCCCGTCCGTCCGGCACCGTCGCTACCACCTCTGATGGAAAAGCTCGTCATCGAAGGCGGCGTGCCGCTTTCCGGCACCGTCGTGCCCGCCGGCAACAAGAACGCGGCCCTGCCGCTCCTGGCCGCGTGCCTGCTCACGGACGAGCAGGTCGTGCTGCACAACGTGCCGCGGATCCGCGACACCGAGGCGCTGATGGTGCTGCTCGAGGACCTCGGCGTGAAGGTCGAGCGGCGCGAGGGCAACACCGTCGCCCTGCAGGCCGACCAGGTCACCACCACCGACGTGAACCCCGTGCTCGCGGAGAAGATCCGCGCGTCGTTCCTCGTCGCCGGGCCGCTGCTCGCCCGCTTCGGCGAGGCGCTGCTGCCGCCGCCCGGCGGGGACGTGATCGGCCGCCGCCGGCTCGATCCGCACCTCGACGCGTTCCGCGCGCTGGGAGCGCACGTGGAGCACACGCGCGACATCCGCCTGCGCGCGCCCGACGGCGGCCTGCAGGCTTGCGACTTCTTCATGGACGAGCCGTCCGTGATGGGCACCGAGAACGCGCTGATGGCAGCGGCGCTGCACGCCCGGCTCGACGATCATCCGCAACGCGGCCTCGGAGCCGCACGTGCAGGACCTCGCGCGGCTGCTGACGCGGATGGGCGCCGCGATCGAGGGGATCGGCTCCAACGTGATGCAGGTGCACGGCCTGGCGAAGCTGGGCGGCTGCGAGCACCGCGTCTCGCCCGACCACATCGAGATCGCGTCCTTCATGGCGCTCGCCGGCGTGACCGGCGGCGAGCTGCGGATCTCGGACTGCGTGTCCGACGACCTGCGCATGATCCGGCTCGTCTTCCAGCGCCTGGGGCTGCGCTCCGAGCTCGACGGCGACGACGTGGTCGTGCCGGGCGAGCAGAAGCTCGTCGTCCAGCGCGACGCGGGCGGCTACCAGTCCAAGGTCGAGGACGGGCCCTGGCCCGCGTTCCCGGCCGACCTCACGTCGATCGCGCTGGCGCTCGCGACGCAGTCCGAGGGCACGGTGCTGATCTTCGAGAAGATGTTCGAGAACCGCCTCGTCTTCACCGACAAGCTGGTCAACATGGGCGCTCACATCATCCTCTGCGATCCGCACAGGGCCGTCATCTCGGGGCCCACGCGGCTGCGCGGAGAGCGCCTGGAGTCGCCCGACATCCGCGCCGGCATGGCGATGCTGATCGCAGCGCTGTGCGCCGACGGCATCTCGGAGATCGGCAACGTACGCCAGATCGACCGCGGCTACGAGCGCATCGACGAGCGGCTCGCTGCGCTGGGCGCGCGGATCGAGCGCCAGGTCGCGTAGCTTCTGCTGCGGCCATGACGACGATCCACCCGACGCCGTCAGGGACGCGCGACGTCCTGCCCGACGAGATGCGCGAGATGCACGCTGTCGTCGAGTCCATGCGCGGCGTGTTCGGCGCACACGGCTACGGCGAGGTGCACACGCCGGCGCTCGAGTACGAGCAGGTGCTGACGCGCGGCGACCCGGCGGCGGCCGATCCGGCCTACAAGCTGTTCGACGAGCAGGGCAACGTGCTGGTGCTGCGCTCGGACATGACGATCCCGATCGCGCGCGTCGTCTCGACCCGCTATGCGAGCGCGGATCCGCCGCTGCGCTTCTGCTACGTCGCCCACACCTACCGCTCCGTCCGACCGCAGCGCGGGCAGGACCGCGAGATGCTGCAGGCCGGGATCGAGCTCGTCGGGGTGCCCGGTCCCGCCGGCACCGCCGAGACGCTGACCGTGCTCTGCGAGGCGCTCGACGCGGTCGGCCTCGCGGACTACCGCGTCGGGCTCGGCGACGCCTCGCTCTACCCGGCGCTGCTCGACGCGTACGGCGTGGCCGGCGCGGCGCGCGCGGCGATCCTGCACGAGCTCCAGACGCGCGACTTCGTCGGGCTCGAGCGCGCGGTCGAGGAGCTGCGGCTGGGCGCCGAGGCGACAGCGGCGCTGCTGGAGGTGCCGCAGCGGCGCGGCGGCGCCGAGGTGCTCGACGCGGCCGGGCCCGCCGCGGACGGCCTGCGCGGCGTCTACGACGCGCTGCCGGCCGCCGTCGCGGACCGCGTGATCTTCGACCTCGGCCTCGCGCGCTCGCTCGCCTACTACACGGGCGCCGTCTACGAGGTGTACGACGCGGCGCTCGGCGCGCCGCTGGGCGGCGGCGGCCGCTACGACGACCTGCTCGGCCGCTTCGGCCGCGAGCTGCCGGCGGCGGGCTGGGCGCTCAACGTCGAGCGGCTGCACATCGCGCTGGTGGGCGAGCGCCGCGGTGAACAGCTATGAGCGGGCTCAACGGGCTCACGCTCGCGGTCCCGCGCGGGACGCTGATGACCGACACGCTCGACCTGCTCGACCGGCTGGGCGTCGACACCGCGGACGTGCGCGCGAACGACCGCAAGCTGCTGTTCGAGGACGCCGGCATCGTGACGATGCGGCCGTCGGACGTCGCGACCTACGTGGAGGCCGGCGCCGCCGATCTCGGCATCACGGGCAAGGACGTGCTCGCCGAGAGTCCGAGTCGCGGGGTCTACGAGCTGCTCGACCTCGGATTCGGGCCGTGCGTGATGGTCGTCGCGACGACGGCGGGTGAGGACCGGCTCGCCGAGGCCCTGCGGCGCCTCGGCGTGATGCGCGTCGCGACGAAGTACCCGCGGATCGCCACGCGCCATTTCGAGCGCACCGGCCGCCAGGCCGAGATCGTGGAGGTCAAGGGCTCGGTCGAGCTGGCGCCGCTGACCGGGCTCGCCGAGGGGATCGTCGACCTGACCGCGACCGGCACGACGCTGCGCGAGAACGGCCTCGTGGTGCGCGAGGAGATCCTCACCTCGACCGCGCGGCTGATCGCGAACCCGGTCGTGCACAAGCTCAAGGCCGCCGCGCTCGACGACCTCGTCGCGCGCATGCGCGAGGCGCTGGCCGATGATTGAACGCCTCGCCGTCTCCGCGGAGGACGCCGCGGCGATCGCCGGACAGGTCCGCAGGTACCTGCCGCCGCCGGGCTCCGTGGCCGACAGGGTCGCCGGGATCATCGAGTCCGTGCGCGAGGGCGGCGACCATGCGCTGCTCGAGCACGAGCGCCGCTTCGGCTCCGCGCGCGACGAAGCCACCGGTCAGGCGGCGCCGCTGCGGGTCGCCGGCGACGAGCTGCGCGCGGCGCTCGACGCCCTCGACCCCGCCGTGCGTGCCGGCCTCGAGCTCGCCATCGCCAACGTGGAGCTCGTCGCGCGGGCCGGGCTGATCGAGGACCGCGACGTCGAGCTGCCGCAGGGCCAGCGGATCCGGCTGCGCGAGCTGCCGGTCGCGCGCGCCGCGGTCTACGCGCCCGGCGGCCGCCGCCCGTATCCGTCCTCCGTGGTCATGGGCGTGATCACTGCGCGCGCCGCGGGCGTGGGCGAGGTCGTCGTCGCGGCGCCCGCGCATCCCGTGATCCTGGCCGCCTGCGCGCTCTGCGGCGCCGGCGAGGTCTACCGCATGGGCGGCGCGCAGGCGATCGCCGCGCTCGCCCTCGGGACCGAGACGATCCGGCCGGCCGACGTGATCGTCGGCCCGGGCAACCTCTACGTCCAGGAGGCCAAGCGCCAGCTCACGGGCCGCGTCGGCATCGACGGCTTCGCGGGGCCCTCGGACCTGCTCGTGCTCGCCTCCGCGGGGGCCGACCCGCGCCTGATCGCGCTCGACCTGCTCGCGCAGGCCGAGCACGGGGAGGACTCGCTGGTCGTCGCGGTCGCGGACGACGCCGCGCTGCTCGACGCCGTCGGCCGCGACCTGCAGGCGCTGTTCCGCGATCGCCCCACGGTCGCCGCAGGCCCGAAGGTGCTGGTCGACGCCGAGGATCTCGAGGCCGCGCTGGCGTTCTCGGAGGCGCTCGCGCCCGAGCATCTGGAGCTCGTCGGCGATGCGGCCGAGGCGCTGGCGCCGCGCGTGAACCGCGCCGGCTGCGTGTTCGTCGGCGCCGCCAGCGCGACCGCGTTCGGCGACTACGTCGCGGGCTCGAACCACACGCTGCCGACCGACGGGGCGGCGCGCTTCGCCTCCGGCCTCACGGTGGGTCACTTCCGCCGTCGCATGGCCGAGGTCCACGTGGGTGACGCCGCCGCGGCGCTCGCGCGGGCCGGGGCCCCGGTCGCCGAGGCGGAGGGCTTCGCGGTGCACGCCGAGTCCATGTCCGCGCGAATCCGCGAGAATCGGTGACCACATGAGCCGCAGCGCACAGCTGAGCCGCAAGACCGGCGAGACCGACGTCCAGATCAGCCTCGACCTCGACGGGAACCTCCCCGGCAAGATGGACACCGGCGTCGGGTTCTTCGACCACATGCTGGACCTGCTCGCTCGCCACGGCAGCATCGGCCTGGGCGTGACGGTCCAGGGCGACCTCGGCACGGGCTCGCATCACACCGTCGAGGACACGGGCATCGTGCTCGGCCAGGCGCTCGCCGAGGCCCTCGGCGACCGCCGCGGGATCCGCCGCTACGGACACGCCGTCGTGCCGATGGACGAGGCGCGCGCGGCCTGTGCGATCGACGTCTCCGGGCGGCCCTATTGCGCGGTGACCGGGCTCGAGCTTCCGCCCGGGGCGATCGCGGGCTTCGAGCACGAGGCCGCGGAGGAGTTCTTCCGCGCCGTCGCGAGCGCCGCGCGGCTGACGCTGCACATCGAGCTGCAGGCCGGCACGAACGCGCACCACATGATCGAGGCCTGCTTCAAGGCGTTCGCGCGGGCGCTGCGGATCGCGGTCTCGATCGATCCCGAGGAGTCCGGCGTCCCCTCGACCAAGGGGACGCTCACGTGACGGTGGCGCTGGTCGACTACGGGATGGGCAACCGGCGCAGCGTCGAGAAGGCGCTCGAGCACGTCGGCGCGCAGGTCGCGCGCACCGGCGAGCACGACGAGATCGCCGCCGCCGACGCGATCGTGCTCCCCGGCGTCGGCGCGTTCCCCGAGGCGATGCGGCGGCTCGCCGCGCTCGGCCTCGACGAGCTGATCCGCGAGCGCGCGAGCGCGGGGGTGCCGCTGCTCGGGATCTGCCTCGGCATGCAGCTGCTGTTCGACTCCTCCGACGAGCACGAGGGCGCGGCCGGCCTCGGCCTCCTGCCGGGCACCGTCACGCGGCTGCGCGCGCCCGGGCTGAAGGTCCCGCACATCGGCTGGAGCACGGTCACGTTCTCACGCCGGTCCGCGCTGACCGAGGGCCTGGGCGACGCCGCGGCCTTCTACCACGTGCACACGTACGCCTGCCGGCCGCAGCTGGCGGCCGACGTCGTCGGGTACGGCGAGTACGGCGAGCGCTTCGCCTCGATCGTCGAGCGCGGCAACGTCATGGGCGCGCAGTTCCACCCGGAGAAGTCCTCGCTCGACGGGCTCGCGCTGCTGCGCAACTTCGTCGGCGCCCGCGTGGCCGCATGATCGTCTACCCCGCGGTCGACATCCGCGACGGCAAGGCCGTACGGCTCACGCACGGCCGCTTCGACGCGGAGACCGTCTACAACGACGATCCGCTCGAGGCCGCCCGGTCATGGGTGGACGCCGGTGCGCGCTTCCTGCACGTCGTCGACCTCGACGGCGCGCGCGCGGGCGAGCCGGCCTCGATCGACCACCTGCGCCGGATCGTCGCGGGCACCGGCGTGCCGGTCCAGTACGGCGGCGGGCTCCGCTCGGTCGAGGCAGTGCGCGACGCGCTGCGGGCGGGCGCGGAGCGCGTGATCGTCGGCACCGCCGCCCTGCGCGACGTCGACTTCCTCGACGACATCCTCGCCGCCTACGGGCCGCGCGTGGTCGTCTCCGTCGACGTGCGCGGCGGGAAGATCGCCACCGCGGGCTGGACGCAGGTGACCGAGCTGCCCGCCATCGACGCGATCGAGCGGTTGCACGACCGCGGCGTCGCCTCGTTCGTCTACACCGACGCGGACCGCGACGGCGCGCTGGAGGGCCCGTCGCTCGAGGACGTCGCCGCGATCGCGGGCGCGGTGCGCGGGCGCTTCCTCTATGCCGGAGGCATCGGGGAGCTCGAGCACCTGCGCGCGCTGCGCGGGCTGCGGCAGGTCAACCTGGCGGGCGTGATCGTCGGCAAGGCGCTCTACGAGGCGCGCTTCACCGTCGCCGAGGCGCAGGCCGCGCTCGACGGGAAGGGCTGACCTACGCCGACGGGCGGCGCCGGTGCGCCTGGTTCTCGGCCCGCTCGCGGATCGTCTGGGCGATCGCGACGCCGATCAGGCCGGTCACCAGGGCCGGGAACGCGACGAACCAGATCACGATGTCGGTGATCGTCGTCTTGGCGGCTTCGCTCAGGGCGAGGATGAGCATTGCCCGGATCGTAGCCCAATAGCCTCTGGACGGTGCACTACAAGCGCGTGATCCCCTGCATGGACGTCGACGCCGGGCGGGTGGTCAAGGGCACGCGCTTCCTCGACATCCGCGACGCCGGCGACCCCGTCGAGCTCGCGGCGTTCTATGACCGCGAGGGCGCCGACGAGCTGATCTTCCTCGACATCACGGCCACGTCGGACAAGCGCGCGACCGTCGTGGAGCTGGCGCGGCGGGCCGCTGACGAGGTCTTCGTCCCCTTCACGATCGGCGGCGGCGTGCGCGAGGTGGCCGACGCGCAGGCGGTGCTCGACGCCGGCGCCGACAAGGTCGCCGTCAACTCCGCGGCGGCGGCGCGGCCGGAGCTGGTCGGCGAGCTCGCGGCGGTGCTCGGCGCCCAATGCGTCGTGCTGGCGATCGACGCGAAGCGGCGCGGCGACGGCTGGGAGGTGTTCGTGGCCGGGGGCCGCACGGCGACCGGTCGCGACGCGGTGGCGTGGGCGCGCGAGGGCGCCGAGCGGGGGGCGGGGGAGATCATGCTCACGTCGATGGACCGCGACGGCACGCAGGACGGCTACGACCTCGAGCTGACGCGCGCGATCGCCGATGCCGTCGACGTGCCGGTGATCGCCTCGGGCGGCGTCGGCGGGCCCGAGCACATGGTCGCCGGGTTCGCGGCGGGCGCGGACGCGGTCCTCGCGGCGTCGATCTTCCACTACGGCCGCCATTCGGTGGCCGAGGTCAAGGCCGTCCTGGACGCCGCCGGCGTGCCCGTGCGCCTCAGCGGCGGTGCGCGTGCCGGCGGTCCACGCAGCGCCGGTACGAGCGGCTGATCCTGCCCTTGCGGCCCTTGTGGAGCTTGCGGGCCCGCTGCAAGCACTCCGCCCGGGCGGCCCTGCGCCGCAGCGCCGGCCGGCGCTTCACGCAGCGCTTGTAGGAGCGCTGCTGGGCGGCGGGCTTGCCGCGGTGCGCCTCGCGGGCGCGGGTGCGGCAGATCCGGCGGTCGTTGCGCTTGCGCGCCTTCCGGGCGCGCGCGGCCTTCGCGCGCGCCTTCTTGTCGGCGGTCGAAAGGGGCTGGAGCGCGTACATCGCGTGATAGCCGGTGAGGAAGATCGTCTCGCCGTCCGACACCACCGGGTTGTAGGAGCCGCGCTCGTGCTCGAACAGCTTGCGGCCGGTGCGCGCGCCGAGCCCGATCGTGCGCTTGTTGCCGAGGTCGGCGTAGTACACGATGTCGCCGATCACGCTGGCGCCGCCGGAGATCCTGCCGTTGCCGCCGCGCGACCAGCGCACCGCGCCGCTGCGCGCGTCCAGGGCGTAGAAGCGGCCGCTGTAGGAGCCCGCGTAGACCAGTGGCCGCCCGTCCGGCACCTGCGCCACGGCGGGTGAGGCGTACACGTAGCCGCCGGTGCTCTTGCTCCAGGCGAGCTGACCGCTGGTGGCCGAGAACGAGTAGATCCGCCCGTCGGTGTTGCCGAGGTAGACGCGCCCGTACGCCACGGCCGGCGTGGAGTAGAAGTTGCCCGCCCCGATGCCGAAGCGACCGCCGTGCGTGCTCGCGCGCCAGGCCTGGCGGCCGCTGTCCTGGCGGATCGCGTACACGCGCCCGCCGTAGTCGCCGAAGTAGAGCCTGCCGTCGGCAAGCGCCAGCCCGCCCTTGACCGCTCCTTCGGCGTGGAAGCGCCAGCGCACGCGCCCGTCGCCGGCGCCCATCGAGTAGACCGTGCCGTTCTCCGAGCCGAAGTAGAGCCGGTCGTCGACGATCAAGGGGGACGACTCGCTGCGGCTCGCGAGCCCGCGGCTCCAGCGGATCTTGCCGGTCTTGCCGTCGAGCGCGACGACCCGCCCGGCGCGCGAGCCGGAGCCCTTCCGGGTCCGCTGGAGCAGGACGGCGTAGACGGTCCCGTCGGCGTAGGCCGGCGAGGCTGCGGCCAGGGCGCCGAGCTTGCGCTTCCAGAGCGTCTTGCCCGTGTGCTTCTGGATCGCGAACAGCTTGCCGCTGTCGTTGAGCAGGTACAGGCGCTTGCCGCCGATGACCGGCGGGAACTCCAGCAGCACGTTGCCCTGGTACTGCCAGATCTCCTTGAACGGCGGCCGCGGCGGCTTCTTCAGCGGTAGGTAGCGGCGGCGGTCGCGCGTGTAGCCGTAGTGCGACCAGATGAAGCGATCGACCGGGTCGGTCTTCCTGCTCCCCGGCTCCTCGGGCTCCTGCTCGACTTCGGGCGTCGCGGCGGGCTCGTCGCGGAACTCGACTTCGGGGTTGGAGACGTCGCCTTCCTCGCGGGTGACCACGAAGGCCGCTGCCGCTCCCACGAGCACCAGCAACCCGATCCCGAGGCTGATCACGATCCGCCGCAAGCGCCGCTTGCGCTCCTGCGGTGGCATGCCCCTCTAGGTTACCGGCGTGCCCGCGACGCTCCTCGAACGGCTCCGGACCCTGCCTGCGGCCGGCCCCGTGGTGGCCGCCTTGGGGGGTGAGCCGCGGGTCTGGGTGGTCGGCGGGGCGGTGCGCGACCTGCTGCTGGACGGCGTGCCGAGCGATCTCGACCTCGTCGTCGAGGGCGACGCGCTGGTCGTCGCGCGCCGCGCGGCCGACCGGCTCGGCGGCGAGGTGCTGGTCCACGAGCGCTTCGGGACGGCCACGGTGCGCGGGCCCGAGGGCTCGTTCGACCTCGCCGGGGCGCGGCGCGAGAGCTATCCACAGCCCGGCTCGCTGCCGGTGGTCGAGCTCGGCGCGCCGCTCCAGGACGATCTCGAACGGCGCGACTTCAGCGTCAACACGCTCGCCCTGCGGCTCGCGGACGGGGAGCTGCTCGGCGTGCCGGAGGCGCGGGCGGATCTCGACGCGCGGCTGTTGCGTGTGCTCCACGACGCCTCGTTCCGCGACGATCCGACGCGGCTGATCCGGCTGGCGCGCTACGCGGGCCGGCTCGGCTTCGCGATCGAGGCCCACACGGCCGCGCTGGCGGGCCTCGCGGTGTCGGTCGGCGCGCTGCGGACGGTGAGCGGCGAGCGGCTCGGCGCGGAACTGCGGCTGCTCGCGCTCGAGCCGCAGCCCGCCACGCTCGTGGCGCTCGAGGCGCACGGGCTCGGCGCGGCGCTGCTGCCGGGCTTCGCCGCCGACGCGGCGCTGGCCGCACGCGTGGTGGCGCTCTGCCCGATCGATGCGCGGGCCGGCCTGGCGGCGCTCGGCTCCGCGGTCCGCGACGCCCGTCCGGGCGAGCTGGGCGAGCGACTGCGCGAGCTCGCGTTCCCGGCCGCGGAGGCCGAGGCGATCGTCGCATGCGCGGAGTCCGGCATGCTGCTCTCCGAGCTGCGTGGCGCGCGCCGGTCGGTCGCCGACGAGCTGCTCCGCCACCGCCCGGTCGAGGCGGCCGTGGTGACGGCCGCGGCGGGCTCGGAGGCGGCGCGCGACTGGCTCGAGCACGGTCGCCACCTGCGCACGGCGATCGGGGGCGACGACCTCCTGGCGGCCGGCCTCTCCGGCCCGGCGGTCGGCCGCGGCCTGCGCGCCGCGCGCGCGGCACTGCTCGACGGCGAGGCGCCGGACCGCGAGGCCCAGCTCGCAGCCGCCCTGGCCGCCGCCACCTAAACGGTGCCAGCCCCGCTTCAGGTTGCGTCGCGGTGGACGCCCACGCCGGCGACGACCAGGGCGACGCCGAGGACCTCGCCCGTCGACGGGAGCTGGCTGAGCACCACGATGCCGATCACCGTCGCGGTGGCTGGGAGCAGGGAGACGAGCAGGGCGTAGGTCGAGCGCGGCAGCCGCGCCATCGCGAGCTGGTCGCAGACGTAGGGGATCACGGACGACGCGACTCCGACGCCGACGCCGGCTGCGATCGCGACCGGGTCGTCGAGCGCCGGGATCGCGTCCCAGAACGCGAGCGGCGTGACGACGACGAGCGCGGCGAGCATCGACGCCGCCAGGCCGTCGATGCCGCTGCTCCCCGCGACGCGGTGGCTGAGCACGATGTAGAGCGCGAACAGGCCCGCGTTCGCGAAGGCGAGCGCGAACCCGAGCGGTTCGCCGGCGAGCCGCACGCCCGTCAGCATGTACACGCCGGCGACCGCCAGCGCCAGCGCCGCCGCGTTGCGCGGCGTGCGGGCGCCGAGCGCGGCGAGGGCGATCACGGGAAGGAACTCGATCGCCGCCACGGTGCCGAGCGCGAGCCGGTCGATTGCTAGGTAGAAGCAGCAGTTCATCAGCGCGAGCACGCCGCCCAGCGCGAGCAGGGCCGGCTCGCGCAGCAGCCGCCACGGGCGCCGCCAAGCGCACAGCACGAGCGCCGCGGCCGCGATCCGCAGCCAGCCGGTGCCGAGCGGCCCGACGCGCACGAACAACA
The DNA here is from genome assembly GCA_963839615.1 of uncultured Solirubrobacteraceae bacterium. Lineage (GTDB taxonomy): Bacteria > Actinomycetota > Thermoleophilia > Solirubrobacterales > Solirubrobacteraceae > DASQMT01. Next base: position 501,344 of record CAWIVY010000007.1, read on the forward strand.
GCACGGCGAACGCCGGCCCGAGGTAGTGGAAGATCGCGCTGCCGGCGAAGTACGCGTGCGGCGGCATGCGCCGGCCGGTGCTCATCCAAACAGCTTGCATGCCGATCACGGTGCGGTACAGTGGCGATCGAAGGAACCATGCCGCCACGACTTTCGGATCAACAGCTGGATGCAACGAATCGCCAGCTGATCGTGGCATTGCAAGACGACGGCCGGCTCAGCCTCGCCGAGCTCGGCCGGCGCGTCGGGCTGTCCGCTCCGGCGGTCGGCGAGCGGCTCGCGCGGCTCGAGCAGGCCGGGGTCATCCGCGGCTACCGGGCCGACGTCGACCCGCGCGCCCTCGGCTACGAGCTCAGCGTCGTCCTGCGCATCCGGCCCGCGCCGAACATGATCCGCAAGGTCGCGGAGCTGGCGCGCAAGACGCCCGAGGTGACGGAGTGCCATCGCGTCACCGGCGAGGACTGCTTCGTCATGCGCCTGTACGTGCGCGACGTGCTGCACCTCGAGGAGCTGATCGACGACTTCGTGCTCTACGGGCAGACGACCACCTCGATCGTCCAGTCCTCGCCCGTGCCGGGGCGCGGCCCGGCCGTCGCGTAGCCTGCTCGCCGTGCCCGATCCCGCGCTGCCCGAGCCGTTCCACTGGGACGGCGATCACATCGCCGCGTCACTGCCGGGCGGCCGCGTGCTGTTCTCGACGCGGCGCGGCGGGGTCTCGGCGGGGCCTTTCGCATCGCTCAACCTGGGCCGGCTGACGCGCGACGAAGGTTCCAACGTGGACGAGAACCGCGAGCGCATCGCCGCCGTCGTCGGCCTGCCGCGCGAGCGCTTCATCTACGGCCGCCAGGTGCACGGGGCCTCCGTGCGGCGCGCAGCCGAGCCGCCCGGGCCGGCGCGGCCCGCCGCCGAGGAGGACGGGCAGGCGACCGCGCTCGACGACGCGGCGGCGCTCGTTTTCGTCGCCGACTGCCTGCCGGTGATGCTGGCCGGCGACGGCGCCGTGGCGGCGCTGCACGGCGGCTGGCGCGGGCTCGCGGCCGGGATCGTCGGCGAGGGCGTCACAGCGATCCGCGAGCTGGGCGGTTCCGGCGCGCTGACGGCGGCGCTGGGCCCGAGCGCCCGCGGCTGCTGCTACGAGGTCGGCGAAGAGGTCCACGCGGCATTCGCCGGCGTGCCCGGGGCGCGCGTGGGGGAGCGCAACCTCGACCTGCCCGCGATCGCGCGCCACAGCCTGGCGCAGGCCGGCGTCGACACGATCCACGACATCGGGCTGTGCACGATCTGCGGCGGGGCCGAGCTGTTCTTCTCGCATCGGCGCGACGGCGGCGTCACCGGCCGCCAGGCGGGCGTGGTGTGGCGCGCATGAGCGGGCTCGATCCCGTCCGCGTGCGCGAGAACGCCGACCGCGTACGCGAGGAGATCGCCGCCGCCGCGCGCCGCGCGGGCCGCGATCCCGCCGACGTCGAGCTGCTCACGGCGGTCAAGTACGTCGACGTCGGGGACATCGGCGTGCTGGCCGAAGCCGGCCTCACGCTGCTCGGCGAGAACCGCGCGCAGCAACTCGAGGCCAAGACGGCCGCATGGCCCGATCCGGCGCTGCGCTGGCACTTCATCGGCCAGCTCCAGAGCCGCAAGGTGCGCCAGATCCTGCCGCTCGTCGAGCTGACCCATTCCGTGGCCTCGGACTCGGCGCTCGCGCAGCTCGAGCGCCACGGCACGCCGGAGACCGAGATCCTCGTCGAGGTGAACGTCGCGGGGGAGGAGGGCAAGGCCGGGATCGACCCCGCCGCGCTCGGGGACTTCATCGCACGCGCCACCGTGCGCGTCGCCGGGCTGATGGCGATGCCCCCGTTCGCCGAGGACCCGGAGGCGAGCAGGCCGCACTTCGCCGCCCTGCGCGAGCTGGCCGCCGAGCACGGGCTGCGGCATCTCTCGATGGGCACGTCACAGGACTTCGCGGTGGCCGTCGAGGAAGGCGCGACGATCGTCAGGGTCGGCTCGGTACTCTTCGACTAAGTCCGGCCAGGGAAGGGAATGCCCTGCTGGTCCCGAATATCGCACCTCGATGGGCTTCTCCGACTCCTGGCACCGCACACTCGTCTACTTCGGCCTCGCCGAGGACCGCGACGCGTACGAGGAGGACGAGGAGCAGCCGGCCGCGATCCGCGCGCCCGAGGCCGAGCTGGAGGACCGCTACCGCGAGCGTCCCAACGTCCGCCGGCTGAGCACGCGCCGGCGCCGGGACGAGATCGACGACATCTTCGCCGACGACTCGTCCTCCGAGCGGCGCACGACCGTCCTGCGCCAGGTGGGCGGCCGTCCCGCCAACGGCCACGGCGGCGAGGTGCGCGTGCACCTGGTGATCCCGAAGTCGTTCAACGACGCACAGGACGTCGCGGACAAGTTCAAGGACGCGATCCCGGTGATCATCAACCTCCAGGGCTCCGAGACCGACCTCTCGAAGCGCCTGATCGACTTCGCCTCCGGCCTCACCTATGCGCTGGACGGGGGCATGCAGCGGATCGCCGACAAGGTGTTCCTGCTCACGCCGCGCAACGTGGAGCTGAGCTCCGAGGAGCGCGCGCGGTTGATCGAGAAGGGTTTCTTCAACCAGAGCTAACTACCGGAGCGCTCGTAACTCCCGGAGCGGAGACGGAGGGTCACCCTCAGGGAGGCCGCGGAGCTCGCGGCGGTGACCGACGTCGAGCACCGGAACGATCTCACCGAGCCCTAGACTCAGCCCGGTGCAGATTGGACTGATCGGATCCGGCAACATGGCGCGCGCGCTCGCTCTCGGGTGGGGCGAGCCGGTGCTGTGCACGGACTCGGGCTCGGGCCGGGCACAGGAGCTGGCTGCGCTCGTCGGCGGCCAAGCCGTGGGCTCCAATCGCGAGCTGGCCGAGCGCGCCGACGTGGTCGTGCTCGCGCACAAGCCGGCGCAGCTCGACACGGTCGCGCGGGAGATCGCGGGGACCGCGAAGGCGGTCGTGTCGATCCTCGCCCGCACGACGCAGGCCGAGCTCCGCGCCGCCTACCCCGACACGCCCGTCGTCCGGATCGAGCCGAACACGCCCGTCGAGGTGCGCCGCGGCGTGCTCGCGTTCGCCGTGCCCGATGCGCCGGTGCCGGACGAGTTCCGCGACCAGGTGCGCGAGCTGTTCGGCCGCCTCGGCACCGTCGTCGAGGTCCCCGAGGGGCTGATGCGGATCGCCGGCGCGACGGCCGGCGTCGGGCCCGCCTACTGGGCGCTGCTCGTCGAGGCCCAGGTCGATGCGGCGATCCGCCGCGGGATGCCGCCGCAGCTGGCCTCGACGCTCGTCGCCGAGACGATGGCCGGCTCGGCCGAGCTGCTGCGGTCGCGCGAGTACGACACGCTCGCGCTGCGGCGAGCCGTCGCGTCGCCCGGCGGGACGACCGCGCGCGGCCTGGCGGCGCTCGAGCGCGGCGCGGTGCGGGCCGCGCTGGCGCAGGCGATGGACGACGTCGTGGACTTCACATGACCGTGTTCGCGTCCACCCGCAACGAGATCGCCGACTTCGTCGGGGCCTTCGTCACGGTCTACGTGATCGTGATCATCGCCTGGGTCGTGCTCTCGTTCATCTTCAGCATGGGCGTGCGCGTGCCCTATACGCGCTGGTCGAACGCGCTGATGGACTTCCTGCGCGACACGGCCAACCCGTGGCTGAACCTCTTCCGGCGCCTGCCGCTGCGGATCGGCCCGCTCGATCTGACGCCGATCGTCGCGATCATCGCCCTGCAGCTGCTCGGCGGGATCGTCGTCGGCGCGATCGACTCGGCGTGAGCCCCGGCCGGACGTCGCTGGCCGCCGCCGCCACGGCGGCCGTGGTCGTGGCGCTCGACCAGCTCTCCAAGACGCTCGTGCGCGGCGGGCTCGAGCTCGGGGAGCGAGAAGACCTCGTCGCCGGGGTGAAGCTCGTGAACGTGCGCAACTCGGGGATCGCGTTCGGCTTCCTCTCCGACGGCGGCGCGCTGCTCGTGGTCGGCACAGCCTTGGCGCTGCTGGCGCTCGTGGCCTTCTTCGTCACGCACACCGGCCGTCCGCTCGTATGGCTCCCGACCGGGCTGCTGCTCGGCGGCGCGATCGGGAACCTGATCGATCGCGCGCGCGAAGGATCGGTCACCGACTTCGTGAAGTTCCCGCACTTCCCGGCCTTCAACGTCGCCGACATGGCGATCACCGTCGGCGTGCTGGCGCTCATCTACGTGCTCGAGGGACCGCCGCGACGGCGTGCCGAGGCCGATGCCGCGTGACCTGACCGTGCCGGCCGAGTCCGCGGGCGAGCGCCTGGACGTGTTCCTGGCCGTCCACGCGGGCTCGCGCGCGGCGGCACAGCGGCTGATCGAGGGCGGTCACGTGACCGTGGACGGTGCCCTGAAGGCCAAGCGCCAGGTGCTCGCGGGCGGCGAGCTGGTGCGCGTGGAGGAGCCGCCCGGCGACGCTCAGGCAGCCGCCGCCGTGCCCGCTGCGCGGTTCGCCGTGGCCTGGGAGGACGAGCACCTGATCGTCGTCGAGAAGCCGGCGGGCGTGGTCGTGCATCCGGCCCGCGGGCACCGCCACGGCACGCTCGCGCAGGCGCTGGCCGACAAGGTTGCCGGCGGCCTGGACCCCGAGCGCGCCGGCATCGTGCACCGGCTGGATCGCGACACGTCCGGCCTGCTGGTCGTCGCGCGCTCAGAGCCGGTCCATGCGGCCCTGAAGTCGCTCCTTGCCGCGCGCGAGCTCGTGCGCGAGTACCTCGCGCTGGTCGAGGGACGGCCACCGGCGCGGCGCGGCAGGATCGACGCGCCGCTGGGCCGCGACCGCCGCGTGCGGACGCGGGTATCGACCGATACCGAGGAGCCGCGCGAGGCGATCACCCACTTCGAGATCGAGCGCGCGCTGCCGCAGGACACGCTGCTGCGCGTGCGGCTCGAGACCGGGCGCACGCACCAGATCCGCGCGCACCTGCTGGCGATCGGGCATCCGGTCGCCGGCGATCCCGACTACGGCACGCCGGGCCGCCACGGGCTGGAGCGCCAGTTCCTGCACGCCGCGCGGCTCGCGTTCCCGCATCCCGTCACCGGCGAGGCGGTCGACGTCACCTCGCCGCTGCCCGATGACCTCGCCGCGGCGCTGGAGCGCGCGGGATAAAAGCGGGCCGGTCCACCGGAGGTAGGGGAAGGGAGGGCCGGCCCGCACCAGCCCCAACGCACGTCCGGACCCGTTCTTGCGGCTAGACTGCGACGCGTCCCGCCTCGTTCGAGGCAACCCCACTACCCCGGGCGGCCCAACCCAACCTGAGGATGCGGCCCCTGCCCGGCGCCAGATGCGCCGGGTTCCGCAATCCCTCTTCGCCCGGGAACCGCATCACACAACCGATAAGGGAGACGTACCCGTGGCTCAGGAAGTCGGGATCAGGGAGCTGCTGGAGGCCGGTGTGCACTTCGGTCACCAGACGCGCCGATGGAATCCGAAGATGCGCCGCTTCATCCATGGCGAGCGTGGCGACATCTACATCATCGACCTGCTGCGCACCGAGGCGCTGCTCGGCCAGGCGCAGCAGTTCGCCGACGGCCTCGCGCGCCGCGGCGGCACCGTGCTGTTCGTCGGCACGAAGAAGCAGGCCCGCGACGGCATCAAGGAGATCGCCGAGTCCGCCGGCCAGCCGTACGTGAACCACCGCTGGCTGGGTGGGCTGCTGACCAACTTCCAGACGATCTCCCTCCGGATCAAGCGCCTGCACGACCTCGAGCGCTACGAGTCGGAGGGCCAGCTCGGCCTGCTGCCGACGCGCGAGCGCATGGCCGCACAGGCCGACCTCGAGAAGCTCCGCGCCAACCTCGGCGGCGTCAAGAACATGCAGCGCGTGCCGGACGCCCTCTTCGTGATCGACCTCAAGACCGAGGCGATCGCCGTGCGCGAGGCGCAGCGGCTGCGGATCCCGATCATCGGGCTCGTCGACACGAACTGCGACCCGGACGGGATCGACTACGTGATCCCGGGCAACGACGACGGCATCCGCGCCTGCAACGTGATCACGCGGGCGATCGGCGACGTGATCGCCGCCGGCAACCGCAGGTTCCGCGAAGAGGAGGAGCGCGCGCGCCAGGAGGCTGCCGAGCAGGCGCGCAAGGAGGCCGAGGAGAAGGCTCGCCGCGAGGCCGAGGAGCAGGCGCGCAAGGAGGCCGAGGAGGCCGCGGCCGCCGAGGCGCTCACGCAGGGCGAGGCAGGAGGCGAGACGCGCGACGCCGCCGAGGCGACCGTCGCCGAGGCCGTCCAGGACCTCGGGCGCCCGCAGGCCGAGGGCCGCCAGTCGGCCGAGGCCGGCGCCGCCGCGCAGGCCGCCGAGGAGCCCGCCGCCCCCGCCGCCGGCGCGCCCGCGTCCGAGGCAGGGGCCGCGGCGCCAACCGAGGCGCCGCCGGCCAAGAAGGCGCGCAGCCGCGCGAGGAAGCCGAAGGCCGAGTCCGCTGCCACGGCGGCGGCGGAACCGGGCCCGAGCGCTGTGGCGGAGGAGGCAAAGGCCGAGGCGCCGCCCGCCGAGGTGTCTCCCGCCGAGGAATCGAAGCCGGAGACGGCGGCGCCCGAGGCGCAGCCCGCCGAGGCCGCGAAGCCGGAGGTCGCGGAGGCCGAGGCCGCCCCCGCGCCGAAGCCGGCGAAGAAGCCCGCGAAGCGGAAGCCCAAGGCCGCGCCCGCCGAGGACAAGGGCGCCGTCGAGACGGCCGTCGAGACGGCCGTCGACACGGCGCAGGGCGTCGCCCACGGCGCCGCGGGCGCGGCGGAGACCGCCGCCGAGACGGTCGCCGACCGCGCGCCGGGTCCGCTGGGCGCCGTCGCCGGCGTGGCCGCGGGAGCCGCGGGCGCCGTCAAGGGTGCGCTCAGCGACGACAAGACCGACGAAGACCAGGAGAAGGACGAGAAGTGAGCTACAGCCCGTCTGCGAAAGAGGTCAAGGAGCTCCGCGACAAGACCGGCGCGGGGATGATGGACTGCAAGGGCGCGCTCGTCGAGACCGAGGGCGACGTCGACAAGGCCGTCGAGCTGCTCCGCGTGCGGCTGGGCGACAAGGCCCTGAAGATGGGCGGCCGCGAGGCCACCGAGGGCACCGTGCAGTCCTACATCCACGGCAACGGCAAGGTCGGGGTGCTCGTCGAGGTCGACTGCAACACCGACTTCGTCGCGCGCAACGACGACTTCGTCGCGTTCGCCCGCGAGGTCGCGCTGCACATCGCGGCCTCTCCGACCGTCCGCTACGTCTCCGAGGAGGAGATCCCCGAGGCCGACCGCGAGGCCGAGCTGCGCGTGTTCGAGCAGCAGGCGTCCGACAAGCCCGAGAACGTCCGCGCGAAGATCGCCGAGGGCAAGCTGCGCAAGTGGATGGAAGAGGTCGTCCTGCTCCGCCAGCAGCACGTCAACCCGGACAAGCACGACGGAAAGACGATCGACGAGCTGCGCGCCGAGCTCTCCGGCACTACGGGCGAGAACGTCGTCATCCGCCGCTTCGCGCGCTTCGCGGTCGGGGCCTAGCGCCGGTGAGCCGTCCCGCGTTCGAGCGCATCCTGCTCAAGCTCTCGGGCGAGGCGCTGATGGGAGACCTCGAGTACGGCACCGATCCCGCGCGGGTGGAGGCGATCGCCGCGCAGATCAAGGGCGTGCACGACCGTGGCGTCGAGGTGGCCGTGGTGCAGGGCGCGGGCAACATCTTCCGCGGCCTCACCGCCGCGACCCAGCAGGGCATGGACCGCGCCACCGGCGACTACATGGGGATGCTCGCCACGGTGCTGAACGCGCTGACGCTGCAGGACGCGCTCGAGCGGCTCGGCGTGCACACCCGCGTGCAGAGCGCGATCACGATCTCCGAGGTGGCCGAGCCCTACATCCGGCGGCGCGCCATGCGCCACCTCGAGAAGGCCCGCGTCGTGATCTTCGCCGCCGGCACCGGCAACCCGTTCTTCACGACGGACACGGCGGCGGCGCTGCGCGCGCTCGAGATCCACGCCGAGGTGATCCTGATGGCGAAGAACGGCGTCGAGGGCGTCTTCACGGCGGATCCCCAGCTGGACCCCGATGCGGAGTTCATCCCGGAGATCAGCCACCGCGAGGCGCTCGAGCGCGGCCTGAAGGTGATGGACTCCACCGCCCTCTCGCTCTGCATGGACAACGGCCTCCCGATCAACGTCTTCAACATGAATGACGAGTCGAACATCGATCGGATAGTTTCCGGCGAGCGAGTGGGGACCCTGGTGACGACGACATGAGCATCATCGACGACCTCCTGGCAGACGCGCGCGACCACATGGCCAAGTCCGTGGAGGCGACGCGCGGCAAGTTCGGCTCCGTGCGCACGGGCCGCGCGAGCCCGAACCTGCTCGACCGCATCATGGTCGACTACTACGGCACCCAGACCCCGCTCAAGCAGCTCTCGACGATCCACGCCGCGGAGGCGCGGCTGCTGACCGTCCAGCCCTACGACAAGAACTCGATCAAGGCGATCGAGCGGGCGATCATGGAGTCCGACGTCGGCATCACGCCGTCCAACGACGGGCAGGTGATCCGGCTCACGGTCCCCGAGCTGACCGAGGAGCGCCGCAAGGACCTCGTCAAGGTCGTGCGCAGCCTCGCCGAGGAGGGCAAGGTCGCGCTGCGCAACATCCGCCGCGACACGATGCACGACCTGCGCGAGCTGCGCGACGCCGGCGACGCGGGCGCGGACGACGAGCACCGCGCGGAGGACGCGCTGCAGAAGCTCACCGACGAGAAGGTCGCGGAGCTCGACGCACTCGTGAAGTCCAAGGAAGAAGAGATCCTCGAGGTGTGAGCGCCGACGGCGCAACCTACGTCGCGATCATCACCGACGGCAACGGGCGCTGGGCGAAGCAGCGCGGCCTGCCGGTGGAGGAGGGGCACCGCGCCGGCGCCGACGCGGTCAAGGCGCGCCTGCGCGACTCGGTCGAGCTCGGCATCCGCGAGCTGACCGTCTACTCGTTCTCGACGGAGAACTGGGCGCGCCCGATCGAGGAGGTCGCGGCGCTGATGGAGATGTTCTCCGAGCGGATCCTCGGCGAGACGCCCGAGTTGCACGAGGAGGGCGTGCGGATGCGCTTCATCGGCCGCCGCACGGGCGTCGCGCCGGAGCTGCTCGAGCAGATGCGCTGGGCCGAGGAGACGACCGCGGCGAACGACCGCATCACGCTGTTCGTGGCCTTCAACTACGGCGGCCGGGCGGAGATCGTCGACGCGGCGCGGTCGTTCGACGGATCCACGGAGGAGGAGTTTCGCGCGCATCTCTACGCGCCGGATATGCACGACCCGGACCTGATCATCCGCACCAGCGGCGAGCAGCGACTCTCGAACTACCTGCTGTGGCAATCGGCCTACTCCGAGCTGCACTTCACCGACGTCCTCTGGCCCGACTTCGGGCGCGCGGAGCTGGAGTTCGCGCTCGCGGAGCTCAACGCGCGCCGGCGGCGCTTCGGCGGCCGCTGATGGCGAGCTCGTCGCGTCGCCGCGCGCAGCGCTCGCGCCGGCGCAACTCGGCCTCGGACCTCGGCGCGCGGATCTGGGTCGCGATCCCGGCGATCGCGTTCGCGATCTTCATCGTCGCGGCCGGCGGCCCGGTCTTCGCCGCCGGAGCGGTGCTGCTGGGGCTGATCTGCCTGCATGAGCTGTTCCGCATGTACGAGGCGCTGAGGCCCGTCCGCCTCGCCGGTTTCATCGGGCTGATCGGGCTGGCCGCCGCCGCGCACTTCGGCGGCGAGCACCAGGTGCTGCTGGCGACGGTCGCCTTCTTCCCGCTGCTGTTCCTCGTCGCCCTCGCGATGCCAGAGCGCGCCGACGTGCCGCTGACCGACGCGATGGCGCTGACGCTGCTCGGCACGCTCTGGGTCGGGCTGGCGATCGCGCACGCGATCATGCTGCGCGAGCTGCCGCACGGGGACGCGATCGTGATCGACATCCTCGTCGGGACGTTCGTCGGCGACACCGCGGCCTACCTCGGCGGGCGCGCGTTCGGCACCCGGCCGCTGGCGCTGCGGATCTCGCCCAACAAGACGCTCGAAGGGCTCGGGTTCGGCATCGTCGGCGCCGCGGTCGCGGTCTGGTGCGCGGGCCTCTACCAGGACTGGCTCGGCGGCTGGAACGCGCTCCTGCTCGGAGTCGTCGTGGGCCTCGCGGCGCCGCTGGGCGACCTGTTCGAGTCCAAGGTCAAGCGCGACGCGGGCACGAAGGACGCCGGCACGCTGTTCGGGCCGCACGGGGGCGCGCTCGACCGGCTTGACGCGGCGCTGTTCTCGCTCGTGGCGGGATACTACGTCTGGCTGGTGCTCCTGTGAGCGACTCGGACCAGACGCAACACGTGGAGCCGGGGCCCGACGACCGCGGCAAGGAGGAGCGCAAGCGCGATCGCCAGATGATCGAGCTGCTCAACGAGCTGCGCGTCGCGCTGCCCGGCGTGCAGATCCTGTTCGCGTTCCTGCTCACCGTGCCGTTCTCGCAGCGCTTCGACAGGCTGACCGCGTTCCAGAGCGACGTCTACTACGTGACGCTGATGGCGACCGCGCTGTCGACCGCGAGCCTGATCGCGCCCTCGGCCTCGCACCGGCTGCGGTTCCACCAGAAGGAGCGCGCCTGGATCGTCGAGTCGGCCAACGTGCTCACGATCGCGGGGCTCTGCTTCCTCGCGGTCGCGCTGAGCGGCTCGGTGCTGCTGATCACTGACATCATGTTCGACGGGGCCCGCGTCTGGATCTACTCGGGGGCGGTCGCCGCGGTGATCCTCGGGCTCTGGTTCGTCCGCCCGCTGCTGCGCCACGCGCGCGGGCAGTCCTCCGGACCCTAGGCGGGTGGTCAGGAGGCCTGCGCTTAGCCGATCCAGAGGGAGCGCCTGCCACACTGGGACGCCGTATGAAGCGGCTTCTGATCCTCGGCTCGACCGGCTCGATCGGCACCCAGGCGCTCGATGTCGTGTCGCGTTCCCCGGGCGCCTTCGAGCTCGTCGGGCTCTCGGCCGAGGGCTCGGACGAGGCCCTGATCGCGCAGGCGCGCGAGCACGGCGTCGCCCGGATCGCGCTGAACGACCCGGATGCCGCGGCACGCGCCGGGGAAGCGTGGACGGACGGTGAGGTGCTCGCGGGGCCCGAGGGCCTCGTGCGGCTCGTGGCCGAGTCCGGCGCGGACCTCGTGCTGAACGCGATCGTGGGCTCGGCCGGCCTCGGGCCGACGATCGTCGCGCTCACAGAGGGCGTCGACGTCGCGCTCGCGAACAAGGAGTCGCTCGTGGTCGGCGGCGAGCTCGTGATGGCCCTCTCCGAGGCGACGGGGGCGCAGCTGATCCCGGTCGACTCCGAGCACTCTGCCCTGGCGCAGCTGATCGAGGGCGAGCGGCCGGGCACCGTGGCGCGGCTGACGCTGACGGCGTCGGGCGGCCCGTTCCGCGGCCGCAGCCGCGCCGAGCTGGCGGCCGTCAGCGTCGACGCCGCGCTGCAGCATCCGACCTGGGCGATGGGCGGGAAGATCACGATCGACTCGGCGACGCTGATGAACAAGGGCCTCGAGGTGATCGAGGCGCACTGGCTGTTCGGCACCCCCTACGACGAGATCGACGTCGTCGTCCACCCCCAGTCGATCGTGCACGCGCTCGTATCCCTCTGCGACGGCGCGACGCTCGCGCACATGGGCCACCCGGACATGCGGGTGCCGATCGCCTACGCGCTGCACCATCCCGACCGCGTCGACGTGCCCGTGCCCAGGCTCGACCTCGCCGACGTCGGCGCGCTGGAGTTCGAGCCGCCCGACCTCGACGCCTTCCCATGCCTGCGGCTGGCGCGCGAGGCCGCGCAGGCGGGCGGGACCGCCACGTGCGTGCTGAACGCGGCCAACGAGGTCGCGGTGCACGCGTTCCTGTCGGACCGGTTGGACTTCATGGGCATCCCGGCGGTCATCGAGGCGACGCTCGAGCAACTGCCCGCCGCCCGGGTGCACTCCTTCGACACGCTCTACCACGCCGACGCCGAGGCGCGGCGGATGGCGGCGGAGAACGTCGCGGTGCGCGCTTGAGCTGGCTGCTGGCCTTCCTCGGCTTCGCCGCGCTGATCATCCTGCACGAGGCCGGGCACTTCGCCGCGGCCAAGGCGGTCGGGATGCGGGTCGAGCGCTTCTCGCTGTTCTTCCCGCCGCTGCTCGCGCGCGTGCGCCGCGGCGAGACCGAGTACGCGATCGGATCCGTCCCGCTGGGCGGCTACGTGAAGATCACCGGCATGAACCCGGCGGAGGAGATCCCGCCGGAGGTCCAGCACCGCGCGTACTACCGCCAGCCCGTCTGGAAGCGGATCTTCGTGATCGCGGCAGGACCGGCGGTCAACATCGTGCTGGCCTTCCTGCTGCTGATGGTGATCTTCCTCGGCTGGGGCGTGTACGACGGCTCGTCGGACCGGATCGCGGCCGTCGACGCGACGAAGGGCGCCGCACAGGTGCTGAAGCCCGGCGACCGGGTGATGGCGGTCGACGGCAAGCGCGGCGACATCGACACCTTGCGCGATCAGATCGCCACGCATCGCTGCGCCGGCGCGCAGGTCGACGGCTGCAAGGCCGCCGAGCCCGCGCGCGTCACCGTGATCCGCGACGGCCGCGAGCAGACGTTCTCGATCACGCCCGTCTACGAGGCCGACGTGAAGCGCCCCCTGGTCGGCTTCAGCTGGGCGGCGAAGTCGCGCGCCGTCGGCGTCGGCGAGGCCGCGCAGCTGAGCAGCGAGGCGCTGTGGGCGTTCACGAAGGGGACCGTCGAGACGATCGCGGGGATCTTCGAGGCCGAGAAGCGCGAGCAGATCTCGGGCGTGGTCGGCTCCTACGAGGTGACGCGGCAGGCGATCAACTTCAGCCCCGACCGCGCGCTGTTCCTGCTCGCCGTGATCTCGCTCTCGCTCGGGATCATCAACCTGTTCCCGTTCCTGCCGCTCGACGGCGGTCACATCTTCTGGGCGCTGGCCGAGAAGGTGCGCGGCCGCGCGATCCCGTTCAGCGTCATGGAGCGCGCCGGCTTCGTCGGCTTCGCGCTCGTGATCGGGCTCTTCATGGTCGGGCTGACCAACGACATCGGCAGGTTGACCGGAGAGGGCTTCCAGGTCAGATAGGGTCCGCTCATGGGGGACCCCACGACCGCGGCGGAAGCGCGCCGCTCCGTCGGCGCGAGCACCATGCCGGAGGCCTTCCGGCTGACGGTGGAGGACCATCCCGATCGCGTCGCGGTGCGCACGAAGGACGACGAGGTGAGCCTGACCTGGGCCGAGCTGCGCGACCGCGTCGACGCGCTCGCGGGCGGGCTCGCCGGGCTCGGCGTGCGCCGCGGCGACACCGTGGCGCTGATGCTCGGCAACCGGCCGGAGTTCCACATCGCGGATCTGGCGGCGATGACGCTCGGGGCGGCGCCGTTCTCGATCTACCAGACGTTCACGCCGGCCCAGATCGCGTTCATCGTCGGCGATGCGGGCGCGAAGCTGGCGATCGTCGAGGAGCAGTACCTCGAGCGCTTCCTCGAGGCGCGCGCCGAGCTGCCGGAGCTCGAGCAGGTCGTCGTGGTGGAGGGGGCGCGCGGAGGCGACACCGTCGGCTGGGACGAGGTCGAGGGCGCCGATCCGGACTTCGATCCCGAGCCGCACTGGCGCGCGGTCGGCCCGGAGGACATCCTGACGCTGATCTACACCTCCGGCACGACCGGGCCGCCCAAGGGCGTGCAGCTCGTGCACCGCAACCTGATGGCAGCGGTCAGGGTCGCCGACGACGTGATCAAGTTCCCCGACGGCTCGAAGGTGATCTCGTGGCTGCCGGCGGCCCACATCGCCGAGCGCAACGCGCACCACTACCTGCCGATCGTGTTCGCGATGACGATCACGTGCTGCCCGAACCCGCGCGAGATCGTCGGCTACCTGCCGGCCGTCAGGCCGACCTGGTTCTTCGCCGTGCCGCGGATCTTCGAGAAGCTCAAGGCGGGCCTCGAGGGGCATCTCACCTCGCAGGGCGAGGAGACGGTCGGCTGGCTCACCGCCGCGCGGCGCAAGGTCGAGCTCGAGCAGGCCGGCGAGCCGGTGCCCGACGACGTCGCGGCGACCGCCGCGGAGGGCGAGGAGAAGCTGTTCTCCGGGCTGCGCGCGACGCTCGGGCTCGACGAGGCGATCTCCGTCAACGCCGGCGCGGCCCCGACGCCGCGCGACGTGCTCGTCTTCTTCCACGCGATCGGCATTCCGCTCGCCGAGCTCTGGGGCATGTCGGAGAGCTGCGGGGTCGGCGCGGTCAACCCGCCCGAGCGGATCCGGATCGGGACCGTCGGGCCGCCGTCCGCGGGGATCGAGATGCGGCTGGCGGACGACGGCGAGCTGCTGATGCGCGGCGACGTCGTGATGTCCGGCTACCGCAACCAGCCCGAGAAGACCGCCGAGGCGCTCGACGCGGACGGCTGGCTGCACACGGGCGACATCGCGGAGTTCGACGAGGAGGGCTACGTCAGGATCGTCGACCGCAAGAAGGAGATCATCATCAACGCGGCGGGGAAGAACATGTCGCCCGCCAACATCGAGTCGGCGCTCAAGGGCGCGGGCCCGATCATCGGCCAGATCGCGGTCCTCGGGGACGCGCGGCCCTACAACACGGCGCTCGTCGTGCTCGACTCCGACTTCGCGCCCGCCTTCGCCGCCCAGCAGGGGCTCGAGGCCCGCTCGCTCGAGGATCTCGCCGGCGAGGAGGCGGTGCAGGCGGCCGTGCAGGCCGCTGTCGACAAGGGCAACGCCGAGCTGGCGCGCGTCGAGCAGGTCAAGAAGTTCACGATCCTGCCCGGCGACTGGGCGCCCGGCGGCGACGAGCTGACCCCGACGATGAAGCTCAAGCGCAAGCCGATCGCCGAGAAGTACGCGGGCGAGATCGAGGCGATGTACTCCTGATCGCGGTACGGCCTGCCTTCTAGACTTAGGGGGAGATGGCCTCAGAGCGACACGTCAACGTCGGCGACGTCCAGGTCGGCGGTGGCGCGCCGGTCGCGGTGCAGACGATGACCAAGACCGAGACGGCCAACCTGGCCGCCACGATGGACCAGATCCGGCGCGTGGCGGACGCGGGCGCCGACATCGTGCGCGTCGCCGTGCCGCGCGACAAGGACATCGAGGCGCTCAAGACGATCGTGCGCGAATCGCCGATCCCGGTGATCGCCGACATCCACTTCAACCACACGCTCGCGCTCAAGGCGATCGACGCCGGCGCGCACTGCGTGCGGCTGAACCCCGGCAACATCGGCGGGCCCGACAAGGTCGCCGAGGTGGCCGCGCGGGCGCGTGCCAAGGGCGTGCCGATGCGGATCGGCGTCAACTCCGGCTCGCTGCCCAAGCACCTGCACGCGCTCGAGCGCGAGAACTCGGTCGAGGCGCTCGTGACGGCCGGGACGGAGTTCGTCGGGCTGATGGAGCGGCTCGACTTCACCGACTTCAAGGTCTCGATCAAGTCGACGAACGTGCCCAACACGATCGCCGCGAACAGGCTGCTCGCCGAGCGCATCCCGTACCCGCTGCACCTCGGCATCACCGAGGCGGGCACGAAGTGGTCGGGCTCGCTCAAGAGCGCCGTCGGGCTCGGGACGCTGCTCGCCGACGGGATCGGCGACACGATCCGCATCTCGCTCTCCACCTTCCACGCGGAGGAGGAGGTCAAGGTCGCCTGGGAGATCCTCAAGGCGCTCAAGCTGCGCGAGCGCGGCCCGGTGCTGATCGCCTGCCCGACCTGCGGACGCCTCCAGTTCGACATGGACACGGTCGTGGCCGAGATCGAGAAGCGCCTCGAGGCCTACGCGGACCCCGTCGAGGTCGCCGTGCTGGGCTGTGCCGTCAACGGGATCGGCGAGGCCTCGCATGCCGACTTCGGCATCACCGGCGCGAAGAACGAGGGACTGATCTTCTCGCGCGGCAAAGCGATGAAGAAGGTGCCCCAGGAGATGCTCGTCGACGAGCTCTTCAAGGAGATCGACAAGTACGCCGCGACGAAGCGGATCGAGGTCGATGCCGCCGAGCAGGCCGCGGGCGCGGAGTGGCTGCAGCGGATCGAGGAGGAGAACGCCGGCGAGCTGACGCCGGAGCGCCTCGCGAAGCTCGAGGCCGAGAAGGCGCGCGCGGACGCCGACAGCATCGACGCGGCGCTGGCCGAGGGCAGCGGCCGCGAGCGCGCCCCGCTCGACGAGGACACCTCGCCGACCGAGGGCCGCCGCTTCAGCCGCGCCTAGTGCGCGCCGCCGTGTTCCGCGAGTTCGGCGGGCCGCTCGTGGTCGAGCAGATGCCCGACCCAGAGCCGCCGCCGGACGGCGTCGTCGTCGCGGTCGCCGCGACCGGCATCTGCCGCTCCGACTGGCACGCCTGGATGGGGCACGATCCCGACGTCACGCCGCCGCATGTGCCCGGACACGAGCTCGCCGGCACCGTAGTGGCGCTCGGCAGTGAGGTGCAGGGCGCCTGGCAGGGCGAGCGCGTCACGGTTCCCTTCTGCCTCGGCTGCGGGCGCTGCCCGGCCTGCCTGGCGGGGGAGACGCAGATCTGCGACTTCGACTACCAGCCGGGCTTCACCGGGCCGGGCTCGTTCGCGGACTACGTCGCGCTGCCGCACGCCGACCTGAACCTCGTCCGGCTGCCCGCGGAGCTCGGCTTCGTACCCGCGGCGGCGCTCGGCTGCCGCTTCATGACCGCCTACGCGGCCGTTACGGTGCACAGCCGGCCGGGGGAGGGCGACTGGGTCGCCGTGCACGGCTGCGGCGGCGTCGGGCTCGCGGCCGTGATGATCGCCGCAGCGGCCGGCGCCCGCGTGGCGGCGGTCGACATCGAGCCCGCGAAGCTGGCGCTCGCGCGCGAGCTCGGGGCCGAGGTGGGGATCGACGCGCGCGCCGGCGACACGGCCGCGGCCGTGATCGAGGCGACGGGCGGCGGCGCGCACGTGTCGCTCGACGCGCTCGGCAGCGCCGACACCTGCGCGACGTCCGTCGGCTCGCTGCGCAAGCGCGGCCGCCACGTGCAGGTCGGCCTGATGGTGGGCGGCGAGCGCAGCGTGCCGATCCCGATGAGCCGCGTGATCTCGCACGAGCTCGAGCTCGCCGGTGTCCACGGCATGGCGGTGCGCCACTATCCCGCGCTGCTCGATGCGATCACCGCAAGCACGCTCGACCCGGCCCGCCTGATCGGCGCCACCGTGGCGCTCGAGGAGGCCGGCGCCGAGCTGGCGGCGATGAGCGGGTTCACCCGCCACGGCACGACCGTGATCGCTCTGGCAGACTCGGCCGCGTGAGCACGCGAGTCCGGGATCTGATGCGGTCGGGGCTCGCGGAGCTGCGCGCCGAGCCGACCGAGAAGCGCGTCAGGGCGCTGATCGCGGGCCGCGAGGTGGTCGACACCACGCGGGCGGTGCTCGTCTGGGAGCCGCGGCGCGTGGTGCCCTCCTACGCCGTCCCGGTCGACGACCTGCAGGCCGAGCTCGTGCCGGCGCGCCTCCAGCGCTCGCCCGAGCAGCCGATCCTGCATCCCGGGATCCGGTTCGCGGCGCATTCGGCCGGCGGCGAGGCCTTCGACCTGGGCCTGGACGGCGCCACGCGCGATCAGGCGGCGTTCCGGCCGTCGGACCCCGACCTGGACTCCTACGTGGTGCTCGACTTCCACGCCTTCGACGAGTGGCTCGAGGAGGACGAGCAGCTCCTCGGCCATCCACGCGACCCATTCCATCGCATCGACATCCGCCACAGCTCCCGGCCGGTCCGGATCGAGCTCGATGGGCGGCTGCTGGCGGAGAGCGCCCGGCCGGCGCTGGTGTTCGAGACGAGCCTGCCCACGCGCTTCTACCTGCCGCACGGGGATGTCGTCGCGGAACTGCGCCCGAGCGCCAAGCGGACCCGCTGCGCCTACAAGGGCGAGGCGTCCTACTGGTCGGCCGGCGAGGCGGAGGACATCGCGTGGACCTATGAGAGCCCGCTCGAGGAGGCCGTCGCGCTGACGGGCCTGGTCGCGTTCTTCGACGAGCGCGTCGACGTGGTGCTGGACGGCGAGCCGCGCGAGCGCCCGCGCACGTTGCTCTCGCGCGCTGTGCTCGAAGAGGCGGGCGTGCAGCCCTAGCGCGCGGCCGCGACGGCCTCGCGCGAGAACAGCTCGCTACCGTCCGGCTGGATCCAGCGCAGCCGCCAGCGGCCCTCGCGGCGCGGGATCGTCCGCAGGAACGTGTTGTTGGCCGAGCGCACCGTGAACGTCGCGACCGTGTGGAACGGACCGGCGCCGAGCGCGGCGTTCTGGAGCTCCACGCGCGTGGCGGCGCCGCCGGCGAGCGGGCGCACCTGCCCGTAGACGCGCAGTCGCGCGGCGCCCTTGCGCTTGATCCAGAGCGGCAGCCGGTATGCGTCGAAGGCGGGCTTCGGGACCCCGTCGAAGAACCGCAGGCCCGACTGGAAGCTCGATACGACGGTGTCGTCGATCAGCTTGTACTGCGCCACGGTGCGGATCCGCGAGTCGCGGTATGCGATCCAGTCGGACTGGTTGACGAACTCGGCCTGGCGCGCGGGGGAGACGCCGAAGAGCAGGTCGGGCGGGTTCGTCTGGAAGCCGTGCTCCGTGTAGTGGATCGGCAGCAGCTTCGGGATCCGCCGCAACCGCGCGGCGGCATCCAGCAACCGCGCCAGACGGCCGGCCGACGAGATCGTGATCTCCGTCGCGCGCCGGCCGCGCGTCAGCGGCGGCTGCGAGCCGCCCTGGGTGTACGGATGATGCGCGAACCCGGTCACGCGCAGCGGCCGCGGCGTCTTGCAGCCGCGCACCGCGGCCGCCTTGCGCCGCAGCCTGTCCCCGCCCGCATCCATGCACAGCAGCGTGCGGATGAACGCGGCCGGCGGCACCGGGCGTGTCGCGAGCCGTCCGGTCTCGCGGCCGATCGGGCTGGTCTCGCCGAGCAGCATCTGATCGGCGCCGTGACCGCTCGCGCGCAGGCCCGCGATGCCGCCGCGCACCATCGCGCGGTAGGCGACGGCGGCCGCCGGATACGTGATCCCGCGGCTGCGCGCGAACTGCGGACGGAGCCAGCTCGGCTGGTTGGGCTCGTTCGAGAACGACCAGCGCCGCACCGGTGGCAGCACGCCGCCGCCCTGGTTCTCGTCGGCGTAGCTGCCCGAATAGCGGCGCCCGAGCGCGCGCAGGAACGCCCCGTACTGGGCGCCGCCGGGCCTGCAGAGGCGGCGCTTTCCGACCGAGCCCTCGCAGCGCGATGCCCAGGCGGGGGCCGGGGTCGAGGGGGAGAGCAGGAGCGAGAGCCCGCGCGCCGCGGTCCCGCGGACCAGGTCGTCGAGCGCATCCCAGCGCGCCGGGGCGTACGCGGCGGGATCGGTGGGGTCGAACCCAGCCGGCCGGCTTCCCTCGCGCGACGCGGGAGCGATGTCGGCCCAGAGCACGAGCGCCCGCACGCCGTCGGCCCCGAGCACGGCCGCGTCGTCGAGCGCGCGCTCGCGGGCGGCCGGCCCCGCCTGCAGCATCTGGTACTCGTCCTCGACCAGCGACTCCTGCGTGCGCGCGGCCTCCGACGCCGCGGGAGCCACGGCGCAGAGCGCTGCCAGGGCTGCCGGGATCAGATGCCTCGGGCGCACGTGCATGGGCAGGACACCGCAGCGCCGGCGAAGTTGCGGCGCGCGGCGTCCCGCCCGGAGGCCCGGATCAGCCGGCGACGGCGCTGTAGCGCTCCGCGACCTTGTGCCAGTCGACGACGTTCCACCACGCGTCGATGTAGTCCGGGCGCTTGTTCTGGTACTTCAGGTAGTACGCGTGCTCCCAGACGTCGACGCCGAGCAGCGGCGTCTGCCGGTCGGCGAGCGGCGTGTCCTGGTTCGGCGTGCCGACGACCGCGAGGCTGTTGCCGTCGTGGACGAGCCATGCCCAGCCGGAGCCGAACTGGCCGACGCCGGTCTCCTTGACCTTCGCCTTGAAGTCGTCGAATGAGCCGAACGCGGAGTCGATCGCCTGGCCCAGCGCGCCGTCGGGCGCGCCGCCGCCGTCGGGGCTCATCGACTCCCAGAAGAGCGTGTGGTTGAAGTGGCCGCCGCCGTTGTTGCGCACGGCCCCGCGCTTGTCCTCGGGCACCTGGCTCAGGTCGGAGAGGATCTCCTCGATCGGCTTGCCGTCGAGCGGCGTTCCCTCCAGCGCCGCGTTCGCCTTGTCCACGTAGGCCTGATGGTGCTTGTCGTGGTGGAACTCCATCGTCGCCTTGTCGATGTGCGGCTCGAGCGCGTCGTAGTCGTAAGGGAGCGGTGGGACTTCGTAGGCCATGGCAGATCTCCTCGAATCGGGTCTCGGGAGTCATATCACTAGGCTTGGCCGCCGCATGACCAGACTCTCCGGCTACCTCCTCCCGACCGAGAAGCAGGCACCCGCCGACGCGGAGTCGCTCTCGCACAAGCTGCTCGTCCGCGCCGGGATGGTCAGGCAGGTCGGCAGCGGCCTCTGGACCTGGCTGCCGGCCGGCTGGCGCGTGCACCAGAAGATCGTCCAGATCATCCGCGAGGAGATGGACGCGATCGGCGGCCAGGAGCTGCTGATGCCCGTCCTGCAACCGGCCGAGCTGTGGCAGCGCAGCGGGCGCTACGCGATCACGGAGCTGTTCAAGCTGCAGGACCGCAAGGGCGCCGAGATGGTGCTCGCGATGACCAGCGAGGAGTGCGTCACCACGCACGTCGCGCAGCTCGTGCGCTCCTACCGCGACCTGCCGCTGATCCTCTACCACTTCCAGACGAAGGAGCGCGACGAGCCGCGCCCGCGCGCCGGCGTGCTGCGCACGCGCGAGTTCATCATGAAGGACGCCTACACCTTCGACCGCGACCGCGAGGGGCTCGACGCGGCCTACGACAAGCACGCCGTCGCCTACGGGCGGATGTTCGACCGGCTCGGGCTCGAGTGGTACAGCGTCGAGTCCGACGTCGGGATGATGGGCGGCTTCGGCGCGCACGAGTACATGGCGCCGTGTGCGGCGGGCGAGAACGACGTCGCCCTGGCGCCCGGCTACGCCGCCAACGTGGAGGTGGCCAGCGCCGATCCGCAGCCCGTCGAGCTGCCCGCGGGGCTATCCGAGCCGCAGCTGACCGAGACGCCCGGGATGGTCACGGTGGCGGCCGTGGCCGGCGCGCTCGGCGTGCCGGCGGGCGCGCTGCTGAAGGCCTACCCCGTGATCGCCGGCGGCGAGCTCAAGCTCGTGATGCTGCGCGGCGACCACCGCGTCAACGAGATCAAGCTGCAGAACGCGCTCGGCGCGGAGTTCCGGCCCGCGCAGGCGGAGGAGTTCGAGCAGCGCATCGGCCCGGCCGGCTACATCGGGCCGGTCGGCGCGGACGTCCCGATCGTGCTCGACCGGGCCGTGGCACCGGGCGGCTACGTCACAGGGGCGAACCGGCCCGACGCGCACCTGCGCGGCGTCGAGCCGGGGCGCGACTTCGACTACGAGCCCGTCGACATCCGCACCGTGGAGGCCGGCGACACCGTCGGCGGTCACCCGATCCGGATCGAGCCCGCGATCGAGGTGGGCAACATCTTCAAGCTCGGCACGCGCTTCTCGAAGCCGCTCGGCGCCACGTACCTGGACGAGTCCGGCTCCGAGCAGCTGATCTGGATGGGTTGCTACGGGATCGGCCCGGCGCGCATCGCGGCGGCCGCCGTCGAGCAGTTCGCCGACGAGCACGGGATCGCGTGGCCGCGATCCGTGGCCCCGTTCGACGTCGAGCTGGTCGGGCTCGGCCGCGAGGGCACCGAGGAGCGCGAGCTCGCCGAGCGGCTCTACGGCGAGCTGCGCGAGACGGGCCTCGACGTGCTCTACGACGACCGCGACGCCGGCCCCGGCACCAAGTTCGCCGACGCCGAGCTGCTCGGCGTGCCACTGCGGCTCACCGTCGGGCGGCGCACGCTCGAGGCCGGGGAGATCGAGGTGCAGGTGCGGCGCGGGCGCGAGCAGCAGAGCGTGCCGCTCGAGGGCGCCGCTGGCGCGGCGGCGGACCTGTGGCGCAACCTCCCGTAGAGCGGGCCCGGCTGACGTTCCGCCGGCTGTCCGGGCTGGACCGCTCCGGGCCGCCGCCGCCCGAGACGCTGCCGGGGGCACCGTGGCGGCCGTGGACGATCCCGAACGCGATCGGGTTCATCCGGCTCGCGCTGATCCCGGTCTTCCTCGTGCTCGCCCTGTCGTCCGAGTCCGGCACGGACGCCCTGCCGGTGGTCCTCTTCGCCGTGATCGGCTGGACGGACTACCTCGACGGGATCTCCGCGCGACTCACCGGCCAGTACTCGCGTCTCGGCACGCTGCTCGACCCGCTGGTGGATCGCATGCTGATCCTCTCCGGGGTGATCGTCTGCTGGAACTTCGAGCTGCTGCCGCGCTGGGGGCTCGCCCTGCTGGCGGTGCGCGAGCTGTTCGTGATGTGGCTCGTCCGCTTCGGCCAGCGCCACGGCGTCACGCTGAAGGTCAACTGGCTCGGCCGCGCGGGCGTCTGGCCGGTGATGGGAGCGCTGTTCTTCGCGATGTGCGGCGTCGAGTGGCTGGGCGATTCCTGTCTTTACATCGGGCTCACCCTGGTTTTCGGGTCCGCGGCACAGTACGTTCGTGACGGCCTGCGGCAGCATCGCGCCCGAGCTGGTGAGGAACCCTCATCCTGAGCTTGAGCATCGCTATGCTTGCGGCTCCGTGACCCAGGAGAGGACCGCGACTAAATGATGGACACCTTCCCGGACCTTGGCTCGCTGTCCGACCAGGAGCTCAAGGACCTGATCCAGCAGCTCACGGACGAGGAACAGGAGGTTTCCTACCGCCGGCGCATCCTGCATGGCAAGATCGACATCCTCCGCGCCGAGCTCGTCAACCGGCTCCGCAAGAAGCACGAGGGCGGCGAGGACGTGATCTCCGGCGCCGACGTGCAGCGCCTCACAGACATCCTCGCCGGCCGGGCTTCGGGCGGCGACGAGTCCTAGCGACTCGTGGCGCGGCACTGCCCCGAGTGCGGTTTCGTCGTCGGCGAGGGCTCGAACTACTGCCCCAAATGCGGCGCCTACCAGGGCGCCGAGCAGGAGCGCAAGGACGACGTGACGACCGCGACGTATGTGATCGACGAGACGACCGGTGAGTTGCGCCCGGTCGAGGTCGCCGACGTCGCAGCGGACAGCGGCGCGCTGATCATCCGCTCCGGCGGCGGCCGCGTCGGCCAGTCGTTCCCGCTCCAGGGCGAGCGGATGACGATCGGGCGCTCGCCGGAGACCGAGGTCTTCCTCGACGACGTCACCGTCTCGCGCGAGCACGCGGTGCTCGTGCGCCGCTCCGGCGCGTGGTTCCTGGACGACTCCGGATCGCTCAACGGCACGTACGTGAACCGGCGCCGGATCGAGTCGCACAAGCTCGAAGAGGGCGACGAGCTTCAGATCGGCAAGTACAAGCTGACCTACATCGCGCGGTGATCGAGCCGGTGACCCAGGAAGACGCCGATCCCGTCGCCACCGAGCCAACAGATATAGCCGAGAACGCGCACGGCGACCTGGCCGACGCGCCCGGCCCGCCACCAGGTGGCAAGTCGCTGACGATCGGCGCCGTCTGCAAGGCGCTCTCGCAGGAGTTCCCGGACATCTCGATCTCCAAGATCCGCTACCTCGAGGACCAGAAGCTGCTCGCCCCGCGGCGCACGCCCGGCGGCTACCGGCTCTACTCGACCCACGACGTGTCGCGCCTGCGCACGATCCTGCGCTTGCAGCGCGACGAGTTCCTGCCGCTGCGGGTGATCCGGCAGGAGCTCGCGGCCGGGCGCTCGGAGCCGGAGGTCGCGAAGTCGTCGCCGCCCGACGGCGCCGCCGTGGCCACCGACCCGCGGCCGGGCGCGGCGCTGCGGCGGCTGACGTTCTCGATCGCCCAGCGCGGCGCGCTCTACACGCTCGAGGACGTCGTCGAGGACACGGGCGCCGATCCGCGCCTGATCGCGGAGCTCGAGGACTACGGGATCGTCAAGGGCGATCCGCGCTCGGGCACGAAGTACTACGACGAGACGGAGCGCGAGATCGTGCGCGCGGTGTCGGAGCTCTCGCGCTACGGCGTCGCGGGGCGCAACCTGCGCGTGTTCAAGACCTCGGCCGAGCGCGAGTCGGCGCTGCTGCAGCAGATCCTCGCGCCGGCGCTGCGCTCGCGCAACCCGGAGCGGCGCAAGGAGGCCGTCGAGGCGCTCGAGAACCTCGCCGCCGTCGCGTCGCACCTCAAGCACCTGCTGCTCGTGCGCGACCTGCGCCGCATCGCGCGGTGAGCCCGCCCGCGGACCTGCGGGCGCTGATCCGCGACATACCGGACTTCCCCAAGCCGGGGATCGTCTTCAAGGACATCACGCCGCTGCTGCTCGACCCACACGCGGTCGACACGGCCGTCGAGGGGATCGCCGCCTGGGCCGGCCCGCGCGGCGTCGACTTCGTCGTGGCGGCCGAGGCGCGCGGGTTCATCCTCGGCGCCGCGATCGCGCGCGAGCTCGGGGCGGGCTTCGTACCCGCCCGTAAGCCGGGCAAGCTGCCGGCCGAGGTGGTCTCCGCGGAGTACATCCTCGAATACGGGATCGACGCGCTCGAGATGCACGCCGATGCGCTCGCCCACGGCGCGCGGGTGCTGATCCACGACGACCTGCTCGCCACCGGCGGAACGGCGCGCGCGCTCGCCGAGCTCGTCGAGAGCCTCGGCGCCATCGTGATCGGCTGCGCGTTCCTCGTCGAGCTCGCCTTCCTCGACGGGAGGCTGCGGCTGGAAGGGTTCGACGTGCACGCGCTCGTCACCTACGACGGGGAATGAAGGTCGCGCGCTCGCGCGTCCTGCGCGCGCCGGTGGCCGACGTGTGGCGCGTGCTGGCCGACCCGTACGCGATCCCGCGCTGGTGGCCGCTCGTGCGGCGCGTTGAGGGCGTCGGGGACGAGCGCTGGACGACGGTCCTCGGCAAGCCCGGTGGGCGCGGCGTGCGTGCCGACCAGCGGCTCGAGGCCTCCGAGCCCGAGCGGCTGCGACGCTGGTCGCTGGTGGTGCCGGGATCGCCGTTCGAGCGCGTCCTGACGGCCTCGGTGACCGAGGCGCGGCTCGCGCCGGCGGAGGAGGGGAGCGAGCTCTGGATCGAGCTGCGCCAGGCGCCGCGCGGCTGGTCGCACTTCGGCGGCTTCATGCTGCGACGGGCGGCACGGCGCCAGCTCGACGAGGCGCTCGAGGGGATGGCGCGGGCGGTGGAGCGCCCGTGAGCCGCGAGCAGAAGTTCTGGGGCTGGGGGGAGGCCGGTGCGGGGCCGCGGCTGCCCGACCATGCCGCGGGGCTGCTGCGCGAGTGGCTCGGCGTCTCCGGGGCGGTCGTCGCGGCGCCGGTGGCGCTTGCCGACGTGCGCCTGCGGGATGCGGTCGTGTCCGGGGAGCTGCGCGCGGCGCTCGAGCGGGCGGTCGGCGCGGAGCACGTGCGCGACGATCGCGAGATCCGCGCGCTGCGGGCGGCCGGCAGGTCCTACCTCGACCTGCTCGCGCTGCGCAGCGGCGCCGCCGACGACGCGCCCGACGTGGTCGTCGCGCCCGCCGATCACGGCCAGGTCGAGGCCGTGCTGCGCGCGTGCGCCGAGGCGGGGGCGGCCGTGATCCCCTTCGGCGGCGGCACGAGCGTCGTCGGCGGGGTCGCGCCCGAGCGGGGCGGCAGGGAGACGGCGGTCTCGCTCGACCTCGGCCGGATCGACGCGATCCTCGACGTCGACGAGCGCTCGCGCCTCGCGCGCGTCGGCGCCGGCCTGCGGCTGCCCGAGCTCGACCACGCGCTCGGCGCCCGCGGCCTGCGCCTGGGGCACGTGCCGCAGAGCTACGAGTGGGCGACGGTCGGCGGGTGCGCGGCGACGCGCTCGGCGGGCCAGGCGTCGACGGGGTTCGGCCGTTTCGACGAGCTCGTGGCCTCGCTGCGGTGCGCGACGCCCGCCGGCGAGCTGGCGACACTGACCGCCCCGGCGAGCGCCGCCGGGCCCGACCTGCGCGCGCTCGTGCTCGGCTCGGAGGGCACGCTGGGCGCGATCACCGAGCTGGTGCTGCGCGTGCGGCCGGTCGCGGCCGAGCGGCGCTACGAGGCGTGGCTGCTGCGCTCCTTCGACGCCGGCTGCGAGGCGCTGCGCGCGCTCGCCCAGGCGGAGGTCGCGCCCGACGTGGCGCGCTTCTCCGACGCCGACGAGACGCGCACGACGCTCGCGTTCGCCGGCACCGGCGGGACCGCGCGGCGCGCGGGCGGAATCGCGCTGCGGGCGCTCGGCTACCGGCCGGGATGTCTGCTCGTGACGGGCTGGGAGGGCGAGCCGGGCGCCGTCTCGCGCCGCCGCGCGCCCGCCGCCCGGATGCTGCGATCGGCCGGCGCGGTTCCGCTGGGACGCGGCCTGGGCGAGGGGTGGCGCGCGGCGCGCTTCGCCGGGCCGCACCTGCGCGACGCGCTGCTCGACCGCGGCGTGCTGGTGGAGACGCTCGAGACGGCGACGACCTGGACCGGCGTCGCGGCGCTGCACGGCGCGGTCCGCGACGCGCTGGAGCGGGCCCTGGCGGCGACCGCGCCGATCGTCGGCTGCCACGTGTCGCATCTTTATCCCGACGGCGCCTCGCTCTACTTCACCGTGCTGGCGCGCCAGGACCCCGAGGACCCGGGCGGTCAGTGGCGCGCGGCCAAGCGCGCCGCCGGCGACGCGATCTCCGCGGCCGGGGCGACGATCACGCACCACCACGCGGTCGGCCGCGACCACGTGGCATGGATGGAGGCCGAGCACGGCAGGCTCGGGATCGAGCTCCTGCGCGCGGCCAAGCAGCGCTGCGACCCCGCGGGCATCATGAATCCCGGGAAGCTGCTGCCGGAGGCGTAGCGACGACCGTCACCGATCCAGCTCGAGCTGGATCGTCCAGCGCAGCGCGTTGCTGCTGGTCGAGCCTCGCGCGCGGGTGCGAATCTCGACTCGCATGGTCGCGCGCACGCCGCCGCGACGCGACGCCAACCGACTTCCCACCGGGGTCAGCCGGAGCTTGATCCTCCGGCTCATGACGCCGACGCTCTCCCATCGTCTCGGCGGGTATTCGCCGCTTGCGAGCAAGCGCTCGGCGCCGGAGGCCTCCCGTATCCGCACGCTGCCCGAGCAGCGATCCAGATCCGGGCATGTCGCGTGATACCTGAGAAACCCCCGTCCCGCGTCGCCGGGGTTTGCGGGGAGGTGGGTGATGCCGATCTCGGGTGCCTGCACGCTCTCGCAGTCCGGGTCGACGAGGTCTTGCGAGCGGGGCCGGACGATCCAGTCAAGGCCGGATCCGCACGTGAGCGGGCCGCCGTCGGTGCCCGGCACCAGGTGGTCGGCCTCGCCGCGACCCACGAGCCGATCGCGGCCGCCATGGCCGATCAGTGCGTTCGCGTGCTCGTCGCCGAGCAGCCGATCGCCGGCGCTGCCGCCCTCGAGCGACTCTATCCCCACCAGGACGTCACCTTCTCCCGCTTCGCCGTCGGCCCGCTCATCCGCGAGATCCACGGACACGGGCGCATTCCGGCCGCGATAACTCACGCGGTCGCCGGCGAGCGTCAGACAGCAACCGTCGCTGCCACCGTCGAGCAGGTCCGGCCCGGGCGCGGCGCCACCGGCTGCCCCGTCGCGATCGCCGTCGGTCAAGAGGTCGTCGCCGCCGCGACCGAAGAGCTCGTCGAGACCGCCGCCGCCGTTCAGCTCGTCACCGCCCGCGGCTCCGACGAGCCGGTCGTCGCCGGGGCCGCCGTCCAGTGCGCTGAAGTCCACGCCCGGAGTCTCGCTCACGGTGAGCGAGTCGTTTCCGTCGCCGCCGTTGAGCCCGTTGACGTCGCTGCCGCCGATCAGCTCGTCGTCGCCGGCGCCGCCATGCACCCGAACGGCGCCGGCGGCATCCTGCAACGGGCTCGACGAACGGAACCGGTCATCGCCGTCGCCGAGCTCGATCGCTGCGTGGTCGATGAAACGGCCAACGCGAGCCGGACAGCGCACGGTGTGGGCGTCAATGGCAGTGCACGGGTCCGCCGCCGCGATCTCCGCGCCCGCGTCGCTGAACGTCCACACCCCGCCGCCCTCCGGCCCCGGCTCGAACTGCGCCGACACCGCGTTCAGCTCATCCGGCGCTCCGAGGTAGACGATCACGTCGCCCACGCGAGCCGGGTCAGGGTCGGCGCGCAGCGTCACCGTCGACGCAGCCGAGATGGCGGGCATGACCAGCAGGAGCGCGCCGGACGCGAGCGCCAGGCACGCGACGCGCAAGCCCGCCGACCGAGCACCGCTTGCGTTGCGCCTCGCCCGGCTCACGACGCTAACGGCCCTGGGGCAGCTTCCCCGTGAGGACGATGGTGCCCGGCCGCTTCGCGTCCTCGGTCGTCTCCTTCGACACGACGACCCGCTCGTAGGTGGCGTAGAGCTTCGGGAAGCGAGCGAGATCCTTGTCGCTCGGGCCCTGGATGCCGAGCCGGCCGTCCGTCCCGACCGGGTCGGTGAAGCCGAGCCGGCGGGCCTTCTTGCCCGGGGCGGTGACCCAGACCGCGTAGGCCGATCCCGCGCTGCTCGGCGGGACGTCCTCGGCCTCGAGCGCGAACAGCAGCTGCTTGTCCTGGATGAAGAGGGCCATCGTGCCCTTTGCCTTGCCGCCGCTGGGCGAGCGCAGCGCGATCGTGTCCGCCGCCTGCGGGGTGGCGGTCGCCGCCGGCGTCGCCGAGGCCGCCGGCGTAGCGGTGGGCGGCGCGGCGGCCTGCTCGCCGGCGGGGTCGTCGCCGCCGCTGAGCACGAGGAACAGCACCACGGCGACGACGGCGAGAACGCCCGCGATCAGCAGCGCCCCGCCGATCCGCGACGCGGCGGGAGTGGAGTCGTCGCGCGCGGGCGCCGGAGCGGCCTCGCGGACCGGGCGCGGGCGCGGTCCGGGCACAGCGGGCGCGGTCGCAGCGGGCACGGCGGGCGCGGTCGCGGCGGGCTCGGCCGGCGCCGGGATGTCGGGCAGCCCCTGCGGCGCGACGTCCTGCAGGTGCGCCGACACGTCGGTCGCCCAGGCGCGGGCGGGCGGCGATTCGGCCAGCAGCCCGCGCGTGGCCTCCGCGTCGGCGGGCGCGAGCTGGCCGAGCAGGTAGTCGGCGAGCGGGCCGGTGACCTCGCCCGGCAGCCCGTTGTCGCGCGCGAGCGAGGCGAGGCCGGCGTGTGCGCGGGCGCGGACGCCGTCGACCGGCATCCCCAGCAGGGCCGCGATCTCGTCGTAGGAGCGCCCCTGCTGGAGCACCAGCGCGACGACGGCGCGCTGGTCGGGGGCGAGCGGCTCTAATGGGCTCATCGGCCACCCATTAAAGTGCCCGCGTGTGAATGACACGCCGATGCTGCCCTGGCGCGGGATGCCGGGCTTCGACGGGCTCTACGGGCTGGAGGTCCTGACTATGTCCGGCGAGGAGGTCAGCGCCCAGGTGACGGTGCGCGACGAGCTCAAGCAACCCGCCGGGCTCGTGCACGGAGGCGTCTTCGCCTCGATCGCCGAATCGATCACCTCGATGGCGACCTGGTTCGCCGTCCAGGGCGAGGGAAAGAGCGCGCAGGGGCTTTCGAACCAGACCTCGTTCCTGCGTCCGATCCTCGCCGGGACGATCCACGCGGTCGCCCGCCGGCGCCACCGCGGCCGGACGACCTGGGTGTGGGAGGTCGACATCACCGACGACGAGGGTCGCCTCTGCGCCCTGGTCCGCATGACCATCGCAGTGCGCGAAGCCTGATTGGTCCTGCCGCCTCGCCCGCGATTGGCCCTCCCGCGAGGGCCAATCGATCCGTAGCTTGCGTGGCATGACTTCACCGGACTCCACTCAGCCCCGCGTCGAGATGGAGGAGGCGGGTCGCAAGGCGTACAACGCGATGTGCCACCTCGACAACGCGACGGGGAGCCTCGCGCTCGATCCGATCCTCGGCGACCTGATCCGGCTGCGCGCGTCGATGCTGAACGGCTGCGCCTACTGCGTCGACATGCACAGCAAGGACGCGCGCGCCAAGGGCGAGAGCGAGCAGCGGCTCTACGCCGTCGCCACCTGGCACGAGGCGCCGTTCTTCTCGCCGGCCGAACGTGCGGCGTTCGCGCTCACCGACGCGCTCACGCTGCTCGCCGGCAACCCGCTCCCGGACGCCGTGGTCGCCGAGGCCGAGGAGCAGCTCGGCGTCGAGGGCCTTGCCGCGGCGACCTGGGTGATCGTCACGATCAACGCCTGGAACCGCGTCGCGATCGCGTCGCACTCGCAGGCGGGCGAGTACGAGCCCGGCGAATGAGCGCGGCGGCCCTGCGCGCGCTGCACGTTCCGGGCGACCCCTTGATCCTCCCCAACGCGTGGGATGCCGGCACCGCTCGCCTCGTCGAGCGTGCCGGCTTCCCGGCTGTCGCGACGACGAGCGCGGGGGTCGCGATCGCGCTCGGGTACGAGGACGGCGAGCAGACGCCCGCGGAGGAGATGCTCGCCGCCGTGGCGCGGGTCGCACGGGCGGTCTCGGTGCCCGTGACGGCCGACATGGAGGCCGGCTACGGGCTCGACGACGCCGAGCTGGGACGCCGCTTGGCGGACGCGGGCGCCGTCGGGCTGAACCTCGAGGACAGCGACCACGCCCACCACCCGGCGCTCGTGCCGGCGGAGCGGCACGCGGCGCGGATCGCGCGCATCAAGGCCGCGGCCGATCTCGTGCTCAACGCCCGCATCGACGTCCACCTGCGCGGCGGCACGACGAAGGAGGCGCTCGAGCGTGCGCGCGCCTACGGCGACGCCGGCGCGGACTGCGTCTATCCGATCGGCATCGCCGACGAGGCGACGATCGAGGCGTTCGTCGCGCTCGGCCTGCCGGTGAACGTGCTGCTGCGGCCCGGAGCGCCCCCGATCGAGCGCCTGGCGGAGCTCGGCGTCGCCCGCATCAGCCTCGGCCACTTCCTCCACGCCGAGATGGAGGCGGCGCTCACCGAACGTCTCGAAGGGTTGCGGTCCACCTATCCCCGATAGGCGTTCGTGATCGGCATGCGCCGGTCGCGGCCGAACGCCCGCGGCGTGATCTTGATCCCGGGCGGCGCCTGGCGGCGCTTGTACTCGGCCCGGTCGACGAGTGCGACGACGCGCTCGACGGCTTCGGCGGGCAGGCCGGCCAGCGCCAGCTGATCGCGGCCCGCGTCCTCCTCGACGTAGGCCGCGAGGATCGCGTCGAGCGTGTCGTAGTCGGGCAGCGAGTCCGCGTCCTTCTGGTCGGGTCGCAGCTCGGCGCTGGGCGGGCGCTCGACGATCGAGCGCGGCACGGGATGGTCCTGGTCGCGCCCGTTGCGGAAGTCGACGAGCCGGTAGACCAGCGTCTTGGGCACGTCCTTGATGACCGCGAAGCCGCCGGCGGAGTCGCCGTAGAGCGTCGAGTAGCCGACGGAGTTCTCCGACTTGTTGCCGGTCGTGAGCACGAGCCAGCCGAACTTGTTCGAGAGCGCCATCAGCAGGTTGCCGCGGATCCGCGCCTGGAGGTTCTCCTCGGTGATGTCGGGCTCGTGCTCCTCGAAGACGGGGGCGAGCATCTGCTCGTAGGCGTCCATCGCCGGCGCGATCGGCAGGTCGATGCACTGGATGCCGAGGCTCTTCGCGAGCTTGCGGGCATCGCTCTGCGTGCCCTCGGAGGAGTACCGCGAGGGCATCACGACCGCGGTCACGTGCTCGGGGCCGAGCGCGTCGGCCGCGATCAACGCCACCAGCGTCGAGTCGATCCCGCCCGAGAGGCCGAGCACGACGTGCTCGAAGCCGTTCTTCGCCACGTAGTCGCGCACGCCGAGGCAGAGCGCGGAGTAGACCTCGGCCTCGGGCTCCAGCAGCGGCGCGATCGGGCCGCCCAGCGCCCGCGCCGCGCCCGGGCTGCGCTGCAGGACGCCGGCGTGGCGGACCGCGGGCAGCGCGCTGCGGGCCGGCGGCCGCAGGCGCGTGTCGCGCAGCCGCGCGGTGGCCGCGCCCTGGAGGTCGACGGTGCAGAGCGTCAGCGCCTCCTGGAACTGCGGCGCGCGGGCGATCACCGTCCCGGCGTGGTCGACCACGAGCGAGTGGCCGTCGAAGACGAGCTCGTCCTGGCCGCCGACGAGGTTGCAGAACGCGACCGCGCAGAGGTTGTCGCGCGCGCGCTGGATCAGCATCCGCTCGCGCGCGAGGCCCTTGCCGGCCTCATACGGCGACGCGGAAGGGTTGACCAGAAGCAGCGCGCCGGCCAGCGCCTCGTCGGCTCCCGGCGAGCCCGGCACCCACAGGTCCTCGCAGATCGTCAGCCCGAGCCGCGCGGCGCCGAGGTCGAGCACGGCGGGGCCCTCGCCGGCCTGGAAGTAGCGCGGCTCGTCGGCGACGCCGTAGTTCCACAGGCGCGTCTTGCGGTAGGTGGCCGCGATGCCGCGGTCGGCGATGACGGCGAACGCGTTGTGGACGTCCTCAGTGCGCTGCGGATAGCCGACGACCGCGACGATGCCATGGACGTCGCGCGCGATCGCGTCGAGCGCCTCCTGGGCCGCCTGCAGGAAATGCTCCTTGAGCAGGAGGTCCTCGGGCGGATAGCCGGTCAGCACCAGCTCTCCGAACAGCACCAGCTCGGCGCCGGCGTCGCGCGCCGCCGCGATGTTCTCGCGCACCAGCCGGGCGTTCCCCTCGATGTCGCCGACGCGCGGGTCGACCTGCGCGAGCGCGAGGGTGAGCGGTGCGAGCGGGCCGGCCATGTGGCGCGTCAGGCGGGCTGCTCGGCGCGTGGCCGCCGGCTGCGAGGCTTGCCCGAGACGCAGGCCACCGCCGCGAGCTCGGCGATCGCACCCACCAGTGCCGCGGCGAGGTCGTCGAGGTCGGGCAACGCGTCGTAATCGGCCACCAGGCCGAAGTCGATGCGGCCGTTGTAGGACATGATCGCGATGCCGAGTGCGGCGTTCTCGACGATCGGGACGAGCGGGTACAGGCGCGACAGCGGCCGCCCGAGCAGGTAGAGCGGGAACTGCGGGCCCGGCACGTTCGTGACCGTCAGGTTGAAGAAGCGCTGCACCCCCTGGATCCGCGCGGCCTGGGAGAGGATCGTCGGCGGCGCGAAGTCCGCCAGCGCCGTCAGCGTCTCGGCGCCGACGGCCTGGCCCGACTCCTTCAGGCCGCGCATCGCCTCGTGCACCGCGCCGAAGCGCGCGACCGGGTCCTCGAGGCCGATCGGCAGCGGCGCGTACATCGCCGCGACCTTGTTGCCGAGCGCGCCGCGCTCGGACTCCGCGCGCACGGAGACCGGCACCATCGCCTTGAGCTCGATGCCCGTGTCGTAACCGTGCGCGAGGAAGTGGCTGCGCAGGGCGCCCGCCACCACGGTGAGCACGACATCGTTGACCGTCCCGCCGAGCGCGTTCTTGATCGCCTTGAACATCGCGAGCTCGCCGTCGACCCACGCGAAGCGGCGATGGGGGCCGATCTTGACGTTCAACGGTGAGCGCGGCGCGCCGCCCAGCCCGGCCTGCGTCATCGCGGCGAGGCCGCCGAGCGCCGTAGCGCCCGCGGCGAGCGCGTCCTGCGGATGGCTCACGGCGCCCGCCGCCGCGCGGGCGATTCCCAGCGGGCCCGCCGTCCACCCGACCAGGGCGTCCGCCAGCAGCGCGGTCGACGACGGCTCGGGCCGCGGGACCCACGGCTCCGGCGGCTCCTGCTCGGGTGGGTCCGCATCGAGGTCGAAGAGCACCGTCGAGATGTCGACGCCCGAGATGCCGTCGACGAGGCAGTGATGGGTCTTGCAGATCAACGCGAAGCGGTCATCTCCGACCCGGTCGACCATCCAGATCTCCCACAGCGGCTTGGAGCGGTCGAGCCGCTGGGCGAAGACGCGCCCGGCGAGGCGGCGCAGCTCCTGCTCCCCGGCCGGCTCGGGCAGCGCCGTGTGGCGGACGTGGTAGCTGGGGTTGAAGTGCGGATCGTCGACCCAGACCGGACGGCTCTGCACGAGCGGCGGGAACGCGAGCTTCTGGCGATAGCGCGGCACCAGGGCGAGCCGCCGCTCCAGCTGCGCGATGAAATCCTCGTAGGGGGGCGCCTCGCCCTCGAACAGGAGCACCGAGCCGACGTGCATGTACGCGCCGCCCTCCTCGAGCGCGAGGAACGAGGCGTCGAGCCCGGTGAGGCGGTCGGGGTTGGTCACGTGCGGATTGTCGCGCATCCGCAGGGCCCGGCGCGTCGCCGGAGGGCCGCGGGCCGATTGTGACGAGTGTCACGGAATACCTCCGCATGGCCGCTATCCTCGAGCGCTCGTTCGACCGCCGAACCGCGGCACACGATGTGCTGCCGGGCGGGGGAACCAGTTTTGCCGGGGCCGGGGGAGGCCTTGGTTGGGGCGAATCCGCGGTGCAAGCCGCGGTAGCGACGCTCGTCGCGTACGGCACCGGTCCTTCCGGCGCCGTGTCGGCGGTGAGGCCGCGAGCCCGTCAGCTCACCTCGTAGGCATCCGGGTCGAACGCCCAAGGAGGTCTCCATGAGGCCGCGGAATCTCGCGCGCCCGGCTGCCGCCGGGGCGCTCTGCTTCGCATTCACCTGTGGCGCCGCGCAGGCTGCGTTCGCCCAGACCGAAACGACAACGCCCAGCCCGGACCCGACCGCGCAGGCCGCATACGAACCGCAGATCGGCGTGCGCCACCGCAAGCTCAACCTGCGCGCGGGCAAGCGCACGGTGGTCGCGGGCAAGGTCTCGCCGGCCGTCGCCGGCCTGCAGGTCTCGCTGCAGGTCAAGCGCGAGCATCGCTGGCGCACGATCGATCGTGACCGCACCGGTGCAACCGGGGACTACAAGCTGCGCGAGCGCTTCCGATACCCGGTCAGCCGCCGCGCCCGAGTCCGCGTCGCGAGCGCGCCGGGCGTGTTGCCCGCCAAGCGCCGCGTCGGCCGCCTGAACGTCTACAGGACCGCCCATGCCTCGTGGTACGGGCCGGGCCTGTACGGCAACCGCACCGGCTGCGGCGGCACGCTCTACGCGGGCCGGCTCGGCGTCGCCCACAAGTCGCTGCCCTGCGGCACGATGGTCACGTTCAAGCGCGGCCGTCGCGAGGTGCGCGTGCCGGTGATCGACCGCGGCCCCTACGTCGGCGGGCGCGAGTACGACCTCACCGAGGCGACCGCCCAGCGGCTCGGCTTCCACGGCCACGGCGCCATCCTCTCGACCCGCTAGGGCTCGAGCGGGAGCATCAGCTGCGGCGACCGGCCCGGCGCGACCTGCGCCGCGGCCGGCTCGCCGCCCGCCTCGTCGAACGCCGCCACGCGCACGCCGAGCAGGCGTACCGGCCGCGGCGGCGCGTATGTGCGCAGCAGGTCGAGAGCCACGCCCGTGACCGTCTCCGTGTCGCTGACGGCGGCGGGGAGGGTGCGTGCGCGCGTCACGGTTGTCCAGTCGTCGAGCCGCACCTTGATCGCGATCGTGCGCCCGCGCGCCTGCTTGCGCCGCAGGCCCTCGCAGAGCTCGTTCGCCAGCCGGCTCAGGACCGCCTCGAGCTCGGCGAGGTCGGAGATGTCGGTGTCGAACGTCGTCTCGCTCGAGCGCGACTTGGCCGGTCCCGGCTCCGCCTCGACCACGTCCGAGGCATGGAAGTGCGCGCGCGCCAGCAGTTCGCGGCCGTGCCGTGCCCCGAACCGGGCGGCGAGCGCATCCTCGTCGGCCCGCTGGAGCGCGCCGATCGTGGTCAGGCCCATCGCCGCGAGCCGCTCGAAGGTCTTCGGCCCGATGCCCGGGATGATCCGCAGCGAGCTGCTCGCCAGCCTCCGGCAGGCCTCCTCACGGCCCATCACCACGAACCCCTGCGGCTTCTCGAGGTCCGAGGAGACCTTCGCGATCAGCCGGTTCGGCCCGATCCCGACCGAGATCGTGATGCCGGTGCGGTCGCGCACCTCGGCGACGAGCTCGCGCAGCACGCGCAGCGGCTTCTCGGCGTCCGTCACGTCGGCGTAGCCCTCGTCCAGGCCGACCTGCGAGACGACCGGGAGCCGCTCGCGCACCAGGTCCCACACTTCGTGCGACTTCGCCCGGTAGGCCGGGAAGTCGGGCGGGATGAAGATCGCCTGCGGGCACAGGCGCCGCGCCTGCGAGGCCGGCGATGCCGAGCCGACGCCGAACTTGCGTGCCTCGTACGAGGCGGTCGTGACGACCGCGCGCGGTCCCGAGCCGGCGACGACGACCGGCTTGCCGATCAGCTCCGGCCGGCGCAGCAGCTCGACCGAGACGTAGAAGGCGTCACAGTCGAGATGGGCGATCACACGGCGGGCGGGCACGACCCACGATGGATACCGGCCCGACCGGACAAGAGGGCGAAGCCCGGTCAAGACCGGGCCGAGGCGAAGCCGGTGACGAGGCCTCCGGCCGAGGCAGATTGTCCGGCATGCCAATCAGAACGCCGTCCGGAGGACCGGCGGAGCTATTCAGCCCCGAAGCGCCACCACAGCTGCTCGAGCGCGGTCTTCAGGCGCTCGGCGCTCGCGCGCACGTCCTCGTCGGTGGTGTAGACCGTCACGTCGGGCGCCTCCGGGACCTCGTAAGGCGCGTTGACGCCGGTGAAGTCGTCCAGCTTGCCCGCGCGGGCACGCGCGTAGAGGCCCTTGGGATCGCGCTTCTCGGCCACCTCGACCGGCGTGTCGACGAAGACCTCCAGGAACGGGAGCCCCGCGGCCTCGTGCAGCTCGCGCGCGAGCGCCCGGTCGTGGTGCGCGGGGGAGACGAGCGACGCGATCGCGACCATGCCCGCATCGGCCATCAGCCGCGCGACGTGCGCGGCGCGGCGGATGTTCTCCGTGCGGTCGGCGGGCGAGAACTCCAGGTCGCCCGAGAGCCCGTGGCGCAGGTTGTCCCCGTCGAGGAAGTACGCCGGGTGTCCGTCCTCGACGAGGATGCGCTCGAGCTGGGCGGCGATGGTCGACTTGCCCGAGGAGGGCAGGCCGGTCAGCCAGACGGTAGCGCCGCGCGTTCCGAGCGAGTTCCAGCGGTGGTCGCGCTCGAGCCCGCTCTCGTGCCAGGTCACGCCGGGGGAGTGCTCCGGCTCGCGGCCGCCCGCGCGGACCCGCCGCACCATGCCCGCAGCGACGGTGTCGTTGGAGTCCTCGTCGATCAGGATGAAGGCGCCCGTGATGCGGTTGTCCTCGTACGGATCCGCGACGACCGGCGAGGCCGTGCGCAGCGTGATCCGCGCGATGTCGTTGAGGCCGAGCTCATCCGGCGGTGCGCCGTCGGTGAGCGTCGTCACGTCGAGCAGCGCGTCGATCGACTCGACGGACGCGCGGACCGTGCGCGTCGTGTGCTTGAGCGCGACGTGCTGGCCTGCGCGCAGCGGCTGCTCGGCCATCCAGCAGACGGTCGCCTCGATCCGGCGGCCCATCGTGGGCAGCTCGTCCGGGGCGCAGAGCAGCTCGCCGCGGCCGACGTCGAGGTCATGGGCGAGCTGCACGCTCACCGAGTCCATCGCCGCGGCCGACTCCAGCGGCCCGTCGTGCGTCTCCACGGAGGTGACGGTCGTGCGCGAGCCGGCCGGCAGGACGACCACCTCGTCGCCCGCGCGCAGCGTGCCGCCGGCGACCTGGCCGGCGTAGCGGCGCTCCCCGCGCGCGCCGTCGACGGGCCGGATCACCCATTGCACGGGCAGCCGCAGCGGCCCGGCGCCGCGCTCGCCCGCGACGTCGACGCCCTCGAGGTGCTCGAGCAGCGGCGGCCCTTCGTACCAGTCCGCCGAGCCGCGCTCGACGACGTTGTCGCCGTTGAGCGCCGAGATCGGGAACGCGCGGGCGTCGTCCACGCCGAGCTGCGCGGCCAGGGCGGTGAACTCGCCCTCGATCTCGCGGAAGCAGCTCTCGTCCCAGTCGACGAGGTCCATCTTGTTGACGGCCGCGACCATGTGGCGGATCCCGAGCAGCGAGGAGAGGCACGCGTGGCGGCGCGACTGCTCGATGATCCCGTGGCGCGCGTCGATCAGGATCACCGCGAGGTGCGCGGTCGAGGCGCCGGTGACCATGTTGCGCGTGTAGCGCTCGTGGCCCGGGGTGTCGGCGATGATGAACGACCGTCGCGGGGTGGTGAAGTAGCGGTAGGCGACGTCGATCGTGATGCCCTGCTCGCGCTCGGCGCGCAGTCCGTCGGTGATCGAGGCGAGGTCCGGCGCGCCGCCCGTGCCGTTGCGGTGCAGCGCATCCAGCGTGTCCTGCAGGATCAGCTTGGCGTCGAGCAGCAGCCGGCCGATCAGCGTCGACTTGCCGTCGTCGACCGACCCGGCGGTCGCGAGGCGCAGCAGCTGCTTCCCGTCGGCGACCTGCATCTAGAAGTAGCCCTGGCGCTTGCGGTCTTCCATCGCCGCCTCCGAGGTGCGGTCGTCGGCGCGCGTCTCGCCGCGCTCGGTCACGCGCGTGGCGGCGATCTCGGTGATCACGTCCGCGACCAGCGTCGCGCTCGAGCGCACCGCCCCGGTGATCGTCATGTCGCCGACGGTGCGGTAGCGCACGGACTCGGTGAAGATCGCCGAGGAGGGCTCCACGTACTCCGAGACGGCGTAGAGCATCCCGTCGTGCGTGAACACCTCGCGGTCGTGCGCGAAGTAGATCGACGGCAGCTCCAGCCCCTCCTGCTCGATGTAGTGCCAGACGTCGAGCTCGGTCCAGTTCGAGAGCGGGAAGACGCGCACGTGCTCGCCGCGCCGGATGCGGCCGTTGTAGAGGTTCCAGAGCTCCGGGCGCTGGGCGCGCGGGTCCCACTGGCCGAAGTCGTCGCGGAACGAGAAGATCCGCTCCTTCGCCCGCGCGCGCTCCTCGTCGCGCCGGGCGCCGCCGAAGGCGGCGTCGAAGCCGCCCTGCTCGATCGCGTCGAGCAGCGTCACGGTCTGGAGCCGGTTGCGCGACGTGCCGGGCTTGGACGGGATCCACTCCTCGCGTGCCCTTCCGGCCGCGATCGAGTCCTCGACCTTGGCGACGATCAGCCGCTCGCCGATCTCCTCGACGCGGCGGTCGCGGAACTCGAGCACCTCGGGGAAGTTGTGACCCGTGTCGACGTGCAGCACGGGGAAGGGGAAGCGGCCGGGCCGGAAGGCCTTCTCGGCAAGCCGCAGCAGGACGATCGAGTCCTTGCCGCCGGAGAACAGCAGTACGGGACGCTCGAGCTCGGCCGCGACCTCCCGGAAGACGTGCACGGCCTCGGACTCGAGCGCGTTCAGATGATCAGACGCACTCACGCGCGAGCAGGATAGCTTCGACCGAAGTGAAGGGCGAAGTGAAGGGCGAAGCCCGGTCAAGCCCGGACATGGATGTCCGGCATGCCAATCAGAACGCCGTCGGGACGACCGGCGGAGCTAATAAAGCGCGGAGGCGAGCTTGCGGCGCGATTCGCGCGAGACAGGATGCTCGACGCCGAGCCCGTCCAGCACGCCGACGACGGCGCGGCGCAGGTCCTCGCGCCGCTCGCCCTCCGCGCCCCGGATCCCGCCGATCAGGACGTCGAGGCCGCGCTGCTGCTCGCCGTCGTCCATCGCGGCGAACGCGTCCCGCAGCTCTTCGTCGTCCTCGAGCCGCAGCCGCGCGGCCAGCCCCTCGGCGGCGAACGAGCCCGGGAACCCGGCCAGCAGCGACAGGGCCTCGTCGCGCTCGCCGCGGTCGGCCAGGATCCGCGCGAGCGCCACGCCGGCGTCCGCGCGACGCGGCTCGAGCTCCAGCGCGCGGCGCAGGTCGGCCTCGGAACCCGACTCGACCAGCGCGTCGGCCTCGGAGGGCACCAGCTCGTCGAGGAAGCGGGCCACGGCGGCAGGCGGCTGGGCGCCGCTGAACTCGGAATGGATGACGCCGTCCTTGAACGCCTTCACGGCGGGGATGCCCTGGATCCGGAACGCCGCGGCGAGGCGCTGGTTGGCCTCGGTGTCGACCTTGGCCAGCGCGATCGTGCCGCCGCGCTCGTTGACGGCCTGCTCGAGCACGGGTGTGAGCTGGCGGCACGGGCCGCACCACGCGGCCCAGAAGTCCACGACCACCGGCAGCTGCTTGGAACGCTCGAGGACGTCCTGCTCGAAAGTGGCCTCGGTGGCGTCGAAGATCACCCGTTCTAGGCTACCGGGCGTGTCCGAGTTCACCGTGTCGCGCCCAGACGTCGAGCTGTCCGGCGAGGAGGCCGGCGAGGGCGTCCCGGTGGTGCTGCTGCACGGGCTGACCGCGACGCGCCGCTACGTCGTGATGGGCTCGCGCGCGCTCGAGCGCAGCGGCCACCGGGTGGTGAGCTACGACGCGCGCGGCCACGGCCGCACGTCCCCCGCCGGCGAGTACGGCTACGAGGCGCTCGCCGCCGACCTGCTGGCGGTGCTCGACGACCGCGGGATCGAGACCGCGGTGCTGGTGGGCGCGTCGATGGGCGCGCACACGATCGTCCGGCTCGCGCTCGACCACGGCGACCGCGTGGCCGGGCTCGTGCTGGTCACGCCGGCTTACACGCCCGAGGGCGGGGACTCCGACCTGGAGCGCTGGGACGCGCTGGCCGACGGGCTCCGGAACGGCGGCGTGGACGGCTTCGTCGCTGCCTATGGGGATCCCCAGGTGCCCGACGCATGGCGCGAGACGATCACGAAGGTGCTGCGCCAGCGCCTCTCCTCCCACGAGCATCCCGACGCCGTGGCCGACGCGCTGAACGCCGTGCCGCGCTCGCGGGCCTTCGAGGACTGGAGCGAGCTCGCCGAGCTGGCGCTCCCGACGCTGGTCGTCGCGAGCCGCGACGAGGCCGACCCAGGCCATCCCTACGCGGTCGGCGAGCGCTACGCGCGCGAGATCCCGGACGCCGAGCTGCTGTCGGAGGAGCCGGGCTCGTCGCCGCTGGCATGGCAGGGCGGGCAGCTCTCGAAGGCGATCGCCGCGCTGGCCGAGCGCGCGGGCTGACTCACTGCTCGAGCGGCTCCATCCGCGCGATCAGCGGCAGCGCGCTCTCGATCACCGTGTCGCGGTCGTAGGTGATCGCGAACGACCACTCGTCCGGGCCGGTCTCGCGGACGACGAAGCAGGCGGCGAAGTCGGGCGCGAGCGCGACGAGCGTTCCGCTCCCGCGCAGCGCGTCGTCCGGGGCGAGCGCGCCGCCGCGCACGCCGGTGCCGTCGAACGCGTCGCCGGCGTTGAGCACGCCGACGAACGCGACCCGCTTTGGCAGCCAGCCGTAGCGCGCGACGGAGTCGGGCCCGTGCGACTCGTCGGCGAGCGACGCGAGCACCATCGCGGTCGGCCCGAGCTCGGCCGCGTGGTCGATGATCACGCGCGCGGCCTCAGCGGCCAGCCGGCGCGAGCCCTTGCCGGGACGGCGCCAGTTCGTCACGCGCTCCCACGGCGCGGCGCCGAACGGGTCGCCGCCGCCGCCGGGCAGCTTGAGCCCGCGGCCGGGCTCGGGCAGGGGCTCGGGAAGCGGGGCCGGTGCGCCGAGCAGGTAGCCCTGCCCGAGCGTCGCCCCGTAGGCGCGCGCGCCGGCGAGCTGCTCCTCGGAGTCGATCCCCTCCGCCAGCACGACGGCACGCCGCCGCTCCGCCTCGGCCCCGACCGCGGTGACGATCCGCGCGCGGTGCTCGGGCGAGCGCTCTCCGAGCAGCCGCAGGTCGAGCTTGATCACGTCGGGATAGAGGACCGACATCAGCGCGAGCGACCGCAGGTCGGCGCCGACGTCGTCGAGCGCGATGCCCCAGCCGGCCGAGCGCAGCCGGGTGAGCGCGCGCAGCATCGCCTCGGGGCGCGCGATCAGCGCCTGCTCGGTGACCTCGACGAGCAGCGTGAAGCGCGTCGTCGGGCGCTCGGGAGAGCTGCCGTCCAGCGTCGCGGGATCGGCGTTGAGGAAGAGCGAGAACGGCGCGCCGAGCCCGGCCCGGTCGGCGGCCAGCAGCGCGGCGTCGCGCGCGGCGAGGTCGAGCGCCAGCATGCTGTCCTCGCGCCGCGCCGCCGCGAGCAGTGCCTGGGCGGAGTGCAGCGCGCCGTCGGACGGGCCGCTGCGCATCAGCGCCTCGTAGCCGATGACGGCACCGTCGCGCAGCTCGACGATCGGCTGGAAGACCGGGCGCAGGTCCAGCTCGTCGACGGGTCCGAGTCGCACCTCCGCGCCGGGCTGGCCCATGCACGGCATTCAACCGGAGCACCCGGCTGGACACCAGCGCCGCGCGTAGCCTTATGACCGTGCCAGCGACCAGCCCCGCCGGATACAGCGGCACCCCGCTGCCGCGCAAGCTCGGCATCAAGCCGGGTCACCGCGTGGCGTTGCTCGGCGCTCCGGACGGGTTCGAGCACGACACGCTGGGCGAGCTGCCGGAGGGCGTGGGCATCAGGCGGCGCGCGGGCGGTACGGCCGACTTGATCGTGAGCTTCCACACCGTCCGGGCCGAGCTCGAGCGGCGGCTGCCCGCGCTGCGGGCGATGATGGATCCCGCGGCGGGCCTCTGGATCGCATGGCCCAAGCGCGCCTCGAAGGTGGAGACCGACATCACGGAGGACGTGCTGCGCGAGATCGCGCTGCCGACGGGGCTCGTGGACAACAAGGTCTGCGCGGTCGACGAGACGTGGAGCGGGCTGCGGCTCGTCATCCGGCTGGAACACCGCTAGCGTGCCGGACACGATGACGACCCTGCCAGAGGACCAGCGCCTCGCGAACCTCTCCTCCAAGGCCTACGAGCATCCGGCCGACCGCGCGGCCACGGCGGCGCTGCAGTCGGTCCCGATGCTCGACGTGGTCGTGCGCAAACTGATCGAGTTCGGCTACGAGCGCGCGCTGCGCCAGCAGTTCCTCGCCGCCTCGGTGCGGCTGGGGGAGGACCAGCTGCCGCCTGTCTGGGCCGACTGGAACGCGGTCTGCTCCCGGCTCGACCTGCCCGAGCGCTACGACCTCTACCTGACCCAGTTCCCGGTCACGAACGCCGCCGCGATCGGCTCCGGCAAGCCGATGGTCGTGATCAACTCGCGCTGCATCGACCTGTTCGACGAGCTCGAGATCCGCACCGTGCTCGGGCATGAGGCGGGGCACATCCTGTCCGACCACGTGCTCTACCGGACGGCGCTGATGATCCTGATCCAGCTCACGGGCGCGGCACGGCTCCCGCTGCTCGCCGGGCTACCGCTGATGGCCGTGCAGCTCGCGCTGCTCGAGTGGTACCGCGCCGCCGAGCTCTCGGCCGACCGCGCCGCCACGCTCGTCAACCGCGACCCGCTGATCACCTGCCGCACGCTGATGGTGATGGCCGGCGGCGCGTCGTCGCGCAAGCTCGACCTCGACGCCTTCATCCGCCAGGCCGGGGAGTACGAGGACTGGAGCTCGGGCTGGGACAAGCTCAACCGCATGCGCAGCGAGCTCTTCCTCACGCACAGCCACCCGGTGCGGCGCGTGAAGGAGGTCACCGCGTGGGTGCGTTCGGGGGATTACGACCGGATCGTCGGCGGCGAGTACCCGACGCGCGACCAGCAGGCCGACGCGCGCAAGGAGGCCGGGGAGGCGTTCGAGTTCTACAAGGACCGCTTCCGCAAGATCTTCAACGAGTTCGGCGGCGAGAAGGCGAACGAGCGTGTCGCGGACGCGGCCGAGAAGGTCGGCGACTGGCTCAAGAGCAACCGTCCCCGGAACGACTCCAAGTAGGTCTCGCCGTGGCGGCCGCCCACGCTCACGGGCAGCATCACGGCCACGCTCACTCGCACGCGCCGGCGCCCGACGCGGATCGCCGCTGGCTCGGCATCGCCCTCGGGCTGATCCTCGCGTTCATGGCGGTCGAGGTGGTCGCGGGCCTGCTGGCCGACTCGCTCGCGCTCCTCTCGGACGCCGCGCACATGCTCACGGACGCGGGCTCGATCGGGCTCGCGCTGGTCGCGGCGCGGCTGGCGGCCCGGCCGCCGGGCGGCCGCTTCACGTTCGGGCTCGGGCGCGCGGAGATCCTCTCCGCGCAGGTCAACGGCGCCGCGCTGCTCGTGCTGGCCGGCGTGATCTCCTGGGAGGCGGTCCGGCGGCTGGGCGACCCACCGGAGGTCGAGGGGCTCGTCGTGCTGATCGTCGGCCTCGGGGGCGCGGTCGTCAACGTCGCGGCCGCGTGGGCGCTCTCGCGTGCCGAGCGGCGCTCGCTCAACGTCGAGGGAGCACGCGCGCACGTGCTCGCCGACCTGTATGCGTCGCTCGGGGCCGCGCTCGCGGGTCTGCTCGTGCTGACGGCGGGCTTCCAGCGGGCCGACGTGCTGGTCGCGCTGCTCGTCGCCCTGCTGATGGTGCGCTCGGGCTTCAGCCTGCTGGGCCAGTCGACGCGCGTGCTGCTCGAGGCCTCGCCGCGCGGGATCGATCCCGACGCCGTCGGTCACGCGCTGGCCGCGCACCCCGGGGTCAGCGAGGTGCACGACCTGCACGTCTGGGAGGTCACCTCCGGCTTCACGGCGCTCTCGGCGCACATCCTCGTGCCGGCGAACACGGACTGCCACGC
Source organism: uncultured Solirubrobacteraceae bacterium (assembly GCA_963839615.1). Taxonomy (GTDB): domain Bacteria; phylum Actinomycetota; class Thermoleophilia; order Solirubrobacterales; family Solirubrobacteraceae; genus DASQMT01. The sequence goes on from CAWIVY010000007.1 coordinate 545,801, forward strand.
CCGCCGCCGCGAGCTCGAGCTGCTGCTGGCCGCCCGCTTCGGGCTCGAGCACTCCACGCTGCAGGTCGAGCACGAGGCCGGCGACGACCTGCTCGACATCACGAGCTGAACTCGACGCGGTGCTTCGCCGCGTCCTCCTCGACGAAGCGGAGCAGGGCCTCGCCCTCCGCGGCCAGCTCGCCGGCGACCGCCCGCGGGAGCTTCTCGAACGGGGCGATCGTGAGCGTCGCCGTGTCGCGCTTGCGCGCCATGCTCCAGCTGCCGGCGGCGAAGCCGTCGACGAGGAACGTCGCCTTCACGCGCAGGTTCTTCGTCGCCAGCGACCTGCGCTGCTCGTCGGTGATCACGCGGGTGCGGTCTCGGTAAGCCAGGATCAGGCTGTCGAACTCGGGCAGGAGCCGCGGCGGCGCGGGAACGTCCTCGTCCGGCCGCGGCGCACCGGGGAGGTCGAACAGCGTGCGGCGCCCGTGCTTGAACTCCTCGAGCTCGTCGCGCATGCCCTCGATCACCGCCGCGATACCGGATAGGCCCGACCAAGTCTGGATGTCGGTCGCCGTCGCGGGACCGAATGCGCCGAGGTGGCGGCGCACCAGCGCCTCGCGGTCCTCGCCCTCGAGGGCCTCGCGGAGCCACGACTCGGCCGGCGCGAACCGCGCGTCGCCCGGGAACGACCAGCGGTCGTCGCTCGGGACCATGGCGAGCGGTATCTGCATCCGCACCGCGTATCCGAGCGCGCGCTCGTTCACCCCGGGGAACGCTTCGAGCAGCAGCGGGCGCAGCTCGCCGAACGTGCGCGGGCGCTCGTCGAGCAGCTTGCGGGCGACCGGGAGGAGCCGCTCGAGGTCCAGCCCCTCGTCACGGCCGCGCAGGGCCGCCGCCATCGCCGCCGACAGCACGGGCTGGAGCGCGCCGCGCTGCGCCGCGTAGTCGGCCGCGCTCACGAGGTGCAGGGTCGCGCGCATCATCGTCGCGCGGATCAGCCGCCGGTCCTGGAGCGCCTCGTGCAGCTGCTCGCGGCGGAACTCGCGCAGGCGCGTCCAGAGGCCGATGAACGGCGGCTTGGCCTCCTGCGCCTGCAGGCCGCCGAGCCGCTCCACGGCGTCGACGGGGTCGGTGTCAGCGCGCTCGAGCAGCATCTGGCGGGCGAGCGTCGCGCGGTTGAGCGCGCGCAGGGTGAGGGTGGTGTCCGGCACGGTGGGAATGGTTGCGCAGAACGCCGCGCCGGGGCGGGCGCCGGCGAACGGCGGGCACCGAGGGAAGATGGGCGCGGATCGCGGGCGCCGCGACCGCGGGCGGGTCTCCGCCGAGTGGCGAATTACTCGGGCTCAGGACGAGTACGTCGCCACTCGACCTGGCTCGCGGCGGAAACGTCGCATCGGCGGCAACGGATCGCGGCGTGTACGGCGCTCCCGGGCGACCGCGCCCTCCGGGCCCTCCCCTCTCAGCCGACGGCGCTCGGGCGGGTCGTGAACGTCGGGAGAATTCGCTCGCGCGCCGGGGCGTCCGACGTTGGGCGTGCAATAGGACGTCAACGTCGGAAGCGACCCGGATTTCGACCGCCGTGCCGCGTTGACGGCCTCATTCGTCGCCGAACGTCGCTGAACACCCCCTATAGGGCGTACTCCACGACGTTCGGTCCGCCGGAGCCCCGCCGCGGCCCGGACCCACCACCCTCAATGCCGCCGTACAGCCACGGAAGCGCGCAGGAAACGCGCGCGCCTAGCGCCGAACCCGCAGGTACTGCCGCGCGGACGCGCCCGCCACCCGCACCGTCACGCGGTAGAGCCCGCGCCGCGTCGGCTTGAAGAACCGCAGGTAGCGCCCGTTGTTCAGCGCCGCCCGGCGGGTGCGCACGCGGCGGTAGCGGCCGCGGACCTTGCGCTCGAGCAGGACGACGACCTGACCATCGGCGGCCGGCGTCACGACGCCGCTGACCGCGACGCGCCGGCCGCGCCGGATCCGGCGCGAGGAGAGCGCCATCGCGAGCATCGGGACGACCGTGATCGCCAGCGTCCGCGACGCGAGCGGCCCGCGCGTGGCGTCGCCGGGGAAGCGGGCCTGGATCGTCCCGGTGTGCGGGAGGTCGATCGTGGTGCTCCACCGGCCGTCGGCCGCACAGCGGACGGTCGCGACCGGGGAGAAGGCCGAGCCTCCCGTCGCATAGAGGATGTCGACCGGGGCGCCCTCGGGCGAGCCTCCGTCGGGGAAGCGCAGCGAGCCGCTCAGGGCCGCCGACGTGACGCCGCGCAGCGTCGTCGAGGCCGCGCGGACGGTGACGCCGGCCAGCGGACCCGCGTACTGCGATGCGCGGGTGCGCAGGTCCGGCAGCTGGGCGTAGAGCACGTCGCCCGGGCAGGACGTCGCGTTGCCGTCGCGGTGGCCCGAGATGCGCTGGAACGTGACCGGAGTGCCCGACGGGTAGCGGTTGCTCGCGCCTCCGGCCGACGTCACGGTGACCTCGCCCTCCGAGGGCACGCCGTGCAGCGAGAGCTTCCAGCCGATCAGGCGCGCGATCGAGTCGATCGCGGCCGGGGGCGCGGCGACGTCGGTGAACGTGCCGATGCAGGCGGCGCCCGTCGAGACGCTGTTGAAGCCCTGCGCCTGCGCGCCGACGATGGCGAGGTCGATGCCACCCGCCCGGCCCTCGAAGATCTGGCCGTACTGGTCGACGAGGAAGTTGTAGCCGATGTCGTTCCAGCCGTTGTGGTCGCGGTGATAGTGGGCGATGCCGAGCACGATCGCGGCCGAGTCCTCGGGGCCGTACTCGTTGGCGTTGACCGTGTGGTGCACGAACGCGAGCGCGACCTGGCCGTAGGCGGGGCCGGTGCGCGGCGTCACGCCGTCGCCGCCCCACTCGGACCGCGTGATGATCGGCGGCCCGCCGAGCTGGCGCGGCCGCCGCGACGAGCGCGCCAGCAGCGAGCGGCGGCGAGCGGCACGGGCCGCGGGCGCCGAGCGCACGAAGCGGGCGCGCAGGCCGCGTGCGCGGCCCGCCAAGCGCAACTGGAACTCGTCGGCCGCGCCGGTCCAGGCCGGCTCGGTGCCGGCGGCGCTGCTGCCGGTGTCGGGCCCGTGGTCGCCGGCAGCGTGCAACGGCGTCCAACGGGTCCAGCCGCCGCCGCGCTTGCGCGCGCGCACCTGTGCCCGCACGCTGCTGCCGCGCGCCCAGCCCAGGCCGATCAGGTCGAAGCGCCCGGGCGCGCGCAGGACGCCCGTGGTGTGCCATCCCGCGGCCGCCGTGGCGGCACGGGCGGGGGAGGGGAGGTCGAGCGAGAAGGCGGCCGCGCGCGGCGCGGCGACTACGCGCTCGGGACGCACGGCGCCGAGCGCCGCGGTGGCGGCGCCCAGCTTGAGGGCTTGGCGGCGGGTGAGACGTGGCACGGTGATCGGAACACGGTGTTCGGCCGAAAGGACCGCTTCGCCTGCGGCCGGGAGCTTCCTTGCAGGCGTGCTACGAGCAGTCGGGGCAGTTGCCCCGCAGCACCACGTCGTGACCGCCGATCGCGTATCCGAGGCGCTCGGCGACGCCGTCGATCAGCCGCTCCAGCTCGGGGTCGGCGAAGACGTCGCGCCTGCCGCAGCGCTCGCAGATCGCGTGGTGATGGTGCTCGCCGCTCGGGTCGGCAGGCTCGAAGCAGGCGGTGCCGTCGACGTCGAGCCGGTGCACGAGGCGCAGCGAGGTGAGGACCTCCAGCGCGCGGTAGACGCTCGCCAGGCCGGGGGTGCGGCCGGAGTCGGCGCGCAGGCGGTCGTGGATCTCCTGCGCGCTCAGGCAGCAGGGCTGGCGCTCGAGCAGGGCGAGCACCTGCTCGCGCGCGCCGCCGGCACGGTGGCCGGTGCGGGCGAGCTCGCTGCGCGCATGCGCGCCCCAGCCGGGGGAATGCTCGTGCGTGTCCGTCGCCACCCTGGGATCGTAGCGCGAATAGCTGCAAACGAGAATGGTTTGCAGTAACCTTTGCGCGCCATGTCCCGCGTCGCTCTCATCCTCTGCGCGTCGCTCCTGTGCCTCCTGCCGGCCGCGTGCGGGGAGGAAGCGGCCGGCGGCAGCGGGCGGCTCGACGTCGTGGCCACCACGGGACAGGTCGCGGACTTCGCCCGCGAGGTCGGAGGCAAGCGCGTGCGCGTCACCGGGCTGCTCGCTCCGAACGCCGACCCACACGCGTTCGAGATCCGCCCCGACGACGTCAAGGAGCTTGCGGGGGCAGACCTCGTCGTCCGCTCCGGCGGCGATCTCGACGCGTGGCTCGACGGAGCGATCGAGAGCGCGGGCGCCGATGGACAGGTCGTCGGGCTCGCGGACGGCCTGCGGCTCGACGGCGACGACCCGCACTGGTGGCAGGACCCGCGCAACGCGGTCGCGGCCGTGGCCGAGCTGCGCGACGCGCTGATCGAGGCCGATCCCGCCGGCGCGGACGCATACCGGCGCGACGCGGCGGCCTACACCGAGCGCCTCGAACGGCTCGACAGGGCGGTCGAGCGCTGCATCGCCAAGGTCCCGAGCGCCGACCGCACGCTCGTGACGACGCATGACTCGCTCGGCTACTACGCGCGCCGCTACGGGATCCGCGTCGTGGGCGCGGTGATCCCGTCCCGCTCGACGGTCGCGCAGCCGTCGGCGGGCGAGATCGCCGCGCTGGTGGAGACGATCCGGCGCGAGGGCGTGAAGGCGATCTTCGCCGAGAGCTCGGTCAACCCCGACGTCGAGGAGGCGATCGCGCGCGAGTCCGGTGCGCGCATCGGGCGCGCGCTGTGGGCCGACTCGCTCGGTCCGGCGGACTCGGACGGCGCCACCTACGTCGACTCGATCGCCTCGAACACCGCCGCGCTCGTCGAGGGGTTCAGCGGCGGCGCGATCGCCTGCCGGCCCAAGGCCTGATGCTCGACCTCTCCGCCCCCTACGTCCAGCGCGCGCTGCTCGAGATGCTGCTGCTCGCGGTGCCCGCCGGACTGCTCGGGAGCTGGATCGTGCTGCGCCGGCTCGCCTTCTTCGCCCACGCTGTCGGCACGGCGAGCTTCCCCGGGCTGGTGCTGGCGAGCGCCTGGGGGATCGCGCCGCAGCTGGCGGCGCTCGCCGCGGCGCTCGGCTTCGGCGTCGCGCAGGAGCGGCTCGCGCGCACCCGCCGGCTGGGGGCCGACGCTGCGACCGGCCTGCTGCTGGTCGGCGCGCTGGCGGCGGGGGTGGTCCTCGCCTCGGACGTGTTCGAGTCGGGCGCGGAGGTCGACACGCTGCTGTTCGGCTCGCTGATCGGGCTGAGCGCGAGCGACGTGTGGCTCACGGCGCTGGTCGCGGCCGCCGTCGTGGCGCTCGACGCCGGGCTGCGGCGGCACTGGCTCGGGACCGGATTCGAGCCGGCCGGCGCCCGCGCGCTCGGGCTGCGTCCGGTGCTGGCCGACCGGCTGCTGCTGGCCGGGATCGCGGCGACGGCGGTCGTCGCGCTCGACGCCGTCGGCGCGCTGCTGGTGACGGTCGTGCTCGTGGTCCCCGCGGCCACGGTGCGGCTGCTGACCGACCGGCTGGCGCCGCTGCAGCTCGGTGCGATCCTGCTCGCGGCGGTCGAGGGGGTCGCGGCGGTCTGGCTCGCCGACGCGCTCAACGTGGGCGCCGGGCCGGCGATGGCGGTGCTCGGCGGCGGGATCTTCGCCGTCGTGTCGGGCGCGACGGCGCTGCGCGCGCGGGCGGTGCCGGCGTGACCGCGCAGGGAGTCGCCGTCCGCGACCTCTCCGGTGGCTACGTGCCCGGCGAGGAGGCGCTCCGCGACGTCTCGTTCGCCGCCGGCGGCGGCGAGATCGTCGGCGTGCTCGGCCCCAACGGCGGCGGCAAGACGACCCTCTTCCGCGCCCTGCTGGGCGAGCTCCCGATCAGGCGCGGCGAGATCGAGCTGCCCGGCCGGCCGGCGTACGTGCCCCAGACCGAGCGCGCGCGGCTCGACTTCCCGGTCAGCGCCTTCGACGTCGCGCTGATGGGCGCCTACGCGCGCACGCCCTGGTTCCGGCGCGTCGCCGGGCGCGACCGCGACGCCGCGCGCGCGGCGCTGGAGCGCGTGGGGCTCGCGGACGCCGCGGACGCGAGCTTCGGCGCCCTGTCCGGCGGGCAGCGCCAGCGCGTGCTGATCGCGCGCGCGCTGCTGCAGGACGCGCCGGTGCTGCTGCTCGACGAGCCGCTCTCCGGCGTGGACTCCGTGAGCGCTGCGCGGATCGAGGCGCTGTTCGCCGAGCTGCGGGAGGAGGGACGCACCCTGCTCGTCGCCACCCATGACGTGCGCCAGGCCGGTGAGTGGGACCGGGTGCTGTGCCTGAACGGGCGCCAGGTCGACTACGGCAAGCCCGCCGCCGTGCTCAGCCCGGAGACGCTGCGCGAGACCTACGGGGGCGAGCTGATCGTGCTCGAAGGCGGCGGCCGCGCGATCGGCGTCGGCCATCACGGACACGCGCACTGATGCTCGGCTGGCTGACCGACCCCTTCGCCTCGCCGATCCTCCAGCGGGCGCTCGTCGAGCTGCTGATCCTGTCGGTCGCCTGTGGCCCGCTCGGCGTCTGGGTGCTGCTCTACCGCGACGCGTACGCGGCCGAGTCGATGAGCCACGGAATGCTGCCGGGGCTCGTCGTCGCGGCCCTCGTCGGCGCCCCACTGCTGCTCGGGGCGGTCGCGGGGGTGCTCGTCGCCGCGGCCGGGATCGCGCTGGTGGCGCGCGACCAGCGGCTCGGCGCGGACATCGGCGTCGCCGTCTGCGTCTCGACCCTGTTCGGGCTGGGCGGGATGCTGGCCCTCTCCCCGGAGTCGCCGCCGCGGCTCGCCGAGCTGCTCTTCGGCGACCCGCTCGGCATCAGCGGCGGCGACCTCGCGGTCGCCGCGGCGCTGGCGGGCGGCGTCTTGATCGCGCTGCTCGCCGGCCACAGGTCGCTGGCGCTGGTGGGCTTCGACCGCGGCTCGGCGCCGTCGCTCGGCGCGGCCCCGCTGCGCTGGGAGCTCACGCTGCTCGTGGTTCTCGCGGTGACAACGGTCGCGGCCGTGCAGGGGCTCGGGAACCTCCTGCTCGTCGCGCTCGTGCTCGCCCCGGCGGCCGCAGCGCTGAGCCTGGCGCGGCGGCTCGCGGCCGTGCTGGCGCTGTCGGTCGCCCTGGCCGCGCTGGCCGGCACCGCCGGCCTCGTGCTCTCGTTCCACCTCGAGGTCGCCGCCGGCGCCTCGATCGCGCTCTGCGCGGTGGTACTCGCGCTGCTCGCCCTCCTCGTCCCGGCTGGCCGCTTGACCCATTGACTTGTCTCCCGTGCTTGCGGGACGATCCGCGCGGCATGGCTGGGGAGTCGGATAGCTACGAGCAGGTGGAGTACGAGCTGCTTGCCGATCCCGCAGTCTCCGCAGGCAAGTTCTTCGGCCATCCCTGCCTGAAGATCGGCGGCAAGGTCTTCGCCTGCGAGCACGACGGCGAGCTGCTGACCAAGCTGCCGCCCGAGCGCATCGCGGAGCTCACCGCGCGAGGCGCCCGCGACTTCGAGCCGATGGGCCGCAGGATGGGCGGCTGGGTGAAGGTGCCCGAGCTCGACGACGACGCGACCCGGGAGTGGATCGCGCTGGCCGAAGAGGCCAAGGCGTACGTCGCGGGAGCCGCCTGAGCATGCCCCGCCGCGACCGCGTGCGCCATCCGCGTTCGCCGGCCGCGCGCTGGGCGCGGCGCGTGCTGGGGATCGTCGGCACCGCGACCGTGCTGGCGGTCGGCGTCGTGATCGCGACGATGGTGCTGTCGGGCGACGACGACGAGGTGGTCGCGCCCGCCCCGGCTGCCACGGCGACTGCGAAGCAGAAGGCGGAGAAGGCCGAGCGGAGCAAGCCGCGCCTGACGAAGCGCCAGCGCAACGAGCGCCGCCGTGCCGTCGACCAGGTCCGGCGGGAGGGCTACAGGCCGGTCAAGCTGGCCGACTACCGGCCCGGTCAGGTGCTGCGCGTGCTGATCGGCGAGCCGGTCGGGACCACCCCTCCCGGGCTGCAGGCGTTCTTCTTCGTGCGCGACGAGTACATCGGCCAGGACGCCGCCTCGCCGAGCCTCAAGCTGCGACCCGGTCGCCAGCTCAAGCGCGAGATCACGCTCGTCTACACGCTCTACGAGGATGGCGACCGCGAGTGCTGCCCGAAGGGCGGCGACACGCGCGTCCACTTCCGCTGGACCGGCGACGTGCTCGACCCGCTCGAGGAGATCCCGCCCGACTTCCAGCGCATGCCGTCGGCATTCGCTGTCCAGTAGCGACCGGCATACCAAAAGCGGGGCTGGCACCGTTCAGGTTCGGCGGCAACCTAAAGAGGGGCTGGCACCGTTCAGGCGCTCAGGCGGCCGCGCCGGCCGGGCCCAGGCGCAGCGTGCCGAGACCGCGGCGGAAGCGCCGGCCGGGCGGGACGGGCGTACCGTCCGGAGGGCGGTCCTGAACGCGCTCCAGCAGCCACTCGAACGAGCCCTCGCGGCCGCAGACGTCCGACCAGCCGGCCAGCCGGCGGTCCAGCTCAGCCTCGTCCATGCGCGGCGTCAGGAGGTGAACGCTGCCGCCGCCGCGCCCGCCGAGGGCGTGCTGGAAGAGGTACAGCTCGCCCGTGTCCCGGATCCACGCGGCGCGGAAGCTGGTGCCGGTGAGCGAGCGCCAGAAGAGGCCGACGTCACGCTCGCGCGAGCCGCGGCGGGCGGGGTCGGAGGCGTAGAAGGCGCCGAGGGACAGGTATGTCCGGGCGATCGGATCAGGCATGTGGGGAGCTCCTTGGGGGAGGAGGAGGCTGCCGTCGGATCTTGGCGCAACGCGACGCCGCATCCGGGCCGGTCTTCCCGTGTAGGCGGGGTACGGCTGGCCACACCCCGCCGCGGTCTGGCGCTCCGCGTAGGATCGGAGCATGTGCGGCCGCTACACCGCCACGTTCGTCGAGCCACAGCGGATCGCCGAGCGCTTCGGCACGCTCGAGTCCGCGATCCCCGGCGCGACCATGGGCCGCTTCAACGTCTGCCCGACCGAGCAGGTCCTCGCGGTCTGCGGCGAGGCGCGCGAGGCGCGCGACCTCCGCTGGGGGCTCGTGCCGCCGTGGGCGCGCAAGCTGCGCGCGGGGCCGGAGCCGATCAACGCGCGCGCCGAGACGCTGCTCGGCAAGCGCCTGTTCGCGCCGCTGCTCGCGCGCGCCGACCGCCGCTGCCTCGTGATCGCCGACGGCTGGTACGAGTGGCTGCGGCCCGAGCGGCCGCGCGGCGCGCGCGTGCCGTTCCGCTACACGGTCGACGGCGGCGCGCCGTTCGCCTTCGCCGGGCTCTGGGACGAGCGCCGCGTCGACGGCGAGCGGCTCGCGTCGGTGACGATCCTCACGACGCGCGCGAACGAGGTCTGCGCTCCGGTCCATGACCGCATGCCCTGCGTGCTCGAGTCTCCGGAGGCGGAGGCCGCCTGGCTCTCGCCCGACTTCGACGCGGACGCGGCGCTCGAGCTGCTCGGGGTGCTCGCGGCCGCCCGCACCGCGGCGGCGCCCGCCAACCCCGCGGTGAACAAGGCCGGCGTCGAGGGCGCCGAGCTGCTGACCGCGCCCGCCGCCGCGGAACCGGTGCAGCTCGAGCTCGGATGAGCGCGGCCGCCGACGACCTCGTCGGCCGCGGGCAGGCGCTCGCGCTGATCGATCGCGTGCTCGATGCCGTCGCGGCGGGCGGACCTGGCTTCCTCGCCGTCGTGGGGGAGCCGGGGATCGGCAAGACGAGCGTGATGGAGCGGCTCTCCGAGCTTGCGACCGCGCGCGACTGGCTCGTGCTGGCGGGCCGGGCGGCCGAGTTCGAGCGCGAGCTGCCCTTCGGCGTGCTCGTCGACGCGCTCGACGACTACCTCGCCACGCTCGACCACCGCAGGCTCGAGCGCGCCGGCGGCGAGCGGATGGCCGAGCTGGCGGCGATCTTCCCCTCGCTCGACGGGCCCGCGATGCCGGACGGCGCGCTCCAGACCGAGCGCTACCGCGCGCACCGGGCCGTGCAGGAGCTGCTCGACGGGCTCGCGGTCGGAAAGCCGCTGCTGCTCTCGCTCGACGACCTGCACTGGGCCGACCAGGCCTCGCTGGAGGTGGTCGCCTCGCTGCTGCGCCGCCCGCCCGACGGCCCGGTGCTGCTCGCGTGCGCGTTCCGTCCCGCGCCGGCGCCGGCGTTCCTCGACTCGGCGCTCGCCGCCGCCGAGCGCGAGGGTCGCGCCGAGCGCATCGAGCTCGGGCCGCTGACGCCGGAGGCCGCCGCCGAGCTGCTCGCCGGGATCGCCGAGCCGAGCGTGCGCGACGCCGTGTTCCGCGTCTCGGGCGGGAACCCGTTCTACCTCTCGCAGCTCGCGCGCCTGGTGCTCCACCAGCCGGTCCAGCGCGGCGACGTGCGCCAGGTCGACACGCTCACACTCGGCGTCCCGCAGTCGGTCATGTCGATGCTCGCCGAGGAGGTGCGCTCGCTGCCGCCCGACTCGCGCCGCGTGCTCGAGGCCGCGGCCGTCGCGGGCGAGCCGTTCGAGCCCGACGTCGCCGCCGAGATCGGCGAGGTCACCGATGCCGAGGTGAGCGGGGCGCTCGACGACCTGCTCGCGCGCGACCTCGTCCGCACGACGGACGTCCCGCGCCAGTTCCGCTTCCGCCACCCGCTCGTCCGGCGCGCGGTCTACGCCCACGCCGGGGGCGGCTGGCGCCTGGCCGCGCACGGCCGCGCGGCGACGGCGCTCGCGGCCCGCGGCGCACCGGCGGGCGCGCAGGCACACCACGTCGAGCACTCCGCGCGGCGCGGCGACGAGCAGGCGATCGCGCTGCTCAGCAGGGCCGCCGCGACAGCCGCGCCGCGCGCTCCCGCGACGGCCGCGCGCTGGCTCCAGGCAGCCGTCCGGCTCGTCCCGGAGACCGAGTCGCAGGCGGGCATCGAGCGGCGCGTCGAGCTGCTGTCCGGGCTCGCGGAGGCGCAGCGCGCATGCGGCCGGCTCGACGCCTGCCGGACGACGCTGCTGCAGGCGCTCGAGCTCGTGCCGCCCGCGGACTCCGCGGTCCGTGTGCGGCTCGTCACCGCGTGCGCCGCGGTCGAGCACTGGCTCGGCCGCCACGCCGAGGCGAGCGCGCGGCTCGACGCCGCGATCGCGGACTTAGGGGCCGAGCGATCGGCGGGCGCCGTCGCGCTGCGCGTCGAGCGCGCCGTCGAGCACCTGCACGCGATGGACTTCGCGGCCGCGCGGACAGTCGCCGGGGAGGCTCACGCCGTCGCGGCGGAGCTGGGCGACCCGCGCGCGCTCGCCGCCACGGGCGCGATCCTCACGCTCACGGCGGTCGCGGGCGGCGACATCGCGGCGGCGCGCGAGAGCGTGGAGCAGGCCGGGGAGCGACTCGACGGCCTGCGCGACGCGGAGCTCGCGGACGACCTCGCGGCGCTCTGGTATCTCGGCTGGGCGGAGATCTACCTCGAGCGCTTCGAGGCAGGGCTCGCGCGCCTGCGCCGCGGCATCGCGGTCTCGCGCGCCACCGGACGCGGCGACCTGATCGTGCCGATGCTGCTCGGCCAGGTGCGCGGCCTGCTCGCGCTCGGCCGCACGCAGGAGGCCGCCGCCGCGGCCGAGGAGGCGATCGAGGTCGCGCGCGGCTCCGGCAACCCGCAGTACCTCGTCTGGGCGCTCTGGGAGCGCGGCCGGGTCGCGCTCGTGACCGGGGAGCACAACGCGGCGCGGACCCTGGCCGAGGAGGCGATGGACCTCGCGCTCGAGCTCAGCCCGACGCTGCTCTCGCCCGCCGAGCCGGCGCGGACGCTGGCGCTGGCGCTGATCGACGGCGGCGAGCACGAGCGCGGGCAGGCGCTGCTGCTCGACGCGATCGGCGGTCCGGAGGCGCCCCGCGTCGTGCCGAGCGAGCGCCCCGCGGTGTGGGAGGAGCTCGCGGACGTCGCGCTGCGCCGCGGAGCGGTCGCCGAGGCGGCGGCATGGGCCGCCCGTGGCCTCGGCCCGGCGGCCGCGCTGGGACTCGGGGTCCCGGGCGCGCAGGCGGCGCGCGCGGACGCGGCCGCGAAGCTGGCGGCCGGCGACGCCGCCGGAGCGCTGGCGGCGGCGCGCGCGGCGATCGCGGCCGCGGAGCCGATCGGGGCGACCCGCGACGCCGCACACGCGCTGCTGCTGGCCGGCCGTGCGCTGGCCGCCCAGGGCGAGACGGAGGCCGCCACGCGCGATCTCGCCGCCGCTGAGGCCGCGCTCGACGCCGCCGGTGCGCGCCGCCGGCGCGAGGAGGCGGCGCAGGAGCTGCGCCGGCTCGGGCACCGCGTGGCGCGCCGGCCGCGCCCGGCCGGTGCGCGCGGCGGCGCCGGCTTGGAGCAGCTGACCGAGCGCGAGCGCGAGATCGCCGAGCTCGTCACCGAGCGCCACACCAACCGCGCGATCGCCGCCGAGCTGTTCCTCTCGGAGAAGACGGTCGAGAGCCACCTGCGCAACATCTTCGCCAAGCTCGGCGTCGGTTCTCGGGTGGAGGTCGCCCGTGCCGTCGAGCGCGGGAGGGGCTAGTGCGGACGAACGCGGATGATCGTCTTCCCCGTGCGTCGCTCGGTCGGGTTGAAGGCGGCGACGGCATCGTCGAGGGTCTCGATCCTGCCGATGTTCGTTCGCAGTCGTCCGTCCCGCGCCCGCTGGACGATCTCGCTCAGCTGGCCACGATCGGACTCGACGACGAAGTCGATCGCCAGGCCGTCGGCGGGCCGCGTCTCGGCCGGTCCGACGACGGTCACCAGTGTTCCCCCGGCGCGAATCAGGCCTGCGGACCGCTTCTGGATGTCGCCGCCGATGACATCGAAGACCAGATCGACTCCGCCGACGTCTTCCAGCGCGTCGTTGTCGAGGTCGACGAACTCCTGCGCGCCGAAGTCGAGCGCCTTCTGACGGTCGGCAGCGCGCCCCGTACCGATTACATACGCGCCGGCCTCGCGCGCGAGCTGCGTCACCATCGTCCCGACCGAGCCGGCCGCGCCGTGCGCGAGGACGCTCTGCCCCGCCTGAAGACGGCCGTGCTCGAACAGCCCTTGCCATGCGGTCAGGGCCGAGATCGGCAGGCTCGCGCCCACCGTGAAGTCGACGTCGCCCGGCAGCGGCGCGAGGTTGCGTGCCTCCACGGCAACGTACTCGGCCAGGGTGCCGTCGCGATGCCAGTCCGCCAGGCCGAACACCCGCTGTCCCACCGACAGCCCCGTCGTCCCATAGCCGAGCGCGCTGACCACTCCGGCCAGCTCGTGCCCGGGGATCGACGGTGTCCGGTCACGGTCGCGGCGATCGGTCCAGGTCGAGGGCCACGCCAGCTCAGTCGGGACGAATCCCGACGCGTGAACCTGAATGACGACGTCGTTTATCGCTGCCGGCGGCTCGGGCCGCTCCACCAGCGTCATCCCGGCCGTTCCCGCAGCCTGGTCCGTCACCACGATCGCCTTCATGGGAATCGTCTCCTCGGTCATTTCCTCGCGGGCCGGCTCAGCGGCCGGCGAGCGCGATACTAAGGCGCGATGGCGCAGTTCCACTGGGACCCGGACGGCTATCTCGCGCTGATGCGGGAGGAGGTGCCTGACTACGAGCGCCTCCAGGACGAGACGGCCGCCGCGACCGGGGCGGGCGCGCAGCGTCTGCTCGAGCTCGGCACGGGCACCGGCGAGACGGCCCGGCGCGTGCTCGCCCGCCATCCCGCGGCGGTGCTCGTCGGCGTCGACGCGAGCCGCGAGATGCTCGACCGTGCGCGCGCGGTGCTGCCCGCAGACCGCGTCGAGCTGCATGTCGCCGGCATCGCCGAGCCGCTGCCGGACGGCCCGTTCGACGCGATCGTCTCGGCGCTCGCGATCCACCACCTCGACGGGCATGGCAAGGCCGACCTCTTCCGGCGCGCGGCGGCGCTGCTCGCACCGGGCGGACGGCTGGTGGTCGGCGACGTCGTCGTGCCCGAGGACCCCGCCGACGTCGTGACGCCGATCGACGGCGACTACGACAGGCCGAGCACGGTCGCCGAGCAGCTCCGCTGGCTCGCGGCGGCGGGCCTGCAGGCCTCGGTCGCCTGGGCGCGGCGCGACCTGGCGGTGCTCGTCGGCCAGGCGCCGGGCTAGCGCTGGTCGCTCACCCAGGCGCCGAGCAGGCCGCGGTAGTGCGCGACGAACTGCTCGTGCTCGCGCGGCGGGAAGGCGCGGGTCACCGTCTCGACGAGCAGCGCGTCGAACTCGGGCGAGTCGACGTAGTCGGCCATCGCCTCGTCGACGTGACCGAGGTTGCCGTCGCAGAACTCCTCGTAGGCCTCGACCTCGAAGTAGTCGTCCGCCATGCGCCTGTAGGCCTCGAGCTTCTCGGCGTAGCCCTGCTCGGAGTCCCCGACCGCGAACCACTCCTCCGGGTTCATCCCGACGCGCATCCTGCGCCCGGTCACGCAGCAGTACACGGTCCAGCGCAGCAACGCCTTGATCGCCCACGGGAAGTAGTAGTGGAGCGAGATCAGCGAGACGTCCGGGCAGGCGTTCGCGTAGTCGATCGGGTGGACCTCGCCGTCCTTGATCAGCGTCTCGCAGGAGTTGAACTCCCAGCGGAAGAACGCGTTCACGGTGCGCCCGATCGTGACGACCTCGCGGCCGGTCGCCTCGTCGAGGAATTCGTGGTCGACCTCGTAGCGGTCGTGCAGCGGGCGCTCGGGCTCGAAGTGCATGACCATCGTCTCGGCCCCGATCGAGAGCGAGCGCGCGAACACGTCGAAGCCGTCGACGGCGCGCTGGAGATGCATCAGCCGCTGACCGGAGTCGTCGTAGCGCGCGGTCAGCTGGCTCGCGTCACGGACCTGGCTCACGCCGACCCAGGCGCCGCCGTCGAACGGCTTCATGAACAGCGGATAGCCGATCTGCTCCGCGATCCCCGCGAGGTCGAACGGCCGGTTGTAGCGCGCGGCCGTGTAGGCGAAGCGCTCGTCGGCCGGCGGCTGCTTGTAGGGCACGAGCCAGGTGTCCGGCACCTTGAGCCCGAGCCGGATCATCGCGCAGTACGCCGAGTGCTTCTCCATCGACTGGAACGTGAACGGGTTGTTCATCAGGTACACGCCGTCCATCAGCGCGACCTTCTTGATCCACTCGCGCGGCACGTAGTACCAGTGCGCGAGGCGGTCGATCACGAGCGCGTGGCGAGGGCGCATGCGCAGGTCGAACGGCTCGATCGTGACGCGTTCGGTGTCGAACTCGTGGCGCTCGCCACCGTGCTCGATCGCCGGCGCGACGCGGCGCATCATCGTCTCGAACGCGCCCGACCAGTCCTCCTCCGTCCCGAGCAGGAGGCCGATCAGGTGGCTTCGGGTCATCGCCGCGACTCTATCCCCAGACGCGCGCGAGCAGCTCCACGAGGTGCGGGTCGAGCGTGTCGCGCCAGCCGACGTAGTTGTGCCCGTCGCGGTTGACGTGCAGCGTCACCGCGTGACCCTGGCGCCGCAGCGCGTTCGCGACCGCGCGGTTGTTGGCCAGGTTCTCCTCGGGCGCGCCGCACGTGATCGTGATCGGGATCGGCGTCGCGGCCGGACCGGCGTGCAGCACCTGCCCGACGAAGCGCGAGATCCGCCGGAAGCGCGGGAACCCCGACTCCTGGCGGTCCCAGCGCAGCCGGAAGAACGAGCCCGATTGCAGCATCAGCGCGCCGAACGCCCCCGGGTGCAGCCAGCGCGTGTGCAGCAGCGCGAGCCCGCCGAGGCTGGCGCCGAGTCCGGCGGTCGCGGTCGCCGGGGCGACCTGGGGCACCGTTCCGGCCAGCCTGCGCGCGTAGCGGGCCGAGGCGGAGTAGGTCTCGTTGCGCTCGACGGGATCGAGCAGGGCCACGCGGCACGGCGGCAGCCGCGCGGTCGCGATCGCGTGGCTGACGAGCCGGGTGAGCCCGGACAGGCGCTCGTACTCGCCGCCGTCGTGGGCGACGAGCAGCGGGAGCGGCTGGCGTGGGTCGGTGTCCGGCGGCGACCACAGCGCGACGCGCTCGGCGATCGGCCTGGCGGGCTCGGGCTCGGGCGCCGCGAGCCAGGCCGGTGGCTCATAGCCCGGGAACTCGACGACGGACTTGTCGCCGAACGCTCCGGGCGCGCGCAGCGGGTTGTGCGGGTCGCAGAAGGACTCGCCGTCGGCCTCGATGCGGTACTCCATGCGGTCGACCTGGGGGCGGCGGTACTCGACCTCCCAGTGGCCGCCGTCGACGCGGGCGAAGGCCGGGCCGCTGCGCGGGCGCTCGAGCTCCTGCTGGAGCCGGACGGAGCTGAAGCCGCCGTCCTCGAGCCGGAAGACCACGCGGTCCGGGTGCACCTCCGGGCCGCCGGTCATGCGCGCGGACGATAGCGCCCGCGCGCATGCTCGCAGCCGGCTAGTTGACCCGTTCGACGCCGGAGGCGTCGCTCTCGGCGGTGAAGACGAGCGCGCGCCCGTCACCCTCGCCGGTGATGGTCCACCGGACCGCGCCCGTGGCGGGGTTCATGCCGAGCGTCATCGTCTGCGCGTCGAATCCGGCGCCGGCCTCCGCCTGCACCGCGGCAGTCAGCTTGGCGGTCGCGGCGGGGTCGAGCTTGGTGATCGGGAAGACGTTGTCGGCCAGCTTGCCCGAGCCGATCAGCGTGACCTTGACGGGCTCGAGACCGTCGTGCCCCGGGCCCCACTGCAGCCCGGCGGCGCGGTTGCCCGTGCGGTACTTGACGTTGCCGCCGCCCTGCTCGGAGACGGTCAGGCCGAGCAGCTCGCCGTCGGCGCCGACCTGCTCCTCGATCTGGCGCACGACCGCGCCGAACGACGCGGGGGAGAGGTAGTCGCCGCCTGCGTCGATCGTCGACTGCTCGATCGTCGAGCGGATGTCGTCGGCCTGCCGCGAGGCTTCGTCGAACGCGCGGTCGGCGGTGTCGAAGGCGCGGTCGGTCGTGTCGTTGATCGCGGGACGAACGACGAAGAAGAAGATGCCGGCGACGATCAGCGAGATGATCAGGCCGAAGATGCCGCCGGTGCGGACGAGGATCATTGGGTCCCTCCAAGGGGGTGGGCGTTGACCCCGACGACGCTATGGACGCGCCGGCCGCCTGCCATCGGGAGGGGTCCCGGATCCGTTCCCGTAGATCTGCCGCGCCCCTCTCAGGGGATCGATCGCCTCAGTAGCCGAGCCGGTCGAGGCGTTCGGCCGCCTCGCGCTTCTTGGTCTCGCCCTCTTCGGCGGCCTGCTCGTCGCGGCCCTTGCTCATGTCGACGATGCGGATGCGCGACTTGAAGGAGCCGTCGCGGCCGTGCTGGCGCATGTCCTCGGCGCCCGCGCCGCCGCCGCCCTGGCCGCGGTCGCGCCACGGACGGTCGCCGCCGCCGCCTCCGCCGCCCCCGCGGCGCTGCCCTCCGCGCCCGCCACGGCCCCCGCGGCCGTCCCGGTCGCGCGGGTCCACGAAGCTCTTGATCTCGCGCACCGGGGTGACGGCCAGCCGCGCCCAGGCCGTGAAGACGGGGTCGCCGGCGGAGAGTCCCTGTGCGGCGTCGCAGCAGACGGCCGACCACTTCATCGTCTGGCCGTCGGAGCGCTGCTTCGGCGCGAGCGCCTCGCGGACCGACTCCTCGCCCCCGACGCGCTCGACGGCGGCGCGCACGCGCGCCTGGGCGCGGCCGGGGAGCGGGGCGCGGCCGCCCTGCTGCTGCTGTGGCTGCTGCGGCTGGGCCTCGGGAGCCGGCTCCGGCGGGGCCGCGGCCTCTGCGGGCTGGGTCTCGGCGGGCGCCCCCTGGGCGTCCTCGGCGGTCGGCTCGTCGCTGCGGCCCTGCTGCTCGGCCTCGTCCTGGCGGCGGAGCTCGGAGAGCTTGGCGTAGAAGGCGTTGCGGTGGCGTTGCGCGGGACTCGGCCGGCGACGCCGCTCGGGACGTTTCCGGTCTCCGGGCGGACGGCCGCTCTGGCGCCCTTGGCGCCCGCCGGGAGCGGCTTCGCCCGGCTGCGCCTGCGCCGGCGCGGCGCCCTCGGCGGCGGCTGGCGTGGCCTCGGGAGCTGCGATCTCGGCTGCGGGTGGCGCTTCACCCGTCGCTTGCGCTGGAGCGGCCTCGGCGGGGGGAGTGGCCTCCACAGCCGGCGTGTCCGCGGCCGGCTCGGCCGCAGGGCTCGCCTCGACGGGCGGCGTCTCGGCAGCGGGTTCGGCCGGCAGGGCTCGCCTCGGGGGGCGGCGTCTCGGCAGCGGGCTCGGCCGGCGGGCTCGCCTCGACAGGCGGCGTCACCGCAGCGGGCTCGGCCGGCGGGCTCGCCTCGACGGGCGGCGTCACCGCGGCCGGCTCGGCCGGCGGGCTCGCCTCGACAGGCGGCGTCACCGCGGCGGGCTCGACCGGAGGACTGACCTCGGCCGGCGCGGCGGGTGCGGCTTCATCGGCCGGCGCATCCGCGGGGGCCGCGGGTGACTCCGCCGCCGAGCCGGCGGCCTCGGGCTCGCTGCTCGCGGGCGGAGCGGCGTCCGCGCCGGGCTCGCCGGTGTGCTCCGGCGCAGCGGCCGCCTCGTCCGGCGGCGGTGCGGCGGGGGCGCTGGGAGCCTCGGGCTCGGAGCCGGACGCCGGCCGCTCCTCGGCGGGCGCGGCCGGGGACTCGTCGCTGGGATGCTCGGGATGCTCGCTCATGGATTCGCGGGCGCGGCACGCGCCGGTGGGCAGGCTACCGCGGTCCCGCCACAATACTCCGGATGGATCCCCACGCCGTGCTCGGACTCCCGCCCGACGCGACGCCCGAGCGTGTCACCGCGGCGTACCGCGAGCTGGCCAAGCGCTGGCACCCCGATCATGGCGGTGGCCGCGACGCGGAGCGGCGGATGGCGGAGATCAACGGCGCGTACGACCTCCTGCGCGCTGCGGCGTGGACGCGGCGCCACGACAACCAGCCCGCACGCCCGCAGCGTCCGGCGGTGCGCGGCGCCTGGCTGGCGCCCGCGATCCGCAGCGCGCTCGGCCACGAGCTGCTCGCGGTGCTCGAGCCGAGCGAGAACGTCTGGCTCGTCACGCCCGCGACGACGTGGGCAAGCCCGCAGGCGCTGCTCGCCGCGAGCGACCGCCGGCTGCTGTGGCTGCTCGACGACGCCGTCACAGGCCGGGTCCAGAAGCTGCCGTTCACCGCGATCGAGGCGGCGCAGCACACGCTGCGCCGCCCCCGCCGCCGCGTCGCCACGCTCCGCGTGCAGGCGCGCGACGGCCGCCGGATCGCATTCGGGGAGCTGCGCCCGGCGACCGCGGCGGCGCTGGCGCGGAGGATCGCGGAGGCCTAGGAGACTCGGGCCGGACGCCTCCCGATCAGCGCGATCGGGACCACCGCGAGCAGCGCCAGCCCGGCCATCGCCCACCAGCCGGAGTCGTAGGCGCCCGCTCCCGGCGCCGGGCCGAGGATCGCGATCAGGATCGCGACGCCGAACACCGCGCCGAGCTGGCGCGTCGCCGCGCTCATGCCGCTCCCGATGCCGAGCTGGGCCGGTCCGAGATCGCGAACGCAGATGGCGACGGTCGTCGCGAAGCCGAGCCCGACGCCGACGCCCATCAGCAGCATCGCCGGCAGCCAGTCGGCGACGAACGCCGGCTCCGTCCCGACCCGGGTGGCGAGCCAGACCCCCGCGATCGCGCTCATCACGGCTCCCGGCAGGACGAACCGGCGCGGGTCTATCCGGTCCGTGAAGCGCGCGGCGAGGATCGCCGCGGCGGCGCTGGCCAGCGGCGCGGGCGCGATCGCCAGGCCCGCCCGCAGCACGGAGTAGTCCCAGACCTGCGTGAGGTAGAGCGAGTTCGCGAGCACGAGCCCGAAGAAGCTCGTGCCCAGCAGCAGCGAGCCCAGGTTGCCCGCGCCGAACGAGCGCACTCGGAACAGCGCCAGCTCGAGCACCGGCGCCGGATGCGCCGCGGAGCGCCAGACGAGCAGCGGGGCGAGCAGCGCGGATGCGGCGAAGGCGGCGACCGTGCGCGGATCGCCCCAGCCCCAGACGGGCCCCTGGACCGCGCCGAGCGCGAGCGCCCCGACGGCCGACACGGCGAGCAGCGAGCCGCCGAGGTCGGGCCGGTAGGAGCGCGGCCGGCGCGGGGGCTCGGGCATGCGCCGCCCGAGCACGAGCGCCGCGATGCCGATCGGGAGGTTGACGAGGAACACGAGCCGCCAGCCGCCGAGGTCGACCATCAGCCCGCCGAGCACGGGCCCGAGCGCCGACGCGAGTCCGGCGACGGCCGCCATCAGCCCGATCGCCCGCATGCGCCGCTCGGGCGGATGCGCCGCCATCACGAGCAGCTGCGAGGACACCACGAGCATCGCGCCGCCGGCCGCCTGCAGCACGCGCGCGCCGACGAGCAGCGGCACGGAGGGGGCCGTCGCGCACAGCAGCGAGCCGGCGGTGAAGGCGGCCAGGCCGGACAGGAAGAGCCGCCGCCCTCCGACCACGTCCGCGAGCCGGCCGGCGGGCACGAGCAGCGCGGCGAAGACGATCGCGTACGCGCTGAGGATCCAGGAGAGGCCCGCGAGCGTCGCGCCGCTGAACGACGCGCGCACGTCGGGGAACGCGATGTTGACGATCGTCGCGTCGAGATAGACGAGGAACGACGACGCAGACCCGACCGCCAGCACGGCAGCCGGGCGCAGGACACGGCCGGGGATCGCCGTGCCCTGCACCTGGGCGACCGCGCTCATGCGGCGTGCCGCTCCTCCGCCACGGGCGCGGTGGCCGGCGATTCAGGGAGCGGCGCGAGGCGAACGGCGGCCTGCTCGGCCGGGACGAGCCCGACCTCGGCGAGTCGCTTGGCGAGGCCGGCGCGGAACTCGGCGGTGGAGGCGATGTCGGCGGGGGACATTGGGGAGCCTTCCGTTTGGGGGAGAGAGCGGGGAGGAGGTAAGACGAACGGTCGTGCTTTTACTTGTATCACAACACGAACGATCGTGCTATCTTCTCCGCGCAGATGACCTCGCTGACCGATGCCGGAGCCCCGGCTCCGCCCGCGGCCGACGGACGCAAGCTCCGCGGCGACCGCACGCGCCGCGCGATCCTCGCCGCGGCGGTGGACGTCGCCTCCGTCGAGGGGCTCGAAGGCCTTTCGATCGGTCGCCTCGCGATCGAGCTGGACATGAGCAAGAGCGGGCTCTTCGCCCACTTCGGCTCGAAGGAGGAGCTGCAGATCTCCACCGTGCGCGCCGCCGCCGCGATCTTCGTGCAGCGCGTGATCCGCGACGCGGAGGAGCGTTACGAGCCCGGGCTCGCGCGCCTGCACGCGATGCTCGACCGCTGGCTCTACTACATGCGCCCGGGCACGTTCGCCGGGGGCTGCTTCTTCGCCGCCGCCACGGTCGAGATGGACGGGCGCCCTGGGCCGGTGCGCGACGCTGTCGCCGCGCAGATGAGCCGCTGGGCGGAGTTGCTGGCCGAGTACGCGCGCACGGCGATCGAGCGCGGCGAGCTCGCCCCCGACACGGATCCGCAGCAGCTCGCATTCGAGCTCGACGCGCTCGGCACGGCTGTGAACTCCGGCTGGCAGCTGCACGAGGACGACGCGGTGTTCACCCGCGGCCGCCGCGCGATCGCCCGCCGGCTCGAGATGGACGCGACCGAGTCCGGCCGCGCCGTGCTGGCAGCGCACGTCAACGCGTAGCGCCCCTCGCTGGCCAACCGCGCCGCGACCGATAAGGTCGCACTCCATGGAGGGAGGTCGCATCTCGCGGCTCGGGCTGGTCGTTCACCCCGAGCGGGACCTACGCAAGGCGCTGGAGACGATCCGGCGCTGGAGCGACGAGCACGGCGTGGAGGTCGTCCAGGTGCCCTCGACGGGCCAGCACCGCCAGGTCGCCGAGCCCGGCGACGCGGCGAGCTGCGACGTGATCGTCGCGCTCGGCGGCGACGGCACCACGCTCGCCGCCCTGCGCAGCGGCGCCGAGGTGGGCAAGCCCGTGCTGGGCGTGGCCTGCGGCAGCCTGGGCGCGCTCACCGCCGTCACGGCCGCCGACCTCGAGGAGGCGCTCGAGCGCTTCGCGGCGGGCGACTGGTTGCCGCGCGCGCTGCCCGCCCTGGCGGCCGAGAGCGAGGGCGCCGAGACGCTGACGGCCCACAACGACCTCGTCATCGTGCGGCAGGGGGCGGGCCAGGTCTCGGCCGAGTTGCGCGTCGACGACGAGCTGTTCATCCGCTTCGCCGGCGACGGCGTGGTGGTCGGCACGCCGCTCGGCTCGACCGCCTACACGCTCGCCGCCGGCGGCCCGGTGCTCGCGCCCGGCGACAGCGGGCTCGTGATCACGCCGCTCGCCCCGCACGGCGGCTGCTGCCCGCCGCTCGTGGTCGGGCCGGACAGCAGGCTGACGATCGCGCTCGACCCGGGGCACGGCGGCGCGCGGATCGAGCTCGACGGCCAGGTCCGCGCCCAGGCCGAGCCGCACGCGCCGCGCACGCTCGAGGTCCGCCTGCTCCAGGACCACGCGACGCTCGTGGCGCTCGGCGGGGAGGAGTCGCTGCTCGCGGGCCTGCGGCGGCGGCGGGTGATCATGGACAGCCCGCGGATGCTCGCCCGCGACGACCGCGAAGACGCGGCCGGGAGGGACCCCCGGACCGGAAACCGGTCGCCCGGGTACAAGGGCAAGATGGCCCTACTCGAACTGGTGCAGCAGCAGCCCGACTGGACGGAGGCGCTGGGCGTCGCACTGGCCCTCCCGCCGGGCACGCCCGAGCGCCGCGCGGGTGAGGACCCGTGGACCGACGACGCGGTCGCCGCCGACCGGCCGAGGCGCCTCTCCGACGACCTCGCCTGGCTGCGCCAGGCGATCGACGAGCCCGACACCCACGGCCTGCGCGGGCTCGACGACACGGCCGCCGTCGCGGCCTGGGAGATCGACGGGGATGCCGCGGCGCGCCTGGACCGCCTGCGCGAGCGGCGCGTGCTCGACGCCGCCGGATTCCTGCTGCACGACTAGAGGTCGACGACGGCGAGCGCCGGCAGCCGCTCCGCGAGCGCCTCGCACAAGACGCGCCGGTGGCAGCCCGCCGGGTCCTCCTCGAGGCAGAGCAGGGCGGTGCGCGGGCCGCGCTCGATCTCAGCGGCCAGCTCCGCGAGCGCGTCGGGCGCCGTGCTCTCCACATGCGCGCGGTAGCCGGCGCGCGCCTGCTCGAGGCGACCGGCGTGGAAGTCGTGGCGCAGGTCCGGCGGCGTCCCGAGCGACTTGCGGTGCTCGTAGCCGATCCCGTGAGCGCCGAGCAGATCGCCGAGGCGGGTCTTCGACATCCCGGGCCGGCGCGACTGGGGGCGGAAACGGACGTCGATCACGCGCTCGACTCCGGCCGCCTGGAGCTCGGCCACGAGCTCGGGCGGGAGCAGCCGCTCGTAGCCGATGGTCCAGAGCTCGGGCATGCGACCATGGTGCCGCATGACGCCGACCACGACCGCGCCGTACACCTCGGAGCTGGCCGCCACGCTGGCGCCCGACGTGCTGGAACGGCTGCTGCGCTACGTCCGCATCGACACCCAGTCCGACCGCGCGCACGCGCAGTCGCCGAGCACCCCGGGCCAGCTCGAGCTCGGTCGCCTGCTGGTCGACGAGCTGCTTGCGATCGGGCTCGCGGACGCCGCGCAGGACGCGAACGGCTTCGTCACCGCGACGCTCGCGGGCAACGTGCCCGGCGCTCCGGTGATCGGCCTGCTCGCGCATCTCGACACGAGCCCCGACGAGTCCGGCAAGGGCGTCGAGCCGCTCGTCCACCGCGCCTACGACGGCGGCGTGATCGCGCTGCCGCGCCGCGACACGCTGCTCGACCCCGAGCGCATGCCCGAGCTGTCCGCGAAGGTCGGCCACGACATCGTCAGCACGAGCGGCGACACGCTGCTCGGGGCCGACGACAAGGCCGGCATGGCCGAGGTGATGGCGGCGGTCGCCTATCTCGCCGCCCATCCCGAGTTCCCGCGGCCGACGATCCGGGTCGCCTTCACGCCCGACGAGGAGATCGGCAAGGGCGCGCAGCTGTTCGACATCGAGGCCTTCGGCGCGACCTGCGCCTACACGCTCGACGGCTCCGAGGCGGGGGAGTTCACCGACGAGACGTTCACCGCGGCGTCGGCCGAGTTGACGATCCACGGCGTCGACGTGCATCCCGGCCATGCCACCGGCAAGCTCGTCAACGCGGCGCGGCTGGCCGGGCGGGTGCTGGCGGCGCTGCCGCAGGACCGGCTGACCCCCGAGACGACCGCCGACCGCGAGGGCTTCATCCACGTGCACTCGATCGAGGCGACGGCGGGCAAGGCCACGATCCGCACGATCGTGCGCGACTTCGACGACGACAAGCTGGCCGAGCACGTGGACCTGCTGCGCAAGACCGCCGAGCAGGTCGTCGCGACCGAGCCGCGCGCGCGGCTCGAGGTCGCGATCGAGCACCAGTACCCGAACATGCGTTCGCACCTCGAGCAGCGCCCGGAAGTGTCCGCCGCGGCGGAGGAGGCGCTGCGGCGCGAAGGATTCGAGCCCAAGCGGGTGCCGGCGCGCGGCGGCACGGACGGCTCGATCCTGAGCGCGCGCGGGCTGCCGACGCCGAATTTGTTCACGGGCGGCCAGGAGTACCACTCGGTGCGCGAGTGGGCATCGGTGCACGACATGGCGTCGGCCTCTGCGGTCGCGGTCCGGCTCGCGGGGGTCTGGGCCGAGCGGGCTGCCTGAGCAGCTTCAACGCTCGCAAAGATCCGTTATGTCGACTCGGGTGTAGCTCAGGGCGCCATCGATCGGCGTAGGCGCCGCACCGACCGTGGACGGTTGGATCGAAATGCACGACATGGGTGCATTTCGATCCAGCAGCGACGAAGACCCGGGCGCTCCCGCAGTAGCGCCGCCCGGCTCCGGGCCCTCCCTCAATGCCGCAGTTGACGTTCGCCGGCGCCCGCCGCGCGCTACGCAGACGACGCCGCACGCGCCGCCGCCGCGACCGCCAGGCGGTCGGCGCGGTCGTTCAGCGCCTTGTGCGCGTGCGCCGCGCCGGTCTCGTGACCGCGGACCCAGTGCCAGCGGACGTCGCCGTGGCGGGCGAGCTCCGCGTCGAGCGCCCTGACGAGGTCCTGATTCTTGACCGGGTCGCCGCTCGCGGTCTTCCAGCCCTTGCGCTTCCAGCCGGCGAGCCAGGTCGTCATCGAGTCGATCATCAGCCGCGAGTCGGTCACGATGCACGCGCGGCTGCCGGCCGGCAGCGCGCGCAGGCCCTCGATCGCCGCCGTGTACTCCATCCGGTTGTTCGTCGTGTGACGGTCGCCGCCGGAATGCTCGACGGTGGTCCCGTCGGGCGCCACGACGATCGCCGCCCAGCCGCCCGGGCCCGGGTTGCCGGAGCATGCGCCGTCGGTCCAGACCAGCAGCTCGCCCGCGCGCCGTTCGAGCGGGAGCTCGCGGATGGACGTGCGGCGGCGCGGTCGGGCACGCGAGACGGCTGGCATGGCCGGCGATGGTAGGGACTCCTCAGGACGCGACCGTCGCGGGCCGTATCCTGGACCGATGCGCCAGGAGCTGCGGCCCCTCTTCGACCGGGTTGTCATAAAGGAGCTCGAGCCCGACCGGATCCGCCAGTCCGGGCTCGTCGTCCCGCCGGGTTCGCACGAGCCGCCGCCGCAGCACGGGATCGTGCTCGCCGTCGGGCCGGGCATCGACTGGTGGGAGTCGGCCGGCGTCGCGATGCCCGTCACGCCGGGCGACCACGTCGTCTTCCCCGCGTCGGCCGGTGTCTGGGTCGAGGTCGAGGAGGAGAAGCTGCTGGTCTGCCGCGTCGGCGAGCTGCTCGGGGTCCTGGAGACCGCCGCGGAGCGCTCGCAGGCCGGGCAGAGCGCCTCCTAGCCCGGCCGCAGGTCGAGCTGGCCCGAGTACGGGCCGCGCCCGGTCAGGTTCGTGACGCCGCAGCGCGCGCCCAGCGCGATCGCGTCCGCGATCGACATCCCGCCCGCAAGCCCGGTCGTGATCCCGGCGGCGAAGGAGTCGCCGGCGCCGTAGGCATCCACGCGCTCACCGGGCAGCGGGAGCGGCTCCCAGGTGCCGCTCCCCGCCTCGCCGTCCCAGCGGCCGCCCTTCGAGCCGAGCGTCGTGACGACCGTCCTCGGAAGCGGGTCGAGCTCGCCCGGGTCGAGCTCCTCGCCGGCGTCCTTGCCGGAGTGCACCAGCACGTCGATCGTCACCCCGGAGTCGCGCAGGGCCTGCTCGGCGCGCGGTGTCGCGACGATGACGTCCGCGCGGCGGGCGGCGGCGAGCGCCGCCGCGTCACCGCCCGTGAAGTAGACGCCGCCGACGTCGTCGAGCTCGTCCCAGGGCAGCGGGTCGTCTCCGTGTGGGACCAGCCTGTCGCCGAGCGTCGTGATCGTGCGCTCGCCGTCGTCGTCGAGGAACACGAAGCCGCGCCGCTGGCTTCCGTCACGCGCGCCCGCGTGCACCGTCACGCCCTGGCGCGCGAGCTGCTCGGCCGTGCGGCTGCCGAGGTGGTCGCCCGCGAGCGCCGTGAGGAAGAGCGCGCCGCCGGTCAGCTTCGCCATCTGCACCGCCGCGACCGCTCCGCCACCGGCGGCCTCGTCCCAGGACGCGCGCGCCTGCAGGATCTCGCCGGGCCGCGGCAGCCGCGGCACGACTGCGAAGTCGACCCACTCGACATGGCCGACCACCGCGACGCGTGCCTTCACCAGCCCATCCGGAGCCATGCGGCAGGATCATGCCAGGGGATCACGGGCTCGGCCCGACGGGGCGTCACGGGCTCGGCCCGACGGGGCGTCTAGGATTGCGCCCCATGACGTTGCAGCAGTGCGAGAGCTGCGGTGCCGAGTTCTCCTGCCGCGCCGACTCCCCGCACGGGTGCTGGTGCGACGAGGTCGTCGTCTCGCCGCGCCAGCTCGCCGTGCTGAGGGAGCACTTCCTGGCCTGCCTCTGCCCCGACTGCCTGCTCGTGGTCGCCGTCACGCACAGCGAGCGCGAGGCCTAGCGGCTCCCATCGGTCGGCGGACGTCAGGTGACGGACAGCCCGCTCAGCGCGGCAGCACGCGCGTCGCCGCGGCCTTGAACGACGCGACCGCGCGCGCTCCGGGGACGAGGCCCAGGTCGCGCGCCGACGCCCGCGAGAGCTCGGCGGTCAGCGGTTGCGGCGCGGCGAGGCCGACCCGCACACGCGGGCCGAGCGTCGTGACCGACACGACCTCGACCTCGAGGTGGTTGCGCGCCGAGTCGCCCGTCGGCGCGCCGGTCCGGGCGAGCGCGATCTCCCAGGGATAGACGCTGACCGCCACTGCGCCCGGCTCGCCCTCGAGCGCCGTCAGCTCGCCGCCGCCGTCGAGCGCGATCACGATCACCCCGTCCCCATGCCGCGCCTCCCCGGTCAGCACGACGGCGCCGCTGAAGTCGGCGACGAAGGCCGATGCGGGCGCGCTCGCCAGCGCCGAGGCGGTCCCCTGCTGCAGCACGCGGCCCTTGTCCATGACCGCGACCCTGTCGGCCAGCAGCGACGCCTCGGAGAAGTCGTGCGTCACGAGCAGGACGGGCACGGCCGCGTCGCGGATCACGGCGCCGAGCTCGCGCGACGCGGCGGCGCGGGTGCGCGCGTCCAGGGCGGAGAGCGGCTCGTCGAGCAGCAGCGCCGCCGGGCGGCGCGCCAGCGCGCGCGCGAGCGCCACGCGCTGGCGCTCGCCGCCGGACAGCGTCGCCGGGCGAGCATCGGCGCGGTGGCCGAGCCCGAAGCGCTCCAAGAGCGCCCTGGCGCGCGGCTCGCGCTGCGCGCGCGGCAGCTCGTGCAGGGCGTAGGCGACGTTGCGCCACGCGCTCAGGTGCCCGAACAGCGCGTACTCCTGGAACAGGTAGCCGCAGCGCCGCCGCTCGGCCGGGACGCCGACGCCGCGCGCCGTGTCGAGCCAGAGCTCCGCTCCGCAGGCGACGCGGCCGCTGGCGGGTGCCAGCAGGCCGGCCACCGCGCGCAGCACGCTCGTCTTGCCCGCGCCCGACGGGCCTGCCAGGGCGAGGCACTCGCCGGGCGCCACCTCGAGCTCGAGGTCGAGCTCGAGGTCGCCGCCGAGCCGCGTGCGGGTCGCCACGGACAGCCCGGCTGTCATCGCGCCACCGCGTCCGGGCCGCGCACGAGCTTGACCGAGAGCAGGATCGCCGCCGAGACCGCCACCAGTACGGCCGAGAGCGCGAGCGCCTCCGTGAAGTCGGTGGCGAAGCGGTCGTAGATCGCGAGCGGGACGGTCTGCGTGATCCCCTGGAACGAGCCGGCGAACATCAGCGTCGCCCCGAACTCCCCGAGCGCGCGGCCGAGCGCCAGCGCCGTGCCCGCCACGAGCCCGGGCAGGGCGGTCGGGATCGCGACGCGCCAGAACGTGCGCGCCGGCGAGGCGCCGAGTGTCCGCGACGCGTCCAGCAGCGTCGGGTCGATCGCCTCGAAGGCCGCGATCGCCTGGCGCAGGTAGAACGGCGCCGCGACGAACGTGAGCGCGACCACGACGCCCGCCGTCGCGAGCGCCAATTGCAGGCCGGCGTCCTGCGCGGTGCGGCCGAGCAGCGTCGACGGCCCGACGGCGGCCAGCAGCGCGATCCCCGCCACCGCCGGCGGCAGCACGAGCGGCAGCTCGATCAGCGTGATCAGGGCCGCGCGGCCGCGGAACCGCCGGGTCGCGAGCCCGTAGGCCGCCGGCGTGCCCACGAGCAGGATCAGGAAGACCGCCGCCGCGGTGGCGCGCAGCGAGAGCCAGAGCGCGTCGAGCGCCCCCTCCTCCCCCAGCGCGGAGACCAGGTCGCCGGGCGGCTGCTGGGCGAAGATCGCGACGATCGGCAGCGTCAGGAACGTCAGCGCCAGCGCCAGCGCGACCCCCAGTAGGACGGCGAACCATCCGCCCCGCGCTCTCCTCACGGCTCGCCGAACCCCGCCGCCAGGAGCGCGTCGTGGCAGCCGCCGGCGAGCAGGTCGTCGACGAACGCCTCGGCCGCGTCGGGCTGCTCGGCCGCCTCGACGACGCCTGCGCCGTAGGTCGCCGTCGGCTCGAGCTCCGCGGGGAGCTCGATCGCGCGCAGCTCGCCGCCGCTCGCCTCGACGTCGGACGCGTAGACGAAGCCGGCGTCCGCGGCGCCCTGGATCAGCTTGCCGACGATGCCCTTCACGTCCGGTTCGTTGGAGCGGACGTTGGCGAGCACGGCCTCGCTGCGGCCCGCGCCCAGCCGCCCGAGCACCGCGCGCGTGTAGTCGCCGACGGGCACCCCCTCGGCGCCGACGACGAGCGTGACGCCCGGGCGCTCGAGCGCCGCGAGCGAGTCGACCGTCGCGCCCTCGGCCGGAACCGCGAGCACGAGCTGGTTCGTCGCGAAGACGACCGGCTCCTGCAGCTTGCCCTCCGCGGCCAGCTCGTCGGGAAGCGTCGTGTTCGCGGCCGCGAACACGTCGACCGGGACGCCCTGGCGGATCTGCGCGGCCAGCTCGTCCGAGCCGGCGAACTGCAGCCGGACGGTGGCGTCGGGGAAGTCCTTCGCGCAGCCCGTGAGCGCCTCCTTCATCGACGAGGCGGCGGACACGACGATCTGCGGCCGCTCGCGGTCGCCGCCCGAGACCGCCGCGTCGTCGCCGCAACCCGCCAGCGCGAGCAGCGCCGTGAGCACGAGCAGCCGCCTCATGTGCGGTTCAGCATCACCGACGTCGCCTTCACCGCGGCGGTCGCGGCCACGCCCGGCGCGAGCCCGAGCTCCTCGACCGCGTCGCGCGTCACGGCCGCCGTGACGAGGAACGGGCCGGCCTCGATCTCGACGAGCGCCATCACGCCGTCGACCTCGACGGATGTCACGATCCCCGGAAAGCGGTTGCGCGCCGAGAACGCGTCGCCGGCGCCGTGGCGCAGCGGACGGCCGCTCAGCCGCGTCACCTCGGATTCGGGGACGCGCCGGCGGTTGCGGTCGTCGCGGACGGTCCGCAGCTTGCCCGAGCGGTCCCAGCGGCGCAGCGTGTCGGCGCTGACGCCGATCGCCTGCGCGGCGTCGCCTAGAGTCAGATCGGTCATCTGCCTAAGCATTGCATAGGCACTACCTAAAGAGGGGCCAGCCCCTCTGTAGGAAGTGCCAGCCCCGCTTCAGGTTGGCGGGAGCGTTCCCTCGACGCGGCGGCGCCCGGCGTCCGAGACCTCGACCTTCCAGATCGGGGCCTCGGCCTTGACGCGGTCGATCACCGCGCGAGCGCCGGCGAAGGCCTCGCCGCGGTGCGGCGCGCTCGCGGCGACGATCACGCTCGGCTCGCCGAGCGGCACCGTCCCGGTGCGGTGCTCGACGGCCACGGCGCAGAGCCCGTGGCGCTCGGCCTCCTCGGCGGCGATCGCGGCCAGCTTCGGCTCGGCCATCTCGACATAGGCCTCGTAGTCGAGCTCGGGCACGTCGCGCGTGACGCCCTCGAAGAGCACGACGGCGCCCGCGCGTGGGTCGCGCACCGCGGCGGAGAGCGCCGCGACGTCGAGCGGCTCGCCGGTGACCCGGATCCGGCGCACCGTCGCGTCCCCGCCGCTCACGGGCGGCACGAGCGCGACCTCGTCGCCCGGCGCGATGCGCGACCCGGGACCCGCGTACTCGCGGTTGATCGCGGCGACGCAGGAGCGCGGCGCGAGCTCCATGACCGCCAGCAGATCGGCGACCGTGGCCTGCTCGGGCAGCTCGATCTCGATCGTCGACGCGCCCGCGCGCTCGCGCAGGCCTGCGAAGAGTCGGACGGAGACGAGCATGCGCGGCAGTCTAGGCGTGGCGCCCCGATACGCTGTGAACCTATGGAGGCGGAGCTCACACACCTGGACGCCGCCGGCAGCGCGCGCATGGTCGACGTGAGCGCGAAGCTGCCGACCGAGCGCTATGCCCGTGCCCGCGCCGTGGTGCGCATGTCGCCCGCGGCCGCCGGACGCGTCGCCCGCGGCGACAACCCGAAGGGCGACGTCGCCTCGGTCGCGCGGATCGCCGCGATCCAGGCCGCCAAGCGAACCGACGAGCTGATCCCGCTCACGCACTCGCTCCCCCTCACCCACGTCGACCCCGAGATCGAGATCGACGCCGCGGCCGGCACGGTCACGATCGTCGCGGTAGCCCGCTGCGCCGACCGCACCGGCGTGGAGATGGAGGCGATGGTCGCCTGCAGCGTGGGCGCGCTGACGGTCTACGACATGGTCAAGGGAATCGAGCCCGGAGTCGTGATCGAGCGGATCGAGCTGCTCGACAAGACCGGCGGCAAGGCGGACTTCCACCGCGCATGAGAGAACAGCTTTCAGACGGCCACGGGCGCCCGATCGGCGACGTCCGCATCTCGGTCACCGACCGCTGCAACTTCCGCTGCCAGTACTGCATGCCCGCGGAGGGCCTGCCCTGGCTCGACCGCGAGGCGCTCCTCACCTACGAGGAGATCGCGCGCCTGGTCGCGATCCTCAGCGAGATGGGCGTGCACGACGTGCGCCTGACGGGCGGCGAGCCGCTCGTGCGCAAGGAGCTGTGGCGGCTGGTCGAGGCGATCGACGCGATCCCCGGCGTGCAGGACCTCTCGCTCACCACGAACGGCTACCTGCTCGACGCGCAGGTCGCGGACCTCGTGCGCGCCGGCCTGCGCCGCGTCAACGTGTCGCTGGACTCGCTGGCGGCCGACCGCTTCTTCCAGCTCACGCGCAGGGACTCGCTGCACCGCGTGATGGCGGGCCTCGAGGCGGCCCAGGCGCACCCCGAGCTGCGGCCGATCAAGGTCAACGCCGTCGCGCTGCGCGGGTTCACCGAGGACGAGGTGCTGCGCTTCGCCGAGTTCGCGCGCGAGAAGCCATACGAGATCCGCTTCATCGAGTTCATGCCACTCGACGCCGACCGGACGTGGACGAGCGACAAGGTGCTGCCGAGCGCCGAGATCCTGGCGATCCTCGAGACCAGGTACGAGATGGTCCCGCTCGGCCGCGAGCGGCACGGAACCTCGCGCCGCTACGCCTTCGCCGACGGCCGCGGCGAGATCGGCTTCATCTCCCCCGTGTCCGAGCCGTTCTGCGGTGACTGCAACCGCATCCGCCTGACGGCCGAGGGGACGCTGCGGACCTGCCTCTTCTCGATGCACGAGACCGACCTGCGCGGGCCGCTGCGGTCGGGCGCGAGCGACGACGAGCTCGAGGAGATCGTCCGCGACGCCGTCTGGCGCAAGGAGCTCAAGCACCACGTCGGCGAGCCGGGCTTCCGCCAGCCGCCGCGCTCGATGTCGCGCATCGGCGGGTAGCCCTGCTCGAGATCGGCGAGGCCTGGGAACGGGTGGCCGCGTGCGCGGTGCCGCTGCCGGCCGAGACGGTGCCGCTCGACGTCGCGACCGGCCGTATCGCGGCGGAGGATGCGCGCAGCGCGGTCGACCTGCCGCCGTTCGACCGCTCCGCGATGGACGGCTTCGCGGTCCGCGCGGCCGACACCTCGCCACCCCGCGCCCTGACGATCGCGGGCGAGCTGGCCGCCGGCGACGTCGCCGCGGACGCGCTCGCGCCCGGCACCGCCCTCGGGATCACCACGGGCGCCGCGCTGCCGGCGGGCGCCGACGCGGTCCTGCGCGTCGAGGACGCGAGCGTCGACGGCGACCGGGTCACGCCGGCCGGCCCGGTCGGGGCCGGGACGCACGTGCGCTACCGCGGCGAGGACGTGGCCCGCGGGCGCGTGCTCGCGCCCGCCGGGGCCGAGCTCGGCGTCCAGCACGTCACCGCGCTCGCATCGGCCGGCGTCGGCGCCGTGGCCGTGCACAGGCGCCCTGTCGTGCACGTGATCGCCACCGGTACCGAGCTGCTCGAGGTGGGTGCGCCGCCGGAGCCGGGCCGGATCCACGAGTCCAACCGGCTGACGCTGCGACTGCTGGCCGAGCGCGTGGGCGCCGAGGTGGTCGTCCACCCGGTGGTCCCCGACGACGCCGCGGCGACGGCCGCCGCCGTCGAGGCCGCGCTGTCGGGCGACGTGCTCGCGATCTCCGGCGGGGTCTCGGTCGGCCCCCACGACCACGTCAAGCCCGCGCTGCAGGAGCGCGGCGTCGAGGAGGTCTTCTGGCGCGTTCGGCTGAAGCCCGGCAAGCCGATGTGGTTCGGCCGCCGCGGGCCGACGCTCGTGTTCGGGCTGCCGGGCAACCCGCTCTCCACCGTGGCGTGCTTCCTGCTCTTCGTCGATCCCGCGCTGCGGCGGATGCAGGGCGAGGCGGAGCGCGGCGCCGCGCTTCGTGCCCGCCCGCCTGACCGTCCCCGCGCGCCCCGCGGACGGCCGCACGACGCTGCTCACCGCCCGCATCGAGCGCGGCATCGACGGCGTGCTCGAGGCGACGCCGACGGAGGGCCAGGGTTCGCACCTGACGGGCGCGCTGGCCGCCAGCGACGGCTTCGTGGCGGTCCCGCACGGGGCCGACGAGCTCGCCGCGGGCGCGAGCGTGGACGCGTTGCTGCTCTGACTGCGGCCGCGCCGCGCTAGCGCTCGACCAGCAGCGTGTCGAGCCCGCGCGTCAGTCCGGTCCTGCCCTCCAGCGCGCGGGCCGCGAGCAGCGTGCCCGCGACGTACGGCGTCGCGGAGCCGCCGGCGTCGTGGCGGATCGAGAGGCGCTCGTCGGGCAACCCGAAGAGGACCTCCGTCGAGACGACGAAGCCCGGCAGCCGGATCGAGTGCACCTGGGTTCCCTCGACCGTCGCGCCGCGCGCCTCGCGCGGTCCGGCGACCGCGTCGGGCGGCTGCGTGACCGCCGGGGCGCGGACGGCGGCGAGCCGCTCGGCGAGCTCGCGCGAGGTCCCGCTCGGGACGTCGGCCTTGGCCGCCGCGGCGTAGTCGATCACCTCCCAGGTGGGCAGGTGCTGTGCGACGAGCAGCGCGGCGGCCTGCGCCATCGCGGCGGTGAGGGAGAAGTTGCCGGCGGCGATCACGCCGGTGCCGCGCTCCCGGGCGGCTGCGTCGATCTCCTCGAAGTCGGCCGCGGTCAGCCCGGACGTGCCGATCACGACGCCCACGCCGCGCTCGATCGCGGTGAGCGTGTTCGCCTTCACGGCCTCGTGCGACGTGTAGTCGATCAGCACGTCGACGTCGTCGAGCGCAGCGCCGACCGAGCCGTGGACGGGCACCCCGAGCGGCTCACGTCCCAGCGCCGTGCCAAGGTCCTGGCCGGCGGCGGAGCGTGCGACGGCGCTGCGCAGCTCGAGGTCGTCCGCCGCGAGCGCCCCATCGACCAGCGCCCGCCCCGTCCAGCCGGTCGCGCCGGCGATGCAGAGCGTGGTCATCGGCGCCGGAACAGGTTCCTGACCCGCTCCCAGAGCACCGAGGCCAGCAGCGAGAAGCCCTTCACCGGCGGGGCCGCCGCCGGCGGCTGCCCGGGCCCGGTCTGGGTCGGCAGCGGCGGCGGCGCGCTCTCGGCCGGCTCGGACGGCTCGGCCGGAGTCCTCCCGCTCACCTCGGCCGGGGTCTTCCCGCTCACCTCGGCCGGGGTCTTCCCCGCCGTCTCCCCCACGCCGGCGCTCGCGGCCGCCTCGTCGGGGGTCATCGCGCCGGCGGGCTCGGCGGCGAGGTGCTGCTGGAGGCAGCCGGCGAAGTCGCGCAGCAGGCGGTTGGAGATGTCCTTGATCATCCCGCCGCGGCCGAAGGACGCGAGCCGCCCGGTGATCGTGAAGTCCGTCACGGCGTCGACGCGCGTGCCGCCTTCGACCTCGTGCAGCGAGTTGACGATCGTGGCGGACGCGCCGCCCTGGCCGCGCTTGTCGCTGCCCCGCGCCGCGAGCGTGGCCGTGCGCGTCGCGGCGTCGGCCGACTGGATCTTGATCGTCCCGCGGTAGTTCGCGGTCGTCGGGCCGAGCCTGACCTGGAACGTGCCGTGGTAGGTCCCGTCGTCGTCATGGCCGGTGATCGCCGCGCCCGGCAGGCAGGGCGCGACCTTCTCGAGGTCGATCAGCGCCGTCCACACCTGCTCGATCGGGGCGCCCACCTCGAACGACTGCTCCAGCCTCATGGCCGCACCACCTCCAGGTCGTCACGCGTGTCGATGTCGCGCGGATCCGCGAGGTCCGAGCACTCGACCTCGGCGGCTCCGCCCAGCAGGTCGCGGAAGCCCGCATCGCCGCGCAGCTCGCCCGCGCGCTCCAGCAGCGGCCGCCGGATCACCACCGGGTGGCCCGGGACGCCGCCGTAGACGGCGCGGGCCGCCGGGCCGGGCACGGCGCGCACGCGCGCGACGACCGCGGCCGTGATGAACGGCTGGTCCGCGAGCCCGATCACTATCTCGCCGGCGCCTTCCAGCGCCTCGAGACCGCGGCGCAGCGAGGCGCTCATCCCGTCCGCCCAGTCCGGGCACACGATCACCTCGGCGCGCCCGAGATCCGCGCCGGCACGGATCTCGTCCGCGCGCGCGCCGAGCACGACGACGACGCGGTCGAGCTCGGCGAGCGCGGCGAGCGCATGCTCGATCAGCGGGCGGCCCTCGAGTTCGGCGAGCTGCTTGGGCCCGCCGAAGCGGCGCCCCTCACCGGCGGCGAGCACGAGCCCGGCCGCCGTCACACGCCGACCTCGTGGATCCGCCCGCGCGCGTGCGCGAGCCGGCCGCCCGGGTGGCCGTGCTTGGCGGCGACGACCTCGGCCATGATCGAGAGCGCGGTCTCCTCGGCGGTGAGCGCGCCGATGTCGAGGCCGATCGGCGCCGCGATGCGGGCGAGCTCCGCCTCGGCGACGCCCTGCGCCAGCAGCCGCTCGCGCCGGCTGGCCTGCGCGCGGCGCGAGCCCATCGCGCCGATGTAGCCCGCTTCGGAGCGCAGCGCGAGGATCAGCGCGGCGTCGTCGAGCTTCGGGTCGTGGGTCAGCACTGCGATCGACGTCGCGCGGTCGATCCCCCCGAGCTGCGCGAATGCCGCCTCGGGCCAGTCCGCGATCACCTGCTCGGCGTCGGGAAAGCGGGCGGGCTGGGCGAAGCGCTTGCGCGGGTCGACCACGTAGGGCCGCCAGCCGGTCGCGCGCGCGATGCGGCACAGCGCGCCGGCGAAATCGACCGCGCCGAATGCGATCAGGCGCGGCGCCGGGTGGGTCACGTCGACGAACAGCGTGACGTCGCCGATCTCGCGGCGCTCGGACAGCTCGCTCCACATCAGCTCCTCGGCCAGCTCGACGGCGGCCGCGTCCAGTCCGGGCGAGCCGAGCGAGCCCTGGGTCGCCCGATCGGCGCCGACGAACAGCTTCACACCGGGCGTGGCGCCCGCGAGCACGGTCACGAGCGCGCCGCGCCCACCGCTGCGCGCGAGCTCGGCGAAGGCTCCCTGTGGCGACGTCACGGCTCGTAGCGCTCCACCCAGACGTCGATCTCGCCACCGCAGGGCAGCCCGACGTCCCATGCCTCCTCGTCGGCGATGCCGAAGTGCAGCAGCCGCGGCGCGCCGCCGCGCAGCACGTCGTCGGCCTCCTGGACGACCGCGCCCTCGACGCAGCCGCCCGAGACGGCGCCGGCGATCTCGCCGTGCTCGTTGATCGCCATCTTCGCGCCCGGCGGGCGCGGGGCCGAGCGCTTCACGCCGATCACGGTCGCGATCGCGACGGCGTCGCCGCGTGCCGTCCAGGCGTCCAGCTCTTCGATCACGTCCTTCACGCCGGCTCTCCTTCCATCAGGTCCGCGAGGTCTTCGAGTGACCTGATGCTATTGCCCGGCAACAGCCGGTCGAGATGCGGCATCGCCGCGCGCATGCCCTGCGTGAGCGGCGCGTAGCGCGGGTCGGCCGCCAGCGGGTTCAGCCAGACGAGCCGGTGGGCGGTGCGGCGGAGCCGTCCGAGCTCTGCCGCGAGCTCGTCCGGGTCGCCGCGATCCCAGCCGTCCGAGAGGATCACCACGAACGCCCCGCGCCCGATCCGGCGCCCGTGCTCGCGGTTGAGGGTCGAGAGCGAGGCGCCGATGCGCGTGCCGCCCGACCAGTCCGTGACGCGCTCGGCGGCGCGGTGCAGCGCCAGGTCGGGGTCGCGGCCGCCCAGCTCGAGCGTGAGCCGGGTCAGCTGCGTCCCGAAGGCGAACGCCTCGACGCGCGCCCGTGCCGCGACGCTCGCCTGCACGTACTGCAGCAGCATGCGCGCGTAGGGCGCCATCGAGCCCGACACGTCGAGCACGAGGACGAGCCGGCGCGGGCGTCGCGTCGGAGCGCGCCAGCGGCGCTCGAGCAGCTCGCCGCCCTGGCGCAGCGACGCCCGCGTGGTGGCGCGCAGGTCGGGGACGTGGCCGCGCCGCCGTACCGGGCGCGTCCTGCGGCTGACGCGGGTCGGCCCGCGGGCAGCGAGGCGCGCGAGCAGCCGCCGCGCGGCGGCGCGCTCGGCGTCCGTGTAGGCGGCGAAGTCCTTCGCGCGCAGCAGCTCCTCGTCGCTCCAGGCGGCGGGCGTCGCCTCCAGCTCCACCGTCTCGGGCAGAGCGGCCTCGGCCGGCACCCCGACCCGCGGCAGCACGGCCCGCGCGATCGTGCCCAGCTCGGAGAACGGATCCTCCTCGGGAGCAGCGTGCGCGCCGAACACCGCGGCGAACGCGAGCGCGAAGCGCTCATGGTCGGCGTGGGCGGAGCAGAGCGTCGCGCGCAGCGCGTAGAACGACTGCTCGCGCGACCCGGCGTCGACGGCGGCAAGCGCCCTGTGCGCCGCGAGCACCTCCCCCACCCCGACCCGGACGCCGAGCCCGCGCAGCGTCGCGGCGAGCTCTTGCAACTGTTCTGTGACAACCCCAAAGAGGGGCTGGCACCGTTTCGGTTCAGGCATCCTGCAGCACGCCCTTCTCGCGCACGCGCTCGATGTCCTCGCGCACCTTCAGCGCGACGCCCAGCGTCGCGTCGAGGTCGTCCTCGGGACCGAGTGCGAGCAGGGCCCGCGCCCAGGTGATCGTCTCCCCGACCCCCGGGACCTTGTAGAGCTCCTCGGCGCGCAGCCGCGCGACCGCGGCGCAGACCCGCGCGACGACCGCCTCGGGCACGCCGGGCAGCCGGGCGCGGACGATCTCGGCCTCGCGCTCGCGCGAGGGGTAGTCGATCCAGTGGTACAGGCAGCGGCGCTTGACGGCGTCGTGCAGCTCGCGCGTGCGGTTCGACGTCAGCACCACGAGCGGCCGCCGCAGCGCGGTCACCGTCCCCAGCTCGGGGATCGTGACCGCGAAGTCGGCGAGGAACTCGAGCAGGAACGCCTCGAACTCGTCGTCGGCGCGGTCGACCTCGTCGATCAGCAGGACCACGTCGCCCTCGGCCTCGAGCGCCTCCAGCAGCGGCCGGCGCACGAGGAACCTGCGCCCGTAGAGGTCGCTCGGCGATTCCTCGGAACCCGCCTCGGCCGCGCGGATCGCCAGCAGCTGGCGCTGGTAGTCCCAGTCGTAGACGGCGTGGTGGAGGTCGATCCCCTCGTGGCACTGGAGCCGGATCAGGCGCGCGCCGGTCGCGCTCGCCAGCGCGCGCGCGACCTCCGTCTTGCCCACGCCCGCCTCGCCCTCGAGCAGCAGCGGCTGCTCGAGCATGACGGCGAGGAACACGGCCGTGGCAAGGCCCCGGTCGGGGAGGTAGCCCTCCCCGACCAGCGCCCGCTCGACGTCCTCGACGGCCTCGAGGCTCACGCGGCCGCGGC
Source organism: uncultured Solirubrobacteraceae bacterium (assembly GCA_963839615.1). Lineage (GTDB taxonomy): Bacteria > Actinomycetota > Thermoleophilia > Solirubrobacterales > Solirubrobacteraceae > DASQMT01. The sequence goes on from CAWIVY010000007.1 coordinate 584,306, forward strand.
CGCCTCCTCCAGCGCGCGCTTGCACAACACGCGCGCCAGGTTGCGCTTGTAGTCGGCCGAGGCGTTCAGGTCGGCCGGCGGGTCGGTGCCCTCGGCCGCCTGCTCGGCCGCCGCCGCGATCGCGCCCGCGTCGAGGCCGCCGCCGCGCAGCGCCTGCTCGGTCGCGGTCGCCCGCAGCGGCACCCCGGCCATGTTGGTCAGGCCGACGCGCACGTCCTCGCACGAGCCGTCGGGCGCCTTGCGCACCGCCGCGCAGACGGCGACCATCGCCCAGTCCTCCACGCGCCGGTTGAACTTGGCGTAGCCGGCGCCCCAGCCGGAGCCCGACGGGAGCCGTACCTCGGTGATGATCTCGCCCTCGGCGAGCGTGGTCGTGAGGTAGTCCTGGAACAGGTCCGCGGCTGCGATCTCGCGCTCGCCGCCCTCTCCCCGGGCGACGACCGAGCCCTCGAGCGCCAGCAGCACCGCGGGCAGGTCGGAGGCCGGGTCGCCGTGGGCCAGCGTCCCGCCGATCGTGCCGCGGTTGCGCACCTGCTGGTCGGCGATCGTCGCCGCGGCCTTCGCGGCGAGACCCAGCTCCGGCGCGGTCGCGACCGCGTGGTGGCGGGTCATGGCGCCGATCCGCGCGCTCCCGTTGCTCGCCTGGATCCCGCTCAGCCCCGGCACCTGGCGCAGGTCGACCAGCAGCGTCGGCGCCGCCAGCCGCAGCTTCATCAGCGGCACCAGCGAGTGCCCTCCGGCCAGCACCTTCGCGTCCTCGCCGCCCTCGCGCAGCGCGGCCAGTGCCGCTTCGAGCGAGTCGGGCGCGACGTAGTCGAACTCGGCGGGGATCATGCCGGCGCACCTCCCTTCTCCTCGAGCGCCTCCCACACGCGCATCGGCGTGAGCGGCATGTTGATGAAGTCGACCCCCGCGGGCCGCAGCGCATCGATCACGGCGTTCGTGACCGCGGCGCTGGCGGCGATCGTGCCGCCCTCGCCGATGCCCTTGACGCCGAGCGAGTTGACCGGCGACGGGGTCACCGTGCGGTCGGTCTCGATGAACGGCAGCTCGGCCGCGCTCGGCAGCGCGTACGACACGAACGAGCCCGTCAGGAGCTGACCGTCGGAGTCGTAGGCGACCTGCTCGAACAGCGCCTGCCCGACCGCGTGCACCACGCCGCCGTGGATCTGCCCGTCGATCAGGTTCGGGTTGATCGGCGTGCCGCAGTCGTCGACCGCCACGTAGCGCACGAGATCGACCTTGCCCGTCTCCGGATCGACGTCCACGACCGCCGCATGTGCCCCGAACGGCCACGTGAAGTTCTCCGGGTCGTAGAACGCCGTCTCCTCGAGGCCCGCCTCCATGTCATCGGGCAGGTTGCCCTCCGGCACGTAGGCCAGGCCCGCGATCTCCGCCAGCGCCATCGCCTTGTCCGGCGAGCCCTTGACGGAGAACTTCCCGTCGCGCAGCTCGATGTCCTCGGGCGCCGCTTCGAGCTTGTGCGCGACGATCATGCGCGCCTTGTCGACCACCTTCTCGGTGGCGCGGGCGATCGCCTCGCCGCCCACGGCGAGCGAGCGCGAGCCGTAGGTGCCGAGGCCCTGCGGTCCCTGCGACGTGTCGCCGTGCATCACCTTGATCTGCTGCGGGTCGACGCCGAGGCGGTCGGCGACGATCTGGGCGAACGCCGTCTCGAGCCCCTGGCCGTGCGGCGACGTGCCGGTGTAGACCGTCACGCTGCCGGTGACCTGGACGCGCACGAGCGCGGACTCCCACAGGCCCGCCTGGACGCCGAGCGTGCTGGGGCCGGTCGCGCGCGACGGCGCGAGGCCGCAGATCTCCGTCCACGTCGAGAAGCCGATCCCGCGCAGCTTGCCGTCCGCCGTGCGGCCGCGCTCCCTCCTCGGGGTCGACGTGCTCGAGCAGCTTCGCGAGCGTCCCTGCGTAGTCGCCCGAGTCGTAGGTCATGCCGACCGCGGTGTCGTAGGGGAACTCCTCCTTGCGCGACGAAGTTGCGCCGCCGCAGCTCGAGCCGGTCGATCCCGAGCTCGGCCGCCATCTGGTCGACCATCACCTCGATGTAATGGGTCGCCTCGGGCCTGCCCGCGCCGCGGATCGCGTCGGTGCCCGTCTTGTTCGTGAACACGCCGGTGATGTCGGTTCGCACCGCCTGCCAGCGGTAGCAACCGGTCATCACGAACGCGCCGAGCGACGGGATCAGCGGCGCCGAGGAACAGCGAGTAGGCGCCGAGGTCGGCGATGATCCTCACGTGCAGGGCCGCGAACGTGCCGTCGCGGCTCGCGCCCAGCTTCACGTACGCGATCTGGTCGCGGCCGTGGTGCGCGGCCATCATGTTCTCCGAGCGCGTCTCGGTCCACTTGACCGGGCGGCCGAGCTTGCGCGAGCACCAGGCGAGCAGGATCTCCTCGCCGTAGATCTGCAGCTTCGAGCCGAAGCGCGCCGCCGACGTCGGGCGCGATCACGCGGATCCGGTCCTCGGTCATGCCGAGCATCAGCGCGAGGAAGAGCCGCAGGAAGTTCGGGATCTGCGTCGCGCTCCAGAGCGTCAGCTCGCCGGCGCGGTAGTCCGCGACCACGCCGCGCGGCTCGATCGGCGCGCCCGCGGTGCGGTGGTTGACGAAGCGGCGCTCGATCACGACGTCGGCGGCCTCGAGCGCGCTCTCGACGTCGCCGCCGAGCGACCACTCGTGCACCTTGTTGGTGCCGAGGTCCGGGTGGACGAGGTCGCCGCCGGCGAGCGCCGCCTCGGGATCGGTGACCACGGGGAGCGGGTCGTACTCGACGATCACGTCCTCGGCGGCGTCGACCACGGCGTACTTGTCGGTGCCGATCACGATCGCGACCGGGTCGCCGACGTGCCTGACGACGTCCTTGGCCAGCGGCCAGTGCTCCGGGGCCTGGACCTCGATGCCGGGCGGGACCCAGGCAAGCGGGAGCCCGGACTCCAGGTCGACGTCATTGCCGGTGTAGACGGCCTGCACGCCCTCGCGCGCGAGCGCCGCCGACGTGTCGATCGAGGCGATCCGGGCGTGCGCCTCGGGCGAGCGCACGAACGCGGCGTGCAGGGCGCCCGGCAGCGAGATGTCGTCGACGTAGTTGCCGCGCCCCTGGATCAGCGGCGGGTCCTCCTTGCGGCGCATGCGCGCGGCCGACGTGCAGGCCGTTGCCGCGCTCCGTTGCCTTCGCTCATGCGCCCAGCCCCTTCGCCGCGAGCTCCTGCGCGGTCTCGCGGCCCTGCCGCGGACATCTCCGGCTCGGGCACCTCGCCGCGCTGCTGGAGCTGCGCGGCGTGCTGGACCGCCTTGACGATGTTGTGATAGCCCGTGCAGCGGCACAGGTTGCCGGCCAGCCCGTGGCGGATCTCGTCGCTCGGACGGGTCCGGGTTGCGCTCGAGCAGGTCGGCCGCGGCCATGATCATGCCCGGCGTGCAGTAGCCGCACTGAAGCCCGTGCTCGGCGTAGAAGCCCTCCTGCAGCGGATGCAGGTCGGTCCCGCTGGCCATGCCCTCGATCGTCCGCACCTCGGCGCCGTCGGCCTGCACGGCGAGCAGCGTGCAGCTCTTCACCGACTCGCCGTCGAAGTGGACGGTGCAGGCGCCGCAGTTGGATGTGTCGCAGCCGACGTGCGTCCCCGTGAGGCCGAGGGTGTCACGCAGGAAATGGACCAGCAGCAACCGCGGCTCGACCTCCGCCGACTGCTTCTGGCCGTTCACGGTCACGGAGACACGTACGGCATCCGCCATCTCTGGCCTCTCCTCTCCACCCATGGATGGACTGGCAGGCCGGAGATTACGCTCAGCGGAGCCCACGGTCGAGCTTGGTCTGCTCGCGCTGCACGTCGGCGTAGGCCTCGTTGAGCTGCTCGAGGCGCCGCGTGTACTGCGCCAGGGCCTGATCGGCGGACAGCCGCCGCGGGCGGCGGTCCGAGGCGGTGCGGCGAAAGCGCTTGAGCAGCACGGCGACGCGTTCGGCATCCTGCGCGAGCAGCGCGCGGCGGAGCCTGCCGGCGAGCCGGCGCGTGACGTCGAGCCGCCGGATCTGGTCGTCGTGGGCGGGTTGCAGTACCGCCGGCGGCTCGAGCGCCTGCAGTCGCCCCAGCGTCGCCCCTACGGCCGCGGAGAAGCGTCGCAGCGCCGCCGCCTGCGCTTCGCTCTCCTCTGCCGCCGCGAGCCCTGACTGCAGCCGGCGGTTCGCCTTGCCGAGCGGACGCAGCGCCCGCTGGGCGGCCGGCACGTAGCGCGCGAGCCGGGCCGTCTCGCGCGCGATCTCGACGTTGATCTGCAGGTAGCGGACGAGGCCGTCGTGCAGCGGCTGGGCGTCCGCGGGCGGATCGAGCACGGTGAGCCCGTCGCGCGCGTTGCTGATGCTGCGCTCGGCCTCCGCCGCCTGCTCGGCCGCCGCGGCGGGCTCGAGCTCGCCGCGCGCGTAGGCGAGGTAGGACTCGTTCGCGCGCCGGAAGTCCGGCTGCGCGCGCTGCATCACCTGCTCCTCGCTCCTGACGTACGCGTCCACGCGCTCGCGCGCGTCGTCCCGCTCGCTGTCGCCGCAGCCGGCGAGGCTCAGCGTCAGGAGAACTGCAGCCGCAGCCGTGCGGCCGGACTTCGGACGATCCATGTTCGGGCACACGCTAGCGAGTGCCGGCGCTTGTGGCGACACGCCCGCCGCGGCCGGATTCGCTTTGCGCCCGCCTTCTTCGCCCGCGTCTCACCGGCGGCCGCGACGTTCGCCGCCGTGCCCCAGTCGATGATGCCCGCGACGGCCACGGAAGCGAGCTGGCCGCCGTCGTCGTTGACGATCGTCACCGTGGCCTGAGCGACGGCGATCGTCGCGCCGGAAGGGCTCGAGAGCGTGACGAGGAACGTCTCGTCCGGCTCGACGGTGCGATCGCCCTTGATCGCGACGCCGATCGTCATGACCGTCGCGCCTGCCGCGAAGGTCAGCGTGCCCGAGCCGACGCCGTAGTCCGACGAGACCAGGGCAGTGCCGTTCGCGGTCGCCCAGCGCACCGTGACCGGCGTCGCGGAGGCCGCCGACAGCGTCACCGTCAGCGTCACGGTGCGCGTCCCGCTGCCGCCCTCGGCCACGGAGGCGTTCGCGATCGAGAGCGAGGGCAGCGGCACGGGATCGTCGTTGACGATCGCGACCGTCGCCGTCCCGTCCGCGATCGTCAGCCCCACGGGCTGGGAGAGGACGACCGTGAAGGACTCGTCCGGCTCCCAGGCCGCGTCGCCCGCGATCGTGATCGCGATCGATGCCGTCGTGGCGCCGGCGGCGAACGTCGCGACTCCGGAGGCGGCGATGAAGTCGCTGCCGGGCGAGGCGGTGCCGGCGGTCGTCGTCCACGCGACGCTGACGGGCGCGGTCGCGGCGGCCGAGAGCGTGAGCTGCAGCGTCACGATGCGCGTGCCCGGCCCGCCCTCGACCACGCTCGCGTCCGCGATCGACACCGACGGCGGCGGCGGCGGCGTGGCGCTCGCGAGCGCCGCGTCGTTCGTCCGCAGGCGGAAGCTGTCGAACGATCCGGCGCCGTTGCGCGTCAGCAGGCCCGTCGCCCCGTCGCTGACGGCAGAGTTGTAGGCGTAGCTCAGGACGAGCGACCCTCCGAGCAGCACGCTGACCGTGCTGCCGTGCAGGATCACCGAGAGCGCGGCCTCGGCGCCGGCGGTCAGGCTACGCGCGACCGAGGCGTCGACGATGAAGCCGCGGCGTGGTTCGACGTGACCGAGCAGCACCCGCTGGCCCGCGACGTCGACGGCGGCGAACTTGTAGTCGTCGGCGTCGTAGGCGTCGAAGGCGATCCCGGCCATGGCGCTCGTCCGCAGCGACGTCAGCAGCTCGACGTGCGACTCCGTGCCCAGGCCGTGGCCGAGCGCGAGCTCGAGCAGCGAGAGGCCGCTCGTGCCGGAGTAGCGGCCGGCGGCGGCCGACCAGCTGCCGTCGACACGGGCGAACGCGCCCGGCCCGCCGTCGAAGCCCTCGAGGCGCTCGGCGTTCAGAGCCGGGGGCAGGACCTGCACCGCGAGGCTGTCGAAGTCGCCACGCGAGTTGTCCGAACCGAATCCGACCATGCCGTAATTGAGGCCGCGGAGCTCGCCGTCGACCACGCGCGACGGGAACACATGCGTGAGCGATGCCTGGTTGTTGACGACGACGGTGACCGCCAAGCCGTTGACGCTGAGCAGGATGTTGTAGAACGAGCCCGCCTTCGCCTGGAACGGGGTCTGCACGTCGACCCGCCAGCCGCTCGCGTCGCGGTGGCCCATGACGAGCTTGTTGACCGAGATGTCGATACCGGCGAACTTGAAGTCGTTCGGGCTCTGGTAGTCGAAGATCACGTACGAGTTCGCCTTCCATCCGGCGGTCGGCTTGACGACGCTGATCGACGCCTGCACCTCGTAGTAGACGGGCAGGTAGTCCGTCAGGTTGAATACCGCGGCGGCGTCGGCGCCGAGCGATGCCGCGGCGACGCTCAGCTTGCCGGAGGAGACCGCCCAGGCGCCGCTGTCGACCGCGAAGCCCTGCATCAGGCCGTCGTCGAAGCCGGCGGTGCGCAGGACGTCGCGCTTGCCGCCCGGGAGGTTGCCCGCCTGCGGATCCGCCGGCCCGCCGGTCTGGTCGTGCCAGTCGAAGTCGTGCTGGCGCACCGCGCCGAGCTCGCCGTCCGGCTCCCCGTTGCGGTACTCGGGCAGGTTCCCGGTGTCGGGCTGCCGCGTGATGTCGACGCCGTCGCTCTCGGAGAGGGCGTAGAGGAACTCCGCCAGCTGCGGCTGCAGCGTGCGGCTCACGGTCGCCATGCCGAACGGCGCGAACGGGACGAGGTAGGAGTTGAACTCGCCGACCCAGTCGATCAGGCGGTCGCCGCCGGTGTTGGCGATCAGCACGTCCCGGCCCGCGCCACCGTACGCGCGGTCCTCGTAGCTCTGATGCGTGTCGGGCTCGTCGTTGAGGTTGCCGTGCGTCGCGAGTTCGTCGTCGGCGAACAGCAGGTCGTTGCCGTAGCCGCCGAACAGGTCGTCCCGGCCCGTACCGCCCACGAGCCAGTCGTTGCCGAGGTCGCCGAAGAGGGCGTCGTAGCCGTCGCTGCGCTTCGCGACGTTCGGCAGCAGGCAGGCGCCGTTCGGGGCGAAGTCGCCGCAGCCGAGGAGGACGTTGCCCTCGTCGGTGACGTTGTTGAGGAAGAACTGGGCGGTCGGCATCGGCGCCGTCGCGATGCAGGTGTGCCCGTTGGTCGAGTAGGTCAGGCAGCCCACCCAGACCGAGCCGTCGGGGTTGAAGAGGATCGTGCGGCGCGGGTTGTACTCGTCGTAGAGCGCGAACTCGCCGGCGCGCCGCGTGCGGTCGAAGTGCCAGCCGTCGATGTCGTCGGGGTTCCAGCGCAGCACGTCGCCCGGGTTGACCGGATGCCCGTAGTCGATGCGCACCAGGCCCGTCACGACGCCGCTCGCGTCGTAACGCGGCGCGTAGGACGCGACGAGGGCCTCCGCGCCCGACATGGCGTCGTCGCCGGAGCCGCCGTGCAGCGCGTCGTCGCCGAGCCCGCCGAAGATGATGTCGTCGTAGCCGCCCTGCGGCCGGAACAGCGGGTCGTCGAACGGGTCGACATTGAACGGGGTCAGGTTGACCGACTTCTTCAGCACGCCCGCGACGTTGATCGTGGCGGTCTGGATCTTGCCCGGCGTGTAGATGAACTCGTTCAGGACGTTGCCGTCGTTGTTCTTCGGATCCGGATCGGTGGCGAGCAGCGGCGCGACCCCGTACAGCGGCTCGCCGACGGTCGCGTTGTTGCGGCTCGTGGAGATGCGGCCGTCGTCGCCGATCGCGCCGTCGATCCCGGTCCCGCCGGAGATCCAATCGTCGCCGTAGCCGCCGATCAGGTCGTCGTCCTGGCCCTCGCCGAAGAGCACGTCGTTGCCCTTCATGCCGTAGATCTGGTCGTCGCCCGACTCGCCGTGGAGCTCGTCGGCGAGGCCGCGGTCGCTCGCCGCCGCGACCGGCTTGAACGCCGGCCCGCCGAGCGTGTAGTCGAGGAACTGCACGGCGCGCGGGATCAGCTTGAGCGTCGGGCTGTAGTTGTCGTACACGAACGTGTGGAAGGCGTTGCCGGTCGGCGTCCCCGCTGCAGGCTTCACGAGCCGGAAGATCTGCGCGTTGTCGCCCGCGATCACGTCCGCGTCGCGCGCATGACCTGTCGCCGTCGTCACGATCACCCCGTCCGCGCCGGGCGTCGGCGCGTCGCCGGCGTCGTTGCGCGCGATGTCGGTCCCGGCGCCGCCGAAGACGAGGTCCGCGCCCACCGGCCGGCACGCGGACCCCTGGCAGTAGCCGAGGGTCCTCCAGTCGAACCCGGTCCGGGTGAGGCTGATCCCGTACGGCAGCACCGCAACGGCCACCAGACCGCTCGTGGCGATGCTTCCGACCGTGATCGTCAGCGTCGCGGTCGCAGCGGTCAGCACGCGCCCGGTGAGCGTGAGCCGGCTGCCGTCGGCGGACACGCCGGTGACGCGCCAGAGCCCGGTCTGCCCGGAGATCGAGACCAGCTGTCCGATCACGCCGGAGAGATACAGGTCTGAGCTGTCGCCGACGATGTCGTCCTGGCCGAGGCCGCCGAAGATCGTGTCGTTGCCGCCGTTGCCCTCGATGTAGTCGTCGCCGTCCGTTGCGCCCTCTAGGGAGGCGTGCACCACGAGGTCGGTCGCGGAGTCGGTGGTCCCGAGGCGCCAGGCGCCGAGCCGCGTGCCCGCCGGTCCACCGCTGAGGAACACCGGCCGCGGGCTGGCGGCGGTCGGGTTGGGCGGGTAGGCGGCCAGCACGAGCCCGTCGATGCGCCCATCGCCCTGGATGACGTCGGCGCCGAGCTGGCCCCAGATCTCGTCCGCGCCGGCGCCGCCCGCGATGTAGTCGTCGCCCCAGAGATCCAGCCGCGTCAACTCGATCGTGTCGCTGTGGTCGAGCAGCGCGACGCGGTACTGGCGGACGCCCGTCGGGTCGTTCTGCATCGTGTCGAGCGGGCTCGTGCTCACGAGCGCGAGGCCGTCGTTGCCCGCGGGAATGCTCGTACCGTAGATCGCCGTCCCGGTCAGCAGCTGGAACCGCGGGTCCCTGAGGTCGGGGCGGTAGCAGCATTCGGCGTTGTCCCCGGCGATCGCGTCGTTGCCGTCGCCGCCGTCGATCACGTCGCCGCCGTAGCGGCCGGGCGTCGCCCAGTTGTCGATCGCGCCGGCGACGTTCGAGCCGCCGATCAGGAGGTCGTCGCCGTTCTCGCCGTAGATCAGGTCGTCGCCCTGCTGGCCCATCACGATGTCGTTGCCGTCGCCGGCGAACACGAGGTCATCGCCCGCGCCGGTCGTCGAGTTGACGTTCGTCGCGCGGAAGTCGATCATGCCGCCGAGGTCGACGCAGACGCCGTTCGACGTGCTGTCGGGGTCGATCGGCGTCCCGTTCGCGCACGTGACCTTGCCGTGGTCGCCGAAGATCAGGTCGTTGCCGCCGAAGCCGTAGATGACGTCGTCGCCGGCGCCGCCGAAGAGGATGTCGTTGAGTGGGCTGCCGTAGAGCGTGTCGGCGCCGCCGTCCTCGTTGCCGAACCCGATCGTCTCGATCACGCAGATGACGAACTCGTGCACCGACCACGGCGTGACGTGGGTGTCGATCGCGCCCGCGGACGAGAGCTGCGCGTTGTCGCCGAACAGCAGGTTGCGGCCGCCGCCGGCGGTGATCGTGTCGTTCGCCGCGCCGCCGATGATGATGTCGTTCCCGCCGCCGGCGACGATCACGTCGGCGCCGCCGAGGTTCGTGGCGGCCACGACGGACGACACGATGTCGATGTCGTGCGCGTCGTCGGCCGGCGTCTGGCCGCTGACGACGTAGTCGACGAAGCCGTAGTCGCCGAACACGATGTTGTTGCCGTCGACGACGGCGCCCTCACCGAAGTTGGCCGTGATCGTGTCCGCACCGCCGCCGCCGAAGATCATGTCGCGATCGGTGCCGGTCTTGATCGTGTCGTTCCCGCTGTGCTCGCCGGGCGGCACGATCGACTCGACGAGCTCCAGCGTCTTGATCGGATATGTGTCGCGCGTGCCGAGGTCCGGGATCGGGCGGTTCAGCGCGATCGGGCCGATCGAGCCGCTGATCCGGCCGTGGTCGCCGAAGACGACGTTCGAGTCGAGCCCGCCATCGATCGTGTCGCCCTGCGCGCCGCCGATCAGGAAGTCGTCGCCGCCGTTGCCGCTGATCGTGTCGACGCCGCCGTCGGCGAACCGCGCCGACTCGACGACGTAGATCCGGCGCGTGGTCTGGATCCGCTGCGGCACGGTCGCGGACCGGATGTAGCCGCCCGCCGGGCCGGCGGCGAGGCCGACGAGCGCGTGGCTGATGTCCTGCGTGACGATGCCGTAGTCGCCGAACACGACATCGTCGACGTCGCCGAGCGCGCCCGCCAGGCTGCCGGTGCCCTCGCCGTCGAGCGTGTCGTTCCCGGGCCGCAGGTCGTCGCGCACCGGCCGCACGCTGGCGTTCACGAACGGGATGAAGAGCTCGCGCGAGATCACGTCGACGTTGACGCCGTTGTCCCCGTGGATGACGTCGGCGCCGCGCTGGCCGCGGATCGTGTCGTCGCCGGACCCGCCGGCCAGGTGGTCGCCGGTCTGGGTGCCGATGATCAGGTCGTCGCCGGCGCCGCCGTACGCGACGATGCCGATCGTCCAGAGCGCGCCCGCCGGCCCGCCGGGGTGCGCGCTCGCGTCGATCACGTCGTGACCGGCGTACGTGTACGGACTGGCGACCGGGAAGAAGAACCGCGGCGAGCCGTTGCCGATCTCGGACGGGAACGGCTTCGTGCCGAAGTCGCGGATCGACTGCTGCCGCGGGTCGCCGCTGTACCAGAGGCCGTCCTGCGACGTGTCGCCGTAGACGACGAGCGGCGAGTCGGGTCCGCCGCCGCCCGAGACGAGGATCGTGTCGCCGCCGATCCGGGTCGCGCCCGTCTTCGGGTCGCGCACGGCGATCACGGAACCCGCCTGGACCGCCGGCAGCACGCCCGAGACGCTCAGGACGGCTCCGGAGATCGCGGTCACGGTGCCGACGGCCGTGCCGTCGACGGTCACGAGCTGGCCGAGGGCGAACCCGGCGCTCGCCCACGTCACGCCGTCGGTGCGAGTGATCGCCTGGCCGTTGACGGTGAACGTGCCGCGCACCTCGAGCCGCGAGTTGCCGCCGCCGTGGACCGTCGTGATGCCGCCGTGCACGGCGACGGCGCCGGGCGTGCCGTCCGGGTTGCGGTCGGGGCCCGGCACGAGCGTGCTCGTGATCGTGAGCCGGTCGTTGCCCTCGCCGAGCAGCACGTTCAGCACCTCGATCGTGCTCGTCGAGGAGTCGGTCAGGATCTGCCCGGTCGCCCCCAGCGTGATGTGCCCGTAGCTGATTCCGCCCGGGAACGTCGTCGGCTCGCCGAACGGCATGACCGAGCCGGCGGGCACCGTGAACGTCAGCGGGCCGCTCATGCCGAGCCCCGTGAGCGAGGTCGCGCTCATGGTGCCGGTCAGGTCCTCGCTGCTCGAGTCGGCGAACACGTTCAGCACGTCCACCTGCTGTGACTCGGGCGGCTGCGGCGGGATCCCGAACAGCGGCGCGTTCGCCTCGCCCGGCAGCAGGATCGCGTTGCGCAGCGAGCGGTCGGCGGCTGTCGTCCCGCCCTCGACCGCGAGCGGCCCGCGGATGTCGCTCAGCAGGTGCAGCCGCTTGGCGAAGCTCTTCACGTTCTCGCGGCCGGGCGCGACGACCCAGTCGGGGTCGGCGAGGAGCGGCACGACGACCGGCTGGTACCAGTTCGTGCCGTCGAACGTGATCGTCGCCGCCCACTGCGTGACGGTCCGCGTCCCGCTGCCGCTCGCCGGGAGCGTCGCGTCGGCGACGACCTTGAGCACGTCGAGCTTGCCGGCGGCGCTGCCGCTGATCGACTGCACCTTGAAGAGCGTCGCGCCGAACCCGCTCACCTTGAACAGCTGCCCCTCGAGGAAGCCGCTGTCGAGCCAGCTCGTGCCGTCGGTGCGCGTGAGCGTCCCCGCGGCGCTGTTCCATGCGATCGAGCCGGTGTAGAGCCCGCGCGAGGCGAGCCGCGAGATGATCGCGCCCGTGAAGCTGCCGCCGGCGGGCGTCGTCGCCAGCGTCAGCGTCTGGCCGTCGAGCCCGACCGACGCGATCAGGTAGTCGCCGTTCGCCAGGCCGGCGTTCGCGATGCGGATCGACTGGCCCGCGGCGAAGCCCTCGTCGAGGAAGCTCCCGAGCGCCGCCGCGCCGGCCCTGGTGACGACCGCGCCCGCGATCGTGACGTCGCCGAGGAACTGCTGCAGCGCCGTCAGCCCGCCGATCGCGATCAGCGAGATGCGGCCGCCGATCGTGACGTCGGTCTGGCCGTCGGTGATGATCGAGACGGTCACCGGCGCGGTCGGCTGCCCGGTCAGCCGCAGGCTGTAGGAGTCGCCCGGCCCGGGCACCGAGCACGTCGGGTTCCCGCAGGCGGAGACGAGCGTGCCGCCGCCGGTCTCGACGACCACGACGCCGGCCGTATCGTCGTCGATCACGCGGACGTCGACCCGCGCGTCGGCGGCCGCGTCGTAGGCGGCGTCGGCGGTCAGCGCGTCGAGCACGGAGATGGCGATCGTCGTGTCGTGCGGATCCTGGCGCGTGAAGTCGTCGAACCCGCTGACCGTCACGAGCACGCCGGTCTGCCAGTCGGCGGCCGCGATCGTGATCCGGTAGGCCCCGCCGACGAAGCTGATCCCCGGCGCGGAGAGCGTGATGCGCCCGTCGCTCGGCCGCAGCTCGAGCGTCACCGACGAGGACGGCTGCGTCGCCAGGCGCACGAGGAACCGGTCGGTCAGCCCGGTGGTGGCGGTGCCCTCGACGACGAGCGTCGAATCGTCGCGGTTGCCCGCCGCGTCCTGCTCGACGACCTGGATCGCCGGGAGGTCGTCGTCGTGCACGGTCACCTCGACGTTGCGCACGAGCGCCCCGTCGAACGTGGGATCGGCGCTGATGACGGAGTGGCTCGAGATGACGACGCGATCGCCCTCCGGGCGCGTGTCCTGCACCGCGTAGACGAAGACGGTCTGCGGCGTCATCCAGTTGCCGTCGTCGAAGACGAGCACGATTGCCCGCTTCTTCACGGGCGTCGAGAGACCGTCGAGCACGATCGTGCGCAGGAAGTCGCCGGCCGCGGCCGCCGTGGTGGAGACGAGGAACGTGTCGCCGTTCGACTGCTCGGTCTGCGGGGACATCGCCGCGCTGACGGTGACGTACACCTTGCAGCCGGGGCACGGCGCGGTCGCGAGCCGCACCGTGTAGGAGTCGATGGCGCGCGCGAGGTCGCCCGACTCGCGGATGTCGGTCAGCCCGTCGCTCTCCTCGATGATCACCTGGCCCTGCGTGCCGCGGGCGATGCTCACGTCGACGCCCGGCGCGACGACGCCGTTGTAGAGCGGGTCGGCGGAGAGGATCTCGTGGTTCAGCGAGCCGCTCGTGCCCTCGATGTCGAGCGCGATCACGTCGCCCGCGACGTCGCCCGCGACGTTGATGATGTCGCTGCCGAGGCCGCCGATGACGCGCGTCGCGACGCCCGGCGGCGTTCCGAGGATGTCGAACGTGTCGTCGCCCTCGAGACCGTCGATCTCCAGCAGCTCGACGTTCGCGTAGCTGACCGCGAGGCCGGCGCCGTAGACGGCCGTCGAGGTGACGACGAAGTGGTCGGCGAACTCGGTGCCGAGCACGAGGACCTTGTCGAAGCCGGCGCCGCCGTCGATCGAGACCGGGGCGTTGACGTTGTACTGACCTGGTTCTGCCCGGCGCCGGTGCGGATCTCGGTCTCGGCCGCGGTCGAGAAGCCGCTGGTGAGCTTCGGCATCGCGACGCGGCCGGCGAGGTCGCGCCAGACGATGTCGCAGTCCGCGCGGCCGCCGTCGCCGGGTCGCAGTCCGCGCCGTGCGCCGTTCGTCCGTCTCGGCGAGCGCGAAGGCGCGCACGACGAACAGGTCGTTGCCGTCGTCGCCCTCGAGCCGCAGCGGCGCCTGGTTGGCGTAGACGGTGAACGTGTCGTCGCCCGCGCCGCCCTGCGCCACGCAGCGGCGCGCTGGTGCCGCGGCTCAGCCAGCCGCGCGTGGTGGCGATCGTCCTGAATGCGTCCTGCGGTGTCAGCGAGCCGCCGCTCGTGTTGCCCGCGAGGCCGCTCGGCTCGGTCGCGTCGCGCTGGAGCCGTAGATCTGGCCGATCTGGAACGTGTCGTTGCCGTCGCCGCCGTCGAGCGTCGTGACGGCTGTCACGTCGTCGGAGGCGAAGACGTCGTTGCCGCCCTGGCCGTAGACGGCGACGCGCCCGTTGATCGCCCGTGTCGTAGTTGATCCGCTCGACGGCGAACGCCGGGGCCGGATCGCCGGCGAGCAGCACGTTGCCGCCGGGCGCGGCCTGCGGCGAGCGTCGCGTGCAGCAGCGCCACGAAGGCCGGGTCGATCGGCCAGCTCGCCGGGGATCGACGTGACGCGGCGCAGCAGGAAGATGTCGTCGACCGCGAAGGCGTGCCGGGCGCCGGGTCGCCGTTCGCCGTGCTGTCGTAGCCGTAGATCTCAGGACGTCGACGCCGGCGCTCTCGGCGCCGGTGTCGAGCACGTTGATCAGGTAGCTCGTGGCCGCCTGCGTGCTGCCCCACGCGTATACGGTGTACTTGTCGGACTCGCCCTGGCCGTCGAGCGTGAGCGTGTCGCCGTTGTCGTTCGGCGTCGACAGCTTGACGGCCATCGTCTGCAGGTGGTCGACGAGGAAGCGGTCCTCGCCGTCGGCGGTCGCGCCGCCGGGGGTCGCGCTGTAGCTGCCGTACGCGCGGGTCGACGCCCCGAGGTACGTGTGGTCGAAGGTGATCAGGTCGACGTCGAGGTGCCCGAACACGAGCGTCTGGTCCGTCTTGTCGGGCGCGCCGCTGAGGTCGAAGACGCCTCCGAGGCGGCCCGCGAAGTACAGGTGCGTCCCGTAGTCGCCCGCGTTGCTCGCCAGGTTGGCGTCCACGTTCACCGGGTTGGGCGTGTCGGCGGCCGCCGTGGCGCCCGCGATGCGCTTCGTGTCGCCGTGGATCCGGATCGTCCCGCCGGCGACGATCTCGGTCGTGGCGGGGGCATCGAGGTCGTCACCGACCCACAGGTGGATGTCGCCCTTCGCCCAGATGCCGCTCAGGGTCTGCCGCGTCGCGTCGGTCGACGGGGCCGCGCGCTGCGCCGAGTTCTGGGCGACCAGGATCTGCCCGCTCACGATCAGGTCGAGGTCCTCGCGCGTCGCGTTGCGACGCTGGAGCTCCTCGGCCGAGGAGGAGCGGATCGGTCGCCGGGAACGGTGGCCCGCGGATGCCGTTGGTGTCCGGGATCGTGAGCCGGACGAGGCCGCCGAGCGCCTTCACGGCGAGCACGACGAGCTCATCGGCGGTCTCGGTGATGTAGATGTGGACGCCGGCCTCCGCGTACAGGCGCCCGGTCATGAAGCCGGCCGTCGAGGAGTCGATGTCGAGGTCGTTGCCCACGCTGCCGATGCTCGTCGCGGCCTTGAGGTCGATCCGGATCGCCTCGACGTCGGCGGCGGCGTCGTCGAGCCCGTCCTGGATCGCTCCGGCCTCCGAGACGAGCGCGGCGTCGGTCGTGCCCGGTGTGCCGGTCTGGTTCGCGTCGACCTTGCCGATGCGCAGGTTCCCGAGGACCTCCCAGAGGTAGATGCCCAGCGTGGCGTCGGCGTCGAGGATGCCGGTGGTCGTGATCGCGTCGTCGAGGTTGGTCTCGAGGAAGTCGGACTCGGTGCCGATCGAGCCGGCGAGCGCCTCGAGGTCGATCGCGTCGCCCTGCACGTCCTGCGGGTCGTTCGCGCTCGAGAGGCCGTCCTCGGCCGTGTCGGCGTCGAGGATGCTCGCCGCGGCGGTCAGCTTGACCGTGCTGGTGCGCGAGCGGACGAGGCCGACGCGCAGGTCGCCGGAGACCTCCTCGAGCTCGACCGAGCCGTCGACGTTGACATCCAGCCAGCCCGCGCCGGTGTCCTCGAGGTTCGTGAAGCCGAAGATCCGGATCGTGGTGTCCGAGTCGCCGTCGACCGCGAGGTCGTCGCCGCTGCTGAGGCCCTCGGAGTCGCGAACGTCGATGTGGCGGCCTGCCACGAGACCGGGCGTCTTGGCGGCAGTCGGCGTGGCCGAGAACAGGGCGAACTCGCCCGCGACCGTCTCGGCCTTGAACATCACGAGGCTCGTCCCCGGGATCTGCACCTCGCTCCGGGCCAGCGGGACGTGGCGGAGCTCGAAGCGGTAGAAGCTGTCGATGTCGACGTCGGTGCCCGCGGCGCCAACGTAGACCGCGGGATCGAGCAGCCCCGATGCGCCGGTGCGCGCCGGGTCCGGCGTCGTCGTGTCGCCGCGGAAGTGGAATCGGTGGATCTCGCCGTCGCGCCAGATCGAGGTCTCGTTCGGCACCTGCACGGTGACGTCGCCCGTCTCCGTCGTGCCGACCTGCCGCTTGCCCGTGCGCAGCTCGAGGTCGACATCGCCATCGGCGGCGATCTCGTCGATGCCCACCGTGATCTCCGTGCGCACCAGCGAGACCGTCCGCGTTCCCGCCGTGAACGCCGCGCCGTCGAGCGTGATGATGCTGCCGCTCACCACCGTGACCGTGCGCGCGCTCGACTCACCGACGATGCGGACGACGTCGCCGACCTTGAGACCGCTCGTCGACCACGGCTTGCCGTCCGTGCGGGTCAGCGTCTGCCCGTCCGCCGTCACCTCACCGCTGAAGTTCGCACGGTCGAGGCCTCTCAGGCTGAGGAAGGCGTCGACGCCGGCGGCCACGAGCAGACGCGACGGTCGGAACACGTCGGCGGACGGCCCGTCCACCCGTGTCCGTGCGACGAACTGGACGAGGTCGACGGCAAGGCGGTTGGCGCCGGAGCCGATCGAGCCGAGTAGCGTGGCCACGTCGAGCAGGTTCGTGACGACGAGCGCGGCGCCCGAAGAACGGATGTCACCCTTCAGGTTGACGATTCGCGTCAGCCCGATCGGGTTGTTGACCAGATTCGTGAGCATGACATTCGCGGCTCCGCGCTTCTCGATGTCGACGAGGCTCGGCGCCGCCGAATGCTTGAGGTCGAACTCGAGCGTCGCGTCCGCCTTGAAGTCGCTCGCCGGCGCCCGCCGGATCGAGATCACCTCGGTCTTCGTCACGAGCGCCACCGCCGTGCCGGCGATCGTCGCGAGCCCGAGCGTGGTGTCGCTGACGCTCGTGACGCGGTAGACGCCGGCATTGGCGCCCCCGGTCAGCGTGACCACGTCACCGACGGCGAAGCCGTCGTCGCCCCACTTGCCGGACGCGCGGGACAGGCTGGAAAGGCTCGCCGACGTCTGGCCGGTGAAAGCGGCCTTGCTCTTCGGGATCAACAGCACGAGCGGATCCGCGCCGGCGAGGTCGTTGACGACGTCGATCTTCTGGATCTTGAGCTGGAGGCCCGAGTAGTCCACGATCACGACCTCTGCGAGCGTGTCGCGGAACTCGAACGTCGGCCAGGGCAGGTTGGCGTTGCCCTTGGCGCTCGTGTAGTCCTCGTTCGCGATGTCGTCGTCGGCCTCGAGCGCGATGTCGGCGTAGCCGCTGTTGACGATGTCTGCGACCGTGATGCCGCCGCTCGGGTCGAGCGGCACGGGGAGGCCGACGACCGGCGTCACCGCGACGCCAGAGCTGTTGAGCACTTTGATCGCCCTGGCGTCGGCGACCTTGCCGTCAGCGCCGATGACGAGCAGCGGGCTGCCTTCGAGGCCGCCGAGCACGATGACGTCGGCGTCCCACAGGATACGGCCGCTGCGCGTCTCCGTGTCGTCGTCGTAGGTGATCCCGTCCCTGTGCTCGGGCCGGTCGACGGATCCCGGTGCGCCATGCCGACGAGCGACAGCTGCAGCCCTGAGAAGTTGCGCGCGAGCCTGTCGAGCGCCACGCGGACCACCGACCCCGCCGACGTGAGGTCGATCGCGGTGCCTCCGTAGGTCTGCGATAGCTGGAAGTCGTTCGCGGTCGCGCCGACGACGTAGTACGGCGTCGCCGGCGCCAGGCCGCCGGGAGTCGTCGACGCGAAGATCTGCACGCGGTCGCCGTTCTCAAGCCCGTGGCCGGTCGCGGCGAGCTTGTTCGTCGCGACGTTGAGGCTCACGATCGTGCCGGGGTCGTCCGTCCGGGCGCCGACGACCACGAGCCGCCGGCATCCGCGTTGACGACGTCCGTGAGCGAGTCGGTACCGCGCAGGTGCCCCTCTTGCGGGAAGATGAGCGCTACCGCAAGCACGTCGACGTCCCGGGTGACGGACGGCGGCCCCGTGTGACGGGCCTCGGCGTCGACGCCCCGGAGGCCGGTGATCGTCGTCCGCGTGCTGTCGTCGTCGAGCACCTTCACGAAGACGTCCGAGTAGATGTCGACGTAAGCACGGCGAACGCGCTGGCCACGCCGAAGAAGATCGGGCTGTACGCAGTCGCGTGGGCCTTCGCGTCGAGGTCGAGCAAGGAGACCTGCGCCAGGAGGTCGACGGTGCGCCCGGCGATCTGTACGCCGTCCTCGATCGTCACGCCACGCTCGGCCGTGTCGCCGGAGGAGCCGATGCGCGCGCCACGGGTGCCGGCGTCGTTTGTCCGAGTCGGCACCGGCCCCGACCGCGACATGTAGGCTCGGAGCTCATGGACGCCGTCGTCTGCGAGTCGGCATTGATGCCGATCGCGCCGCGCGCGCGGATCGATGCGTCGGATCGGATCGTGGCGTTGACATCGTTGTCGACCTCGGCCTGCGTGTAGGCAACGTGCCCGCGAACCCACCGCCCGCCGACAGATCGCGCCGTCGAGCCGAGCTTATAGTTGCCGAGCGCGCGGATCAGGACGCCCCCGCCGGCCGTGGCGGAGCGGACAGGCCACGGCGCGATCGTCGGGGCTCGCGGAGGCCTGTGGACGGACCACCTTGCCGACGGAGCGCCACCGCCGCCGGTGGTCTCGGCGTGCGAGGAGACGTCGACGACGAGATCGCCCGCAGCTCGATGTCGGCGCCAGCATCGAGTCTGGAAGCCAGCGTCGCCGCCACGCTTCGCGAGCCGGTCTCGCGGCGAGGCATCCAGGACATCGACTCGCCTACGCCGCCCGCGCCACCTGACCACCAGGCCGACGGAGTCCGTCGCCAGCAGGCAAAGAGATCGCGCTTGAGCGAACCCCCAGAGAGCGGACCCGCTGCATCCCACTCCCGGTCAGCAGATTTAACGAACAGCGCCTGCGCCCCTTCCGCCGAGCCCGCTACGAGTCGACCTCGACGAAGCCCCCGGTTAGGTCCGCCGGACCAATGTGGCGGTTGGTGGGGGCGTAGGTGGTCGCGCGGCCCGCCGCGCGTCTCGGACGGTTCAATAGTGTTACCCACGATGCTCTTGACGTAGTAGGTCAGGCCGTCGCTGACCACGCCGATCAGATCGCTCGAGCGAGTCCCTGATCGACGTCCAGGTGGCCTGCACGCTGTCGCCGCACAGTCGTCGGGGCCTCGTGAACACGATCGAGCATGATCATGGTCGCAGACGTCGCAGCACGATCCAGTACACACGCCCGAGGATGCCGATGGGCTTGACCACATCTACCGTCTGGAACTTCACGGACGCCGCCGTGAACATCGTCGCGCCGCTCGCGACCGCGCCCGCCGCTGCCACTAGCGCTGAAGATCCGAGCAGCAATAGTCACCTCGATCCGTTCCAGGTCATCATCATCATCCGTACCGTCCAGCAGTTACGCAGCTCGCGTCACCATCGGTGCGAGTGCCACGTAGCAGTCACTGTAGGCGGGCCGGATAGACCGTTCAAGAGCTTGATTCTCACGTAGTAGGTGCATTACCGCTCGTAGAGCCCCTCAGCGTCCCAGTGCGGTTGACGTAGCGGACAAGGCGTCGGGGGAAACAAGCACCGCAGACGCTTCCAGGCCGACAAGGATGGTCTCCTGGCGAGGTCCACATCGTAGTAAGACCACACATGGGGCCTGGGCGTGCCGCCCGTACACCAGTACGTTGACCACCGTGCCATCAGGCAAGCGTCACGGTCGCAGCATGACGTCGACGACGGCGCGCTTCGTAAAGCGTCACGCCGCTCAAGGCCTGGACAAGAAACCGAGCCCTGTTCGTCAGGGCCATTGTCCACCACGATCCCACAGGAGCAACATGAACTAGAAATACTTAGACAGTTCACTAACAGTCACATAGGAAAGATACATCTTCGAGATCACCGTCGCCGCGGCCTGCGTCGTCGTCGGTTTGATCATGTTCTCGTCGAGGACGCCGGACGAAGAACACCGCTGTCGCTTGTACAGCCAGCCATCATGTTCGTGCCAGTTCCAGGACGCCCTCGGCGTCTACCAGCGGCGAAGATCGAGAGCGTGGCCCTCCAGGTCGTAGTAGACGCATTCGCCGCTCTGGACAGATCGTTGCCGGCGAACATGATCGTCTCGCTCAACGCGTCGATGCCATGATCTTCGAACGAGTGCCCAGCCGGATCGCGTGGGCGCCGGCGTCGAGGACCATGTACGCCGTCCGTTCCACAGGCCACCGCCGCGCCTGTCGGCGCCGAGTACATGGCCCGGTCGGCCACGCCGATCCAGAGTAGCTAACATCAGCATCTCGTTGGTGACGTCGACCAAGCTGGATCGTGTCGAACAGCGTGAGCAGCGCCCAGCCCTCGTGCGCTCAGCGAGCACCCTGATGTTGTTCCAACACCGCGAGCCGCGTCGACCGAGAGGCATCAGCAGTTTGCCGATGTCGCCGTCGACGCCAGGTTCGACCACGGCGTCGGCGGACGAGCGGGCCGATCATGACCAGGCCCGCCGCCGTAGGCGTTTGCCGTCGCGCATCGGCCTAGGCGCGTTGCCGATCACCAGTCACGAGCACGTCACCGCGGATTCCATCAGCAGGCGCGGGATCAGCGAAGGTCGCCGTCTCGTCACAGCAGTTGCCGCCGATCGCGCCGGCGCCCTAAGTATCTTCGCAGTCGCCTCAGTTCCGGCGATCTCGAGCCGCCGCAGCCGAGAGGACCGTGACCATCAGCGCTTCGCCGCGCGCGCCAACAACCGTACCGCCAACCTCCACCCGCCACAGTGGGGATCATCATACCATCTCCTACGAACACGCTGAGTTCTTCGCTCAGCCGCCTCTGCGTACGCGGTGAGGATTAGTTGACCGTGACCACTCCGCCGCCGCCGCCGTGCACGGTCGCCGATCACGGTCTCCGAAGAAGTCGCCGAGCACCTTCACGCAGTTGCCCATCATTGGGGTACCGTCGTGGGAGAGCCCGCACCCCAGCGCAGCCGACGAGCGCCACGAGCGTCGGCGTCGACCATCGTCTCAAGCCGCGCGCCGCCGCCGCAGCGATGCCGATTCCGTCGCGGAAGACTTCGCCCATCGCGCGCGTGCCGTCTTCCGACGCCGTCGACGGTCAGTTCCAGCATCGATCAAACGTCATTAGCCACCGCAGCGCAGATCTTGCGGCCAGACAGTAACAGTCCTGTATCTACGCGAGCACCGCTTCCGATCAGCCGCGAACCACGACCACCACTCCCGTGAACATACAGCAGTTGAGCATCGACGTCGCCTTGACGTCGACCGCGGCCGGGCGCCGCGTCTCCACGCCCCTCACGGTCTACCGCTGAGACGAACGGCCCGGCGAGCTCCTCGCCGATCGTCACGGACACGACGCCGGCCGAGACGGCGCCGCCGAAGGACGCTGCGAGCGCCACCGACATCGTCGTCGCATCGCCGAACGGGTTGACCGTCGCGGTCGCCGAGGCGTCGAGCTCGACGTCACCGACGGTCGGTGTGCCGGTGGCGGCGCCGATCTGCGCCCACTCCCCGACCGTGGCCTGCGTCGTGCCCTCGATCTTCACCACGACGACGGCGGCTCCGAAGCCGAAGAAGCCGCCGGCGCCGATGCCCACTGTCATCGCCTCGACATCGGTCGTCCGCGATGCGGTGAGCCTGATCGCGTCGGCCTGCAGCACTTCCACGCCGTCGGTCGCGCTCGCCCCGTCCTCGAGATAGGCGCGGACATGGCTCGTGTCCGTGATCACGACGACCGCGGCGGCGACACCCGCGATCGCGCCGAAGCCCGCCGTCACGGCGAGCACCGACGGATCGGCGTCGAGCGCCGCGTCGATGGTGAGGTTCCCGCCGGCCGAGATGTCGGCGCCTGCGCCGACGAATGCCGTCACCTGCTCGTCGAGCGTCAGCACCGCGATCCCGGCGCCGAGGCCAACGCCGCCGACGCCGAGGCCACCGCCGACCATCGTCAGCTCGACGCGCTCGCGAGCGTCGAGGTCGACGTCCCGGCCGGCGGTCACGTCGGCGTTGCGGGCGATGAAGACGGAGGTGCCGCGCGGCACGGTCTGCGATCCCACGGATGTGGCGCCCTGCGCGCTGGTGGCGCCGCTGAGCCCGGCGTTCGGGGTCGCACCGTTGAACGCCGTCTGGGCCGACTGCGCGGCGTCCTGGACGTCGCCGCTGTTATGCGTCGTGCCCGCGGCATTGCCGTCCGGGTCGGTGCCGGGCTCGGCGATCTGCCCGAGCCCGTCGGAGGCGCCGTCGGTGTCGTCGTCGGACTGCCCGTTGCCCTGGATCAGGACGTCGACGCTGGCGATCACGTCGGTGTCCTTCTCCGTCGACTCGTCCTCATCCGTGTTCGGGTCGTCCGTGCTGTCGTCCTTGAGCGAATCCTTCGACTGCGTCGTGCCGTCGTCGTCGTACTCGTACGTGGCGACGAGGTTGCCGCCGATCGAGTAGACCGTCACGGCAGCGCCGAGCCCGACGCCGCCGGCGCCGATGCTGATCGCGAAGCTGTCGATCTCCCGATCGGCGAGCGCCGTGACGCGGACATCCCGCTGCGCGCGCACGTCGCCGGCGATGAACGCGGACGTGTCATTGTGGATGACCCCGACGTCGACACCGCCGGCCAGGCCGGCGATCCCGCCCGCCGCCGCGCCGCTGACCGCGAGGATCGCTACGTCGTTCACGGCTTGGACGTGCACGTCCTGGTTCGCGTTCGCGCCGCTTCCGGTGTTGACCCGCGCGCCACCGTCGATGTACGCGCGGGTGTCGGAGTCGAGCACGCTGACCGTCACGGCTCCCGCGATGCCGGCGCCGAAGCCGCCCGCGCCCGCGATCGCGATCGCGAGCACGTCCTCGCGTGATTGCGCGACGACGGCGACGCCGCGTACGTTGGTGCCGGAGGCCGCGCGGCCGAAGGCGCCGAGGGCGCTCAACGAGCCGTCGAACACGCGCTTGCCGGCCGTGCCGTCGATGTCGCCAACGAGGATCTCGGCGGAGTTGCCCATGGCGTCGACGAAGGCGTCGCCGATCCACGCGCGCGTGTCCTTCGTCAGCACGGTCACTCCGACTCCCGCCCCGATGCCGGCAGCGCCGATGCCGATACCGGCGCCGATCGCGATCACGTCGACGTCCGTGTCGTCGGCGGCGGTGACCACGACATTGCCGCCGGCCCGCACCTCGGCGTCGTCGTCGATGTAGGCGTGGGTCTCGTTGTCGACCACCAGCACGGTGACGGCGCCGCCGATGCCGACGAGGCCGCTGGCGGCGATCGCGATCGAGATACCCAGGACGTCCTCCGCCGAGGATGCGTGCACTTCGACGTCGCGCTTCGCATCGACCAGCGCGCCCTCGCCGATGTACGCCCAGACGGTATTCGTGACGACGCTGATGTCGACGCCCGGCGTGATCCCGACGACCCCGGATCCTGCGAGCCCGCCCGCGACCCCTAGGTGCTGATAGTCGTTCGCGGCGGCGACCAGCACCGACTGGCCGGCGCCCTCGGCGTCGTCGCCCTGGTTGACCTTCGCGTCGGCGGCGATGTAGGCGTGGACGTCCGCGTTCATCACGTGCACCGCGGCGGAGATCTGGATCGCGACGGTCCCGCTCGCGGAGGCACCGATGCCGAACGCGCCGATGTCGTCCTGGTTGATCGCGGTGACGGCGACGCCGGTGAAGGCCGTGTGGTTGCCCGGCGTCGCCACTCGCCTGCCGGTGAGTTGCTCGTCGACGAGCGGGTCCTGCGCGTCCGGGTCGCCGGGGTCGTACCCGACGTCATCGTCGGTGAGCGGGGCCGGGGTGACCTGGTTCGGGTCGCTCCCGTAGGCCGGGAACGTCACGGCGAACGTGCCGTCGCGGACGTCGAGGCCGGCCTTCTTGGCCTTGCCGTCGACGGTCGCGCCGGCGCCGATGAACGCATACGTGTCCTTCGTGATCACCGGCACGACGACCGCGCCGCCGATGCCCGCCGTGCCGCCGACGGCGAGGTTGCCGCTGATGAAGTCGACCTCGGTCCTCGACTCGGCCGCCACCTGCACGGTGCCCTCGGCCGTGACGGTGGCGCCGGCGTAGGCCGTGGTGCCGACGGTCTTGGCGCCCTCGACGAACGCCTTCGTCGTGAGGGTCAGCACATAGACGTCGGCGGCGCCGGCGATGCCCGCCGTGAGCCCGCCGGCGCCGGCTGCGGCGACCGAGACCACGGTCTCCTGGGCGTTGGCGAGCACCCTGACGTCGCGCTGCGCGGACACGGCGGCGCCGGCCGCGATCCAGGCCTGCGTGTCCTTCGTGAGCACGCCGACCTCGATCCCGGCGCCGACGCCGGCGATGCCGCCCAGGGCGACCGAGCCGGCGACGCCGACGTGGTCGGTGCGGTCGGAGGCGAGCACGACGACGCTCTGGTCCGTGCTTTCGCCCGTCGCGCCTCGGTTGACGTTCGCGTTCTCATCGATGGATGCGTGCACGTGACGGTCCATCACAGTCACGCCACCCGAGCCGGCGACCCCGAAGCGCGCGCCGCCTGCGAGCCCGATCGCGACCGTGCGGACGACCTCGAACGCCGTCGCGGTGACGACGAGGCCCTTGACGAGCATGGTCTGCGGAACGCCGCTCCCGTTCTTGGTCCCGTCGCGTGCGAGCAGGCCGCTGCCGTTGCCCCGCGCTTCGATCAACGCCCCCGCACCGATGTGCGCGTCGACCTTGCTCTTGTCGATCTGGAGTGCGACGGCGATCCCGCCGGCGTTCTGCCCGACGGCGATGCCGCCTGCGACCGCCGTGGCCTTCACGTCGTCGGTGGCCGACACGAGGATGCTCCCAGTCGCCTCGACGAGCCGCGGACCGTTGATGTACGCGCTGATGTCGTGCGCGACGACGTTGATCGAGATCGAGCCGCCGAGCGCGAAGTCGTTGGCGACGGCGGCTCCCACGGTGACGCTGACCATCCGGGCGTCGAACGGAAGGCGCGTGCTCGCGTCCTCGCTCGAGCTCGGATCCGCGGGGAGGTCGACGACGCCGCGCTCGATCACGATCCGCGCCGCCGCGGCGGTCGTGTTCGTGACCGAGTTGTGGCGGTCGCGCAGGCGGATCGTGGCGCCGTCGATGCTGTCGATCACGTAATCGCCGTTGTTCGCGCCGGCGTTCGAGATCGTGATCGTCTGGCCCGGGGAGAGCGTCGTGTCGCCCCAGTCGGCGGCGTCAAGCCGCTCGATCCGATCGAAGACGGTCTGGTCGCTGCCCGTCTCGCGGACGAACTGGATCTCCGCCGAGGCGACCGCGGTCTCCTGCGCCACGCTCACCCGCGACGGCAGCGGCGTCGTCGGAGGCTCGTATCCCGCCCTGACCTCGATGTCGCCGCCCGCGTCGACCCGTGCGTTGTCGACGTACGCCGTGATCTGGTCGGTGGCGGCGCTGTTGCGATCGATCAGGTCCGGATTCGCCGGGTCGAAGCTGCCGCCGATGAAGTTGTACGCGATCGCGGCACCCGCGGCCGATCCGCCCGTCGAGACTCCCACGCCGCCGGCCACGACGACGAGCGTGTCGGCCGCGAGCGCCGTGACTCGCACGTCGTCGCCTGCCTTCACGTTCGTGCTGTTCTTGATGTGCGCGTCGAGCGTGTTGGAGATGGCGTTGACGGTCAGCGACCCACCGATTGCGAGGTTGCCGCCGGTACCCGCCACGCCGAGCGCGATCGCCACGAGCGTCGAGGTCGTGGTCGTCGACAGGACGATCGATGCGGCCGAGCCGCGCGCCTCCACCGTCGCGTCCTCGACGTACGTCCTGACGGTGTTCGAGATCAGGTTGTAGCTCACGGCCGCGCCGACCGCGGCGCCGTCGAAGGCAATCGAGACGCCTCCCGCGATCGAGACGATCAGCGAGTCGTCCGCGGCGGTCAGCGAGATGTTTCCGCCGACGCTAATCGCGGAGCGGCCGATCGTCGAGTCGGCGTCCGGCACGGTGTCGGCGACGTAGGCCTCGACCGTGTTGGTGATCTTGTTGATCAGGATCGAACCCGCGCCGCTGATCTTGCTGGAGCCGCCGGCGGCCGCGACGCCGACCGCGACGCCGCCGATCTCGCCGTTCGAGGCGGCCTCGAGCGTCAGCGCTCCGTCGGCGGTGAGGTCGACGTCGTCGAGATACGCCAGAACGTCGTTGTCGATCTCGTTGTAGCCGATCGCGATGCCGATCGCGTTGCTTGACGAGACGCCGACGGCGCCCGCTACGGCGACGATTCCGGAGTCGTCCGTCGCCTTGACCGTCGTGCCCAGCTGCGCACCGGGAGTGCCCGCCTTCTCGGTGACCGTCGAGCTCTTGACGTACGCCTCGGTGATGTTCCGCGTCAGGTTGACGGAGAGCATCGCGCCGAGCCCGATCGCGCTGTCCGGACCGAGCGCGATCCCGACCCCTGCGCCGAGCGCGAAGATCCGCGGGTCGCTCGCGGAGTTCACGTTCGCGGCGCTGACCTCGAACGCGCTGCCGCCGACCGTCAGGCTCGAACTCGTGATCGCGGCGCGAGTGATCGTCGGCCGCTCGTCCGTGCCGAGGATGTTCGCCCCGACGCCGAGCCCTGCGCCGGCCTTTCCGCCGAACGCGATGCCGCCGCCGACCGCGATGATCCGCGTGCTGTCGGAGGCCTTGACCGCTACGTCGCCGCCGACGTCGGCGACGACGCCCGTGAGATAGGCCTCCGTCACGTTCAGGATCATGTTGAGCGCGAACGAGCCCGCGACACTGATGCTGTCGTTCCCGACCGCGCCGGCGAGCCCGGCCGCGACGCTGACGAGGTCGCCGCTGCGCTGGGCGACGATCGACAGGTTCCCCGTCGTGGTCACCCTGGAGTCGAGCACGAAGGCGCGCGTGTCGACCTGCAGGTCGTTGAAGCTGAAGGCGCCGGCGAGCGACTTCGAGCCGGGCCGCTCCGCGGCGACGAATGCGGCGCCGCCGGTCGCCGAGAGCTCGAAGAAGTCGTCGATCGCCGTGACCGCGAGGCTGTCGGCCGACACCTGGCCGGCGTCGACGATCGAGGCCTGCGTCGTGTCCTTGACGAGGTTGACCGAGGCGGCGCCGGCGAACGCGACGCCCGTGGGCGGCGGCCCCACCGGCGCCCCGAGGATCGACTGGGCCTTGAGCGGGGTGTCGGTCGGCACACTGGGCTCGGGATTCGGGCTCGAAGAAGGCCCCGGCGACGCTGAAGGCCCATAGGTCGCCGTCGAGCTTGGCCAGCACGTCCACCTGGCCGGTGACCGCGATGCTGGGCGTGAGACGTGCGCCCGCGCCGCTGCTCGTCAGGACGTCGGGGTCGCCGATCACGGCCTTCGTCGTGCGGTCGAGGTCGTTGATCGCGACGGAGATCCCGACGCCGATCCCTTCGCCCTTGGCGATGCCGCCGACCCAGGTCACCTGGGTCGTGAGGTCGCCGGCGTAGAGGCGTGCGTCGCGCCCGGTGACGCACGGCTCTGCGCCGCCGGTCGCCCCGACACAGTCGGTCGCCCCGAGTCGCACGAGCGTATCGCTGGTCTGGCCGATGTAGGCCACCGAGCCCGCGATCGCGAACTTGCCGCCGGAGGCGCCGGACTGGACGAGGTCGATGTGGAACAGCGCCTCCTCGGCCTTCATGTTGAAGCCGCCGTCGGACCCGCTGTAGACGTTGGCCCCGTCCTGCACGATCGCGTGCGTCGTGTTCGTCTGGACGCTGATGTAGAAGGCGCCGCCGAACCCGCCACGCGAGCCGGCGGTGCCGACCGGATTGAGCGAGATCCGGTCCTTGAACTTGGCGCCCTTCTCGTCCAGGTCGATGTCCGGAAGCGAGAAGATCCCGACCATGTTGATGAGCTGCTGGTAGTTCGTCGCCTCGATCGAGACGGTCTGCTCGCCCTCGAGTCCGTCGGGGTCGACGCCCGTGTCGACGTTGCGGTTGTTGGGATGGTCGGAGCTGCGCCACTCGACGTTCTGGTTGATCTGCGCGAGCGACTCCACCGTCGCGGTCGCCGTGTTCGTCAAGACGAGGACCGTGACCGAGCCGGCGAGGCCGAGCTCGTCGGCTTGCGCGGTGCTCGAAGACCAGCTGTTGAAAAACGCGTCCTTGAGCCCGAGCGTCGTGTTGATGTACTTCAGGACCGAGCCGTAGCCCTCGGTGCGGATCGAGTCCACGAGCTCGCCCCAGGACAGCGGGATGTACTGGTCGAAGCGCGTGAGGAACGGATACGAAACGTCGGCGATCACGCGCGTCGCCCGCAGGCCGTCGAGCTTGGCCCCGCCGTGCACCGTTGCCGTCGCGAGGTTGTCGACGACCGCCACGGCAACGGCGATCGAGACCATCGTGCCGGCGCTCGTGCCGCTCTGCCCGGGCGCGGGGTCCTGAGGCTCGGCGTTGCTCTCGGCGTCGAGCGCGAGCTTCTCCGCGATCGTCGCCTTTACCTCGAGGTCCTCGTTCGATTGCAGGATCGCCAGTCCGCCGACCTCGGTCACGACGTCGTGGTCGGCGAACGTGAAGGCGAGCGAACCGGCGACGCTCAGGCTGTTGCTCGACCCGGCATTGGCCTTGGCCTGGTTGTCCGCATACGACTTCGTGAGCTTCGTGAAGATCAAGTCGGGGACGTTGGTCCCGATGACCTCCTTGAACTTCGCCCACAGGTTGGTGTTCGAGCTCTCGCTCTGCAGGCCCGCGCTGGCGCCCGCCTTGTCGGAGGCGTCGAGCTTGGCGAAGACGCCGATGCCCGTGGCGTAGTTCGAGTCGAGGACGTGCTTCGCGCTGAGGCTGTAGCCGCTCGCGCCGGCGAGGGCGGCACCGATGTCGATCTTGACGCCGCCGCGGGCCTCGTTCTCCGACTCGGCGAGCCCGATCACCTGCGCGTCGGCGAAGCGCGTGTCCCCCTGGAGGTTCGTCTGGTTCGTGCTCGCGATGACGTAGTACGTGCCGCCATCGACCAGGCCCACGATCGGCGCGCTCCCCTGCTTGTAGACGACGGCCTGGCCGAGCTCGAACGTGTTGAAGACGCCGCCCGTCCAGCGCAGCTTGATCGAGTCGTCGGTCGCGGTGACGTCCGAGCCGGAGAACTCGCGGTCGTTCGTGTCAGGCGTCGGCACCGCCTCGAGCTTGAGGTCGATCACGTTCCCGGCGTGGAACTGGGTGCCGATGCCGGCGCGGATCGCGTCGATCTCCGTCGCGGCGAGCTTGATCCACTCCGACTCGTCGCGGTCAGGGGTCGACTCGTCGTCCGAGAGCTGGATCACGTAGTAGTCGCGGCCGCTGACGAGGTTGCCGATGCTCGTGCCGCGCCGGTTCGTGTACGTGATCACGTCCTCCGTCACGAGGGCGTGCGGACCGACGTGGATCATGTCACCGGCGTAGTCGACGAAGCCGATGTCGTCCTCGTCCGTGACGAGCGGGTCGATCTCGATCTTCACGACCGACCCGGGATCCATGTGCGCGATCACCGTGCCGTCGACCGTCGTGTGGATGTCCGCGTTCGAGAACTCGATCCCGAACGCGAGGCCCGCGGCGCCGTCGGCGAAGATGCCCGACTCGGCCCCGGCCTCCGACTCCACTTTTCCGGATGCGACCACGTTCGCGGTCTTGCGCGCCTCGATCCGGGCTCCCTGCGCGACCGTCACGTGGGCGAATGCGTCGGCGTTCGTGACGGCGAGCGAGAGCGCCACCTGCGCGGCGCCGGGGTTCGGCGTGCTCGCGAGCTCGCGCGCGGTCGACGAGCTCATCTTCGCGATGGCGGTCGCCCCTGCCGTCACCACGGCGGCGGCGCCGGCCTGCAGAACCGCGCCGGTCTCGATTTCGACCACGGCTCTCGCGTTCGCCTGCGCGTACCCGATGCTGAACAGGCTTCCGGACGCCGCTCCGCTCGCGTCGGCGCCCGCGGTCGCGTACAGGCCGAGCGTGTCGCTGCTCAGCAGCTGCGCGTCGTGCCTGATCGTGATCGTCGCCGTCGAGCTCTTCACGAGCACCTTCACGGGCAGCGCGGTGAGGCCCTCCACCAGCCCCCAGGGGGCATCACGAAATTCTCCCACTCCTGCTTCGCCCCGAGGACGTCCGCGAGGCTCTTGTCCTCCGCCTGCGCGATGAGGTAGATGCCCGTTCCCTCGAGGATTGCCCGCGCGCCGATCTCGATCGAGACCTGGCGGTTGCTGACGAAAGCGACTGGCGTCAGGTTCTCGAGCGTCGCGATCCCGTACAGGCGGACGCGGAATGTGATCCAGCCGTCGCCGACGGAGATCGACACGTCCTCCGCGACCGAGACCCTGTCCACCCAGACCTCGAGGGTGCCGCCGCCGGTGTCGATGCTCCCCGTGAATGTCACGGTGTCGACGTACGGGTCGTCGACGACCACGGGGGCGCCGCTCGTCTCGACCCGATTGCCGTAAATCGAGAGCTTCGCGGCGAACTGCGCGTCGAGCGACTCGACGCGGATCGTGCCCGTGCCCTCCCTGCCCTCGATGATGAGGGATTCGGTCGGGTTCAGGAACACGACCTCGTTCGTCGTGATCCCGGTCGTCGCGTCGTAGTAGCCGACGCCCTCGAACCGCACCTTCATCTGACCGAGGCTGTTCGGGTCCGCGTCGAGCAGCACGATCGTGTCGTCGGAGAACGTGCCGGAGATCTTCCTGTTGATGTCGTTGCCCTCCAGCACCTCCTGCCGATCGAGCCCGCTGTAGACGACCGTCTTGCCGAAGAGCACCGCCGTCCCGCCACTGTCCGCGCCGGCCGGATTGAACAGCGAGCCGTTGGTCGTGTTCTCGTAGATGACGAGCCCGTCGCGCCCGCCCGCACCTCCCGCGACGGAGCCGGTGACGCTGCCTGCCGACTGAACGACGAAGAGGTCGTTGTTGCCGGCCGCTCCCGACCAGGTGCTCGAAGCTCTCGAAGGCGATTCCGGCCACCGTCCCGGCATCGGCGCCGGTGATCGTCCAGCCGACGAACGGGTCCGACGGGCCGGTCAGCGAATCGGAGGCGGTGGAGCCGCCGACCACGGAGTCGATGTTGACGAACGACCCGACGCCCCGTCGCCGAGGAGTCGACCGGAGTGAAGACGAGCAGCACCTCGTCGCCGTCGAGGAACGGCGACGCGCCGCTCGAGTCGACCAGCGAGACGACGATGTTGCGGTATCCGCCGCCACCGGGAGCGGCGACAGCGGCGACCTCGAACACGAGCCACTTCGTGTTGTCGTCCGGATCGAGGATCGTGATCCTGCCCATCGCCGGCCCGGGCGCGTCGTCGAACGCGTCGAGCAGCGCTGCCACCGCGAGGCCGGCCGGGTCCTGCGCGTCGGCCCGGATCACCGTCGCGGCATTCTGCGTGACCGACCCAGCCGCAGCATACCTTGGCCGGGGTCGGCGTCCGCGGTGGCGGTCGAGAAGACGTATCGATCGCCGTCGCGCCGCCCGACAGGTACATGAGGACCGGGGCGGTACGGCCCGAGAAGTCAAGCGTGTCGACCGGCTGCGGGTCGGCATCCGCGTCGGACGACCCGCCGTCGACCACGCCGTCGACCGAGCCGGAGGCGCCGATGAGGAACTTGTCGTCGGCACTCCCGCCGATCAGGTTCTCGACCGACGCGAAGCCGATGTCCACAGCGCCGCCACCGACGTCCAGCGAGAGCGTCCCCGCGTTGACGCCGCTGACGTCCCACTCGTTCGGGGTGTCAGTGGCCTCGAGCGCATCGGAACCTCCCCCGCCGTCGATCGAACCGCTCAGCGAACCGCCCTCGGCGATCGAGAATGCGTCGCCCGCGCTGCCGCCGACGAGGCTCTCGACGCCGCTGAACGTGGCGATGTCAAGGGCGCCCTCGCCGGCCCGTGACCGGCCAGCCGGTATCGACGTCCGGCCCCGTGAGCGTGTCGTCACCGGCGCCGCCGTCGAACTTGTAGGCGCCGGGCCCGGTCTTCTCGACGAGGACCACACTGTCATCGCCGGCGCCGCCGTTGATCGTCAGCGAGCCGGTGAACGCAGGGTCGAGCGCCTTGACGGTGACCAGGTTCGTCCCGGCGCCGAGGTTCAGGATGATGCTGGTCACCGTGTCGGCGGCCGTGATGAAGTGCGTCTCGCCGGCGCCGTTCAGGTTGATCGAGAACGTCTTGTCGGTCAGCGTCCCGCTCTCGGCGATCACGATCGTGGCGTTGGCCGGAGCGGTGATCACGATGGCGGTCGTCCCGACGATCGTCACCGGCTCCATGCCGGCGTAGGTGATGACGTCGGCGCCGCGGGTGAGCGTGCCGGACTGCGGGCCCGTGATGCTCGAAGCGAGCGGTGCGCCGCCCGTCGCCACCACGATGACGTCGTAGCCGCCGTCGCCGCCCTCGACGGTGCCGGCCAGCGAACCGGTGGCCTCGAAGACGAACGTGTCCTCGTTGCCCGCCGCGCCGATCAGGTCCTCGGCCCCGCTGAACGCGACGCCGCCGACCGAGCCGGCGCCGGCGCCGGTTACGGCCCAGGTCGAGTCGACGGCCGGGCCGCGGACGCTGTCCGCGCCGTCGGCGCCGTCGAAGGAAATCGGGATCCCGGCGTCTGCGACCGAGGCGTCCACGCTGAGCGTGTCGGGGCCGGCGCTGCCGGAGATGCTGAGGCTGGTGACGCTGGTGATCGGCCTGGCGCTCGTCGTGCCGTCGATCGTCACCTCGAGGTCCGAGCCGTTCAGACGAACGGAGACCGTGCTCCCCGCCGCGCCGGTCAGGCTCACGACCCAGGGGGATGGGGAAGCTGCTCCGGACCCCGCGGTGGGAGGACCGCGCGCCGACCAGGGCTCTGCTGCGGACTCGATCACGATGTCGGGCGAAGCCGGCGGGCCGAGCGACTCGACGCCGGCGCCGGAGCTCGCGATCCCGCCGGTCTCCGTCGCGGAATGGATCTGGGCGCTGCCGGCGCCGCTGGACGCGGTCGCGCTCGACGGCGCGATGCCGGGCGCGGAATCGCTCTCATCCGGCGCGGGAGCCGCGACGAGCAGCTGGTCGCCGGCGTCGAGGCCGCCGAGCTCGAGCCCGGCGCCGGCCGCGGACACGTCGGCCGGGGTGGCGTTGACCGCGGCCGCGCCGGCGGGCCCGGCGGAGGCGATCGGCTCGAGCACGACGGCGCTCGCGATCGTCGCGCCGGACAGCGTCACGGCAGCGGCGTCGAGCAGCGCTTCGGTTACCGGCGGCGGGGGCGGCGGCGTCGGCGCGTAGACCGGGGCGGCGGCGACCACGGGCGCGGCGGGCGCGGAGTACACGACGGGCGTCGAGGAGGCCGAGATGCTCGGGGACTCCGCCGGCGCGGACGGAGCCGCCTCGACGGCGACGGGCTCTGCCGCCGCGGGAGCCGGTTCGGCCGCCGCGGCCTCGGGCGCGGGCTCCTCGGCGACCGGCGCGGGATCGGCCTCGAGCGCGGGCGCCTCGGCGACGGCCGGCGCTGGAGCCGCCGCGAGCACGGGCGCGGGAGCCGCTTCGGCGACGGGCGCGGAGCCGCTTCGATCGCGGGCGCGGGAGCCGCCTCGACCGCCGGCGCCTCGGCTGCGACCTCGACTGCCACGGCGTCGACGGCGACCGCGGCCTCGACCGTCACGGCCTCGGCTTCGCTCACGGTGGCGGGTGCCGGGGCGGGCGCGGCGGCCGCCTCGGCCGCTTCGACCACGTCGTCGAGCACGGCATCGACGTCGGCGTCGGTCAGGTTGGCGGCGCGGGCGGGCTTCGTGGCGGCGGCGTGGGCGGCTGCGGCGGGCGGCTTCGACTTGGGCTTGGCCTTGGTCTTCGCTTTGGTCTTCGTCTTGCCGTGTCCCTTGCCCTCGCCGGTCGCGGCAGGCTCTTCGTCGTCCACGACGACCGCGCTGTTATCGGGGGGCAGCGGCGGCAGCGCCCCGGGGTCGAGCGGATCGAGCGGCGTCTGCTCGTTGATCAGCACCTCGTCGTCCATGGCCGGCAGCGGCCCGGTGCTGGTGTCGATCACGGGCAGCTTGGCGAACGGGTCCTGCCCGGGGCCTCCCGGGTCGGAGTCCGTGAAGTCGTAGTTCGTGTCGACGATCTCGGGCGCGGCGACCGGCGCGCTGCCGCCCCCGGATGGCGCCGGCACGCCGCGCTGTCCGTTTGCGCCGGCGGCGCCGGATGCCGAGTCCGGGGCCGTATCGCCGGCGGCCGCGGCGGGGGCGGGCGGCGCCGCGGGCTCGACGCGCGCAACGCTGGGACTGTCGTCCTTCGCACTGCGCTCGCCCTTCGGCACTGGCGCCGCCTTGGCGTCAGCGTCCTTACCACCCTGCTCGAACTCCGGGAAGGCGAACGCGGGAATCGTGACCGGCGCGAGCACCCACGAGTCGGGCGCGCCGTTCGTCGCGGCGAACGCGACAGGTGCCGAGTAGCTGGCAATCATCGCTCCGAGACCGGCGATCGCGAGCGCCCGCATGGGTCCGCTCCTGCGGTGAAACACCAGACGGTGCGCGCTGGGAGACCGGCCGTGGGCGTATGGCAGTCGTCGAGTCATCCTGACCGACTCGATGACCCTCCCTCCTGAGGTCGCCGCCGAGCCAGATTCTCTGTAGGGCGACCCTAACCGCATCGCAAGTCGCGTGGGGTTTTTCTTGTGATCCGAACAAATCCGAGCGCGTCGCGGCGACTTCCCGTCAGCCGACGCCGAACTCGACCTTGTTGCGATCCTGCGCGGAGAAGCGCGCCTCGGCGAACCCGGCGCCGATCGTCGTGCGCGAGACGACGACATAGCGGCCCTTGGGCAGCGCCCGGCCGAGATCGAGCCGCCAATGCCCGACACCGCGCGCGCGGATCCAGCGCTGCTTCGTGCAACCGCCGCCCTTCGCCCGCGTGCGCTCGACGAAGCCGCCGCGTGCCGACGCCAGCCAGGAGCACCGCTTGCCGCCCTTGCGCAGCACCGCGACGTGGACCGCCTCCGGACGCAGGCGCTTCGCCTTGACGCCCTTGCCGCGCCCCTTGGTGGCGGTGCCGGCGAACCCGCGCCGGCCGCTGCGGCCCACGTTGCTGTCCCCCACTCCGACGACCTTCGGCGAGACGCTCACCGCGTTGTCGGCCGGGTCGACGTCGCCGGTCGCGGCGGCGCTCAGGACCACGGCCACCCGCCGCCCGATCGCCGCGTCCCGGGGCGCGGCGCGGCCCACGCGATCGGAGGCGTTCTGGCCGCCGCGCAGCGAGTAGGCGGGCTTGGACCCACGCGTACCCGGCACGCGGCCGTGCCCGTGTTGCGCAGGCTCAGCTCGAAGCTGCGCCTGCCCTCGTTCGGGATCAGTCCGGCGCGCCCGACCCCGCGGACGGCGAGGTTGCAGTAGCTGAACACGACATGCACGGCGGCCTCGTTGTTGGCCGTGTTGGCGTCGCCCGGGGCCAACAGCGTGATCGTGAGGAAGTCTTCCGCCCGGCGCGCGCCGTCGTAGGCAAGCGGCACCGCGGCGGCCGTGAAGCTCGCTCCCGGCGCGATCTCACCGGTGGAGACGGCGCCGAGCCGGTACGGCGCCGTGACGCCCAGCGTGCCACCGTCGCAGGGCTTCGACCCGTTGTTGCGCACCGTCGCCGTGAGCGCCGCCGGCGCGTTGCCGGTGAACGTGATCTCGGCGGGCTCGGCGACACTCAGCGCCAGGTCGCAGCGCTTCTCCGCGTCGATCAGCAGGCGGGCGTTGCCGAAGCTGTTGTCGGCGATCGACGAGTCGACGTGGGTGCCGGCCACGGCCGCCCAGCCGCCCGGCCCGGCCGCGACGCCGAGCAGCCTGCCCGAGCCGGGGGCCTGGAGCACGATGTCGCCGAAGCCGGCCTGCGCGAGCGGGCCCTCGAAGTTGTTGAACGCCGCCGCGGCCCAGTCGGTGGTCGTCGAGCCGGTCTCGGAGCCGTAGTCGACCGAGCCGGCGGCGACGAGCGTCGTCGGCAGCCCGGGCACGATGTCGAGGTCGAGCGCCTGGCTGACGACCGCCTGGCCGTCCGGCACGACCTGGCCGCGCATGTCGAAGAGCCGCGTGTCGAGCCCGCTGCCGTCGCCTTCTACGCGCGCCAGGAATGCGTCCGTGTCGGCCCCGAAGCGCGTGGAACCGACGACGTAGTAGCGGCCGCCGTACTCGGCCAGGCCCCCCGGGACCGTGTCGGGCTGGCCGGCGGGGACGACGAGGTCGCCGTCGTCGGAGAACGTCGGGTCGTCCTGCCCGTCGACGCCGAAGGCGTGCAGGACGGTCGTGTAGTCGAGCACCGAGCTCGGGTTCGTCTCGACCCGCAGCACGGCCAGCAGCCCGCCTCCCGGGCGGAAGGCGACGTCCGCGCCCCAGTCGATCAGCGACGTGCCGGAGACCACGCCGCCGCGGTTGAGGAACCTGACGCCGTTGGTCCCGAACGTCGTCACGGGCGTCCCGTCGGGCTCGCGCAGGGACACGAACGTGTCGTCGCGCACGCCGTCGCTGCGCGACCCGGCGATCGCGAGCCGCCCGTCGGGCCCGGCGACGATCCGGTTGGGGACGTCGCTGGCGGGACCGGCCGGGAACACGATCCGGCCGCTGCGGGCCGGCCCGCCGCCCACCAGCGCGCCGAACGCCGTGTCCGGCGTGCCGTCGGGATTCAGGCCGAGCAGGGCGACGTCGAGGCGTCTCGCCCGGTCCCGGCGACGACGTCGGTGACGCCGATCACGCGGATCCGGTGATCGGGAAGCACGAGGATCCCGGTGCCGCCGTCGTTCTCGGTCCCCGGCGCGATCGGGATGATCAGCTTGCCGTCGTCGGAGAAGCCCGTGTCGAACGTCCCGTCGGTCCTGCGGGCCATGATGCCGATGTCCTGGCCGCCCGTGCCGGCCTGCGTCCGACCCACCGTGTAGATGCGGTCGCCGTCGACCGCGACGCCGGTCGGCAGGTCGGCGATCGTGCCGGGGCTGAAGTCGCCGCGCGCGATCCCGGTCGGCGGCGCGAACGCCAGGTCGGCCGCCAGCGTCGGCGCCTGCGCGGATGCGGCCGTCGGAATCGCGGTGAGCGCTGCGAGGCCCAGCAGGACGGCGAGGAACGTGCGCGGCATCGCGGGCGGGCCCGGCTACTTCTTCCGCTCGACGACCGACCGGCTGCCGTCGCGGTGGCGGAACACCAGCTTGACGAGGCCCGCGGCCCGCGGCGAAGTAGCTGGTCCGCGTACCGCTGCCGAAGCGGTATCCGGGCTGCTCGAGCGTGGACCGCACGACCGTCGTGCGGAAGGTGCCGGCGGGGGTCCTGACCTTGCGCTTGGTGCCGAGCACGTGCGATACGCCGGTGACGCCGAACAGCTTGCAGTCGCGGCCCTCGCGCGAGCTGCGCCACGACTCGCCCTTGGTGGCGGGCACGGGAACGATCGGGTTGTAGCCGAAGACCATCAGGTCGAAGGGCGTGTAGAAGTGCAGCCGGTCGGCCTGCGGAGCGCCGCGCGGCCCGAGCGCGGGGAGCTTCGCGCGGCTCGCCGCACTGCGTCGCGCCGGACAGCAGCGTCACGCCGGTGAGCCGCGTGGAGAACAGGTAGGTGCCGGCGACGGCGATCGGGCCCGACAGGTGCTTGACGTTGACCTGCGCGGTGTTGTTCGCGACCCGCGCCACGTCGAAACGCTGCTCGGACCACTTCTTCATGTGCCGGTTGTTGCGCCAGCGGTAGGTGGCGCTGTCACCGCGGTTGAACGGGAGCAGGTTGGCGTCGGAGGGCAGCGCCAGCGGCGCGAGGCTCGTGGCCTGCAGCTCGGCGCGGCTGGTCTCGCCGCTCGCGTGCAGGAACTCGATCTTCACCGGGCCGACGCCGCGGACCCACCAGACGGTGCGGACGCCGCTCCCGGACGGATCGCCGAGCGCTCCCGCCTGGGTGACGCGCGCCTCGACCTTCGCGGCCTCGATGCCGGCGGGGAAGGCGGGCACGGTGACGCGCTCGCGCCCGGCGTAGCGGTTATCGCTCGCCACGTCGCTGTCGGCGCCGCCCTGCGAGCCCCAGCGGGTCCCGCGCAGCAGCGGCTCCGCGAGCACGGGCGAGCGCGAGCCCCAGATCAGCAGGTGGAAGCTGCCGGCGACGCTGTTGCCGCACTCCGCCGCCGATGCGCAGAGGATCGGGAACTGCCGCGGCGGCGGCGTGCTCTGGTAGTTGAGGTTGACCAGCCCGCCGTCGCTGTGCTGGAAGTCGAGCGATCCGGAGCTCGGGGCGTCGAAGGGGCCGGCCCCGACCTCGTCCCAGCGAATCCGGAACGTGGTGCCGCTGCGCGCCTGCAGGCGGTACTGCTCCGTCCGCGGCGTGGGCGAGTAGGAGCTGTTGGACCACGAGTAGGTCCACTCCGCCCCATCCGAGCGGGGCAGCCACTGGTCGGCGGGATCTTCCAGCCCCGCTGCGCCGGCTCCTGCCGGGCACACCGCGAGGACCAGTAGCGCGATCGCGATCCCCGCGATCGGAGTACGAGCCATGCCACAACCTAGCGTCGAGCGTCCCGACTTGCACGGCATCACGCAGTCACCACCGTGACGGGCAGTCCGCCCTTCGGGCCCAGCGTGGGCGTCTGGCGCACCTGGAGCCTGTGGCCCGGGGCGAGCTCGAGCCGGTGCTCGCGCAGGATCCGCGCCGCGATCGCCTTGATCTCGAGCTGCCCGAAGCGCATGCCGATGCACTGGCGCGAGCCGCCGCCGAAGGGGACGTACGCGCCCTTCGGCAGCGCCGCGCGACGCTCGGGCGTGAAGCGCTCGGGGCGGAAGGCGTGCGGGTCCTCCCAGACCTCGGGGAGCCGGTGCGAGACGTACGAGGAGTAGTTCACCGGCGCCCCCTGGGGCACCGTGACGCCCTCGAACTCGAACGTGCGCACCGCCCGCCGCGGGCCGATCCACGCCGGCGGGTAGAGCCTCAGCGTCTCGTCGAGCGCCATGTCGAGCTGCGGCAGGCCGCCGCCCATCAGCTCGGCATGCCCTGGCGGGCGCCCGAGCGCCGCCAGCTCACCGGCGATCGCGCCGGCCACGTCGGGCCGCAGCGCGAGCTCGCGGAACAGGAACGCGACCGTCGCCGTGGTCGTGTCGTGCCCGGCGAACAGGAGCGTCATCACCTCGTCGCGCACGTGCCGGTCGCTCAGCCGCCCGCCGTCCTCGTCGGTCGCGTCGAGCAGCAGCGAGAGCAGGTCCTCCCCACGCTCGCCGCTGCGCCTGCGGCGCGCGATCTCGGCGAAGATCAGGCCGTCGAGGCGCCGGCGCGCGTCCGTCAGCGCCGCCCAGGGCGTGCGCGGGCCGCGCAGCACCTGGAGCCAGTACTCGCGCCCGTAGTAGCCGAGCGCGCGCTCGAACTCGCGCGCCGGGTGCATCCCGGCGGGGCGGCGGTCGGGATCGAGTCCGAACAGCGCCCGCATCGCGACGCGCAGCGCCAGGTCCCTCCCCCACGCGTACAGATCGACGCGGTCGCCGGGGCGCCAGGGCGCGATGGCCCGCTCGATCTCGGACTCCATCGTGTCCAGCGCAGCCGCGATCCGCTCGCGGTGGAACGCGGGCAGCATGATCCGGCGCGAGCGGCGGTGGAACTCGCCGTCGATCGTCAGCAGCCCGTCGCCGAGCAGCGGGATCAGGTCGGCGAAGCCGCCATCGCGCCAGGTGAAGTCCGACGCGTGCGAGACGAGGATGCGGTGGTTGGCAGCCGGCCCGAGCATGAACACGATCCGCGTGCTCAGCACGCGCAGGCTGAAGACGGGCCCGTGGCGCTCGTAGGCGTCCAGCAGCAGGCCGAGCGGGTCGGTGATGACGCGGTGCGTGCGGCGCACGGACGGCATCACGTCGCCCGGGGGAAAGCTCGCCGGCGCGCGCAGCTCCGCGCGCAGGTCCGCCGAGAGGCGCACGAGCGGGTTGGTCGAGATCGGCGGCGGGCCGGTCAGCGGCATGGCTACCCGAGCGCCTTGTCGAGCCGGGCCTGCTCGCGCTGGACGTCCTGGTAGGCCTCGGTCAGCGCCTCGTAGCGCCGGTTGTAGCGCCGGACCCCCTTCGCGGCCAGCTTGCGGCGGCCGCCGCGCTCGGCGGCGTTGGCACGGAAGCGCTTGAGCAGCCGCGCGACCTCCTCCGCGTCCTGGTCGATCAGCGCGCGCCGCAGCCGCTCGGCCAGGGAGCGCGTGGCGTCGAGCCGGCGGACCTGGTCGCGATGGGTCGGCTTGAGCACGGCGGGGACGTCGAGCGTGCGCAGGTCGCGCAGGATCCGCTCGAGCGCGCGCGTGAAGCTCCGCAGCGCCGCCGCCTGCGCCTCTGGATCGGGCGCGTCGGCAAGGCGCGTGCCGAGCCCGTGGTTGGCGCGGTCGAGCGGGCGCAGCGCGCGGTCGGCGCCCGGCGAGTAGACCGCGAGCCGCGACGTCTCGCGCGCGAACCGGAGGTTCATGTCGAGGTAGCGGAGCAGCCCTGCGTGCAGCGCCTGGGCCTGCTGCGGCGGGTCCAGCGCGGCGACGTCGGTGCGCGCCTCGCGCAGCGCCGCCTCGGCGCGTGTCAGGTCCGCCTCGGCGCGCTTGGGCTTCAGCTCACCGCGGGCGTAGGCCGCGTACGCCTCGTTGGCGCGCTTGAAGTCCGGCGCGAGCTCCTGCTGGACCGCGTTCGCGCTGCGGACGTACTCGTCCACGCGGGAGCGCGGATCGTCGCCGTCGCCTCCGCACGCGGGAAGCCCGATGCCGGCGACCGCGAGCAGCGCGAGGATTGCACGCCGCATGACCGTGTCAGTCGGTCCGCTGGACCGTGGACACGCTGCCGTCGCGATGGCGGAAGCGGAGCTTCACGAGCCCCTCGCCGGGCGCGAACCAGCTGGTCCGGGTGCCGCTGCCGAACGGGAACCCGCGCTGGCGCAGCCTCGAGCGGACGACGACCGCGCGATAGCTGCCGGCGGGCGTGCGCACGCGGCGGTTGCCGATGATCTTCGACACGCCGGTGACGCCGAAGATCCGCCAATCGCGGCTCGCGCGCGAGCTGCGCCAGCTCTCGCCGCGCTCCGCGTACACGGGGACGACCGGGTTGAACCCGTAGACCATCAGGTCGAAGGGCGTGATGAAGCGACGGCGGTTGCCGTCGTCGGCGCCGCGCGGCCCCAGCCGCGGGAACTTGGCGCGCGTCGCCGCGCGCGTGAAGCCTGAGAGGTGGGTGACGCCGCTCAGCCGGGTGGCGAACGTGTAGCCGCCCGCGACGTTGATCGGGCCGCCGAGACGCTTGACGTCGACGCGCGCCGTGTTGTTGACGACCTCGGTGACGTCGAAGCGCTGGCGCGACCAGTTGCGCATGTGCTTGCTGTTGCGCCAGCGGTAGCTCGCGCTGTCGCCGCGGTTGAGCGGGAGCAGGTTGACGTCGGGCGGCAGCGGGAGCGCCGCGCGGTTGGTGCTGACCAGCTCCGACCGGCTCACCTCGCCGCCGGCGTGGCGGAACACGATCTTGACGGGGCCCACGCCGCGGACCCAGTGGACCGTCCGCACGCCGCTGCCGAAGGGATCGCCGATCGCGCCCGCCTGGGTGACCTCGGACTCCACCTTGGCGGCCAGGATCCCGCCCGGGAACGCCGGCACGACCACGCGCTCCTGCCCGAGGTAGCGATTGCTGCTGGCCACATCGTTGCCCGCGCCGCCGAGCGAGTTCCAGCGCGTGCCGCTCAGCAGCGGCTCGCTCAGGGTCGGCGAGCGCGTGCCCCAGATCAGCATGTAGTGGGTGCCTGCGAGGCTGTTGCCGCACTCCGTCGCGCTCGCGCACAGGATCGGGAACTGCGGCGGCGGCTGCGTGCTCTGGTAGTTCAGGTTCACGAGCCCGGCGTCGGTGTGCTTGTAGTCGATCGTGCCCGACGCGCCCGTGTCGAACGGCCCCAGGCCGAACTCGTCCCACCTGAGCCGGAACGAGGTGCCGCTGCGCGCCTGCACGAAGTAACGCTCCGTGCGCGGGGTCGGCGAGTAGTCGCTGTTCGACCACGAGTAGACCCATTCGGCGCCGTCCGCGCGCGGCAGCCACTGGTCGGAGGTGTCGTCGAGCCCGCCGGGCGCGGCCGCGGCGGGCGCCGGCCCGGCGAGCAGCACGAGCAGGACTGCGGCGAGCGCGCCGCGGAGCAGGAGAGTCATGGGAGCACCGGCATCGGAGGGGAAGGGCAGCGTACGGCTCAGCGGACGCGGAACGTGCGGCGGTTGCGGTCGCGCTCGGAGAACGCGGCCTCGTGGAAGCCCGCGCCCGTCACCGCGCGCGAGTAGAGGACGTAGCGGCCGGACGGCAGCGCCCGCCGGAGCCGGAGCCGCCAGGAGCTGGTGCCGCGCGCGCGCGTCCAGACCCGGCGCGTGCACTTGCCGCCCGCGCCGGCGCGCACCTTGCGCAGCTTGCCCGAGCGCCCGGCGAGCACGCGACAGCCGCCGCCGACGCGCGCCACGGCGATCTCGACGCGGCGCAGGCCGAGCAGCTTCCTGCCGCCGCCGCCCCTGCCGCCGCGTGCGGTGCCGCGGAAGCCGCGCGCCGACGCGCCGCCGATGCGCGAATCGCCGACGGCGACGAGCCGCGGCTTCAAGGTCGCCCGGTTGTTGCCCGGCACGGGGTCCTCCGTGGCCACGGCCTGGAACGTGAGCGCCGCCGCCGCGCCGGCTACGGCCCCGCGCGCGACGCTTGCGCGCACGTCGACGGAGGCGCTGCGGCCCGCCGCGAGCGTGAACCGGTCCTGCTTGCCGGCCGCGCGGCCGCCCTCGACGACGCCGATCCGCACGCGCCGGCAGGGGGTCGTGCCGCGGTTGCGCACGGAGAGCTCGTAGCGGCGCGAGCCCTCGACGGGCGCGGCAGGCGCCTTGCCGACGGTGCGCAGCGAGAGGTCGCAGTAGTCGAAGAGCACCTTGAGCGCCCGGAAGTCGTTCTCGGCGTTCGAGTCGTCCGGCGAGCTGACGCGGAACTGGACGACGTCGTCGCGCCGCCGCGGGCCCGCGTAGGTGAGCTGCATGCCCGCGGTCGTCACCGAGCCGAGCGGCCCGACCGGGCCGACGCTGGCCGGAGCGCCCGCGAGCGCGTAGGGCGCCGAGACCGCCAGGTTGCCGGAGCACCCGCGCGTGCCCGCGTTGGTGATCTTGAAGGTGATCGGCGCCGTGCCCGAGGCCGGCATCGCGAGCTCGAGCGGCTCGACGATCTCGAGCCCGAGGTCGCATTTCTTGTCGCCGTCGACGAGCAGCCGCGCGGTGCCGAAGCTCGTGTCGAAGTTCGAGGAGGTGTCGACAAGCGATCCGGCGATCCCGGCCCAGCCGTCGGGGCCCGTGGCGACGCCGACGACGGCGCCGTACTCGTCGGTCGGGATCAGCAGGTCGCCGTAGCCGGCTTGCGCGAGCGGCCCGTCGATGCTGTTGAACGCCGCCGCGGCCCAGTACGGGCGCGAGTTGTAGTTGATCGAACCGGTCAGCACGAGCGTCCGCGGCTCCCCGGGGACGATGTCGAGATCGCTGGCAGAGCTGACGACGGGCTGCTCCGGGCCGATCGCGGTGCCGCGCATGTCGAACAGTCGCGATTCGAGGCCGCTGCCGTCGGCGTTCATGCGCGCGAGGTAGGCGTCGGTGTCTAGCCCCACGTGCGTCGCGCCCGAGACCCAGATCCGGCCGCCGTAGGAGAGGATGCTGCCGGGCACGGTGTCGGGAACGCCCACCGGCAGCACGACGTCGCCCGTGCCGCCGAAGCGGCCGTCGTCGCCCGCGGCGTCGTTGAACGCGTGCACGACCGAGCGGTAGTCGTTGATCGCGCTGTCGAGGTTGGTCTCGACCTGCACCAGCGCGAGGATCCCGCCGCCGGGGCGGAACTCGACGTCGACGCCGCGGTCG
This sequence comes from uncultured Solirubrobacteraceae bacterium, assembly GCA_963839615.1. GTDB lineage: Bacteria > Actinomycetota > Thermoleophilia > Solirubrobacterales > Solirubrobacteraceae > DASQMT01. The sequence goes on from CAWIVY010000007.1 coordinate 628,393, forward strand.
TTCAGCCCCGTCCCGGCGCGGTTGACCACGCGGACGCCGTTCGCGTTGCCGAACCCCGCCACGGGCGAGCCGTCGGGCTCGCGCAGCGAGACGAACAGGTCCTCCTTGCTGCCGTCGTTGGCGGCGCCTGTGACCGCGATCCGGCCGCTGGGCCCGATCGCCAGGCGCGTCGGCGTGTCGGCGCCCGTGCCGGCCGCCGCCGGGAAGATCACCCTGCCGCTGCCGGCCGGGCCGAAGCTCGTGTCAAGCGTGCCATCGGCGTTCAGGCCGACGATCGCGACGTCGATGTTCGAGCCCGAGGTCGACGGATCGACGTCCGTCGAGGCGAGGATCCGCAGCCGGTGGTCGGGCAACGCCACGACGTCTGTCGCGACGTCCTTGCCGGTGCCCGGCGCGATCGGCAGCACGAGCTTGCCGTCGCCCGAGAACGCCGTCTCATACTGCCCGTCGGGACGCCGCACGACGATCCCGATGTTCGAGTCGCTCGCGGAATCGCGAGCCTCCCCCACCGTGTAGATGCGCCCGTTGTCGACCGCCACCGCGCTCGGGATGTCCGTCGCGTTGCCGCTCAGATCGTCGCGCGCGATCCCCTGCGGCGGGGCGAAGCGCGTGTCGAGCACCAGCGAAGGGGCCAGCGGCGCCTGCGCCCAGGCCGGGGCGGCGGAAAGAGCGATCACTACGACGAGACCGGCGAGAACGGCGGTCGCCGCGAAGCGGCGGTGCAACGAGTCCATTCGAGGACCAACGTAAGCGAAGCCCGCCGGCTTCGCCAGTCAGACCGCAGACCTCTGGACGAATGACGGGCTTAGCGCTGGAGCTTCTTCGGCAGCAGCCGCACCGTGCTGCGATCCGGCAGCAGCCGCACGCCGGGCACGAGCTGCGTGTTCATGAAGTTGCGCGCGGCATCCGAGTGCTCGAGCCCGAGGATGTGGCCGAGCTCGTGCACCAGCACCGTGATCAGGTCGATCCGCTTGGCCGCCACCCGGCGGCGCAGCCCGGCCTGCGACCAGCCCCAGCCCGCGGCGTCGACGTCGACCACGATGCTGCGGCCGCGGCCGACGGCCAGCTGCGTGCCGCCCAGCCGTGCCAGCGCGACCCTGACGCGCTTGAACGCCGAGCGCTTGACGCCCGCCTTGACCCATACGCGGATCGCCGCGGCCAGCGCGCGCCGCAGGCCGGCGCGCGAGAGCCTCGCGCCGATCCGGCCCGGGCCTTGCTCGGCGGCCATCAGCGACGCGTCGTCGTCGAGGATCGTGAGCTTGCCCACCCCGCGTGCGATCTGGGCGCCGTTCGGGCCTTCGAGCACGATCTCGAGCGTCTCGGCCCCCTCCGCGTTGCGGTCGCCGACGATCGTCAGCACGAAAGTGGCGACGGTCTGGCCGGGGGCGAAGGTCACCGTCGCCGTCTTCTGCTGGAAGTCGCCGCCGGCCGCCGCGTTGCCCGCCCCGGCTCCCGTGACCCTGGTCTTGACGGTGACCGTGACCGCGCTGCTCGAGGCCGCCGACAGCGTGACCGTGATCGTCGCGCTCGTGTTCTTCCGGTCCTCCGTGACCGTCGCGTCCTGCACGCTGAGCGTCCTCGTCGTGGTCGGCGGCGGCGGGGCCGGCGCGGCCACGTCGTCGTCGACGATCCCGACGTTGCCCGTCCCGTCGGCGATGCCGAGCCCCTGCGGATCCGACAGCAGGATGTTGAAGCCCTCGAGGGCCTCGGCGATGTTGTCGCCCACGACCGTGACGGTGATCGTGGCGCTCGTCTGGCCCGGCGCGAACGTCACCGTGCCGCCGGCATGGATGTAGTCCGAGCCTGCCATCGCCGTCGCCGCGGCGGTCGTCCAGCTCACGCTCACCGGCGCGGTCGCTGCGCTCGAGAGGCTCAGCGTCAGCGTCACGGTCCGCGGGGAGCTCGAGGAGCCCTCCGTCACCGTCGCGTCGCCGATCGAGACGTTCGGCGCGCCGGCCGGCGGCGTGATGCTGCCGGCGAACGCCTCGTCGTTGGAGCGGACCTGGATCATGTCGAACGAGGCCGGACCGCCGCGGGCTACCAGGCCGAAGCGGCCGTCGACGACGGCTGCGTTGAAGCCCCAGCTGACGAGGAACGCGCCGTTCAGAGAGACGGAGATCGCCGCTCCGCGCAGGATCAGCTGGATGTCGTAGTCCTGCGTCGCCAGCAGCGTGCGCGCGATCTGGTGCTCGACGACCCAGCCGCCGTTCGGGGCCTGGTGGCCGATCAGGAGCCGCTGGTTCGGCACGTCGATCGCGACGAACTTGAAATCGCCCGCGCTGTACTGGTCGAACACGATGCCCGCGACGCCGCTGGTGCGGACGCGGCTCGTCAGCTCGAGGTAGTTGTTGACGTTGATCCGCCTGCCGAAGTCCATCAGGCTCAGGTTCGTGGCGCCGGGCGCGGGCGTCGTGTTCAGGCGCCCGCCGGTGATCGACCAGGTCCCCACGGCGCCCGGCACCGTGAACCTGTTCGCGACGCCGTCCTCGAACGTCTCGGTCTCGTCGAGCGTCATCTCCGGCTTCAGCACCTGCACCGCGACGTTGTCGAACGTGCCGCGCGCGCCCTGCGAGCCGAGCCCGATCAGGCCCTTGTTGAGCGGGACGGCCTGCCCGTCGACGATCTGGGCGGGGAAGACGTACTCGAAGGCGGAGGCGCCGTTGACCGAGACCGTCACCGCGGTCCCGTTGACGGCGACGAGCATGTTGTAGTAGACGCCCGGCTTGATCTGGACGTTCGTCTGGCGGACCACGTGCCAGCCGCTCGCGTCGCGGTAGCCCATCTCGTACTTGTTCGTCGAGACGTTGATGCCGGCGAACTTGAAGTTCGTCGGGGAGTGGTAATCGAAGACGACGTAGGCGTTCGCGTTCCAGCCGGCGGTCGGCTTCTCGGCCCGGATCTGCGCCGCGATCTCGTAGTACGTCGGCAGGTACGTGTCGTGGTAGTAGACGGCGACCGCATCCTGCCCGGGGCTCAACGCAGACACCTGCATCGAGCCGCTGACCACGGTCCAGCTGCCGCTGTCCGGCAGGAAGGCCTGCATCGAGCCGTCGTTGAAGTCGGCCGAGCGGCGCACGTCCTTCGGGCCGCTGTGGCCGATCGGTCCCTGCGGGTCGCGCGGGCCGCCGGTCTGGTCGCCCCAGGCCGGGTCCTTCTGCACGACGGCGCCGATCTCGCCCTCGGGCTCGCCGTTGCGCGCCGGGTCCGCGCCGGTCTCGGCGGGACGCGTCGGGTCCGCGCCCTGGGCCTTGGACAGCGCGTAGAGGAACTCCTTCAGGCCGGGCGCGAGCTGGCGCGACACGGTCGACATGCCGTACGGGGAGAACGGGACGATGTAGGAGTTGAACTCGCCGACCCAGTCGATCAGGCGGTCGCCACCGGTGTTGCCGATCAGGACGTCGAGGCCGGCGCCGCCGTAGGCGCGGTCCTCGTAGCTCGGGTGCGTGTCGGTGCCGGCGTTGAGGCCGCCCGGCTCCTTGAACTTGTCGTCGTCGGCATCGAGCATGTCGTTGCCCCAGCCGCCCCACAGCGTGTCGTTGCCGGTGCCGCCGGCGAGCCAGTCGTTGCCGTCGTCGCCGAACACGATGTCGTTGCCGTCGGAGAAGACGGTGCCGTTGCTCGTGCTGCCCTGGGCGCGGCCGTCGCCGACGCTCCAGTTGAGCAGGAACTGCTTGCCGGAGCCGGTCTTCGAGAGCTGGCCGTCGTCGAGCAGCAGCACGCCGCGGCGCGGGTCGAACTCGTCGTAGTACGGGAACTGCCCGGCACGGCCGTTCCGGTTCGTGACGTCGTCGAAGTGCAGGATGTTGCCCGCGTTGTAGGGGCGGCTGAAGTCGCTGCGAACCACGCCGACGAGGTTGCCGGTAGTCGCGTCGTAGCGGCCGGCGTAGGCCTCGCCCAGCGCCTCGGCGCCGGACATCGCGTCGTCGCCCGCGCCGCCGTGCAGGAAGTCGTCGCCGAGGCCGCCGAAGATCACGTCGTCGGCCCACTTCGGGTCGAACAGCGGGTCGTCGCCGCCGGACACGTTCGGCTTCAGGTTGAACGGCGTCAGGTCGACGCTCTTGTTGAGCTGGCCTGTCGGGTTCAGGATCGCGGTCTGGTGGTTGCCGGGCGAGGCGATGCTCGTCTGCGCGGTGGCCACGACGCCGTACAGGCCCTCTGCGGTGCCGTTGCGGCTGGTGAAGATGCGGCCGTCGTCGCCGAGCACGCCGTCCTGGCCCGTGCCGCCGGAGATCCAGTCGTTGCCCCAGCCGCCGATCAGGTCGTCGTCCTCGTCGTCGCCGAACAGGCGGTCGTTCCCGCAGGCGCCGTAGACCCAGTCGTCGCCCGACTCGCCGTGGACCTCGTCGGCGCCGCCGATGTCCGCGCCGCAGCCGACCGGCGTGGCGCCGAAGAGGTCGGGACGGAAGTCGGGGCCGCCGGGCGTGTAGTCGAGCAGCTGCACGCCGCGGACGACGAGCTGCTCGCCGTAGGCGTTGTCGTAGGCGAAGCTGACGAAGGCCCCGTTGTCGACGATCCGGTGGATGTTCGCGTTGTCGCCGGCGATCGCATCGGCGTCGCGGCCGTGGTTGACGAGCGTGGGCTCGGCGGCCACCCGGTTCGTGCGCGTGCCGGCGCCGCCGAACAGGTAGTCGGCGCCGTCGGGCCGCATGTCCCGCGTGAGCAGGCTGAACAGCGACGAGGAGCCGCCGATGATTTCGTCCTGCCCGAGCCCGCCGAAGACGACGTCGGCGCCGCCGCCGGCCTCGATGTAGTCGTCGCCGTCGCCGGCCGCCTCGAACGTGCCGACGAGCGAGAGCGGGCCGAGCGGGTCGGAGGCGTCGCCCGGGGCGCGGGAGGCGCCGGCGTGCGTGGTCTCGATGTCGCCGTCGCCGAGGATCGTGTCGTTGCCGAGCTGGCCGAAGATCACGTCGTCGCCCGCGCCGCCGGCGATGTAGTCGGCGCCGAAGCTCGCAGCGCGCGCCACGACGTGCTGGCCGGCCTCGATCGTGAACGTGTGCCAGAGCTGGCGGATCTCGTACTCGACCCAGTCGGGGACCTGCACGCCGTTGCGGTCGACGTAGTTGCGCGGCGTGCCGTCGATCAGCAGCGCGCCGCTGTTGTCACCCGCGATCGCGGCGTTCAGGAAGTCGAGGTCGGAGCGGCTGTAGAGACGCCCGGCCACGAGCTGCTGGAAGCGGGCGTTCGTGATCACGCCGGGCCGGCGCTGGAGCAGCACCTGGTCGCCGAAGATCAGGTCGTCGCCGCTGCCGCCGTCGATCGTGTCCGTCACCGCGCCGCCGGCCAGCACGTCGTCGTCGCCCTGGCCGTCGAGCGTGTCCGCGCCGCCGATCGTCAGGTCGACGGTCGTGACGAGCGAGGTCTCACGCACGATCTCGGAGTACTTGTCGCCGGGGCCGCCGTTGCCGAGCACCATCAGGGCGCCCAGCTCGGTCGCGCTCAGGTTCGACAGGTCCGTCGCGAGCGAGGTGATGCCGTAGAAGACGCGCCCGCGGTCGCCGAAGACGATGTCCTCGTTCTGGCCGGTGTAGATGTCGTCGTTGCCCTGGCCGCCGAAGACGATCAGCGGCAGCGTCGAGGCCTGCGCCCGGACGGTGTCGTTGTCGGAGTCCGACACCTGCGGGATCGTGAAGCTCTGCGAGCCGTCGCGCTCGACGTGGAACGTCACGTACGAGCCCGCCGCGGGCGCGGTCGTGAAGGTGAACTTGGTGCCGTCGAACGACCCGGCGGCGGCGATGCCGTTGACGAATGCGGTGACGCGGTTGCCGAGCACGGCGAACTGCGTCGTGGTCCCGTCGCCCTGCGCGGTCTCGAGGAACCGGCGGGTGTACTCGACCAGCACGGTCTGGTCGAGCACGTAGGAGTCGAACAGGCCGATCGTGTTGGTGGCGTAGTCGACGACGTAGCGGCTCGGTGCGATCAGGACGCCGCCGACGGAGACCTTCACCGAGTCCGCGGGCAGCGGCAGGTCGCCGCGGCGCAGGTCGGCGGTGAGGTGCAGGCGGTTGTCGTATGCGCCCTGCGTGTGGAGCACGAAGAAGCCGTCGTCGGCCGGGTTGAGGTCCACGGTCACGGTGTCGTTGCCGAGGCCGGTGTTCAGCGCGGTGATCGTCCACAGGCCGGAGTTGCGGTAGTGGGTTCCGTTGATCGCGATCTGGTCGGCGCCGGAGCCCGTCCAGATCGTGATGCCGTCGTAGAAGTTGCCGCCCGGCGCGGCGCCGTAGCTGATCTCGGCCGGCGCCAGGTTGCGGACCAGGATCTCGTTGCGCGGCGTGACGTCGGTGATCAGGACGCCGGTGTCGCCCGCGGACGCCATCTCGTCGCTGATCATCAGGGTGTGCCGGCCGGCGCCCATGGCGATGTTGAGCTGGCCCTCGATCAGGTCGAGGTGACCCGGCAGGTAGTCCGGCCGGCCGTCGATGCCGACGTCGGCGAGGTGCGAGACGTAGACGCGGTCGTCGCCGTCGCCGAGCTCCAGGTTGGTGGTCGGGATCGTGCCGCGCACGTTGAGCACGTCGCTGCCGTGGCCGAGCTTGATGTTCAGCGTCTCGAGGCCGTAGTAGTTGATGCCGTCCTGGCGGACCAGCTCGATCGCGACGGCGGCGTCGTTGCTGTCGCCGGTGACGACGATCTGCGGGATCGCGCCGACGCCGGCGTTGCGCTCGCCGCGGAAGCCGATCAGCAGGTCGCGGCCGTGGTTGACGGCGGCGTTGAAGTACTCGTAGACGAAGACGCTGCGGCTGCATCGCGTGGCGCCCTCGCTGCCGCAGGAGCGCGCCTCGCCCGTGGCCGGCGTCGTGATCGGGAACAGCAGCTCCTGCAGCGCCTGCTCGATCTCGGCCGCGGTCTCGGTGCCGTCGAAATGCACCGCGCCGACGCCGAGGATCGTGACCGTGAACCCGCCCGTGGCGGGCCGCGTCAGCGAGTAGAGCGCGTCGAGCGCGGGACGGCCCGTGAGGTCGAGGCCGGTGACGCTCGTCTGCGTGATCCAGCCCAGGTCGCGCGTCAGGTCCGCGCTGTCGTCGAGCGTCACGGTGTCGTTTCCGGCGCCGCCGTCGATCGCCAGCAGCGCGTCGATGAAGTCGATCGTGCCGGCCTGCGTGACGGTGACGGTGTCGTTGCCGGCGTCGCCCTCGATGAAGGTCGGCCCGACGATCGTGCGGACGTCGATCACGTCGTTGCCGTCGTTGCCCGTGACGCGCGTGGTGCCGTTGTGGGTCGTCTCGATCAGGAAGTGGTCGATCCCGTGACCGAGGTGCACGTTGAGCGCCTCGAGGCCGTCGTACGTGATGCCGCCCTGGATCGAGCGCCCGGCGATGAACTGGTCCTCGCCCATCCCGAGGCCGGTCAGGCGCGTCGAGGTGAGCTTGCCGAAGTCCTCGGAGATCGAGTCGTTGTTGAAGACGTTGAGCGTGTCGACCTGGTGGGTCTCGATCGCGTCGAGCGAGGTGGCCGTGGGCGTGCGCAGCTCGCCCGAGGTCTCGCCGGGCAGCATCGTGGCGGGCGGGATCGCGTAGTCGGCGAGGTTCGCGTCGGGGTTGTCGCCGCCGAAGACGTAGAGCGGGCCCTGGATCAGGTGGGCGCGCTGGGCCGAGTCGGCGAACGCCTGCAGGTCGTTGCCGTCGACGTACGCGTCGTCGATCGCGGTCACGGTGACGGTCTGCGCGTCGTCCCACGTGTCCGGCGTGAACACGAGGGTGATCGAGCCGTCGCCGTTGTCGATCGAGCCCGCGGGCCCGGTGACCCTGACCTGCACGTCGTCGTGGCGGACGGTCCCGTTGAGCGTCGGCGTCGCCTTCGGGCGCACCGTCACGTAGACGTTCTCGGTCGGCGCCTTGGTCAGCACGACCGTGTAGGAGTCCGTCGTGGAGCCCTCCTCGAGCCGCGTCGAGCCGTCGCTCTGGACGATCCGCACGCCCGGCGCGTCGGGGTCGGCGATGAAGACCGGCAGGCGATCGATCACGACGCCCACGAGGTCGACGACGACGAACACGCTGGTCGCGTCGACCGTGGTCCCCCACGTCCCGACGATCGAGATCGTGTTGGCGGTGTTGCCCGCGATCGTCCGGCTCGTGCCGGCGCCGGCGCCGGCGACGATCCGCACGGTCGCGCCGGAGAGGTTCAGCGGCAGCGTCGAGCTCGTCGACAGGGTCGACGGCGAGGCGACGGTCACGGGGCCGGTGACGTCCGTGCTCGCGGCCGGGGCACGGAAGCCCTGGATCACGTACGCGCTCGTGCCGTCCGGCTTGACGTCCCAGTCCTCCTGGACCACGAGCCGGTTCGCGCTGTTGGAGCGGATCAGCCGCACCTGCCCGGCACCGGTGCCGGCGACGATCCGCACGGTGTAGCCGCGCAGGTCGTCGACCGCGAAGGACTGCGCGACGACCAGCTCGTCGAGGCGGAGGGTCGCGGTCGCGGTGCCGCCGACCGAGTCATCGCTGCCGAGCGTGTGCACGACGTAGGCGAAGTGGAAGCTCTCGACCCTGCCATCGGCGGTCGGGCGAACCGTGACGTCGTAGAAGAGCGGCCCGCCGTCGGTGAACGTCAGCGTGGTCGGACCGACGATCGTCATCTGGCCGGCGGTCGGCGTGAGCGTGACCGTCACGATCTGGCCGGCGCGCGGCGGGCGCGTCAGCTGCACGCGGTAGACGGAGTCGACGCCCTCGGTGCCCGGGAGGCTGCCCTGCGGCGTGATGACGACGCCCGCCGCGTCGGAGTCGATCAGGCGGACGGCGACGTTCGGGATCGCCAGCCCGTGGTACTCGCCCACGCCGCGGATCGCGAAGCCGTCGCCGGCGACCGGGAGCAGGATCCAGGGCTTGTCGAGCGTGGCTGTGTCGGTGGCGTCGTCGAAGGCGACGATCTTGCGACCCTGGCCGGCGCCCGCTCCGCTCTGGACCACGACCGTGCGGCCGACGAGATCCGCGGCGGTGAACCCGGCGAAGGCGCTCGAGCCGAGCGTCGTCGCCGTGGCGCCGGCGACCGACCCGCTGCGCTGGCCGACCACGAGGTGCTGGAGCACGGCGGTCGTCGAGCCCTCCGATGAGAGATCGTCGATCGCGCGCACCCAGACGGTCTGGGCGACCCCGAAGTTGCCGGGCGTGAAGACCAGGTCGACCGAAGGCGCCCAGTGCACGCCGTCGAGCGAGACCTCGAGCGCGTAGGAGCGGATCAGCTGGGTGAACGGCGAGCCCGCCGGCCCGGAGACCGTGATCACGACGTCGGTCGTCGGCTGGCGCGTGAGCTTGATCGTGTACGTGTCGCTCGTCGCGCCGCGCTCGAACACCGCCGTCGAGCCGCCCGACTCGGTCAGCACGATCGCGGGCTCGTCGTCGTCCGCGATGTCAGCGGCGATGCCGTCGACGGCGATGCCGGTCCAGAAGGCCTCGGCGCTGGTGACGTAGTGCTCGATCAGGCCGTTGTGGCCGAGCAGGTCGTCCGCTTCGACGGCCGGCGCGTCGCCGGCCACGTTGATCGTGTCCGACCCGAGCGAGCCGAACAGCCGCACCTGGACGCCGGGCGCGGTGCTGAGGACGAAGAAGCGGTCGTCGCCGGCCTGGCCGTCGACCTCGACGGTCTCGACCTCGACGTACGTGATGAAGCGGCCGCCGCCGTAGATCCCGTTGGCGGTGATGACGAACTTGTCGTCGCCCTCGGTGCCGATCAGGAGGATGCGGTCGAAGCCGTCGCCGCCGTTGATCGCGACGGGTGCGTTGACGACGTACTGGACGAAGTCACGACCCTCGCCCATGTCGACGGAGGTCTGCTCGTCGATCGTGATGAAGGTCCGGATCACGAAGACGTCGTCGCCCTGCTCGCCGTTGAGGTTGAGCGGCGCCAGGTTGTGGAAGACCTTGAAGCGGTCGTCGCCGCGGCCGCCGTTGATCGTCGCCGGGAACGAGATCCCGTTGGTCAGACGACCCATCGTCGTGTCGGTGAGCGACGGATCCGGATAGCGCTCGTCGAACTTGAGCACGTTGTCGTCGACCAGCTGGCCGACCTGGAAGGTGTCGTTGCCGTCCTCGCCGTTGACGGTCAGCAGGCTCGAGGTGTCGTCGAGCGCGACCTTGTCGTCGCCGCCGCCCGCGTTCAGGATCACGCCGGCGTTGATGCTGTCGTCGTAGGTCACGCGCTCGGCGAACGTCCACTTCTCGTATGGCAGCAGCGGGTCGGCCACGCGGCCGCTCAGCAGCGAGATCAGCTCGGCGCGCAGCAGGAACACGTCCGCGAGGTGCGTGCCGTTCACGGTGAGGAAGTTCGACATGCCGTCGAAGCCCGAGTCGGTGACGTCGATGAAGGACTCGCCGTTGCCGAACAGGTTGATCGTCGTGCTGTCGGCGCCGAAGCCGCCGTCGATGTTCAGCGGGGCGTCGATCCCCTGCTCCTCGAGGCCGCCGGCAAGCGGGCCCGGGATCCCGAACAGCGCATTGACGAGCACGACGTCATCGCCGGCCTCGCCGTTGACGTCGGTGGCGCCCGCGACCGTCTCGACCGTCAGGCGGTCCGCGCCCGGGCCGGCGTTCACCAGCGTGGTCCCGGCGTGGGTGGAGTGCACGCCGAGGACGTCGTCGCCGGAGCCGAGGCCGAGTTCGAGCGCCTCGAAGTAGAGGTAGTCGATCCGGCCCTCGCTCATCACCGCGGCCGCGATCGACTTGCCGGCGCCGACGAGGCTGACGTCGTTCGCGCTGAGCCCGCCCAGGGCCCAGCCGGCGTCGCCGGAGAGCAGGCCGCGGAACGTGATCACGTACGCGCCGCCGGTGCGGACCACCTCGACCTCGCCCGGGCCGACGGCTGCGAGGGCCTCGAGCGCGTCGCGGACCTCCCAGGCGAAGGCGTCGAAGTCGAGCTGCGTCGTCGTCTCGCCGCCGAGCGTCAGCGTGAAGCGCCCGTCGACGACGTTGCGGAGCGTGACGGTGTTCGTGCGGTCGGGCCGGACGCCGAAGGTCGTCTTCGTCATGTCGAGGCCCGCGATCGTGCGCGCGTCGACGTAGCCGATGTTCGAGCTCGCGTCGCCGGTGTCGTCGACGAGCAGGCGATCGCCGGGGTCGGAGGCGCCCGCGGAGCTGGAGCCCCGGATCTCGAGGATGCCGTTGATCTCGTCGAGCACGCCGCCGGCGGTGAGCGGGGCGAGCGTGCCCACGATCACCGTGTCGGCGCCCGTGCCGGTCGGGAGCAGGTTCGAGCCGTGGACCTCGTTCGGCGCGAAGCCGTCGCCGGCGACCCGGGTGTGCGTGTCGGTGGTCTTGATCCGGAAGCTGTCGTCGCCGCCGCGTCCCTCGAGCACCAGCCCGTCGGCGAGCGAGTAGTTGTGCGTGCTCTCGACCGTGAAGGTGTCGTTGCCCGAGCCGAGGTTGACGGCGACCTGCTCGAGCGTCGAGTAGTCGATGCCGGCGCTCGTCAGGCCGAGGCCGCGCAGCTCCGCGTGGTCGCCGACCCGCTCGAGCGTGCCGGTGCTGGCGCTGGTGTCGGCGGTGTCGTCGAGCTCGAGCGAGTCGGTCCCGGTGCCGCCGTCGATGTCCAGGAACGCGTTGATCTCGTCGACGAGGCCCTTCGCCGCGTAGAAGCCGTCGGGCCAGAAGCCGGCGCCGGTGCCGACGCGGATCGCGTCGTTGCCGCCGCCGAGCAGGACCGTGGTGTCGCCCTCGATCGACTGGACGGCCACGCGGTCGGCCCCGCCGTTGGTCTCGATCAGCGTCGGCCCGGTGATCGTCGTGACGACCGTGATGTCGTCGGCGCCGCCGCCCGTGGTCAGGTTGAGCTCGTCGATGCCGCGGTGGAGCACGCCGTCGGCCATGCCGTCGGTGCCGTCGGCGTCGATGCGGAAGTACTCGAGCGCCGCCTCCTGCTGGTCGTCGGCGAGGTAGAACGCCTGCTCGCCGCCGATGTTCAGCCGCGCCTCGTTGCCGAGCGCCTGCTTGAGCTCTGTGCCCGTATAGAGATCCTGCTCGAAGCCGGGTCCGACCGGCTTGGGCCTGTAGACGGGCTCGCCGCGGCGGTGCAGGCGCGGGCCCATGTAGGAGATCAGGACGCTCGCGCCGGGGTCGACGCCCGCGGCGACGCCGGTGATCGTGAGCCGTCGCGTGGTGGCGTTGTAGGTCGTCGTGGCCGCCAGGCCGCCGACCGTGACGGTCAGGCCGCTGGTCACGGGCGCCTCGAGGATGAACGAGAACGACTCGCCCGCCACGTAGTTGAAGAACTCGCGCCGCCTGACCGTCAGCTCGGATGCCTGCCAGGTCCTGACGGAGCCGTCGGCTGCGAGGACGAGGTTGCCCTGGCCGTCGACGACGGGCGAGTTGGGGGCGATGATCTCGTGGCCGTCGTAGTACTTCGGCGTGCCCGCGGCGTGCTTGGCCATACGCTCGATCGTGATCGCGAAGCGCACGCGGCCCGTATAGGCGCGGTTGATCGTGACGCCGCCGGCGTCGTGGGAGTACTGGCTCGCGAGCAGGTTGTAGATCTTCGAGCCCTCGTAGACCGTGACCCAGACGCGGTCGGTCGCGAGCAGGCCCATGTCGGAGAGGTCGAGCTCGGTGCCCGCCGCGAAGCCGTCGCGGACGAAGGTCTTCGGGGTGTAGAGCGGATCGGCCGCCGTGCCGCCGACCGGCACGATGCGGCTGTTGCAGGTCTCGGTCGCCGCGTTGCAGCCGAAGGCCTCGACGACGTCCCAGATCTGCTCGCCGCGGTTGTAGAGCTTGACCTGGCCGGAGCCGTGCAGGAACGGGTTGGCGCCCGTGTAGATCGGGTTGCCGAGCTCGTCGAAGGTCTCCTCGCCGCCGAGCCAGGTCTGCTGGCTGCCGTGGCGGTGCACGACCGGGTCGCCGGCGATGTGGACGCGCGTGTCGCCGATCTCGTAGAGCAGCGCGTTGCCGAACGGATCGCGGACGACCGAGCCGTCGAAGACGTTGTAGACCGTCAGGTCGTCACCGGCCACGTACTTGACCGGCGCGCCGCTGAACGGATCGAGCACCAGCTCGCCGCCGAAGTACTCCCGGCGCTCGGGATTCGTGTGGTAGAGCGCGAACCCGGTGAGGTCGCCGTAGGTGGCCGGCAGGCCGCCCGGAAGCAGGTGCACCGGCACGAAGTAGGTGTCGAGCGTGACCGTCAGGTCCGTGTTGACGCTCGAGGAGACGACGTTGAGCACGTCGTAGCCGCCGCCGGCCACGATCCGGTCGCGCGTGAACGTGAAGTCGCCCTCGGACGTGTTGTCGAGCGGGATCAGCGACGGGCGGCCGGTGTCGGTGATCACCTTGCGGCCCGTGGCGTCGATGAACAGCTCGGGGTTCTCGCTCGGCGCGCCGAACTTCGTGATGTAGCTGGGCAGGTTCTCCGCGCTGAGCGCGAGATCGTCGACGCGGTAGCGCACGTCGTTGCCGAGCTCCGCGCCGACGCCGACGGTGACGCTCGTGCCAGCGGCCGTGAAGTCGTAGGTGAACGTGTGCCAGCCGTTGGCGTCCGGGCCCGAGATCGTCGCGGTGACGTAGGCCGCGCCGACGATCACGCCGAAGCCGGCGGTGCCGCTTCCGTCGACGTTGCGGAAGTGGCCCGTGAAGCGGTACTTGACGCCGGGGACGACGGCCACGGTCTGCCGCAGCTGCGGGTCGGACGTCGACGAGCCGTTGTCGTTGAGGATGTAGGAGCCGCCGAAGCCGGTCCGCCAGCCGCCGTTGTCGTCGATGTGGGACGGCGTCCAGCCGCCTCCGCTCACGTTGCTCGGCACGAACTCCGAGAACGAGCCGTTCTCGAGCACGTTGGCGCTGTACTGCTCGAGCACCTTGTCGAAGTCGAGCTCGACGTACACCTGCTGCGTGCCGGCGACCAGCACCGGGACGCCGGTCTTGGAGCGGTCGAAGGTCTCGCCGCCGTCCGTGTCGAACCAGACCGCCTTGAAGGTCCCCGTGACCGCGTCGAAGCCGGTCTTCTGGGCCGCCTTCTCCAGGATGCCCTCTTCCTGGATGTAGACCGTGTCGACGGCGCCGCCGGCGTCGAGGACGATCGTGCGCACCTTCAGCGCCGAGCCGTTGCCCACGATGTTGTCGGTGTCCGTGAGGATCGCGACGAGGATGCCGTCGTACCAGTTCTTGGTGACGGGCGGCGTGCCGACGGTGTGCGTGCCGCCGAGCGCGCCGGGCTTCACGACGATCGGCTTGCCGAGGAACGGCTGCAGGAAATCGTCGGTGTCGGTGTAGAAGACCGTTTCTTCGAGCAGGTGGTTCTCGCCGTCGACGGTCAGCCGCGCGAGCACGCCGTTGATGGCGTTGAGCTCGTCGGTCTCGTCCGTCTGGCCGTCGCCGTCGTTGTCGATCGCGTCGGCGACCGTGTGGACGTTGACGGTGTCGTCGCCGAGGCCGCCGGCGATCTTGGTCGGGCCGCCGATGCCGTGCACGTTGACCGTGTCGTTGCCGGCGCCGCCCCAGACCACCAGGTTCAGGTTCGCCGGCGTGCCGTAGATCGTCAGGTTGTCCGTGCCGGCGGCGTCGTCCGCGAGCCGGATGTCGAGATGCTCGATGCCCGCCATCTCGATGCCGTGGAAGGTCGAGCCGTCGGCGGAGATGTCGCCGCTCTGGATGCCCAGGCCGGCGCCCTCGAACGAGAGGAACGTGTCGAAGATCGGGCCGTTGGCGTCGCGGTCCTGCTTGTAGACCGGCACGCCGAGCACCTCGCCGGCCTCGATCATCCGCGCGGTCTGGCGCATCCGCAGCGCGCTGGCCAGCGACGCGCCCTCCTCGTTGTGGATGATCACGCGGTCGCCGGCGGACTCGAACTGGTCGCCGCCGCGGATCGTGAGGCGGTTGAGGATCGTCGAGATGTCGAGCTGGCGCCCGGCGTCGAGGCCGAACGGCTGCGGGTCGACGATCGTCTTCGGCGGCTGGATCAGGCGGCTGCGCGGCTCGAGCGTCGCGACCTTGATGTCGATCTGCAGCGTGTCGATCGTCACCTCGACGGTCGGCTCGAACAGGAACGCGAAGAACCAGTCGTAGCGCAGGCGCGCCCTGAAGGTGCCGATCACCGGCGCCTCGAGGCCCAGCGTGCCGCCGAGGAAGCCGAGCGTGCCCTTGAGGTGGTTCAGGTAGCGCTGCAGCATCGTCATGCCGGCTGCCTGGGTCTGGTCGTCGGCCGTGCCGCTCGGGATCAGGTCGCCGCCGGCCGCGATCCAGTCGAACAGGTTGACCCGCATCGTGAAGTTGCTGAGCGTGTAGGACGCCACCGTGTTGTAGACGAGCTCCGGCGGCAGCGCGACCTCGAACGGCGGCGGGGTGTACTCGAACGGCGGCGGGTCGAAGACGAGCGTCGGGGCGTCGCCGCCGACGTGGATCGTGTCGTCGCCCGAGCCGCCCGTGATGACCGTCTCGAAGTTGTTGCCGGTCGCCAGGACGTAGATCTGGTCGGGGCCGCCGGCGCCGTCGACCTCGACGACCTCGACGTTGGTGAACGTGACGATCCGGCCCGCGCCCGCGACGTAGTTGTCGGTGATGACGAAGATGTCGCCGATCGGCGTGCCGAGCACGACGATCGTGTCGGTGCCGCCGCCGCCGTTGATGAACACCGGCGCGTTCTGGAGGTAGTCGTAGCGGTTCTGGCCCTCGCCGCCGAACAGGTTCGCGAGGTTGGTGACCTCGCTCGGGTCGTCCGGGTTCTCGCGCAGCACGAGGAACGTGCGCAGCAGGAAGCGGTCGTTGCCGTTGCCGCCGTGCAGCCACAGCTTGGCCTTGTTGTGGTTGACCTCGAAGCGGTCGTTCTGGTCGCCGCCGAGCACGAACAGCGGGTTCGAGTTGCCGTTCGTCATGTTCTCGGTGTCCGCGACCGGGACGCCGTCGGGGAACTCGAGCGTGCGGTTGCCCTTGTCGGGGATCAGCGGCACGGTGCCGATGACGATCTCGTCGTCGCCGCCGCCGAGGTCGATCACGGTCGTCGCCGCGGTGTCGTCGGAGAGGATCCGGTCGGCGCCGTCGAGCGTGTAGACCTCGACGCGCTCGATGCCGCGGTAGGTCACGCGCTGCTGCGAGACGCCGGACGCCTGGATGACGCCGACGCGGAAGGAGCCGCTGCCGTTGGCGTTCAGGGCGAACACGTCGGCCTGGCTCGTGCCGAGGACGATCAGCCGGTCCGTGCCCGAGCCGCCGCCGCTGTCGGCGATCTCGACCTGCGCGGCGTTGTCGAACGCGATCGTCACGACGTAGTGCTCGGGCGCGTTGTTCTCGGTGTTGCCCTTGGCGTCGAGCACCGCGCGGCCGCGCCACGGCTGGGCGCTGTGGCCGACGTCGCCGTTGGAGCCGCCGACGTAGAAGACGTTGTCGGAGTCCGACACGACCAGCGTGTTGTTGCTGTCGCCGCCGCTGAGGTAGGCCTGCTCGAAGATCCCGTCGAGGTTCTCGACCACCGCGCCGGCGTCGTAGCGGTCGCCGTTGGCGACGTTGCGGAAGTTCGGGTTGAGGCCGTTGCGGATCTGGTCGATCAGGAAGTCCTCGCTCTGGAAGCCCGCCCCCTCGAACGCCTCGGTGCCGAAGCCGAGCAGCCGGCCGACGACGAAGCGGTCGTAGAACAGCGACATGTCGGCGTCGTTCGTCTCGACGAGCGTGTCGAGCGCGCCGCCGGCGTCGATGAACGTGTCGCGGCCGAGCGCGCCGGTGACCGTGTCGTTGCCCAGCCCGGAGTCGAGCACGTCGTCGTAGGGCGAGCCGATCAGGCGGTCGTTGCCCTCGCCGCCTTCGAGCTGGATGACCGCGAGGTCGACGAACGACGGCGCCACGGCGATGTCGGAGTCGCCGAGGCCCGAGGCGTCGAGGTTGTCGTCGCCTCCGAGGCTGCGGACGATCAGGCGGTCGTTCTCACCCGCGCGCTTGGCGTTGGAGAGGTAGAAGTCGGCGACGCCGGCGTGCACGACCAGGATCTCGTTGACCACGAGCCCGCCGTTGGCGACGCCGGAGAGCTGGAACGTGTCGCCCGTGTCGCCGCGACCCTCGAGCGTGATCACGTCGGTGGCGCCGTCGTCGACGATGTTGAGGATCGGGACCTCGACCTTCTGGCTCGGGTCGTCCGATTCGGGATCGTCGACGAGCTGGGTGCCGACGAAGGTGACGATCTTGCCCGCGTTGATCGAGACCGTGTCCACGCTCGAGGCGTGCAGGCTCCTGACGAGCACCTTGTCGGCGCCCGGGCCGAGATCGAGGACGAGCTCCTCGAGGTCGTTGACGCGGAGCGTGGCGCCGCTGCCGCCGTTGAGCGCGATCTGGAGGTCCTCGAGCGTCCCGGCGGGGTCGGAGATCTCGAGATCGTCGTCGCCGTTCGTCGCGACGACGATGAGGATGTCCTTGTCGACCGTGCCGTCGGTGTTCTCGCCGGCCTGGATCAACGGGAAGTTGGCCGCGGTCGGCAGGCCGAGCTTGATCAGGTCGTCGCCCGTGCCGCCGATGATCGTGTCGAGCCCGCCGCCGCCGGTGATCTCGTCGTTCCCGCCCTCGCCGTCGAGGTGGTCGGCCTGCGGGCCGCCGATCAGGCTGTCGTCGCCGATCCCGCCGTAGAGCGAGGCCGCGCCGGTGCCGAAGTAGACGATGAAGTCGTTGCCGTCGTTGCCGCGCAGCTCGATCACGCGCGTGTCCGGGTTGTCGACCGGGCCGACCTCGATGTAGTCGTCGGGCAGCTCGGCGACTGCCGGGGTGGCGGGATCGTCGTCGTCGTCGACCGTCGCGGGCGTGCCGGGGCTGCCGCCCTCGACCGGGCAGACCTCGCCGCAGATCACCGCGTTGCCCGAGCCGTAGTACAGGAGCGTGTCCGAGCCCGCGCCGCCCTCGAGGTGCACGTCGACGAGCACGCCCGCGGCGATCACGATCATGTCGGCGCCGTTGCCGGCGTAGGCGTAGATCTTGGTGACGCCGGCGTAGATCTTCTCGCGCCCGTTGCCCTTGACGCGCACGACCTCGTTCGCCGCGGTGCCCGAGACGTGCTCGACGATGAAGACCTCGCTCGGCTGGCTGTCGCCGATGCCGCGGCCGGGGAACCCGGATGCCGGGTTCGCCTGGGCACGCTGGCCCATGTTCAGATAGAGCGCCTGCGGCGTCGTCGCGCCCGTCCACAGCGCGGTGCCGACCGTGGTCGAGTTCCCGATGCCCGCCAGGTAGACCGGGCGCGGGAGCTGGATCGTGCCGATCTTGAAGCTGACCGACTTCTTGATCGTGACGAAGAGGATCTTGATCCGCACGGTCACCTTGGCGATCAGGTCGACCTCGCCGCCGGTCGTGGAGCGCGCCTCGACCTCGGCCGCGAGGCCGACGCCGGCGAACGAGATGCCGAACAGGCGCGCATCGACGTCGGCGCTGAACTTGACGCGGAAGACGTACTCGTTGACGCCGCTGGGCACCATCGGCGTCGAGGAGTCGTTGTCGTCGTCGATGAGTACCGGCTCCTCCTTGAGCAGCACGGAGAAGTTGAACTCACCGACGAGGCCGAACGAGCGCGAGCCGAGCACCAGCTCGCCGTGCAGGCGCAGCCCGAAGTGGCCCTTGGAGTCGATCCAGCCCGCGGCCGACATCTGGGCGAGCCCGAAGAAGTCCATCGAGGCGGAGACGCTGATGAACCAGTCGCCCGCTCCCAGGGTCTCCGTGTGGGCGATGTCGGAGTCGGTGCTGATCACGACCGGGGTGGAGCCGTCGCCGCCGACCTGGATCACGAACGAGGCGTCCATCTTGAGCACCTCGAGGATGCTCAGCTTGCCCAGCAGCTCGAGCCGGAAGCCGGGCTGGATCGTGATGTTGTTGGGCAGCGTCTTGTTCGCGCCCGTGCTGTTCATCCGCAGCTTGCCGGCGGCCTGGATCTTGATGATGTCGATGACGTTGACGTCGAGCGACACGTCGAGGTAGAGCACGATGCCGTTCGCGTAGACCCCGGCGAAGCCGGTCGCGTCGACCGAGACTGGGCCGAGCGCGATCGAGACGTCGAAGAAGATCTCGAACTTCGTCTGGTTGATCGAGATCTCGATCACGCCGTTCGCCTGGGCGAGGTTGAGGAAGTTGACCTCGCCGGTGACCCGGAACAGGAAGCCGGCCTCGACGTCGACCTGAGTCCCGTCGATCTCGATCTGCTTCGTCTTGCCCGTGGTGTTGATGCGCAGCTTCAGCGATCCGCTCAGCGTCATCTTCAGCGCGGTGCCGAACTCGGCGGCCGCGCTGAGCGAGATGTCGGCGCCGAGGACGAGGCCGTCGGCATCGGCCTGGAAGAAGCCGCCGAGCGTCAGCTCGCCGATCGGGGCGAG
This sequence comes from uncultured Solirubrobacteraceae bacterium, assembly GCA_963839615.1. GTDB lineage: Bacteria > Actinomycetota > Thermoleophilia > Solirubrobacterales > Solirubrobacteraceae > DASQMT01. The sequence goes on from CAWIVY010000007.1 coordinate 647,636, forward strand.
CACGAGCTTGGCGTCGACGGTGACGAGCACCTTCTGCGGCCCGATCGCGAGCGTGAACTTGCCGGCGATCTCGAGCGGCCCGATCTCGAGCCGCGCGCCCAGGATGATCCGGAAGCCGGCTGCGATCTTGACGTTGCCGATCTTGAACTCGTCGCCCAGAGCCGGGGTCGCCAGCTGGTACGCGTCCGGGTGGTTGGCGACCAGCTCCGGGGTCAGCGGGCCCGTCGTCGTGCCGTTGGCCGCAAGGTCCGGGTCGTCGGACTTCGTCAGGAACGTCTTGATGACCTGGTTGGTGCCGGTCGAGTTGATCTCGACGAGCAGGTGGCCGCTGGCGCTCACGTTCGGTATCGCGCCGCCCGCCTGCAGCGCGAGCGTGACCCGGCCGACGATCTTCGCGGGACTGGCCTGGATGTTCAGGTAGAGCGAGCCGGAGACCGCGCCGACGTGGCTGATCACGCCGCTGACGGCGCCGCCGATCAGCAGGCCGCCGTTCGCGAGGTCGGCGCCGATCGAGAGGTAGCCCGAGAGCCTCAGGACATTGAAGAGCGTGATCGAGCCGGCGAGCGTGCCCTGGATGTAGATGCCGCCGTCCCCGCCGGGGTTGAGCTCGGCCAGCCCTGTCAGATCCGGCAGCGACTCGAAGATCCTGAGCTGCGTCGGGAAGTCGTTCGGCAGCACGTCCAGGAAGGACTGCGGCACGTTGAAGACCTGCTCGGCGCGCGTGGTGTTGAGCATGATCTTCACGGACGCCTCGAACGAGAAGAAGCTCGGGATGTTGTCCACGCCGTCGGGCGAGCCCAGGCTGGCGGCCACTTCGAGGTTCAGCAGGCCGGCGATGCCGGGGTTCTTGACGCTGTCGGTGGAATCGACGGGAGCAAGATCGACGATCAGCAGGCCGGTCACGCGGCCGCTGAGCCCGAGCGCCTTGACCGAGCCACCGGCGGTGATGAAGAGCTCGAACTTCGTCGTCGTCAGGCGGATGAAGAAGCCGCCGCTGAGCTCGAACCAGACCTTCGACGGGTCGTTCGGGTCCGTCAGCTTCGCGCCGCCGACGATCTCGAAGGCGACCGAACGCGGCTGCAGCTCGTACGTGCGCTCCTCGGTGCGCACGACGTAGACCTCGGTGCTGTCGATCAGCGTCTGCTTCTCGATGAAGAAGAAGCGGCCGTCGTTCGTCTTGATGCGCCACTTCTTGCCGGCGACGATGCCCTCGATCTTCGCGTCCTTGCCGGTCAGGTCGACGCCCGTGAATCCCGCCTGCGTCATGAAGTGCTGGCCCGACTGGGTGATGTACTCGGTCGACAGGCCTGCCGCCTCGGGGGTGCCGTCCGCGTTGCGGTCGTAGGTCCCGGCGGGGCCGTTGCCGGCGTTCTTGAGGATCGTGATCCAGCCCGGGTCGAGCGCGCTCTGCGAGAACGTGCCGCCCGGCAGCGCCGGCGCGCCGGCCGCGTCGATCAGGAAGCCCGTCCCGCCCGGGATGCCCTCGAGCGAGAGCGTCTCGGTCTTGGTCGTGCCGGTCGAGTTGACCTGCAGCAGGACCGTGCCCTGCAGGTAGATGCCGTACTGCTCGAGGAAGGTCAGGTTCGTCGCGAACGTGGCGACGCCCCAGAACTCGAGGTCCAGCAGCCCGGAGCCCTTCTGCAGGATGAAGGTCGCCGCGCCGGACGCGATGTTGCCGAGCTTGATGACCTTGATCGTGCCGCTGGCCTCGAGCTTGAAGCGGAAGACCTTGGCGCCGTTGACCGTGACGTCGCCGATCTCGATCGAGACCTTGCCGCGGATCTCGAGGATGTTCTCGTCGAAGACGTCGGCGAGCCGCAGCTCCAGGCCGCCCGAGATGTCGATGAAGAAGATGCGGTCGCTCGGCCCGGCCGCCGGCTTGACGGTCTCGACGAGGAAGAACGAGTCGCCGCCGGCGAGGCTCGCGTTGCCCGCCTTGTCGAGCCAGGCGCCCGCGGCCCAGTCGACGCTGACCTTGCCCTTGGCGAAGCTGCCGTTGAGGTAGTAGCGGACGGTCTCGCCGTCGGCGAGCAGCTCGGGGGTCTTGGAGCTGTCGACGGTGACGCCGTTCAGGCCGTCCCCGCCGAGCACGATGTCGGCGGCCGAGAACGAGGTCTTGTCGAGCTCGGTCTCGCCGATGCGCGCGACCCGGACCTCGATGAAGGTGCCGGTGGCCGACGGGGTCGCGCTGCCCGTGGTGAGCACGACCCGCTGGATGCCGCCGAAGTCGAAGTCGCCGGTGTAGTCGACGACGACCTCTTCGCCGGACAGGACGTCGTCGTCCTCGGTCCCGGCGTCGTCGATGATCGCGAAGCGGAACAGGCCCGCGACCGCATCGCTCTCGACCGGCGCGCCGAGCGTCAGCGTGACGCCGGCGGCGTTCTTGACCGTGATGTCGTCCGCAACCACCCCGTCGAGGTTCGGGAACTCGCCGAACGGGACGTCGATGTAGAGCGCGCCGGTGCTGCCGGCGACCGTGACGCTCCGCTGCGCGAACAGCGGCACCCGCTCGCCCGAGGCGTTGGTGAACTCGACCGAGCCGCCGATGAACTGGTAGTCGATCGCGGCGTTGCGCGGGCCGTTGTAGAAGTAGCGGAACCTCCAGGTGCCGGCGACCGGGTCGGTCGCGAGGAGCACCGGAGCGCGCGTGTCGTCGATCGCCGCGCCCTCGGTCGTGATCGTGATCTCAGGCGCCAGGTCGGTGACCGAGGCGACGTCGAGGGTCGTGGCGTACAAGGGCTTGGTGAACGTCACCTCGAAGTAGCCGCGCTGGTTGAGCACGTCGGTGCCGAGCACCGCGCCGCCGACCGGGTCGCCGAGGGAGGCCGTGAGCGTGCCGATCGTGAACGTCGCGGTCGCGCCGAGGTTGCCGAGGTCGTCCGTCGTCTCGCCGGGGTCGGTGCCGGCGGTGAACGATCCGGCGGCGAACACGACGTCGACCTGGCCCGCGACGAAGTCGCCCGTCAGGTAGTAGCGCCAGGCGCCGGAGGCGAGCCGCGTCGGCGCGGCGGCGGCGAGCGGAGCGGCCGTGCCGGCGCCCGTGTTGCCGAAGGAGAACTCGGGCAGCGCGTCGAGGATCGTGGGGAGGTTGAGCTCCGTGGCGGCGGTGGGCGCGAGCGTGATGTCGACGTAGGACAGGTTCGGCGTCGCGATGCCGCCCACGATGAAGTCGACGGGCGTTGTGGTGGCCGTCGACGTGTTCGTCCCGCCTTCGACGAACCCGAAGGTGCCGGCCACGTACGCCGCGGTGAGCTGGCCCGAGGCGTAGCTGCCGCGCGTCCAGAAGCGGAAGAACCACGTGTTGCCCTGGCGGCGCAGGAACAACGGCGCCTGCAGGCGGTCCAGCGTGACGCCCGCGGAGCCGGGGCCGGTCAGGGTGATCTCGTCGGCGGTCAGGGCGCCGAAGTCGAGCACGGAGTCGACGTCGAGGTTCTTGCCCGCCGGGGCGGTGATGCCGATGTCGATGTAGCCGCGGTCGTTGAGGTTGCGCGCGCCCGTGGTCGACTGCGTCGCCGGGTCCGAGAGCGTCGCGGTCGGCCCGAGCACCGTGAACGCCTCCGACGCCTGGTCGCTGAGGTAGTTCGTGGTCGCGGTCCTGAAGCCGTCGTCGGCGAACGTCGCGGTGTGCGTCCCGGTCGCGAGCGTGCCGGTGAAGGTGAAGCGGTAGACGCCCTCGCCGACCCGGAGCACCTCGACGCCGTTGGCGGTCAGCGGCGTGAGGCCCGCGATCGAGAGCTCGTCGCCCGTGTCGAGGATCGAGGCCTCGTCGAGCTCGCCGGCCGCCGTCGGGTTGAAGCGCACGTCGATGTACGTGCGGTTGTTCGTGGCATCGGGGTCGCTCAGCACCATCGCGCCGGGCATCGCGCCGGTGGCGGTGAAGTCGACGCTGTCGGCGATGAACGTCACGTCGACGTCGCCGTCCGCGAAGTCGCCCGTGAGCCAGTAGCGCCAGGTATCGGTGCCCGGGAGGTTCGTCGGCCGCTGCGAGGCGTCGAGCGCCACGGTGCCGAGCCCGGCCCCGGAGAGGGTGAACTCGGGCGCGAGGTCGACGATCGACTCCTCGGTGGCGTCGGCGGCGTATGTGACGTCGATCCAGTTGCGCTGGTTGAGCACGTCGCGGTCGATGCCGGATCCGGCCGACGGGTTCTCCAGCGTCGCGGTCGGGCCCATCACCGTCAGCGTGCGCGCGTCCTGGGTCGTCGTGTTGCCGAGCGTGTCGGCCCAGCCGTCGGGCGTCCAGGTGATCGTGACCTGCCCCGTCTGGTAGCCCGTCATGGCGGGCGTGAAGCGGTAGCGGAAGCGCGTGACGCCCGCCGTGCGGAGCTTGCCGAGGTCGTCGGAGCTGAGCTCGCCCGGCTCGTCGATGACGCCGTCGCCGTCGTCGTCGATCCCGTTGCTGGCGCCGCTGCCGCGCGTCACCTCGACGACTCGCGCGGTGAGCACGGCGGTGTCCGGGTCCGCGACGAGCTCGATCGCCTGCGGCTGCGCCGCGAGCGTCGCCGTGCCCATGATCCCGGTGCCGGAGATCGAGAACTCCTGCGCGTCGTCGAGGATCGTGTCGTAGTCGAGCAGCGCGCCGGACGGGAGCCGGTACTCCACGTCGACGTAGAACGGATCGTCGCCCGCGATGTCCGGCGTGAACGTGCCGTCGAGGTCGGCATTCGCCACGTCGACGTCGATCGTGTCGCCCGCGATCTGCGTGTCCGTGCCGTCGATCGGGTCGCTGTCGGCCGGCTCGGCGCCGAACGGGCCGATCACCTCGGCGCGGGTCTTGACGACCGTGAAGCTGCCGCCGCCCGGGCCGCTGGCGCCGGCGGTGTCGCTCCAGCTGCCGGGCATCAGCGTCGCGACGACCGGGCCGCCGGCGAAGTCGCCGGTGAAGTAGAAGCGGAAGACGTCCGTGCCGGGCAGTCGGGTCGGGTCGTACGGGGTCGTGAAGGTGCCGGCCGGGCCGTTCAGGATCAGGTCGCCCTTCTGGACCGTGTCGAGCACGACGTCGTGGCCGGCCGTCGGCGCGAGCCGCACGTCGATGTAGGTCGTGTTCAGCTTGGCCTGGATGATCCCGGCGGTGTCGGCCGTGGCCTGCCCGCCGCCGTTGCCGACGTTCTCGCCCGTGGAGAGGTTCGTAACGACCCACGAGTTCTCGACCGCGGTGATCCCGGTGACGCTGACCGCGCCGCCGACGATGTCCGGCGTGGTGATCGTCCAGTAGCGGTAGACGAACTCGGTCGCGGTCTGGCTGATCAGGATCGGCGCCTGGCCGCGGTCCATCCGCACCTTGCCTCCGCTCGCCGCGACGACGAACTCGTCGCCGGCGTCGACGATCGACGCGTTCGACAGCCGCTGGCCCGAGGTGATCGTGTACCTGATGTCGATGAAGCCGCGCGAGTTGATCTGCGTCAGCCCGACGAGGTCGCCGCTGCGCGGGCCCGCGAGGCTGGGCGTCGGGATCAGCGGCGTGTCCTGGGGCACGACGAACGTGACCTCCTGGCCCGACGCGTTGCGGAAGCCGGTCTTCAGCCGCCCGTAGATCGTGAGCACGCGGACCTGGTCGGGAACGTCGGCGAGGAACAGCACCGTGACCTCGCCGGCCGACACCTTCGACAGGTCGGCGTAGAGCTTCGCGCTGACCGAGATGTTGTCGGCGGCGAAGTTCAGCTTGCCGGCGATCATGAACTTGCCGTCGGTGGAGATCTTGATGATCACCTGGCCGTTGAAGACGGTCTCGGACGTGTAGATCGAGAACAGCTTCGCCGAGCCGGTGATCGTCATCGGAGCGGTGAACGCCGCCGCGAAGCCGTTCAGCCCCGGGTTGTCCTGGAGCAGCTTCCACTGGCGCGCGACCTGGGATTGGATCGTCGACAGCCATTGGTCGGCCGTCATCGCCGAGGGCAGGTTGAAGGCCGGCCCGCGCAGCTGGAACGGGTCGTCGATCGACGGCAGCGTCTTGAAGAACTCGACGCCGGCGACGAAGTCGTTGATCGCCAGGCCGGTGTTCGGCTCGAGCACGATGCCGCCGGGCACCGAGGCCTCGAGCATGACCGTCAGCGGACCGAGCTCGGAGACGCCGAAGCGGATCGTGATGCCGCCGATCCCGGCGACTGAGAAGCCGCCCTCGACGCCGATGTAGAGCACGCGGTCGGCGACCGGGGTGATCAGGTCGAACGGGTCGATGATCGCGCCGGACTCCGACAGCCGCAGGATCCCGCCGAGCAGCGTCGCGTTGAGCTCGCCGCCGAACACGTTGCCCTTGATCGAGACGCCGATGGCGTCGATCTGGACGATCGGGAACTCGCCGTCGAGCAGCTTGCCGATGTCGATCTTGACGCCCTCGATCGTGCCGGAGAACTCCACGCCGGGAATGCCCTGGATGCCCGTGACGCTGGCCGAGAGCGTGAGCAGGAAGTCGCTCGGGTCGGCCTCGATGTCCGGCCACTCGATGCCGATCGACTCGATCTTCACCGGCAGCCAGCTCGGCCACTTGAACGAGTCGCCGGTGGCGCCGCCGACGGTCAGGACGATGCCGAAGCCCGGCCGCGTCTTGAAGTCGCCGTCGCCCTCGAAGGCGAAGTTGCGCGCCATGCCGCCGATGACCAGCGAGCCGATCTTGACCTCGGCGCCGACGGAGGCGAACGAGACGAGCTCCTCGTCGGGGCCGGCGCCGGTGTCGAGCGCGAAGTCGACGGCGGTGATCGTCACGACCGACCCGAACGTGATCTTCATCGTGTCGGCGTTGAACTTGAACGCCTTGATCTCGCCCGCTTCGAACTCCACCGCGGCCCGCAGGGCCTCCGTGTTGGGCAGGCCGGGCTGCTCGCCCTGCTCGGCGGTCAGGCGGTCGAGGATCGTGGCCGTGACCGGGCGGCCGGGGAGGAACTTGACGCCGCCGGAGGCGAAGTAGAACTCGCCGCTGAACACTTCCGGGTTCGCGAAGTCGAGGCTGAAGTTGATGACGCCGATGCGCAGGTCGTCGAGCTCGAGGATCGAGCCGAACTTGATCGTCGAGCCGGCGGCCGGGCCCGTCGGCATCGTGGGTGTCTGGGCCTGCGGCAGCGGCTGGCTGTTCGGGGCCGCCCCGGGGACCGTCGCGACGGGAACGGCGTTCGCGGTCGGCTGGCCCGGCTTGTAGCGCAGCTCGGCGCGGCCGATCGTCAGGCCGGCCGTCGTGACGACCAGGCCGGGTATGACGCGGTCGTCGCCCGTCTCCCCCGGTCCCGTGGTGCCGCCGTTGTCGAGGAAGGGCTGGATCAGGCCGGTGACCCCGAACGACGGGAAAGTGATGACCGCGGTGTTCAGGCGCAGGATCTCCTGCGCCTTGCCGCCGTTCTTCGCCGGGTCGTAGTTCTCGTCGTAGGCGACGCGCAGCCCGGAGCCGGTCAGCGTGGCGACGCTCGGGATGATCGCCTCGAACGTGCCGACGTCGAGCGTGAACTTCGCCGGCACGTCGAACGCTGCGAGCAGCGCGGCCGGGTTGCTCAGCGCGGCCGACGCCTTGACGATGTCGACGCGCACGTCGAACGTGCCCAGCAGGCCGGTCAGCGTGACCGAGGCGCCGCTCTTGGTCTGCGAGGCGTTCGGGCCCGGCGGGGGCTGGTTCGGGTTCGCGTTCGCCGCCGTCGAGTTGGTGCGGCCGAACGCGAGCTCCGCGCTGTCGGCGCCGATCCCGATCGTCAGCGCGAGCTTGCCGTCCTTGAAGGTCGTGCCGACGAGGCTCACGGCCAGGTTCGTCAGCGTCAGCGGGCCGATCGCGCGCGGGGTGTTGGACTGCGCCGCATCGATCACGTTCGGGTCGAGCGTGAACGAGCCGAAGCCCGCGCCCGGCTTCTGCTCCTCGGTGGCGCCGGCGCAGGTGGCCGTCGTCGGCGCGTCGACGGGCAGCACGCACCAGGTGGGGCTGTGGTTGACGTCGCCGGGCACGGTCGCGAGGAACGAGACCTCGACGGTGCCCTGCGCCCAGATCTGCTGCAACGCGACGCCGGGCTTCGGCGTCACGTAGTAACGCCATGTGTTCGGCGCGACCTGGGTGCCGAGCGTGAGCTGGACGATCCCCGACGCGTTCTTCACCAGGTTGTTGGTGCCGGCGCCGGTGAGGCGGATCTCGTCGCCGCTGATGCCGACGACCTTGCCGGCCTGGTTGGGCAGGAAGATGACATCGATCCACGGCCGCGAGCTGGCCGAGCGCTGGTTCAGCGTCGAGCCGGAGAACGGGCTCGCGAGCATCGCGGTCGGGACCGGGGGCGCGGTCTCCTCTTCCCTGGTCGTGAACGCGGCGAAGCCGGAGGTTCCTTGGAAGAGGTAGAAGCTCTCGAAGTCCGCGGCGTTGGTGGCGCCGAGCGAGTTCTGGAAGGAGTTTGCGAGGAACTCGATCCTGACCGTGTTGCGCGGATCTGCAGGATTCCCGCCGAGCGTGAACAGGTCCTCGCCCGAGTTGATCTTCGTGAGGAAGTAGCGGAACAGGAACGGGTTCGTCGGGTCGATCTGGACGGCCGCGCCGTTGACCGCGACGTTGGCGCCCGGGCCCGTGATGATGAACTCGTCGCCCGGGTCGATGATCGTCTCGCGGTTGATGCCCTGGAAGTTCGGGTCGCGGAAGATCACGTCGATGTAGGGCTCGTCGGCGTCGAAGAAGGAGATCGGGACGTTCTGGCCGGCGAACGGCCCGGCCAGGTCGGCCTCGACCGGGCGCTGGGTGCTCGCCGACGGCACGGCCGCGTCGACGATCGTCTGGCCGAACAGCGCGAAGCCGTTGACGCGCAGGTCCTGCAGCTGGAAGCCGCCCTGGCCGCCGAAGGAGAAGCGCGCGACGCCGGAGACCTTGATGATCTCCTGCAGGTTGCCGCCGCCGAGCGGGATCGAGATCTTCACCGAGACGTTGGGCACGTCGACCTCGAGCCGCCCGCTCGGGTGGCGGGTGAAGCGCATGCTCCCCTCGACGACGAAGATGCCGGCCGCGTCGAGCTTGAGCGGCTGGAGCTGGAGGCCGTACTGGTCGAGGCCGACCTCGAACACCTCGGTGCGCACGCCCGAGGCGAAGTTGACGTTGATCTGGCGCTCCGCGAGCTCGTCGGTCGTGCCGTCGTTGTCGTTGTCGATGCCGTCGTCCTCGTCGGCCTCGTCGATCTCGGTGTCGCCGTCGTTGTCGATCCCGTCGAGGAGCTGCGGCAGCGTGATCGTGTCGGCGACGACCTGACCGGTGGTGTTGATCCGCACCCGCAGCGAGCCGGTGACGACCAGGCCGGGGATGCCGAGCAGCTCGGCGCGGCCGAACGCGGTGACCGCGTAGGTGTCGTCGTCCTCGCGGTTCACGTCGTTGAGGAACCGCACGACCGCGACCGAGGCGTCGGTGATGCGCACGCCGACGGCGCCGGTGAAGTCGGTCAGGTCGTCGGAGTTGCGCTGGCCGAGGAACAGCGTCGCGTTGCGCGCGCCGTAGACCTTGCGCCCCGGCCGGTCTTCGAAGAAGAAATCGCCGGTCAGCTCGAAGATGTCGAGCACGCGGATGCTGAGCTGGCGGACGGCGATCTTGAAGGTGTTCGGCGTGAGATCGAACGAGGCGGTGCCGTCGCCGGCCGGGATCGACTCCTTGCGCTGGACGTTCGTGCGGTTGACCTGGAGCGTGGCAGCGCCCTCGATGTCGAGCGCTCCGCCCGTGTCGAGCGTGATCGTGCCGCTGACGATGCCCGCCACGCCGCCGCCCGCGGCGGGGGTGCCCGGATAGATCACGAACGCCATGCGGCCGTTCGTGATCGAGAAGCCGGTCGAAGCGCCCTCGAGGTCCGTCGCCGTGAAGGTGCTGGCCGAGACGCCCGTGGCGATGAAGCGCGTGAGCTGGACCGGCGGCGTGCCGGGCACCTTGACGATCCGCTCGATCGCGATCGCGTCGGCGTGGAAGGCGAACCCCTTCAGCGTCAGGTCGACGTCGGTCGCCTCGATCCGCAGGTACGGGCCGGCCGGCAGCTCGAGCACGAACGGGCCGGTACCGGGGACGATGAACTCCTCGTTGACCAGCTTGTTCGTGTTGTTGATCTTGACCGAGAAGGCGGTCGAGAACGTGAAGTCCGAGCCGATGTTCACGGTCGTCTCGGCGACGTCGATCTGCGCGGCCATTCCGTCCGGGGTGAGCAGGATGAAGCCGTTGGCGCCGCTGATCGTGAACGCCGGATCGCCGATCCCGACCGAGAAGCTCGTCTCGGTCAGCGAGATCTTCGTGACCTTCTGCCCGTTGCTGCGCAACGCCTGGGAGAAGGCGATCGTCGTGACGATCGAGAAGCCGTCGAACGCGACCGTGATCGTGCCGCTGGCCTCGAGCACGAAGCCGTCGAAGGCGATGTCGCGCGTGGCGCCCGTCTCGATGTCGACCGTGACCGGCAGCGACTCGTCGTCGGCCGCGCCGTTGAAGTCGACGACGGGGGCCGGGATCTGGTTGGGAGCCGTGCCAGTCGGGGCGCCGCCGCCGCCGTTCACGGCGACGTCGATGCTGGTGCCCTGCACGGTCACGCCGTCGACGCCGACAAGCGCGATCGAGTCGGCGTGCGCGCTGATCGCGTAGTAGCTGAGCGCGGGGGTGGCGGGTGTCGTGGGCGTGGCCGGCGGGACCGTCTTGAGCAGCACGACCGCCACCTCGACGCCGCCCAGGGCGATGCCCACGGCGCCCGCGGCGTCCGGCGTGTCGTCCGCGATCGCATCGGCGGGGTTCGTGTTGATCACGCCGTCGCCGTTGGAATCGACCCAGTAGGGGCCGCCGTCGCCGAGGAAGACGTTGACGTTGCTGGCGCCGATCTTCATGACGCTGAGGTCCTTCGTCGTGCCGTTGCTCAGCAACTGGTCGTTGAGGACCGTGCCCATCTCGAACACGAAGCTGCCAGAGATGTGGACGAACCCGCCGAAGCCGAGCTCGACGTAGGCGCCCGCGCGCAGGCGGCGGCCGGCGTAGTCGAGCAGCAGCGTGGGCGGCTCGGTCTCGCCCGCGGGGATCGGGCCGATCGGCACGGCCAGTCCGCCGTCGTCGAGCGCCGAGAAGTCGATCGCCGGCGCGGGGTTGGCGCCCGGCACGGTCAGCGCCGCGCTGTTGACCTCGAGCGTGAGGTTCAGGATGTTCGCCGTGACGCCCTCGACGCCGACGAGCGCGACGTTGCCCTTGAGCTTGAGCGCCGTGAAGGACTTGTAGAGGTGGAGGTCGTTCGCCGTGGGGTTGAGCGGGTCGACGACGGGCTTGAGCAGCGCGAGCGCGAATGAGACGTTGCTGATCGCCAGGCCGACGGCCTCGGTCGTCGCGGGATCGGGGGTCTCGTCGAGCTCGGTGACCTTGCCGTCGCCGTTCGTGTCCCAGTAGGGCCCGCCGGTGCCGAAGAACGCGAAGCCGTTGCTCGCGCCGATCGTCATCACGGTCGCGTCGCCGCTGAGCGGGTCGATGCCGTCGTCGGGATCGTCGTCCTGGAGCGTCACCAGGACCGGCTCGTCGGACTTCTGGAACGCGAAGTCGGCGGTGATGAAGACGAACTCCGAGATGATCAGCGTGATCGTGCCGCTCGCGCGCATCAGCGCGGTCTCGAAGTCGATCGCGACGCTCGGCGCCGGGTCGCCGCCGACGCCGTCCGGGTCGGGGCCGGTCTGGACGCTCAGCGAGCCGCCCTCGAGCTTGGAGAAGTCCACGGCGGGCTTGGCGTTGACGTCGGTCGCGTGCTTGCCGCCGTTGAACTCGACGTTGAGCTTGCCCTTGAGCGTGACCGAGGGGATGCCGAGCAGCTGCGCGGTTCCGGAGGCCTTCAGCGCGGTGAAGCTGAGCGGGCCGGGCGGGCCGCCCACCGTGGCGGGCTCCTGGCGCATCAGCGCCAGCGCGAGGTTGACGTCCTGGAGCGCGACGCCGATCGAGTCGAACGCCTCCGGGTCGTCGGGCTCGTCGTCGGTGCCGTCGCCGTTGACGTCAGCCGTCGCGCCCGTCGGGTTGTAGACGCCGTCGCCGTTGGTGTCGCCGATCACGTCGTCGGCGTCGAAGTCGCCGTCGCCGTCGGAGTCCGGGATCCCCATGCCGACGAAGACGTTCGCGTTGGAGATCCCGACGCGCAGCAGCGAGACCTCGACCTGCTCCTCGGCGCCCGCCGGCGTCACGAAGATCGGGTCGCCCTTCTCGATCGCGAACGATCCGGTCGCGTAGACGAAGTCGGCGATCCTGAGGTGCAGAGTGCCGGCGACGCGCAGCAGCTTGCCGTCGAAGTCGATCGCGACGGCGTCGGCGCCCTCGCCGCGGATCAGCGAGTCCTTGAGGTCCTCGTCCGGCGTGCCCACGTCCTCGGCGTCCTCGCCGAACACGCCGTTGCCGTCGATGTCGAGGTCCGCGTCCCAGTTGAGCGGGTCGGGCGGCGTCGTGCCGCCGGAGGCCTGGTTGATCTGGATCTCGAGCTCGTCGGCGACGAGCACGAAGTCCTCGGGCAGGCCGGCGAGCCGCGCGCCGGTGATGTTCGAGCTGATCGCCGACCACGTGCGCGGGTCGGCCGGGTCCGTGCTCCCGAGGGCCGGCTTCTTGGCCTTCAGCGAGGCGATGAAGATCGTGCCGCCCTCGATCTCGAAACCGACGCCGTTGACGCCGATGAAGAGGAAGTCCGCGGGGTCGGTCGAGTTGTCGGGGTTGATCTCGAGCGAGATCGTGAGCAGCTGCGCGTCGGTCAGGGTGTCGGTGACGTTGTCCAGCTCGTCCTTGAGCTCGACGTCGACGACCTCCTTGGCGACCGTGATCCGCACGATCCCGCGGACGAAGTCGAACGCGTTGAACGTGACCGTCGCCTGAAGCTGGAAGCGCTCCTCGTCGAACTCGATCGGGTGCTGCACGCCGTCGAGGTCCTCGACCTCGAAGACGACCGGATCGCCGCTGCCGTCGAGGAAGGCGGTGGTCCAGTCGAGCGCCTCGGCCTCGGTCGTGCCCTTGAGGCCCGCGGCCTGGTTGATCTCGAGCGTGGCGCTGTCGAAGTCCAGCGTGATGTTCGGGATGCCCTCGAACGAGGCGTGGTCGAGGTCGGCGCTGATCGCCAGCCACGAGCGCTCGTCGGGGGTCGTCGCGTTCTGCTGATCGGCCTTCGAGGGCTTGATCGACGCCAGCACGAGCGTGCCGGCGAACTCGTCCGCGTCGCCGCCGTCGGCCTCGGGCGAGTCCGAGACGCGGAAGCCCGGCCCGTCCGGAACGCCCACGAAGAGCGAGCGCACGCGCAGCGAGAGGCGCGTGACCTGCGCGTCGGTCAGCGTCTCGGTGTCGCTGATGACGACGTCCTCGGTGGTGCTGACGTACTTGAAGTCGACGTCGCCGGTGACGAAGTCGAACAGGTTGACGATGAAGCGGCCCGAGGCGCCGAAGATGTCCTCTTCGTAGGTGACGCTCAGCTCGATCGGGTCGGCGCCGGTCGGCACGGCGAACGTCGGCGCCTCGAAGTTGCCGTCCTGGTCGGCGTCGATCGCGCCGGTCCAGTCGAGCGCCTCGGCGACCGGGTCGGTCCCGTACTGCCCCGCGGCCTTGTTGACGTCGACCGAGAACGTGACGATCTGCGCCGTCACGCCGTCGATGCCGAGCAGCTCCGCGTTGGCGATGTTCGCCGTGATCGCCGTGAACACGCGCGTGTCGTCCGTGGCCGGCGCGCCGGGCTTGACCGAGACGTACAGCAGCGAGCCGCTCTCGATCTTGAAGTGGACCCCGGTCTCCTCGCCGATCGTCAGGCCGAGCTCCTCGCCGTTGGCGTCGTTGCCGTCGTCGGCGAGGATCAGCATCGCGAAGCTGGTCATCTTCGCGCCCTCGAGGTCCCCGCCGGTCGTGTCGGGCAGGTAGGTGTTCGCGCCGTCGTAGTCGACGTCGACGTTGACGTCCTGCTGCTCGAATGCGAACGCGACGGTGCCCTTGAGCAGGCCGAGGATGTTGTTGATCGTCAACCGGCCGGAGGCGCGGGTCAGCTCCTCGGTGAAGTCGATGTCGACGCCGACGACCTCGACCTGGTCGAGCACGGAGTCGCCGAACGAGTCGTCGCCGTCGAGGTTGAGCGTCGTCGTCCAGTCGAGCGCCGCCGCGAGCACGGGGTCGCCCGTGGCCGGCGTGAGCTGGCCGGAGAAGCGGTTGAGCTCGATCGCGAAGACGTCGACGACGACGTCGAAGTCGTCGAGGCCGGCGAGCGTCGCGCCCGTGAGCTCGGCCTTGATCGCGGTCCAGACGCGGTCGTCGGTCGCGGCCGCGTCGCTGGGCGCTCCGGCGCGCAGGAACGCGAGCGCGAGCGAGCCGTCGGCGACGGTGAAGTGGACGCCGTCGGGGTCGCCGATGACGAGGCCGGTGCCGCCGTCGGCGACGCTGACGATGTCGAGGCCGAACGTGATCAGCGAGGCGTTCTCGGGGTTGCCGGCATTCGCCTCGTCCTCGGGGTCGAGATCGACCGCGACGTTCGACTTCGTGTACTCGAAGTCGGCGGTCAGCTCGACGAAGTCGAACAGCCGCGTCTGGAAGCGCCCGGCGATCGCCAGCGTCTCGGTGGTGAACCCGATCCCGAGGTCCGGCGTGGCCGGCAGCAGCGCGCCCGGGTCGATCAGGTCGCCCTCGCCGTCGCCGTCGACGTCGACGGCGAAGCCCGCGTCGGGATCGGTCGGGTCGGCCCATTTCAGCGCGGTGGCGGTGACGGGGTCGGGCAGCGGCGGCGTCGGCTCTCCGGGACCGGGGGCCTCCGGAGCGGGCACGAACTGGCCGGACGCGGTGTTGATCTTGAACGAGCCATTCGTGACGCTGATCTCCACCGGGGAGCCGAGCTTGAGGGAGACGCCGATCCCGTTCGACGTGATCGCCGTCCACTTGCTCGACTGGCTCGCGGCCGGGTCGGCCGGGGCGGCCGCGCTGATCGAGACCATTCCGAGCGAGCCGCCCGTGATCTCGACGAGCACGTTCCCCTCGCCCAGGTGCAGGTTGAGGTTGTCGATCGCGAACTGCAGCATCGAGGCGCCGAGGAACTGGTCGTCGGTCGTGTCGAAGTCGCCGTCGAGGTCGACGTCGACGGTCGACTGCTCGAACGCGATGTCCGCGCTGCCGCCGACGAGCCCGAAGAAGTCGACGGTGGCGCCCTCCGCCGACGCGAAGCGCTTCGCGGTATCGAAGTCGATGTCCAGCGTCGCGGCGGTGATCGTGTCGGGGTCGTCGTCCGCGTCGGCGTCGTCGTAGGTCGAGAAGTCCAGATAGGACTCGTCCGACGCACGGCTGTTGAACTCGATCGTGAGCGTGCCGGTGTCGATCGTGACGCCGTCGATCCCGACCAGCGCGGCCTGGACGACGGCCTTGACCGCGAACCACGTGCGGCCGGTGGCGGAGTCGGTGACGATGACCAGGGCGAGCTTGTCGATCGTGCCCCTGAAGCCGATCTCCTGGTCGGTCCCGTGGCCCGAGCCGACGAACAGCGTCCCGCCCTGCACGCCGATGATGTAGAAGGACGCCCCGCTGAGCTCGTCGTTCCCGCCCGCCACGTTCGAGCCGGCCGGCGTGATGTCGCCCGTGGTGCGGACCAGGTTCAGGTCGCCCTCGACGAACACGAAGCCGCCGAGGTCGAGCTGCTGGTTGCCGCCGCCGCTGAGGATGTCTCCCTCGATGAACCCGCCGTCGGAGAAGTTGAAGGCGTCGATCTTCGTGCCGCCGGTGAGGTTCTCGACGTTCGCGAAGTTGAAGTCGTCGAGCGGCGCGGCCTTGAACCAGCCGCCGTTCTCGGCGTTGATCTGCCAGACGGTGACCTTGTCGGGGCCGACGAGCGTGTCCTCGCCGTCGCCGCCGTCGAAGATGAACTGCTCGCCGAAGTCCGCCGCGCTCGCCGTGAAGACCACGGTGTCCATCGCGTCCGAGCCGGTGATCTTGAAGTGCTCCAGGCCCGCGGAGGTGAAGCGCCGCGCGCCGCCGACGGTGATCTCCAGCTTCGCCGCCACCGGGTCGACGGACGTGACCGTGTAGCTGCCACCGGTGTCGGGCAGCTGCAGCTCGGCCGTGTCCTCGCCACCGCCGCCGCTGAAGGTGATCGACGCCGCGTATCCGGCGGCGCTGGGGTCGATGATCAGCGTGTCGTCGGCCGAGCCGCCCGTGATGACCAGCGAGGTGACGGTGCTGAGAGCGCGCGTCTCGGCCGGGTCGCCGTCGACGACGATCTTGAGGTCCGTGCCGTCGACGCTGACGGTGATCGTGTGAGCGTTGCTGCCGTCGAGGGTGATCGCCCACGCGCCCGACGTGAAAGTCGAGGTGTACTCCGAGAAGTGCGGCAGCGCCGCGCTGACGAGGCCGGTGCGACCGTCGTAGCTCGAGCTGATGGCCTGCGGCCCGAGGACCGGATCCAGGTAGAGGATCTGGGGCGCGTCGGTGAGGTGGCGGCCGGCGAAGAGCGTGAGCACCGGCGCGATCAGGAAGGTCGAGATGCGCTCGCCGGTGGCCGCGTCGTAGGCGTTGAGGTCGACGATGCCGGCGACCGGCGTGATCGAGACGTACGCGTCGGCGGGCAGTGAGCCCGGCGCGAAGGTCAGCGTGGCGTCCCCGGCGGTGAGCGTCCCGCCCAGGGCGGCTGTGATCAGAACCGAGCCGGCGGGAGGTCCGCGCGCCGACCAGGGCTCGCCTGCGGGATCGGTCGCGGCCTGCTCGGCCGAAGTCGCGTCGAGCAGCTCGGGGCCGCTCGCGGAATGGATCGTGGTCGCGCTCTCGGGCGACGTCGCGCCGATCAGTCCGGTCGCGCCCGCGCCGCCCGCGACGCTGCCGCCCGACGTGCCGTCGGCCGGAGGCGGCGAGTCGGTCTCGAGGTCGATGCTCCCCGCGGCGGCGTCGCCGCCGGTGAGCGCGCCGGGGTCGAGCGCTGTGCCGGAGGGCGCGGCCGGGTCGTCCGCGCCGCCTTGCGAATACGTCCCGGGCGGTTCGCTCGCGCCGGTGATGGCGGTGCCGGCAGGCGCGCTGCCCAGCGACGGCTGCTCGACCCCGTCAGCGGCGGCTTCCGTGAGGCCGGGCGCGGATTCGCCGGGGCTGATGACCGCGCTCGCGGCGCTGCCGGAGGCGGAGGCGGAGGTGAGGCCGGCGTGGCTGCCGGAGGAGAGTGTCGAGGACGAGCCGGAGGACATCTGCGGCTCGGACGACGCGTTCGCGGTGATGGGGCTCGGGGCGGTGCTGATGCTTGTGCTACCCAGGCGAGCGGATCCCGCGGGAGCTTCTGAGCTGGGTTGGCCGGCTGGGGGACCGCGCGCGTCCGCGGTGTCGGCGCCGGCAATGGGAACAAGGTCTTCGGCCTCTGGCGTGACCGCGCTCGAGCCCTCGGGCGGTGGCGGCGCCGCGGCGGCCGCGCCGGAGGCGTCGGCGGCGGTCTCGTCGCGCTCGCCGTTGCCGGTCGAGGCGGCCGTGGCGCTGCGGTTGGCGCTGCTGAGCGTCAGCGGCGACTGGGGCGAGTCGGCCGGGGCTGCGACCGCGAGCTCGGCGGCGTCGGTGTCGGCGCCGGCGGCGAGCGCGGAGCCGCTCAGGTCGACCGTCGGGGCATCCGCGGCGAGCGGGGCGCCGTCGGGACCCGCGGGCGTGATCGGGTTCTCGACGGCGTGGAGCGAGAGGGCGACGGCGCTCGCGGCGTCCGACAACGTCGCGGCGGTCACCGCGAGCAGGTCGGGCGACACGGCCGGGGCGACGATCACGGGCGCGGGCGGGGCGACGACGACGGGCGCGGGGACGCTCGCCATCATCGGCGCGACCGGCGCGGGCGCGGGCGCGGGAGCCGGCTGGGGCGCGGCCGCAGGCGCGGCGGGCGCGGCCTGCTCGGCGGGACCCTGCGGCGCGGACGCCTGCTCGGCCGGCGCGGCCTCGACGGCCGGCGCGGTTTCGACGGCCGGCGCGGTTTCGACGGCCGGCGCGGGCTCGGCGGCCGGCGCGGGCTCGACTGCCGGCGCGGCCTCGACCACCGGCGCGGCCTCGACCACCGGCGCGGCCTCGACCACCGGCGCGGCCTCGACCACCGGCGCGGCCTCGACCACCGGGGCGGCCTCGACCACCGGCGCAGGCTCGGCGACGAGCGCAACCGCGGGCTCCTCGGCAGCCGCACGATCGTCCACGACGGTGACGGCGGCATCGACCGCGGGCGCCGCCGGCGCCGTTGCCGTGGCCGGGACGGACTCGGCCGTTGCCGGCGCGGAAGCCACGGGCGGGGGCGGATCGAGGACGTCCTCGAGCACCGCCTGGACCTCCTCGTCGCTCAGGACCACGGGCGCGGCTTCGGCGGGTGCTGCGGCGGCGGCCTGCTTCGGCTTCTGCGGAGCGTGCGACTTGCCGCGCGAGTTCTGGTTCCCATGCGTCTGGCTCGCCTTGCCGTTGGACTGGCCGGACCTGCCGTTGGACTGGCCGGACTTGCCGTTGGACTCGCCGGACTTGCCCTTCGCGCTCTCGCTCTTGCCCTGCGATTCGCCGGACTTGCCCGGCGCGGCGGGAGCGGCGGGAGCGGGGACCTCGGGCGCGAGCACCTTGCTCGGCTCGCCGAGCGGGTTCACGGCGAGCGGGTCGAGCACCGGCTGGGCGTGGCCGCGCACGATCGGGTCGGTGGAGAGCGGAAGCAGCGAGCCGACGCCGGACTCGACGATCGGCAGGCCGGCGAACGGGTTCTTCGTCTCGTCCGGCGCTGCCGGCTGGGGAGCGAGGTCATAGCGGTCGTCGATCACCGGCGGAGCGGAGCCCGCCGGTACCGGGACCGGAGCGCCCTGGTCGGCCGGCACGCCCTCGCCGGCCTGCGCGGAGCTGTTCTCCTGCGTGCTGCCCTGCGTGCGCGCGCCTTCGCCCTGGCCCGGAACGGCGGCGGCGCCGTCGTCAGCGGCAGCGCCGGCGGGTGCGCTGTCGTCACCGGCGGCGGCCTCGCTCGCGCGCGCCCCGGCGTCCCCGGAGGCCCGCTCGCGCTCCGAGCCCTGCTCCGAGCCCTTGTCCGCGGGCGCGAGGCTGTCGGCGGCGTCGTGCTTCTCGGTCGTCGCGGATGCGGCGCCGGGCTTCTCGAACGCCGGGAAAGTGAAGTCGGGCAGCTTGAGCTGGACCAGCACCGGCTTGCGATCGGACTGCGAGGCGGCGATCGCGATCGGCGTCAGGTACGACGAGAGCAGGAACACCGCGCCCACGGCCCCGATCACGCGGAGGGACCGGCCGCGACCGAAAACGAGCGTCCGGCGCGGCGCGGGGGAAGAGATTCGGTGTCCGTCTGGCAAGTCGTCGTCCCTAACAGCGCCCGGCCGGTTCCGCCTCCCCTTCCTGGGGCTCGCTACCGGGCCACTGCGTCCGGATCCGACTGTAGTCAGAACCGTGGACGCCGTGGAAGAAATTCTCGGCGCCGTTTCGAGACCCTCCGGAGAGCCTTCGACCGCACTTCATTCCTTAATTTGGCCACGTTGCAGCGAAATTGGGCCGCCGCGGACATCGACCTCAAGCACACGTCGAACCATCGAATGTTCTCGCGCGGACCCGAACATTTGTCCAGACGGGGGTTTCAGAGCCGGTCGCGCCACCTGATCGCGGCCGAGGCGAGCGCGCTCAGCGCCGCGTCGAGCGCAGGCCCGTCGCCGCCGCCGCGGGCACGCGCAAGCGCCCTCAGGGCAGCGGCCAAGACCGCCGGGCCCGATGGGCCGCCGGCGCGCAGCTCGTGCAGCTCGGCCGGCGTGAGCCGCCGCGCCTCGCCGCACAGCAGGGTGGCGAGCTCGCACGCCCGCCGCTCGGCGGCAGCCGCCCGCTCGTGCGCCACCCGCACGGCCCTCCAGGCCGACCCGTCCCCGTTGCCCGCGACCTGTGCGCGCGCTGCCTCGGCGCGCCACTCGGCGGCCTCCGCGCGCACCTCCGCATCCGCCGCCCGCGCCTCTGCCAGCTGCTGTGCCCGCCGCGCCTCGGTGACCTCGCGCGCGGCCGCCTCGGACTGGTCGGCCGCCGCGCGCACGCGCGCCTCGGCGTCGGCCGCGAGCTCTTCGACCCGCTCGGCGACCAGCTCGCGCACCCGGCGTCCGGCGACCTGCACGCGATCACCTGCGCGGCGCGCGCGCCGGCGGGCGTCGCGCGCCGCCCGCTCGGCGCGCTCGGCGCGGCGCTCGGACACGTGCAGCCGCCGCTCGAGCGCGGCCGCGCGGGCTTCCGCCTCGCGCACGCGCGCGCTCGCGTCAGCCAGCTTCTCGTCGACGCCGCGCGGCCCCTGCGGCTCGCGCTGCGGCAGGTCGGGACGCGCCGCGCGTGCGGCCCGCCGGCGCGGCCCGGGACGGTGCGGCTCGAAGCCCGCCGCCGAGATCGCGGCGACGAAGCTGCCGCCGAATGGGCGCTTCGCGGCGTTGGTCGAGGGCCAGGAGCCGTCGCGGTAGCGCTCGACGCGCCACTCCTGCGCGCGCCAGCGTGCGAGCGACGGGTTCCAGTCGGCCGAGCACGGCGGCTCGCCGTAGCGGTCGTTCCACTCGCGGATCTTCTCGATGATGGTCTCGCGGGACCAGCGCCGTACCTGGCGCCCGCCCGCGATCTGCGCGGACGGGGTCATGGATGACTCCGGCCGCTAGCTGCGCGGGTTCGTCGTGGGCGCGAGCATGCGCTCGACGGCGCCGAACGACCTGCGACCCGCGGCTGCGGGCAGGGACTTCGGCCGGAGGTCGAGGCGGACGCTCATCGTTCGATCGAGGCTACCCGAGGTCCCGCGCCCTGTCGAGGCGCCGCGCGTGCTGCGGGCAGGGTTCGAATCCTCAGCGCGGGGTGATCAGGGCCAGCTCCAGCGCAAGCCCGGCCTCGCGCTTCACCGTCGCGATCCGCCGGCCCGGCTGGACCGCCGGCCGCGGAGAGCCGACGAGCGGGCCGGCGAGCGCGTCGGGGTCGGGCACGACGATCGTGATGCCCCAGAAGCGCGCGGGGCCGCCCGCCTGTGCGACCTCCAGGATCAGCGCGCCGAAGCGCACGAACGCCATCGGCGCGGGCAGCTCCGGCGGCCTGCCGCTCCGGCGCACGTCTCCACCCGCCGCGGCGAGCGCGCCGGCCGTCCGGTCGCAGTCGTCGGTGAGGACGACGGCGTGGTCGATGGCGGTCGCGCCGTTCGGATGCGGCGCGACCGACCCGCCGCGGCCGCCCTCGGCCGCGGCGACGACGGGCAGCCCGTCGGGGCGCTCGTCCAGCAGCCCCGCGACGCGCAACTCGACCAGGCCGGTCCCGCCGGCGCGCCCGGCCAGCCGCACGCTCAGCTCGCCGAGGGCCAGCGTGCCGTGCGCATCCGGCGCGAAGCCGAGCCGCTCCCACGCCGCCGGCTCGTCGGCGATAACGAGCTCCCGGGCATCGGCCATGCGCGGCGCAGTCTGCCACCCTTCCCCACCTCGTGGAGCCGATGACTCCCATCAGCGCCATCGCGCCTCCGGACGACGGGATCGACGATCGGCGCGGGCTCTCGCGCCTCTCGCTGGTCGGGATCGCGATCTCGGTCCTCGCCGTCGCGGGCGTGGTCTGGTGGGCGCTGCGACAGGAGCCGCCGAAGTTCCCGGACACCGCCGGCGAGTGGGGCGCGCTCGCGGGCGCGATCGCGCTCTACGCGCTCGCAACGGCGGTGCGCGGCGAGCGCTGGCGCTCGCTGCTGCGCGCGGAGGGCGCACGGCCGACGCGCGCCGACGCCCACGGCCTGAACATCGTCGGCTACGCCGCGAACAACATCCTGCCCGCGCGCGCGGGCGACGCGGTGCGCGTGTTCCTGATGGCCCCGCTCGCGCAGACGTCGAAGAAGGCGGTGCTCGGCACGCTGCTCGCCGAGCGGCTGCTCGACATCGCGGTGATCCTGACCCTGTTCGTCGTCGTCGGCTACGGGCTGCTCGGCGAGGTCGGCGCCGGTGACGTCGAGTGGGTCGCCCTCGCCACCGCTGCCGTGATCGGCGGCGGCGTGATCGCCGTCGTGCTCGTGCGCCGCAACGAGCGGCTGCACGCGCTGACCGCGCCGATCCTGTCCTCGACGCTGCAGCTGCGCGGCCGCCACGGCCTGAGGCTGCTGTGCGCGACGCTGCTCATCTGGGCGCTCGAGGCGGGCGTGTGGATGAGCGTCGGCGCCGCCGCCGGGTTCCGGATGAACCCGATCGAGGGCTGCTACATCGTCGCACTCGCGAGCGTGTTCGCGCTGATCCCTTCCGGGCCCGGCTATGCGGGCACGCAGGACGCCGCCGCGATCACCGGGATCCTCGCGCTCGGCGGGACCGACTCGCAGGCGCTCACGTACCTGATCCTCGTGCGCTTCGTGATCGCGGTGCCGATCACCGCCGTGGGCCTCGGGCTGATGATCGCCCGCTACGGCGGCCTGCGGAGCCTGCGCCCGGGACGATGAGGCGCCGCGGTCTCGAGCTGCTCGGCTACGCCGTGCTCGTCGCAGCCGCGCTCGCGGTGCGGCTCATCGGGCTCGACGACCGGCCGTTCCACCACGACGAGAGCCAGGACGCGTACTTCTCCTGGCTCTTCTTCACCGAGGGGCAGTACGAGTACCAGCCGATCCTGCACGGGCCACTGCGCTTCTACCTCACCTCGGCCGCCTACCTGGTCTTCGGCGACTCGGACTTCACCGCGCGGCTCGCGCCCGCGCTGATGGGCGCGCTGATGGTGCCCCTCCCCTACCTCCTGCGCGCCCAGATCGGGCGCGTCGCCGCCTTCTGCGCCGCCGTCGCGCTCGCGTTCGGGCCGTCCTACCTGTACTACAGCCGCTTCGCGCGCGAGGACATCTACATCGCCTGCATCACGCTGCTGCTGCTCGTCGTCACGTTCCGGATGCTCGAGCGCCCGCGCCGTTATCAGCCGGCGCTGATCGGCGCGTTGCTGGCGCTCAGCTTCGCGACGAAGGAGTCGACGTTCATCACGGTCTTCGTCGCCGGCACGTTCTTCATCGCCGCGCTGGCGCTCCAGGTACGCCGCCACGGCTTCCGCGACGCGCCGCTGGTGCGCACCGTCGCGGCGCTCGGATGGGAGGCGTGGGCGTGGGCGCTCGCTTCCTTCGTGCTCGTCTTCACGGTCCTGTTCACCGTCTTCCTCACGAACCCCGGCGGGCTCTGGGACGGCATCTACGAGGGCCTGAGGTACTGGCTCGCCCAGCACGGTCCCGGGCGCGGCGAGAAGGAGTGGTACTTCTACATCGTCGTGCTGTTCGCGGAGGAGTGGCCGGCGCTCCTGCTCGGCGCCGTCGGCGTGGTCGCGACCGTCCGCCGGCCGACGCTCCTGCGCGCGTTCCTGATCTGGGACTTCGTGCTCTCGCTCGCCGTCTACTCGTGGGCCAACGAGCGGTTCTCCTGGCTCGTGCTGCATCCGCTGCTGCCGCTGCTCCTGCTGGCCGGCATCGGGGTGCAGGCGATCTGGGACGCGCGCGGGCGCTGGAGCGGCCGGCTGGGCCTCGCCGTCGTGCTCGCCTGCGCGCTCTTCGTGGGCTACACGTCGTGGTGGGCGAACGTCGAGAACGGCGCCGACCCGCGCGAGTTCCTCGTCGCCACGCAGTCGGCCGAGCAGGTCAAGGGCGTGCGGGACGAGGTCCTCGCGGTCGCCGCGCGGGCGCAGCGCGACGGGCGCGAGCCGCACATCCTGATCGACTCGGCCCAGGGTGCGACGTTCCCCTGGGCGTGGTACTTCCGCGACATCGGCGCCGGCTACCTCGACCTCACGGACGCCGAGATCCCCTCCGACGCCGACGTCGTCGTGCTCACCGAGGCCAACCGCGAGCGGCTGCTCGGCGACCTCGCCGGTTACGACGGCCGCCGCTTCCCGTTCCGCGTCTGGTGGGTGCGCGACTACGGTGCGATGTCGGTGGGCGGCTGGTGGCGCTGGTTCACGCGGCGCGAGACGTGGAACGAGACCGGCGGGCTGCCGGAGTGGCTCTACGTGCGCCAGGGCGCGTGAACGTCAACTGCGGCATTGAAGGGTGGCCCGGAGCGGAGGCCGCAGAACGTCGAACCGGGCGGAAGCACGCGGCGCTTCCGCGGAAGCGCCACCCGCGCTCCGGCCTTCCTCAATGCCGCAGTTGACGTCCGCCACCGACGCTCGCGCGAACGTCGCTCAGTACGCCCTATAGGGGCCACTCCGCGACGTTCGCCGCCCCTGGGGGTTGCCGAACGTCCGTGACTACCGGCCATAGCCCCGACTCACGGACGTTCACCAGCCGAGGCGCTTCCGCGGAAGCGCCACCCGCGCTCCCGGCCCGTCCTCAATGCCGCAGTTGACGTCCGCCACCGACGCTCGCGCGAACGTCGCTCAGTACGCCCTATAGGGGCCACTCACCGACGTTCGCCGCCCCTGGGGATTGCCGAACGTCCGTGACTACCGGCCATAGCCCCGACTCACGGACGTTCACCAGCCGAGGCGCTTCCGCGGAAGCGCCACCCGCGCTCCGGACCGCCCCCCTCAATGCCAGCAGGGGACCCGCAGCCCGCCGCCTACCCCCGCAACCGCCACACGCTCGTGCCGTCCCGCGAGTACACCCGCTGCCCCAGCCGGTCCCACTTCGCGACGCCGGCGTCGCCGTACTCCGTCAGCTCGAGCGGCCCGACGACCACGTAGCGGACCCGGTAGCGGCGCAGCAGCTCGGCGACCGCGGCCGTCGTCGGCGACTCGTAGATGCTCGCGACGTCGGCCTTGCGCGTGCCGGCGTCGTGGCCCCACTGCAGCTCGTGCCCGGGCCAGCCGAGCACGGTCGGCAACCCGGTGAAGGTCGAGATGCGCGCGTGGCCGAACGCGGAGTAGTCGTCGCCGACGGACTCGAGCACGACCTCCCCCGCCGCCGCCTCGTCGTTGAGCCAGTCGATCGCGCCGACGTCGCCGGGCGCGCGGTCGCGCAGCCAGCCGAGGCCGTCGAGCGTCGGCGCGTGGGTGAACGCGTCCTTGCGCGCGTACGTGCCCGCGAGCGGGTAGACGAACGACGCGGCGACGAGCAGGAGCGCGAGCGGCCCGAGCGTCCAGCGCAGGCTGCGCCGGACTAGCCATTCGCGCCGCCACGCCAGCGCGCCGATCCCGGCGAGCCCGAGCAGCAGCCAGGCCTGGTAGCCGAGCTTGAAGACGGTGTTCATGCGGTAGAGCGGGCCGTTGTCGAACTCGTCGCGGACGTAGAGCAGCTCGGGGCCGAGCAGGCAGGCGACGCCGCCGGCGACGAGCAGCCAGACCAGCCGGGCGGCCGGTTCGACGCGCGCGGAGAACAGCGCGCCGAGCGCGATCAGCAGCGCCACCGCGAGCAGCGCCACGTGCGCGTACTCGAGCGCTGCGAGCAGCGAGCCGCCGAATACCGCCGCGACCGCGATCCAGACGGCATTGCGACCCGGGCGCCTGGTCTCGATCAGCCGCCCGGCGTACGCCCACGCGACGAGCGCGGCGAGCGCGCCGAACAGCAGCAGCTCATCGCGCAGCCAGCCGGCGAAGCCCCGCCCCTCCTGCACCACCCCGATCCCGCGCGCGGACGGATCGAAGGTGAGGTGGAACGGCAGCACGAGCAGCGCGCTCCCCGCCAGGACGAGCAGCAGCCAGCGCACCGCGGCGGGGCGCGAGGGCTCGCTGCGCGGGTCGCGTAACCAGACGAGGACGGCGAGCGCGAGCAGGCCGGCCATGACGGGATACGACCACGAGTTGACCGCGTAGAGGAACCCGACCGCGAGCGCGGCCGCCCCGCCCTCGAGCAGCGCGCGCCCGCGCGGCGCCAGCCGCGGCCCGGCGAGCACGACCTGGAGGGCGAACGCGAGCGCGAGCAGCGTGAACGGCAGCGCGAGCACGTGCGCGTGGAGGTCGCCGAGCAGGAAAGAGAACCACGGGAACTCGTTGATCGTGTGGTCGATCACGCGCGAGGCGGCGAACCAGTCGTACTCGCGCAGCGGCCCGCCGTCGGCGATCAGCAGCCGCGCGCCCTCGAGGTTGCCGGCGACGAGCACGATGCCGACCGCGGCGAGACCGGCCCGGATCGCGCCGCGCGGGCCGCGCGCCGCCCCCCAGAGCGTCCCTCCGATCGTGAACATCGCCGCGGCGGTCAGCGCGAACAGCGCGGCCACGGCGAGGTTGTAGCCCTGGTCCGGCGCGACCGCGGTGAGCTTCACCAGCACCGCCATCGCCAGCTGGCCGAGGTAGTAGTAGTTGACGTCCGCGCCCGCCAGCCACGGGTCCTGGGGCGGGAACGTCTCGGCGCGGTTGGCGGCGTTGAGCAGCGCCATGTCCATCGGCTTCTCGGTGTTCCAGACGTCCGGCGAGTAGGCCACGAGCAGCGCCATCGCGACGAACGCGACGAGGAAGACGGCCTCCGCACCCCAGAACAGCCGCCGCCGCAGCGGGTCGGGCGCCGTCTCCACGCGCGCGGCGAGCCGGCGCCAGCGCCGGCGCGCGAGCCATCCGCGCGGCTCGCCGCGCGCGACCGCGCGGCGTCCCTCCCAGCCGCGCACCCAGGCGAGCAGCCCGAGCGCGCAGACGAACGCGATCCAGAGCGCCGCGCTCGCGCTGCCGTACGGGATCAGCGTCGACGAGCCGCCGAGCCAGATCAGCCAGGTGGCGAGCAGCAGCCCGAGCACCTTGCCGAACCCGAGTCCCGCGCCGGGCATGCGCGCGAGCAGCACCCCGGCGAGCGGCGCCGCGCCGAGGCCGATCAGCTCGATGAGCGCCCAGAAGCGCAGCGCCTCGGTCACGGCCTCACATCTTGGCTGGTGGGCGGGACGGTACTGTCCGCGACCCTATGACCCTGTACGACGCGCTCGCCGAACTTCCGCTCGAGATCGACTCCTATTCGCTCGAGGAACGCTCTCGCACCATCTCCGCCGAGTTCGAGCGGGTGACGACCACGATGCACCTGCAAGGCGGCGGCGAGGAGGGTCTCGGCGAGGACGTCACCTACGGCCCGGAGGAGCAGCGCGCGCAGCTCGACGCCGGCCCGGTGCTGCCGCTGGCGGGGAGCTGGACGATCGACTCCTTCTCGCGCCACCTCGACGGGCTCGACCTCTTCGGCGGAGCGACGCCGGGCATGCCCGCCTACCTCGACTACCGCCGCTGGGCCTTCGAGTCGGCCGCGGCGGACCTCGCGCTGCGCCAGGCCGGCCGCTCGCTCGCCGAGGTGCTCGGCCGCGAGCCGCAGCCGATCAACTTCGTCGTGTCGCTGCGCCTCGGCGACCCGCCGAGCGCGGAGCCGGTGACGAGCCGGCTGGTCGCCTACCCCGGCCTTCAGTTCAAGCTCGACTACTCGCCCGCATGGGACGACGAGCTGCTGCTGGCGCTCGAGGCGACGGGCGCCGTCGAGTCGATCGACTTCAAGGGCGCGTACAAGGGCACACCGGTCGACGTCGACACGGATCCCGACCTCTACCGGCGCTGCGCCGAGATCTTCCCGCAGGCGTGGCTCGAGGATCCCGACCTGACCGACCCGGCGGCCGACGAGGCGCTGCGCCCGCATCGCGACCGCATCACCTGGGACGCGCCGATCCACGGCGTCGAGGACATCGAGGGGCTGCCGTTCCAGCCGCGGACGATCAACGTCAAGCCGTCGCGCATCGGGACCTGGAAGAAGCTGCTGCACACCTACGAGTGGTGCGCCGAGCGCGGCATCACCAACTACGGCGGCGGCCAGTCCGAGCTGGGCGTCGGCCGCGGCCAGATCCAGTACCTCGCGTCGATCTTCCACGGCGCCGAGGCGAACGACATCGCGCCCGCGGGCTACGACTGGGCCGAGTTCCCCCAGAGCGGCCTGCCCGCCAACCCGCTGCCGCCGGACCTGGAGCCGACGGGCTTCCGGCGGCGCTCGTAGACTGGTCCGCGAGATGGCCAAGCCGCGACAGGTGAAGATGGAGCAGAAGGGCGCGCTGGCCGCGATGCAGAAGCTCGAGTCGCGCTCGGACGAGGAACTCGAGTCCGAGACTCGCTACCGGGCAGCCGCACAGGCGATCCTCGGCGCGCGCGCCGCCGAGCGCATGGACGCCAAGCGCTCGCGCGAGCACTTCCGCGCCGCGATCGCCGCGGCGCGTCCGCAGGAGCGGCTGCAGCTGCGCCGCATGGCCGAGGCCTCGCTGGCCCTCGCCGAGCGGCGCCCCGGGGACCTCAAGGCGGCGGCGGAGAAGCTCGGCCAGACTCCGCCCTCGAACCGCCAGCTGCTCGCGCTGCGGGTGATGGGCATCGTCGCGCCGCCGCCGAGCGCCGGCATCGCACGACGGATCGGCGGCATCCTGCTCCTGATCCTCGCGGTGATCCTGGCGATCCTGCTGGGCTGGGCGATCGTCCAGCTGATCGGCCTGCCGTTCGGCGGCATCGGCACGGGCGTCTCGTTCTTCTGGGGATTCCTGCTCGTCTGCGTCGTGCTCGGCGGGTTGGTCGTGTACGGGCGCCGGCGCCAGAAGGCCGCCCGTACGCGGGCGGCCGAGCAGCGCGCGGCGCAGTTCAGGCGCTGACGCGGACGATCCGCCCATTCGGGCAATTGCGCCGCGGATAGTGTCGCCGGAGACCATGGGCCCGATGCTGCAGACCGCGCGGCTGGACCTTGTCCTGCTCGAGCCGACAGAGGCGCGTGCGCTCGCGGCCGGCATCAACCGCAACAGCCATCGCTGGGCCCCCGGGTATCCGCTCGGGTCGACCCTGCTCCGCGCCGAGCTGACCCTCGCGGCTGCCGCGCAGGAGCGCCCGCTCGGCGGGTTCGGCACCTACCAGGTGGTCTGCCGGGCCGACGACGAGGTCATCGGCGACGTTGGCTTCATGGGGCCGCCGGACGCCACGGGCGCCGTCAACGTCGGCTGCGCGATCACCGCGGGCGCGCGCGGCCAGGGCTTCGCGACCGAGGCGCTCTCGGCGGTGCTCGAGTGGGCGCGCGCGCAGTCCGGCCTCACTTGCGTGCTCGCCGATACCACCCGCTCGAACATCGCGTCCCAGCGCCTGCTCGAGCGCGTCGGCCTGCACCGCGTGGGCGAGGACGGCGAGCTCCTCTACTACATGCTCTAGCGAACCGGGCCGCTAGCGCCGGGTCCAGGCGCCGGTGCCGTCGAGCAGGCGGCCGATCGACTCGGGCAGGTGGTCGGACGCGATGTCGGCCAGCGTGATCCCCTCGAGAACGCCGCGCACGCTCGCGCGAACCGCCACCCAGGTGTCGCGCAGGCGCATCGTCGAGCCCTGGTACTCCATGTCCTCGGGTGCGTGGCCGGCGACCGAGCCGAGCGGTCCGTCGACCGCGCGGATCACGTCGGCGACCGTGATCTGATCGGCCGGGCGCGCCAGCGCGTGCCCGCCGTCAGGGCCGCGGTGGCTCGCGACGATCCCGGCGCGGCGCAGCTCGAGCAGGATGTTCTGGAGGAACTTCTGCGGGATGCCCTGGGCGTCGGCGAGCCGCTCAGCCGTCACCGGTCGCCCGCTGCTGCCGGCCGCCAGCTCCACCAGCGCCCGCATCGCGTAGTCCACCTTCGCCGAGATCCGCACCCGGCCATTGTGGCGGCTCCGCTCACGTCGGCGCGATCTGCCACGTTGAAAGGACAGTGAGCGCCGTCGTCCTCCCCCCCTTCTGGTCGCTCGTCGAGGCGCACGGCGATGAGTTGCTCGTCCACGCCCGCCGGATGACCGGCGACGCCAACGGCGAGGACGTGCTGCAGGACGCGCTGCTGCGCGCGCTGCGCGCCTATCCCCGCCTGCGCCACGCCGACCACCTGCGCGCCTGGCTCTACCGCGTCACCACCACGACCGCGCTCGACCACCTGCGCGTCCGCCGGCGCGAGGTGCTGACCGCCGCGCCGCCGGCGGCCGTGACCGAGCCGGAGCACTACGACGACGCGTTCGACTCGCTGATCGGGGACCTGCCGAACGGAACGCAGGCCGCGCTGCGGCTGCGATTCGTCGAGGACCTCGACTACGAGGGCGTGGCCGCCCGCCTCGGCTGCTCCGTCGTGGCGGCGCGCCGGCGCGTCTCGACCGGCATCCAGACCCTACGCTCACAAGGGATCCCCGCATGACGCTCTCCGCCAGCCTGCTCGACTCGATCGCTTCCGCCGCCGTGCGCGAAGGGCTCGCCGACGCCGTCTACACCCGGCTGGAGACGCCGATCGGCAAGCTCCTGATCGTGCAGGGCGAGCACGGCGTGGTGCGCGTCGGCTTCCCCGGCGAGTCCGTCGACGCGCTGCTCGCCCAGGTGGCCGCGCACCTCGGTCCGCGGATCGTCGGCTCCGACCGCGAGCTCGGCTCCACGCGCGACGTCTTCTCGGCCTACTTCGATGGTGTCGACGAGCGCCTGGACCTGCCCGTCGACCTCTCGCTCGTACGCTCGGACTTCCGCCGCTCGGCGCTGGCGCTGCTGCGCGCCGAGGTCGGGCCTGGGGACGTCGTGACCTACGGCGCGCTGGCCGCGCGGGTCGGGCGCCCGCGCGCGGCCCGCGCCGTCGGCACCGCATGCGCGACCAACCCGGTCCCGATCATCGTCCCGTGCCACCGGGTGCTGCCGGGCGGCGGCGGCGTCGGCAGCTACGGCGGCGGGCCCGACGTCAAGCGGCTGCTGCTCGCCCACGAGGGCGCGACGGTCGCCCCATGACGCCCGCCGAGGTCGGCCGGGTCGCCGGGCTGTGGCGCTATCCGGTGAAGTCGATGGGCGCCGAGTCGCTCGACGCGGTCGACGTGTCGTGGCACGGCCTGGCCGGCGACCGTCGCTGGGCCTTCGTCCGCGCGGACATCCCGCGCAGCGGCTTCCCCTGGCTGACGATCCGCGAGCAGCCCGAGATGTGGCGCTACCGGCCGTCGTTCGCCGATCCCGCGCGGCCCGACGCATCGCGGACGCTCGTCCGCAGCCCGGCGGGCGAGGATCGCGACGTGATCGATCCGGCGCTGGCCGCCGAGCTCGGCGAGGAGGTCCGGCTCATCAAGCAGGACCGCGGCGTCTTCGACACGATGCCGCTCGCGCTGATCACGACCCAGGCGATCGCCGGTGTCGCCGCGCTCGTGGGGACCGAGCTCGAAGTGCTGCGCTTCCGCCCCAACCTGCTGGTCGAGGCGGCGGGTGACGAGCAGGTCCCCGAGGACGCGTGGGTCGGCTGCGTGCTGCGGATCGGCGCGCTCCGGATGCGCGTCGACCAGCGCGATAAGCGCTGCGTGCTCGTCAACGTCGACCCTGCCACGACGGAGCGCGACCCGGCGGTGCTGCGCGCGATCGCCCGCGAGCGCGAGTCGTGTCTCGGCGTCTACGGCTCGACTGTGCAACCCGGCCGCGTCGCCGTCGGCGACCCGGTCCTGCTCGAGCGCTAACGCTCCTCCACGGTCACGGACTCCATCACGATCGGCTCGACCGGCTGCTCGTCGGGGCCGACGGGCGCGACGCCGATCAGGTCGACGACGTCCTGGCCCTTCGTGACCTTGCCGAGCAGGGCGTACTCCGGCGGCAGCGGCGTGTCGTCGCCGGTCACGACGAAGAACTGGCTGCCCGACGTGCCCGGATCCTCGATCGCGGTCTTGGCCATCGCGACGATGCCCTTCCCGTACGTCAGGTCCTCGGGCGGGGCCTCGACGATCGAGTAGCCGGGCCCGCCGCTGCCGTCGCCCTTCGGATCGCCGCCCTGGATCACGAACCCGGGGACGATGCGGTGGAATCCGAGCCCGTCGAAGAAGCCCTTCCCGGCCAGGAACGCGAACGAGCCGCCCGTCTTCGGAGCGCGCTTCGCGTCGAGCGTGATCTCGAACTCGCCGCAGTTCGTCTTCACCTTCGCGACGTAGGTCTTGCCCTCGTCCAGCCGCCGCTTCGGCTTCGCGAACTCGGCGTCCTTGGGCTTGGGCTTGCCCACCTTGTCGCAGCCGCTGCCCTGCTCGCCGCCGGTGTCCTCGGGCGTCGCCGTCGCGGTCTCGGTGGGCTCGGCGGTGCCCGCCGGCGCCGCCTTCTCCTCGTCGTCGCCGCCGCAGCCGGCGACCGCGAGCACGAGGCACGCGAGGAGGAGCGTCAGCGGTCGCGGCATGGGCGGCGATGATAATGACCGCCCGTGACGCTCACTCCGGCCCTCGCCGCATATGACAACGTGCTGCTCGACCTCGACGGCTGCCTCTGGGTCGGCGAGCAGGCGCTCGACGGCGCGGCCGAGGCCGTGACCGCCCTGCGCGAGGCCGGCAAGGGGATCGCGTTCCTCACGAACGACGTCCGGCACGCGCCGGAGGAGTTCGTCCGCAAGCTCTGGCGGCTCGGCTTCCAGGCGAGCGTCGACGAGGTCGTGACCTGCGGCGCGGCCCTCCAGTTCGTGCTCGCGGAGCGCAACGAGCGCGGCGCGGCCTTCGTGATCGGCTCGCAGGCGCTCGTCGATCACGTCGCCGACGCCGGCATGCGGATCGTCAACAACACGGAGTTCGCGACGCGCGCCGACGTCGTCGTCGCGGGCGGACACGAGGGGTTCGATTACCGCGAGCTGCGCATCGCCACGCAGGCCGTGCTGCGCGGCGCCGAGCTGATCGGCGTCACGCGCGACCCGACCTTCCCGATGCCCGACGGCCCGTGGCCGGGATCGGGCGCGATCCTCGCCGCGGTCGAGGAGGCCACGGGGCAGCGCGCGGAGCGCACGGTCGGCAAGCCCGAGCCGGACATGTACGCGGCCGCGCGCGACCGGCTCGGCGACGGGCGCTACCTCGCGGTCGGCGACCGGCTCGACGTCGACGTCGCGGGCGCGCGCCGCGCGGGCATCGACGGCGCGCTCGTGCTGACGGGCAGCACGAGCGAAGCCGAGGCCGCAGCCGCAGCCCCGCGCCCCACCCACGTGGCCGACTCGCTCGGCGCGCTGGTCGTGGCGTGACCTTCTAGCGTTCTCGCCCCGAATGGCCCGGCGCCCGCTCTGCCTCATCGTGAACCCAAGCGCCGGCCGAGGCCGCGCCGCGCAGCTGCTGCCGCGCGTGGAGCAGGCTCTGCGCGCCCGCGGGATGAGCTTCCGCGTCGAGCGCACGCACTCGCTCGCACATGCGCGCGAGCTGGCGCGCGCGGCGCTCGCCGCCGGCGAGGTGGCGGCGGCGATGGGCGGCGACGGCCTGCTCGGCACGGTCGCCGGCGAGCTGCGCGGCACCGACGGTGTGCTCGGCGTGCTGCCCGGCGGCCGCGGCAACGACTTCGCGCGCAAGCTCGGCATCGGCCCTGACCCCGAGCTCGCCTGCGACGTGCTCGCCGCCGGCCACGAGCGGTTGATCGACGTCGCCGAGGCGGGCGGGCGGACCTACCTCGGCATCGCCTCGGCGGGCTTCGACTCCGACGTGCAGGACATCGCCAACGCGACGAAGGTCCCGCTCGGCGAGCTCGTGTACGTGTACTCGACGCTGCGCGCGCTGCGCGGCTGGCGCAGCGCCCACTGGCAGGTCGTCGTCGACGGCGAGGCGCAGTCGTTCGACGGCTACTCCGTCGCGGTCGCGAACTCCGGCGTCTTCGGCGGCGGCATGTACCTCGTGCCGGGCGCCTCGCTCGAAGACGGCCTGCTCGACGTCGTGCTCTGCCGGGCGGCGTCGAAGCGGAGCTACCTCGCCGGGCTGCCGCGGGTGTTCAAGGGCACGCACGTCGACGACCCGAATCTGACGTTCCTGCGCGGGCGCGAGATCGCGTTCCACGCCGACCGCCCGTTCGCCGCCTATGCCGACGGCGACCCGATCGCGGACCTGCCCGTCACCATCAGGGTCGTGCCGCGCTCGCTCAAGGTGCTCGCCCCGTGACGCTGCTGGGCCCGAAGGTGGCCGCCGCCAAGGCGGTCGGCACCGTCGTCCGCGCCGCGGGCCGCGGCGGCGGGACGTCGCTGCCGGGCAAGGTGCTGACACGCCTGGAGCCGCACGCGATCGGGATCCTGGCGCGGCGGCTCGCGCACGGCAGCGCGGTGATCAGCGCGACGAACGGCAAGACCACGACGGCGGCGATGACCGCGGCGATCCTCGAGCGCACCGGCGAACGGCTCGTGCACAACAGCGCCGGCGCCAACATGGCGGGCGGCGTCGCCTCCGCGCTGGCCGCGGCAGCGCGCCGCGGCGGCCGCGAGCTGGACGGCGAGCTCGGGCTGTTCGAGGTCGACGAGTTCTGGCTCGCGCCGGTCGTGCAGGAGCTCGAGCCGCGCGCGCTGCTGCTCGGCAACCTGTTCCGCGACCAGCTCGATCGCTACGGGGAGCTCGAGATCATCGCCGGGCGCTGGGCCGACGTCGTGAACGCGCGCGCGGGAGCCGGCGCGCTCGTGTTGAACGCCGACGACCCGCTGGTCGCCGACCTCGGCCGCGACCAGGAGGCGCTGTACTTCGGCGTCGAGGACGACTCGCTCGCGCTTGCCGAGCTCCAGCACGCCGCCGACTCCAAGCACTGCCGCCGCTGCGGGCATCCCTATGCCTACGAGGCGATCTACATGGCGCATCTCGGTCGCTACGCGTGCCCGAGCTGCGGCGCCCGCCGCCCCGAGCCGGCCGTGGCGGCGCGCGAGGTCGAGCTGCGCGGGATCCGCTCGGCGGCGTTCACGCTCGTCACGCCCGCCGGCAGCGCGCGCGTCGAGCTGCCGCTGCCCGGCCTCTACAACGTCTACAACGCGCTCGGCGCGGCGGCTCTCTGCCTTGCCCTGGGCGCGCCGCTGGACGCGATAGCCGCGGGGCTGCGCGCGGTCGCGCCGGCGTTCGGGCGGGCCGAGACGCTCGACCTCGGCGGCCGGCCGACGTCGATCCTGCTGGTCAAGAATCCCGCGGGCGCCAACGAGGTGCTGCGCACGCTCGCGCTCGAGGGCGAGCAGCTCGACCTGTTCGGGGTGCTGAACGACAACACCGCCGACGGGCGCGACATCTCATGGGTCTGGGACGCCGACTGGGAGCTGCTCGCGCCCTCCCTGCGGCACATGACCTGCTCCGGCACGCGCGCGGCGGAGCTCGCGCTGCGGCTCAAGTACGCCGGCGTCGCGGCGGAGCGGCTGAGCGTCGTGCCCGAACTGCCGGACGGATTGGACGCCGCCCTGGCGAACGGCGACGGGCCGCTGTACGCGCTGCCGACCTACACCGCGCTGCTCGAGCTGCGCGACCTGCTGGCCCGGCGCGGCCAGGTACAGGGGCACTGGCGATGAGCGCCGCGACGTTCTCGCCGCTCGTGGCCTGGCACGACGTCGAGTGCGGCGGCTACCGCGCCGACCTGCCGCTCTGGCGCGAGCTCGCGCGCGCCGAGGCCGGGCCGGTGCTCGACGTCGGCGCGGGCACCGGCCGCGTCGCGCTCGACCTCGCCCGCGCGGGCCACTCGGTGACCGCGCTGGACCGCGAGCCCGAGCTGCTCGGTGCGCTGGTCGCGCGCGCTGCCGGCACGGCCGTCGAGACCGCGGTCGCGGATGCCGCCGCGTTCTCGCTGCAGCGCCGCTTCGGGCTCGTGATCGTGCCGATGCAGACGATCCAGCTGCTGCCCGAGCGCGCCGGCTTCCTCGCATCGGCGCGCCGCCACCTCGTGCGCGGCGGACTGCTCGCGATCGCGATCACGGCGGCGCTCGAGAACTTCGGCGAGCTCGACGACGAGCTGCTCCCGCTCCCCGACGTCGGCACCGTCGGCGGCTGGCGGTTCTCGTCCCAGCCGACCGCGGTGCGCGCGCTGCCGACGGCGACGCGGATCGAGCGCGTGCGCCGCGCCGTCGGCCCGGATGGCGGCGCGACCGTCGAGCAGGACGCGATCGAGCTCGCGCACCTCAGCGTCGAGCAGCTCGAGGCCGAGGGCCGCGCCGCCGGCCTGGAGCCCGAGCCCGCCCGCCACGTCGCCGCGACGGCGGACCACGTCGGCGCCGAGGTGGTGCTGCTGCGTGCCTGAGCGGACGCTGCGCGTCTGCGCGCTCTATCCGGACCTGATGAACATCTACGCCGACCGCGGGAACCTGACCGTGTTCGAGCGCCGCTGCACCTGGCGCGGGCTCGGCTTCGAGCTCTCAGGCGCCGGCATCGGCGACGAGATCGATCCCGAGGCGCACGACCTCTTCTACCTCGGCGGCGGGCAGGACCGCGACCAGGCGCTGTGCGCGCGCGACCTCGCGTCGGTCAAGCGCGACGCGCTGCACGCCGCGGCCGGCCGCGGCGCGGTCGTGTTCGCCGTCTGCGGCGGGCTGCAACTGCTCGGCGACGGCTATGAGCTCGGCCATGAGCGGCTCCCCGGCGTCGGCCTGGTCGACCTCGACACGCGCCGCGAGGAGGGTCCTCGCCTGCTCGGCAACATCGCGATCGCGCTCGACCTGCCGGGCGGGCCGGAGACGCTCGCAGGATTCGAGAACCATGCCGGCCGCACCTACCTCGGACCGGGCGCCGCGCCGCTCGGCCGGGTGCTCAAGGGCAACGGCAACAACGGCTCCGACGGCACCGAGGGTGTCCGCGGCGGGGCGCACGGGACCGTGATCGGCACGTACATGCACGGCCCCCTGCTGCCGAAGAACACCGGCTTCGCGGACTGGCTCACGGCCACCGCGCTCGGGATCGCGCCGGCGGAGCTGCGCGCGCTCGACGACCGGCTCGAGGACGCCGCCCACGCCGAGGCCGCGAGCGCCGCGGGGCTCTAGCCGCGGGCCACGAACGCCGGCAGGACCGCGTCCACGACGCGCTCGGCGAGCCCGTCCTCGAGCGGCGCGCCGCTGAGCAGCAGCCGGTAGTAGATCGGCCCGAAGAGCAGCTCGTGCAGCAGCTCGAGATCGGTCTCGGCCCGCAGGTCGCCGCGCTCGATGCCGCGCAGCGCCAGCCGGCGGACCTCGGCGACGCGCGCCGCGACGACGCGTTCGCGGAACGCGGCGGCCAGCTCTGGGTCGGCGGCGAGGTCGGAGACGAGGCCCTGCATGACGCGGCCCATCAGCGTCGACCCGAGGATCCGCACCGCCCCGTCGACGAACGCGACCAGCTCTGCGCGGGTGTCGCCGATGTCCGGCACCGAGACGACGTGCTCGACCATGTCGATCAGCACCGCAAGTGCCAGCTCGTCCTTCGACCGCCAGCGGCGGTAGATCGTCGTCTTGGCGACCCCGGCGCGCGCGGCGACTCCCTCGACCGTCAAGCCGCGGACGCCGCTCTCCGCGAGCAGTTCTCGCGTGGCGTCGATGATCGCGGCGCGTCTGTCCTTGGCTCCCATGCGACGAAACGTAGCGTAGCGCTGCTGCTAGCCTGCGAACCGCAACGTAGCGTTCCTCCCCAGAACGAAGGACATGACATGACACGCCGTATCGTTTCCGCCATCGCCGGTGCGCTCAAGCACGAGTGGACCCAGAACGACGTCCACTTCCACGCCCACGCTGGGCGCCCGTACCCCTGCTACGACACTCGTTGCACGAGCCCCCGCTTCGACGCGGGCTAGCTGTGGGGCGGACCGTCAGCACATGGCTGATGGACATGGATGGCGTGCTCGTGCACGAGGAGCACGCCATCCCCGGGGCCGACCGCTTCCTCGCGCGCCTGCGCGAGTCGGGCACGCCCTTCCTCGTGCTCACGAACAACTCGATCTACACGCGTCGCGACCTCGCCGCGCGGCTGCGCAGCTCAGGGCTGGAAGTGCCCGAGGAGGCGATCTGGACGTCGGCGCTCGCCACCGCGCGGTTCCTCGAGGAGCAGCGCCCGGGCGGCTCGGCGTTCGTGATCGGCGAGGCGGGCCTGACGACGGCGCTGCACGCGGCCGGCTACACGCTCACCGAGGTCGACCCGGACTACGTCGTGCTGGGCGAGACGCGCACCTACAGCTTCGAGCGGATCACGAAGGCGATACGCCTGATCGCGCGGGGCGCCCGCTTCATCGCCACCAATCCCGACGCCACCGGCCCGACCCCGGACGGCCCGCTGCCCGCGACCGGCTCGGTGGCGGCCCTGATCAGCCGTGCCACCGGGGTCGACCCGTACTACATCGGCAAGCCGAACCCGCTGATGATGCGGTCGGCGCTCAACGCGCTCGACGCGCACTCCGAGACCACCGCGATGGTCGGCGATCGCATGGACACCGACGTGGTCTCCGGCCTCGAGGCCGGCCTGCAGACGATCCTCGTGCTCACGGGCGTGACCACGCGCGCGGAGGCCGAGCGGCACCCGTTCCGGGCCTCGCGGATCGTCGACTCGATCGCGGACCTGGTCGACGACCTCGCCTAGCCGCGGTTGCGGTACAGGCGCGTCGTCAGCGGCGCGAACACCGCGGTCAGCGCCGCGGCCGCCGCGAGCACGATCGCGATGTCCCCGCCCTCCGCGGTTCCCTCCATCAGCCCGCGTGACGCCGTCGCCAGGATCGAGATCGGGTTCACGTCCACGAACGACTCCAGCGCGCTCGGGAGCGTCTCGGGCTCGACGAAGACGTTGCTGAGGAAGGTCAGCGGGAAGATCCCCATGAAGCCCGCGTTCATGACGGCGTTCGGGGTGCGCATCAGCAGGCCGAGCGTCGTGAAGACCCATGACAGCCCGAACGCGAACACGATCACCAGCGCGAGCGCGGCGAGCACGCCGCCGACGCCGGCGTCCGGCCGGTAGCCGAGCACGACGCCAAGCACGATGATCACCGTGCCGGCGATCAGGTAGCGGACGCTGTCGCCGAGCACGGAGCCGAGCAGCGGCGCCGGCCGCCAGATCGGCAGCGAGCGGAAGCGGTCGACGACCCCCTTGGTCACGTCGGTGTTGAGCGCCACGCCGGAGTAGACGGTCGTGAACAGCACCGACATGACGAGGATCCCCGGCAGGATGTAGTCCAGGTACTCGCCCGTCGAGTCGGCGATCGCGCCGCCGAACAGGTAGGTGAACATGAGCAGGAACATCACCGGCGTGATCGTCACGTCGAGCAGCTGCTCGGGGACGTGCTTGACCTTGAGCATCCCGCGCCAGCCGAAGGTGAGCGTGGCCGACAGGGCGCTCGCGCGCGGCGGCCGCTGGGTCGAGGAGAGCGCCTTGCGCAGCGCGGCCTCGTCGGCGACGGGCGTGGCGCGGGGGCGCGACGTCGGGGCTGTGCTCATGCTGCCCGCTCCTCCGGGTCGGCGGCTTCCTCCTCGGCCACGTGGCCGGTCAGCGCGAGGAACACCTCGTCGAGGCTCGGCTGGCCGAGCGAGAAGGCGGCGATGCCGATGCCCGATCGCGACAGCTCGGCGACCGCCTCGGCGGCTCGGTCGGCGTCGCCGCACGCGACCGAGAGCGCTGCCGGGTCGGGCTCAAGGTGCACGGCGCCGAGCTCGCGTGCGAGAACGCGCTCGGCGTCCTCGCGCTGGTCGGGGTCGAGCAGCCGCACGTGCAGCGTGCCCAGCCCGACCGAGGCCTTGAGCTGGCCCGGCGTCCCCTCGGCGATCACCTTGCCGTGATCGATCACGGCGATCCGGTCCGCCAGCTGGTCGGCCTCGTCGAGGTACTGCGTGCAGAGCAGGATCGTCGTCCCCTCGGCGACGAGGGCGCGGATGATGTCCCAGACCTGGTTGCGCGAGCGCGGGTCGAGCCCGGTCGTGGGCTCGTCGAGGAACATCAGCTGCGGCGTGACGACGATGCTCGCCGCGATGTCGAGCCGTCGCCGCATGCCTCCGGAGAAGTTCTTGACCAGCCGGCCGGACGCCTCCGCGAGGCCGAACGCGTCGAGCAGCTCGGCCGCCCGCGCCTTGGCCTGCGCGCGCTTGAGCCCGAGCAGGCGGCCGAGCAGGATCAGGTTCTCGCGTCCGGTGAGGTCCTCGTCGACCGAGGCGAGCTGGCCGGTGAGGCTGACGGCGCCGCGCACGGCATCGGCGTCGCGCACGATGTCGTGGCCGAGCACGCGCGCGGACCCCGCATCGGGCCGGATCAGCGTCGCGAGCATCCGGATCGTCGTCGACTTGCCGGCGCCGTTGGGCCCGAGCACGCCGTAGACGGAGCCCGGGCGCACCGACAGGTCGACGCCGTCGACCGCGCGCGTCGCGCCGAAGTCCTTGACGAGCCCCGTGGCCTCGATCGCGAGCGTGGGTTGTGATGCGCTAGCTGGGACGGTTCCGCTTCCCCTTGGGCAGGAGGATGCGCGGCAGCGGCACGGGGATGTCGAAGGGACTGCCTCCGCTGGTCACGTCCTCGCGGCGCGGGCGGTCGGCATCCTCGTCGTGCGCGACGGGACGGATGCCGGCGAGCTTGCCGGCCGCGTCGCTCGTCGATTCGGCCGGGGGCGGCGCGGCGCGCCGGTGTCTCAGCTTCATCGCAACCTCCTGGACGTGATCGACCCCGGACCTTACGGGAGCACGACCACCAGTGCCAGCCCCGTCACCAGCGCGCAGCCCGTCGCCGCGACCGCGAGCAGCAGCGGCCGGGCGCCGCCGGCGACGAGCGTGCGCGGGCGGATCTGCAGCGCGAGCGCCCCCATCCCGGCGGCGAGCAGCAGCAGCGAGGCGATCGCCGCCCCGTCGAGCACCGCGGCCGGGAGCGGGATCACGGTGCGCACGAGCACGAGCCCGAGGAACGCCAGCACGAACCCCTGCACCGGCGTCGCCGTGCCGCGCGCGCCGTGGCCGGCGATCGCCACGGTCGGAGCCAGCAGCACGACGCGCACGAGCTTGACCAGCGTGGCCGTCTTCAGCGCGGCGACCGAGATCGCCGCGCCCGCGGCCGTGACCTGGGCCACCTCGTGGATCGAGGCGCCCGCCCACATCGCGGTGCGCTCCTCGCCGAGCCCGAGCAGCTCGATGCCGAGGAAGGGGACGAGCAGCATCGCGAGGCATCCGAGCACGCCGACGGCGGCGACCGCGCGGCCGGCGTCCTCGTCCTCCGAGTCCGCGACCGAGCTCATGGCGGCGATCGCGGCGGCGCCGCAGATCGAGCAGCCCGCCGCGACCAGCAGCGTCGCGCCGCGCGGGACGCCGATCCGCGGGCCGAGCCAGACGGTGAACACGAACGTCGCTGCGAGCGTCCCGGCGGCGAGCCCGACGCCGGACACGCCGAGCGACGCGAGGTCGCCGAGCGCGATCCGCAGGCCGAGCAGCGCGACGCCGGCGCGCAGCAGGGTGCTCGCCGCGAAGTCCACGCCGGCCTCAGCGCCGCCTGCGCGGCGCACGAGCGGCGAAGCGGCGAGACCGAGCGCCATCGCCCACAGCAGCGGGCTGACGCCGGGGATCAGGCCCG
Source organism: uncultured Solirubrobacteraceae bacterium (assembly GCA_963839615.1). Lineage (GTDB taxonomy): Bacteria > Actinomycetota > Thermoleophilia > Solirubrobacterales > Solirubrobacteraceae > DASQMT01. The sequence goes on from CAWIVY010000007.1 coordinate 688,572, forward strand.
TCAAGGCGAAAGCGAGCGCGACGACGGCGCCGACCGCGGCGAGGCCGCGCAGGCGGCCGCCGCGAGCGGGCCGGACGAGGCGCGGCGCACGGGCGATCGTGCCGCGCGCGACCGCTGGATCGGCGATGACGCTCACATGAGTCATGGTCGCCGTGCGAGGGCCCGCGAACCAGCGCGGTTGCGCCGTGACCGATTCCACGATGGAATGGGAAGCATGACCGCATCGACCGAGCCGCTGAGCGGCCGCGACCTCGCCGCCTTCGTGGCAGCCGCCGAGGCCGGCAGCGTGCACGGCGCGGCCGAGGCCCTCCACCTCACGCAGTCGGCCGTGACGAAGCGGCTCGCGGCGCTCGAGCGGCGCGTGGGAGCCAACCTGCTCGACCGCGGCCGCTTCGGCGTCCGGCTGAGCCCGCCCGGACGCGCCCTGCTCCCGTACGCGCAGCACGCGCTCGAGGCACTCGCGGCGGCCGAGGCGGTGCTCGCCGACCCCGACGCCCGGCGCGACGCCGTGCGGCTCGCCGCGAGCCACACGATCGGCGAGTTCCTGCTCCCTTCGTGGCTCGCCTTCTACCGCCTCGAGGCGGGCGACGCCGCCGTCACGGTCGACGTCGTGAACTCCGAGGCCGTGCTCGCCCAGGTCCGCGACGGCGCGGCCGACATCGGCTTCATCGAGGCGCCCGCCGACCTGCGCGGGCTGGCGTCCACGGTGCTCGCGCGCGACGAGATCGTCGTCGTCGTCGCCGCCGGGCACCGCTGGGCACGGCGCTCCTCGCTGGCCCCCGCCGAGCTGCTCACGGACGCGTTCGTGTCGCGCGAGGAGGGATCCGGCACGCGGCGGGTCGCCGACGACGCGCTCCGCGGCGCCGGGGTCGAGCTCGAACCGGCGCTGCAGGCGGCGAGCAGCCAGAGCCTCAAGCGGATGGTCGCCGAAGGTGGCTTCACGCTGCTGTCGCGGCGGACGATCGAGGCCGAGCAGGCAGCCGGCACGCTGCGCGCGGTGCCGGTGGACGGCGTCGACCTCGCGCGCGACCTGCGCGCCGTCCATCGCCGCCGCCCCGCGCCGTCCCCGCCCGTGCGGCGCCTGTGGCGCTGGCTCGAGGCGCTCGCGGACCCGGCGCGCTAGCGGGCGCCGGGCACGGAGGCCTCGAGCGCCGCGCCCGCGACGGGCGCGCCGAGCTGGAGCACGAGCCAGACCTGCTCGCGCCGGCGGAGCAGCCCGGGATCTGCGAGCGGGTCGCCGTCGAGGATCACGAGGTCGGCGATCCGGCCGGCCTCCACGGTGCCCAGCTCGTCGCCGAGGCCGAGCGCAGCGGCGCCCGTCGCGGTCGCCGCGACAAGCGCGTCCATCGCGGGCAACCCGTGGTGCACCATCCGCTCGAGCTCGCGCGCGCTGTCGTAGAACGGCGACCAGTCGTGGCCGAGCGCGATCTTCACCCCGGCGCTGTGCGCCGCGCGCAGCGTGAGGTCGGCCTGCTCGAGGTTGTGCTGCGCGAGCTCGACCAGCAGCGGGCTCCAGGTCTCGGGCGCCGCGCGCTCGCCGTCGAGCCCGGCGACGCCGTAGAAGCACGAGAGCGTCGGCACGAGCACCTGTCCCTGCTCGGCCATGCGCTCGAGCAGGTCGGGCCGCTGGTTGAGGTACATCCCGTGCTCGATCGTGTCGATCCCGGCGTCGACGGCGAGCTCGGTGCCCGGCAGCCCCTCGGCATGCGCGGCGACCCGGTAGCCGAGCCGGTGCGCCTCCTCGACGAGCGCGGCGACCTCCTCGCCGGTCACCTGCGCGGGATCCGGGTCCTCGAGCTCGACCGAGCGCGCGCCGGTCGTCATCAGCTTGATGAAGTCCGCGCCGTGGCGGAGCTGTTCGCGCACGGCGCGGCGGATGTCGTCCGGGCCGTCGGCCTCGCGGTACATCCCGGAGAAGAACCGCCCGCCCGGGCTCGTCGCGGAGACGATCCGGCCGCAGGTCAGCAGGCGGGGCCCGCGGAACGCGCCGAGCCGCATCGCCTGGCGCGCCTCGACGACCGTGCTGCCATACGAGCCGACGTCGCGCACGGTCGTCACCCCGCGGCGCAGGGCCTCGGCGAGGTGGGCCGCGACGACATGCGCCGCCGTGCCGGGCAGCAGCGGCTCGGCGCCCTCGTCCGGATGCGGCATCTTGGCCTTGACGTGCGCATGCGCGTCGACGAGCCCCGGCATCAGCGTGCGCCCCTCGAGGTCGATCGCCGCGGCGTCCGGCGGCGCATCCGCGGCGCCCGCGACGCGCTCGATCCGGCCGTCGCGGACGAGCACCGACGCGCCCTCGCGCGGCGCCGCGCCCGTGCCGTCCAGCAGGCGCGCGTTCGTCAGCCACAGGGGCGGGCCGGGCGGGGGAGCTGCGAGGAGAGCGGGCAGGCGCGGGGGCATGCGCCGCATTGAACCAGTCGGCGGCGGGGCTACGCGGGCGGACCGGTGGAGGCGCGCTCGACGAGCACGGGCGCGACGCGCACGCGGGCTCGCGCACTTGCCATGGGCTGCCCGGCAACGGCCGCGGCGAGCAGTTCGGCTGCCGCCGTGGCGACGTCGGGGAGCCCCCAGTCGACGCTCGTCAGCGGCGGCGCCACCACGCGCGCGATCGGGTGGTCGTCGTAGCCCGCGACCGACAGGTCGCGCGGGATCTCGAGGCCGCACGCGGCCGCCGCGGCATAGACGCCGCAGGCGATCGAGTCCGACAGGCAGAACACCGCCGTCGGGCGCGGGTCGTCGCCCAGCAGCGCGGCGGCCGCCTGGGTCGCCTCCTCCATCGAGTGGCGCGTGTTCACGACCGTCGCCTGCATCCCGAGCGCCGCGCACTTCTCGGCGACGACGCGCTCGGCCGGCCGGTCCGGCGTCGAGGGACGGCTCGGGGTGAGCACGGCGATCTGGCGGTGCCCGAGCCCGTGCAGGTGCTCGAGCACCATGCCGACACCGGCGCGGTTGTCGAACAGCACCTCCCCCACGGTCGGCCCGGCGAGGGCGTCGCCGACCGTCACGATCGGAAGACCCTCGCCGATCTCGGCCCAGGCCTTGTCCGAGGGATCGAGCGGCGAGATCACCAGCCCGTCGACGAGCCTGTCCGCGAGTTGGCGCGCCAGCATCCGCTCGCGGTCCGGCTCACCGCGCGCGTCGACCACGACCATGTGCAGGTCATGGCGGCCGAGCCGGCGGCCGAGGATCTCGACGAAGCGCTGCTCGCTCAGGTCCTGGAGCGAGCCCGACAGGACGCCGGCCAGCCCGGTGCGCCCGCGCGCCAGCGCGCGCGCCACCGCATTGCCGGTGTAGCCGAGCTCCTCGGCGGCCCGGCGCACGCGCTCCTGGGTCTCCGCAGTGGTCTGAACGCCGCGCATCGCATAGGAGACCGCGGCGGGAGAGAGCCCGGTCGCGGCGGCGACGTCCTTGATCGTGACGCGCTTGCGCGGGGGCACGAGGCGAACCGTAGCGCCGGGGAGGACGGAACCACCGTCTTCGCAGCGATTTGGTCCGCCCGGTCTATTGGAAGTGTCGCCTTCGTCCGATACAGTTGAAGCGGTTCAGTGAACCGGTTCAGTGAAACGCTTCACCAACATGACCGTCGACCTCCACCAACACCTCTGGCCCGCCTCCTTCGTGGCAGCGCTGCGCGCGCGCCGGAACGGTCCCCGCCTGGACGGGTGGGAGCTGCACCTGCCGGGTGAGCGGACGTACCGGATCGACCCGGCGCACCACGATCCGGAGGCCCGGGCGGCGCTCGCCGCGGCCGACGGGGACGAGCTCGTATGCATCGCCCCGGCGGCATCGCTCGGCCTGGACCGGCTCCCGCCCGCTCAGGCGGACGAGCTCGCCGGAGCCTGGCTCGACGGCGCGCTGGCACTCGGGGCGCCGTTCCGCCCGTGGGCGATGGCCGGCGTCCAGGAGCCCGACCCGCGCGCGCTCCGCGCCGCGCTGCAGAGCGGCGCGATCGGACTCGAGGTGGGAGCCGACGTGCTCGCCGCGCCGGACGGGCTCGAGCGCCTCGCTCCGCTGCTCGAGGTGCTCGACTCCGCGCAGGCGCCGCTGCTCGTCCACCCGGGCCCCGTGGGTCCCGGCGACGCGCCCGGCCGCCCCGCGTGGTGGGGCCCCGTCGTGCCGTACGTGACACAGCTGCACTCGGCCTGGTGGGCCTGGATCGACGGCGGCCGCGACCGCTTCGCGCAGCTGCCGGTCTGCTTCGCCGCGCTCGCCGGCCTCGGCCCGCTGCACGGCGAGCGCCACCGCGCCCGCGGCGGCGACCGCGCGGCGATCGATCCGCTCTCGTTCGTCGAGACGTCGTCCTACGGCAAGCAGGCGGTGGACGCCGTCATCCGCGTGCTCGGCATCGACGTCGTCTGCCACGGCTCCGACCGTCCCTACGCCGAATCGGCGCCGCCCGCCCTGGGCGACGCCGCGCTGCACGCGATCCGTAACCGCAACCCCGGGCGACTACTCGCCCACTGCCTCGAGGAGGTGCCCGCATGACGCCCGTCGCGACCCCCGTGATCGATGCCCTGGACCTGCCGGATCGCGAGTTGGAGCGCGAAGAGCTGCTGCGCCTCGTCGAGCACGTCGCCGGCCGCCGCGAGCTGTGGCTCCCGCACCTGCGCCTCGATGCCGCCGAGCGCACGTACGCGGCGTTGCACCGCGATGCGAGCGTCGACGTCTGGGCGATCTTCTGGCTGCCGGAGAACGACACCGGCTGGCACGACCACGACACGTCCAGCGGCGCGGTGAGCGTCGTCGAGGGCGCGCTGGAGGAGCACGCCCTGCGCGTCGCCCAGCCCGAGCGCCAGACGCGCTACGGGGCCGGGGCGTCGTTCGCGTTCGGCCCCTCCCACATCCACCGGCTGACCTGCGCAGAGCCGCGCGCCGTCTCGATCCATGCCTACTCGCCGCCGCTGTGGCGGCTGGGGGCGTACTCGGTCGACGCGGACGGCGCCCTGCACCGGACGTCGGTCTCCTACGCCGACGAGCTGCGACCGCTCGGCCCGGCCGCGCTGCCGATCGCCGCCTGACCCCGGGACTTGAAACTGCCGCGGCGCCTGGCAAAGTGACGTCATGTTCGAGTCGACGAAGGCTGGGGCGCCCACACATCTCACCGTCCTGCTGCAGGAGTTCGCGCAGACCGACGCGGCACGCGTCTGCGCGGACCCGGTCGGCGCATACGCCAACTGCCTCGCGATGTCGGCGCTGTGCGCCGAGTGGCTGCGCGCGCGCGGCGTCGAGTGCGGGATCGTCTGGTACTCCGGCAGCCGCGAGCCGTTCCCGGAGGCGGCCGGGCGCTGGCCGTACTGCGACCTCGAGGAGATCAGCCACTGGACCGTGCGTGCCGGGGACTGGAGCATCGACTGGACGGCGCGCCAGTTCCAGGCGCAGGCCGACTGGCCCGAGGTCCGGCACGTGGACTCGATGGCGGCTCGCTGGCAGCGGGTCGAGGGGTGGGCGTGCGAGCGCTGCCAGCAGTTCGTCGCGGACCCGCGGCATCGCGAGCTCACGCCGACCCGGCTCGACGTGACCCACCGCGAGCTCGCGCTCGCGACCGGCGGTCGCGGCCCTTACGCCGACCCCCGCCATGACGTCACGGCATCCCTGGTCGCACTCTGCGCGTGCGACCGCGCCGCCGGCTAGGCCGCGGCAGACGACGTCAGCTCGAGCGCCTCGCCGAAGAACGCCAGCAGCTCGTCGCGCACGCGCAGGAACGTCGGATCGGCGTCATGCATCCACTCCGTGTGCCCCTTGTCGTCGAGCAGCACCAGCCGCTTGGGCTCCTCCGCGGCGGTATGCAGGGCAAGCGACTCCGCGGGCGAATGCAGCGCGTTCGCCGCGCCGTGCACGAGCAGCAGCGGCCGCGGCGCGATGCGATGCACGTCGTGCTCAGGCTGGAAGCGCATCAGCGCATCGACGGCCTCGAGCGTCACGGCGCTGCCGAACCCGGCCGCCTTGTAGAGCTCGGCGTCGACGTAGCCGCGGGTGACCGTGTCGAGCCGGACCGCCTCGAACGGCGCGACCAGCGCGGAGCGACCCGCCGTCGTGCGCAGCCGCCGGTCCTGCCGGATGCGCTCGATCAGCCGCTCCCAGGTGCGCGGATCGTGCATGAACCGCAGCGAGCGCGCGCCATCGCCGATCGGATTGCAGGCCGCGACCGCACGCACGCGATCGTCGCCGGCGGCCTCCGCGATCACCACGCCGCCTCCCAGCGCCCAGCCCAGCAGCGCGATCCGGGAGGGGTCGACCTCGTCACGGGTCTCGAGGAACGAGACGGCGGCGCGCACGTCCTCGACCTGGTCCTGCGGGACCAGCCGGCCGCGCTCGCCGTCGCTGCGGCCGAAGCCGCGGTAGTCGAACGAGAGGACCGCGTAGCGGTGCGGCACGAGGGCGCGCGCGAAGCGCGCCGGGTGGATCGTCTTCAACCCCTGGTAGCCGGAGCAGGCCACCACGGCAGGAAGCCGCTCCCCGGGCCGGTGGTCGGCGGGCAGATGGAGGTCCCCGTCGAGCCGGAGGCCCTCCGCGAAGAAAGTGATCGGAAGCTGCGTATGTTGCATATGTCGCAACTGAGGTTGCAAGAACTACCCGGAGTCTACGATCTCCGCGTGGATCTTGCAAGCGCGCCGCTCGGCTGGTGAGCACGCTCGAAGAAGACCTGCGCGCCGTCGTCGGGCCCGGCCACGTCCTGGCCGATCCGGACCTGCGCGCGCCCTACGAGCAGGACTGGACCGGCCGCTTCGGCGGGCCGGCGCGGCTGGTCGTCCGTCCGGCGGACGCCGGCGAGGTCAGCGCGGCGCTGCGCGCCTGCCACGCGCACGGCGCTCCCGTCGTGCCGCAGGGCGGCAACACCGGCCTCGTCGGCGCCGGCGTTCCGCGCGGCGGCGAGGTGCTGGTCTCGCTCGCGCGGCTGTCGGACATCGGCCCGGTCGACGCCGCGACGCACCAGGTCGAGGCGGGAGCCGGGGCGACGCTCGCCGCGCTGCACGAGCACGCGGCCAAGGCCGGGCTGGAGTTCGGCGTCGACTTCGGCGCCCGCGACAGCGCCAGCGTCGGTGGCATGATCGCGACGGATGCCGGCGGCGTCCGGGCGCTGCGCCACGGGACGATGCGGGCGCAGGTGCTCGGCCTGGAGGCGGTGCTGGCCGACGGCAGCGTGATGCGCCGCCTCTCCGGCCTGCCGAAGGACAACGCGGGCTACGACCTGCCCGCGCTGCTCTGCGGCAGCGAGGGCACGCTGGCCGTGATCTGCCGCGCGCGGCTGCGGCTGCTGCCGCGCATGCCGGCCCGCGTCACGGCGCTGCTGGCCGTCGCGGGGCTCGAGGATGCGCTGGCGCTCGTCGAGGCGCTGCGCCGCGACGCGCCCTCGCTCTGCGCGGCCGACTTCATGCTCGACGACGGCCTCGACCTGGTGCTGCGCCACCGGAAGCTCGCCGCGCCGCTGCGCGAGCGCGCGCCGGCCTACGTGCTCGCCGAATGCGCGGCGCTGACGGACCCGACGGCGGAGCTCGCGGCCGCCGTCGAGGCTGCGGGCGTCGTCCGGGACGCGGCGGTCGCGGACGACACCGCGGGCCGGGCGGCGCTGTGGGGGCTGCGCGAGGCGCTCCCGGAGGCGATCGCCGCCGCGGGGATCCCGCACAAGCTCGACGTCGGCGTCCCGGCGGCTGCGCTGGCGGAGTTCGCCGTGCGCGTGCGCGAACGCGTATCCGTGGCCGCCCCAGGGGCTCGCGTCTGGCTCTTCGGGCACCTCGGCGACGGCAACGTCCACGTCAACATCGTCGGCCCGGATCCGGGCGACGAGGCCGTCGACGAGGCCGTGCTCCGGCTCGCCGCGGAGCTCGGCGGCACGATCAGCGCCGAGCACGGCGTCGGCGTGGCCAAGGCGCGCTGGCTCGGGCTCACCCGTAGCGACGAGGAGCTGGGTGCGATGAGCGCGATCAAGCGGGGTCTGGATCCCGGCGGGCTGCTGAATCCCGGCGCGGTCCTGGAGCGCTAGCCGGCGGGCCCGGGTGCCGCGGCGGTTCGATCCATCGAGTGGCGACTCCCTAGGCGATAGCGCGGAGAACTCGCCAGTCGGCGCGATCAGGGCGCTTCCGCGGAAGCGCCACCACGATTCGGGTCCTGCCTCAGTTGCCGCAGTTGACGTTCTCCGCGTCGGCTCTCACGGACGTTCGGCCACCCCGCAGAACCGCATCGCCGCGACCGCGAGCACCTGCGCGGCGCGGACGAGCTCGTCGACCGGCACGTGCTCGTCGACCGCATGCGCGTGGAGGATGTCGCCTGGGCCGAAGGCGATCGTCGGGATGCCGGCGCGCGTGAAGGTCGGGCCGTCGAAGAAGGTCGTGTGCGACGCGACCGTGCGAGGCAGGCCGAGGGCGGCCATGGCGTCGAGCGTCGCGGCCGAGACGGGCTCGGCCGGGCCGACGAAGCCGGGCGGGACGTCGCCGCGCCACGAGAATCGCGGCGGGTGCGCCGCGAGCCACGGGTCGGCCTGCGCGGCGGCGAGCACGCGCGCCTCGATCTCCGCTTCGACGTGCGTGCCGCAGCCGTCCGCATCCGCCTGGGCGGGCACGTACTGGACGTGGCACTCGAGCGTCGCGGCGGCCGGGTAGGAGACCATCCACTGGCCGGCGTCGAGCGCGGTCGGGACGATGCTCCCGGGCTCGAGCACCTCGTGCTGCGTGTCCGGGCGCAGCTGCCACTCCAGCCGCAGCCGCTGCAGGGCCTCGAGCACGAGCTGCGCCTTCTCGATCGCGTTGACCGGCCCGCCTGCGCCCCAGTGGGCGGGCGGAAAGCCGGCGTGCCCGGCGCGCCCGTCGATCGCGATCCGCGGCATCAGCGAGCCGCGCGTGCCCAGCCAGGCGCTCAGGCGGGTCGGCTCCGGGATGATCCCGGCGTCGGCCCGTATGCCCGACGCCGCGACGGCGAGCGAGCCCGCCCCGGTCGACTCCTCGTCCGTGACGGTGTTGACGATCAGGTCGCCGGCGAGCGGGACCTCGAGCGCGCGCAGCACCTCGGTCGCGAGCAGCATCGAGGCGACGCCGCCCTTCATGTCGCAGGCGCCGCGCCCGTAGAGGCGCCCCTGCCGCACCTCGGGCTTGAACGGGGCGCTCGTCCAGAGCTCCTCGGGCTCGGCGGTGACCACGTCGACATGGCCGTTGAAGAGCAGGGAGCGCCCCGAGCCGGCACCCCTGGCGGTGGCCAGCAGCTGCGGCCGGCCGCGGAAGTGATGCCCCTCAGGGATCGGATAGCGGGTCGCGGGAAGCTCCGCCGGCTCGGGCTCCCACACGCGCACCGCCAGGCCGGCGGCGCGCATGCGGGCCGCGACGTAGTCCTGGAGCGCGGCGTCGTCGCGCGGCGTGTAGTCCGGGTCCGGAGCGCGCGTGTCGAAGGCGACGAGATCCGCCAGCAGGCCGGCCAGGTCGTCGCGCCGGCGCGCCACCTCCTCGGTGACCCGCCGCTCGAGCGGCGTCAGCGCGGGGCTAGCCGTCATGGCCCGCCAGCCCCGCGTCGACGAGCACGACCGTGCGCGCACCCTCGCCCGCCCGCAGCCGCGCGAACGCCTCGTCGATGCCGTCGAGGTCCGTCACGTGCGTCACGACGTCGGCGACCGAGAAGCTGCCCGCGGCGGTCATCTCCGCCATCGAGGCGAGCAGGCTCACCGGGTCGCCCGAGCCGTAGTAGCTGCCGCGGATCCCCTTCTCGGAGAGGAGCTCCAGCGCGGGCAGCGCGAAGTCGACCCCGGCCGGGGTGATCCCGACGACCGTCGCCGTCGCGCCCGCGCGCAGCACGTCCCAGGCGAGGCGGATCGTCGCCGGCGACCCGACCGCCTCGAATGCGTGGTCGACGCCGCCGGGAGCGAGCGCCAGGACCGCGGACAGCGTGTCGTCGCCGGCCTGCACCGCGTCGCTCGCGCCGCGCGCCAGGGCCAGCGCCAGCTTCGCCTCGTCGCGCTCGACGGCGATGACGGTGGCCGCGCCTGCGAGGCGTGCGGCCGCGACGAGCTGCAGCCCGACGCCGCCGCAGCCGATCACGCACACCGTCTCCCCCACCCCGACCCGCGCGGCGTTGCGCACCGCGCCCACCGCGGTGACGACGCCGCACCCGAGCAGGGACGCCTGCCAGAGCGGCACGGCGGCCGGGATCGGCACCGCGCAGGCGGCGGGGACGACGCAGCGCTCGGCGAAGCTGGAGATGAAGTTGAAGTGCTGGACCGGCGCTCCGCCCGCGAGCCGCAGGCGCGAGCTGCCGTCCAGGAGCGTGCCCGCGAAGGCCGCCGCGTCGGCCGTCTCGCAGAGGTTGCGCCGCCCCGCCACGCAAGGCCCGCACTCGCCGCACGCCGGGACGAAGCAGAACGCGACCGGATCGCCCGGGACGACGTGGTCGACACGTTCGCCGACCGCCTCGACGATCCCCGCGCCCTCGTGACCGAGGACGATCGGGTGCCGCCCGTCCCCGAGGTGGCCGTCGGCGAGGTGGAGGTCCGTGTGGCAGACGCCGGCCGCGGCCACGCGGACGAGCACCTCGCCGGCGCGGGGCGGCTCGAGCTCGAGCTCGCACACCTCCAGCGGCGAGGCGTAGGAGTGCAGTACGGCGGCGCGCATCCTCACGCGACCCGGTGCGCCTCCAGCGCCTCGAGATCGGGTGTCACGCCGAGGCCGGGGCCGGGCGGAGGAGCGATCGTCCCGTCCGCCCCGATATCGATCACGGGGCCGCCCAGCAGCCAGTCGCGCCGCTCAGGGCCCCAGCCCGGCGGGTCGTGGGGAACCTCGATGAAGGGGCACGACGAGACGGCCAGCGCCAGGTGCAGGTTGGCGAGCAGCCCCAGGCCGTTGGACCACGTGTGCGGGGAGAACGACCGCCCGCAGAGGTCGGCCAGGCCGGCGATCCTGCGGCAGCCGCCGAGGCCGCCGGCCAGGACGACGTCCGGCTGCACGACGTCGATGCCGCCGCGCAGCACGAGGTCGCGCGCCTCGTGCAGGCTGCGCACCATCTCGCCGGCCGCGAGCCGCAGCGACGTGCCGGCGCGCAACCGCGCGTAGCCCTCGACGTCGTACGTCGGGAGCGGCTCCTCGAGCCAGTAGACCCCGAGCGGCTCGAGCGCGCGGGCGCATTCGATCGCGGTCGCGACGTCCCAGCGCGGGCTGCGGTCGCCGGCCATGCGCCAGCCGTGGTTCGCGTCGACCATCAGCTCCACGTCGGAGCCGACGGCGCCGCGGACCGCCTCCACGACCGCCACGTCCTCGCGCCAGTCGGAGTGGTGGAAGCGGAGCTTGACGGCGCGCACGCCGGCGTCGCGCAGGGCCGTCACGCGCCGCGCGCGCTCGTCCGGCGCCACGAGCTCGCCGCTCGAGGCGTAGGCGAGGATCCGCTCGGAGCGGCCGCCGAGCAGCCGCCACAGCGGCTCTCCGAGCGCGCGGGCGACGAGGTCCCAGACCGCGACCTCGGCGATCCACGGCCGCCCGCCATGCAGGTCGACGGTCTCGCAGAGCTCGCGCACGACCTCGGTGCGGCGCGGATCCAGGCCGACCAGCAGCCGCTCGAGCAGCGCCGCGTCGGGCAGCTCGTCGCCGCTGGCGTAGCCGGCCGTGCCGTCGTCGGCGCGCACGATCACCAGCGCCGCCTCGCTCCGCGTGCGCGGCTCGGGATCCCAGGCGGCGTTGAACGGCGGGTCGAGCGGCACGCCGTAGCGCCGGACCTCGACAGAGGCGATCTGCACCTATCCGCCCGTGTAGTAGATGTTCGCCGCGTCCTCGCGGCGGGCGACCAGCGCCTCGATCTCCGCCGCGGACGGCGGTTGCAGCGCGTCGGCGATCGCTCCGCGCATCGCCTCGCGATTCGCGCGCTTGACCGCTGTCTCGTCATGCGCCGCGGGGTCTACCCAGACCGCGACGAGCACGACCACCTCGGTCACCTCGGCCGCGTCGATCAGCCCGTCCGCCACGGCGTCGAGCACTCCCTGGGAGATCCCGAGCTGCGCCGCGCCCCAGGTGATCGGCCCGACGTCGCCGTCGACCGGCGACTTGTTGACCACGATCGTGACCGGCCGCACGACCACGCCCGGCGAGAGGCAGGCGAGGAACGGCACATGCCCGGGGCGAGGGGAGGCGAGCGCGCCCGCCGCGGCCGCCGCGGTCGGCGAGCCGCGGCGCGCGAGCACGACGTTGATGTGGCTGCCGTTGGGCACCTCGCCCGACCAGGCCTCGCCGACGCGGCCGTCCAGCGGATCCGTCATGTCGCCCCCTCGAGATCGAGCACCACGCGCAGGGCGTCGCCGCCGCGCATCGCGGCGAATGCGTCCTGCACAGAATCGAGCGGCATCCGCTCGGACACCAGGCGATCGAGCGGCAGCCGTCCCCTCAGGTAGAGCTCCAGCAGCGCCGGGAAGTCGCGCTCGGGCCGCGTCGAGCCGTAGATCGAGCCGAGGATGCGCCGCTCCATGCGCGGGATCGGCAGCGCCGGCAGCGTGATCGTCGCGTCGGCGGGCGGAATCCCGATCAGCACCGCGGCGCCGCGCGCGCGGGTCGAGAGGAAGGCGGTCAGAGCCGCCTCGGGCCGACCGGTCGCCTCGATCGCGTAGTCGACTCCCCCGCCGGAGACCTCGAGCACGCGCTCGGCGGTCGCCTCGGGGCTCCCGGCCCAGCTCACGGCGTGCGTCGCGCCCAGCCCCTCCGCCGCCGCGAGCTTGTCATGTGACACGTCGACCGCCACGATCGGGTGGGCCCCGGCGACGACCGCGCCGAGCAGCGCGCTCATCCCGACGCCGCCGCAGCCGATCACCGCGACGCGGTCGCCGGGCCGCACGCCCGCGGTGCGCCAGACTGCGCCGGTGCCGGTCGCGACCGCGCAGCCGGCCAGCGCGGCGACCTCGAACGGCACGCCGTCGGGGATCGGGATGCAGCAGGCCGCGGGCACGACGGCGCGCTCGGCGAACGTCGACAGGAACGAGTAGTGGTAGACGGGCTCGCCGCCGCGCGAGAGCCGCGGGGTGCCGTCGAGCAGGCCGCCGTGCCCCATCTCCTGCCAGGCCGTGGCGCACAGGTGCGGCAACTCCCGCACGCACTCCGCGCAATGCCCGCAGGCGGGCATCCAGGAGAGCATCACGCGCCGGCCGACGGCCACGCCGGCATGCTCGCCCGCCGCCTCCACGACGCCGGCGCCCTCGTGGCCGAGCACCGCCGGGCAGCGGGTCGTGGCGGTGCCGTCGATCGCGTTGTAGTCCGAGTGGCAGACCCCGCTCGCGTACAGCCGGACCAGCACCTCGCCGGGCCCGGGCGGCGCCAGCTCGAGCTCCGTCACCTCCAGCCGCGCTCCGACCCGCTCGAGGACGGCGGCGCGGATCTTCAGCGCTCGCCTCCGGGCGGGCGTTCGCCGGGCGTCCCCTCGACGTCCGGCGGGCGCTCGCTCACGGGCGGCGTCTCGGGCGCCGGCTGCTCGGGCGCGGGATCGTCGTCGACCGGCTGCTCGCCGGCGGGCGCGCTGTCGGCCTCCTCGCGCGTGCCCACAGCCTCGTCGCGGCTACGTGCGGCGGGGTCCCGCGGACCTCCGCCGGGCTGCTGGTCGGGCGCGGCCTTCTGCAGCTCGCGCAGCTCCTCGACGGAGTAGTGGCAGCGCCAGAAGTGCCCGGGCTCGACCTCCTTGAGCTCGGGCTCCTGCTCGTGGCAGACGTCGCCGATGTAGCGCGGGCAGCGGGTGTGGAAGACGCAGCCCGACGGCGGATCCCCGTGTGTCGGGATCTCACCGTGGAGCTTGATGCGCTCGCGCTTCTCACCCTCCGCCTGCGGGACCGAGGAAAGCAGCGCCTCGGTGTAGGGATGGTGCGGAGGCGTGAAGACCGTCTCGGAGTCACCGAGCTCCATCAGCCGCCCGAGGTAGAGCACGGCGATCCGGTCGGAGAGGTAGCGCACGACCCCGAGGTCGTGCGAGATGAACAGGTACGTGACGCCCTTCTCGGACTGGAGCTCCGCCAGCAGGTTGAGGATCGCGGCCTGCACGGAGACGTCCAGCGCCGAGGTCGGCTCATCGCAGACGACGACGCGCGGGTCGCCGGCGAACGCGCGGGCGATCGCCACGCGCTGCTTGAGGCCGCCCGAAAGCTGTGCCGGGCGCGAGTGGATCAGGCGCGTGTCGAAGCGGACCGAGTGGGCGAGCTCCTTCAGGTGCTCCTCGCGTTCGGCGCCGGAGCCGCCACGCAGCTTCTCGAGCGCGCGGGTCAGGATGCGCTGCACGGAGAACCGGCGGTTGAGGGCGGAGTCGGGATTCTGGAAGACGATCTGCAGCGCGCGGACGTCGTCGCGACCGCGCTTCGTGATCTTCTTCTCCAGCGGGACCCCGTCGAGCTCGATGACCGACCCCTCGTCGGCCGGGATGAGCCCGAGCAGCGTGCGCGCGAGCGTGGTCTTGCCGCTGCCGGACTCGCCGACCAGGCCGAGGGTCTCGCCCGGCCGCAGCTCGAAGTTGAGGTCGTCGACCGCCCGGATGTCGTTGCCCTCCTGGCGGAACGTCTTGTTCAGGCTCTCCGCGCGGATCACGGGCTCGGCGTTCATGTCGACGGGCTTGAACGAAGCGGCGGCGGGCGTCGCCCGCGGCAGCTCGTGCGCCTGCTCCCAGAAGTGGCAGCGGCTGTGGCGCCCGCCGCCGAGGTCGTGGAACGGCGGCTCCTCCTTCGAGCAGATCTCCTTCGCGAGGCCGCAGCGATCGACGAACACGCAGGCCGGCAGGTCCTGGCCGAGCTGGGGCAGGAAGCCCGGGATCGTGTCCAGCCGCTGCTGGTCCTTGCGCACGCCGCCGTGTGGCAGGCAGCGCAGCAGGCCGACCGCGTAGGGATGCCGCGGGTCGTTGAACACGTCGTCGACGGGGCCCTCCTCGACGAGCCGCCCCGCGTACAGGACTCCCACGCGATCGCACATCTGCGCGATCACCTCGAGGTTGTGGCTGATGAAGAGGACGCTCGTCTGGAACTCCTTGCGCAGCTCCGAGACGAGGTCGAGCACCTCCGCCTCGACGGTGGCGTCCAGCCCGGTGGTCGGCTCGTCGAGGATCAGCAGCGCTGGGTCCTTGGCCAGCGCCATCGCGATCACGACGCGCTGCTGCATGCCGCCCGAGAGCTGGTGGGCATACCGCCGCATGACGCTGTCCGGGTCGGAGATCTGCACCTTGCGCAGCATCTCCCTGGCCCGCTCGTCCGCCCGCTTGGGGTCCTCACCGGCGATGACGAAGACCTCGGCCACCTGGTCGCCGATCCGGATCGTCGGGTTGAGCGCTCCGCCCGGGTTCTGGTAGACCATCGACACCTTCGAGGCGCGCAGCTTGCGCACCTGCGCCTCGCTCATGTCCGCGAGATCCTCGCCGGCCACCTTCACCGAGCCGCTCGAGATGCGCCCGTTGCGCGGCAGGTAGCGCAGCACGGCGTACGCCGCGGTCGACTTGCCGCAGCCGGACTCGCCCACGAGGCCATAGGACTCGCCCTCGGCGATGGCGAAGTTGACGCCGCGCAGGACCGGTCGCCAGATCCCGCGCACGCGGTAGGCGACCTCCAGGTCGGTCAGCTCGAGTGCGGCGGCCGCCGCGACGGTGCTTTCAGGAGTTGTTGTCATCGCTCGAAGGCCGAGGCCACACCGTCGGCGATCAGGTTCACACCGATCACCAGCGTGGCGATCGCCAGGCTCGGGAACAGGACGGGCCACCAGAAGCCGCCGGAGATCACGCCGTAGTTCTCGGCGACCTGGAGGCCCCAGTCCGGCGCGGGGGGCGGGATGCCGAAACCGAGGAAGGAGAGCCCGGCGGCGACGAAGACGGAGTAGCCGAGCCGCACGGTGAACTCGACGATGATCGGGCCCATGACGTTGGGCAGGATCTCTCCGAACAGGATGTAGGGCGTGCGCTCGTTGCGCAGCCGCGCGGCGGCAACGTACTCGAGCTCGCGCTCGGTCAGCACGGCCGCGCGTACGGTGCGCGAGATGATCGGGGCGAAGAGGACGCCGATCGTGACGATCAGCGTGGTGTGCGACGGGCCGAGCGCGACGGCGATCAGGAGCCCCATGATGATCACCGGGAGCGCAAGGAACGCCTCGATGATCCGGCTCAGCACGTCGTCCACCATCCCGCGGAAGTAGCCGGTCACCAGGCCCAGCGCGGTCCCCAGGACGGTCGCGAGGATGGTCGCCAGCGGCGCCACGATGAGGATGTCGCGCGAACCGACGATGACGCGCGAGAAGACGTCGCGACCCAGCTTGTCGGTTCCGAGCCAGTTGTCCGCCGACGGGGAGAGCAGGTCGTTGATCGGGTCCGAGGCCAGCGGGTCCTTCGGCACCAGCAGCTCGCCGAAGATCGCGCACAGCACCCAGAATCCCACGATGACCGCCCCGGCGAGGAAGGACTTCGAGCGCCGCAGCAGCGCCAGGCGCTCCCTGGTCGCAACGCGGCTGTCGTCGCCGCGGGAGCCGACGGACGCCGGGCTCGCGGTGCCGATCTCGGTCGCGCCGGCGGGCGCGGGCTGCCCCTGGAGGCTCATTCTGCGGCCTCGAGGCGTACGCGCGGGTTCAGGACGGAGTAGAGGATGTCGGCGATCAGCGTGGCGACGAGGTAGACGATCCCGACCAGCAGTACGGCGCTCTGGAGCACGGGGATGTCCTTCTGCGTCGCGGCACGGAACATCGCCAGGCCTATCCCCTGGTAGTTGAAGAGGGTCTCGATGATCACGAGACCGCCGATCAGGTAGCCGGCCTGGGTGGCGACGACCGCGATCGTGGGCAGCAGCGAGTTGCGCAGCACGTGGCGGGTGATCACTGTCCGCTGCGGCAGGCCCTTGAGGATCGCCGTTCGCGTGTAGTCGGCCTCGAGCGCTTCGATCGTCCCCGCTCGCGCCATCCGGGCGATGTAGCCGAACAACACGCAGACCAGGCAGAGCGAGGGCAGGAACAGGTACTTGATCTGCGTGAAGACGCTCGCCCCCTCCGGGAACTGGGCCGTGGTCGGGAAGATCCCGAGGCCGAGCGCGAAGATCACGATGAAGAACACGGCCCAGACGAACTCGGGGATGGCGGTGGCCGACAGGCCGCCGACCGAGATCAGGCGGTCAATGAAGGCGCCCTCCTTCATGGCCGCCAGCACGCCGCCGGCGATCGCGAGCGGCACGACGATGATGAAGGCGAGCAGCGCCAGCTTGCCCGACGCCACGATCGCGTCGCTGACGATGTCCACCACAGGACGCTTGTTGACCGCGGACGCGCCGAGATCGCCCGTGACGAAGTGCGAGATCCAGTCCCAGTACTGGGTCGCCAGCGAGCGGTCCGTGCCGAGCTCCTTGCTGAGCGCATCGACCGAGGCCTGATCGGCGAACGGGCCCAGGATGCGCCGAGCCACGTCGCCGGGCAGCACCTGGGACGCCAGGAAGATCACGATGCTGAGCAGAAACAGCGTGATCAGGCCGAGCGCGAACCGCTTGGCCAGGAAGCGGGCGATGGCGGCGTCCCCCTCTAAGCGACCGTCGCCCGGGTCAAGCCTTGTCGCCGGCCTGGCTGATGTCGACCTGGCCCATCGCCGACACGTTGACCCCGGCGAGCGTTGGGCTTGGTCGCCGAGAGGTAGAAGTAGAAGTAGCCGAAGATGATCGGCACCTCGTCGAGCAGCAGCTCCTGGATCTTCTTCGCGGACGTCCGCTGCGAGGAGAGGTCTACCGCCGCGACGTACTCCGCCACGAGCTTGTCGTACTCCTTGTTCTTGAAGTGCGCCGAGTTCCAGGTCCCGTCGCTCTTGAGCGGCGCGCCGAGGAAGACGTTCGGCACACCGCGGTGGCCGTACTCGGTGATCCCGAACGTGGAGTCCAGCCACGGCGACTTGCCGTACACCGCGTCGCCGTAGTAGGTCGCGGAGTCCGTGATGTTGAGCTTGACGTCGAACCCGGCTTCCTTGAGGTCGTTCTGGATCAGCGCGGCGTACTGCGGCACCTCGAACACGGTCCAGGTACGGAGCTCGACGCTGAGGTTGGTCTTGCCGGACTCCGAGATCAGCGCCTTGGCCTTCTCGATGTCCTGCTTGCGCTGCGGGACGGACTTGTCCGTCGACGGGTAGACGGGCGCGAACGGGCTGTCGTTGCCGTAGTCGGCCTTCTCCTCGAGCAGGCCCTTGACCACGTTGTCGCGGTTGATCAGCAGCGCGACGGCCTGGCGGATGCGCTTGTCGTTGAACGGCTCCTTGTCGGTGCGCATGTGCAGCTGGCGGTGCTGGGAGGCACGCAGCTCGAGCACGTTGACGTTCGGGTCCGTCAGCAGCGCCTTGCCGTTGACCGCGGAGAACTGGGCCAGCAGGTCGATCTCCTGGCCCTGGATGGCGAGGATCGCCGCGTCTTCCTTCTCGTAGTACTTGATCTCGTTGCGGTCCGGCAGCGGCTGGCGCTTCGGATCCCAGTAGTCCGGGTTCTGCGTGTACTTGACGCCCACGTTGGGGGTGTACTTCTCGAGCTTCCAGGGGCCGGTGCCCATGAAGTTCTTCGGCCACGTCGTCGGGTCGAAGTCCTTCGGCAGGATGATCATGTTGTAGTTGTCCGAGGAGGTGCTGAACGGGAAGTTCCCGTTCGGCGCCTCGAGCTCGAACACCACGGTCGTCTCGTCGGTCGCCTGGGCGCCGCCCTTGCCCAGCACGCCCGTGAAGGCCGAGAGCGCGTTGGAGCCGTTGTCCGGGTCGGCGTGGAGGTTGAACGTCGCCGCGACGTCCTCCGCGGTCATCGGCTTGCCGTCGTGGAACTTCACGCCCTGGCGGATCTTGAACGTCCACTGCGAGCCGTCCTCGTTGGGCTTCCAGCTCTCGGCGAGCCGCGGGACCGGCTTCAGCTTGGAGTCGGAGAAGATGAGGTACTCGCCCGACTGTCCGAGCGTGCCGAGCGCGCCCTGGTTGTTGACCTTGATCGGGTCGAGGTCCGAGCCCGGGAGCTGCAGGCCCGACCTGACGGTGCCGCCCTTCTTGACGGCGGCGGCGTTCGACTCCGCGCCCGCGCCGGCGCTCGATCCGCCCTTCTCCCCGCTTCCGCAAGCGCTCGCGAGGAAGCCGACCAGCGGCAGCGACATGCCGACCACGGCGCCACGCCGCATGAACTCGCGGCGGCCGATGTAGCCCGAGCGGTACTCGTCGATGATGTGGTTCTCGAGCTCACTGCGCTGCGCCCGAACCGCATCCACCTGCCGCTGAATCTCATCCTTGCGCAAAGCTCAAGCTCCCCTCGGTACTCCTCGTAACCGGCTGCCCGCGGTTATCGCATGGTCGTACGGGCGTGTCAACGCGGCGCAAGCCTAAAGCAACATGCGGCGCGACCGGAGTTCTCACACGGACGCCTCGATGCCGTCGAGGAGCATCCCTGAACGGATCAGGTCGCGCGCGCGCTCCACGTCGTCGCTCAGCGACCGGTCATCGTGCACGGGCGCGACGCGGGCCGCCACATTATGCACGGCGTCTTGCAGCAGCGGCGCGAGCTCGACCGCGCGGAGGTGACCTGCCTGGCGGATCGCGACGAGCTCCGCGGCCAGGATCAGCTCGACGTTGTCCAGGAGGCGGCCGAGCTGATCGGCCGCGAGGAAGACGCCCGCCTGGAGGTCCTCCTGGCCGGCCGAGCTGTCGATCGCAAGCACGCTTGCAGGCGCGGCGAGCAGGCGGTTCTCGGCGGCGTACCCGAGCACCGACTTGTGCACGAAGACGAGCCCGGTCTGGCGGCCGGGATCGCACGCGAGCTGGTCCGCGAGGCCGGAGAAGCGGCTGTCGAGCAGGCGGTGCAGTCGCTTCTCGCTCAGGTTGCCGACCTGCGCGAACGCGATCGCGAGCGCATCGAGCTCGAAGCTGAGCGCCTGCGCGTGGAAGTTCCCGCTCGGGTAGAAGCCTTCGGGCTCGTCGCCGTCGGCGCCGAGGTAGAGCGGGCTGTCGGTGACAGCGCGCAGCTCGCGGGCGACCTGCTCCTCGACCCGCTCGACCACGTCTCCGGCGGCGCCGTGGACCTGCGGCAGCACGCGGAAGGAGACGGGACCCTGGAGCCGGTCGGCCCAATCGGCGGCCCCGGCGTGCAGGCGCGCCAGCTGCGCGTGCACCTGCTCCTGCCCGGGATCGCCCTTGAGCCGGCCGATCCGCTGCGAGTACGGCCGCAGCGAGCCGCCGGCCAACGCCGCGGTCAGGGCGCCCGCGAGCGTCGCGTGGTCGAGCAGCGCGCGGCAGCGGGCGGCGAGCCATGCCGCCAGCGCGGGCGCCAGGGGCGCGCCGTTGACCAGCGCGATGCCCTCCTTGAGCTCGGGCTCGTAGGGCTGCACGCCGCGGCGCGCGAGCGCTTCCGCGGCGTCCACGGCCACCCCGTCCTCGAGCACGGCGCCCGCGCCGGCGAAGGTCTGGAAGAGATGGCTGAGCGGGATCACCTCGCCCGCGCTCGTGATCCCGCGCGACGGCACGAGCGGCGCCCAGCCGTCGTTGAGCCGGTCGGCGATGAACCCGCACAGCGCCGCGGAGACGCCCGCTCGCCCGTTGAGGAAGCCGACGAGGCGGATCAGCAGCGCGCCGCGCACCACCGCCGGCGCGAGCGGCGGCCCCTGGCCCGCGCCGCGGAGCAGGATGCTGCGCTGGAACGCGCGTTGCTCGGACGGCTCGATCGGCGTGCCTGCCATGTAGCCCAGGCCCGTGTTGACCCCGTAGGCGGTCACCCCGGTGGCCAGGTGCGCGAGCATGCGCCCGCGCTCGGCGTCGACCGCGTCGAGCAGCGCCGGCGCCACGGCGACCGCCTCGTGCTCGAGCACGATGCGGCGGTAGCTTGCGGCGTCGAGCTGGTCCGGCCGCTCGAGGAGGATCATCGGTAGGGCAGGAGCGTGCCGATCCCCTGCTCGACCGCCTGGTCCAGGATCGCCTGGCCGAGCGCGATGTCCGTCGTCGCGAGCCCGCGATGCCAGAACAGGATCCGCTCCTCGTCGCGCTCGCGGCCGGGCCGCGTTCCGGCGACGACGTCCGCGAGCTCGCCGGCGATCGTGTCGCCCGTGACGAGGCCCTGCTCGACGTGCGCCCGCAGCGCGCCGAAGCGCCCGCTCCGGCATTGGCCCCAGTCGTCGACGAACACCTTGTCCATGATCGAGGTGAGTGAGAGCTCCACCGCGCTCATCGTGCCATAGGGGATCACGAGCGCCGCGGGAGCGATCCATTCGGTCCGGAGGATCGGCTCGGGAACGGAGAGGCGCGTCGCTTCGACGACCACGTCGGCCCCGCGCACGGTCGACTCGACGTCGTCCATGACGCGGACCGGCTTGCCCAGCTCCTGCTCCAGCCGCTCGCCGAAGGCCGCGCGCGATTCCGGCCGCTTGCTCGTGACGCGGATCTCGTCGAGGTCGAGTACGCGGTCGAGCAGGCAGACGTTCGCGAACGCCGTGCCGCGCGCCCCCACGTGGCCGAGCACCCTTGCGCCCTTCCGCGAGAGGTGGCGGGCGCCGATCGCCGTCACCGCGCCGGTCCGCCACTCCGTGATCGCCGTGGCGTCGATGATCGCGCGCGGCACGCCGGTGCGCGGGTCGTAGAGCGTCAGCAGCGCGAGCTCGGACGGCAGTCCGAGCTTCCAGTTGCCGACGTAGTCGCCGACCACCTTGACCCCCGCGACGTCGAGCGGAGCCACGTAGGCGCGGAGCAGGTTGAAGTGGCCGTCGAACGCGGGGTCCGGGACCAGGTGCTCGCGCGGCTCGAGCACGACGTCTCCGTTCCCCTGCGCCGCGAGCGCCCCCTCGACCGCGGCGAGGATCGCGTCGGGGCCGATCCCGAGGCGCTCGACGTCATGCCCGGAGAGGTAGCGGATCTCGATTGCCATGCCGGTGGCTGTGTCTAGAGCTCACCGGCATAGGAGCGGTTGACCGTCTTGAGGCTGGCGTCGGAGCCGAGGAACGCGTGGCGGCTCATGTCCGCGCTGTAGCGGGACGCCGGCGGCGTGCGTCCCAGCGCCTCGGCGACGGCGCGGATGTGGTGCGGCGCCGCGCCGCAGCACACGCCCAGGTAGTCGACCCCCAGCTCGGCGGCCGCGCGGGTGAACTCCTCGAGCTCGTAGCGGTTGCACGTGAACGGATCCAGCGCGGTCGGGAACGGGCGCCCGCCCGGGATGCAGTCGCAGTCCGGATCCGTGAGCGACTGGAAGCTCGGCTCGCTGTCGGTCGTGCGGTAGGGCACCGGCAGGGCCGCGACGTGTCCCTCGCAGGCCTCGCGCACCCGCTTGACGAGCGGCAGCATCGTGCGCGGGCCGCGGATGCAGTTCAGGCCCACGACGGCGGCGCCGGCGTCCTCGAGCCGCCGGCAGGCGTCCTCCGGCGTCCAGCCCTCGCGCGTCTCCGGCGCGCGGTGGACGGCGAGCGTGATCACGGCCGGCAGCCCCGTCTCGGCGATCACCTCGAGCGCGATCTGCGCCTCCGCTCCCCACGAGAACGTCTCGCCGATGATGAAGTCCACGCCGGCGTCGACGGCCCAGCCGACCTGCTCGGAGAACATGCCGCGCACCGCCGCGACCGAGTCCGCGTCCTCAGGGTCGAAGATGTTCGTGTTGCAGATGTCCCCGGCGAGCAGCGCGCCGGTCTCCTTGGCGACGTCGCCGGCGATCTGCAGCGCCTGCCGGTTGATCTCCTCGAGCGCGTCCTCCTTGCCGATCAGCCGCAGCTTCTCGCGGTGCGCGTAGTAGGTGAAGGCCTCGACCACGTCCGAGCCGGCGTGCACGAACTCGCGGTGCAGTTGGGCTACGAGCTCCGGGTGGTCGAGCACGACCTCCGGCACGAAGGCCCCCGCCTGGAGGTAGCCGCGCCGCTCGAACTCGAACAGGTAGCCCTCCGCGCAGATGATCGGGCCGTCGGCGATGCGCTCGAGAAATCGGTTCATGCCCGCAGCCTACAAC
The DNA here is from genome assembly GCA_963839615.1 of uncultured Solirubrobacteraceae bacterium. Classification (GTDB taxonomy): domain Bacteria; phylum Actinomycetota; class Thermoleophilia; order Solirubrobacterales; family Solirubrobacteraceae; genus DASQMT01. Next base: position 711,436 of record CAWIVY010000007.1, read on the forward strand.
TCAGGTTGCATCACTCGCAACGCCACCCTCGCGCAGCTGGGAGGAGAGGTCCTGCGCCGCTCGCGCCACCTCCGCGCCCGCCTCCTGCAGCCGCCCGCCGAAGCGGAACGACGGCCCGGACACGTTCAGCGCGGCGACGATCGCGCCGTCGAAGCGGCGCACGGGAGCCGCGACGCCGCACAGCCCCGGCTCGAGCTCCTCGTCGGCGAATGCGTAGCCGAGCTCGGCGGCCTCGCGCACGCGGGCGCCGAGGTCCTCGAGGTTCTCGACGGCGTTCGGCCCGCGCGGGACCAGCTCGACGCCGTCGAACCGGGCCCGCAGCGCGGCCGGGTCGTGATCGGCGAGCAGGGCGCGGCCGGCGGCGGTGCAGTAGGCGGGCACGGTGCGGCCGGCCCAGCCCGCGGCCTGGACGGCGTGCGGCGGCGAATGCGAGAGCAGGGTGAGGACCGCGGATCCGTCGAGCACGCTCAGGTGCGCGCGTTCGCCCAGCGCATGCACGAGCGCCTCGAGCACCGGCGGCGCAGCGCGCAGGAGCCGGCGCTCGGACACGAGCGCCGCGTAGGCGAAGACGCGCGGGCCGATCCGGTAGCCGCGCGTGACGGCGTCGCGCTCGGCGAGACCGTGCTCCGCCAGCGCGCGCAGCGTGCGCGACGCCTGGCTCTTGTCGACACCGAGCCTGCGCGCCACGTCCACGACGCCAAGGCCGCGGTCGCCGTCGCCGTCAGCGCCGGCGAGCACGTCGAGCGTCCGCAGGCCGCGCCGCAGGCTGGTGCCGCCATCGTCGGCCATCCGCGAACCGTAGCCCACGGCGCAACCGCCGGGGCAGATGGCTCAACTCGCGCCGGCGGTCGCCCGCACGCTGCGCGCGAGCGCCGGCAGCGCCGCGTCGGCGAGCGCGACGTCGGGGCCGATCGGCCGGTCCTCGAGCCGAGGGTCGAAGCCCGTCGCCAGCGCGCGCAGCGGTCCGAGCACGCCGTCGTCCGGCACGCCCTTCATCCGCAGCGCGCGCTCCGCCACGACCCATTCGAGCGCCAGCACCGTGCGCAGGTGCAGGACCGCGTGACGCGTCAGTCCGGCCGCCTGCCAGGCGAAGCTGGCGTGCTCCTCGAGCCCGCGCGAGATCGCGACGGTTCCGAGCACGACCGGCACGGCGTCGGCGCGCAGGCGCGCCAGCGCGTCCGCGGCCAGGTACTCGGCGATCAGCACGCCCGAGCTGCCCGGCGCGTCGACGGAGAGGAACGGCGTCAGGCCGCTCAAGCCGGGCTCCATCAGGTGCGCGAGACGCGCCGCGGACATGCTCGCGAACGGCACGAGCGCGAGCCGCAGCGTGTCGAGGGCGAGCGCGCTCGGCGCGGCGTGGAAGCCGCCGTGGTGCAGCACCTGGTCGCCGGCGAGCAGCGGGTTCTCCGCGGCGGCGTTGATCTCGACCGCGAGCACGTCGTGGATGCCGGCGGCGGCGTCGTGCAGCGCGCCGGCCACCGGGGGCAGGCAGCGCAGGCCGAACGGGTCCTGCATCCGCGCCGGGCCAGGTGCTCCCTCGGTCAGCACGCGCAGCCGCTCGGACACGGCGGCGAGCCCGGGCAGGGGACGCGCGGCGGCGACCTGCGCGGCGAACGCCTCGCGGTTGCCGTCGAGCGCCCGGAAGGTGAGCGCGGCGACGCCGAGGCCGGCGTCGAGCAGCTCGCGCACGTCGGCCCAGGCGAGCGCGGCCGCGGCGTGCGTGGCCGCGTTCGAGCTCATCAGCGCGAGCGCGTCACCCGCCTCGATCTCGATCCGCGGCGGCGCGGCGGCGGCGCGCTGCGCCCACTCGCCTTCGCCGGCGAGCGCCAGCCCCAGCTGCGCCAGCAGGGTGAGGTCGCCCGTTCCGATCCCGCCGAGGTCGCGCAGCACCGGCAGCGGCCCGTCGCGCAGGATCGCGGCCAGGGCCTCGGCGATCTCCGCCCGGTGGCCGCCGCCGCCGGCGGCGATCTGCGCGAGCCGCACCAGCAACGTCCCGCGCACGATCTCGTCCGGTAGCGCGTCGCCGACGCCGCCGGCGTGGCTGCGCAGCAGCCGCACGCTGTGCGCACGCCGGTCGGACTCGGCGATCGCGACGTGCCGGTTGGCCCCGACGCCGGTGGTACGGCCGTAGATCGGCTCGCGGTCGGCTGCGGTCTCGGCGACGGCGCGGGCGCGGGCGATCCGCTCGCGGGCGGCGGCGGTGAGCTCGACGTCGAGCGCGCCGCCGCGTGCTGCGGTCGCGACCGCGGCCGGCGTGAGCGGCTCGTCCCCGATGCGCAACGCGGTCATGCGCCGCACTCAACCACAGGCGGGCCGCGAGCGGCCGGGTGACAAGATGCGGCCGATGACGACGCTGGCGCTGCTCGAGGACGTCGCCCGCGGGGCGGTCCCGCCGCCGCCGGATGCCGGCGAGCTCGAGCGGATCGCCGCGGCGCGCGCGGTGATCGACGGCGCGCTGGCCGAGGGCACTGCGGTCTACGGCGTCACCACCGGCTTCGGCCGGCTCGCTTCGGTCCAGATCCCCGCGGCGGACGCCGCGCAGCTGCAGGTGAACCTCGTCCGCTCCCACGCGGTAGGCGCCGGGCCGCCGCTGGCGGCGGACGTCGTGCGCGGGATGCTGCTGCTGCTGGGCGCCTCGCTGCGGCGCGGGCACTCCGGCGTGCGGACCGAGGTCGTCGAGCTCGTCCAGGCGCTGCTCGAGCGCGATGTCGTACCCGTGGTCCCGAGCAAGGGCTCCGTCGGCTCGTCGGGCGACCTCGCGCCGCTGGCCCACCTGGCGCTCGTGCTGATCGGCGAGGGCGAGGCGATCGTCGACGGGGAGCGGATGCCGGGCGCCGAGGCGCTCACGCGCGCCGGCCTCCAGCCGCTGGCGCTGAGCGCGAAGGAAGGGCTCGCGCTGATCAACGGGACGCACCTGATGACGGCGGCGGGCGGGCTCGCCGTGCGGGAGGCCGCCCGGCTGGTCGACGCGGCCGTGGTCGCCGCGGCGCTGTCGCTCGAAGCTTTCAAGGGCTCGACGGTCCCGTTCGACGCGCGGCTTCACGCGCTGCGGCCGCAGCCGGGCCAGCAGGCGGTCGCGGAGCGGCTGCGCGCGCTGCTCGCCGACAGCCCGATCGTGGCCAGCCACGCGGACTGCGGCCGCGTCCAGGATCCCTACACCCTGCGCTGCGCGCCGCAGGTCCTCGGCGCGGTCTCCGATGCGGTCGCCTACGTGTCGGGCGCGCTCGAGCGCGAGCTGGAGGCCGTGACCGACAACCCGCTCGTGTTCCCCGGCGCCGGCGACGTGCTCTCGGGCGGCAACTTCCACGGGCAGCCGCTGTCGCTGCCGCTCGACCACCTCGCGCTCGCGATGTGCGAGCTGGCCGCGTTCGCCGAGCGCCGCGTCTACGCCCTGCTCTCCCCCGGCTACGCCGACCTGCCGGCCTTCCTCTCACCCCGCCCCGGGCTGTCGTCGGGCCTGATGATCGCCCAGTACGCCGCGGCGGCGCTCGTGAACGAGTGCCAGGTGCTCTCGCACCCGGCGGGCGCCGGCTCGATCCCGACGAGCGCCGGCCAGGAGGACTTCAACTCGATGGGGGCGCTGGCGGCGCTGAAGGCGCGCACGGTCGTCGAGAACGCCGCGCACGTGGTCGCGATCGAGCTCGTCTGCGCGGTGCAGGGGATCGAGTTCCACCGCCCCCTGCGCACGACGGACGCGCTCGAGGAGGCGCTCGCGCGGGTGCGCTCCTACGTGCCGCGCGTCGATGAGGACCGCTCGCTCGCAGCCGAGCTGACGACGCTGGCGGACGCACTGCGAAGCGGGGAGCTGATTCTCTGATGGACGCGCTGCGATGCCGCGGCTGGCAGCAGGAGGCCGCGCTGCGGATGCTCGAGAACAACCTGCATCCGGACGTGGCCGAGAAGCCGCAGGAGCTCGTCGTCTACGGCGGGATCGGCAAGGCGGCGCGCAACCACGCGTGCCTGGAGGCGATCAAGCGCGAGCTGATCGGGCTTGGCGACGACGAGACGCTGCTCGTGCAGTCCGGCAAGCCCGTCGCCGTCTTCGAGACGCACGAGGCGGCGCCGCGCGTGCTGATCGCGAATTCCAACCTGGTCGGCCGCTGGGCCAACTGGGAGCACTTCCGCGAGCTCGACGCGGCCGGGCTGATGATGTACGGCCAGATGACCGCCGGGTCGTGGATCTACATCGGCACCCAGGGCATCCTGCAGGGCACCTACGAGACGTTCGCGGCGATCGCGCGCCAGCGCTTCGGCGGCTCGCTGCGCGGGCGGCTCGTCGTGACGGCGGGCCTCGGCGGCATGGGCGGGGCGCAACCGCTCGCGGTGACGATGAACGAGGGCTGCGCGCTGTGCATCGAGGTCGACCTGCAGCGGATCGAGCGGCGCATCCGCGAGCGCTACCTCGACGAGCGCGCCGGCTCGCTCGACGACGCCCTGGCGCGGCTGGAGACGGCGCAGCGCGAGGGCCGGGCGCTCTCGATCGGGCTGCTCGGCAACGCGTCCGAGATCCTGCCCGAGCTCGTGCGCCGCGGGGCCGCGATCGACGTGGTGACCGACCAGACGAGCGCGCACGACCCGCTCAACGGCTACGTGCCCGCCGGCCTGACGACCGAGCAGGCAGACGCGCTGCGCGCCTCCGACCCCGACGATTACCTCGAGCGGGTGGGGCAGTCCGTGCTCACGCACGTCGACGCGATCCGCACGCTCGGGCGCGCGGGGGCGGAGGCGTTCGACTACGGCAACGCGCTGCGCGGCGTCGCGCAGGACCACGGCGACGACGACGCGTTCGCCTACCCCGGCTTCGTTCCCGCCTACATCCGGCCGCTGTTCTGCGAGGGCAAGGGCCCGTTCCGCTGGGTTGCGCTGTCGGGCGACCCGGCCGACATCGCCGCCACCGACCGCGCGATCCTCGACCTGTTCGGCGACCAGGACCACATCCGGCGCTGGATCGAGCTGGCGTCCGAGCGGATCGCCTTCCAGGGCCTGCCGGCGCGGATCTGCTGGCTCGGCTACGGCGAGCGCCACCTGGCCGGGCTGCGCTTCAACGAGATGGTCGCGTCGGGCGAGGTCTCCGCCCCGATCGTGATCGGGCGCGACCACCTCGACGCGGGCTCGGTCGCCTCGCCCCAGCGCGAGACGGAGGCGATGCGCGACGGCTCCGACGCGGTCGCGGACTGGCCGATCCTCAACGCGCTCGTCAACACCGCGACCGGCGCCTCGTGGGTCTCGTTCCATCACGGCGGCGGCGTCGGCATGGGGCTCTCGCTGCATGCCGGGCAGGTCAGCGTGGCCGACGGCACCGAGCTCGCCGGCGAGCGGATCCGGCGCACGCTGCTCGCCGACCCCGGCATGGGGATCGCGCGCCACGTCGACGCCGGCTACGAGGAGGCGATCGACGCCGCCGACCGGCTCGGGGTGCGGATCCCCATGCGGCAATGAGGGTCTCGATCCGCGGCGCCGCCCAGGTGCTGCGCCCGCCCGAGGACGGCCTGGCGTACCTGCGCCACGATCGCGCGGCCGAGCTGGCGCTCGACGCGGGCGACGTGCTGCTCGACGGCGGCCGGATCGCGGGCTTCGGCGCCGCGGACGCCGATGTCGTCGTCGACGCCTCGGGCTGCGCCGTGCTGCCGGGATTCGTCGACTGCCACACGCACCTGCCGTTCGCCGGCTGGCGCGCGGAGGAGTACGAGCGCAAGGTGACCGGCGTGCCCTACGAGGAGATCGCGCGCGCCGGCGGCGGCATCGCGAGCTCGGCGCGCTCGCTGGCGGAGGCGACCGACGAGCAGGTGCTGGCGCAGGCCGAGGCGCTCGCGCGCGAGCTGCTCGAGCACGGGACGACCGCGTTCGAGGGCAAGACGGGCTACGGGTTGTCGCGCGAGGGCGAGGCGCGGGCCGCCCGGCTGGGCCGCGAGCTGGCGGCGCGCGTCGCCCAGCCGATGCGGATGACCGGCCTGTTCGCCCACGCCGTGCCGCCGGGGACGACCGCGGACGCGTGGATGGACGAGGCCGAGGCGCTGGCGCGCGAATGCGACGTCGACGCGCTCGACATCTTCGTCGAGTCCGTCGCGTTCGGGAACGAGCACCTGGCGCGGATGGGTGCGATCGCGCGCGACACCGGCCGGCCGCTGCGCGCGCACGTCGAGCAGCTCTCGACGCTGCGCTCGGTGCCGGTCGCGCTGGAGTGGAACGCGCGCTCGGTCGACCACCTCTCGCTGATCCACCCCGACGACATCGCGCCGCTCGCCGCGTCCGAGACGGCCGCGGTGCTGCTGCCGGGCGCCGAGCTCATGAACGCCGAGCACACGGCGCCGGCGCGCGAGCTGGCCGATGCGGGCGCGATCTGCGTGCTGGCGACCGACCTCAACCCCGGCACATCGCCGATCGCCTCGCTGCCGGTGATCGCCGGCCTCGCCGTCCGCCGCTACGGCTGGAGCGTGCGCGAGGCGCTGCTCGCGGCCACGCTCAACGCAGCCTGGGTGCTCGGCTGGTCCGGGGAGCTCGGCTCGCTCGAGCAGGGCAAGCGGGCCGACGTGCTGCTCCTCGACGGCCCCGCCGAGCACGTCCCGTACCGCTTCGGCCACAACCCGGTCGCCGCCGTGTTCGCCGCCGGCGAGCTGGCCTGGCTGCGCCCGGACCAGGCCTGGCGGGTGGGCTCGTGATCCCGGCCGCCGAGCTGCGGGACCGGCTCGCGGGCCTCGAGCCGATCGGCCTCGGGCCGGACGGGACCGACCGGCTCGCGTGGACGGCCGAGCTCGCGGCGGCGGAGTCGTGGTTCGGCGACCAGGCGCGCGCCGCTGGGTTGCGGGTGGAGCGCGATCCGGCGGGATCGCTCTGGGCGGTGCCGGACGTGCCCGGGCCGTGGTGGGCGACCGGATCGCACCTCGACAGCGTCCGCAGCGGCGGCCGCTACGACGGCGCGCTGGGCGTCGCGGCGGGGTTCGCCGTCGCCGAGCGCGTGCCCGGCGTCGCGGTGATCGCGTTCGCCGACGAGGAGGGCGCGCGCTTCAACACGCCGACGTTCGGCTCGCGCGCGCTGGTCGGGCGGCTCGACGTCGCGGACGTGCTCGCGCGCACCGACGACGACGGCGTCGCGCTCGCCGACGCGATGCGCGCGGCCGGGGCCGACCCTGAGCGGGTCGCCGACGCGCCCGCGTGGCTGGACCGCCTGCGCGGCTTCGTCGAGCTGCACATCGACCAGACGCAGGACCTCGAGCGACTTGCCGCCCCCGCCGGCGCGGTGCGCTCGCTCGCCTCGCGCATGCGTCTCGCGCTGACCTTCTCGGGCCGTGCCGACCACGCGGGCACGACGCGCCGCGGCGAGCGCCGCGACGCGCTGGCGGCCGCCGCGCGGCTGATCGTCGCGGCCGATGAGCTGGCCGGCGGCGACCCCGACTTCCTCATCACCGCCGCGCGCATGCTCGTCGAGCCGAACGCGTTCACGACCGTCCCCTCGGAGGTGCGCCTCTGGATCGACGGCCGCACCCCCGATCCGCAGCGGCTGACGGGCTGGCGCGCGGACCTCGAGGCCGCGGCGGCCGAGCTGGCCGGCCGGTCGGGCGTGGAGATCGCGCTCGCGACCGCCTCGCACACCGAGGGCGTCACGTTCGACCCCGCGGTGCTGGCGGCGATCGGCGACCTGCCGGAGCTCGTCTGCTTCGCCGGTCACGACGCCGGCATCCTCGCCCAGCGCCGGCCGGCCGGCATGGTGTTCGTGCGCAACGCGACGGGCGTGAGCCATTCGCCCGCGGAGCACGTCGAGCTCGACGACGCGGCCGTCGCCGCGACCGCGGTGCTGGCCGCGCTGGAGCGGCTCGCATGACGCCGCACGAGCTGCCCGCGATGGCCAACGCGCATTCGCACGCGTTCCAGCGCGACCTGCGCGGCGCGGCCGAGCGGCCCGCTCCCGAGGCCCATGCCGCGGACGACTTCTGGTCCTGGCGCGAGGCGATGTATGCGCTCGCCCGCAGCCACGACCCGGAGTCGATGCGCGCGGCAGCCGGGCGCGTGTACGCCGAGATGGCCGCGGCCGGCTACGGCGCGGTGGGCGAGTTCCACTACGTGCATCACCAGCCGGACGGGACGCCGTACGCGGAGCCGAACGCGATGGCGATCGCGGTCGCCGAGGCCGCGCGCGCGGCCGGCCTGGCGATCGTCCTGCTCCCCGCCGCCTACAACCGTGCGGGCTGGGACGGCCACGACCTGCCGCCCTCCGAGGGACAGCGGCGCTTCTGCGACCCGGGCGTCGACGCCTATCTCGAGCGCGTCGACGCGCTGCGCGAATGGGCCGCCGCGCGCGACTGGGTGCAGGTCGGTGTCGCGGCGCACAGCGTCCGCGCGGTTCCCGCGACCTGGCTGTCGGCGATCGCGTCCTACTCCGAGCGGCACGGCCTGGTGCGCCACGTGCACGCGCACGAGCAACCGCGGGAGCTGGAGGAATGCCGCGCCGAGCACGGCCTCTCCCCCGTCGAGCTGCTCGATCGCTGCGGCTTCCTCGGGCCGCGCACCAGCCTGATCCATGGCATCCACGTCGGCCCCGGCGACGTGCGCCGGCTGGCCGAGAGCGACACGATCGTCGTCTCCTGTCCCACGACCGAGGGCAGCCTCGGCGACGGCCACTTCCCGGCGCTCGTCTATCGCGACGCGGGCGTGCGGATCGCGATCGGCACCGACTCGCAGGTGCGCATCGACCCGTTCGAGGAGGCGCGCGAGCTCGAGACGCTCGCCCGCCGCGAGCGCCGCACCCGCCACGCCCTGCTCGCGAGCTACGGCGACCTCTGGGGCGAGCTCGCCCGCAACGGCCGCGCGAGCCTCGGCCTCGACGACGCCGGCACGATCGCGATCGACCGCGACCACCCCGAGCTGAGCGGGATCACCGACGCCGACATCCCGCTGGCGGTCGCGACGTGCGCCTCGGCGGCGGTGGTCTGCCGCCCCGCGTCGCGCCGAGTGGCGAGTTCCTCGGCCTGAGGCCGAGCAGGTCGCCGCTCGGTGACGGCGAGCGTTGGTCCGGCGTTTACGTCAACGGCGGCATCGAGGGAGGCGGGTCGGGGTGCCGGTGGCGTTTCGCGGGGCCGCGTCAACGTCGGAAGCCCCCGCCCGATCCGCGCGCTCCCTGCGTTCACGGCGTATATCGCCGTCAACGCCGGTCGACAGCCCGGATCGTCGCGCCGACCTGCGTTGACCGGCGCTCCGCCACGCTCCCCGGACCCTCCCCCTCAATGCCGCCGTTGACGTAAACGCTCAGCCCGCCGCCCACCGCGAATCGTCCGCTGATTCCGCGCTCGCCCACCGACTCCCGCCGCGTCGTCCCCTAGCGTGGAGCCATGATCGCCGCGCTCACCGACACGCTCGAGATCCGCCTGCTGCACGCCGATGCGGTCCCCCCGGCGCGCACGCGCGCCGGCGACGCCGGCTACGACCTGCGCGCGACCGAGCGGGTCTCGATCCCCCAGGACGGGCGGCGGCTCGTCGGGACGGGCATCGCGATCGCGCTGCCGGAGGGCGTCGCCGGACTGGTGACGCCCCGCTCCGGGCTGGCGATCGAGCACGGCCTCACCCTGCTCAACGCCCCTGGCCTGATCGACCCGAACTACCGCGGTGAGATCAAGGTGATCCTGCACAACACGAGCGAGCGGCGCTACACGGTCGAGATCGGAGACCGGATAGCGCAGCTGCTGCTCGTTCCCTACTGGGCGCCGGAGCTCGAGGTGGTGGACGAGCTGTCCACCACCTCGCGCGGCGCCGCCGGCTTCGGCTCGTCCGGCCGGCGCTGACCGTTACGCGACGCTGACGGTCGCCTGATCGGTGCCGCCGAGCGGCGACTGAGGACGCTGGCGGACGCCGACGTAGAGCAGCCCGCCGGCGAGGATCAGGAGGATGAAGCCGGTCGTCATCGCGATCTTGCCGACCTCGTCCAGCCAGCTCACGCTGGCGCCGACGCTGACGCCGGCATCGACGCCGGGCGTGCCGTCGGCGTTCATCACGACGACGGACCAGTCGCCGTCCTCGACGTCCCAGACGAGCGACTGCTCGCCGGCGCCCTGGACGCTGGCGTCCCAGAAGCGCTTGGCGCCGGGCACGCCCGGGGACGCATCGCCGCTCTCGGTGCGGTACTCGACGTGGAAGGGCGAGTATTCGACGTCGTCGATGATGTCGTGCGCGCTGCCGCGCAGGTAGTCGTTGACCGCGCTGGTGCGGGCGATGCCGACGAACAGCTGCTTGCCGTCCTTGGACTCGGCCTTGATGCGCACCTTGCCGTACACGCCTTCGTCGACCAGCGACTCGGCGCCGTCGAGATCGAGGTCGAGGTTCTCCGTCGCGAGCGCGGCGGTGTCGGTGTTGAACCGGTCGGAGCCGGTCGCGATGTAGCCCTGCTCGTCCTTCTTCGAATCAGCCCACAGCGATACGCCGCCGGCGCCGATGAACCCGAGCGCCACGAGGGCGAGGAGTCCGGACGCGATGATCGCGGCGATCCGCTTGTCCTTCGATCTGCGGGCCGGCCGGCCCGTCGTGAAGTCGTTCATTTGTGTCTCCGGGATGGCGAGGGTCGGGTGGTCGATGCACCATCCCATCGCGCCGCGGAGTGCGCGCACTGGCCTGCATGTGTCTACGGGGGCGGTTAGCCGGGGCGGCCGTTGGCGTTGACCGTATAGCGGCCGTAGCGGTCCGCCACGACCGCCGGCAGGCGCACGCTGATCCGCACGCCCTCGTCGGTGTCCTCGCGCTCGAGGTCGCCGGCCAGGTCGTGCAGCTCCGAGAGCGTCCCGCCCTCGGAGAACGGCACGAGCAGCTCGACGTCGCGCAGCGTGCGCTCGAACTCGGCCGCGATCCGCTCGCCCAGCCCTGCGAGGCCCTCGCGGGTGAGCGAGGAGACGAGCGCGGCGTCCGGGTGGCGGAACGCCAGCTCGCGGCGACGCTCGTCGTCGAGCACGTCGGCCTTGTTGAGCACCATCAGGCGCGGCTGCTCGCCGGTGCCGATCTCGTCGAGCACGTCCTCGACCGCGCGGGTCATCGCGAGCAGCTCCTCCTCGGGCGCGCTCGCGTCGACCACGTGCAACAGCAGGTCGGCGCGGTTCGTCTCCTCCAGCGTCGCGCCGAACGCGTCGACCAGCTGATGCGGGAGCTTGCGGATGAAGCCGACCGTGTCGGTGATCAGGTAGGTGCGGCCCTCCATGCGCAGCGTCCGGGTCGTCGGGTCGAGCGTGTGGAACAGCCGGTCGCGCACGCCGACGTCGGCGCCGGTCAGCGCGTTGAGCAGCGTCGACTTGCCCGCGTTGGTGTAGCCGGCCAGCGCGACCGTCGGCAGGTGCGCGCGCTCGCGCTCGGCGCGCTGGGTCGCGCGCGTCCCGCGCAGGCGGTCGAGCTGGCGGCGCAGGGCGGTGATCCGGTCGCGCGCGAGGCGGCGGTCGGTCTCGATCTGCGACTCGCCCGGGCCGCGGGTGCCGATGCCGCCGACGCCGCGGCCGGCGCCCAGACGCTCGAGGTGCGTCCAGAGCCCGCGCATGCGGGCCATGTTGTACTCGAGCTGGGCGAGCTCGACCTGGAGCTTGCCCTCCGCGGAGCGCGCGTGGACGGCGAAGATGTCGAGGATCACGGCGGTGCGGTCGATCACCGGCACCCCGATCTCCTTCTCGAGGTTGCGCTCCTGGCGCGGTGTGAGCTCGTCGTCGCAGGCGACGAGGTTGGCGTCGTGGAGCTCGATCAGGGCCTTGAGCTCGTCGACCTTGCCCGGCCCGAGGTAGAGGTTCGGGTGCGGGCGGTCGCGCTTCTGGATCAGCTCGCCCGCGACGGCGACGCCGGCCGTCCGCAGCAGCTCCTTGAGCTCGGACAGGTCGCCCGCCGGCAGCGCGCCGACGACGTACGCACGCTGCTTCGCGCGGCCCTCCCTCGGCGGGGGCGCGTAGCGGGACTGGGTCGTGCGTCCGGAGCGGGTCTTCTCCACTTGCTCCAGTGTAGGTCGCGCCGTGCTCAGGCGAGCGCGGCGCGGGTCGGCGGTGGGAGCTTCTCGTAACGCGCGTGGAGCTCGGAGACGGGCAGCACGATCACGCCCTCCTCGGGCTCGCCGACCCAGATCCCGAGGCCGGCGGCGAGCGCGTAGGCGGCGTAGGCGGCCGCGCAGGCGTCGAGCTCGTCGAGCGTGCGGTGCCAGAGCCCGCCGTCGGCGTCCTCGATCCCCTTCACGCGCAGCGCCGCGATCCGCTGCTGCAACCCCCAGGGCGTGCGCTTGGGCGACGGCCTGTGCCCGAGCAGGCCGCAGAAGATCGCGTCCGGGTAGGTCTCGCACAGCCGCCCGAACCGCAGGGCGGCCGAGCCGACCGGTTCGATCCTGCCGTCGGCCGCCGCCGGCCGGTAGAGCCCGAGCTCCGAGAGCGCGGCGTAGAGCTCGAAGCCGACGCCGATCCACTGCTCCCAGGCCATCGGCGACTGGCCCGCGGCCGGGACCGGATAGAGCGGCAGGCCGCGGCGGAAGAGCATCGCGTCGCAGACGCGCATGCGCTCGTAGCGGCCGTCGGGAAGCCCGAGCTCCGCGCGCAGCGGCGCGCCCGCGACCAGCAGGTCGCGCCGCGGGCCCGACGGCGCATCGACGGCGACGACCGCCTGCCCGCGGCCGAAGCCCTCGATCGTGCGCGCGAGCTGCGCGACCGTCCCCGGGGCGTAGAAGGTCGCGACGAGCTCGACGCCGCCCTCCGGGGCGCGCCGCTCGTGCAGCGTGACGAGCTGCTGGTTGCCGGGCTTGGCGGAGATGTCGACGCCGCAGTAGCGCACGGGTCAGAGGCTATTGTGCGGCGCGTGCCGGACCTCGCAGAGCGGCTCGCCGCACGGACGCTCGAGCTGGTCGACATCGCGTCGGAGTCCCGCGACGAGGAGCTGCTCGCGGCCCACGTCACCGCCGTGCTCCAGGACGGCGGCGTGCCGGCGCGCGACCTCGGCGACACCTGCGTGCTCGCCGGTGACCCAGGCTCGCCGCTGCTGCTGGCGGGCCACCTGGACACCGTGCCCGCCCAGGGCAACCGGCCGGGCCGGATCGAGGACGGCCGCGTGCACGGCCTCGGTGCGAGCGACATGAAGGGCGCGCTGGCGGTGATGATCGAGCTGGCGCTCGCTCGCGCGCCGTTCCGGTACCTCTTCTTCGGTCGCGAGGAGCTGCCGGCGCAGGACTCGGCGCTGACGCCGCTGCTCGAGCGCGAGCCGCTGGGGGCCGAGCTCGTCGTGATGATGGAGCCGACCGCGTGCGAGCTGCACGCCGGCTGCCTCGGGAACGTCAACGCGACCTGGACCTTCCGCGGGCGCTCGGGCCACTCGGCGCGGCCGTGGACCGCGGACAACGCGATCGAGCGCGCCGCCGCAGGCGTGCTCGCGCTCGCCGCGCAGCCGCCGGTGCCGCACACCTTCGACGGCCTCGAGTTCGTCGAGGTCGCGAGCGTGACGACGATCGCCGGCGGGATCGCGGCCAACGTGATCCCCGACCGGGTCGAGTGCCACGTCAACTTCCGCTACGCGCCCGGCCGCAGCGCCGCCGCGGCGGAGGCGCGCCTGGCCGAGCTGTGCGCGGGCCACGGCGAGCTGCGCATCGACTCCAACGCGCCGTCGGGGCCCGTTGCGACGGGAGCGCGCGTCGACGCGCTCGTCGCCGCGGGCGAGCTCGTGCGCGCGCCCAAGCAGGCCTGGACGCCGGTCGCCGAGTTCGGACTCGCCGGCCTGGCGGCGGTCAACTTCGGTCCCGGCGACCCGGCGCAGGCGCACCGCCGCGACGAGTCCGTCGAGATCGCCGCGCTCGTGCGCGCGTACGAGGTGCTGGAGCGGTTGGCGTGAAGGTCGCCCCGGCGCTCAGCGGCCTGGAGACCTACCCGTTCGTGCGCCTCGCCGAGGCCAAGCGCCGGCTGCTCGCCGCGGGCGCGGACCTGATCGACTTCGGCATCGGCGAGCCGCGCGAGCAGACGCCCGCCTTCATCCGGGAGGCGCTCGCCGCCGCCGTGCGCCCGCTGTCCACCTATCCCCAGTCCGACGGGCTGCCGGAGCTGCGCGCCGCGGTCGCCGGCTGGGCGCAGCGGCGCTTCGGCGCGGCGCTCGACCCCGACACCCAGGTGCTGCCGACGCTCGGCTCCAAGGAGGCGATCTTCCACCTCGCGCAGGTGCTCGGCGGCGGCGGGGTCGCGATCCCCGCGCCCGCCTACCCGGTCTACGAGCGCGGCGCGCTGTTCGCCGGCAAGCAGGCGCTCGAGCTGCCGCTGCGCGAGGAGCGCGGCTTCCTGCCCGACCTCGACGCGGTCCCCGCGAGCACCTGGCGCGACGTCGCGATCCTGTGGCTCAACTACCCGAACAACCCGACCGCGGCGACGGCGCCGCGCGCGCTCTACGAGCGCGCTTCGGAGCTCGCGCGCGAGCACGGCTTCGTCCTCGCGAGCGACGAGGCCTACTCGGAGATCTACTTCGGCGACGAGCCTCCGGCCTCGGCGCTGGAGCTGCCGGACCTGAGCGGCGTGCTGGTCTTCAACACGCTCTCCAAGCGCTCGTCGATGCCCGGATACCGGTCCGGCTTCGTGGCGGGCGACCAGGATCTGATCGCGCTGCTCAAGCGCTACCGGCCGAACGTCGGCACCGCGCCACAGGAGTTCATCCAGCTCGCCGCGGTCGCGGCCTGGAACGACGAGGCGCACGTCGAGCAGGTGCGCGCGTCCTACGGCGCCAAGCGCGACGCGCTGCTCGGCGTGCTCGAGGCGCACGGCCTCCGCAGCGCGGGCGGCGACGCGACGTTCTTCCTCTGGCTCGACGCCGGGCCGGGCGCCGACGCGCTCGCCGAGCGGCTGCTCGCCGACGGGATCGTGCTCGCGCCCGGATCGTTCTTCGGGCCCGCGGGCGCCGGCTACCTGCGGCTGGCGCTCGTGCCGACGCTGGCCGAGTGCAGCGCGCCGCCGAGCGCCTCGACGCGCTGCTGTAACCGGGCACCCCTCGGGGGTATGCTCTCCTCGGACGCCCGCTCCGGCGGCTGTCCCCGGACGAGGAGTGCGCGCCGTACCCGGTCGGCAAGACGACGCGCGGCAACCGAAGGAGACTCCTCATGATCCAGATCGCCGGCGCGTTGCTGATCCTCGCCGCCTTCACCGCCGCCCAGGCCGGTCGCGTCGACCCGCACTCGCGCGCCTATCTCGCGCTCAACCTGACGGGCTCGGTGGTGCTCGCCCACGATGCGCTGCGCGGAGAGGAGTGGGGCTTCGTGCTGCTCGAGGCGGTCTGGGCGCTCGTCTCGGCGTGGGGCCTGCTCCGGGCCCTGCTCCCCCAGATGCGCGCGGCCGCGCGGTGAGAGCGGCCGGCTCGGAAGCGCACTACTGGTTGGCGTGCAGCGCGGCGTTCAGGCCGCTCCAGCGCCCGCTGCGCTGCATCGCCTCGATCGCGCCGGACTGCGAGTTGCGCCGGAACAGCAGCCCGTCGGCTCCACTCAGCTCGACGGCCTTGACGACCTCGCCGTCCGGCAGCGCGACACGCGAGCCGCCCGTGAGGTAGAGCCCGGCCTCGACGATGCAGTCGTCGCCGAGCGAGATTCCGAGCCCGGCGTTCGCCCCCAGCAGGCAGCGCTCGCCGATCGAGATCACCGCGGTGCCGCCGCCCGAGAGCGTGCCCATGATCGACGCGCCGCCGCCGATGTCCGAGCCGTCGCCGACGACCACGCCGGCGGAGATGCGCCCCTCGACCATCGAGGCGCCGAGCGTGCCGGCGTTGTAGTTGACGAAGCCCTCGTGCATCACGGTCGTGCCCTCGGCGAGGTGCGCGCCGAGGCGCACGCGATCGGCGTCGGCGATCCGGACGCCCGCCGGGACGACGTAGTCGGTCATGCGCGGGAACTTGTCGACCGCCGTGACCGCGAGTGGCTCGCCGCCGCTGCGGAAGCGCATCCGCACGGCTCCCAGCGCGGCGGGGTCGACAGGGCCGTGGTTCGTCCAGGCGACGTTCGCGAGCACGCCGAACACCCCGCTCAGGTCGGCCTCGTGCGGCCGGACCAGCCGGTGCGAGAGCAGGTGCAGGCGCAGGTAGGCGTCGTGTGCGTCCGCGGGCGGCTCGGCCAGCGACCCGATCACCGTCAGCAGTGCGACGGTACGCACGCCGCGGCGCTCGTCGGCGCCCCATTGCCGCGGCCAGCTCGCCCGGGGCATCGTCGCCCTCGAGGATGCGCGTGCCGGCCGCGCCGGGCTTATCCGTCCCGAGCTGCGGCTCGGGGAACCAGCTGTCGAGCACGCGACCGCCGGGCTCGCTCAGCGTCGCGAGCCCGTAGCCCCAGGCGCCCTCTGTCCGCGGCTCGGCCATAGAGCGGGAACCTACCTAGCCCGGCGCGCGTCGCGCTCCGCGGCAGGGGTCAGCGCCGGATGCGCGCCTCGTCGAGGTCGAGGTCGCGCTCGACCCGGCGCACGATGTCCTGGCGCACGCGGCCCTCGTTGCGCAGCGCCAGCAGCGAGGCGCGCTCGACCGCGATCAGCTCGCGCCGCATGGCGCCGTACTCGCGCAGCTCCAGGCGCCCCTCCTCGGGCAACTCGCCGTCGCCTCCCAGCGCTGCGACGCAGATCGCGAAGCGCATGCGGTAGAGCTCGCGCAGGCGCCGCAGCGGCTCCGCGGCCGCGCCCTCCTGCTCGAGCTCGTCGAGCCGGTCGAGCGCCGCCTGCGCCGCCTCGAGCCGGGCCGTCGCCTCGTCGGGCGAGAACGGGTTCGCGCCCGGCAGCCCCAGCCGCCGCAACAGCGGCGCGAGGGTCAGGCCCTGCCCGAGCAGGGTCACCGCGATCACGCCGAAGGTGAGCAGCAGGATCTCCGGGCGCTCCTCGACCTCGATCGGCACCGCGAGCGCCGCGGCGAGCGAGATCGCGCCGCGCATCCCGGCCCAGCCGACGGCGACCCGCTCGCGGGCGCTCTCGCCGAGGCCGCCGGCCGGTATCGCCGCCCACGCCATCCGCACCGCCACGACCGTGAGGGCGACCGCGAGCGCCTGCAGGGCAAGCTCACCGATGTCGAGCTCGTCCGCGAGCTGAGGCGCCTGCAGCCCGAGCAGCACGAACAGCAGCGCTTCGAGCCCGAACACCATCACCCCCCAGAACGCGATCGCGGAGAGGCGCGTGCCGCCGTCCATGAACGAGTGCGCGTTCCAGCCGGAGTAGACCCCGGCGACGACGGTCGCGAGCACGCCCGACGCGCCGAGCTCCTCGGCGGCGATGTAGCTGCCATAGGCGACCAGCAGCGTCACGAAGATGCTCAGCGCGACGTCGGTCTGGCGACTGATCACCTGCCTGCCGAGCCAGCCCACGGCGAGCCCGATCGCGACGCCGCCGGCCGCGCTGACGGCGAAGTCGAGCAGCGCGTCCCCGGCGGAGAACGTGCCCTGGACCGCGGCGGCGAGCGCCACGCGGTAGGCGACGAGCGCCGTCGCGTCGTTGATCATCGCCTCGCCCTCGACGAGCAGCCGCACGCGCGCCGGCGCTCCGATGCGCGAGAACGTCGCGATCGCAGCCACCGGGTCGGTCGGGCCGACGATCGCGCCGAGCACGAACGCCGCCTGCCAGCTCATCCCAGGCACGATCGCGTGCGCGACCACGGCAACGGCGCACATCGTCGCGAGCACGAGCCCCACGGAGAGCAGCGCGAGCGGGCGCACCTCGGAGGCCAGTTCGCGCGGCGAGGACTGCCAGGCGGCGGCGTGCAGCAGCGGCGGCAGGAAGACGAGGAAGACGACGTCGGGATCGAGCCCGAGATCCGGCAGGCCCGGGACCAGGCCGATCGCGAGCCCGCCGACCGCGAGCACGATCGGGTACGGGAGCGAGATCGACTCGGCCAGCCGCACGAGGATCGCGGCGGCTCCGAGCAGCAGGATCAGGAACTCGATGTCGCCCAAGGCGCAGGCAACTCTAGGATCAAGCGCTGCCATGCCCGACCGTCTCGATCCTCCGCTCGGCCCGCGCGACCACGTCGACGGCCCGCCCGACGCCCCGCTCGAGCTCGTCATGTACGGCGACTTCCAGTGCCCGTTCTGCAGCGCCGCGCAGCCGATCCTGCGGCGCGTGCGCGAGCGGCTCGACGGAAGGCTGCGCTTCGCGTTCCGCCACTTCCCGCTGACCGAGATCCACCCCGACGCCCAGCTGGCCGCCGAGGCGAGCGAGGCCGCAGCCGCCCAGGGCGCCTTCTGGCCGATGCACGACGCGCTCTACGCCGCCGGCGGAGCGCTCGGGCTCGACGTCGTGCTCGCGGCGGCTGCCGGCCTGGGGCTCGACGTCGAGCGCGTGCGGGCCGAGCTCGCCGACGGCACGCACGCGGAGCGGGTCGGGTCTGACGCCGCCGGCGCGCGCGCGGCCGGCGTCGCCGGCACGCCCGCGTTCTTCGTCGGTGGCGAGCGCCACAGCGGCGGTTACGACGCGCAGTCCCTGATCGCCGCGCTCGAGGGCGCGGGCTAGCCGCGCAGCTCGGCCACCAGCTCCTCGCTCAACTCGCCGCGGTAGACGGGCACGGCCCAACCGGTGAGGTCGACGCGCAGCGATTCGTCGACGTCGACCTCGAGCTCACCGCCGTCGAGCTGCACCGTCACGGGCGAGCCGCCGCCGCGCAGCGTGAAGGCCACGGCCGCGCCACAGGCGCCGGTTCCCGACGATCGGGTCTCCCCCGCACCGCGCTCGAAGATGCGCGCGCGGATCGAGTGCTCGCCGGTCTCGCACCACCACGACACGTTCGTGCGGTTCGGGAACTGCGGGTCGTGCTCGATCGCCGGGCCGATCGCGGGCAGGTCGAGCGCGGCCAGCTGCTCGAGCCCGGCGACGTGGATCGCGCACTGCGGATTGCCGACCGCGACGTGCTGGAAGCGCTGCCCGGCGACCTCGCCGGCGCCGTCGGCGGGCCCGCCGGGGAAGTGCTCGGACTGCAGCCGCGCGCGTCCCATCTCGACCCGGCACGTGGTCGGGCCGAGGATCGTCGGGCGGATCTCGCCCGCCGCGGTCTGGATCGAGAACCGGTCCTGATCGGTCGCCCCGGACCGGCGCAGGTACATGATCGCCTCGCGCGCGCCGTTGCCCGACAGCTCCGCCTCGGATCCGTCCGGGTTGAAGATGCGCAGGCGCGCGACGAAGCCCGGCGCGTCAGGCGGCGAGAGCTCGAGCACGCCGTCGGCGCCGGGCCCGGTGTGGCGGTCGCACAACCGGCTCACCGCGGCCGCGGTGAGCGGGAAGCCGAGCTCGGACGCCTCCACGATCAGGTAGTCGTTGCCGAGCGCCTGCCACTTCTCGAACCGCATCCGCGGCATCATGCCCGCCCCGGCGGCGCCGCGCGCAGGGCGGCGCGCACCTCCTCGGCCACGGACTCGGCGGCGCGCTCGCTCACGTCGATCGTCAGCGTGCCCGGCAGCTTGCGCAGCCAGGTGAGCTGGCGCTTCGCGTAGCGGCGGGTGCGCCGCTTCATGCCGTCGACGTCGCCGCGCAGCAGCTCCTCGAAGCCGAGCGCCTGGCGCGCCGACGGCGAAGCGCCGGCCGCCTCGGCGCGCCGCACCTCCTCGGCGGCGCCGGCGGCGAACATCGCCTCCACACGCGCGTCGATCCGGCCGTAGAGCGCCTCGCGCTCCATCACGAGCGCCACGAGCAGCGTCGGGTGCCGCGTCTCGGCGGTCCACAGCTGCGGGCCGCCGGGCGGCTCCTCACCCGCGTCGAGCAGCTCGAGCGCGCGCACGACGCGCTGCGCGTCGGTGCGCGCGATCGCGGCCGCGGCGGCCGGGTTGCGCGCGAGCAGGTCGGCGTGCAGCGCGCGCACGCCCTCGTCGGCCAGCCGCCTCGCGTAGCGCTCGCGTGCCTGCGGGTCCGGCGGCGGTCGCAGGTCGAGCTCGGCCAGCGCCGCTCGCAGGTAGAGCCCGGTCCCGCCGACGACGATCGGGCGCCGGCCCTGCGCGATCAGGCTGTCGATCTCGGCATGGGCGCGGCGGGCGTAGTCGCCGGCCGTGGCGCGCTCCGTGACCGGCAGGATCCCGAGCAGCCGGTGCTCGAGCCGCGCGCGATCCGCCTGCGACGCCGCACCGGTGAGGATCTCCAGGCCCGCGTAGAGCTGCAGCGCGTCGGCCGAGACTGCGACGGGGTCCTCGCCCTCCGCGCGCAGCAACTCGGCCAGCTCCACCGCGACCTCGGTCTTGCCCACCCCCGTGGGCCCGAACAGCGCGACGAGCGGCAGGGCTGGCACCCCGGGCAGGATCGCAGGGCGCACGGGCGCGACGAGTAAGGTCAGTCG
This sequence comes from uncultured Solirubrobacteraceae bacterium, assembly GCA_963839615.1. Classification (GTDB taxonomy): domain Bacteria; phylum Actinomycetota; class Thermoleophilia; order Solirubrobacterales; family Solirubrobacteraceae; genus DASQMT01. The sequence goes on from CAWIVY010000007.1 coordinate 731,668, forward strand.
CGATGGGAATTCGCATCGGCAGCGGCCTCTCGACGGAGGCGGACGCGCGCTTCGGCGCCACCGAGGCCGCCTCCGCGGCACGCGACGCGCTGGGCGGCCGGCAGTGCGACCTCGCGGTCGTGTTCGCCTCGGGCGCTCACCTCGCGGCTCCGGAGGCGACGCTCGAGGGCATCCACGAGGCGCTCGCGCCCACGGAGCTCGTCGGCTGCGGCGCCGCCGGCGTGATCGGCGAGACGCGCGAGGTCGAGCAGGGCACGGCGGTATCGGTCTGGGCCGCGGCGCTCGACGGCGGCGAGGCGACGCCCTTCCACGCCGAGGTCGAGGCACTCGGCGCGGGCGAGGGCGTGCTCAGCGGGCTACCGGAACTTTCCGGCGCCGCGGGCGCGCTGCTGCTGGCCGATCCGTTCACCTTCGCGACCGACGCGGTCCTGCGCGAGCTCTCGACCGCCGCGCCGATGCTGCCGCTGCTGGGCGGTCTGGCGTCGGCCCGCTCGCCGGACGCCGAGACGCCGCTCCTGTTCGGCGAGGACGTCGTGACGTCCGGGGCCGTCGGCGTCCGCTTCGACGGCGTCGAGATCCTGCCCTGCGTCTCCCAGGGCGCCACCCCGATCGGGCCGGAGCTGACGATCACCGCCTGCGAGGGATCGATCATCGGCGAGCTGGCGGGCCGCCCCGCGCTCGACAAGCTGCGCGAGACGATCGAGGCGCTGACCGTCGACGATCTCCGCCTGATCCAGGGCGGGCTGCTGATGGGCATCGTCATCGACCCGAACAAGCCCGAGTACGTCCAGGGCGACTTCCTCGTGCGCGGCCTCGTCGGCGCCGATCCCGACACGGGCCAGGTGGCGGTGGGCACGGACGTGCGGCCCGGCCAGGTCGTGCGGCTGCACGCGCGCGACGCGGCGAGCGCGGATCGCGACCTGCGCGAAGCGCTGACGGCGCGGATGCTCGCGCTCGGTGGCCGCGCACCCGCCGGCGCGCTGCTGATCTCCTGCAACGGGCGCGGCGCGGGGATGTTCGGGCACGCCCACCACGACGCGGCCGCGCTCGATCACGAGCTGGGCGGCGCGCCGGCCGCCGGCTTCTTCGCCGCAGGCGAGATCGGGCCCGTCGGCGGCGAGTACTTCCTGCACGGCTTCACGGCGACGATCGCCGTGTTCGCATGAACCTCGGCGGGCGCAGCGTCCTGCTCACGGGCGCGAGCGGCGGCATCGGCGCGGCAGCGGCGCGCGCCTTGGCCGCGCGCGGAGCCAGCGTGATCGTCACCGGGCGCCGGGTCGAACAGCTCGAGGCGCTCGCGGCCGAGATCGGCGGCCGCGCGATCCCCGTCGACCTGGCCGAGGCCGACGGGCCCGAGCGCCTCGTCGCCGCCGCGGGTCACGTCGACGTGCTCGTCGCCAACGCCGCGCTGTCGCAGGCGGGCGAGATCACCTCGCTCTCCCCCGCGGAGTTCGACCGGGTGCTCGCCGTGAACCTGCGCGCCCCGCTGATGCTCGCGCGGCTGCTGGCGGAGCCGATGGCGGCACGGCGCCTGGGGCACATCGTCTTCGTGTCCTCGCTCCAGGGCAAGGCCGCGAGCCCGCTCTCGGCGCTCTACACGGCGACGAAGTTCGGCCTGCGCGGCTTCTCGCTCTCGTTGCGGCTCGATCTGGCGGACCACGGCGTCGGCGTCTCCTGCGTCGCGCCCGGGTTCGTCCGTGACGCCGGCATGTTCGCCGACTCGGGCGCGCCGCTCCCGCCCGGCGTCCGCACCGTCCCGCCCGAGGCGGTCGGCGCGGCGATCATCCGCGCGATCGAGCGCAACCGCGCCGAGGTCGACGCCGCGCCGCTGGCGCTGCGTGCCGGCGCGCGGCTGGCCGGGGCCGCCCCGGTCCTTGCCGCGAACGTGAACAAGCGGCTCGGCACGTCCATCGCCCGCGCGGTGGAACAAGGACACGGCGAGCGGCGCTAGAGGCGGCACGGATGAGCGTCGAGACGCGCCAGCGCGGCGTCACGCTGCTGCTCGCCACCCCGGCGCGGGCGGTGACGATCACCGTGCTCGCGGGCGGGGCGATCTCGCTGCAGTCCTACCTCAACGGGCAACTCGGGAAGGACATCGGCTCGCCCACGATCGCCGCGGCGATCAACAACGCCGTGGCGTTCGTCGCGACGATCGCGGTCGTGCTCGCCACGCGCGCGCTGCCGCGGGCGCGAGCGCGGCTGCGGGCGCTCGGCCGGCCACCCGTGTGGCACTTCCTCGGCGGGCTTGGGGGCGCGGCGCTCGTGCTGGTCTCCGCCGTCGCCGCGCCCGAGGTCGGCGTGGCGCTGCTGACCGTCGCGCTGGTCTGCGGGTCGACCGGCGGCAGCCTGCCGGTCGACGCCGCCGGGCTCGGGCCGGCGGGACGGCGCCCGATCACGCTCCCGCGCGTCGCCGGGGTGCTGCTCGCGATCACCGCGACCGGGATCGGCGCGGCCGGCGCCCGTGGCCACCCGGACTTGCTGCTGCTCGCGCTCGCGCTCGGGGCGGGCCTGCTGATGTCGCTCCAGTCCGCGGCGAACGGGCAGCTCGCGCGTGCCACGGGCGAGCCGTGGGCGGCATCGCTGGTCAACGTCACCCTCGGTTTCGCGGTGCTCGGCGCGGTCGCGATCGTGACGCTCGCGACGACGTCGCTCGACGCCATGCCGGCCAATCCGCTCCAGTACATCGGCGGCCTGCTCGGCGCGTTCGTGGTCGTGATCGGCGCCACCGCGGTGCAGACGCTCGGGATCCTGCGCGTCGGGCTCGCGATGGTGGCCGGGCAGATGGCCGGGGCGCTCGTCATCGATCTCGTCGCGCCCGCGCCGGGCGAAGCCGTGACGGCCGCGACCGTGATCGGAGTCGTGCTCACGATGGCGGCGGTCGTCGTCAGCGGCCGCGGCCAGCCGGTCGCGACCGCGCGTTAGGCTTTCGTGGACGATGACCTCGGCGCGCGCTCAGCATCGACCTTCGCCGGCCGCGCACGGCTGGATAGACGGCCTGGCGCGACTCGCGGGAACGCTGCGCGCCCCGCGCGGCGCCGCCGACGAGCTCGACGAGGCCCGCGAGCTGCTCGCCTACTGGGACCAGCGGGCCCGCAGGCTCCCGCGCTGGGCGCTGATGCGCCGCCGCGAGGCGCGCACGATGGCGCGGCGCTGGCGCGAGCGCGTCCGCACAGCTGAGCGGGTCACCTACGGCCGCGGGCTGCTGGGCGTCGCCTCCCAGCTTGCGGTCGAGCGCCGCATGCCGGCGACCGTCGCGCATCGCACCCGCACCGCTCTCCGCCTGGCGGCCGGCACCGCTGCCGTCGCCGCACTCGGGATGCTGCTCGTCTTCGCCGCCGCCGTGGCGGTCGTTGCCGAGGCCGTGCTCGGCGCGCTCTAGCCGGGGGGCGCGCAGCACGCGGATCACGCCGGGCCACGTCCGCCTAGGACTCGTACTCCTGCGTGATGTGCCCGGGCGGGTCGGCCAGCGGGCGCGGGCCGGTGTCGGCGCGGTCATCGTCGTCGTCGTCGCGCCGTGCCGCCTGGCGCTCCTCGGTCGAGCCCTCGCGCGTCACCGGCGCGATCGCCGCCAGGATCTCGTCCGCCAGGCGCTGCCCGTCGGCCTCGGCGGCGGGTGTGGCGGCGATCCGGACGACCACCTCGTCGGAGTCGATCTCCTCGAGCCCGATGTGCGGCTCGGAGCGCACCGGCGTGCGGACGCCCTCCTGGAGCAGCGCCTGCACCTCGCTCGGCATCACGTCCGGGCGCAGCCGCGCGCGCAGGTCGACCGAGGACGGCTCGCGCAGCGGCACGACGGCTGATGCGAGCACGATGTTGTTCGGCACCATGATCGAGTCCTCGCCGCGCGCGAACGTCGTGTAGAGCAGCCCGAGCGTCGACACGACGCCCTCGATCTCCCCCGCCAGGCCGCCCGACTGCAGCCGCACCCGGTCGCCGACCTTGAACGGGCGCGCCGAGATCAGCACCACGCCCGCGATCAGGTTGCCGAGCGTCTGCTGCGCCGCGAGGCCGAAGACCACCGCCACGATCGCGCCGGACACCGCGAGCGTGCGCGGATCCAGGCCCGAGATCCGCAGCGCCGCGAGCAGCGCCGCGACCAGGAACGCGAGCCTGATCAGAAAGCCGACGGTCCCGGCCGTCGCCGGATCCATGCGCTTGAACAGCAGCGGGGCGAGCGACCGGCCGACGTCTCGCGCCAGCCGCCAGCCGAGGATCAGCAGCGCGGTCGCCGTGAAGATGCGCACGGGCAGGTCGAGCCCGAACACCTCCTGGCGATACTCGTTGGCCAGCAGCACGAGAGCGATCAGCGGGATCACGATCGCGAGCTCGATCCGCGCCCGCGCGGCCTTCTGCGCCGCCTGCACCGTCAGCGCACGTGCCCGCGCGGCCGAGTGGTGGACGATCGGTGGTTTCGAGCGCAGGCGCGGCATGACTCGTCTCTGATTGCCCCGCACCGGGCCGCACGAACCGCTCGGCTCAGAAGAGTCGCTCCTGGCGCACCTCCTCCCTGGCAACCGCCGGTGCGGCCGTCGCGTGTTCGCCGCCGCGGTGCTTGAAGCGTCGGGGTCGCCCCGCGGGCGCGCCTTGTGCAGGCCGGCGGCGCGCTCAATCGCTCGCCTGTCGCGGTCCGGCACGTAGGCGCCGTGCGCGTAGAGCCGCTCGTAGCGCGGCACGAGGTCGGGCCGGTAAGAGCGCAGCCAGTCGAAGAAGATGCCGCGCACCGAGCCGCGCAGGAAGAGCGTCTGGCCGCCGATCGAGACCGCGCCGGCCTCCGTCGCGAGCTCGATGATCCGCTCGATCTGCTCGGGCGCGTCGTTGATGCCCGGGATCAGCGGCGCGATCAGGATGCCCGTCGGGATCCCGGCCCGGTTGAGCTCTCCCACGGCCTCCAGCCGCGCCCGCGGGTGCGGCGTATGGGGCTCGCTCGCCCGCCACGCCTGCTCGTCGAGCGTCGGCACGGAGAGGCAAGCGCTGATCTCCGTCCGCGCCGCGACCTCGCGCATCAGGTCGAGGTCGCGGAGCAGCAGCGGCGACTTCGTCAGGATCGAACACGGATTCGCCGCGTCGCGCAGCACCTCCCAGATCCCGCGCATCAGCTTGTAACGCCCCTCGACCCACTGGTACGGATCGGTGTTCGTGCCCATCGCGATGTGCTCGCGCTTCCACGACGGCCGCGCGAGCTCCTTGCGCAGCACCTCGGGCACGTTGACCTTGACGACGATCTCCTTCTCGAAGTCGCGGCCCGCGTCGAGCTCGAGATACTCGTGCGTCGGGCGCGCGAAGCAGTTGTGGCTCACAACGCCGTTTGCGATGAAGTCACCGGTGCCCGTGGTGATGTCGTAGAGCGGGAGCTCCATGCCGAGCGGCTCGATGCTCACGACCTCGAGCCGGCTCTGCGACTTCACCGCCTGGCCTTCGATCGAGCGCTTGCGCGTGATCGCGGGGTCGGCGAGATGGAAGAAGCGCAGGTGCTGCTCGAGCCCGCCGCGTATCCGGACGTTCCACATGCCCTCGCGCACCTTCTCCACGACGAACGGGAGGCCGAGCCGCCGGCACGAGAAGGTGATCCAGTCGATGATCGTCGGGTCGCCGTTCGCGATCCGGAGGATGCCGCGGCTGTAGCAGCCCTCGGCGTCGAAGATCCCCGCCAGGAAACCCTTGTACCAGTCCAACGAGGTTCTCCCGGGCCAGGCGATGAGCTCTCTGATCGCGGCGACCGAGCCTCTCGCGCCGGTGCGGATCGCGTGCATCTCCCGATGACTGCCGCTGGCGGCCGCGAAGCGGAAGCTGTTCGTCTCGATTCTCGCTTCCGCGAGGTAGTTCTGCACGCGCGCGAGTGCGTCGAAATCCGTCAGTGCCAGGCGAAACGCATGGATCTCGTCACTGCGACCGTTCGGGCGTTCGTAGACGTGTGTTCCGAGATGCGCGTCCCCCCGAATCACGCCGCAGAGATACCCGCGCTTGTAGTCCTGGGTCGCTCTCGGGGGCTCCGCGAACGCTCCGGTCCCCATCAGCTTGCTGTTCAGCGTCAGGTGTGGCCGGCGCGGCGATCCGTGCTCCGCTCCGGTCACGTGCTTCCATCCACGCCGGGTGAGAAAGCGGTGATCGCCGCTCGTGATCAGCTCCGTGCCGTCCGCGAGCAACGTGCGATAGGCGGGCTTGCGGACCATCCAGTGGTCGATCACCTCGGTCCGCACGTATCGCCGGTACGCGCCGCGGCTCACCGTCCCGTAGACCTGATCTCCAGGCTGCAGATGACGGATCTCACGGGTTCTGCCCGTGGCCAGCAGCACCGGGGTGTCTCCCCATATGCAGTAAACGCAGGCATGCGAGCAACCCCTATACGGGTTCACGGTCCAGTCGAACGGAACGCGCGATTTCGCCGGCACCTTGTTGAGCGCGCTCTTGGCCCGGACCTCGTAGAAACGCGTCTCGAGCGCCTCGGGCGCGTCAAAGCGGCGGACCACCGCGGTGCCCGCGTGGCCGGGCAACCTGGCCTGCTCATCCGCCTCCACCGTCTGTCCGTCCCAGCGCACGAACATATGTTCGCACGACGGGCGGACGGAAGGCTACCGCGCGGGCACCAGCAGGCTCAGCTGCTCGCCCACGAGCGTCTGGCTGCTCGCCTTGTGGATCTCGACGTCGACGTACTCGCCCGGCTGGGCGAGGCCGGCGAAGTTGACGACCTTGTTGTGGCGCGTGCGCCCGCGCAGGCGGCTCGCATCGGTGCGCGACGTCCCCTCGACGAGGACCTCGAGCGTGCGCCCGACGAAGCGCTGTGCGCGCTCGCGGGCGCGCCGCTGGACGACCTCGACGAGGCGCTGCATGCGCTCGACCTTCTCCTCGTGGCTCACGCCGTCCTCGAGCTCGGCCGCCTCCGTTCCTCGCCGCGGCGAGAAGATGAACGTGAACGCGCCGTCGTAGCCGACCTCCTCGACGACCTCGAGCGTCTCGCGGAAGTCCGCCTCGGTCTCGCCCGGGAAGCCGACGATGACGTCGGTCGTCAGCGCAGCGTCGGGCACGTGCTCGCGGATCAGTGCGACGCGGTCCATGTAGCGCTCACGCGTATAAGTGCGCCGCATCGCCTTGAGGATGCGCGACGAGCCGGCCTGGAGCGGCAGGTGGATGTGCTCGCAGACCGCGGTCAGCTCGGCGTGGGCGAGGATCACGTCCTCGCGCATGTCCTTCGGATGCGGGCTGGTGTAGCGGATCCGGCGCACGCCGTCGAGCGCGTCGAGCTCGCGCAGCAGCTGCGAGAACGTCGCCCGGTCCGGGCGCAGGTCGCGGCCGTAGGCGTTCACGTTCTGGCCCAGCAACGTGAGCTCGGTGACGCCGTCGGCGACGAGCCGGCGACCCTCGTCGACGAGCTCGGCGAGCGGGCGCGAGACCTCGCGGCCGCGCGTGGACGGCACGATGCAGTAGGAGCAGTTGCAGTTGCAGCCGACCGAGATCTGCATCCACGCCTGCACCTCGCGAGCGCGCTTGGGCGGCAGGTGGCCGGTGAACCCCTCGAACTCGAAGTACCCCTGCGCGCTGAGCGAGTCCGACGTCAGGAACTCGGCGAGCTTGTGCACCTGGCCGGGGCCGAAGGCGACGTCGACGAACGGGAACTGCCGGAAGACCTCCTCCTTGACCGACTGCGCCCAGCAGCCGCCGACGCCGATCACGCGCTCCGGGTCGCGCCGCTTGAGCGCCTTGGCCTCGTGCAGGTGCGCGACGAACCGGTCGTCGGCCTTCTCGCGGATCGAGCAGGTGTTGAAGAGGATCAGCTCCGCGTCAGCGCGCTCGGGCACCTCGCGATAGCCGAGCGACTCGAGCATCCCCTTCATCCGCTCGGAGTCGTGCTCGTTCATCTGGCACCCGAAGGTGGTGACGTGGAACGACTTCACGGGAGACACGTTAGTGGGCGCAGTCATGTCAAGTTTCCTTGACATTCTGCACGTCCCCGGTTACGGTACGAAAGTCAAGTTCGCTTTACAACCCGAATGCGCAACGAGATCCGCTCACTCCGCACCGTTCAGCAGCTCTCGCAGCAAGAGCTCGCGGAGGCGATGGACGTGTCGCGCCAGACCATAAATTCGATCGAGAAGGAGCGCTGGACGCCCTCGCTGCCCCTGGCGATCGCGCTCGCGCGCTTCTTCGACAAGTCCGTAGAGGAGGTTTTCCATGCAGACGGCAACGCGTGACAAGCCATTCTGGCGCAGCCGCTGGTGGATGCCGCTGTTCTCGCTGGCCCTCGGGGCGGCCATGTTCGCGGCGTTCGCGATCGGCGACGAAACCGGCCAGGGCGTCTTCAGCTTCGGCGTGATGGCGGCCGTCGCGGCGCTGTTCTTCTTCGGCGGGCGCAGCGAGACGCTGCGCGGGATCGGCGGTCCCGGTCGCGACGAGCGCTGGGCCGCGATCGACACGCGCGCGTCACTGTTCGCCGGGATCGTCGTCATCGCCGCGATCATCGTCGCCTGGCTCTGGGCGGTCGCCCACGGTGACGACGGAAGCCCCTACACGCAGCTCGGCGCCCTCGGCGGCGTCTCCTACGTCGCCGCCGTCGCCTTCCTCCGCTGGCGCCTGTAGGGGGTACCTACTTCGCGTAGTCCGTCGCGCGCGACTCGCGGATCACCGTCACCTTGATCTGGCCGGGGTACTCGAGCTCCTTCTCGATCTCGCGCGCGATCTCGTGCGAGAGCAGCACCGCGCCGTCGTCGTCGAGCGCGTTCGGCTGCACCATCACGCGGATCTCGCGGCCGGCCTGCATCGCGTAGACCTTGTCGACGCCGTCGTGGCGGGTGGCGATGTGCTCGAGGTCGCGGAGGCGCTTGACGTACTGCTCCAGGGACTCGCCGCGGGCACCGGGGCGCGCGCCCGAGAGCGCGTCGGCGGCCTGCACGATCACGGCCTCGACCGTCTGGGGCTCGACCTCGTTGTGGTGCGCCTCCATCGCGTGCGCGACCGCCTCGGACTCGCCGTGACGGCGCGCGAGGTCGCCGCCGACCAGCGCGTGCGGGCCCTCGATCTCGTGCGAGACCGCCTTGCCGATGTCGTGCAGCAGGGCCGCGCGCCGGGCGGTCTTGGGCGAGGCGCCGAGCTCGTGCGCCATCATCGCCGCCAGGTGGGCGCACTCGACCGAGTGCGCCAGCACGTTCTGGCCGTATGAGGTGCGGTACTTCAGCCGGCCGAGCACCGTGACGAGATCCGCGTCCAGCGCCTCGACCTTGGCGTCGAAGCAGGCCTGCTCGCCGCACTCGGCGATGTGCGCCTCGAGCTCGGACTTCGCCTGGTAGTAGGTCTCCTCGATCCGGGCCGGGTGGATGCGGCCGTCCTGCAGCAGCTTCTCGAGCGTCATGCGGGCGATCTCGCGGCGCACGCCGTCGAAGCCCGAGAGGATCACGGCGTTCGGCGTGTCGTCGATGATGAAGTCGACGCCGGTCAGGTGCTCGAGGGCGCGGATGTTGCGGCCCTCGCGGCCGATGATGCGGCCCTTCATGTCGTCCGCCGAGAGCTGCACGACCGAGACGGTCGTCTCCGCGGCGTGGCCGGCGGCCAGGCGCTGCATCACGACCGAGAGGATGTTGCGCACGCGCCGGTCGGCGTCGCGCTTGGTCTCCTCCTCGACCTGGCGCAGGATGCGGGCGCGGTCGTGGCGGATCTGGTCCTCGACCTCCTTGAGCAGCTGATTGCGGGCCTGCGAGGCGGGCATGCCCGCGACGCGCTCGAGCTCGCGCACGTGATGCTCGCGCGCGGTGTCGAGCTCGCCGGACTTGGCCGCGAGCAGCCGCTCGCGATCGCCGAGCTCGGCGAGGCGGCTTTCGACGGCCTCCTCGCGCGCCCGCAGCCGCTCCTCGAGCCGCAGCAGGTCGGCGCGGCGCTCGGCGCTCTTGCCGTCCTCGGTGGTCGTGATCGGGGTCTGCGACTCGGCGCTCGGGGGCACGACGAGCGCCGTCACGGACGCCGGCTTCGCCGGCGCGGCCCCGTTCGCGAAGCCCGGCGCGCGGCGCGTCAGCAGCGATGCTGCGGCCACGAGGCCGACGGCCAGAACGACCGCGGCGATCAGGATTTCCATGACTCTCTTCTCCCCGACGGGCCGGATCGAGGATCGCGGCCCCGCTCTCGTCATCTTGATTTCTCAGAGCGGCAGGCCGGGCCGTGCCCAAGCACGTGCGTGCGTCAGGCCAGCATCAAGGCGACCGTGTGGTCGCCGCGTCAGAGGGCGGCTAGTGGGTGGTGCGTTCGGAGCGTCTGACCGAGCCTGGAGGCCCGGGGAAGGTGGATTGGTTCGCCGTCACGGCTGAAGGAGCTGGTTTACGCTGAAAATGGTCGTTTTGCTGGAGTTTCAAAGGGCCTTCACGGCCCGGTCTGTCGCTGGGTGGATCGTAGTACCGCGAGCGGCTCGGCGCAATGACCGCGTGCAAGCAGGCATGCGCGCCCGAGGTGGGCTCAGAACTCCTCGTCGGCGCCGGCGTAACGGCGCAGCGCGTCGTGGGCGAGATCGAGCTCGTAGCCCTTGCGGACGAGCATGCCGAGCGCGCGGTCACGCTCTCGCGCCGTCTCCGGAACGGCCGGGACGCGCCGCCGCAGCAGCGCGATCGCAGCCTCCAGCTCGCCCTCGTGATCCTGCTCACCGAGCGCCGCGGCCACGTGCTCGGGCGCGACGCCGAGGCCGCGCAGGCGACGCCCTATCCGCTCGGCGCCCCAGGCGTCCAGCCGCCGGCGGTCGTCGGCGAAGCGCTGCGCGAAGGCGGCGTCGTCGACGTAGCCGCCTTCGCGCAGCTCCCCGAGGACGACGTCGGCCTCTTCCGGCGCGACGCGCTTCTCGGCCAGGATGCCGCGCAGCTCGAGCTCGGTGCGGTCGCGGCGACCGAGCGCGCGCCAGGCCAGCGCCCGCGCACGCTCGACACGTGCCACGGGATCGGTGAGCCGCTCACCCGCGGGCTCGTGCCGAGCGCCGGCAAGATCCACGCGGGCTACCAGCGGCGGCCGGACATGACGGGCGCGAGGTGACCGGACATCACGCAGCTGCCGCCGCGGCCTCGACGGCCTCGAGCGATTCGACGGGCTCCGAGCGCTCGATCGGGGTCACGAGGTCCTGACCGATGCCGAGCGCGACGTAGATCTTGGCCTCGATCTCCTTGGCGACCTCGAGGTGCTCGTCCAGGTACGCCTTGGCGTTGTTGCGGCCCTGGCCGAGCCGGTCCTCGCCGTAGGAGAAGAACGAGCCCGACTTCGTCACCACGTCGTGCTCGATCGCCAGGTCCAGGATGCAGCCCGAGGAGGAGATGCCCTTGCCGAACTCGATGTCGAACTCGGCCTGGCGGAACGGGGCGGCGACCTTGTTCTTGACCACCTTGACCCGCACGCGGTTGCCGACCGCCTCGGTGCCGTCCTTGAGCGTCTCGATCCGGCGGATGTCCAGGCGCTGGGACGAGTAGAACTTCAGCGCGCGGCCGCCCGGCTGGGTCTCCGGCGAGCCGAACATGACCCCGACCTTCTCGCGGATCTGGTTGACGAACAGGCACAGCGTCTGGGTGCGGTTCAGGTTGCCTGCGAGCTTGCGCATCGCCTGGCTCATCATCCGCGCCTGGACGCCGACGGTCTGATCGCCCATCTGGCCCTCGAGCTCGGCACGCGGCGTCAGCGCCGCGACGGAGTCGATCGCCACCAGGTCGACCGCGCCGGAGCGCACGAGCATGTCGCAGACCTCGAGCCCCTGCTCGCCGTAGTCGGGCTGCGAGACGAGCAGCTCGTCGATGTTCACGCCGAGGTTCTGCGCGTACAGCGGGTCCATCGCGTGCTCCGCATCGATGAACGCGCAGACCCCGCCGAGCTTCTGCGCCTCGGCGATCACGTGGTAGACGAGCGTCGTCTTGCCGGAGGACTCCGGGCCGAAGACCTCGACGATCCGGCCGCGCGGCATCCCGCCGATGCCGAGCGCGAGGTCGAGCGAGAGCGCGCCGGTCGGGATCGCATCGACGCGGACCTGTGCGCCCTCGTCGCCCATGCGCATGACCGTGCCCTTGCCGAACTGGCGCTCGATCTGCGCGAGCGCGCCCTGCAGGGCGGTGTCGCGGGCCTTGCCGGCCGGATCCGTGCTCATGTGGACAGTGCTCCTCTTTGCAGCTCTCAAGTCGTGGGCTCCGCATGATGGGTGGGAGGTCGGACGGAACGAGAGCCTCCATCGCCCGGCGGCACGGAACAACACCGGGGTGTGACGGGACGGGAGCAAGCTCGTGCCGGGGCGTGGCGCGCTAGCGGAGTCGAGCGCCGGCAGCGCGGCGAGATCGTCGCCGCCTGCGCCGCGAACCCGAACGGCTGCGGCGGGCGGTTGGCCAGCCGTGCGGCGACCCGCCGGCCGCCGAGCCGGCCGCTCAGCCGCCCGCGCCGGCGTCACGCGGACCTTCCCGCGCGCCGCCTCGCGCCCGCGCACGCGCAGCTTCAGCGTCCCCGACGAGCGCTCCCTCCCGCTGATCCGCACTCCGGGCGCCACCACGACGCCGCGCAGCGAGAGCCGGCGCCCGTAGTGATAGCTGCCGCCGCGCAGGCCGCCGCCCGACGCGCTCACGTTCAGCGCGGGAGAGAGGGCGAAGTCGAGGAAGTCGAGCGTCGCGTCGACCGCGCTCACGGTCCTCCCCACGCGCCCGGAGAGCCCGGCCGCCGGCGCCAGCGCGGCGAACGAGGCCGGCGGCACGCCCGTCGCGGGCACGTCGGTCTGCACGCGCGGGCATCGCGAGCGCACCGCGTCGCCCGCCACGAACCGCAGCAGCCGGCGCCGGCCGCAGCCGCTCGGATCGGCGCCGACGATCGCGTGGCCGACGCCCGGCACCGTCACGCGCTGCGTGCCGGCGATCAGCGTGGCGACGTGCGCGGAGACCTCGGGCGGCGTGCGCAGGTCCTCCTGGCCCTGGAGGATCAGCGTCGGCACTGTGGGATAGGCGCCGCCGAGCGCGCGCGGCGGCTGGCCGGGATCGGGCCAGCGCAGGCAGAGGTCGATCTCGTCCGCGTAGGCGACCTCGGCGTCGAACGGGGCGAATGCGGAGCCCGGGAGCGCAAGCGCGCGGTCGCGGGCGACCGCGAGGCGGTCGGCCAGCGGCGTGCCGCGCGGCCACGGCAGCGGCGTCTCCTCGCAGACGGCCGCGTAGCGGGCGGCCGAGAAGTCGCGCGGGTCCGACGGGCGCGAGTAGGAATCGAGCCGGCCAGCAGCCGCAGCATCGGCGCCGCATCGTCGTTGTCGAGCGCCGCGCGCACCGCCATCGGCAAGCCGGCGCGCAGCGCAGGGTTGTAGTCGGCGTCGTAGAGCAGGTCCGCGATCGCGATCGGTCGCACCGTGCCCGTGTGGCGGCGCCCGCGCCCGTCGAACCAGGAGCCGCGCAGCGGTGCGGCACGGAGCTTCGCGACCAGCGCCCCCAGGTCGGCGCCCGGGTCGGCGCTGAGACCGCGGCAGCGGTCGGGGCAGAGCGAGGCCAGCGACGGGCCCATCGCGCGGAAGCCGGCGAGGCCGAACGGATCGTTCTCGTCCGGATCCACGACGGAGTCGAGGATCAGCCGGTCGACGCGCCCCGGATACGCACGCGCGTACGCGAGCGCGAGCTCGGTGCCGTAGGAGATACCGAACAGCGTCAGCTTGCGGGCGCCCACCGCCTGCCGGATCGCCTCCATGTCCGCGACGGTGTCCGGGGTCGTGTAGAACGCGCGCTCGGGACCGAGCCGCTGGGCGCACTGCTCCGCCGCGACGGTGGAGCGCAGCCGGCCGTCGCGCTCGAGCTCCTTGCAGCGCAGCAGCCCGCTCGCGCCGGTGCCGCGCTGGTCGAAGCCGATGACCGTGTAGCGCCGCGTCAGCTCCGGCAGCTCGAACATCACGTCGACCATCTCGTAGACGCCGGCCCCGCCAGGGCCGCCGGAGAGATACATCAGGTGGGAGCCGGGCTTGCGCGCGAAGGCGACGCGCGCGACGTGCAGCCCGACGCGACCCTTCAGGCCGCCGGAGCGGTCGAGCGGCACGCGGATCGTCGTGCACTTCGGCCCTTCCGCCTCGGGACAGGAGCGCCAGGAGAGCTTCGCCTCGGCCGGAGCGCCGAGGGCGAGGGCCGCGAGGAGGGCGAGCGCCGCTGTCGTGATCGCCCGCATCCTCGAGCGACTCTAGAGCGTCAGCCGGATCGCGCGAAGAGCGGCTCGTAGACCGCTCCCCCGCGGCCCCAGCCGGGAGCGGTAGAGCGTGACCGCGCCGGCGTCGAACGACAGCGGCTCGGGCGCGGCCGCGAGCGTGCGCGGCGGGGAGGCGCGGGGCCGCAGCCGCGCGACGGTGACGTGCGGCCGGAACGGGCGCGACTCGGGCTCGTAGACCGCCGGCGGCGGCCAGCCCGCCGGCGACGCGCGGCCTGCAGCGCGACGAGGACGCCTTCCGGATCGCCGAGCGCGACCGTGAGCACCCGCGCCCGCCGCGGGGGCAGCAGCAACCCATCGCCGAGCGCGAGCCGCGGCGGCTTCCACGGGTCCAGCGCGCGCAGCGCCCCGGCGACCAGCTCGACGTCGCCCTCCGGGCGGTGCCCGAGGAACGCGAGCGTGACGTGGAACGACTCCTCGGGCAGCGGCCGCCAGACGGCGGGGTCGGCCGCCGCGTCGCGGAAGCGCGCGAGCGCGTCACGGGCCGCGGCGGGCAGATCGAGCGCGACGAAGAGCCGCAGCCTCGCGCCGGGCGGCGACTCGCTCACAGCCGAGCAGCAGCCGGCGCAGCATGTGCATAGCGACCGTCGTCGTCCGCTCGCGCACCTGCTCGCGGTTGCCGGGCAGCAGGACGGTGCGGTCGATCCGCGCGGCGCCGGCGTGCGCGACGCTCAGGCACACGGTGCCGACCGGCTTCTCCTCGCTGCCGCCGCCGGGCCCCGCGATCCCGGTGATCCCGATGCCGAGCTGCGCGCCGAAGCGCGCCGCAGCGCCGTCGGCCAGCGCCGCGGCGACCTCCGGGGACACCGCGCCGTGCCGCGCGATCAGCTCGGCCGGCACGTCCGCGAAGCCGGTCTTGGCGGCGTCGGAGTACACCACGACGCCGCCGAGCACGTACGCGCTCGAGCCCGCGCGGTCGGTCAGCCGCGCCGCCATCAGCCCGCCGGTGCAGGACTCGGCCACCGCGACGGTGCGGCCGCCGAGCAGCACCGCCACCTGCTCGTCGATCGATCGCGCCGTCCTCTGAGAACAGCGTGTCGCCGTGGCGCGCACGGATTCCCGCCGCGAACGCCTCGTAGCGCGGGCGCGGCGTCAGGGGCGAACATCGTCGCGATCTCGATCTCGCCGCGGCGCAGGCAGGTCGTGATCTCCAGCTGGTCGAGCGGACGCCCTCGCGCTCGATCGCGAGCAGGCTCAGGGCGATCTCGGACTCGGGCACGCCGAACAGCCGCAGCATCCGCTGCTCGAGCGCGCCCGCTTGCGCGAGCAGCCCGCGCAGCGGCTCCGTCTGTGTTGCCGTCTCCCACATCGGCCGCAGCTCGCCGGGCGGGCCCGGCAGCACGACGACCAGCGGCCCGAGCTCGGGACGATCAGCCCGGGCGCCGTCCCGACCGGCTCGAGCACGATCGCGCCCTCCGGCACGATCGCCTGCTTGCGGTTGCCCGCCCGCATCGCCTCCTCGCTGTAGGAGCGCCAGCGCGCGCGGTTGCGCTGCAGGATCGCCAGGATCCGCTCCTCGAGCGCCTCGTCGAGCACCATCTCGCGGCCGGCGAACGAGCCGACCACCGCGGCGGTCAGGTCGTCGGCGGTCGGTCCGAGCCCGCCCGAGGTGATCACGAGGTCGATCCGCTCGCGCGCCAGGAAGTCGAGCGCCGCGCGCATGTCGACCGGGCGGTCGGCGACGACCATGACGTGCGCGAGCTCGACGCCCCGCTCGCGCAGCCGCTCGGAAAGCCACGGGCCGTTGCGGTCGACGATCACGCCGGACAGCACCTCGGTGCCGGTCACGACGATCCCCGCGCGCGGGCTCATCCGCTGCAGGTGGGGCGCTGGCCCTCCGGGAGCTCCCGCGGCTTGCGGCCGGGCCTGATCTCGTAGCCGACGGGCGCGTCGTCGGCCACCGGGAACGACTTGCCGTCGACGCGCATCACGGCCTCGCCGGTGCCGAAGGAGACGCGCAGCCGCTTCGTGGTCCGGAACGTGTCGCTGTCCTGGCCCGCAGTCGAGGGTCACGTTGCGGATCAGGGCTTTCCCGGCGGCGTCCTCCAGGCACACGCTGACCGGCCCTGTCGGCCCGATCAGCAGCCGGGTCTTCGCGCACGGGCGCGCTTGCGCTTGCGCTCCTTGTCCCCTTCCTCCTCCGGCACGGCGGTCGGCTCCGGCGTCGCGACGGGACGCTTGGCCTCCTGCTCGTCGGGGTCGCCGCCCCAGGTGCCGAGCAGGAACAGCGCCGCGATCAGCGCGACGATGCCGACGAGCACGGCCATCCACGGCGCGAGCACGGTCCTGCGCGGCCGCACCCGGCGGCCGCCGAGGCTGCCGCCGAACGGGGTCAGCTCCTGCTGGGCCGGGCGCTCGTAGCGCGAGCGGTACTCCTCGACGAGGTTGCGCGCGTCGAGCCCCAGGTACTCCGCGTAGGTGCGCAGGAACGTCTTCACGAACGTCTGCCCCGGAAGCAGGTCCCACTCCTCGTTCTCGAGCGCGCGCAGGTACTTCGCCCGGATCTTCGTCGCCGCTTCCACCTCGGTGATGTCGATCCGGTTGCGCATGCGCGTCTCGCGCAGCTGGTCCCCGATCTCCGGCATGCGGCCCCTAGGCTACGTCACCGTCCTCGTCGTCCGGTACCGGCACGCGTCGCGCCGCGCTCCTCGAGCCCCGCGAGCACGCGCGGCACGTCGGCCTCGGAGATCGAGCACCTGGCGGGGCTTCGAGCCCTCGTAGCCGGAGATCACGCCGCGCCGCTCGAGCATGTCGATCAGCCGCCCGGCGCGCGTGTAGCCGAGCCGCAGGCGGCGCTGGAGCATCGACGTCGAGGCGGTCTGCATCTCGGCGACGAGCCGGATCGCGTCGCTCGAGCAGCGGGTCCTCGTCGGGGTCGAAGCCGTCCTCGGCGTCGCCGCTCGGCGAGCTCCTCCTCGACCGCCTCGAGCAGCTCCTCGCGGAACTCGGGCTCGCCCTGGCGGCGCCACTGCTCGGTCAGCGTCGCGATCTGCTCCTCGTCGACGTACGCGCCCTGGATGCGCTGCAGCCGCGAGGAGCCGACCGGCGAGAACAGCATGTCGCCCTGCCCGAGCAGCGTCTCGGCGCCGTTCTGGTCGAGGATCACGCGCGAGTCGGTCTGCGAGGAGACCGAGAACGCGATCCGGCTCGGGACGTTCGCCTTGATCATGCCGGTGATCACGTCGACGCGCGGGCTCTGGGTCGCGAGCACGAGGTGGATGCCGACCGCGCGCGCCTTCTGCGCGAGCCGGATGATCGAGTCCTCGACGTCGGCGGGCGCGACCATCATCAGGTCGGCCAGCTCGTCGATCACGCAGAGCACGTAGGGCAGCGCCTGCTCGCCGCGGCGCTCGCGCACCTTGTTCATCTCGATCAGGTTGCGCGTGCGCGCGAGCGCCATGTAGGAGTAGCGCTGCTCCATCTCGCGCACGAGGTTCTGCAGCGCGGTCGCCGCCTGCTTCGGCGACGTGATGACGGGCGTGAGCAGGTGCGGGATCGAGTCGTAGTGGTTGAGCTCGACCTGCTTGGGGTCGACGAGCACGAGGCGCACCTCGTGCGGCGTGGCGCGCAGCAGGATCGAGGCGAGCATCGCGTTCACGCAGCCGGACTTGCCCGCGCCGGTGGTGCCGGCCACGAGCAGGTGCGGCATCTTGGCGAGGTCGGCGCCGATCGCGCGCCCGGCGACGTCCTTGCCGAGCCAGACGGTGAGCGGCGACCAGCCCTCGGGCGGCGCCTGCATCACGTCGCCGAGGTGCACGATCCGGCGGCGCACGTTCGGCACCTCGACGCCGACCGCCTGCTTGCCCGGGATCGGGGCGAGGATGCGGATGTCCGAGGCGGCCAGCGCGTAGGCGAGGTCGTCCTTGAGCTGGGCGACCTTGCCGACCTTGATGCCCGGCGCCAGGCGCAGCTCGTAGCGGGTGATGTGCGGCCCGGCGACCATGCCGATCACGCGCGCCTCGACGCCGAAGTGGCCGAGCGCCTCGATGAGCTGGGCGGCGACCTTCTCCTGCCCCGCCGTGTCGGGCCGGTTGGCCTCGGCGGTCGAGCGGGTGAGGAAGCGCGCGTCGGGGACGCGTCCAGACGAACTCGGGCGAGTCGGTGACGGAGCGCGCGCAGGCGGCCCTGGGGCGTGAGGTCCGCGGCGCGACGTCGCGCGCGCCGCGCATGACGCCGGGCTCGTCGGTCTCGGGATCCTCGGCCAGGCGCGGCTCGGCTGGTCGACGGGTGATGGTTGGTCGGGGCCCGCGGCCGCGGGGCAGCCCTCGGTCTCGGGCGCCGGGTCGTGCGCCGCGGTCTCGGGGTCAGCCCCGTCTGCTCTCCTCGTCGTAGAGGTCCGGGAAGCGGTCGGCGCCCGACCAGAAGTCCCGCTTGACCGCGGCGAACTCCGCCGTCTCCAGCTCGGCGAGCTCGTCGCGCGGCGGAGCGCCGCCGCGCGACCGCCGTGCGCACGGGCTCGGCGCCCTCGCGGAGCTTGCGGCCGGTCGTCGTGACCGAGTCGCCGGTGGCCTTGAGCACGCCGGCGACGCTCGCGCCGGTCAGCAGCAGCACCCCGGCGACGAACAGGAAGACGGCGACGATGTGCGCGCCGACGTCGCCGAGCAGGGTGGACGTGAGCTCGTAGAGGCCCTCGCCCGCCAGCCCGCCGTTGTCGGCGCGCGGTCGCGCCGCCGCCGAGGCCGAGCGTCCCGGCGGCGAGGCCGAGGCAGCCCGCGGCGAACAGGCACGCGGCCGCGGTCCTGAACGGGCGCACGGTCGGCAGCACCGGCCGCATCACCAGCACGGCGCCGGCGCCGAGCAGCGCGACGGGCACGAGGTAGTACATCGCGCCGGCGAGCCGGCGCAGCCGTCGACCAGCCAGCCGCCGGCCTCTCCCCCGTCCCAGTCGAGGTAGACGAGGAACGCAAGGAAGATCGCGAAGGCGACGAGCGCGAGCCCGATCAGGTCCCAGTGGCGCTGCTCGAGCACGGGCACGCGCCCGCGCCACGCCGGTTGCGGCGCGGGGCGACGGGCGCGCGGCTTGCGGCGTGCGGTCGGAGGCATGCTTGCCCGAGCCTCTTCGACGCGCCCGGGCGCGCTCCTGCCCGGTTAGACCCCGCTAAGGCTGCCGCCGTACTCTTTCCCTGCAATGGAGGCATCCGACCGACCCGTCCGCGTGCTCGTGGTCGAGGACGACAAGGAGATCGCCCAGGTGCTGCAGCGCGCGCTGCGGCTCGAGGGCTACGAGGTCAAGCTCGCCGGCGACGGGATCGCCGCGCTCGACGAGGTGCATGCGTTCCTGCCCGACATCCTCGTGCTCGACCTCGGGCTGCCGCGGATGGACGGCATCGACGTCGCCCGCCGGCTGCGCAAGGACTCGAACGACACCCCGATCCTGATGCTGACCGCCCGCGACGCGCTCGACGCCCGCGTCGAGGGGCTCGACGTCGGCGCCGACGACTACCTCGTCAAGCCGTTCGAGCGCCAGGAGCTGCTCGCGCGGATGCGGGCGCTGTTGCGCCGGCGCCCGCCGCGCGGCATGGCCCCGCTGCGCGTCGGCGACCTCACCCTGAACCCCGACACGCACGAGGTGCACCGGGACGAGCGCTCGATCGAGCTGACCCAGCGCGAGTTCGAGCTGCTCGAGTACCTCATGCGCAACGAGCGCCTGGTGATCTCGCGCCAGAAGCTGCTCGACGAGGTCTGGGGCTATGACCCGTTCTCGATCACCAACACGATCGAGGTGTTCGTATCCAACCTGCGGAGGAAGCTGGAAGCCGGTGGCGAGCCCAGGCTCCTTCATACGGTCCGCGGCGCAGGCTACGTCCTCCGCGTATAGGCGGCTGCCGATCCGCTGGCGGCTCGCCAGCGGCTCCGCGCTCCTCACGCTCGTGATCCTGCTCGGCTTCGCGGCGATCGTCGGCGTGCTCACGACGCGCCAGATCAACTCGGACTTCAACCGCCAGGTCGCCGACGCGGCGACCGACCTGCAGGCCAAGGTGCGGCCGCGCGTGGTGCTCGAGGGCGAGACCTTCATCCGCTACGACTTCTCGCGACTCGCGAAGGGCAGCCCGGACCTCGACACCTACGCCGCGAGCCAGAAGAGCGCGGTGATCCGGCTCGTGACGGCCGACGGCGAGGTGCTGAAGCAGACCGAGGACGCGCCCTACCTGCTGGGCCCGCGGGAGGACCGGCAGGACTACGCCGGCTATCGGATCGAGTCGCGGCCGATCGAGTTGCGCGGCGGCGTCTTCTACGTGCAGTACGCGCGCAAGCTCTCCGACGTCGAGGCGACGGCCAACCGCGTGCGCGTCTTTCTCGGGCTGGGCGTGCTCGGCGGCGCCGCGCTGGCGCTGCTCGCCGGCCTGGCGACCGCGACGCGCGCGATGGCGCCGATCACGCGACTGACCGACGCGGCGAGCGCGATCGCGCGGACGCGCGACCCATCGCAGCGGATCCCGCATCCCGAGTCCCACGACGAGGTCTCCGAGCTGGCGCTGACGCTCGAGGGGATGCTGCGCTCGCTCGACGAGGCGCGCGACGAGACCGAGGCGACGCTCGCGCGCCAGCGCCAGTTCGTCGCCGATGCCTCGCACGAGCTGCGCACCCCGCTGACCTCCGTGCTCGCCAACCTCGAGCTGCTCGAGCTGGAGCTCGAGGGCGAGTCACGCGAGGCCGCCGCCTCGGCCCTGCGGTCCTCGCGGCGGATGCGCAGGCTCGTCGCCGACCTGCTGCTGCTCGCGCGCGCCGACGCCGGCCACATCACGGGGCACGTGCCGCTCGACCTCTCCGAGGTCGTCACCGAGGCGGCCGGCGAGCTCGAGCCGGTGGCAGGAGAGCATCAGATCAGCGTCAGCGCACCGCCCGGCGCCGAGATGGACGGCACGCGCGACGAGCTGCACCGGCTCACGCTGAACCTGCTCGAGAACGCGCTGCGCCACACCAACCCCGGCACCGCGGTCGAGGCCACGGTCGAGCGGCGCAACGGCGAGATCGTGCTGTCGGTCGAGGACGACGGGCCGGGGATCCCGCGCGACCTGCGCGACAAGGTGTTCGAGCGCTTCTTCCGCGGCGCAGGCGACCGCAGCGGCTCGGGTGGGCTCGGCCTCGCGATCGTTCGTGCCGTCGCGGATTCGCACGCGGGCACGGTGGAGCTCGAGGAGCCGCTGGACGGCCGCGGCGCGCGCTTCGTCGTGCGCTTCCCGGCACGCGGCGGCTGAAACGACGCGGGGCCGGCCTTTCGGCCGGCCCCGCGGAACCGCGCGCCAGGACGGAGACGCGTCAGTCGCCGAACTGGAAGATCCGAAGCCCGCGGTCGCGGTCGGATCCGAGGATGTACTGCTGGCCGCCGAGCTTGTGGACCTCGACGCCCCAGTAGTTCGAGCCGCCCGCCTCGACGAACGCGCCGACCTCCTCGAGTCTGCCCGGTCGGCGTAGCTCAGCACGCGCATCCCGAGCGCGTAGTGGGAGACGTAGACGAGCTTCGCGTCGTCGGGATCGGTCGCGACCTCGTGCACGGTCATGTCGCCGAAGTTCTCGGCGAACATCGGGTCCTGGCCCTCCGGCGGGGCGTAGAAGTCGACGCTCCTCCATCTTCGCGTCCTGGCGTGAGGTTCGTCTCGTACATGTGGGTGTAGCCCCAGCCGTCGAAGACGGCTGAGATGTCCACCGGCACAGACGGGCCCGGGCGGGGTCGCGGTGCCGGTGCCGTCGAGGTCGGTCTCGCACGTGTAGCGCCGGCGCGGCGGGCTCGACGCCGAGCAGGCGGAATCCGTCCTGTGCGCGAGACGAAGATCGCCGGCGTCGTAGCCGACGCGGCGAGCATGCTGACGAGCGTCTCGCAGCCGTCCTCGCCGGTGCGGTTGAACACGATCAGGCCCTTGTAGCCGGCGGCGACGATGTTGTCGAGCTTGACCTGGAAGTCGCACACGCCACGCTCGACGACCGCGATCGGCGACGCCTGCCGCCGGGGGGACCGCGCCGGGTCGCAGGCGAGGCCAGGAACCGCGTGTCGCCGCTGAGCGGCGTTGTCCTTGTTGATCGCCTTCGTGTCGGAGCCCTGGATGGCCGTGAACGCCGGTTCCGCCGGCGGGCCCGCCGCGGAACGTGCGCCTGGACGCGGTACGGGTTGAAGTCCTCGTCGGTCGCGAAGAAGAACTTGTTGTCGGGCGTGAACTCCGCCTGGTGGGCGTTGCCCTCCGGGGTGATCGTCTGCCCGTACGGCAGCCGGGCCGGGTCGGCGGCGCTTGAAGTCGGTATCCGACAGCGGCTTCGGGGCGGCCGGGGTTGGTGACGTCGAGCGTCACGTAGCCGCCGTCCCAGTAGGACATCAGCATGATGTCGCGCCCATCGATGCGCTTGACGACCATGTCGTGGCTGAAGACCGAGTCGCCGTGCGGGCGCGTCTCCTCGAGCTGTGCGAACTGGTCGAGGTTGGTCTCGGAGACCATCGTCGGCTTGCTCGGGTTGGTGATGTCGAGGATGTCGACGTCGAGCTCTTCGAGGTCGTCGACGAGCACGACGTAGACCCTGCCGGTCTTTGACTGCGTCGCGCTGTTCCCAGGCGAACGCCGAGTGCGTCTGGTTGGCCTTCGTCTGCGGCCCGCCGTGGCTCTGTGCCGCGCGTCCTTCAGCGTGAAGTCGCCGGCGCCCTCGACGAGCTTCTTGGGCTGGCGCGGGTTGGTGACGTCGACGAGCGTGATGCCGCCGACGCCGTTCGTCGTCCCCGGGCACCACTCGTTCTGGTAGACGAGCAGGTCGCCCTTGAAGGACGGCGTGTTGAGCGAGACGACCTGCGAGCCCTCGCCCGAGAAGGTATCGACGTGGCTCGGGATGTAGCCGACGGCCTTGGTGTCTCGCCGGGTCCGAGATGTCGACGATCTGCACGCCGCCGCGGCCGCAGGTCGGCTCGTAGAACATCGTCAGATAGGCGTAGTCGCCCTTGGCGGAGACGTCGGCGACGCGCCCGTCGCCGCCAGCTTGCCGGCAAGGTCGAAGCTGCCGACCAGGTCGAGCCCTTCCTCTGCGCGCCGGCACCGTTGCGCGGCCCGGCTACGCTGCCCGCCGCGCCATGCGAGTTCCAGTGCATGCCGAGGCCGGAGTTGATCCAGCTGTCCCCTGCGAACGTCGATGGGTGAGCGCCGGCGCTACCGGTCCCCACCAGCAAAGCGCCAACGGCTGCCACGGCCGCGGACACGACGAAACGACGATTCATGAAACCCCCTCGAAGATACGGCGTCCCTCCACGCCGAGATCGCGGGAGCATAGCGACGCGCCACGCGCATGGACGCCCCGTGCCGGACTAGTCCATCCGTCCAGTTCACGCTTGACCGCTTCGGGCCGCTCGCGATGCATGACATCGCCCGGGAACCGCCTCCGGCGATAGGCCGGAAAGCGGCGCCACTAGGCGGAGACGGCTTCAGCCCAGACACCGCACACCGGTGTGACGCCGCGACGGAAGTCGTCATATCGGCGGAAGGCCCAACTCCTTGAGAGAAGTGGCCACCAACCTGGACGGATGTCCGACTGAGAACACCCGTCACCTCCCTTACCTTCCTGCTCGTAAGCCTGACGAAGCGAGATCTCCGCCGAGGTGTTGGAGCACCAAGGCAGAGGGAAGGGGACGGAGACATGGGCTGGCACAAGTAGATCTTCCACACAGCAGGTAGCGACATTTATGACGGGCGCCTAGGGCGCCCGTTGTCGTTAACCACTGGCTGTATCGGACCCGCTACAGGTGTCCTGAATCGGACACCCGTCCAGTTACGCAGCCAGCGCGCGGGGAGCCGCGTAGTCGCGAACGCGGCGCTCGAGGTTGAGCTCGCGCTCGAAGTCCGCGTCGTCGGCGTGCCGGAAAGTGACGGAGCGTTGTTCGAGCAGGCTGATGAAGGTCTCGACGACGCGCGTGTCGAGCTGCGCGTCAGCCACGTTGCGAAGCTCCTCGACAGCCTCGCGGGAGGTCACGGGATCGCGGTAGGAGTCGCGCGACGTCATCACGTCGTAGGTGTCGGCCACGGAGATGATCCGCGCCGCGAGCGGGATCTGCTCGCCGACGAGACCGCTCGGATAGCCGTTGCCGTCGATGCGCTCGTGATGCGCGAGGATGATCTCCGCGACCGGTCCGTAACCGTCGATGCGGGCGACGAGCCGAGCCCCCTGCTCCGGGTGCCGGTGGATGATCTTGAAATCCTCCGGGCTGAGCTTCTTGTCGGCGAAGAGGATCGAGTCCGGGAAGATGAACTTGCCGATGTCGTGCAGCAGCGCGGCGGTGTGCACGATGTCCTGCTCCCGCTCCGAGAGCCCCAGCTCGCGGGCGATCTCCCGTGAGTACCGGGCGACGGCCGCGGAGTGGCGCGCCGTCATCTTGTCGCGCAGCGAGAGCGTCTGCAGGACCGTGCCGAGCAGCCCCACCTGGAGCGAGGCCAGCTCGCGGCTACGGCCCTCGAGCTGCTCCTTGTGGGTGATCGAGTTCAGTGCCGTCCGGAGGAGGTACTGGAAGACCAGGCCGATGACGGCGATCAGGCCGATCACCGCGAGGTTGTGTCCCTGGTACGCGAAGGCGACGCCGGCGGTCAGCAGGCCCGTGGCGAACTCGACGGGCAGGACCGGCACGTAGATCTCGCGCACGCTGGCCCTGATCGACCAGCCTTCGAAGACCTTGAAGTCCACGGCCAGGATCAGGAAGTTCAGCGCGTTCGTGACCATGAAGACCGCGAACACGAGCAGGAAGAATGCCGCCGGGCCGGTCTTGAGCAGCGCCGGTCCACCGATCAGCTCGAACGCGACAGCGCCGACGAGCGGGAAGAAGGCGTAGTTCGACACGTTCGCGAGCCACGACTGCCAGGGCGAGCGCCGCGTGAGCGAGCTCAAGCTCATCGCCAGGACGCCGAGGCAGACCGCCGGCGCGGGGCCGAGCAGCGTCATCGCGAGCACGAGCGAGAGAAACTCGGCCGAGACCTTGAAGCGCTTCGTCTCCAGCTCGAACGCCCCGTTGACGACCGCAACGACCAAGAGCAGCGCGAACAAGTCGGGCTGCCAGTCCTCGCGGTCGGACAGAAGCGCTCCGGCGGTTACTGATCCGCCGAGGAGCAGGCCTGACCAACGACAAGAACACGCTCGTTTCGCGTCACCGCCCCCGTAATCGGCAGTGGGCCCGCCGACCTTTAGCTCTCCGGAAGCTGCACGTGCAGGGAGCGGTATCCGGGATCACGATCGATACTCTCCGCGCCCATCCGGGGAAATCTGGAACCCCTTCGCGTGCCGGCCTTCGGCCGGCTGCTCCTCTCGTACACGACGAACTCGATCGGCGACTACGTCGGGCTCGTCGCGCTCGCTCTGCTCGTCTACGGCGAGACCCAGGATCCGCTCGCGACGACCGCGCTCTTCATCGCCGCGCAGTTCCTCCCCGCGTTCATCGCGCCGGTGCTCACGGCCCATGTCGATCAGCTCAAGCTCCGGCGGGTCCTCCCCGCGATCTACCTGTGCGAGGCGCTCGTCTTCGCGGCGCTCGCGCTGCTCGCGCAGTCCTTCTCGCTCGTCCCGGTGCTGCTGCTCGCGCTCCTCGACGGCGCCTTGATGCTGACCGCGCGAGGCATCTCGCGCGGAGCGGTGAACGCCGTGCTGCAGCCAAAAGGCCTGCTGAGAGAGGGAAACGCGCTGCTCAACATCGGCTTCGCCGCGGCGAGCGTCGGCGGCGCCGCGCTCGGCGGACTGCTCGTCGACACGTTCGGCGTCTCGGCGGCGCTGAGCGTCGACGCGGCGAGCTTCGCCGTCATCGCAGTCGTCCTCGCGACGTGCCGCGCCTTCCCGGACACGAGCGCCGAGCGGGAGTCGTTCGTGAAGCGCGTGACCGAGGGCTTGCGCTACGCGCGCACGAATCGCACCGCCCGCTTCCTGATCGGCGGCGAGTCGCTGGCGGTCATCTTCTTCACCCTGATCGTGCCGATCGAGATCGTCTACGCGGCCGAGACGCTGGAGACCGACGAGATCGGATACGGCGTGCTGCTCTCTGCGTGGGGAGCCGGCATCGTGCTCGGGAGCCTGCTCTTCCTGAGGGTCCGCCGGCGCCCCGTCAGCGCACTCATACTTCTGTCCAGTCTGGCGATCGGCGCGGCGTACCTCGGCATGGCCGTCTCGCGTGAGCTGTGGATGGCATGCGCGTTCTCGGTGGTCGGCGGCCTCGGCAACGGCGTGCAGTGGGTGTCGGTCATGACCGCGCTCCAGGAGTCGACGCCGGACCATCTCCAGGCGCGGATCACGGGCCTGCTCGAGTCGCTCACGTCGGCGACGACGGGCGTCGGCTTCCTGCTCGGGGGCATCATCACGACGATCGCCTCCCCTCCGACCGCGTTCGCGGTCTCGGGCATCGGCGTGGTCATGCTCGTGGCGATCGGCGCGGCCTTCCGCGCGATTCCCTCGACGCGCGGCGACCGCTGGGACGAGGCGACTAACCTCAGACCTCGACCACGACCGGCAGCACCATCGGACGGCGCTTGAGCCGGCCGTAGATGAAGCCGGCGAGGTCGTCGTGGAGCATCGACTCCAGGACGGTGATCTCCGTGATGTGCTGCTCCGCCGCGCGGTCGAGCGAGTCCTCCACCGCCTCGCGCAGCTCCTCGACGAACTCCGAGTTGCCGTCGAGGAAGGGCACGCCGCGGGCGAGCACCTCGGGGCGCACGACCGAGCTGCCGTCCTGCTCGCTGACGGTGGCGACGACGATGAAGATGCCGTCGGCGGAGAGCATCCTGCGGTCGCGCAGCGCGACGTCGGTGACGTCGCCGATGTCGACGCCGTCGACGAAGATCATCCCGCTCTGGACGCTGTCAGCGAAGCGCGCGCCCTTCTCGTCGATCTCCACCGGCTGGCCGTTCTCGGTGCGGAAGATGTTGCCGGGGTCGATGCCGACCGCCTCCGCCAGGCGGCCGTGGAGCATCATCCGCTTGTAGTCGCCGTGCACCGGCATCACGTAGCGCGGCTGGGTCAGGTTGAGCATCAGCTTCAGCTCCTCCTGGTAGCCGTGCCCTGAGGCGTGGATCGGCGCGTCCTGCGTGGTCACGACGTCCGCGCCGACGTGGTAGAGCCGGTCGATCGTGTCGTTGACCGCGCGCTCGTTGCCCGGGATCGGCGTGGCCGAGAAGACCACCGTGTCGCCCGCGCGCAACTCCACCTGCGGATGGTCCCTGTACGCCATCCGCCGCAGCGCCGACAGCGGCTCCCCCTGCGACCCGGTCGAGACGATCACGATCCTCTCCGGCGGGAACTGGTCGACCTCGCGCAGCCCGATCAGGATCCCCTCGGGGATGTTCAGGTGGCCTAGCGTGCGGCCGATGTTGACGTTCTTGCGCATCGAGCGCCCGACCAGCGCGACCTTGCGGTCGAGCTGAGCGGCGGCGTCGACGACCTGCTGCACGCGGTGGATGTTCGAGGCGAATGACGTGACGACGATGCGGCCCTGACAGTGGTGGAACACGCGCTCGAGGTTCGGCCCCACGAGCGATTCGGAGTTCGAGAACCCGGGCCGGTCGGCGTTCGTCGAGTCGCCGCAGAGCATCAGCAGGCCCTCGCGCCCCAGCTCCGCCAGCCGCGAGACGTCGGCCGGCTTGCCGTCAACCGGTGTCTGGTCGAACTTGTAGTCGCCGGTGAAGAGCACCGTCCCGAGCGCGGTCGTGAGCGCCACGCCGCAGGCGTCGGGGATCGAATGCGTGAGGTGGATCATCTCGATCTGGAAGGGGCCCGCGTCGACGACGTCGCCGGTCGGGAGCACGTCGAGCCGCGCCTGCCTCAGCTTGTGCTCGTCGAGCTTCGAGCGGGCCATCGCGACCGTGAGCTGGCCGCTGTAGGTGACCGGGATGCTCGTCTCCCCGAGCTCTCGCAACAGCCATGGCAGGCAGCCCAGGTGGTCCTCGTGGCCGTGGGTGATCACGATCGCCTCGACGTCCTTGACGCGCTCGCGCAGGTAGGCGAAGTCGGGCAGCACGAGGTCGATGCCAAGCTGCTCGGCGGTCGGGAAGCGCAGGCCCGTGTCGACCACCACGATGCGACCCTCGTACTCGACGACGGTCATGTTCTTGCCGATCTCGCCCACGCCTCCCAGCGGGAGGACGCGCAGTTTGCCGCTCACCCGGTCGGCAAGGTGGAAAGGAGGCCGTGACGCTCGAGCATCGAGCGGACCGCTGCGGTCTCGGCTTCGTCGGCCTCGACCATCGGGAGCCGCAGCGTCCCGGCGTCGTGGCCGAGCAGGTTCATGGCTGTCTTCACGGGGGTCGGGCTGGCGGTGATGAAGAGCGTCTCGTAGATGTCGCGCAGCGAATCGTCGAGCTGGGCGCGCGCGTCCGGCTCGTCGTACATCCGGCGCATCTCCGGGCCGACGACGTGGGAGGCGACGCAGATGCCGCCCGCGCCGCCCATGTCGAGGCAGGCGGCGTATACGTCGTCGTTGCCGGCCAGGACCGCGAGCCCGTCGATCGGCTGCAGCTCGGCGGAGTTCGCCTGCTTGACGCCGGCGATCCCGTCGATCTGGGCCAGCTCGGCGAGCAGGTCGGGCCCCATGTTGACCGCCGTGCGCCCGGGGATGTTGTAGAGCACCACCGGCGTGCCCGCGGCCGCGCGTGCGACCTCTTCGAAGTGGCGCACGATCCCGCGCCGATTCGGCTTGTTGTAGTAGGGCGTCACGGAAAGGACCGCCTGCGCGCCGGCGGCGACGACCCGCTCGGTCAGCGTGGTCGCGTGACGCGTGTCGTTCGAGCCGGCGCCGGCGACGATCGCGCCGTCAGCGCCTGCCTCGCTCACGACGAGCTCGACCAGATGGACCTGCTCGTCGTCGGTCAGGGTCGCGGCCTCGCCGGTGGTGCCGGCCACTACGAGGCCGTGCGATCCGTTTCCCAGCAGGTGCCGGGCGATCGCCACGGCTGCGTCCTCGTTGACGCCACCATCGGCGTGGAACGGCGTGATCATGGCCGTCAGCAGGCCTTCGTACGGGCGCATGCGCGACAGTTTCGCACGCCGCCCCGACGACGGCGTGCTCAGGGCGTCGACGATCGGTCAGCCTGCGAGCGGGTCGCCGCTCGAGAGCTTCGGCGGTGCGTAGCTCGGGTTGTTGCGGTCCTCGTCGGGCGCATCCGCCTCCGGGCGGGCCGGCGGCGCCTCCTGCTGGGGAGCGTCGGCGTCCGCCGCCGGAGGAACGTCGGACGGGGCCGGTCCGGGGGCGGGCGGCGCCGGCGGCGCGTACGGCTCGGAGGCGGTCGGCGCGACCCCCGGCTGCGCGATCGGAGGCGCCTGCGGGGCGGACGGCGCGGTCGGGGGGTCGCCCTGACCCGTCGGCGGCACTCCCGGCGTCTCGGCCGGCGCGGGTGGCGCCGGCGGCGCCGCGGACTGCCCGGCGAGCGGATCGCCGTGCGGCGCGCTCGTCCCCTCGGGCGGCGCCTGCGGGATCGGCCGGCCGTGTGCGTCGTACTCGACCGCAGGCCCGGACTGCTGTCCCTGGCCCTGGCCGGAGTTGAACTGCTTCTGTGCCTCGTCGAGCTTGCTTTGCGCCTGCTCGGCCATCTTCTTGGCCTTGTCCATGAAACCCATGCCCGACAGTCAACCAGCTTTGGCCTCCGTCGCGGAAGCCCACTTAAAGAGTGCCAGCCCCCCTTTAGGTTCGGCGGCGGCGCTCCGCGCGTTTCAGCTCCTCGGTGAAGCGGCGGGGCACGGTCGGCGCCTCGCCCTCCTCCCACAGCGTCACGACGACGAGCTCTCCGCGCGGCTTGTCCTCGAGGCAGACGTAGACGATGTCGCCGTCACGCACGTAGGCCGAGCCGCGCTGCGCCGCGGCGCCGGGCGGGGGCTCGCGCGACACCTCGCCGGCCGCCCATGCCCGCCCTACGCGCGCGGCGATCTCCGTGCGGGCGTCGAGCGTCCCGCGCACGCGCTGGCGATAGCGCTCGACGGCGTGGTCGGTGACGGAGACGAGCAATGCTCAGGGCCAGAGCAGCCGCTCGAGCCCCACGGTGAGCCGGTCGGGCAGCCCCGCGACGGCGCGGACCGCCATCAGCACGCCGGGCATGAAGCTCGTACGGTCGGTCGTCACGTGCCGCAGCGTGAGCGTCTGGGCGACGTCGCCCAGGATCACGTCCTGGTCGGCGACCAGCCCCGGCAGCCGCACGGAGTGGATCGGCACGTCGCCCTCCATCAGGTCCGCCGTCCGCGCCGCGGTGCCCGACGGCGCGTCGAGCTTGGCCGGATGGTGGTACTCGATGATCTCGGCGCGCTGCATGTGCCGCGACGCCTCGGCGGCGAACCGCATCATCAGCACGGCGCCGATCGCGAAGTTCGGCGCGACGAAGGCGTTCGCGCTCGCGGTCGACGCCGCCTCGCGCAGCGCCTCGAGGTCGAAGCCCGTGGTCCCGATCACGACGTGCCGCCCTGCGGCGAGCGCGAGGCGGGCGTTGTCGAGCGCCGTGTCGGGCCGGGTGAAGTCGACGACCACGTCGCACCCGTCGAGCACCTCGGCCAGCTCCACCCCCAGCGCCGGGTCGGCGCGGCCCGCGAGCTCGAGATCGTCCGCGCCGTCGACCGCGGCGCACACCGCCTGGCCCATGCGGCCGGCGGCGCCCGCGACGGCGACGCGTGTCATGCCGCCACTGCCTCCGCGGCCGGGCAGACCGGCTCCACAGCGGCGCTGAACGCCTCTTGCGACGGACCGATGCCCGCAGCGGAGAGCCGCTCGGGCAGCCACAGCTCGTCCACGAGCACGCGCAGGTCGTCCATCGTGACGGCGTCGAAGCGCGCCATGATCTCGTCGGCGGAGAGCAGCGGCAGGCCGTAGAGCGTGGCGCTGCCCAGGCGGTTCATGCGCGCCGAGGAGGACTCCATCGCGAGCACGACGCGCGCCTTCACGTTCTCCCGTGCCCGGGCCAGCTCGTCCTCGGTCGCGGGCTGCTCGCGCAGCCGCTCCAGCTCGCCCCGCACGACCTGCATCGCCTCGGCGAGGTTGTCCGGGCGGGTGCCGACGTAGAGCCCGACCTGGCCGGTGTCGGTGAAGTTGCCGGCGAACGAGTAGACGGCATACGCGAGGCCGCGCTCCTCGCGCACGCTCTGGAACAGGCGCGACGACGAGAGCCCGCCGAAGATCGCATCGAGCACGCGCACGGCGTAGCGGCGCTCGTCGCCGCGGGCCATGCCCGGGCCGCCGAGGCAGACGTGGACCTGCTCGGTCTCCTTGACCTGGAAGCGCACGCGCGCCTGCGGCAGCGGTGGCGCCGCCTCGGGCACCGGCGCGCTCTCGCCGGCCCGCAGGCCGCCCAGCGTGCGCTCTGCCAGCTCGACGATCGCGTCGTGGTCCACCGATCCCGCGGCGGCCACGACGACCGATGCCGGCACGTAGCGGCGCGCATGGAACGCGGCGATCTGCCCGACCGGCGTGTCGCGGATCACCGGGGCGCGGCCGATGATCGGCCGGCCGAGCGGGTGGTCGCCGAAGACCGAGGTGCCGAGTACGTCGAAGACGGTGTCCTGCGGGTCGTCCTCGTACATCGCGATCTCCTCGAGCACGACCTCGCGCTCGGGGTCGACGTCGTTGAACGCCGGCCGCCAGACCATGTCCGCCATCACGTCGAAGGCGCGCGGCATGTGCTGATCGAGCATGCGCGCGTAGACCGTCGTGCCCTCCTTGTCGGTGCCGGCGTTCAGCTCGGCCCCCATGCCGTCGAAGAGCTGGTCGATCTCCGCCGAGGCGAAGCGTTCGGTCCCGCGGAACAGCATGTGCTCGAGGAAGTGCGAGAGCCCCGCCTCCTCGGGCAGCTCACCGCGCGAGCCGGCCCCGATGTAGAAGCCCAGGGCGGCGGATCGCACGGAGCTCATGTGCTCCGTGACGACCCGCAGACCTGAATCCAGCGTTGTGAGCCTGTGCTCGGGCAGGGCGCTACCCGCGCTCGGGGTCGCGGTCGCCGCGCGGGCGCCGCTCGCGGTCCCGATCGCGGCCGCCGCCTCCGCCGCCGTCGCGGCGCGGCCCGCGGCCGTCGCGGCGCGGCCCGCGGTCGCCGCGGTCTCCGCCGCCGCCACCGCCGCCAGAGCCGACCGCCGCAAGCTCCTCGACGGTCTTGCCGGCGACGTCCGGGTCCTCGGCGAGGCGCAGCCCGATGCGGCCGCGCTCCTTGTCGACCTCGACGACGCGGACCGAGATCTCGTCGCCCTTGTTGAGGACCTCCTCGACCGTGGCGACCCGCTGGCCGGGCGACACGTTGGAGATGTGCAGCAGGCCGTCGGTGCCCTTGGCGAGCTCCACGAACGCGCCGAACGTGGTCGTCTTGACCACCTTCGCCGTCGCGAACTCGTCGCCGACCGCGACCTCCTTGGTCATCGTGCGGATCCGGTCGATCAGGGCGTCGCCCTGCGATCCGGTCGCGGCGTAGACGAGCACGTTGCCCTCGTCGTCGACGTCGATCTGCGCGTCGAACTCGTCGCACAGCCCGCGGATCGTCTCGCCGCCCTTGCCGATCAGCAGGCCGATCTTGTCCGGGTCGATCTGGATCGTCGAGATGCGCGGCGCGAAGCTCGAGAGCTCGCTGCGCGGCGACTCGATCGACTCGCGCATCTTGCCGAGGATGTGCATCCGGCCCTCACGCGCCTGCGTGAGCGCGTCGCGCAGGATCTCGAACGTGACGCCGGTGATCTTGATGTCCATCTGGAGCGCGGTGATCCCGTTCTCCGTGCCGGCGACCTTGAAGTCCATGTCGCCGAGGTGGTCCTCGACGCCGGCGATGTCGGAGAGGACGGTGTAGTCGTCGCCCTCCTTGATCAGGCCCATGGCGACGCCGGCGACCGGTGACTTCAGCGGCACGCCCGCGTCCATCAGCGACATCGAGGAGCCGCACACCGAGGCCATCGACGAGGAGCCGTTGGACTCGAGGATGTCCGACACGACGCGAATCGTGTAGGGGAACGCCTCCTGGGACGGGATCATCGGCACGAGCGCCCGCTCGGCGAGCGCGCCGTGACCGATGTCGCGGCGCTTGGGGCCGCGCATGAAGCCGGCCTCGCCCACCGAGAACGGCGGGAAGTTGTAGTGGTGGAAGTAGCGCTTGGACGTCTCGAGCCCGAGGTTGTCCAGGCGCATCTCCTCGCGCGTCGTGCCGAGCGCGACCACCGACAGGGCCTGGGTCTGCCCGCGGGTGAACAGCGCCGAGCCGTGTGTGCGCGGCAGCAGGCCGACCTCGGTCGAGATCGGGCGGATCTCCGACTCCGAGCGGCCGTCCGGGCGCTTCTTGTGGACGGCGATCCGCTGGCGGATCATGTTCTTCTCGAGCTTGTCGAAGGCGAGCTGCGCCCGCTTGCGGTTCTCGGCGTGGCTCTCGTCGGCCGGGTCACCGGAGTAGTGCGTGAGCACCTCCTCCTCGACGGCCTTCGTGGCGTTCTGGCGCTCGGTCTTGTCCTGCACGCTCGTGGCGCGGTCCAGCGCCTCGCCGTGGGACTCCTGGATCTGGGCGTAGAGGCCCTCGTCGACCGTCGGAGCGGTGATCTGGAGCTTCTCCTTCGGAGCCTTCGCGGCCAGCTCGTGCTGGGCGGCGCAGAGCTTCTTGATCGCACCGTGGGCGATGTCGAGCGCGTCGAGCATCTCCGCCTCGGTGATCTCGTTCGCGCCCGCCTCGACCATCAGGATCGCCTCGTCCGTGCCGGCGACGACGAGGTCGAGGTCGGCCGTGAGCTGCTGCTCCTCGGTCGGGTTGACGACGAAGTTGCCCTCGACCTTGCCGATGCGCACCGCGCCGACCGGGGTCGGGAACGGGATGTTCGAGACCATCAGGGCCGCGGAGGCGCCGTTCATCGCGAGGATGTCGTACGGGTGATCGTGGTCGATCGAGAGCGGGATCGAGACGAGCTGCGTCTCGTAGCGCCAGCCCTTGGGGAAGAGCGGGCGCAGCGGGCGGTCGATCATGCGGGCGATCAGCGTCGCCTTCTCGCCGGCACGGCCCTCGCGCTTGAAGAACGAGCCGGGGATCTTGCCGGCCGCGTACATCCGCTCCTCGATGTCGACGGTGAGCGGCATGAAGTCGATGTCGCGCACGTTGCCGGCAGTCGCGGTGCCGAGGACGCGGGTGTCGCCGGAGGCGACGAGGACGGAGCCGGAGGCCTGCTTGGCCAGGCGGCCCGTCTCGAAGACGATCTCCGCGCCGCCGATCTCGACGGAGACCTCGTGTACATCTGCCATGTGTTCCTTTCCTGATCCGCCGCTCGGTCCGTGGCGGATCCGTTCATCACTTATTCGCTTCGGTAGTGAGTGCCTGCATCTTAGCCGTCGGGCTGCACCCAGCCGCGCGCGCGCGCGAGAGCGCGGCGCCATTGCGCCAGCAGCGCCTGGCGCTCGTCCTCGCCCATGCGCGGCTCGAAGCGGCGCGCCTCGCGCCACATCGCCCGCGTGTCCTCCTCGCTCCAGCATCCGGCGGTGAGGCCGGCGAGGTACGCGGCGCCGAGCACGGTCGTCTCGGACACCTCCGGGACGACCACCGGAACGCCCAGCAGGTCGGCCTGGAACTGCATCAGCCAGCCGTTCGCGGTCGCGCCGCCGTCGGCGCGCAGCTCCTCGAGCAGGACGCCCAGCGCGGTGTTCTGGGCGTGCACCGCGTCGGCCGTCTGGTAGGCGATCGCCTCGAGCGTCGCGCGGGCGAGGTGCGCGCGGCCCGCGCCGCGGGTCAGCCCGACGATCGTCCCGCGCGCATACGGGTCCCAATGCGGTGAGCCGAGACCGGTCAGTGCGGGGACGAAGTAGACGCCGTCGTTGCCCTCGAGCGAGGCCGCCAGCGCTTCCGTCTCGTCGGCGCGCTCGATGATCCCGAGCCCGTCGCGCAGCCACTGCACGGCCGCGCCGGTGACGAACATGCTCGACTCGAGCGCGTAGTCGACGCGGTCGCCGATCCCCCACGCGATCGTCGTGATCAGGCCCTGCTCGAGCAGCGGCGAGCCCGCACCGGCGTGCTGGAGCAGGAAGTTCCCGGTGCCGTACGTGTTCTTCCCGAGCCCCGGAGCGTGGCAGCCCTGGCCGTAGAGCGCCGCCTGCTGGTCGCCGGCCATCCCGCAGACGGGCACGCGGCCACCGAACTCGGTCGTCTCGCCGTAGGAGACGGCGTTGCCGACCGGCTCGGGCAGCGAGCCGACGGGCACGCCGAGCAGCTCGCACAGCTCCTCGTCCCAGCGCTGCTCGCGGATGTCGAACAGCAGCGTGCGGGCGGCGTTGGAGTAGTCCGACACGTGCCGGCCGCAGAGCTTGAAGACCAGCCACGAGTCGATCGTGCCGAGGGCGGCGCGCGGGTCCACGCCCCCTTCGCTCAGCATCCACTCGTACTTCGTGCCGGAGAAGTAGGCGTCGAGCACGAGTCCCGTGCGCTCGCGGAACAGCGGCTCGTGGCCCTGGGCGCGCAACTCGTCGCAGCGCCCCGCCGTGCGCCTGTCCTGCCACACGATCGCGCGGTGCAGCGGCTCGCCCGACGCGCGGTCCCAGGCGACCGCGGTCTCGCGCTGGTTCGTGATCCCGATGCCCGCGAGGTCGGAGCCCGTGATCCCTGCGTCAGCGAGCGCCTCGTGGCCGACGCGGCGCGTGACCTCCCAGATCTCCGCCGCGTCGTGCTCGACCCAGCCGGCGCGGGGGAAGTACTGCCGGAACTCGGAGTACGCCCGCCCGACCGGGTGCCCGTCGGCGTCGAAGACCAGGCACTTCGTGCCCGTCGTGCCCTGGTCGATCCCCAGGATCATGCGGGCGTAGGCTACGCGCTCACTCGACCGTGAGCTCGCCCTCCATCCCCGCGTCGGCGTGCTGCCCGACCGGGCAGTAGAACCGGTACGTGCCGGGCTTGAGGTCGACGGTGACCGAGGCGTCCGAGTCCGTGATCGTCTCGGTCTCCCCCTCGACGCCGTTGCCCTCGACCTCGAACGCGTGCGGCACCTGGGAGGGGTTGGTGTACGTGAACGTCACCTTGCCGGCCTTGGCGGTCAGCGTCGCCTGGTCGAACTTCAGCGAGCCATCCGCCGGGGACGAGACCTTCGACGGCCTCGCCGCCACCGGAGTCGGCGGGCGCCTCGTCGCCTCGGCAGCGGGCTCGGGCGTCGTGGCGGGCTCCTCGTCGTCGCCGCCGCAGCCTGCGAGCAGGGCGGTGGTCAGGGCGAGGGCGATGAGGCTGCGGCGCATGCTCGTGATCCTCTCAGTCGATCTTTCCGGTCAGAACGTCGGTCGTGTCCGAGCGGCGCACGACGCGGATGCTCTCGTACTCGCCGATCCGCGCCGCAGTCGTCAGCACGACGATCGCCCGCCCGCGGGAGTCGCTGCGGAAGGTGCCTGCGCTGGCGCTCCAGCCGGGCCGCTCGCAGCGGACCTCGTAGACGGTCTCGCCACCGGGGGGCAGCCCCTTGACCCACATGTGGACCTCGGTGCCGTCGGTGCCGGGCGACAGCTCGGCGCGCCCCGACACGCCGCCGGTGCCGCTCAGCGCGAGCTCGTAGGACCGCGCGGGTGGCGCCGCGTCATCGCGCAGCACGACCGCGGTGACGGCCGCGCCGAGCACGGCGCCCGCGAGCGCGCCGGCGACCAGCCCGCGGCCGCGCGCCCAGCCGGGCAGCCAGCGCGGCAGGCGCGGCCGGCGCGGCCGGCGGCCTGCACCGCGCTCGCGCGCGATCTGGTCGAGCAGGCGCTCCTCGACGGCCTCCGGAGCGGCTGGGATCTCGAGCCCCTCGGCGTGAGCGAGCAGCGCCGGGAGCCCGCTGAACCGGGCGAGCTCGGCGGCGCAGGCCGGGCAGGCCGCGAGGTGCGCGGTGACGGCGTCGCGCTCGGCCGGATCGAGCGCGTCGAACACGTACCCGCCGAGGTCGTCGCGAACGTCGGCGCAGCTCATATCGGCGTCACCCCCATCTCCTCCAGCACCAGGCGCATCGACCGCAGCGCGTACCACGTGCGGCTCTTGACCGTGCCGAGCGGCAGGCCGGTGTGCTCCGCGATCTCGCGCATCGTCAGCCCGCGGAACTGGGCCATGCGGATCATCTGCCGGTGCTCGGGCGTGAGCCGCTCGAGCGCCGCGGCGACCTGCCAGCCGAGCATCGCCTGCTCGAGCGTGGCACCGCCCTCCACCTCGCCGGCCGACTCGTGCGGCGGCAGGCCCGGGCGGACCGCGGCCCGCCGGCGCGAGTCGATGATCGCGTTGCGGGTGATCTGGTAGAGCCAGGTGCGGACCGCCGCACGCCCGGAGTCGTAGCGGCCGGCGTTGCGCCAGGCGCGCAGGAAGACCTCCTGGACGATCTCCTCGGCGGCGCCGCGGTCGCCCAGCGCCTTGAGCGTGAAGCCGTAGAGCTCGCCGCCGTACTGGCGGTAGAGCGCGCGCATCGCCTCCCCCGTCTCGTCGCCGCGCAGGCGTTCGACGAGCACGGCGTCGTCCGCTGCGACTCGTGTCGGCGGGGCGGGCATCGGACCGGTATACGCGCGCTCAGGCAACCAGGTTCGCGAGCCGCGCCAGCGTCGGCCCGTCGGGCCGTCCGGCGTGGCGGACGCCGTCGTGGAAAAGGGTCGGGGTGGTCGGGACGCCGGCGCGCACGCCGCCGCGGAAGTCGGCCATGATCCGCGCGGCCACGGCGTCGTCGCGGCGGTCGGCCTCGAAGCGCGCGACGTCGAGTCCGAGCCGCTCCGCGCGCGCCCACAGGTGCGGATCCTCGAGCCGGCCCTGGTCGGCGAACAGCGCCTCGTGCATCTCCCAGAAGGCGCCCTGCCTGCCCGCCGCCTCGGCGGCGCAGGCCGCCGCGAACGCCCGCGGATGGGCGCTGCGGACGGGGAAGTGGCGGAAGACGACGCGCAGCGGCAGGTCGCGCAGGCTCAGCTCGAGGGCGGCGCAGAACGGGCACTCGTAGTCGCTGTAGACGACCACCAGCGCCCCGGCGTCCGGGCCGCGGACGTGCTCCCCGGGCCCGACGGGCGGGAGCGGCGCGGAGGACAGGTCGCCCATGGCCTGAGGCTACTCGGGCGGCCGCCCGACGTTTCGGATCGGGGCGTGTCGTGGTACGCATGATGTGATCGTGCAGGGGACTCGTACAACCTACGAGGTCACGGTCGGCGAGGTCGGGGCGCTGCGCGCCTACGTCACCGAGCTGGCGGGACCGCAGGAATCGGAGGCGGCCGAGCGGATGCTCGGGCAGCTCGCCGCGCTCGAGCAGCACGCCGACGGCGACGGTGAAGCCCGCGTCCTGCGCTTCACGCCCGTCCCGGCGGCCTCAGCGCTGGCCGCACGCGCGATCGACGCGCTGCGCAGCGAGGGTCACGTCCGCCTGGGCAGCCGTCGCTGGCGGCTTCACCGCTCGAGGGCGTCGAGGGCGTCGAAGAGAAGGTTGGCGCCCGGCAGCTCGCCCGGCGACGGCGCCTCGTAGCTCCAGCGGACGACCGCGTCGGGACCGATCACGACCAGCGCCCGCTGCGGGAAGCCGCCCGGGTGCAGGACGCCGAACGCGCGGCAGGTGGCGCCCTTCGGCTCGAAGTCCGAGAGCTGCTCGAACTGCACGCCGAGCTGCTCCTTGAAGGCGCGCTGCGACCAGACCGCGTCGCACGAGACCCCGTAGAGCGCCGCGCCGCGCTCGGCGAAGTCGCCGAGCAGGTCGCTGTAGATGCTCAGCTGGTCGGTGCAGACCGGCGAGAAGGCGAACGGGTAGAAGACCAGGATCGTGGTGGTGCCCTCGAGGTCGGAGCGCGTGAAAGCGGCTCCGTCGAAGGTCGCGAGCGTGAAGTCGGGGGCCGGGCGGCCCGCGGCGACGATGGTCACGGCGGCGCGCCTAGCGGCGCAGGCCGAGCTCGCGGATCAGCGAGCGGTATCCGTCCAGGTCCTTCTTCTGGAGGTAGTTCAGGAAGCGGCGGCGACGACCGACGAGCATCAGCAGGCCGCGGCGCGAGTGGTGGTCGTGCTGGTGGTCGCGCAGGTGCTCGGTGAGATGGTTGATACGGCTCGTGAGGAGGGCGATCTGGACCTCGGTGGCCCCGGTGTCGCGCTCGTCCTTGCCGAACTTGGCCGTGATCTCGGCCTTTTCCTCGATCGTCATCGTCATCTGCGACGAGGCAGAGTAGCAGGGCCCCGGACGCGGTCCCGACCCGCGGACTTGGCCGCATAGAGCGCTGTATCAGCCCGCCGGATCACGTCGTCGGACTCCTCCCCCTCGTGCAGCACCGCCCAGCCGACGCTCGCCGTGACCGGCACCGGCCCGCCCGCGTCCGCGACGGCGCTCCGGAGGCGCTCGGCCGCCTGCGCCGCGGCCTCCTCGCCGGCGTCGGGCAACAGCGCGAGGAACTCCTCGCCGCCCAGCCGCCCGAGCACGTCCTCGGTGCGCAGCGCGCGTTCGAGCGACTCGCCGGCCGCGACGAGCACCTGGTCGCCGATCTCGTGCCCGTGGCTGTCGTTGACGGTCTTGAAGCGGTCGATGTCGATCATCGCCACGGCGAGCGGGCGCCCGTGGCGGCGGGCACCGCTGACGATCGCCTCGAGCTGGCTCAAGAGGAAGCGCCGGCTGCGCACGCGCGTGAGCGGATCCTCGAACAGCTCGTGCTCGTACCGCTTCGACTGCGCTGCGAGCTCCTCCTGGAGGATCTTCGTCCGGCCCGCCGCCCGGACCCGCGCGATCAGCTCCGCCTCGCGCACCGGCTCGATCAGGAAGTCATGCGCCCCGCGGCTGAGCTCCGCGCGCGCCGTCGCGACCAACAGCGCGGGCGGCGCGACGAGCACCACCGCGATGCGGAAGACCTCGACGTCGTGCTTGACCTCGCCGACGAGGTCGATCCCGTCGCGCTCGCACAGCGCCAGCGAGGCCACGAGCACGTCCGGGCGCCGCTCGCGGCAGAGGTCGAGCGCCCGGGCCGCGCAGTCCGCCTCGAGCACGTCGTGCGCATCCCGGCGCAGCGCGAGCGCGAGCCGGCGCCGTGTGACCGCGGCGATGTCGGCGAGCAGTACGAGCACACGCAGTGCCTACCCCAGGCGAACCCGCTGCGAGCTGGGGCGCCGACCCCATCTTGCCCGCTATACGGCGATGCGGCGGGTGTCCTCGACGTCGCGGCGCATCTGGTCGATCAGCTCGTCGACTGACTCGAAGCGCAGCTCGCCGCGCAGGCGCTCGACGAACGCGAGCCGCAGCTCGCGGCCGTAGAGGTCACCGTCGAACCCGAGCAGGAACGCCTCGACGAGCAGGCCGCGGCCGGTCACGAACGTCGGGCGCACGCCGACGTTGGTCGCGGCGGGCCACCAGCGCCACTCGCCGTCGAGCTCGACCGCCGCGCGGCAGGCGTAGACGCCGTGGCCGGGGTAGACGAGCGCCGGGTCGGGCACGAGGTTCGCGGTCGGGAAGCCGAGCGTGCGCCCGCGCTTGTCGCCGTGGGCGACGTGGCCGCGCAACTGGAACGGCGAGCCCAGGCAGGCGCCCGCGCGCTCCACCTCGCCCGCCTCGATCAGCGCGCGGATGTGCGTCGAGGAGACGATCTCGCCGTCGACCTCGACGAGCTCGACCACACGGGTCTCGAACGCCTCCTGGGCGCGCAGCAGCGCGACATCGCCCTTGGCGCGGTGGCCGAAGCGGAAGTTCTCCCCCACGCTCACCCGCTCGGCGCCGAGCTTCCCGACCAGCACGTGGTCGATGAAGTCCTGCGGCGAGCGCTGCGCGAAGGCGCCGTCGAACGGGATCACGACCAGCTCGCGCACGCCCAGCCCGGCGAGCAGGTCGGCCTTCGTCTCCAGCGACGTGATCAGCTTCGGCGCCTTCTCGGGCGACACGACGGTGCGCGGGTGCGGCTCGAACGTCAGCACGGTGTCGGCGCCGCCGATCACCTCGCGGTGGCCCAGGTGCACGCCGTCGAACTCGCCGACCGCGACATGACGCGGCCGGGGTTCGAGCGTCTGGGAGCCATGTGACGTGCATCAGCCGCGGAAGCCTACGACGGGCTTGAGCGTGCCGTCCTCCCGGGGCTCCGCGAGCGCGATCAGCCCGTCGGCGTCGAGCAGCCGCACCGTGTCCGCCGACGGCGCGCCGGGAGCGGATATCGCCACGCCGTGCCCGGCCCGCCTGGCATCGTCGCCCGCGAGCTCGACGCCGGGCAGGAAGTCCAGCGCCTCGGCAAGGCCGACGAAGCGCCCGGCGTCGGCGACGCCGAACGGGCCGATGGCGGTGCGCCGCAGCTCGAGGCAGTACGCGTCGCCGAGGTCGGCGACCAGCGAGCGCACGTATGTTCCCGAGCCGCACTCGATCGCGAACGCAGCCCGCTCCCCGTCGCGCCAGAGCTGCTCGAACCGCTTCACCTCGACCTCGCGCTCGGGGATCTCGACCGTCTCGCCCGCGCGTGCCAGCGCGTACGCGCGCTTCCCGCCGACGCGCACGGCGGAGTACGCCGGCGGCCGCTGGCGGAGCCGCCCGGTCGGGAGCGCGAATGGCTCGGCCGGCATCCGTCCGGGCTCGATCTCGCCGTCGACGTCCCCGGTGGTCGACGTGAAGCCCAGCCGCGCAACCGTCTCGTAGCACTTGGGCAGCGCCATCAGGAAGCGCTGCGCGCGTGTCGCCCTGCCTATCAGCACGAGCAGCAGCCCGGTCGCGAACGGGTCGAGCGTCCCGGCATGCCCGACCTTCGTCCCGCGCGGCAGCTTCCGCCGCTCCGCGGCCACCACGTCGTGCGAGGTGACGCCCGCGGGCTTGTCGACGAGCAGGACGCCGTCGGCCGGTCTCGAGGCGGGTTCTATAGCTGCTCGGCGAGCTGCCTGCGCAGAAACGAGACGAGCTCGCCGAACTCGAGGTCGGTCGAGAACCCGGCCGCGCGGCGGTGCCCACCGCCGCCTTGCGCCCGCGCGATCACCGAGACGTCGACGCGGTCGTCGGTCGCGCGCAGCGAGACCTTGCGGCGCGTCGGTGCGGTCTCGGACAGCAGCTCGCGCACGAGTCCGGCGACGGCCGTGCCCTCGAGCGAGCGCAGGTGGTCGACGACCCCCTCGGAGAAGCTCTCGTCGGAGCCCGTGAGCGCGTAGTCGGCGCGCGTGAGCTGGGTCAGGGTCAGCAGCCCGCCGTCGAACCGCTCGACGGCGCAGAGCCCCCGCGCGAGCAGCTCGAGCTTGCCCTGCGGGCACGCCCTCGTAGAGGCGCCGGTAGATCGCGTGCACGTCGATCCCGGCGGCGATCAGGTCGGCCGCCATCACATGCGCGCGCGAGCCGGTGTTCTCGTACATGAACTTGCCGGTGTCGGTCACCAGCCCGACGTAGAGCGCCTCGGCGATCGGCTGCGTCAGCTCGACGTCGAGCCCCTGCATCAGGTCCCAGATCACCTCCGCCGTGCACGACGCCTGCGGCACGACGTGGTCGATCGTGCCGAAGCGCGTGTTGTCGTGGTGATGGTCGATGTTGAGGATGCGCGCCGCGTCCTTGAGCTCCTCGGCCGGGTTGCGGTCGATGTTGCCGCAGTCGAGGAAGATCACGGTGCGGTCCTCGACGTCGTCGGGCACCGACGCCACGAGCTGCGGCAGCTCGATGAAGCGGTACTCGTAGGGCAGCGGGAACTCCTCCGCCGCCATGTACGAGACGGCGTCCTTGCCCATCGCGCAGAGCAGCTGCTGCATCGCCGCAAGCGATCCGAGCGCGTCGCCGTCGGGATGCTCGTGCGTGGTCAGCACGAAGCGCTCGCGCTCCCGCAGCTCCTCGAGCACGAGCTCGCGCGAGGAGATCGCGCCGTTGTGCGTGGTCATGCGCCCGCCTCGCGATCGATCAGCTCGCCGATGCGCATGCCCCGCTCGGAGGTGTCGTCGTAGATGAACTCGAGCGTCGGGGTGTTCTTGATCCGCAGCTCGCGCGCGACCGCGCGCTGCAGCACGCCGTGCGCCGAGCGGAGGCCCTGCAGCGAGCGCTTGCGCACGCCCTGATCGCCGAGGACGGAGACGAAGACGCGCGCGCTGCGCAGATCGGAGGAGGTCTCGACTGCGGTCACGGTGACGAATCCAACGCGTGGATCCTTGACTTGTTGGGAGATTGCCACGGAGAGGACCTCGCGAACCGCTTCGTCCACCCGGCGCATACGGTCGGCGGTCACCCTAGCGCTTCCAGATCGCCCCACGAGGCCAGCAGCCGCTCCACCCGGACGCCCTGCGGGAAGCGCGCGTCGAGCGCCCTGCAGATCGCGTCCGCAGCGTCGCCGCAGCGACCCGCGGACCCGCCGGCGAGGGCGACCGCGAGCGTCGATCGCTGCCACGAGTCCTGGTGGGCGACCTCGGCCACGGAGGCGCCCATCCGCTGCCGCAGATGCGCCTTGACGCTGTTCAGACCTGCCCGCTTGGCCTTCAAGGAATCGCTCTCCGGGAAGAAGAGGTGGACGCGTAGGAGGACGACGAACGTGTCGGACACGCTACGAGAGCGTGCGCTCGACCTGCCGCGTGGCGTAGACCTCGATCACGTCCCCCTCCTTCACGTCGGCGTAGTTCTGCAGCACGATGCCGCACTCGAACCCCGCCGCGACCTCGCGCACGTCCTCCTGCACCCGCCGCAGCGAGTCGATCTGGCCGTCGTAGACGATCGTGCCGTCGCGGACCAGCCGGGCTCGCGCCCCGCGCGTGACCTTGCCCTCGGTGACGTAGCAGCCTGCGATCGTGCCGACCTTCGAGGCGCGGAAGATCGCGCGCACCTCGACGGTGCCGAGCGACTCCTCGACCTCCTCGGGCGCGAGCATGCCCTGCATCGCGTCGCGCAGCTCGTCGATCGCGCGGTAGATCACCGAGTAGGTGCGGATCTCGACGCCCTCGCGGTCGGCGACCAGCCGCGCCTCGCCCACCGGGCGGACGTTGAAGCCGAGCACGACGGCGTCGGACGCCGCGGCCAGCATGATGTCGGACTCCGTGATCCCGCCGACGCCGGAGCGCACGATCTGGACCTGCACCTCGGACTGCGGCAGCTTCGCGATCTCGTCCTCGAACGCCTCCAGCGAGCCGGACACGTCGGACTTGAGCACCAGGTTGAGGTCCTGGATCACGCCGCCGCGCGCCTGGTCGAAGATCGTCTCGAGCGACACCTTCTTGCCCGAGCGGCGCGCCTGAGCCTCGCTCTTGAGGCGGAAGCCGCGCTCGCCCGCGAGCTGGCGGGCCTTGCGGTCGTTCTCGACGACGCGCACGTACTCGCCGGCCTCGGGGACGGTGTCGAACCCGAGCACCTCGACCGGCTCGGACGGCAGCGCCTCCTTGACCTTGCGGCCCTTGTAGTCGTGCAGCGCGCGGACGCGGCCCCAGTGGGCCCCGGCGACGAGCGCGTCGCCGATCTTCAGCGTCCCGCGGTTGACCAGCACGGTCACGACGGCGCCGCGACCCGGGTCGAGCTTGGACTCGATCACCACGCCGGAGGCCTCGGCCTCCGGGTTGGCCTTGAGCTCCTCGACCTCGGCCAGCAGGAGGATCGACTCGAGCAGGTCGTCGAGGTTCGTCTTGGCCTTGGCGGACACGTCGACGAACATCGTCTCGCCGCCCCAGTCCTCCGGCTGCAGGCCGAGCGTGGTCATCTCGGTGCGCACGCGGTCGGGCTGCGCGCCCTCCTTGTCGATCTTGTTGACCGCGACGAGGATCGGCACGTCCGCCGCCTTGGCGTGGTCGACCGCCTCGCGGGTCTGCGGCTTCACGCCGTCGTC
The DNA here is from genome assembly GCA_963839615.1 of uncultured Solirubrobacteraceae bacterium. Taxonomy (GTDB): domain Bacteria; phylum Actinomycetota; class Thermoleophilia; order Solirubrobacterales; family Solirubrobacteraceae; genus DASQMT01. Next base: position 776,420 of record CAWIVY010000007.1, read on the forward strand.
GGCCGCGACCACGATCACGGCGATGTCCGTGACCTGGGCGCCGCGCGCACGCATCGCGGTGAACGCCTCGTGGCCCGGGGTGTCCAGGAACGTGATCAGCTTGTCGCCGTGGTGGACCTGGTAGGCGCCGATGTGCTGGGTGATGCCGCCCGCCTCGCCGGCCGCCACCTCGGTCTCGCGGATCGCGTCGAGCAGCGAGGTCTTGCCGTGATCGACGTGGCCCATGATCGTGACCACGGGCGGGCGGTGGATCAGCTCGTCCTCGGAGTCCTCGAACTCCGGCTCGGCATCGACCTCGTCGGCCGCGTGGACGATCTCGATCTTCTTGTCGAACTCGTCCGCGATCACCTGCACGGCGTCGTCGGACAGCGTCTGGGTGAGCGTCGCCATCTCGCCGAGCTGCATCAGCTTCTTGATGATCTCGGGCACCGCGACGCCGAGGTACTCCGAGACGTCCTTGACGGTCGAGCCCGAGTTGACCTTGATGACGTCGGCCTGGAGGACCGAGACGTCCTGCGGCACCGGCTCCTGGTAGGTGCCGCGCCGGCGCCGGCCGCCGCGTCGCGGCGGGCGCCGCTGCGGGCCGCCTCCGGGACCGCCGCCGGGGCCGCCGGGACCGCCGCCGGGGCCGCCGGTGCGGCGCGCGGCCTGCGAGTCGATCACGACGCGCCGGACGCCGCCGGACGCGCCGGGGGCGCGCTCGCCCTGGAGCGAGGAGCGCGTCGGCCGGCGCGGGCCGCCCTTGCCGTCGCCGCCCTTGCCGTCGCCCGTGGGCTCGGCGGCCGGCTCCTCCTTCTTCGGCTTGACGCCCTCCGGTGGGCGGGCGCCGAGGTCGCGGATGCCGAGGTCGCCGGGGTCGCGCAGCTGGGCGCGCTGAGGCTGCTTGGGCTTGGCGCCGTTCGCGCTCGGCTTCTTCTTGCCGGTCAGCGCGGCGTCGGCGTCGTGCTCGTCCACGGCGGATGCCGTCGCCTTCACGGCCATGCCGGCAGCGTTCAGCCGCTTCATCACCTCGGCGGTGGGCATGTTGTACTGCTTGGCTAGCTCGTGGACGCGCTTCTTGGCCATGTGTGTGTTGAGTCTACGGTCTCTTGAGGGATGGACACGGGCGCTCGCAGCGCCCGGTTGAACCCGCGACGGGCGACGGCGGACCGCCAGCAGTCTTGAGTCTCGTGCAGCCACGCGCCGCGACCGGGCAGCTGGGTCTGCGGATCGGGCACGAGTGCCCCACCTACGTTAGCGAAGCGACGGAGCTCCGAGCGTGGGGCGGTCTCGCCGCACCCCACGCAGGTCCTGGCACGGCGGGGGCTGTCCCCGCGCGAAGCGGGGACTGTCCCCTCAGGCCTCGGCGACGACGTCGGTGTCCTTGTTGGCGAGCGCCTGGTGCGCGTCGAGCCCGCAGTAGCGCGAGCCCGGCAGCGACGCGTTCGGGCAGCGCCGGCCGTTGGCGAGGATCGCGGCGCAGCGGCCGCCGACCTCCTCCTCCTCGTAGCCGGAGTCCTGCTCCTCCTTGGCGAACTCGGTCTCCGACCGGATGTCGACGCGCCAGCCGGTGAGGCGGGCCGCCAGGCGGGCGTTCTGGCCCTCGCGGCCGATCGCCAGCGAGAGCTGGTCGTCGGGCACGATCACCGTCGCCTGACGGTTCTCGTCGTCGACGAGCACCTCGCGCACGCGGGCGGGGCTCAGCGCCTTCGCGACGAAGCGGGCGGGCTCGTCGTTGTAGGGGATGATGTCGATCTTCTCGCCGCGCAACTCGGACACGACCATGCGCACGCGCGAGCCGCGCGGGCCGACGCAGGCGCCGACCGGGTCGACGCCGTCGGCGTGCGACACGACCGCGATCTTCGAGCGGTAGCCGGGCTCGCGGGCGACGTTGGTGATCTCCACGAGGCCGTCGGCGATCTCGGGCACCTCGAGCTCGAACAGCTTCTTGATCAGCTCGGGATCGCGCCGGCTGACGATGATGCTCGGCCCGCGGGTCGAGGAGGAGACCTCCTTGATCACGGCCTTGACGCGCTGGGAGTGGTCGTAGCGCTCGCCGTCGACCTGCTCGGACTTCGGCAGCAGCGCCTCGACGCGCTCGCGCAGCTGCACGAGCGTGTAGCGCGAGTCGGACTGCTGCACGATGCCGGTGATCAGCTCGCCGACGCGGTCCTGGTACTCCTCGAACATCATGTCGCGCTCGGCCTCGCGGATCCGCTGGAGGATCACCTGCTTGGCGGTCTGGGCGGCGATCCGGCCGAAGTCGTCGGGCGTCACGTCGCGCTTCTCGATCTGGTCCTCGAACTCGGCCAGGCGCGTGAGCGCGATCTCCGGCGCCTCGGGGATGATCACCTCGCCGGTCTCGGGATCGACGCGCCGCTCGAGCTCGCCCGTCGCCAGCTCCTCGGCCTCGTCGAGCAGCTGGTCCTCGAGCTCCTCGGGCAGGATCAGCTCTTCGACCCGGTACTCGCCGAGGTCGGGATCGAGGTGCACGCGGGCGTAGCGCACGGCGTCGGGCTGCTTCTTGTAGGCCGACAGCAGCGCGTCCTCGAGGGCCGTGATCAGCTTCTCCTCGGAGATGCCCTTCTCCCGGGCGAGCGCGCGTACGGCGTCGACGATCTCCTGTGACATCTCTCTTAGTCTCCCACGAGGTTCGATCTCTTGATATCGGCGTAGGGAATCGACACCACGCCGTGGTCGGCGGCGACCGTGACCGCGTCGTCAGTCGCTCCGATGAGCTCGCCTGTGAAGCTCGTGTGGCCGTCCTTGCTGTCGCGCGTGCGGACGCGCGCCCGCCGGCCGACGTAACGACGGAAGTGGTCCGGCCTCGACAAGGGGCGCTCGGGCCCGGGCGAGGAGACCTCGAGCCCGTAGCGCTCGCGGACATCCGCCAGCAGCTTCGTGACGCGCTCGCACAGCTCGAGCGAGACGCCCTTCGGATGGTCGATGAAGACGCGCACGATCCTGCCGCCGACGACCTCTGCGAGCAGCACCTCCACCTCCGGCTCGGCCTCTGCCAGCCGGGCTTCGATGTCGGCCTGTATCGCGCTCATATTCTCTGGTTCTCCAACAAAAAAGCGGGCTTCGCGCCCGCTTCCGATAGCCACGACCCACCGGGGTCGCGAAAGCTGTTTCACGTTATAGCACCGGCGATCAAGCTGCGCGGGCGCGCGCGCGATCGCGGTAGATCCGGTAGTCGCGCCGGTCCGGCCGCAGGCACGCGGCGAGCACGAGCGGCTTGCGCGCCTCGCCGGGGCGGCCGCTCTGCATCAACGCGCGGCCGAGGCAGAACAGCGCGTAGTCGTTCGTCGGCGCGCGCTCGACGACGGCCTGGAACTCGGCCGCTGCCGCTTCGAAACGGCGCGAGCGGAAGTAGGCCCGGCCGAGCGCCTCGCGGATCGAAGTCTTCTCGGGCTCGATCGCGGCAGCCTTGGACAGCGGCACCGTGGCCTGGTCGAAGTCGCCCGCCTCGAGCAGGCGCATCCCTCGCTGGAACAGCTCGTAGACGTCGTCCATCGTGAGGGTGCAGATTAGCTCCGCAACTCGGCCACGTCACGTACCTCGACGAGCGCGCCGAGCCGCTCGGCGAGCCCGCGGCCCTGGCGCTCGGAGACGGCCAGCTCGAGGTCGAGCCGCGCGAATCCGACGCGTCCGCCGCGCGAGCGTGTGTAGCGGAGCTCGAGGACGTCGGCGCGCCGGCGCAGGCAGAGCCCGGTCACGCGCAGCAGGGTCTCCGGCCGGTCGTCGACCAGGAGCGAGAATCGGCGGTTCATGTGGGACTCCGTTCTGGTCCCGCTCCGCCGGAGGTGCGCAAAGGCCACCCACGGTCCGAGAAGGACCGTCGTGGACCTGGTGCGCGCGGATGCGTGCCCAGGCCCTAGGTGGCAATGGCGATACGGCACGCGGCGATCGAGCGAGCTGCTGCTGCTGCGATCGTTGCGGTGCCGGGCATCGCTTGGGAGCGTAGGGCGCGGCGGGCGCGGGCGCAACTCTTGGCGGTTGTGGCGGGCCCGGCGTCTACGTCAACTGCGGCATTGAGGGAGGGCCCGGATCGGGGCGGCGCTTCCGCGGAAACGCCGTTTCAATCGAGCACGCCCCGCAGTTGGACGCAAGTTCAGCTATGTGATGGATTTCGGTCCACGTGGACCGAAAAGCACGGCATGCGTGCTTTTCAATCCAACCGCCTCGCGGGATCGCCGCGGCACCTCGGACCCTCCCCCTCAATGCCGCCGTTGACGTAAGCGCCGGGTTTGCCGCTACGTCCGCCGCGGCGGCAGCGCCCACCAGGCCCGCAGCACGCCGGCGTCGCGGGCGAGCGCCGCGCGCAGGCCGCGGCGCTGCTCGGCCGTCGGCGCCGTCTGGCGCCCGGAGTAGCGCTGCTCGCGCAGCGCGCGTATGTAGCCCACGGCGCCGGGCCAGCCGGCGAGCTCGCGCTCGATCCGCGACAGCGTCATGCCCGGCGCGCCGTCGAAGCGGGCGCGGCGCAGCGCGCGCTCGAACTCGGCCATCGGCCGTTGCGCGGGCGGCGGCAGGCGCTTGCGCCGGCGGCGCTCGAAGAGCACACCGGTGACCAGCGCGGCCAGGGCGAGCGCGCCGAGCAGGGCCAGCTCGAGCCAGTTGCGGCCCTCCTCCTGGGCGAGCGCCCTGCCGCTCTCGAGGTCGCTCAGGCGCTCGCCGCCGAGGTCCGGCGCCCCGGGGAAGCCGCCCGGGGTGCCGCTGTTCTCGTTGTCGCCCGGCTGCGAGCGCGGCGGCGCCGCCGCGGGCGTCGGGTCGCGCGCGACCCAGCCGTAGGTCGGGATCCACGCCTCGACCCACGAGTGGGCGTCGAGGTCGCGCACGACGAACTCGCGCTGACGTTCGTCGAAGGCGCCCGAGGAGAAGCCGGTCGCGACCCGAGCCGGCACCCCGCCCATCCGCAGCAGCAGCGCCTCTGCGCCGGAGAACTGCTGGCAGAAGCCGACCTTGGATTCGAACAGGAAGCCGTCGAGCGTCGCGGACGCCCGCGGCGGCTGCTCGGAGTAGGCGAACCCGTCGTCGAGCAGCGCCTCGACACGCGCGACGTAGTCGAACGCCGTCGGCGAATCCCGCTTCAGACGCTGGGCGAGTGCCCACACACGCCGCATGCTCGCTGCTCGCCAGGACGTCCTCGGCGGATCCGTCGAAGTTGCCGAAGCGCTCGACCTCCGGCGGGCCCGACTCGCCCCAGAGCGGCCAGACGACCCGCAGCGGCACGCTGGGCGTCCTCGAACTCGTCCGTCGTCGCCACCCCCGGCTCGGCGAGGTAGATCGAGACGTAGGAGCGGAGCCAGTCCTCGTAGTGCGTGTCGTCGTTGTCGCGCAGCTGCCGCTCCGTCGGGCTCGGCGCGTAGACGTCGGCCGTGTAGGAGTCGCCGCGGCCGAGCCCGTCCGGCGCGTTGAAGACGCCGCCCCCGATCGGGTAGCCGGCCTCGCCTTCGACCGACGTCGCGATGCCGGCGGTCACGAAGCTGTCCGAGCGCAGGTTGCGGATCGTGACCTCGATGTGCTGGCTCCAGCGCGCCAGGCTGTTCGGGCTCGCCGGCAGCTGGGCGGCCGGGTCCTCGCCACGCTGGCGCAGTGTCCTGGCGCCAGCTGCGCCCGTCGAAGAGAGAGAGGTCGCGCGCCTTCCAGTACGCCGGCCGGGTGCGCCTTGACGCGCAGCAGCTCGCGGCCGTCGCGCGGCCAGTCCAGCGGGCCGTAGTCGTGATCCCAGTTGAACGCGACCGCCTTCGTGCCGGCGGCCTCGACGGCCCAGCTCTCGTAGTCGAACCACGGATCGGCCCCGTCGAGCGCCGGCGCGGCCAGCAGCGCGCCGGCGGCCGCGGCGACGGCGACGATCCCGGCGGCGGGAGCGTCGCGCATGCGCAGCTTCTCGAGCCGCAGGAAGGCGACCATCAGCAGCGCGAGCAGCGCGCCGCGCAGGAACTCGCCCTCGAAGTTCAGCACCACGGCGGGCACCACGTAGAGCGTCACGAGCGCGAGCAGCGCCGCGGCCGGGAAGCCGGTGCGATCGCGCCGCGGCCAGAACGCGAGCAGCGCGGCGATCACCGGGAGCAGCGCCCCGCCTGCTCCGATCGCCAGCCGCGTCCACTCGTCGAGGCCGCGGTAGGGCACGCGGATTCCCGGCAGCGCGTCGATGCCGCGACCGGCGCCGGACAGCAGCGAGCCCCAGCGATCCGGCCGCAGGTACTCGTCCGCGAGGCCACCTGCGAGCAGCGCGAGCGCGACGGCCGCGAGCGCGACGAGCCCGGCCACGACCCAGCGCAGCGGGCGCCCGAGCCGCGCGGCGCCGAGCAGCGCGACGACCACGAGCACCGAGAGCCCGACCGCCTCCCACGCCCGGCCGGGCTCGGCCGGCTCGAGCAGGCCCGCCCAATGCATGCCGGCGAACGCGATGAAGCCGATCAGGACGCCGCCGCGCGCGAACCAGAGCGGCAGCAGCTCGCCGCCCGCGGCAGCCTCACGCACCACCGGAACCGGCCGGGGTGCGGTGAGCGTGCTCACGCGGCGCTCCCGACCGCCGCCATCACGGCCGCGCTGCCCGTCCGTCCTGCCACGAAGCCCTGGCAGCCCGCGACCTCGAGCACGGCGCGGCGGCCGGGGATCGCGCCCGGGACCACGATCAGGCAGCCGCCGGGCGTGCGGCCGAGGCCGCGCGGCGGCCGGTCGACGACGCGCGCGGCGACGAAGATGACGAGCCCGCGGCGGTTCTGGGCGGCCGTGAGCGCGGGCCCGGCGCCGTCTTCGATCAGCGCGAGCCGAACGTGCGCCTGCGGCCACGCGAGCAGGTCGGGGTCGATCGTCACCGCGCGGCGGTCGCCCGGCAGCAACAGCCCGCAGCCGGTCCTGCGCGCGAAGTGGACGGCGAGCGAGGCGGCCGCGCGCACGCTCGCGTCGAGCGCGTCGCGCGACGCCGGTGCGCGCGGGTCGAGCACCACGAGCGGGCGCGAGTCGGCCTCGGAGATCAGCTTGCGCTCCATCAGCCCAGCGCCGCGAGCGACGGTCGGCCAGTGGATCCGCGACGCGGGCGAGCCCTCGCGGTGCTCCCGCAAGCCGTCGATCTCGGTCTCGGCCGCGGCGACGAGCGCCGCGCGCGCGTGTGCGCTCACACCATCCCCGCCGCCGCCCGTGGCGCGCACCGGCAGCACCTGCGGGAGCACCATCACCTCGTCGGCGTGCGCGCCCGTCAGCACGCGTTGAGCCAGCCCGAAGGGGTCGCGCAGCACGAGCGCGGGCGGCGGCAGCGTGCGCCTGCCGCGGCGCCCGAACGTGACGTCGGCGCGCACCCGCGCGCGCGATCTCCCGGCGGTCAGCCGCACCGGCTCGGGCAGCAGCGGCTCGTCGATCCAGCCCGGGGGGAGCGGCAGGCGCCCGCGCGTGACCTCGATGCGGACCTGCAGCGGTTGCTCCTCGACCACGCTGCGCGTGGCGATCGTGCGGTGGATCTGGGCGTCCCACGCGCCGAGGCCGATCCAGGCCGCCGCGCCGGCGCCGAGCAGGACGAGCGCGGCGCCCGTCACGTACAGCGGCTCGGCATCGAACGTGCCGGCGACGATCAGCAGCAGGAGCCCGAGCGCCGCACAGCCGAGCGCCGAGCGCACGTCCGCCGCCCCTAGAGGGCCGGCGTCGCCGCGACCGCGGCGGCGACGACCTCTTCGCGCTCGACCCCCGCAGCCTCGGGGACGAGCATGATCCGGTGCGACAGGACGGCGGGCGCGAGCGCCTGCACGTCGTCGGGGAGCGCGTGGTCGCGGCCGTGGACGAGCGCGTGCGCCTTGGCGGCGCGCAGCAGCATCAGGCCGGCGCGCGGCGATGCGCCCAGCTCCACGCGATGGTCGTCGCGGGTGTGGCGCACCAGCGCGACGATGTAGTCGCGCAGCGCCCGCGACGCGTGCACCCGCCGTGCGGCGTCCTGCGCGTCGAGCACCTCGTTGCGATCGACCACCGCCTCGAGCTCGAGCACGCTGTCGCCGCCCTCGTGGTTGGCCAGCATGCCGGCCTCGTCGTCGGGCTCGGGATAGCCGAGCGAGAGCCGCACCATGAAGCGGTCGACCTGCGCCTCGGGCAGCGGATAGGTGCCCTCGTACTCGACCGGGTTCTGCGTCGCGAAGACCATGAACGGCAGCGCCAGCTCGTGCGAGTGCACGTCGACCGTCACGTGGCGCTCCTGCATGCACTCGAGCAGACCGGACTGCGTCTTGGGCGAGGCGCGGTTGATCTCGTCGACCAGCACGACGTTGGCGAAGATCGGCCCGGGCCGGAACTCGAAGCGCTGCTCGCGCTGGTTGTAGATGTTGGCGCCGACGATGTCGGCCGGGAGCAGGTCGGCGGTGCACTGCACGCGCGCGAACTGGCAGTCGAGCGTGCGGGCGAGCGCGCGGGCCAGCGCCGTCTTGCCGACGCCGGGGTAGTCCTCGACGAGGATGTGGCCCTCCGCGAGCAGCGACACCACGACGTGCTCGAGCACCTCGTCGCGGACCTTGACGGCGCGGCGGATGTTCTCCTCGATCCGGCGCGCGAAGCCGACGGCGGCTTCGACCTCCTCCTGTGCGACGGATCGGGGTAGGGGCTCGATCGGCTCCATTTGGCCTTTCAGACTCTCAGTGGGGTGGATGAACGGTCGCTCAAGACGGCGTCGAGGATCGCAGTCGCCACCTCTGCCTTCGTGGCTTGCGGCACGTGCAGCTCCTGGTCGGCGGTGATGATCATGACCTCGTTCTCGGTGGAATCGAAGCCGACGCCCGGCTTCGCGACGTCGTTGACGATGACGGCATCGAGATTCTTGCGTGCGAGCTTGGCGCGTCCGTACTCGAGCGCGCGCGCGCCCGTCTCAGCCGCGAAGCCGACGATCACCTGCCCCTCGCGGCGGCGCGGCGCGAGCGCCGACAGGACGTCCTCGGTGCGCTCGAGCCGCAGCTCGAGCCCGGCCTCGGTCTTCTTGATCTTGTCCTCGCGCCGGGCCTCGGGCCGGTAGTCGGCGACGGCCGCGGCCATCAGCAGCACGTCGCAGCGCTCGAACTCGGCCGCCGTCGCGGCGCCGAGCTCGGCGGCGCTCTCGACCTCGACGTAGCGCACCGCCGGGTTGCGCGGCAGCGTCACGTTGGCGGCCACGACCGTGACGGCGGCGCCGCGGCGGGCGGCCGCGTCGGCGAGCGCGAAGCCCATCCGCCCCGATGAGCGGTTGCCGATGAAGCGCACCGCGTCGATCGGCTCGCGCGTGCCGCCGGCGGTGACGAGCACGCTCAGGCCGTCGAGGTCTCCCCCGGGCGCGGGCGCGCCGAGCGCGGCCTCGATCGCGGCAAGCAGCGCCGGCGGCTCGGGCAGCCGGCCGATCCCCCACTCGCCGGGCGAGCCGAGCGCGCCGGTGCCCGGCTCGAGCACCGTCGCGCCGCGCGCGCGCAGCGTCGCGAGGTTGGCCTGGGTCGCCGGATGCTCGTACATCGCGTCGTTCATCGCCGGTGCGAGGATCAGCGGGCTCCGGCACGCGAGCGCCGCGGCGCAGAGCAGGTTGTCGGCCTGACCGGAGGCGAGCTTCGCGAGCGTGTTGGCCGAGGCCGGAGCGACGATGAACACGTCGGCCACGGCGGCGAGCTCGAGATGCGAGAGCGGCGCGTGGGCCGGCGCCGGGTCTCCGGGGAAGGCGCCGCGCAGCGGGTCGGGCTCCCATTCGGTGATCAGCACGGGCGCGCCGGTGATGCCGGCGAACGACGCGGTGCCGACGAATCGCGTCGACGCCTCGGTCTGGATCACGCGCACGCGGTGACCGGCCTTGATGGCCAGTCGGGTGAGCTCCAGCGCCTTGTAGGCCGCGATCCCACCGGTGACGCCAAGAAGGATTCGCGCCATCGCGCGGGGGCGGCTGCTAGCCGCGGTAGCGGTACTTGATCTTCCCGCCCGCGACCTCTTCGAGGGCGATCGTGAGGTAGTTCTTGGAGCCCGTGTCGATCATCGGCGGCGGGAACTCCTCGAAGGTGCCCTCACCGAGGTTGTGGTAGTAGGAGTTGATCTGGCGGGCGCGCTTGGCGGCCACCACGACGCTCGCGTAGGGCGAGTCGACGTGCTCCATCAGGCGATCGACGCGGGGTGAGATCAAGAGATTCCTTCGTCAGGACTGCGGGCGACGCTGCCCCCCAAGAGTAGCGTCCGCGTTCAAGTGTCCCGCGCGTAACCGCCCTGCTCAGCCAGGGGCGAGATAGCCGCGGACGCATTCCTCGAGCGCCGCGGAGGCGTCCTCGAGCCGGTCGTTGATCACCACGTGCCCGAACTCCCCCTGCGCGTGCAGCTCCTCGCGCGCGGTCGCGAGCCGCGCCGCGACCTGGTCGGGGTCGTCGGTGCCGCGGCCGACGAGCCGCGTGCGCAGCGCATCCTCGCTCGGCGGGGCGATGAAGATCTGCACCGCCTCGGGCATCGTGCGGCGGATCTGGCGTGCTCCCTGGACCTCGATCTCGAGCACGACGGGATGGCCGCCGGCGAGTCGCTGCTCGAGCTCGGAGCGCAGCGTGCCGTAGCGGTTGCCGGAGTAGCGCGCGTGCTCGACGAAGTCGCCGGACTGGACGCGCCGCTCGAACTCGTCGTCGGAGAGGAAGTGGTAGTCGACGCCCTGGGTCTCGCCGGCGCGCGGCCGGCGCGTCGTCGCCGAGACCGAGAGCTCCAGCTCGGGCACCCGCCCGATCAGCGTGCGGATCAGCGTGCCCTTGCCGACGCCGGAGGGGCCGGTGATGACGAAGACCCGGGCCAAGCGGGAGCTAGCGGCGGAGCATGCTGACCAGCTCGGTGCGCTGTCGCTGGGACAGCCCGCCGATGGTCTTGCTCGGGGAGATCCGGCACTGCACCAGCACCTTGTTCACCTTCACCCGGCCGTACTTGGGCACCGCCAGGAGCATGTCGAAGACCTTCGCCGTCTCGACGTAGGTGGGGGGCTCGAGCAGGAGGTCGTGGATGCTGACGCGTCCTGCCTTGAGGTCGCGCTTGAGCTGCGCGCGGCGCGTGCGGATCTCGTTGGCGCGATGCAGCGCTTCCATCCGCTGGGTCAGTGAACGCTCGGGAGTTGCCACGGCGGGCTTGACGGGCGTCTTCGTGGCTGGCGGCATGGGCGGCGAGTCTACATCTCGTGCGCGACCCGGCAAGCCGAAAGCGCCGAATTCAGCTCGACCTTAAGTTGAGGTGTAGACGCATGGAGGGAACTTGATGGTAACCATGTGCTTTGCAGGGCTTTTTCAGCGGTTATGTGATATCCGCGGGCGCGCGGGTTCCATTGCCGCGCCGATGATCCCGCTGTTTGCGTTCATCCGCCGCAGCTCGGCCGCGATCCGGGCCCCGGCGAGCGGGTCGCGGAACGACTCGGTCCCGACTCCGACCAGGTCTGCGCCCGCGTCGAGCAGATCGCGAGCGTGACGCCCGGTCTGCACCCCACCCATGCCGACGATCGGCAGGCGCACGCGCTCGCGGACCTCGCGCACCTGCGCGAGCGCGATCGCGCGCACCGCCGGGCCCGACACGCCGCCGGTGCCGCCGCCGAGCCACGGTTCCCCCTGCCGACGCGGATCCATCGCCATCCCGCGCAGGGTGTTGACGAGCGAGACGGCGTCGGCGCCGTGCTGCTCGGCCGCCGCCGCCACCGCGGCCGGCGACGCGCAGTTCGGCGTCAGCTTGACGATCAGCGGCTTCGTTGTCCGCGGACGGACCGCGTCCATGAGCGCCGCCGTCTCCCCCGGGTCTGCGCCCATCAGCAGCCCGGTCCTGACGTTCGGGCACGAGACGTTGAGCTCGAGCGCGGCGATCTCGTCGCGCTCGGCGAAGGCCGCCACGAGCCCCGCCACCTCCTCGGGGCTGGAGCCCATCACGTTGACGATCAGCGGTACCGGCAGCTCCGCCAGCAGCGGCAGGTCCTCGGCCAGGTAGCCGGCGAGCCCCTTGTTCGGCAGCCCGATCGAGTTGATCATGCCCGCGCCGAGCTCCCACAGCCGCGGCGGCGGGTTGCCCTGGCGCGGCTCGAGCGTGACGGTCTTCGAGACGAATGCGGCGAACGGGAACCGGTCGAGCAGGGCTTCGCCGAACGCGCGCCGGGCGGCTATCGCGTCGAAGGTGCCCGACCCGTTGACGATCGGGTGGGCGAGCTCGATGCCGCAGAAGCTGATCATGCGACGGACTCGAGCTCGGACGCATCGAGCACCGGCCCGTCCACGCAGAGCCGGACGTAGCCGCTGCGCGTCGGCACGACGCAGCCGAAGCAGGCGCCGAAGCCGCACGCCATCCCGGACTCCATCGCGAGTTGGCCCGGGACGCCGTGCTCGGCGCAGAGCGCGCGCACCGCCTCGAGCATCGGCGGCGGCCCGCAGGCGTAGACCTCGGCGTGCGGGTCGCCGGCGAGCTCGCCGGCGAGCAGCTCGGTCACGAGGCCGTGGTGGCCGCGCGACCCGTCGTCGGTCGCGATCCGCGGGTGCCCGAGCAGCGCGGCGCCCTCGGCATGCGCCGCGTCGCGGAACCCGAGCAGCGCGAGCGCCCCGGCGCCGAGCCGGTCCTGCCAGATCGCGAGCGGCGCGATCCCCACGCCGCCGCCGACCAGGATCGGCCGCCGCCCCTCGCGCGGCGCGGCGAAGCCGCGCCCCAGCGGGCCGAGCAGCCAGAGCTCGTCGCCGGTGTCCAGCTCGGCGAGCCGCTCCGTGCCCGGGCCGACGTCCTCGAGCAGGAAGTCCAGCGTCCCGTCCGTGTGGTGCCGGGCGACCGAGAACGCACGCGGGAGGAACGGCCGCTCGTCTGCCCCGCCGCCCCACCGCGCGACCGCCGCGAGCATCGCGAACTGGCCGGGATCGGGCGCCGGCCCGGCCGGGTCGGCGGCCGAGAGGACGACATAGGCGCCGTACTCGCGCCGCGCGACGACCGGGACGCGGCGGCGCCCGAGCGGCGCGAGCGTGCGCTCGGCCGCGGGCGCGGCGCTCACGAGCCCACCGCCGCGGCGCCCGCGCCGCTCGCGCGGTGGATCTCCTGGAGCGACCGGACCTCCGGGCCGCCCTGGCGGGCGGCGGCGATCGCTCGTGCGGCAGCCATGCCGCCGGCGATCGTCGTGATGCAGGGCATGCCGCGGGCGATCGCCGCGCGGCGGATCTCGTAGCCGTCCCTGCGCGCGGCGGTGCCGGTCGGCGTGTTGATCACGAGCACCACGTCGCCGCCGTCGATCTTGTCGACGACGTGCGGCGAGCCCTCGCCGAGCTTGTTCAGCCGCTCGACCGGGATGCCCATGCGCGCGATCGCTCCGGCGGTGCCGCTCGTCGCGGCGATCGAGAAGCCGAGGTCGTGCAGCTGCGCCGCCACCGCGCCGATCGCGGCCTTGTCGGTGTCGGTCACCGTGAGGAAGACCGTGCCCGACTGCGGCAGCCGCGCCCCCGCCGCCGCCTGCGCCTTCGCGAACGCGGCCGGGAAGTCGGCGGCGATGCCCATCACCTCGCCCGTCGAGCGCATCTCCGGCCCGAGCAGCGCGTCGGCGCCCGCGAAGCGGTCGAACGGCATCACCGCCTCCTTGACCGAGATGTGGTCGCCGCCGGGATCGTCGGGCAGGTCCATGTCGGCGAGCCGCTCCCCCAGCATCACCCGGCAGGCGATCTTCGCGAGCGGCAGCCCGGTCGCCTTCGAGACGAACGGCACCGTGCGCGAGGCGCGCGGGTTGGCCTCGATCACGTAGAGGTCCTCGTTGAGCACGCCGTACTGCACGTTGATCAGCCCGACGACGCCGAGCTCGAGCGCGAGCGCCGCCGTCGCCTCGCGGATCTCGCGCAGCATGTGCGCCCCGAGCGAGTGCGGCGGCAGCACGCAGGCGGAGTCGCCGGAATGGATCCCGGCCTCCTCGACGTGCTGCATGATGCCGCCGATCCAGACGTCCTCGCCGTCGCAGATCGCGTCGACGTCGACCTCGATCGCGTTCTCCAGGAAGCGGTCGAGGTAGATCTCGCGCCCGCCGTTCGCGCCGGTCCGGTGCAGGTAGTCCGCGAGCGCCTCGGTCGAGTACACGAGCTCCATCGCGCGGCCGCCGAGCACGTAGCTCGGCCGCACGAGCAGCGGGAAGCCGACGCCCGGCGCGGCGGCCAGCGCGGCGTCGGAGCCGTGCGCGGTCGCGAACGGCGGCGCCTTCAGCCCGAGCCGCTCGAGCACGGCGCCGAAGCGGCCGCGGTCCTCGGCCAGGTCGATCGCCTCAGGCGAGGTCCCGAGCAGCGGCACGCCCGCCGCCTCGAGGCCCGCCGCGAGCTTGAGCGGCGTCTGGCCGCCGAACTGCACGATCACGCCCTCGGGCTGCTCGACCTCGACGATCCCGAGCACGTCCTCGAGCGTCAGCGGCTCGAAGTAGAGCCGGTCGGACGTGTCGTAGTCCGTCGACACCGTCTCCGGGTTGCAGTTGACCATCACCGCGTCGCGGCCGGACTCGCGCACGGTCATCGCCGCGTGCACGCAGCAGTAGTCGAACTCGATCCCCTGCCCGATCCGGTTCGGCCCGGACCCGAGGATCATCACGCTCGGCGCGTCCCCGCGGGGGACCTCGTGCGTCGCCGGCGGGCGCTCCCAGGCGGAGTAGAAGTACGGCGTCTCGGCGGCGAACTCGGCCGCGCACGTGTCGACGGCGCGGTAGGTGCGCACGCCCTGCTGGACCGCCTCGGGCGCGAGCGCCAGCTCGCGCAGCTCGCGCAGGAACCACGGGTCGATCGACGTCCGCTCGCGCACGTCGGCCTCGGTCGCGCCCTGCCGGAACGCCTCGAGCACGAGGTCGTAGCGATCGGCGCCCGGGGTGTCCAGGCGCGCGAGCACGTCGCCGTCGAGCACGGTCGCCATGTCGAGCTCGCGCGAGCGCATCGCCTTCACGAACGCCTGCTTGAACGTGCGGCCGATCGCCATCACCTCGCCGACGGACTTCATGTGCGTCGAGAGCCGCTCGTCCACCCCCGGGAACTTCTCGAACGCGAAGCGGGGCCACTTGACGACGACGTAGTCGATCGTGGGCTCGAACGCGGCCGGCGTGCGCCGCGTGATGTCGTTCGGGATCTCGTCGAGCCGGTAGCCGACGGCCAGCCGCGCGGCGATCTTCGCGATCGGGAAGCCGGTCGCCTTGGAGGCCAGCGCGGAGGAGCGCGAGACGCGCGGGTTCATCTCGATCACGATGATCTCGTCCGTCGCGGGGTTGACCGCGAACTGGACGTTGGAGCCGCCCGTCTCGACCCCGACGGCGCGGATGACGGCGATCGCCTGGTCGCGCAGCATCTGGTACTGGCGGTCCGTCAGCGACATCTGCGGCGCGACGGTCACCGAGTCGCCGGTGTGGACGCCCATCGGGTCGACGTTCTCGATCGAGCACACGATCACGACGTTGTCCGCGCCGTCGCGCATCACCTCGAGCTCGAACTCGCCCCAGCCGAGCACCGACTCGTCGATCAGCACCTGGCCGATCGGCGAGGCGGCGAGGCCCTGCGCGACGATCCGCTCGAACTCCTCCTGGGTGCGCGCGATCCCGCCGCCGCGGCCGCCGAGTGTGAAGGCGGGGCGGATGATCAGCGGCAGCCCGAGCTCGCCGCTCGCCGCGCGCGCCTGCTCGAGGCTCGTGGCGATCGTGTTGCGCGCCGTGCGCAGCCCGGCGGCCTGCATCGTCGCGTCGAACAGCTCGCGGTCCTCGGCGCGGCTGATCGCCTCGTAGCTCGCGCCGATCAGCTCGACGCCGAAGCGCTCCAGCGTGCCGTCCTCGTAGAGCGTCTTGGCGAGGTTCAGGGCCGTCTGGCCGCCGAGCGTCGGCAGCAGCGCGTCGGGGCGCTCGCGCTCGATCACCTGCGTGACGACCTCCGGCAGCAGCGGCTCGATGTAGGTCGCCGTCGCGAACTCCGGGTCGGTCATGATCGTCGCCGGGTTCGAGTTCACGAGCACGACCTCGTAGCCGTCCTCCAGCAGCACCTTGCAGGCCTGCGCGCCCGAGTAGTCGAACTCCGCCGCCTGGCCGATCACGATCGGGCCGGAGCCGAGCACGAGGATCTTGTGGAGGTCGTCGCGCCTAGGCATGCGCGGCCTCGATTTCATGAATGAACTCGTCGAACAGCCCGACCGAGTCGTGCGGGCCGGGCCCCGCCTCGGGGTGGTACTGGACGCAGCCCGCGGGCACGTCGAGCAGGCGGATGCCCTCGATCGTGCCGTCGTAGAGGTTGACGTGCGTGAGCTCGGCCTCGCCGAAGTCGGTCTGCAGCCGCTGGCCCGCCTCGCCGCGCACCGCGAAGCCGTGGTTCTGCGCGGTGATCGCGATCCGGCCGGTGCGCAGGTCCTTGACCGGGTGGTTGCCGCCGCGGTGGCCGAACGGGAGCTTGAACGTCTCGAGCCCGACCGCCTGCGAGAGCAGCTGGTGGCCGAGGCAGATGCCGAACACGGGCATGCGCCCGATCGCCTGCCGGATCGTCTCGACGAGGTAGCCGAGCGTCGCCGGGTCGCCCGGGCCGGGCACGAGGAACAGGCCGTCGGCGTCACGCGCCAGCAGCTCCTCGGCCGGCGTCGTGCAGGGCAGCAGCTCGAGCGTCACGCCGCGCGCGACGAAGTTGCTCACGATCGAGTTCTTGATCCCGGTGTCGAGCGCGATCAGGCGCGGGCCGGAGCCGTCGCCCTGCACGACCTGCGGCTCGGCGATCGTGACCGCGCGCGCGAGATCGCGGCCCGCCATCGGCGGCTCGGCGGCGATCAGGGCGCGCGCCTCCTCCTCGCCCATCGCGGCGGGGAAGACGCCGCCGGGCATCGCGCCCGCCTCGCGGATGTGGCGCACGAGCATGCGCGTGTCGACGCCGGTGATCCCCGGCACGCCGCAGTCGAGCAGCCAGTCGAGCCAGCCGCGCTCGGCGCTCGGAGCGTCCTCGGCGTTGACCGCCTCGCGCATGATCGCGCCGCGGGCGTGGACCCGGTCGGACTCCATCGCGGCGGCGCTGACGCCGTAGTTGCCGACCATCGGCGCGGTGAAGCAGATCAGCTGCGCGTGGAACGAGGGGTCGCTCATGCACTCCTGGTAGCCCGACATGCCGGTGGTGAAGACGACCTCCCCCACCGCGTGGCCGGGCGCGCCGCAGGCGTCGCCGTCGAAGCGCGTGCCGTCCTCGAGCAGGACGTAGGCGGTGCTCACGCGGCGCTCACGGCGAACGCCCGCTCCCTGTAGACGACCGTGCCGGCCGCGACGGTCGCCAGCACGCGACCGCGCAGCGTGCTGCCGCCGAAGCAGCAGTTCTCGGCGCGCGACTCGTAGCCGGCCTCGCCGACCTCCCACTCCGCGGCGAGGTCGATCAGGCACATGCCCGCCGGCTCGCCGACCGCGATCCGCGGCGTCGCGAGGCCCATGAGCGCGGCGCCCGCGCTGAGCCGCTCGACGACGAGCGCCAGCGGTAGCACTCCCGGGACGACGAGATCGGTGTAGACCGCGGCGAATGCGGTCTCGAGCCCTGTCGTGCCCATCGGCGCCTGCTCGAACGGGACCTCCTTCTCCTCGCGCGCGTGCGGCGCGTGGTCGGTCGCGATGCAGTCGATCGTGCCGTCGCGCAGCCCGTCGACGAGCGCCTGGCGGTCGTCCTCGGAGCGCAGCGGCGGGTTCATCTTCAAGCGCGTGTCGAGCCGCTCGAGGATCGCGTCGTGGGTCAGCGTGAGGTGGTGCGGCGAGGCCTCCGCCGTGATTCGCACCCCGCGCGCCTTCGCCTCGGCGACCGCCTCGACGGATTCGCGCGCGGACAGGTGCTGGATGTGGATCCGGCCCTGCTCGTAGCCGGCGATCGCCGCGTCGCGCATGATCATCGTCGACTCCGAGATCGACGGGATCCCGGCCAGCCCGAGGCGCGCGGAGATCTCGCCCTCGTGCATCACGCCGGCGCCGGACAGGCTCAGGTCCTCCTCGTGCAGCGCGAGCACGCCGCCGCAGAGCCGCTGGTACTGGAGCGCCTTGCGCAGGATCGCGGCGCGGTGGACCGGCCTGCCGTCGTCGGTGAAGCCGAGCGCGCCGGCGTCGGCGAGCTCCGCCATCTCGGTCAGGGCGTCGCCCGCGAGCCCGCGCGTGACGGAGGCGAGGAAGCCGACCGGGATGCGTGCCTCGCGCCGGGCGGCCTCGCGCAGCGAGCGCAGGACGGTGGCGTCGTCGATCGCCGGGTCGGTGTTGGGCATCGCGACGACGGCGACGAAGCCGCCGGCGGCCGCCGCGCGGGTGCCCGAGTCGAGGTCCTCCTTGTGCTCCTGGCCGGGCACGCGCAGGTGCACGTGCGGGTCGACGAAGCCGGGCAGCAGATGGCGGCCCTCGCCCTCGATCACCTCCGCGCCCTCGGGCGCCTCGAGGCTGGCGGGGGCGCCGAGCGCCGCGATCTCGCCGTCGCGCACGAGCACATCGTGCGGCGCGTCGATCCCGGCGCGCGGGTCGAGCACGTGGGCGGCGCGTATCAGCAGGTCGGCGGGCGGCTGCTCGCGGTGCACGAGCGGCTCGGCGGCGCGCGGCACGTCCGGGCGGGCGGCGTTCATGCCGTCACCAGCTGACGGTCGGGCGCGGTTCGCCCCGCGAGCAGCTCGTAGAGCACCGCCATGCGCACGACGACGCCCGCCGCGACCTGCTGGCCGATCACCGCCTGGGGCGAGTCGATCACCTCGGCGGCGAGCTCGACGCCGCGGTTGACCGGGCCCGGGTGCATGACGATCTGGCGGGCGCCCAGCCGGCGGCCGTCGATCTGGTAGCGCGCGGCGTACTCGCGCAGGCTCGGCACGAACGACTCGGTCATGCGCTCCTTCTGCATCCGCAGCGCGTAGACGACGTCGGCCTCGCCGAGCGCGTCGAGCGTGTAGCGGACCTCGCAGCCGAGCGCCTCGACGCCGCGCGGGATCAGCGTCGGCGGCCCGCAGACCGTGACGCGCGCGCCGAGCTTCGTGAACGCCTGGATGTTCGAGCGCGCGACCCGCGAGTGCATCACGTCGCCGACGATCCAGATGTTCAGGCCGTCGAGCGCGCCGAGCCGCTCGCGCAGCGTGTAGACGTCGAGCAGCGCCTGCGTGGGGTGCTCGTGCTTGCCGTCGCCGGCGTTGACCACCGCCGCCGGGCTCCAGCGCGCGACCAGCTCGGCAGCGCCGACGTGCGGGGTGCGCACGACGATCAGGTCGGGCCGGTAGGCCGAGAGCGTCTGGACGGTGTCCTTGAGCGACTCCCCCTTCTCGACGCTCGAGCCGGAGGAGACGAAGTTGATCACCTCGGCGCTGAGCGTCTTGGCGGCGAGCTCGAAGCTCGAGCGCGTGCGCGTGGACGCCTCGTAGAAGAGGTTGAGCACGCGCCGGCCGCGCAGCGCGGGCACCTTCTTGACCTCGCGCTCCGACACCTCGGTGAACGAGCGGGCGCGGTCGAGTATGCGCTCGATGCCGGCCCGGTCGAGGTCCTCGATCGACAGCAGGTGCCTCATGCGTGGACCTCCTCGCGGGTGGTGATGGTGACCTCGTCGGCGCCGTCGAGCTCGGCGACGCGCACGTTGACCCGCTCTGAGTGGTGGGTTGGGAGGTTCTTGCCGACGTAGTCGGGCCGGAGCGGCAGCTCGCGGTGGCCGCGGTCGGCCAGGACGGCGAGCTGGACGCGCGCCGGGCGCCCGTAGTCGAACAGCGCCTCGATCGCCGCGCGCACGGTGCGGCCGGTGTAGAGGACGTCGTCGACGAGCACGACCGTGTGGTCCTCGAGCCGGAACGGCAGGTGGCTGGAGCGGACCTCGGGCGCCTCGCGCGTGGCGATGTCGTCGCGGTAGAACGCGATGTCGATCTCCCCCGCGGCGGGCTCGGTCTCGATCAGCTCGGAGACGAGCCGGTGCAGCCGCGTGGCGAGATGGGCGCCGCGCCGGTGGATGCCTACGAGCGCGATCTGACCGTCGGTGTTCTTCTCGACGATCTCATGCGCGATCCGCACGAGCGAGCGCCGGATGTCGTCCTCGTCGAGGACGACCTTGGGCTGGGTCATTCGGGTACCTTCCTGGCCTCACGGGGCCGGGTTAAAGGGACTGCGTCAACCTAGCAGCGCTAGCCGACGGCAAGCGTCGCGGGGAACGTCAACTGCCGCATTGAGGGCGGGCCCGGATCGCGGTGGCGGTTCGCCCGCGGTGCAGTTGGACGCAAAAGCACCTATGTCGTGCTTTTCGATCCAAGTGCGCGCTCCGCGGAAGCGCCACCGCGATCCCGCGCCCTCCCTCAATGGCGCAGTTGACGTTCGCCGGCGCCGCCGACCGCCGTCGAATCGCGAATCAGGACGCTAGGCTCGCGAGGCCCTCGGCGAGGTGCGCGCGCAGCGGCTCCGGCCCCGTGCGCTCGAGATCCGCCAGCAGCCGCTCGTGATGCTCGGCCATGCGTTCGAGCGACCAGCGCGGCCGCAGCCCGATCACGAACAGGCGCATCTCCCCCGCGAGCGCCTCGTAGGCGCGCAGGAGGCGCGGGCTGCCGGCGGCGGCGACGAGCGCGTGGTGGACCGCGTCGTGCGCCTCGACGACGGCGCTCCAGGGCGGGTCGGACTGCTCGCAGACGGCGGCCATGAGCCGCACCGCGTCGTGGACGGCCTTCGGCAGGCGCCCGTCGTGGCGCTCGAGCGCGAGCCGCGCCGCCTCGACCTCCAGCGCCGTGCGGAGCTCGAACAGCGGGCCGAGGTCCGCCGCGGCCAGGCTCGCCACGCTCGCGCCACGGTTCGGCTCGATCGCGACGAGCCCCTCGACGGCGAGCGTCCGCAGCGCAGCCCGCAGCGAGTGGCGGGCGACGCCGTAGGCGTCGGCGAGCTCGATCTCGCGCAGCCGCTCGCCGGCGCCGAGCTCGCCGTCGAGGATGCGGGTTCGCAGAGCCGCGGCGATCGCGTCGACGGTCGAGACGCGCTGGAGCGAGAGCCGTGCCGTCATGCCGGCACGCTCGCAAGTCGCGGGGCGCGCGTGCGCGCGGGCAGGGCGAGCGCGAGCAGACCGGCCAGGACGAGCACGGCGCCGGCCGCGGCGATCGCCCCGGGCCGCTCCCCGAGCGCCAGGATCCCGAGGCCGGTGGCGGTGAGCGGCTCGGCCAGGGTGAGCGTCGCGGTCTCGCCGGGCGTCAGGTGGCGGAGCCCGCGCGCGAACAGCACGTATGCGAGCGCCGTCGGGATCGCGCCGAGGAAGACCGCCATCGCCAGCCCGTCGCCGCTGCGCAGCCACGAGAGGTCGCCCGCGACGAGCACGGGCACGAGCAGCAGCGCGCCGAGCGAGAACGAGGCCGCCATCACGCGCTCGGGCGCGTGCCCCGCGCGCAGCAGGCGCTTGGCCATGATCGTGTAGGTCGCGTAGCCCGAGGCCGATACCACCGCCAACATGATCCCGAGCGGGTCGACGGAAGCGCCGCCGCCCCCGAGCACGAGCAGCAGCACGCCGCCGCATGCGAGCGCCGTGGCGTGCGCCCAGCGGCGCGTCAGCGGCTCGCCGTCGAGCAGCAGCCCGGCGACGCCCGCCAGCGCGGGCGCGGAACCGAGCGCGACGACGGTGCCGACCGCGACGCCGGTACGGTCGACCGCCGCGAAGAAGGCGAGCTGGTAGACGGCGACGGCGGCCGCGATCACGGCGAGCTCCCGCCGCGGCCAGGGCGCCGCCACGGCCGGCACCGCGCGTGCGACGAGCAGGAGGAGCAGCCCGCCGATCGCGATCCGGGTCGCACCGACCGTCAGCGGCGCCGCCTCGGGGCCGAGCGCCTGCGCCGTCCCGGTGGTGCCGAAGCAGACGGCGGCGAGGAGGACGAAGAGGCGCGGCATCGGCATATTGTTGAACAATTCATCATGGTTGTCAACGCGGGCCGTCGAGCGGCGGGTTGCTCGGTCTGAGACCGAGCAACTCGCCACTCGGCGCGCGCGGGGGTAGGGTCGCGCCGTGAGCGATCCGATCAGCGCGGACTCGGTCGCCCGGAGCATGGGGCTCGGCGGCGACCTGCCGCCGCCGTCCGAGGCGCCGGTCACGCCGGCTGCCGCGGCCGCGGCGATCACGCCCGAGGCTGTCACGCCCGCGGCTGCCGCGGCCCCGCGCGAGCAGGGCGAGGTCGCCCGCTGGCGCTCCGCCCCGGTGCGAGCGGCCGTCGTGATCATCGCGCTGACCGCCGCCGGCTACGTGCTCGCCTGGGGCGACACGGAGAAGGACAGCAGGGTGCTCGCCGCGTTCGCCGGCGGCGTCGCACTCGGCGCGTTCGTGTTCGGGATCGGCCTCGTCTGGTGGCTCGTGCGGCTCGTGATCGGCCGCCGCCGCCCGTTCGGCCGGACCGTCTTCAACTACCCGCTCGTGCTCGCGCTGGCGGCTATCGGCGTGCTGGGCGCCGAGGACTCCGAGGCCTACGGCGCCGCGGGCGCCGGCGCCGGCGCCGGCTCGCGCTCGGCCTTGACGAGCGCGGGCTCACCGCGCTCGGGGAACGGGACGTCGATCGCGTCGAAGTCGCGCGGGACGACCGTGGCGGGGAACGTCGCGCGCGCCTCGTCGCGCACGTCGCGCGGGAAGTAACGCGTCGACAGGTGGGTCAAGGCGAGCAGCTGCACGCCCGCCTCCTTCGCCAGCGCCGCCGCCTGTCCCGCGGTCGTGTGCGCCGTCTCACGCGCACGCGTCGCGTCCTCCTCGAGGAACGTCGCCTCGTGCACGAGCACGTCGGCGCCGTGCGCGTAGACCTCGGTCGTCTGGAACGGGCGCGTGTCGCCCGAGATCGCGATCCTGCGGCCGGGCCGGACCGGCCCGACGACCTGCTCGGGCCGCACGCCGGCGACCTCCTCCCCACGCTGCAGGCGCCCGAAGTCCGGCCCCTCGGGAACGCCGAGCGCGCGGGCCGCGGCGGCGTCGAAGCGGCCGGGGCGATCGTCCTCGACGAACGCGTAGCCGTACGCGGTCACGCGGTGGTCGACCGGGAAGGCCGCGACGGCATAGCCACCGAAGCGCACCTCCTCGTGCGGCTCGAGCTCGCGCAGCTCGAGCGGGTACCCGGTGCGCCCGATCACGGGCCGCATCGCCTCGATCAGCGTGAGCAGTCCCGGCGGGCCGTGCAGGGTCAACGGCCGCTCGCGCCCGCGCAGGTCGAACGTCTTGACCATGCCGATCAGCCCGAGCCAGTGGTCGAGGTGGTAGTGGGTGAGGAAGACCGCATCGATCTCGGGCAGCCCGATCGAGCGCAGCAGCTGCTGCTGCGTTCCCTCGCCGCAGTCGAACAGCAGGCGGTCGCCGCCCGCGCGCAGCAGCAGCGCGGGCAGCCCGCGCCGTGCCGACGGGACCGAGCCGGCCGTGCCGGCGAAGAAGAGCGAGAGATCCATCGGACGCGCACCTTAGAGCGCGGACGGGCTCGAAACCCGCGGCTAGGCGAGCTCCACGAGCTCGAACTCGAGCCGCCCGGCGATCGCGGTCGCGAGACCCATCGTGTGCGCCGGAGCGCGCCTGCGCTCGGTCGGCGAGCCCGGGTTGAAGATGTGGAAGCCGGCCGCGTGCTCGTGCAGCGGCATGTGCGAGTGGCCGAACACGACCGCGTCGGCGTCCGGGAAGCGCCGGCGAAGCCGGGCGAGACGACGTTCGGCCGGGCCGCCGTCGTGGGTCATGACGATCCGCGCGCCCTCCGCCTCTACCGCCCGCACCGCCGGCAGCCGGGACCGCACGGCCGGCTCGTCGACGTTGCCGTGCACCGCGTGCAGCGGGGGTCCGAGCGACTCGAGCAGCTCGAGCACCTCGAGCGCGATCAGATCGCCGGCGTGCAGGATCGCATCGGCGGCGCGCAGCCGGGCGATGCACTCCTCCGGCAGCGCGCGCGAGCCCTTCGGCATGTGCGTATCGCTGATGATCGCGAGCTGCAGGCGCGCCAGGAGGGATTCGAACCCCCGACTTCTGCCTCCGGAGGGCAGCGCTCTATCCACTGAGCTACTGGCGCGAGCGCGGCCATCGTATCGCGGGGGATTGACCGCATCGCCGCGGCGGCGGTAGCGTCGCGCCATGACCCCTCCATTCATCAGCGTGCGCCAGCCGCGCGCCCACGACATCGTCGACGACCCGGTCGAGGTCGCCGGCGTCGGCACCGGCTTCGAGGGCACGCTCCAGGCGCGCCTTCGCAACGCGGCCGGCAACGAGATCGCCCAGCGCCATTTCAACGCCGGTGGCACCGGCATCTGGGGCAACTTCTTCTTCCGCATCGACGTGCCAACCGGCGTGCCCTCGCGCCCGCGCGGGACGCTCGAGGTCTACGAGATCTCCGCCGAGGACGGCAGCGAGATCAACAAGCGCGTGATCCCGATCGTGTTCGGCCGCGCGCTGGTCGACCCGTACCAGGGCTTCACGATCCACACGGTGGAGCCGGGCGACACGCTCTCCGCGATCGCCGACACGTTCTACGGCGACCCGGCCAAGTTCCGGATCATCTTCGCCGCCAACCGCAACCAGCTCGACGACCCGGACGAGATCGTCCCGGGCCAGGTGCTCCGCATCCCGCAGTGACGGTCCGCTAGAGCGCGCCGAGCAGGGCCCGGACCACGTCCGGGTCGAACGCCGTGCCCGCGCCCGCCTCGATCCGGCTCCGCGCCTCCGAGCGCGCGAGCGCGAGCCGGTACGGGCGGTCGTTGGTCATCGCGTCGAACGCGTCGACCGTGAAGACGATCCGGGCGGCGAGCGGGATCGCGTCTCCGCGCAGGCCGTCGGGGTACCCGCTGCCGTCCCAGCGCTCGTGGCTCGCGCGCACCAGCGGCGCGAGGTGCCGCAGGCCGGAGATCTCGGCGAGGATCTCCGCGCCGTGCACCGTGTGCGAGCGCACGACGACTCGCTCTCCAGCCTCGAGCGGACGCGCGAGGTCGAGGATCGCAGCGGGCACGGCGAGCTTGCCGATGTCGTGGAGGATCGCCACGAGCTCGAGCTCGAACAACACGTCCGGGGCGAGCTCGAGCTCCGCCCCGACGCGCCGGCAGTCGACGGCGAGGCGGTTGGAGTGGTCGGCGGTGCCGGTGTGGTGGTTGCGCAAGGCAGCGACCAGCTCGGCGACCGCGAGCTCGAGCGCGACGCGGGCGTCGGGCGGGGAAGCGCTCGCCGCGGGCGAGCGCTCGAGAAGGGTCTCGAGCTGGGTCCCTGCGTCAGTCATGAAAGAGGCGTATTGCCCGATACACCGGTTAGCCACGCATCGACGAGGCCTCACCGCAGGCTGAGGATACGCGTCCGGGACGGCCGCCGCTCGCGCCGGCCGTTGGGTGGTCGGGCGCTAGACTCGCGCACGGCTGCTGACGGAATGTCGGAAGCCTGACTCCCTCAGGATGCCCGACGGCAGCACGACACGACGCTCGTTCTTCGGCCTCTCGGCGGGCGCCGCGCTGCTGTGCACGATCGGCGGCCAGGAGGTCCGGCTCGACGATCCCGACGCGGCCCGCAAGGCCGACGCGCTGGCAGCGCAGGTCAAGCGCCCGCCCGGGGCCTCGCCGCAGGACCAGCTCAGCTTCCCGACGCCGGAGCCGCAGCCGGGCGGCGCCCGGCGCGAGTACTGGGTCCAGGCGCGAACGCGCCGCTGGGACGTCGCGCCGAGCGGCCGCGACGACTGGCACAACCGCGCGGTCGGCGGCAAGCGCCGCTTCCGCGCGCTCGTCTACCAGCTGATGCAGCCCGGCTTCGCGGCGGCGGCCGGTCCAGCGCTGATGCCCGGGCCGACGCTCCATGCGGAGGTCGGCGACGTGCTCGTCGTGCACTTCCGCAACGCGGCGACGAAGCTCGCCCAGGCGCTGACGATGCATCCACACGGAGTGCGTTACACCCCCGACTACGACGGCGTCTTCCTCGGCGAGCACACGCGCGTCGGCGGGTTCGTCGCACCGGGCGAGGAGTTCACCTACACGTGGGAGGCGACGCCGGACTCGGTTGGCGTGTGGCCGTACCACGACCACGGCCCGAACCACACGCTCAACACGTTCCGCGGCGCGTTCGGCGCGGTCGTGATCCGCGAGCGCGGCGCCAAGCCGCCGGACGTCGAGCACGTGCTCTTCCTGCACCAGCTGCTGCCACCGACGACGGGCCTCGGTCGCGCGTTCCAGGCGATCAACGGGCGCACGTTCGCGGGCAACACGCCGACGATCGAGACGCGCGTCGGTCAGGACGTCGCGCTGCACGTGATCGGGATGGACAACAACTTCCACGACTTCCACATCCACGGACACCGCTGGAAGGACAGCGCGGGCGCCTTCGTCGACACCCCCAGCGTGGGGCCCAACGAGACCATCACCGCGCGCTTCGTCGAGGACAATCCGGGCCGCTGGCTGTATCACTGCCATGTCTTCTCGCACCAGGATGCGGGCATGGCCGGCTGGTACATGGTGAGCCCTTGAGCAGAAAGAACACACGCATGAAGCGATTCCGCACCACGGCCGTCGCCGGGCTGGCGACCGGGCTGCTCCTGCCGGCTGCCGCGTTCGCGCAGGAGCCGAGCTACCCGGAGCCCAAGGACCCGGGCAAGGTCGTCGCCCCGCCGACGGGCAAGGGCAAGACGCTCAGGGTCTGCAAGAAGGGCTGCAAGTTCTCCCGGATCAAGGCCGCCGTGAAGAAGGCCAAGCCCGGCGACAAGATCAAGGTCAAGAACGGCACCTATCACGAGTCGGTCAAGGTCTCTGGCGCGCGCAAGAGCTACATCAAGCTCGTCGGGAACCCGCGCGCGCCCGGGAAGGTCGTGCTCGAGGGCGGGGGTCGCAAGCAGAACGGCATCTTCGTGAACGGCGCCGACGAGGTGACGATCCGCGGCTTCAAGGCGCATGACTACCGCGCGAACGGGTTCTTCCTCACGAACGTCGTCGGCTACACGGTGCGGGACGTGATCGCCGCCAAGTCGGGCGTGTACGGGGTCTACGCGTTCAACTCCAAGGGCGGCACGATGCGCGACTCCGAGTCCTACTACCACAGCGACGCGGGCTTCTACATCGGGCAGACGCCGGCGCAGGTCAAGCCGGTCCGCTCCGTCGTGAGCAACGTCGAGTCGTGGGGCAACCCGATCGGCTTCAGCGCGACGAACATGCGCTACGTGACGATCACCGGCTCGCGCTTCTACAACAACGCGATCGGCGTCGTGCCGAACGCCCTGGACTCCGAGAAGTTCCCGCCCGCCGAGGACAACATCATCCGCGAGAACGAGATCTTCTGGAACAACTTCAACTTCCACGACGGCGCTCCGTTCGAGCCGAAGAACAGCGGCGTCGTCCCGCTGGTCCCCGTCGGCACCGGCCTGCTCCTGCTGGGCGGTCGCCGCAACACCGTCGAGGACAACAAGGTCTTCGGCAACTACGCGATCGGGATCGCGTCCGTCGAGGGGATCCTGCTCGAGGAGAACCCGCAGGCGCGCGCGCTGGTCGGGAACATCGTGCGCGACAACGCGTTCGGGCTGGACGGCACCGACCTCAACGGCCGCGAGCTTGCCTATGACGGCAACGGCACGGACAACTGCTTCGGCGGCAACACAGGCGTCTCGGTGACGATCCCGGCCGATGGCTCGACGCTCACGCCGTGCCCGTTCGCGGGCGCGAACCCGTTCCGCGCGGACGTGCAGGGCGAGCTGCTGTCGTTCACCGGTCCCGCCGCGGTGGGCAAGTGGATCAAGCACCCGCACGCTCCCAGGCCCGGGTTCACGCCGCTGGAGGTCTTCACGCCGTGAAGCTCCGCCGCACCCTGCCCGCCGCTCTCGCCGCCGTCGTCGCGCTCCTTTGCGCGGCGCCGGCGGACGCGGGAGACCCGCAGCGCAAGACCGTGAAGCTGTTCGACAACTACTACCTGCCGGCGAAGCTGAAGGTGAACAAGGGCTCCACGGTCACGTGGAAGTGGCCGTCGGACATGCCGATCGACGTGCACGACGTCAAGCTGAAGTCGGGGCCCGCGGGCGTGCGCAAGTTCCACTCCGATCCGGCGTCGAGCGGCTACCGCTACAAGCGGACGCTGAAGAAGGCCGGCCTGTACAAGATCGTCTGCACGCTGCACGAGGAGATGACGATGACGATCCGGGTCCGCCGCGGCTGATGCACCGGATGTCGTCCGGATGGTGGCCTAGGGTCGCGGCACGTGGTCGCCATGAGCTTGTGCCCAAGTTGCGGTTCGACACTGTTGCAGCCGCTGCGCTCGCGACCCGCGAAGAACGGCGAGATGATGGTCGACCTGCGCTGCCCGGAGTGCTTCATGTGGATGCAGGAGTGCTGCACCCGCGCTGAGCTGGCAGAGCTCGACAAGCGCCAGGCGGCCTGGCGCGAGCTGCTCGTCGCCGCCTACGAGCGCTCGGTGACGGAGTCGATGGAGGCGCTCGCGGTCTGCCTCGGCGCGGCGTTCGAGCTCGACCTCGTCGACGCCGACGACTTCGCGCCGCGCCGGGCCGCCTGAGCCGGCTCGCCGTTGGCGCGCAGCGCGCCCGCCACCATCAGGGGGAAGCGGCCGATCCCGACGTCCTTCGGGCGCGGCAGCGGATAGCGCTCGGGATAGCGCCGGAAGAGCCAGAAGCGCCCCGCGCCCTCGCGGTACAGCGCGGCGGGCGTGGAGCGCCGCGGCGCCGCGGGCGGCGGCCGTCGCTCGACCGCGTGGCCGGCCGCCTCGATCCGGACCAGGAGATCCGCGAGCGCGCCGGCGCGGACCCGCTCGGGCCCGCCGACCTGCGCCAGCACATCCTCGCGCACGGCGAGCGCCGGCGGGTCGGCGAAGACATCGCGCGCCGGCACGACGACCGCGGGAGCCGAGCCGTCGGCGGGCGGGTCCAGGCGCGCCGTGCCGAACTGGCGATAGGACGCGCCGGGCATTCAGCCGCCCGCGACGGCCGGCAGGATCGTCACCTCGTCGCCGTCGGCGACCGGTGTGGCGAGCCCGTCGAGGAAGCGGATGTCCTCGCCCTTGAGATAGACGTTGACGAAGCGCCGCGGCTCGCCGTCGTCGCCCGCGATCCGCTCGCGCAGCTCGCCGTGCTGGACGTACAGCGCCTCGAGCACCTCGCCGACCGTGCCGCCGTCGGCCTGCGTCTCGGCGGCGCCGCCCGCGGCGGCGCGCAGCTGCGTCGGCAGCTTGATCGTGACGGCCATCAGACGGGCGCGCCCAGCGCTGCCTCGAACGACTCGAACCGCGGCTCGATCTCGGCCACCTCGAACGTCCCGCGCACGCAGTCGAGCGTCTTCAGGCCGTCGCCGGTGATGTAGGCGACCACGCGCTCGCCCGGATCGATCTCCCCGCGCTCGGCGAGCTTCGCCAGCACCGCGGTCGTCACGCCTCCGGCCGTCTCGGTGAAGATGCCGGTCGTCTCGGCGAGCAGGCGGATGCCGGCGCGGATCTCGTCGTCGGAGACCGCGTCGACCGAGCCGCCGGTGCGGCGGGCGAGCTCGACCGCGTAGGGGCCGTCGGCCGGGTTGCCGATCGCGAGCGACTTGGCGATCGTGTCGGGCTTGACCGGCCGGCAGACGTCGCTGCCCTGGGCGTACGCCTGGGCGACCGGCGAGCAGCCCTCGGCCTGGGCGCCGTTCATCGCCGGGACGCGGCCGCTGACGAGCCCGGCGTCGATGAAGTCCTGGAACCCGCGCGCGACCTTCGTGAACAGCGAGCCCGAGGCGATCGGGGCGACGACCCGGTCGGGGATCTCCCAGCCGAGCTGCTCGGCCGTCTCGTAGGCGAGCGTCTTGGAGCCCTCCGCGTAGTACGGCCGCACGTTGACGTTCACGAACGCCCAGCCCTCGCGCTCGCCCGACACCTCGGTGCAGAGCCGGTTGACCGCGTCGTAGTTGCCGCGCACCCCGATGATCTGCGCCCCGTAGGCGCCCGCGGCGAGGATCTTCTCCTGCTCGAGGTCGGCGGGGATGAAGACGTAGGCGGGCAGCCCGGCATAGGCCGCATGGGCCGCGACGGCGCCGGCGAGGTTGCCGGTGGAGGCGCATGCGACGGTGTCGAAACCCAGTTCGATCGCCCGCGCGAGCGCGATCGAGACGACGCGGTCCTTGAACGAGTGCGTCGGGTTGGCGGTCTCGTTCTTGATCCAGAGCTCACCGATCCCGAGCCGCTCGGCCAGCCGGTCGGCGCGCACCAGCGGCGTCATGCCCGTCGGCAGCGACGTGCGCGGCACGCGCTCGAGCGGCAGGAAGTCGGCGTAGCGCCAGAGCGTGCTGGGGCCTGCCTGGATACGCCGCCTGAGCTCGTCGGGGCTGGAGTCGAGCGCCCGGTAGGCGACCTCCAGCGGTCCGAAGCAGCGCTCGCAGACGTAGCGCGCCTCGAGTGGATAGGCGGTGGAACACTCCTTGCACTTCAGGGCCTCGGCCGGCATCTGTCGGTTTCCTCTCCGCCGGGGTGGTGCGGCGGGAGCGAGCGCGAGGCGAAGCCCTTCACCGCATCTCCCAGGCTGTCTTCTTGGAGCCTGATGGAATTGCCACCGTTCCCGGGCGCTCGCGCGACCGGATGGTTGGCGGGGTTTCACTGGGCCAATCCCTCCACCCCTCTTGATGCGTACTGCTATGTGCCGAAGAACGGTAGCGGACGTCGCGGCGTTCCTCAATCCGGTTATCGGCCCGCGGGGCGGAATTCCGCAGTCGGCGTAGAATTGACACCCTGATGCTGCTCCCGACCGACGACCCGTTCAGTCTCGGCCATGCCGAGCCTGCCCAAGAGCCCGTTCGGCCGGCGCGCGGCCCGCGCACGCGGCGCTGACGCGCGCGCGCCCGAGCGCGAGGCCCCGCGCGTCGAGATCGTCGAAGCCCCGGGCCTTCGCTGGATCAACATCGAGCGCCCGCGCCAGATCGACCGCGCCTGGCTCGAGGAGCGCTTCGACTTCCACCCGCTCGACTACGAGGACGTCTTCTCGCGCAACCAGCGCCCGAAGGTCGACGAGTACGACGACTACCTCTTCTGCGTGCTGCACTTCCCCCGCTACGACAAGGCCGTCGCGCGGCTGAACGCGGCCGAGCTCGACCTCTTCGTCGGTCCCGACTTCCTGATCACGCTGCCGAACGAGCCGCTGCAGCCGGTCGAGTACCTGTTCGAGCGCTGCCGCACGAACGAGGAGCTGCGCGACTCGCTGTTCTCCAAGGGCCCCGGCTACCTGCTCTACAAGATCGTCGACGACTGCGTCGACGCCTCGTTCCCGATGCTGCGCAAGATCGGCCTGAAGCTCGAGCGCATCGAGGAGGACATCTTCAAGGGCCGCGAGGACGAGATCGTGCGCGACATCTCCAACGCGAAGCAGGAGATCATCAACTTCCGCAAGGTGATCCGGCCGCAGCGCGCCGCGTTCAGCGACCTCGAGCGCAACAAGCAGCGCTACATCGCCGACGACCTCGACATCTACTTCGACGACATCGTCGACGCATCCGAGCGGATCTGGGACATGCTCGAGAACTTCAAGGAGGTCGTCGAGGCGCTCGAGTCCACGAACGAGTCCGCGATCGCGCACCGCTCCAACGAGGTCTTCCGGGTGCTGACCGCGTTCTCGGTGATCTTCCTCCCGCTGACGCTGATCGCATCGGTCTGGGGCATGAACGTGCACGTCCCCGGTGAGAGCGACGCGACCGCGTTCTACGTCGTGCTCGGCTTCCTCGTCCTCGTGCTCGGGGTTCTCGTCGCCTTGTTCCGGCGCCGCGGCTGGCTGTAATACGTCCGGCTAGCGTCCGTTCACACCCCGTTCCGGTGGTATGCTGAAAGCTCTCCCTGAGGGCTGCTGCGTGCGCATCGACCCTCGTGTTAATGCGGTTACTCCTCCGCCGTGCCGTTCTCGGACGCGTCGGCTGGACCGCCCCGGAAAGGACCGCGCAAATGACGGCACCACGAGCTGATTCTGCCGCTCTCAACGTTCAACCGCGACAGCGGCGGCTCGTCTACGAGCGGCTCGCGATGGTGCCCGACGGCCGCTCGGTGAAGGATCTCCTGCAGGAGGTCGACATCCCGGAGCCCGACCTCCGCGAGACGCTGCGCAAGCTCGACGCCGCCGGGCTCGCCCAGCGCATCAAGGGGACGTGGCGGGCGGTCGAGCTCGAGGACGGGCCCGCCCAGCCCTGATCAGGGGCGCAGGGCCCGCCGGATCCTGCGCGGGATCCGGCGCGCGACCCGCGCGCGGGTGCCCGGCCGGCGCGGCTTCCAGCCGTGGCCGATGATCCGCGGCGGCGTCATCATCGCCCGCACCCGGACGCGCTCCATGCCGTCGAAGAACACCTCGCGCACGGCCTGCTCGCTGAACCGGAAGTAGTCGAACTTGTAGTGGACCCGGTAGGTCAGGGTCGAGCGGCCCTGGTCGTTCTCGGGGTCCGACACGTACCCGGGCACGCCGATCACGAGCAGCCCGCCCGGACGCGTCACGCGCTTCATCTCGGCGACCGAGAGCCAGAAGCGCTTGTCGTGCTCCAGCGTCGAGCAGCAGACGACGAGGTCGAACGAGTCGGCCTTGAACTCGCTCATGTGGTTCGCGTTGCCCGTGACCGCGGTGATCTCGGCGTCGCTGGGGAGCTCGACGAGGTTGAGGCAGTAGCGCTCGGCGCCCGCCAGCTCCGGGAAGCGCAGGAGCGAGTCGTCGCCCATCAGCCCGCCGACCTCGAGCGCGCGATCGGGCCGGATCCCGCTGTTGCGGATGATGGTCCCGAACCGCTTCTTGACCCTTGGGCTCAAGCCGTCGCTATCCGCGCGCAGGGATCTGCTGCACGGCCCAGCCGTTCCCGTCCGGATCGGAGAAGAAGACGAACGAGCCCCAGGGGAAGTCCTGCACGTCGCTGACGTCCACGCCGCGCTCGACGAGCTCGGCCCGCGCGGCGTGGATGTCCGGGACGACCAGCTGCATCCCCTGGACCGAGCCCGGCGCGGCCTGGGTGACCCCCTTGCCGAGCGCGATCGAGCAGCCCGAGCCGGGAGGCGTCAGCTGGACGAAGCGGACCTCGTCGCTGACCGTGTGGTCATGGTCGGCCGTGAAGCCGGCCTGCTCGGAGTAGAACGCCTTCGCGCGGTCGACGTCCGAGACGGGGATCGCGACGAGCTCGAGCTTCCAGTCCATCTCTTCCTTCCGGTTCGCGTCTGCCGGGCGCGGAGGGTATCGACGCGCCGCCTCACGCGGCGGCGTGGGTGCGCGCGCGGCCGCCATGGCCCGTGTACTCGCCGCGGCGGAGCAGCATCGCCACGAGCATCGCGGGGAACATCGCGACGTGCTGGATCGTGAGCAGCGTGTCGGAGTCCTCGACGAGCCCGCGCCAGAGCAGCGCGATCGCGGCGAAGCTGGGCACGAACATCGCTGCGGTCATCTCCCACGCAGGCGCCCAGCCGTGCCCGCGATGGCGCATCCAGGCGACCATCGGAGCGCTCATCGTCGCCGCCATGGCGAGCAGCAGGAGCGCGGGCGCGTCGGTTTGCCAGTCCGATACCTCGATACCCCCGAGGCCGAGCAGCACGGCGCCCGCCCCGCCCAGGACGAACATGCCGAGGAACATCGCGTCGACGTAGTGGCGGATGAAGTTGATTGTGGATGAGGTGTGTGCAGTAAGGCGCTCGTGCGGGGACGTAAGTGGGTGTCCCGCGCAGGTCGCTCCGTTCTCCCGATGTGAGGCCGCGCGTCGTAGGCCAGCATTCGATCCATGCTGATGACTGGTTCAGGCTGGATCGATGCGGAGAGCGCGTTCACGCGTGCGGCCCGCGCGCGCCGGCTCGCCGCGATGGCGTCCGTGCTGCGACGCGATCCGCCCGCGCGCCGGCGTCTCGCCGTGTACGACGGGCGCAGCTCGCGCGGCTGCGTGGGGCTCGGCGAACGGGGGATCCGCGAGATCCCGCTGGAGGACATCCGCGCCACGCTCGAGCCCGAGCGGGCCGCGCAGTTCGACCGCTGCTTCCGACCGGCCGCGGCGGCGCGTGCGCGCTGGCAGCGCCTGTGGCTCGCCGCTCACCGGGGCGCGCCGCTGCCGCCGATCTCGGTCGTCCGGACGGGCGACGGCTACGCCGTCAGCGACGGCCATCACCGGGTCTCGGTGGCGCGTGCGCGTGGCGCGCTGACGATCGACGCGGTCGTCGAAGCGAGCTAGGCCGCCGCCGAGATCCCCAGCGCGGCCGTGGCCGCGGCGCGCCCGGTGCGGACGGCTCCCTCCATGTAGCCCGCGACCCAGTGGTCGGAGCCGCAGACGTAGAACGGCGGCTCGTGCGTTCCGTGCAGCGGGCCGACGGCCATCAGGTCTCCCGGCGTCCACTGGGCGACGTAGCCCTGGGTCAGCGGGTCGATGCCCCAGGCGCGCTCGAGCAGCGCGTCGGGCGTGCGCGCCGGCTCCCCGTAGAGGCGCGCCAGCGTCTCGAGCACCTCGGCGCGGCGGCGCTCCGGCGGCGCGGCCAGGAAGTGCGCCAGGCGCTCGGGGGCGACGAGCATCGAGAGCGTGTCGGGCCCCTGCGGCCAGGTCGATGACACGAGCCCCTCGCCATCGCTCAGGCCGCTGGCGCCCGCGGCGCGCCAGACCGGCTCCGGGTAGGACGCGACGAGCTTCGCGGCGAGCGCCTGGCGCTGCCGGTGCAGGCTGGCAAGGCGGGCATCCGACACGCCGCTGATCGCGACATCGCGCAGCGGTCCCACGGGCAGCGCGCAGACCACCGCCTCGGCGCGCAGCTCCTCCCCGCCGGCGAGCGTCACGCGGCAGCCGCCGTGCTCCACGTGCAGCGCGGACACCTGCGCGCCGAGACGCAGCCGCGCGCCCAGCCCGTCGGCCATCCGCAACGCGAGCGCGGCGCTCCCCGCACGCAGCCGCAGCCCCTCCCAGCGCTCGTAGCCGTAGATCTCCTCGGCGCCGGCCACGCTGACCATGCGCAGCTGGCCGAGCAGCGAGAGCCGCTCGGTCGAGCCGCCCGCCAGCGCGAGCGCGCCGAGCTCGTGGAGCCGCAGCACCGCCGGGCGCGCGCCCTCGCGCCGCATCCAGCCGGCGAACGAGATGGCATCCAGCGCGGCGGCATCCGGATGGCGCCAGGGATCCGCCGAGTCGACGGTCGCGGCGAGCGCCACGCACGCGGCCTCGATCCGCTCGGCGTCCGCGATGTCGGCGGCGGTGAAGAACGGCGGCCATTCGCCCTGGCCGGCGCCCTCGGCGACGTCCCAGCTCATCGCGCCCTGCTCGGCGACGTAGCTCGGCTCGAGCTCGAGGCCCAGCTCCGCGGCCAGGCCGAGGTAGGCGGTGTGGAAGGAGCCGACGACCTCACCGCCCATCTGGACCGCCCGGCCGTCGTCGAGCACGGCCTGCTCGACCCGTCCGCCGGGCCGGTCGCGCGCCTCGAGCAGCTCGACGTCGGCGCCGGCGGCCGCCAGGTCGCGCGCCGCCGCCAGCCCGGCCAGGCCGCCGCCGAGGACGAGCACGTCGCGCATCAGCGCAGCACCTGGCCGTGCTCGGGGTGCCAGCCGACGCGCACGCGGTCGCCCAGCTCCCAGCGGTCGTCCGAGCGGGCGCGCGCCGTGTTCTGCTCGAGCGCGACGAGCCGGGCGCCGGGTGCCAGCTCGACGATCAGCTGCGTCGCGGTACCCATGTAGACGCGCTCGGCGATCGTGCCCTCGACCGTCGCCATGCCGTCCTCGAGCTCGTCGACGAGCAGCTTCTCCGGCCGCACCGAGAGCTGCACCTCGGCGCCGTCGGGCACGCCGTCGGGAATCGGCGCGCGCACGAGCGCGCCGGTCGAGAGCCGCACGCCGTCGCCCTCGACCGTCGCCGGCAGCAGGTTCGAGATTCCGATGAACCCCGCCACGAACGCCTTCAACGGGCGCTCGTAGACGTCCTCGGGCTCCCCGAGCTGCTCGACGACGCCGTCGCTCATGACCGCGATCCGGTCGGACATCGCGAGCGCCTCCTCCTGGTCGTGCGTCACGTACACGAACGTGATGCCGACCTCGCGCTGGATCCGCTTGAGCTCGACCTGCATCTGCTTGCGCAGCTTCAGGTCCAGCGCTCCCAGCGGCTCGTCGAGCAGCAGGACGGACGGGCGGTTGACGAGCGCGCGAGCGAGCGCGACGCGCTGGCGCTGGCCGCCGGAGAGCTCGCCCGGCCGGGCGGTCGCGCGCTGGTCGAGCGCGACCAGCTCGAGCGCCTCCGACACGCGCTGCTCGATCTCCGGCTTGGCGACCTTGCGCCTGCGCAGCCCGAAGGCGACGTTCTCGCGCACGTCGAGATGCTCGAACAGCGCGTAGGACTGGAACACCGTGTTGACGTGGCGGCGATACGGCGGGACCTTGGCGACGTCCTCGCCGTCGAGGCGGATCGCGCCCGCGGACGGCTGCTCGAAGCCCGCGATCAGCCGCAGCGTGGTCGTCTTGCCGCAGCCCGACGGGCCCAGCAGCGAGAAGAACTCGCCGCGCGCGACCTGCAGCGTCATCTCGTCGACGGCGGTGAAGCCGCCGAAGCGCTTCGTCACGCCCTCGAGCTCGACCGCCCAGTCGCCTGTGCCCGCGGACGGGGCCCGTTCGGTGGTCATTGCGTCGTGCTCCCGGTGAGCACGGCCAGGCCGCTCTCGCGCCGCCCGAGCAGGCGCGGCAGCACCACGGCCAGCACGATGAAGCCGAGCGATACGAGCAGCATCAGCGTCCCGACGGCGTTGATCGTCGGCGAGATGCCGAAGCGCAGCGCGGAGTAGATCCGCACCGGCAGCGGCTGGGGCGTCTCGCCAGTCGTGAAGAAGGAGAGCACGAAGTCGTCGAACGAGAGCGCGAACACGATCATCGCCGCGGCCAGCACGGCCGGCCACAGCGCCGGCAGCGTCACCAGCCGCACCGCCTGCCACGGGGTCGCGCCGAGGTCGAGCGCCGCCTCCTCGAGCTCCGGCCCGATCGAGGCGAGCCGCCCGCGCACGACGATCGTCACGTAGGAGATCGAGAACGTGATGTGCGCGAGGATCACGGTCGTCAGCGACAGTGCGACGCCGAGCTGCGCGAACAGCACGAACGCCGAGACGCCCGCGACGATCTCCGGCGTGACGAGCGGGATCAGCAGCAACAGCGAGGTCGTCCGCGCCGTCCGCGTGTGCGAGCGCATCGTGCCGAGCGCGAGCCCGGTGCCCAGCGCCGTCGCGACCACGGTCGTGATCGCGGCGATCTCGATCGACGCGAACAGGGACGCGCGCAGCGACTCGTCCTGCCAGAAGTCCTCGTACCAGCGCAGCGAGAGACCGTCGAGCACCTGCAAAGACTTCGCGCCGTTGAACGAGAACAGGACGACGACGGCGATCGGCGCGAACAGGAACACGTAGACGAGCGCCGTGATCGCGACGAGGAAGCGCGGCCGGTCGAATCCGCGCGCGCTCATGCGAGCGCCTCGCGCCGCGTCTCGGAGCCGCGCAGGTAGAAGACCATGAAGATCATCAGGAACGCCATCAGCACGACGGTCAGCGCCGAGCCGAAGGGCCAGTTGTCGGCGCTGTAGAACTGCTGCTGGATCAGGTTCCCGATCATGTAGGTGTCCGGGCCGCCGAGCAGCTGCGCGGAGATGAAGTCGCCGACCGCGGGGAGGAACACGAGCACGGTCCCGGCCAGCACGCCGGGCAGCGTCTGCGGCCACGTGACGTGCCGGAAGGTCTGCCGCGGCGAGCCGTAGAGGTCCTTGCCCGCCTCGATCAGCGCCGGGTCCATGCGCTCCAGCGACGCGTAGATCGGCAGGATCATGTAGCCGAGATAGCCGTAGACGAGCCCGCCGATCACCGCCCACGGTGTGTTGAGGAAGCCGATCTGCTCGCCGGCCAGGCGGTTGACGAGGCCCTCGTCGGCGAGCAGCGCGACCCAGGCGTACGTGCGCACGAGGTAGTTCGCGAGGAACGGCGCCAGCACGGCCGCGATCAGCGCGTTCTTGTAGCGCCCG
Organism: uncultured Solirubrobacteraceae bacterium; assembly: GCA_963839615.1. Lineage (GTDB taxonomy): Bacteria > Actinomycetota > Thermoleophilia > Solirubrobacterales > Solirubrobacteraceae > DASQMT01. The sequence goes on from CAWIVY010000007.1 coordinate 814,170, forward strand.
CCGTAGCGCGCGATGCAGTAGGCGACCGGATAGCCGATGAGCAGGCAGATCGCGGCCGTCGCCGCGGCGTAGCCGACCGAGCGCAGCAGCACCGGCGCGAACAGCGGGTCGAGCGCGTCGGCGTAGTTGCCCGGGTTGAACCCGTAGAGCACCCCTCCCAGCTCGGTCGGCTGCCCGAGCGAGATCGCGATCGTGATCCCCAGCGGGACCGCGAAGAAGAGGATCAGCCACAGCGCTCCCGGCACCAGGAACCGGCGCCAGAAGGCGCCTGTCACGCCTTGACCTCCGTCCACACGCGGTCCCAGGCCTTGCGTTCCGCGGGCGAGAGCTCCTTGAACTGGCTGCCGCTGGCGAGGTCGTCGGTCGAGACCTCGATCGCCGGGTCGTCCTTCGCGAGCTCGGCGAACGCGGCCTCCGATCCCTTGACAGGCATCGGGTAGCCGAACCAGGCGATGTTCGTCGACGCGTGCTCGGGGTCGAGGATCCAGTCGATGAACAGCGTCGCCGTGCCCGGGTGCTTGGCGTTGGAGGGGATCGCCATGCAGTCCGAGCCGACCGGGATGCCCTCCTTGCAGGTCTCGAACTTGTAGTTCTCCGGGTTCTTCTTCGCCTGGTTGCGCGTGTTGATGATGTCGCCGTTCCACGCGTGGTGAATCCAGGCGGTGCCGCTCAGCAGCTGCGGCGCCGCGTTGGTGGAGTAGCCGCGCAGGTATCCCTTCTGGTGCTCGAGCGTGGCCTTCGTCTTCGCCAGCTCGGCCGGGTCGGTGGCGTTGAGGTCGAAGCCGTTGAGCAGGTTGGCCTGGCCGATCCCCTCCTGGAAGTCGTCGAGCATGAAGATCTTGCCCTTCGCGCTCTCGTTCGCGAGGTCGTTCCAGGATCCGCTGATGCCCTCGACCTTGTCGTCGCGCCAGGCGATGCCGGTGGTGTACATCGCGTACGGCACAGTGTGCCCGGAGTCGGCGTCGTACCACGGGTCGTCGAAGAACGGGTAGATGCCGCCGGCGTTCTTGAGCTTGTCGCGGTCGAGCTGGAGCAGCATGTTCGCCTTGACGAGCCGGTTGACGTAGTCGGCGGTCGGGAAGATCAGGTCGTACTCGTTGCCCGACCGCAGCTTGGCCATCATGCTCGGCATCGAGTCGAAGTTGGACACGGTGACCTTGACCCCGTACTGCTTCTCGAAGCCCTTGATCAGGGCCGGGTCCATGTACTCCGTCCAGTTGAAGATCAGCAGGTCGCCGTCGATCTTCGCCGGCACGACCTTCGTGACGGCCTTCTTGGAGGCCTTCTCCTGCCCGACGCCGCAGCCCGTGCCGAGCAGCGATGCCCCGATCACGAGCCCGGCGCCGCCCTGCAGGAACTCGCGCCTGCGCAAAGCGCTCTCCATCACGTTTCCCCCCTCGGATCGAATGCCCCGACGTCTGCGTCGAGCTCCATCGCCAGTGCGCCGACGATCAGGTTGCGAGCACGGTCCGGCGACATCGCCGGATCGCCGACGAGCACGCGCAGCCCGTGGCCGTCGATCGCGGCGATCAGCCGTTGCGTGACGGCGCCGGCGTCGCGGGCGCTGAACTCGCCGCTGTCGATGCCCGCCTCGACCGCCTCGGCGATCCAGGCGTCGTAGCGCTCGTAGAGCCGCGCTGCAACGGCGCGGAGCTCGCGCCGGCGCGCCGCCCTGCCCCACAGCTCGAGCCACAGGCGCCACTCGCGGTCGCCCAGCCCCGGGAACGGAAGCGACTGGTCGATCATCCAGCCGAGCCGCTGCGCGGACGTCCAGCCCTGCGCGTCGGCCTGCGTCGTGCGGACGTTGCCGAGCAGCTCGAAGGAGTGCTCGAGCGCCTCGGCGAGCAGTGCCTCGCGGGTGGCGAAGTGGTAGTGCACGAGCGCCGGAGAGACGCCCGCGATGGTCGCGATGCGCGCGATCCGGACGTCCTCGATGCCCTGCTCGGCGATCACGTCGCAGGCGGCGTCGAGGATGCGCTCGCGCGCGTCGGCGGCGGTGCGGGTGCTCACGCGGCGGACTCCAGGTCGCGCCGCACGCGGTCGGCGAACCAGGCGACGGCCGCCTCGCGCTCGCCGAGCGGACCGGGCCGCCAGCCGCGCGTGGCCATCCCGTCCTGCACGCGGGCGACGAGATCCGCGTCCTCCCGGGCCACGTCGATGTTGAGCCGGTGGTTGAGGCGCTGCACGGCGCGCATCGCGGTGCTCGGCCGGCCCGCGCGGTAGCAGGCGAAGGTGTCGTGCGTGCGACGCGGCCCGTCCGGCGTGATCTGCCAGGTCGTGACCTGGTCGGGATAGAGGTCGATCGTCGTGTTCGGATAGATGTAGGCGTAGCGCCAGACGCGCCGGTCGGAGGCGCCGAGCCCGGGCATCGGCCGCAGCATCCGCTGGTAGGCCCGCTCGAGCGTGTTGCCGGACGGCTTCTCGCGCAGCGGCGCCTCGAACCAGACGTAGCCCTCCCCCACCTCGACCGTATAGCGCTGGTAGTCGAGCAGCCGCATCAGGCCGGGATGCGCGATCGGGATGTGGTAGCCCTCGAGGTAGTTGTCGGCGACGATCTTCCAGTTCGCCGGCTGCGCCGAGCTCGACTCGCTGAAGCGCGTGAGACGATCGATCGCGTAGGGCGCGAGCCTCGCCTCGAGGCCCGCGAGCCGGTCGCGCAACGGCGCGGCATCGTGGTCGAGCGTGACGAACACGAGCCCCGCGAAGACCTCGGCGCGGGCCGGCAGCAGCGAGAGCGCCGATTTGTCGAGGCCGGCGAAGCCGCGCCCCTCCGGAACCCCGATCAGGCTGCCGTCGGTCCGGTAGGTCCAGCCGTGGTAGGGGCAGCGCAGCGCTTTGCCGCAGTCGCCGCGGCCTTCGCGCAGCCTGGTCGCGCGGTGCCGGCAGACGTTGCGGAAGGCGCGCAGCTCGCCGTCGTCGCCGCGCACGACGAGCACCGACTCCGCGCCGACGCGCGCCGTGAGGTAGCTGCCGGGCGCCGCGACGTCGGCGACATGGCCGGCGAGCTGCCAGGAGCGGGCGAAGATCGCCTCCTGCTCGCGCTCGAGCGCGACGGGATCGACGTAGAGTCGCGGGTCCAGCGCGGCGGATGGGGGTGTGTCGAGCGCGGTCATCGAAAGCGTCCTGACTTTGTGATCAGTCGCATGATATGTTCGCTGTCAATGCCCTTCCGCGACGACAGCTGGTTGTCGCTCACGCCGGAGCCGGAACGGCTGCTGCCCGAGGCGCGTGCGGTGCTGCGCAGCGGCCACGAGCCGCCGCCGCCGGCGCTGCTATCAGCCGAGCGCGCCACGGCCGAGCGGCTCGTGCTGCGGGCGCGGCGGGCTCGCTGGGATGCGTGGCTGCGCGACAGCACGGCGCTCGCCGCCGCGACGCAGGGCGAGGACACCGCCGCGACCGTCGCGCTCGTGCGCGACGTCGTTGCCAATCACGACGCGCTCGCGCTGGGGCTCCCCGGCGAGCGCAGGAGCCGGAGACGATGACCGCAACCGCCGCAGTCGAGACGGACGCGAACGCGATCGCGGAACGGGCGCGCCGCTTCGTCGACGAGCAGCTGATCCCGCGCGAGCAGGACGCCGAGCGCGCCGGCGGGCGCCTGCCGGCCGAGGAGGTCGCGGCGATCCGGCAAGCCGGCATCGAGGCCGGCCTCGCGGGCGGCTTGCACGCGGTCGAGCACGGCGGGCAGGGCTGGTCGCACGGCGCCTGGGCCCTGGTCGAGGAGCAGCTCGGCCGCTCCACGAACGCGCTCTCGTGGCACGTGCCGAACGCCTACAACGTCTGGTCGGTCGGGAGCGAGGCCCAGGTCGAGCGCTGGCTGCGGCCGATGCTGCGCGGCGAGGCGCAGGACGCCTACGCCGTCACGGAGGCGCTCGCCGGGTCGGACCCGTCGGCGATCGAGACGTCGGCGACGCCGCTGGAGGGCGGCGGATGGCGGATCCGGGGCGAGAAGTGGTTCGTCACCAGCGGCGACGTGGCCGACGTGATCATCGTCGTCGCCGTCGCGCCGGAGGGCCCGACGCTGTTCATCGTCCCGACGGACGGAGCAGGGGTCACGGTGGTCGAGGATCCCGACTACACGCACTCCTATCCGCACGGGCACCCGAACCTGCGCTTCGACGTGGAGGTCGGCCCGGACGCGGTGCTCGGCCCGCTGGGCGGCGCCGACGACCTGCAGCGCGCCTGGTTCACCGAGGAGCGCATCGGCATCGCCGCGCGCGGAATCGGCGCGATGCAGCGGTTGCTGGAGGAGACCCTCGCCTGGGCGACCGGGCGCGAGCAGGGCGGCGCGCGGCTGTGGGATCACCAGGGCGTGTCGTTCCCGCTCGCCGACTCGGCGGCCGATGCCGCCGCCGGGCGCCTGCTCGTGCTCGAGGTCGCGCGGCTGGCGGACGCCGGTGCCGACCCCAAGCTCGTGCACGCGAAGGCCTCGATGGCGAAACTGTTCGTCAGCGAGGCGGCCTGCCGCTGCGCCGACCGCGCGGTGCAGGCGTTCGGCGGCCGCGGCTACCGTCGCGACAACGTCGCCGAGCGTTTCCTGCGCGAGCTGCGCGTCGACAGGATCTGGGAGGGGACGAGCGAGATCCAGCGCCTGATCGTCGCCCGCTCGCTGGAGCGCCGCGGCGTCGCGAAGGTGCTGCGCTGAGCGCGCGCCCCGCGGATCTCTCCGCGCTGCTCCGCCCGCGCTCCGTCGCCGTCGTCGGGGCCACCGACCGGCCCGGCTCATACGGCGACGCCGCAGTGCGCAACCTCGCCACGCTCGGGTTCGCCGGCCCCGTCTGGGGCGTCCACCCGACACGCAGCGAAGTGCACGGTCGACTGTGCGTGCCGACGCTGGACGACCTGCCCGAGGCGGTCGACGCGGTCGTTGTCGCGACCCCGGCGGACGGCGTCCCGGACGTGATCCGCGCTGCCGCCCGGCGCGGCTGCGGCGCCGCCGTCGTGTTCGCGGCGGGCTTCGCCGAGGCGGGCGCGACGGCGCTCCAATCCGACCTGGTGGCGGCTGCGGACGGGATGCCCCTGCTCGGGCCCAACTGCGACGGGCTCGTCTCGTTCCACGGCGCGGCCGCGCTCTGGGGCGACGCGCTCGTGCCGCGGCCGGCCGGGCGGGTGGCGCTGGTCTCGCAGAGCGGGAACGTGGCCGTCAACGCGCTCGCAGTCGGGCGCGGCCTGCACTTCCACACCGTGGCGTCGGTCGGCAACCAGGCCGTGCTCGATGCCGCCGCGCTGCTCTCGGCGCTCGTCGCCGACGAGGAGGTCGGCGCGGTCGCCCTGTTCCTCGAGTCCGACGGCGACGGCGCGCGCCTCGCGGAGGCGCTGGCGCGCGCGGCGGAGCGCGACGTGCCCGTCGTGGTCCTGAAGGTGGGCGCCACCGCGGCGGGCGCCACGGCCGCCGCCGCCCACACCGGCGCGCTCGCGGGCGACCAGCGCGTGTTCCGCGCGCTCGTCGAGGAGGCCGGCGCGACCTGGGCTCACGACGTCCACGACCTGCTCGAGCTGGCGAAGGCGCTCGCGGTCCCCGCCGCGCGCGTGCGCGCCGCCGGGACCGGCGGGGCGGGCCTGGCGATCCTGACCTGCTCGGGCGGCGACAGCGGCCTCGCGGCCGACGAGGCGGGGCGGCTCGGGCTGGCGCTCCCGCCGCTCGGGGCGGCGACCGTCGAGCGGCTCGGCACGCTGGTGCCACCGGCGGCGACGATCGGCAATCCGCTCGACTACACGGCGATGATCTGGGGCGAGCGCGAGCGGCTCGCGGCGATCGTCCGCGCCGTCGCCGACGATCCGGCGATCGATCAGCTGCTGCTCTTCTACGACGAGCCGCCCGGGATGGAGGCGGGGCTGCGCGAGAGCTGGGACGGCGTGCGCGAGGGCCTGGCCGATGGCGCCGCGACGGCGGCGACCGCCGCGCTCGTCGCCTCGACGCTGCCCGAGCTGCTCCAGGACGAGTCCGCGGTCGCGTTCATCGAGCGCGGCGTGCCGGCCGTCGCGGGCCTCCGGACCGCGCTCGCGTGCGCGGCGGCGCTGCGACGCCTGCCGGCCGACCCGGCGCGGCTACGCTCGATCGCCGCCGTGGCAGCCGCGCCGGGGAGCGGCGACGGACGCTGGCTGTCGGAGGCCGAGGCCAAGGCGCTGCTCCGCGCGCACGGGATCGCGGTGCCCGACGGCCGCGTCGTCGCGGATGCCGACGAAGCCGTGCGCGCCGCCGGCGAGCTCGGCGGCGCGGTCGCGCTGAAGGCGTCCTCGCCCACGCTGCGGCACAAGAGCGACGCGGGCGCCCTGGTGCTCGGCGTGAGCGGGGAGGACGCCGTGCGGGCTGCCTTCGCGCGTGTCGCCGCGCCAGGGCGAGCTGTCCTCGTCGAGCGGATGGCGGACCCCGGCATCGAGCTGTTCGTCGCCGCGCGCCGCGACGCCGTGGTGCCGGCGCTGGTCGTCGGCCTCGGCGGGATCTGGACCGAGCTGCTCGGCGACGTCGCGATCGTGCCGCTGCCGGCGCCGCCGGCGCGCGTCGAGGCGGCCCTGCGCTCGCTGCGGGCGGCGGGCGTGCTGACCGGCGCGCGCGGGCGCATGCCGGTCGACCTCGCGGCGGTGGCCGCGCTGGCCGCGGCCGCGGGCGAACTGCTGCTCTCCCAGCCGCTCGTGCTGCTCGAGCTCAACCCCGTGATCGCGACTCCGAACGGGGCGATAGCGGTCGACGCGCTCGCCCGCCGGGTGGCGGACTGCGCGTAACGCCTTCGGTGTGCTGGTGTTCGGGTTCGTGATGGTTCCCCCCAACCAGGCCGCCGCGCTCGAACGGCTCGCCGATCCCGCCACGTTCGAGTCCCCGGCGCCGACGCGCCGCATGCTCGTGATCGTCAATCCGTACGCGACGACGATGTCCGACCGGCTCAAGCAGCTCGTCGTCTACGCCCTGCAGGGGCGCTTCGAGGTCGAGGCCGTCGACACGCAGCGCAAGGGCCACGCGATCGAGCTCTGCCGCGAGGCCGCGGACGAGGGCTACGACATCGTCGTCGCCTTCGGCGGCGACGGCACGGTCAACGAGGCCGCGAACGGGCTCGCCGGCACGGCGACCGTGCTCACCTGCCTCCCGGGCGGCGCGACCAACGTCTACTGCCGCATGCTCGGCATCCCGACCGACGTCGTCGACGCCACGGAGCACCTGCTGCGGCTCGCCGACGCGTGGGAGCCGCGCTCCGTCGACCTCGGGCGCGTCAACGACCGCTGGTTCACGTTCTCGGCCGGCGCCGGCCTCGACGCGACCGTCGTCGAGCGCGTCGACAGCCATCCGCGGCTGAAGGCGCGCTTCGGGCCGTGGTACTACGCCGAGGCCGCGGTGGCGACGTTCCTGCAGTCCTACGTCATCAACCCGCCGCGCGTCGTCGCGACGGCCGGCGGCCGCGAGACGCGGGGCGTCAGCGTCTTCGTCCAGAACGCGGATCCCTACACGTACTTCCGCCGCCGCCCGGTGCGTCTTGCCGCCGGCGCGCACCTGGAGTCGGGCGACCTCTCCAGCGCCGTCCTCACCCGCGCGAACGCCGTCGACGTGCCGACGATCGCCTACCGGCTGCTCGCGCACCACGCGACCGTCGGCGGGCACCGGCGCGTCCAGGCCTTCGACGAGCTCGACGGCCTGCGGGTCCGGTCCTTCGACGACCGGCCGGTGCCGGTCCAGGTCGACGGCGACTTCATCGGGCACCACGAGGAGGCCGTCTTCAGCGTCCTGCGCGGCGGCCTGAAGGTGCTCGGCTAGCTGGCAGCCGGGCGGGTGTGAGGGACTGGCGTCTACGTCAACTGCGGCATTGAAGGGAGCGGGACGGGAGCGGGCCGGGAGCGGGGCGGCGGTTCCGCGGAGCGCCTCCTGCTGGGCATCGAACGTCGCTGAGTGGCCCGTATAGGGCGTACTGAGCGACGTTCGGCTCCGCCGGATGGGCGAACGTCGCTGAGTGGCCCCTATGGGGCGTACTGAGCGACGTTCGACGCTCCCGGGCTGCCGCGCCCGTCGGGACCCACTCCCTCAATGCCGCGGTGACGTAGACGCCGGGGCAACGAGGCCAAACGCAACTACAGCTAACCGCCGTTCGGCGTGACGCGGTAGGCGTCGAAGACCGCGTCGATCGCGCGCAGGCGCGTGATCGCGGCCTTGAGCGTGTGCGTGTCGCCGACCTCGACGACGAAGCGGTTCTTGACCATCGGGTGGGTGACGATGCAGCGCGCCTCGATGATGTTGATGCCGGCCTCGGCGAAGGTCCGCGAGAGGTCCTCGAGCAGGCGATGGCGGTCCCAGCCGTCGATCTGCAGCTCGACCTTGAACGAGGCGGCCGAGTCGCCGTCCCAGCTGACCGGCACGAAGCGCTCGGGATCCTTGCGCAGCGCCGCCGCGTTCGGGCAGTCCTCGCGATGGATCGTGATCCCCCGACCGAGCGAGACGTAGCCGAGGATCGCGTCGCCCGACACCGGGCGGCAGCACTTGGCGAGCCGCAGCGGCACATCCTCGACGCCCTCCACGCGGATGCCGTACTGCGACGCGTCGCCCTCGGGACGCCGCGGCATCTTGCGGTCGGAGACCAGGTCCTCGGCGACCGTCGGCTCGGTCTCGGCGGCTTCGCCCTCCTTGAGCCGCTGCATCACCTTGTTGACGACGACCTTGGCCGAGATCTTCGCGCCGCCGAGCGCGATGTAGAAGTCGTCGGCCTTGCGGAAGCCCATCTCGCGGATCACGTCGGCCAGCAGCGCCGAGCCGGTGATCTTCTGCGCCGGCAGGCCCGCCTTCTTGAGGTGCTCCTGCAGCAGCTCGCGGCCGGTGTGCTCGGAGTCCTCGCGCGACTCGGCCTTGAACCACGCGCGGATCTTGTTGCGCGCGCGGGTCGTCTTGACCATCGCGAGCCAGTCGCGCGACGGGCCCGCGCTCGCGCTTGGAGGTGAGCACCTCGACGATGTCGCCCGAGACCAGCTCGTAGTGCAGCGGCACGATCTTGCCGTTGACCTTGGCGCCGACGCAGCGGTGGCCGACGTCGGTGTGGACCTCGTAGGCGAAGTCCAGCGGCGTCGCGCCCGACGCCAGCGACTTGACCTCGCCCTTCGGCGTGAAGACGAAGACCTCGTCCTCGATCAGCTCGCCGCGCAGGCTGTCGGCGAACTCCTGCGGGTCCTCGACGTCGGACTGCCAGTCGAGCAGCGACTTCAGCCACTTGAGCTTGGCGTCGGTCGGATCGATCACGCCGTTGCCGCGCGCGCCCTCCTTGTAGCGCCAGTGCGCCGCGACGCCGTACTCGGCCGTCTCGTGCATGTCGCGCGTGCGGATCTGGATCTCCAGCGGCCTGCCCTCGGGCCCGATCACGGTCGTGTGCAGCGCCTGGTACATGTTGAACTTGGGCATCGCGATCATGTCCTTGAAGCGCCCGGGGAGCGGCTTCCAGAGCGAGTGGATCACGCCCACCGCCCCGTAGCAGTCCTTGACCGACTCCACGATCACCCGCATCGCCGTGAGGTCGTAGATCTCGTTGAACTCGCGGCCCTTCTTGGTCATCTTCGAGTAGATCGAGTAGAAGTGCTTCGCCCGGCCTGAGATCTCCGCGCGGATCCCGAGCGCCTCGAGCTCCTTCGTCAGGTAGCCGCCGGCCTTGGCGACGTAGCGCTCGCGCTCGTCGCGCTGCTGGCTGACGAGGCCCTTGATCTCCTGGTACTTGCGCGGGTGCAGCGTGGCGAACGAGAGGTCCTCGAGCTCCCACTTGATCGCGTGGATGCCGAGCCGGTGCGCCAGCGGCGCGTAGATGTCGAGCGTCTCCTTGGCCTTGTCGATCTGCTTCTGCTTCGGCATCGCCTCGAGCGTCCGCATGTTGTGCAGGCGGTCGGCGAGCTTGATCAGGATGACCCGGACGTCCGTGGCCATCGCGACCATCATCTTGCGGTAGTTCTCGGCCTGCGCCTCGTCGCGCGACTGGAACGTGATCCCGGTCAGCTTGGTCACGCCGTCGACCAGGCCCGCGACCTCCTCGCCGAACTCGACCCGGACCTCGTCGAGCGAGGCGCTCGTGTCCTCGACGGTGTCGTGCAGGAGGGCCGCGCACAGCGTCTCGGTGTCGAGCCGCATGCCCGCGCAGATCTTCGCCACGCCGACCGGGTGGACGATGAAGTCCTCGCCCGACTGGCGGCGCTGGTCGGCGTGGTGCTCGCAGGCGAAGACGAACGCGCCGATCACGCGGCGGCGCTCGATCTGGCGGGCGACCTCGTCAGCGTGCTCCTCGACGATCGCGAACAGGTCGGCGAGCAGCTCGCGCTCGACCTCGGTCAGGTCGGGGGGTGCCTCGGCGGGGATGTCGGGCGCGTGCGCGGCGCGGTCGACCGGCTTGTGGGCCGAGATCGCGACGTCACCGCCCTCGGGCGGGATCGCCGCGCCCTGAGACTCCACGTCGCCGTTGCCGCTCGCTTCCGGCGCGGCTAGGCCCTCGGTCGTCTCGTCGTGCGTATCAGCCATGCGATCGCTCCGAGAGAGCGTAGCTCAGCGCCGCGCGCCCGATGGGCTTACGCTGCCGCGGCTGCCGCCGGTCGCGGCACTTCCGCCGGCACCGGTTGGGCGAGATGGCCGAGCCCGTCGCGCAGGCGGGCCGCATAGGCCACGAACGCGTCGGAGCGCTCGAGCTCGGTGCGGCCGCGAGCCGGCGGCACCCCGACTGCCAGCGGCGCGGTCGCGAGCTCGACGAGCCCGAGCTCCGAGAGCACGCGCAGCAGCCGCCCGGCGACGGCGCCGGACCGCGGCTGCGCGCCGCTGCCGCGCAGGATCGCCGCGAGCGCCTCGCCCGTGACGGCGCCGTCCGCGGCCCGACCGCGCGCCTCGCGGAGCGCGCGATACGCATCGACGAGCGGGATCCTCAGGTCGAGCTCCCAGGCCAGGACCCGCCGTGCGAGCTCCAGCTCGGCGCCGCCCCAGGCCAGGTGCGTCCAGCCGTTGCCCGGCAGCCGCTCCGCCAGCGCGCTCAGGTGCGCGTGCGCGGGCGGGTCGACGGCCACCACGTGCGTGTAGCCCGCTGCGATCGAAGGATCCCCCTCGAGCGCCGCCCACGTCGCGACGGCGAAGCCCCCGACGCGGTCGCGCAGGGCGGCGGCACGGTGGCCGGCGTGCGCGGTGACGGCGAGCACCGGCGCGCCGCCCGCGACCAGGTCGCCCAGCAGCCCGGCGATGCCGCCGCCGCGAGCGTCGCGTAACGCGCGCACCTCGGGCCGGCCGAGTCCGTCGCCGAGCCCGCGCAGGTCGTCGATGCAGCGCGGGTCCTCGGGCGGCGGCCACGCGCTGAGGTCGCGCTCGAGCTCGGCGTGGAGCGCGTGCTCGAAGCCCGGCTCCCCCACGATCTCGATCGGCGCCGGGCGGGCGGGCTGGGCATGGCGCAGCACCAGCCGCGGCTCGACGGCGCCGTTGTAGCGGTTGACCTCGAGCCGGACGGCGGCGTCGACGGGCACGCCGGGCGCGGCCGGCAGGGAGCTGCCACGGCCGAACGAGACGCAGCGCGACCGCGCGCCGCCCGCGGCGAGCGTGAAAGAGACGTGGCGCCCCTCCCCCATCGGCCGCGGATCGTCGAGTAGGGCGCTGGGCACCAGCAGCGCCGGCTCGGGGTTGCCCATCCCGAACGGGGCGAGGCGCTCGAGCTCCTCGGCCAGGCCGAGGTGCAGGGCGTCGCCGGGCACGACGGCGTCGACCCGCTGCACGGGGACGAGATCGGCGGGCGTCAGCGTCGCCGCGGCGTGCCGGACGAACGCCGCGCGGAACGCCTCCACGCGACCGCGCTCGATCGTCAGTCCCGCGGCAGCGCGGTGGCCGCCGTGGCGCAGGAGGTCCGCGCTGGCGGCCTCGAGGCCGCCGAGCAGGTCGAACGCCGGGATCGAGCGTCCCGAGCCCGTTCCCTGCTCGCCGTCGAGCGCGATCAGCACGGCAGGGCGGTGGTGGCGCTCGGCGACCCGCGACGCGACGATCCCGATCACGCCCGGATGCCAGCCGTCGGCGGCGAGGACGTAGGCCGGCGCGCCCGCCGGGCTGGCGGCGACGAGCTTCTCGGCCTCGAACAGGATCCGCGTCTCCACGTCGCGGCGCTCGACGTTGACGGAGTCGAGCTCGGCGGCGACGGCGCGCGCGCGCTGGACGTCGGCGGTCAGCAGCAGCTCCAGGCCCGCATCGGCGCGGTGCAGGCGCCCCGCCGCGTTGATCCGCGGGGCGAGCCGGAAGCCGATCGCGCCGGCGTCGATCCCGCTCGGGTCGACGTGGGCGATCTCCATCAGCGCCTGCAGCCCGGGCTTGCGGGTCGAGGCGAGCGCGCGCAGGCCCTCGCGCACCAGGCGGCGGTTCTCGCCGACGAGCGGCACACAGTCGGCGACGGTCGCGAGCGCCACCAGATCGAGGTCGGCATCGGCGTCGGCCGGGTCCGCGCCGGAGCCCTCCAGCAGGGCGCGGGCGAGCATGTGCGCGACCCCCGCCGCGCACAGCTCGGGGCACGGGTAGCCACCGACGGCGGGGTGCACGATCGCCGCGTCCGGCAGGCGGCCGTCGGCCCGGGGCGAATGGTGGTCGGTGACCACGACGTCGAGCCCGGCGGCGCGCGCCGCGGCGACCTCGTCGACGGCCGTGATCGCGCAGTCGACGGTGACCAGCAGTCCGGTGCCGCGAGCGGCGAGCCGTTCGACCGTCGCGAGCGCGAGCCCGTAGCCGTCGTCGATGCGGCTCGGCAGGTACCAGTCGACGTCGGCGCCGAGCGTGCGCAGCGCACGCACCAGCACGGCCGTCGCGCTGACGCCGTCGACGTCGTAGTCGCCGTGCACGGTGATCCGCGAGCCGCTCGCGACGTGGGCGAGGATCCGCGCCGCGCCCTCGCGCAGGCCGCCGAACGCGTCGAGCGGATGGCGCACGTCGGCGGCGAGGAACGCCTGCGCCGCCTCGACCTCGCCGAGCCCGCGCCGGACCAGCACCTGCGCGGTGACGTGCGAGACGCCCAGCGCCTCGCAGAGCCGCTCGGCGGCGGCGTAGTCATAGGGCGCGACCTGCAGGCGTACGTCAGACGGCGGCACTCCGGCACCGTATGAGCCGGGCAGGACGGAACCGCGCGCTTTCCCTGCAACGAGGGAGAGTCGGCTCGCGCGGGGCGCGATCGCGTCGGGAGGCGGCACGAGGCAGGGTCGCCGCGCAGACGGGCGATCTGACGCGGGCTCAGCTCAGGGCGATCAGCGCCGTTCCGGCGACCACGACCAGCACCCCTGCCGCGCGCATGGCCGTGACGCGCTCGTGCAGGACGAGCGCACCGAGCACCAGGGCGATCACGACGCTCGTCTCGCGCACCGCTGCGACGGGGCCGGGCTCGGCGAGCCGCAGTGCGGCCAGCACGAGCAGGTAGGCGCCGAAGAAGAGCAGCGAGGCCACCAGCGTCTCCGTCCCGATCGCCCGCCGCAGCGCCGCGGGCCCGCGGGTGCGCGCGACCAGCGGCACGTAGCCGGTGGCCGTGATCGCCATCACGACCCAGAGGTACGGCAGCGCCGCGGCATGGTCGAGGCCATGGGAGTCGACGATCGTGTAGCCCGCGATGCAGGCGCCACAGGCGAGCGCGAGGGCGACGGCCGCCGGATCGTCCGGCCGGCTCAGGCCGCGCACGAGCACGATCCCGGCGGCGACGAGCGCGACGCCCGCCACCTGCCAGGCCGAGGTCGCGGCGCCGAGCAGCCCGGCGCTGACCGCGAGCACCAGCACCGGCGCCGACCCGCGCGCGAGCGGGTAGACGACGCTCAGGTCACCGCGCCGCAGCGCCCCGGCGAGCGTCGCGATGTAGCCGATCTCGAACGCCGCCGACCCGGCGACATAGGGCCAGACCTCGGCGTCCATGCGCCACGTGAGCGCGGCGGGCAGCGCGAAGAGCGCGACGCCGGCGACGAGGGCGACAGCGGTCGCGGCCTCCGTGTCCTCCGCGCGAGCGAGCAGCAGGTTCCAGACCGCGTGCACGACCGCCGCGCCGAGCGCGAGCGCGACCGCGCCGCCGGCCACCCGCTAGACCGGCTCGTTGCCCTGGCTGGCGCCGTAGAAGTACACGGCGGCGATGCCGATCAGCGCGCCCGGGATCGCTTCGAGCGCTGTCACGATGTTGGTGTCGTCCTGGCCGGGCACGGAGAAGCCGTGCAGCGCAAGGCCGAAGAACAACGCGCCGAGCACCGCGCCCAGGAACGCGCCGACGATGCCGGACCAGAAGCGGTCGGGCACGAAGATCGTGAAGTGCCAGATCGCGAGTCCCATCATCACCCAGACGAGCGCGCCCATCAGCGAGGCCTCCCGTGGCGCCGGTTACGCGGCTTCTTCGGCTTGTCGGAGCCGTCGCCGGACGCGGGCGGCTCGCTCTTGCCGCCGGGCGCCCCCGGCGCCGGCGGCGTGCCACCGTTCGCACGCGCCCGCGCGCGCCGGCCCCCGGTGGGGCGGCCCGCGGCGGCGGCGGCCGGCCGGGACCGCTGGGCGGCTGTCGCCTCCTCGATGCCGAGGTTGCGCACCATGTCGTCGAACTCCTCGCGCGAGACCTGCGTCGGGTCCTGCGGCGCGGTGACCGAGCCCGAGGCGGAGCGGCGCTGGCTGGGCTCGATGTCCACCGGCGCCCCGGCCGTCGCCACCGCATACGCCGGCACGTGGCCGAGTGCGTCGCGGATGCGGCGGTAGCGCGTGCGGTACACCGGCTCGAGCTCCTTCCAGTGCACGAGCAGCGGACCGGCGATGAAGACGGATGAGTACGTGCCCGAGAGCGTTCCGATCAGCAGCGCGAAGGCGAAGTCCCGCAGCGTCTCGCCGCCGAACAGGAACAGGGCGATGACCGGCAGCGCCGTGCAGAAGCTCGTCGCCAGGGAACGCACGATGACCTCGCTCATCGACCGGTTCACGATCTGGGAGAACGCGGCGCTCGGCATGCGCGGCACGTTCTCGCGGATCCGGTCGAACACGATGATCGTGTCGTAGAGGGAGAAGCCGAGGATGGTCAGCAGCGCCGCGACCGTCGACGTCGTCACCTCCTGGCCGACGAGGGCGTACACGCCCGCCGTGATCAGCACGTCGTGCATCAGCGCGACGAGCACCGGCACGGCGAACTTCCACTCGAAGCGCAGCGCGATGTAGATCGAGATGACGCTGAGCGAGGCGATGATCGCGATCAGCGCCGAGTTGGCGACCGAGCGGCCGAACGTCGGACCGATCTCGGACACCTCGGGGTCGCCGTCGACGCCGAAGGTCTTGTCCAGCGCCGCGGTGACGGCGGGCGTCTTGCCGGAGACCTCGTCGGAGATCTGCACGACGTTCGGGCCGAGCTCCTCGTTGTCGATCGTCTGGATCTTGGCGTCGCCGAAGCCGGCCGGCGCGATCGCGTCGCGGACCTCCTCGACCGACGCGGACTTCTGGAGCGCCGCGGTGATCCGCGTTCCCGACTCGAAGTCGATGCCGAAGTTCAGCCCGCTGGAGGCGATCGCCAGCGTGCACACGAGCAGGATCACGCCAGACATCGAGAAGAACCAGCGCGACGCGCCCATGAAGTCGAACGAGATCGGCTTGCGCTTCTTCCCCGCGCCGAGCGCGGACGGGTGCCTGAGCACGCGCGACCCGCGCATCGAGAGCAGGATCGCCTGGGTGGCCAGCACCGCCGTGAACAGCGAGACCGCGGTGCCGACGCCGAGCACGAACGCGAAGCCCTTGACGCCGGCGGTGGCGAGGATGAAGAGGATGAAGGCGACGAGCAGCGTGACGATGTTGGCGTCGACGATCGTCGCGAAGCCCTTCTTGTATCCCTGCGCGATGCCGGCCGGGATAGATCGGCCGTGGCGGATCTCTTCCTTGACGCGCTCGAAGATGACGATGTTCGCGTCCGCGGCGACGCCGATCGTGAGGATCAGGCCGGCGATGCCCGGCAGCGTCATCGTGATCGGGATCAGCTTGATCAGCGCGAGCAGGTAGAGCGCATAGATGCACAGCGCGGCGACGGCGATGACTCCCATCACGCGGTAGAAGACGAGCAGGAAGATGGCGACGATCGCGAAGCCGGCGAGACCGGCGATGAGACCCTGGTCGAGCGCCTGGCGGCCCAGCGTCGCGGAGACCTGCGAGCGCGAGATCAGCTCGAGCCGCAGCGGCAGCGCGCCGATCTTCAGCAGCCGCGCGAGATCCTGCGCCGAGGTGATCGTGAAGCCGCCCGAGATCTGGGCCCCCTGCGAGCCGTCGATGCCGTCCGGGTTCTCGCGGAAGTTGATGTAGGGCGTCGAGATCAGCTCGTTGTCGAGCCGGATCGCGAAGCTGTGCGAAGCGCCGATCGAATCCTGCAGGCCGCCGTTGATCGCAGCGTTGTCGGCGCCGCGCTGCGCGATCGCGCGCGTCGTCTTGGCGAACTCCCTGCGGCCCTTGTCGCTGAACTCCATCGTGACGATCGGCGGGCCGCCGGTGCCGTTCTCGAAGTTCTGCTCCGGGTTCTTGATGTCGGAGCCGCCGAGCACCGGGTTGTCCTTGAGCACCCACCAGTTGTCGAGCTTGCCGACCTGCTTCTCGGGCTCGCGCTCGTCCACGGCGCGCACGACGAGGATGCCCTCGGGCACCTCGAGGATCTCGGCCTGCGCGGCCTTGCCTTCGTCCTCGAGGCTGTCGCGCAGGTCCTGCTCGTTCTCCTCGGGCAGTCCCTTGTTGAGCACCGCGTGGGACTTCTTGTCGAACGCGTAGAAGAGGCTTCCGTCGGCCGTGTTGTTGGCGTCGACCTCAGGCGGGCACTTCGAGGCGCGCTTGACCGCGTTGTAGAGGCCGCTGATCGCCTGCTGGCCGCCGTCGACGGCCTCGGGATTGGTCTTGCAATCCTCGTCGAGGATGTTCGGTTCCCAGTCGTAGAAGTACATCTGGGCCGTCGTCCCGACCTGGCGCTCGGCGTCCTCGGCGTTCTCGACGCCCGGGAGGCTGACGTCGATCTGGTTCGGGCCCGAGCGCTGCAGCTCCGGCTCGGCGACGCCCAGCGCGTCGACGCGGTCGCGCATGATGTCGAGCGCGCGGTCCAGGCCTTCCGCCGTGACCGTGGGCTGCTGCTTGGTCGGCTTGCCCTCGTAGACGAGCTGGACACCGCCCTGGAGGTCGAGCCCGAGGCGCGTCTTCTTCGTCGCGATCACAGCCACCGAGGCGGCGATCAGGCCGACGACGGTGAGCAGGATGAAGAGGTTGCGACGGCGATCGGACATGGAGGAGCGAGAGACAGACTACTTCGACGGTGTGAGCACCAGCAGTAGCCCGCCGTCGTCATCGTAGGCGGGAAACAGGTCCGCGACCGCCTTCGCGGGGAGATCGCCCTCCGCATTGACCGTCACATCCTTGGCGAGCTGGCGCACGCCCCACTCCAGCACCACGCCGACATGGTCCTCCCCGCCGGGGAAGGTCAGTCCCAGCACGTCCTGCACGGGGCGGCCGATCACCTTCTCGTCCGACAGCCCCGTCAGCTCGCGCGAGCCGCGGCCGCAGCCGATCACCCGGCCCTCCCCGTCGCAGACGAAGAAGGCAGCGTTCGGAGCGGGGTAGTAGTCGTCGAGCAGCTCGAACAGGAACCCGAATCCGCATTTCGAAGCAGCCCTTCGGGGTGTTGCGGAAGCCCGCGGTGCGATCGGTCGCGGTGCTTCGCTGGCCGCAGTTGGGGCAGATGAACAGATGGGGCATGCCGGGGTAAGGGTAATCGGCCGCCTAAAGCGCGGCTGTGCAGCCGCGCGCGCGTAATCCGCCGTTCACCCGGTCGCGCTTGACTGGGGCGGGAATGGACGCCGTGATCGCGACCGTGTTCGCCGTTCTCGCGGGCGCCGCGACCGCTCTCTCGCCCTGCGTGCTGCCGGTCCTGCCCGTCGCGCTCGCGGCCGGATCGACCGGCGGGCGCCGGCGGCCGTTCGGCGTGGCGGTCGGGCTCGCCGGAACGTTCGCGCTCGCCGCGGTGCTGCTCACGCGCGCGCTCGACGCGCTCGGCCTGCCCGGAGACCTCGCCCGCGGCTTCGCGATCGCGGTGCTCGCGGCGTTCGGAATGGCGCTCGTCGTGCCCCGGCTGGGCGCGGCGGTCGAGGGGCGGCTGAGCCGCCTGGGGCGGCGCGGAGCGGCGAGCGGGGGCGGCGACGGCTTCCGCTCCGGTCTCGTGCTCGGGGCGTCGCTCGGCCTCGTCTATGCCCCCTGCGCGGGTCCGATCCTCGCCGCCGTGGTGGCGCTCGACGGCGCGGTCTCCGCGGAGCGGCTCGTGCTCGGCTTCGCCTACGGCGCCGGGGCCGCGATCGCGCTGCTGGCCGTGATGCTGCTGGGGCGCTCGCTCACGCGCCGGATCGGCCCTCACGCGGGGCGGCTGCAGCAGGCGTTCGGGGTGCTGATGGTGGCCGTCGCCGTGCTGCTGGCCGCGGGACTGGATCGCGACTTCCAGGCCGCGATCGCGGACGACCTCCCGTCCGCGCTGGTCTATCCCGCCTCCAGCCTGGAGGAGACCGGTGCGGTGAAACGCTCGCTGGCGCGGGTGCACGGGGGCCGGCCGGGCCCACGCGACATCGCCCGGCGCGACGGCGACCCGCTGCTCCGGGACGGCGGTACGGCGCCGGAGTTCACCGGCATCGCGCGCTGGCTCAACACCCCGGCCGGTCAGGAGCCGAGCGTGCGCGGGCTGCGCGGCCGGGTGGTCCTGGTCGACTTCTGGACCTACACCTGCATCAACTGCCTGCGCACGCTCTCGCACCTGCGTGCGTGGGACAGCCGCTACCGGGCCGCGGGCCTGTCGATCGTCGGCGTCCACACGCCCGAGTTCGCGTTCGAGCGGCGCGAGTCCAACGTGCGCGACGCGATCGCGGAGAACGGCCTGCGCTACCCGGTCGGGCTCGACAACGACTACGGCACCTGGAACGCGTGGCTGAACCGCTACTGGCCGGCGAAGTACCTGATCGACGCGCGCGGGCAGGTGCGCTATTGGCACTTCGGAGAGGGCGATTACGACGAGACCGAGCGCGCGATCCGTGCGCTGCTGGCCGAAGCGGGCAAGGAGCCCGGCGCGGACACCGCCGCCGCGGTGCCGGCGGACGCGGCCGCGCCGGGCGTCACGACGCCGGAGACCTACCTCGGCTGGGAGCGCGCCCAGCCGGCGATCCCGATGGGCGAGCACGACTTCGGCTCCGCGGGGCCTGCGCCGGCGCCCGACCGGCTCGCGTACCGCGGGCGCTGGAGGCTCGAGCGCGAGCGCGCCGTCGCCGGCACGGGCGCGCGCATCGACCTGAACGCCGGCGCACGCCGCGTCTTCCTCGTCCTCGGCTCGCCGGAGCGCACGCGGCGGGTGCGGGTGCTGATGGACGGGCGGCCCCTGCCCGACCGGCTGGCCGGGCCGGACGTGCACGGTGGCGTGGTCGAGGTCGGCCCGCAGCGGTTGTACCGGCTCGTCGACTTCGGCAAGGTCGAGCGGCAGGTGGTCACGCTCGAGTTCGACCCCGGCGTGGCGGGCTACGCGTTCACGTTCGGGTAGCTCGCCGGCGTTTACGTCAGCGGCGGCATTGAGGGCGAGGATCCGAAGTGCCGCGGCACTACTTGGACCGAAAAGCACCTATGTGATGGCTTTCGGTCCAACTGCAAGGGGGGTCCGCGGAAACCCCGCCGCGATCCGGGCTCGTCTCGATTCGCCCGAGCAGCCGCGTGGGGCGGGGTGAGCTTCGACGTTCTGGGGCGTAACGTCGCACCCGCGTCCGCGAAGCCACACGCGTGCGACGTTGTGCCCTCTCGCCCGGGGCCGCCCCCTCAATGCCGCCGTTGACGTTCGCCGAGGCCCGCGCGGAGCCCGCGGAGTGCCTCAGAACAGCGCGCTCGCCTGCGCCGGCGGCTCGAGACCGAGGTGCCGGAAGGCGTGCGCCGTCGCGCAGCGCCCGCGCGGCGTGCGCAGGAGGAAGCCGCGCTGGAGCAGGTAGGGCTCGTAGACGTCCTCGATCGTGCCGGGCTCCTCCTGCACCGCGACGGCGAGCGTCGAGAGACCGACCGGGCCGCCCGAGAAGCGCTCGCAGACGATCGTGAGGATCTCGCGGTCCGTGCGGTCCAGGCCGATGCGGTCGACGCCCATCAGGTCCAGCGCCGCGCTCGCGACCGTCGCGTCGATCGCGCCGTCGGAGCGCACCTCGGCGAAGTCGCGCACGCGCTTGAGCAGCCGGTTCGCCACGCGCGGCGTGCCGCGCGCGCGGTCGGCGATCGCGCGCGCCCCGGCGGCGTCGATCGCGACGCCGAGCACGCCGGCGCTGCGCACCACGATCCGCGCGAGGTCGCCGGGCTCGTAGTGGTCCAGCCGGTGTTGGATCCCGAAGCGGTCGCGCAGCGGCGAGGTCAGCAGCCCGGCGCGCGTGGTGGCGCCGATCAGCGTGAACCGCGGGAGGTCGAGCGTGATCACCTTCGCCCCGGCACCGACGCCGAGCGTGATCGGCAGCTGGCGGTCCTCCATCGCGGGGTAGAACGTCTCCTCGACCGCGCGCGGGAGCCGGTGGATCTCGTCGACGAAGAAGATCGCGCGGTCCTCGAGATCGTTCAGATAGGTCGCGATGTCGGCCTTGCGCTCGAGCGTCGGGCCGGCGGTCGAGATGAACCGCACGCCGAGCTCCTCGGCCATGATCCGGGCGAGGCTGGTCTTGCCGAGGCCGGGCGGGCCGGAGAGCAGCACGTGGTCGAGCGCCTCGCCGCGCGCCGCCGCCGCGGCGATCGAGACGCCGAGCTGCTCCTTGAGCACCTCCTGCCCGATGAACTCGTCGAGCCGCCGCGGGCGCAGCGTGGCGTCGAGCTCGTCGTCGTCGCGCTCGTGCGGTGTCTGGACGCGGTCGATGCCGGGCGTGCGGATCATCAGCCGCGCGTGCCCTTCAGCGCGTACGCGATCAGATCCTCGGGCGTGTCGCCGTCCGCCCCGTCGAGCAGCTCCTCCGCCTCCTGGAGCGTGAACCCGAGCCCGATCAGGCCGTCGCGCGCCAGCAGCCGCGGGTCGTCACCGCGCGCGACCCTGATCGGGTCGTCGGCAGGCGCCGCGCCGACCTTCTCGCGCAGCTCGACGACGATCCGCTCCGCGGTGCGCTTGCCGATCCCCGGCACGGCCTGCAGCCGCGCGGTGTCGCCGGCCGCGACGGCGGCGAGCAGCTCGCGCGGCGCGCCGCCCGAGAGCACCGCCAGCGCCAGCTTCGGCCCGACGGACTGCACTCCGATCAGCATCAGGAAGAGGTCGCGCTCCGCCTCCGAGGCGAAGCCGTAGAGCGCGAGCGCGTCGTCGCGGACGATCAGGTGCGTGTGCAGGCTCGCGTGCTTGCCGACCGCCGGCGTGTGGCGCAGCGTCTCGGCCGAGACCGCGAGCCGGTAGCCGACGCCGCCGCAGGAGACGACGACGTGGTCCGTGCGCCGCACCGCGACCTCGCCGGAGAGGAGCGCGATCATGCGGCCCTGCCGACCGCTGCGCGCAGGGCGGCGCCGTTGGCGTGGCAGATCGCGACGGCGAGCGCGTCGGCCGCGTGGTCCGGCGCAGGCAGGTCGGTGAGCGAGAGCAGGCGCTGGACCATCCGCTGGACCTGGCCCTTCTCGGCCCGGCCTGAGCCGCAGACGGCGGACTTGACCTGCTGCGGCGTGTAGGACGCGCACGGGAGCCCGCGCTGGCCGGCCGCGAGGATGACGACGCCGCGCGCCTGCCCCACGGCGAAGGCCGAGCGGGCGTTCGTGCCGAAGTAGAGATCCTCGACGGCCAGCGCCTCCGGGCGTGTAGGAGTCCAGCAGCTCCCCCACGCGGGCGTGGATGATCGCCAGCCGCGCGCCCGGGTCGAGCGCCGCCGCGGTCTCGATCGTCCCCCCGTCGAGCGCCACCAGGCGCCCGCCCTCGCGCGCGACCACGCCGTAGCCCGTGTTCGCGGTGCCGGGATCGATGCCGAGGACGACCATGCGTGGAGGATTCTGCGCCCCGGCCCGGACGCCTTCCCCCGCGTCAGCCGGGAAGCGGCGACCCGGCGAATGCCAGGAACCAGATGCCGCCGACCACGATCGCGAGGATCACCGAGACGATCATCACCGTGTCGAGCACGGACCGCTGCTTGCGCTGAGGCCCGCGCTCGTCGCGCATCGACTGCAGCCAGGCCGCGCGCTGCGGCCCGTCGTCGATCCGGCCGGTGATGCGCCCGTGCGCGCGATCGAGCGTCCCGAGCACCTTGCCGATCGCGAACATCCCGAGCGGGAGCCCGATCAGGATCAGCAGGTATGGACCCATCGACGGCTGCGAGGAGTCCGTGATCGACGAGGCGAGCCAGATCAGGCCCAGCGGCAGCCCGATCCACATGACGATCGATCCGGCGGCCATGAGCAGCACGAGCACGATCGCGACCGGGCTCCAGAGGAGCCTCTGGCGGCGGGTCCTGACGGCGGAGGTCGACGTGGTCGCGGAGCGGCCCATGGCCGTGGGCTACCCGCATCGGCCGCCGCTGAACGCATGGGCCACTTAAACGGTGCCAGGCCCCGTTTATCTGAACGGTGCCAGCCCCCGTTTATCTTGGGGGGATGCGTCTCAGCGTGCTCGACCAGTCGCCGATCTCCTCGGGCTCTACCGGGGTGCAGGCGCTCGCGAACACGCTCGACCTCGCGCGGCTCGCCGACGAGCTGGGCTACCACCGCTACTGGGTGGCCGAGCACCACGGCGGGCCGATGCTCGCCGGACCCTCGCCGGAGGCTCTGATCGGGCCGATCGCGGCGGCGACGGGGCGGATCCGCGTCGGCAGCGGCGGCGTGATGCTGCCGCACTACAGCCCCTTCAAGGTCGCCGAGACGTTCAGCCTGCTCAGCGGCCTCTACCCGGGCCGCATCGACCTCGGGCTCGGCCGCGCCGCCGGCACCGATCCGCTCACCACCTACGCGCTGCAGCGCGACCGCCGGCAGGCGTCGCCCGACGACTTCCCGGAGCAGCTCTCCGAGCTGCTGGCCCACCTCGAGGACCGTCTCCCGCCCGACCATCCCTTCGCGCGCCTCTCGCAATCGCTCCCCGGCCGCCCGGAATCGCCGGAGCCGTGGCTGCTCGGCTCGTCCCCGCAGAGCGCGATCTGGGCCGCTCAGCTCGGCCTCCCCTACGCGTTCGCCGACTTCATCAACCGCGAGGGGGCGGGGATCGCCACGGACTACGTGCGCCGCTTCGACCCCGGCGTGCGGCTCGCCGCCCCGCGCACCGCGGTCGCGACGTGGGCGATCGCGGCCGAGACCGAGGAGGAGGCGTGGCGGCTGGCCGCCTCGAGCCGGATGGCGATGGCGATGCTGCGGCGGGGCCGCCTGATCCCGGTGCCGCCGGTCGAGCAGGCCCTGCGCTTCCTGAAGTCCGAGGGCGAGCCCGTGCAGAGCCGCCGCATCACCGCGGGCACGCCCGAGCAGGTGCGCGCCGGGCTCGAGACGCTCGCGCAGCAGTACGGCGCCGACGAGCTGATCGTCGTCACGATCACGTTCGACCATGCCGCCCGGCGGCGGTCCTACGAGCTCCTGGCGGAAGCCTTCGGGCTCGGCGCGATGCCGCGCGCGGCCTAGCGCTGCGACGGGCCTAGCCTGCGACGCGCTCGAGCACCTCGGCGTCGACGTCGAAGTTCGCGTGCACCGCGTCGACGTCGTCGAGGTCCTCGAGGGCGTCGATCAGCCGCATCAGCTTGACCGCGCCGTCCTCGTCGAGCTCGACGCGCGTCTTCGGCAGCTGGGCGACCTCGGCGCTCTCGACCTCCACCCCGGCCCCGTCGAGCGCAGCGCGCACGGCGCTGAGGTCGGACGGCTCGCAGGTGATCTCGAAGACGTCGTCGTCGGTCCCGATGTCCTCGGCGCCCGCGTCGATCGCGACCATCAGGTCATCCTCGGAGTAGCGCTGGCCGTCGACGACGACGACGCCCTTCTTGTCGAACAGGTACGCCACGGAGCCCGGCTCGCCGAGGTTGCCGCCCGACTTGGTGAAGGCGTGGCGCACGTCCGAGCCGGTGCGGTTGCGGTTGTCCGTCGTCGCTTCGACGAGGATCGCGATCCCGCCCGGGCCGTAGCCCTCGTACATGACCGCCTCGAGCGCGTCGGCGTCGCCGCCTTCGCCGGTGCCCTTGGCGATCGCGCGCTCGATGTTGTCCTTCGGCATCGACGCGTCCTTGGCCTTCTGCACGGCCAGGCCGAGCGACGGGTTGCCGTCGACGTCGCCCCCGCCCTCCTTCGCCGCGACCGTGATGGCGCGCGCGAGCTTGGTGAACAGCTTGCCGCGGCGGGAGTCGACGATCGCCTTCTTGTGCTTGATCCCCGCCCACTTGGAATGACCGGCCATGGGCACAAGTCTAGGCCGCCCGGAAGGCGGCCGCCGTCTCAGATCTGGGGGCCGGATGCCCCCAGGGGCATTCTCACTTCGGGGCCCAGGGCGCGTCGCCCGACGCCCAGAGGTCGTTGAGCCGCACCGCGTCCTTGTACGTGTCCATGCAGGCCCAGAATCCGTCGTGGCGGTAGGCCTGCAGCCCCCCGTCCGCGGCCAGGCGCTCCAGCGGCTCGCGCTCGAGCACGAGGTCCGGGCCGAGGTAGCCGGCGAAGCGCGGTTCGCAGGCGAAGAAGCCGCCGTTGACCCAGTGCTCCGCCCGCGGCTTCTCCTGGAAGCCGCTGACGCGCCCCGCGGGGTCGAGCACGGCGACGCCGAACGGCAGCTCGGGGCGCACGACGGTCATCGTCGCGACGGCGCCGGTCGCGGTGTGGGTCCGCGCCAGGGCCTCGAGGTCGATGTCGGCCACGCCGTCGCCGTAGGTCGCGTAGAAGGGGGCGCCGCCCAGCCGGCCCGCGACCGCGTGGATGCGGCCGCCGGTCGGCGTGTCCGGCCCGGTGTCGACGCACTCGACGCGCACGTCCCCGGGCCATTCGGCCGCCGCCGCGAACTCCGCCACCAGCTCGGACTTGTAGCCCGTCAGCAGGACCACGCGAGCGACGCCCTGGGCGGCGAAGATCGAGACGACGTGCCAGACGATCGGCAGCCCGCCGATCTCGACGAGCGGCTTCGGGATGCCCTGGGCGTGCTCCTGCAGGCGGGTGCCGCGGCCTCCGCACAGGATCACCGCGGTGTCGAATCCGGCCGGGCTCATTCGGCCGGCGAGGATGTCAGGCCGCGACGGGTATTGCGTAGCTCCGCTCGGAGACGCGCTCCACACGCCCGCCCACCGCGACCGTCCCGTCGCCGCCGGGACGCACGTGCAACTCGGAGCCCTCGCCCTGGCGGATCACCAGGTCGCGGCCGATCAGAGCGCCGAACTGGAGCGCCGCGGCGCCCGTGGCCTCGTCCTCGGCGATCCCGATCCCGTTCGGGAAGACGCGCGCGCGCAGGCGGCCCGCGGCCTCGTCCTCCCAGGCCCAGACGGCGACCATCGCATCGCCGCCGGGGACGGCGAAGGCGTCGACGTCAGCGACCGACTCGAGCCGCGCGATGTCGTACGGCGGCCCCCATCCCGGCCGGCCGCGGATCCACGTGAGCGCACCCTCGCGCCACGTCGGGACCTCGCCCGCCGGCGGCCGCAGCGTGTCGACGCCCGCGAGCAGCCAGGCGGTGCCGACGAGCGGATGGCCCGCGAGCGGCAGCTCGACCGTCGGCGTGAAGATCTGCAGCTCCCCCGTCACCGCGTCGTCGACGAACACGGTCTCGGAGAAGCCGAGGTCGGCGGCGATCGCCTGGCGGTCCGCGGCCGGGACCGCCGCGCCGTCGAGCAGGACGCCGAGCGGGTTGCCGCCCGCGCCGTCCGAGCCGACGAAGACGCGCAGGGTGTGGAGCGTGGTGGTGGTCATGCAGGCGAGGATGCCGCGGCAGCCGCCTTAACACCAGCGACAGAAACGCCGGACCACGTTAAGCTCTGCTTCATGCTCGACCCGCGCCGCCTGCTGATCCTCGACGCGGTCGCGCGCGCCGGCTCGATGACCGCCGCCGCAGCGGCGCTCGACTACACGCCATCGGCCGTCTCGCAGGCGATCGCGGCGCTCGAGCGCGAGGCCGGTACCGCGCTCGTGCGGCGCGGTCCGCGCGGCGTGCGGACGACGGAGGCGGGCACGGTGCTGGCGCGACATGCGGCCGCGCTGCGCGAGCGCCTCGACCTGGCGGCGGACGAGCTCGCCGACGTCGTCGGCCTGCGCGCGGGGCGGCTGCGCCTGGCCGCGTTCCCGAGCGCCGGCTCGGTGCTGATGCCGCCGGCGATCGCCGCCTTCCGCGAGCGCCACCCGGACGTCGAGCTGAGCCTCGAGCAGGCCGAGCCCGACGAGGCCGCGAACGGCCTGCGCGACGGCCGCTTCGACGTCGCGATCGTGTTCGAGTACGACTTCGACGAGCTGCTCGACACGAGCGGGATCGAGCTGCGCCCGCTGGGCGACGACGAGATGCTCGTGGCGCTGCCGCCGGATCATCCGCTGGCGGGCGAGGAGGTCGTGCCGATGGCGCGGCTCGCGGGCGAGACCTGGGTCTCGAGCTCCGACGCGACGTGCAACCGCCTGCTCACCCATGGCGCCGGCCGCGCCGGCTTCACGCCGCGGGTCGCGTTCGCCTCCGACGACTACGGCGCCGTCGGGCGGCTGGTGATCGCCGGGGTCGGCGTCGCGCTCGTGCCGGCGCTGGCGGCGGCCGCGGTCGGCGACGCCGTGGTGCTGCGCCGGCTCGAGCCCGCGCCGACGCGCAGCATGAGCGTCGCGGTCGCGGCGGTGCGGTCGGCGGCCGCGGAGGCGATGCTCGACCTGCTCACGTCTGCGAGCGGTCGATCCACTTCGCGTGCGCCGGCGGCCGCCAGCGCCTGAATCCCTCGAGCAGCGCTTCCGCGCGCTGCTCGACCACCAGCATCTCGCGATTCTCGACGGTCACGAACCGCTCCTGCACCGCGTGGTCGAGGAAGCCGACGAGCTGTGCGTAGTAGCCGCGCACGTCGAGCAGGCCGAGCGGCTTGGAGTACAGCCCGAGCTGGGTCCAGGTGTAGACCTCGAAGAGCTCCTCGAGCGTCCCCATCCCGCCCGGCAGCGCCACGAACCCGTCGGCGAGCTCGGCCATCAGCGCCTTGCGCTCGTGCATCGAGGCGACGACCCGCAGCTCCGACAGCCCCGGATGCGCGATCTCGCGATCGACCAGCGTCTGCGGGATCACGCCTATCGCCTCGCCGCCCGCGTCGAGCATGGCATCGGCGAGCGCGCCCATCAGCCCGACGCTCGCGCCGCCGTAGACGAGCCCGAGGCCCTGCGCGGCCAGCGCCCGCGCCAGCTCCTCCGCCGAGCGGACGTAGTCCGGGTGGGCGCCGGGGCTGGAGCCGGAGAAGACGCAGATGCGTTCCATCGCGGGCGGCAGCCTATCCTCGGCCGCCATGCCGACCACGGTCCCGCAGGAGATCTTCAAGGCGTACGACGTCCGCGGCCTGTACGGCGAGCAGATCGACGGCGACGTCGCCGAGCAGATCGGGCGCGCGTTCGCGCGCGTCCTCGCGGGGCTGCGCGGCAAGCCCTCGAGCGACCTGCGGATCGGGCTCGGGCGCGACATGCGCCTGACCGCGCCCGAGCTCGCGGCGCGCTACCGCGCCGGGATGCTGGCGGAGGGCGCGCACGTGCTCGACGCCGGGATGGTCGGGACCGAGATGCTCTACTTCCTCGTCGGCTCGCGCGAGCTCGACGGCGGGCTGATGTGCACCGCGTCGCACAACCCGAAGGCCTACACGGGCGCGAAGCTCGTGCGCGAAGGGGCGCTGGCGTTGTCGGGCGAGACCGGGATCGGCCAGATCGCCGAGCTCGTCGCCGCCGGCCTGCCGAAGCCCGGCAGCGAGCCGGGCAGCGCCGAGGATGTCGACGTCTACGACGAGTTCCAGCGCCGCGCGCTCTCGTTCATCGACCCCGCCGCGATCCGTCCGCTCAAGCTCGTGCTCGACGGGGGCAACGGCATGGCCGGGCCGATGATCGGGCCGATCCTCGAGCGGCTCGACGGGCTCGAGCTGGTGCCGACCTACTGGGAGCCCGACGGCGAGTTCCCCGGCCACGAGCCGAATCCCCTGCTGCCGGAGAACCGCCGCTTCGTGATCGAGAAGGTGCTGAGCGAGGGCGCCGACCTCGGCATCGCGTGGGACGGCGACGCGGACCGCTGCTTCTTCATCGACGGCGGCGGCGAGTTCGTCGACGGCGACTTCCTCACCGCCCTGCTCGCGCGCTCGGTCCTGGAGTCCCACCCCGGAGCGGACATCCTGTTCGACGTGCGCGCGTCGCGCGCGGTCGCCGACACCGTCACGGCCGCCGGCGGCAACGCGCTCGTCAACCGCGTCGGGCACGCGTTCTTCAAGCGGCGCATGCGCGAGGAGGGCGGCGTCTTCGGCGGCGAGGTCTCCGGCCACTACTACTTCGCCGACTTCTACAACGCGGACTCGGGCACGCTGCCCGCGCTGCTGATCCTCGAGCTGCTCGGCAGGAGCGGCGGGACGCTCGCCGAGCTGCTCGAGCCCTACCGCTCGCGCTACTTCATCTCGGGTGAGATCAACTCCGAGGTCTCCGACCAGCAGGCGAAGCTGGACGAGATCCGCGCGCGCTACCGCGACGCCGAGATCGGCGAGCTGGACGGCGTCTCGGTCGATTACGAGGACTGGCACTTCAACGTGCGCCCGTCGAACACCGAGCCGCTGCTGCGCCTGTGCCTGGAGAGCCTCGTCTCCGCCGAGCACATGGCGGCCAAGCGCGACGAGCTGCTCAGCCTGATACGGAGCTGAGCGCGTCGAGCACCGCCGCGACGGCCGGGCGTCCCTCGGCCCCCGCGCGCGTGGCGGCGAAGACGTGGCGCGCCGGGGCCGGATCGGCGAGCGGGCGGACGATCGCACCCGGCGGCACGGCCGTCTGGCCCAGGCGCGGGATCAGCGAGACGCCGAGCCCGGCCGCGGCGAGCGCCATGGCGGTGTGGAAGTCGAGCGTCCGGTGGCGGAAGGCCGGGGCGAAGCCGGCAGCGGCGCAGCCGGTGACCGTCACGTCGTGGCAGGACGTGCCGTCGGGCGGCCCGACGAAGTCCTCCCCCGCCAGCTCGGCGAGCGGGATCTGCCGGCGGCCGGCAAGCCGGTGGCCGGCCGGCAGGACGGCGTCGAGCGTGTCCGCCATCAGCGCGCGCCGCCGGAAGCGCGAGTCCTCCGGCGCCTGGCGCGAGGCCATCGAGAGCGCGATGTCCACGTCGCCGCGCGCGAGCGCGAGGAAGCAGCCGGGCGCTTCGACCTCCTCGACGGTCAGCGTCAGGCGCGGGTGCGTCTCGCGCAGCGCCACGGCGGCGGGGGCGACCAGCTCGCCCAGCGCGGTGGCGAAGCCGGCGAGGCGGACCGTGCCGACGATCCCCTCGGAGTAGGCGGCGACGTCCGCCGCGGCCGCCTCGAGCTGGGCGAGCACGAGATTCGCATGGCCGACGAGCACCTCGGCGGCGCCGGTCAGCCGCACGCCGCGGCCGTTGCGCTCGATCACCGGCAGGCCGATCTCGCGCTCGAGCGCGGCGAGCTGCTGCGAGACCGCCGACGGCGTGAGGTGCAACGCGTCCGCCGCGGCGGCGAGCGTTCCCTGCTGCGAGACCTCGCGCAGCACGCGCAGGCGGCGGGCGTCGATCATGCAGCGCAGCTTACGGGTCAGACGGCGAATGTCTACTTGCTCTCATGCCTCAGGGTCCACACACTGCGCTCATGCCCGCCCGATCCGTCGCCCTCGTCGTGCTCGTCACAGCCATCTGGGGCGTCAACTTCGTGGTCATCCACGTCGGGCTCGAGCACTTCCCGCCGCTGCTGTTCAACGCGCTGCGGTTCGCGCTGATGGCGATCCCGGCGATCTTCCTCGTCGGCCGCCCGCAGGTCCCGTGGCGCTTCGTCCTGGCGATCGGCGCCGCGCTGGGAGTGGTCAAGTTCGGCCTGCTGTTCGTCAGCATCGACCAGGGGCTGCCGGTCGGCCTCGCCTCGCTGCTGCTCCAACTGCAGGTGGTGTTCACGATCGCGATCGCGGCGCTCGTGCTCGGCGAGCGGCCGCGGCGCGAGCAGGTCGCGGGCGCGTCGATCGCGTTCGCGGGCCTCGCCGTGATCGCGATCGACCGCGCCGCGAGCGCGCCGGTCCTCCCCTTCGTGCTCGTCGTCGGCGCCGCGGCGGCGTGGGGCGTCAGCAACACGCTCACGCGGATGGCGCAGCCGCCGGACGCGCTCGCGCTGCTCGTGTGGGCGAGCCTCGTCGCGCCGCTGCCGCTGCTCGGGCTGTCGCTCGCCTTCGAGGGGCCCGCCGAGATCGGCGACGCGCTGGCGGGCATCGACCTCGCCGCGGTCGCCTCGCTGCTGTTC
Source organism: uncultured Solirubrobacteraceae bacterium (assembly GCA_963839615.1). Lineage (GTDB taxonomy): Bacteria > Actinomycetota > Thermoleophilia > Solirubrobacterales > Solirubrobacteraceae > DASQMT01. Next base: position 844,452 of record CAWIVY010000007.1, read on the forward strand.
GTGGCCGGCGTCAGCGGGCTGTTCGGCTTCGCCGCCTGGATCGCGCTGCTCAAGCGCCACAGCGCGGCGGCGGTGACTCCCTTCGCGCTGCTCGTGCCCGTGTTCGGGATCGCGAGCGCGGCGCTGTTGCTCGGCGAGCGCCCGAGCTCGCTCGAGCTGGGCGGCGCGGTGCTGATCTGCGCCGGCCTGGCGGCGACGCTGCTGCCGCCGCGTGCTCCGGCGCCGGCCACCGCGGCGGCCGCCGCGACCGCCTAGCCCTGGAGCAGCGCCTGGGCGGCCTCGCCGCCCAGCCGGACGGCGTAGTTCGTGCCCCGGTCCTCCGGATAGACCTGCGTCGTGTTGGCCAGCACGAGTCCCGGCGCCGGCGTGCGCAGCGGCGGGATGCGCTGCCCGTAGCCGACGGTCACGATCGGCTGGGCGGCCGGCTCGGTATGGAGCCACGCCCGCCGGACCCACGCGCGCGAGAACCCCGGGTTGACCGCGCGCAGGCCCGGCTCGTAGCGGGCGATCAGCGCGTCGGCGTCGAGCCCGAGCAGCTCGTGGCCGTGCGGCAGGTAGTTCGCCACGTAGAGGAAGCGCCGGCCGCCGTAGCGCTCGGGCTCGATGAAGTTCGTGTGCTCGATCAGCCCGACGAACGGGAGCGAGCGGTCGGCGACGTTGGTCCAGTAGTACGGGCTGAAGCGGCGATCGAGCTCGAGCAGCAGGCAGAGCGCCGCGAAGTACTCGATGCCGCGCGTGCGCTCGAGGTAGGGCTCCCCCACCTCCTCCGCCAGCGCGGGATCGAGCAGCGCCTCGAAGACGTCGTTCGGCACCGTCGCCAGCACGCGGTCGTACGGCTCGGCCGGTTCCGCGTCGAACTCGCGCGGGTCGTGCCCGCGGCGGAAGGACCCGGGCGGGCCGGCGTGAACGGCGAAGCCCGTCCCGGCCCGCGTGACGCGAGCGGCCGGGCGGTCGGTCAGCACGCGCCCGCCCGCCGCCGTGATCGACCGCGCGAGCGCGTCGAAGAGCGGCTCCCAGGACTCGCGCGGGTAGCCGAGCCGCTCCTGGCGCACGTCCTCGCCGGACACCGAGCGGCGGAGGCGGAACTTGCTCCACAGCCAGACCATCGCGATCTGGTCGGCGCGCTCGCCGAACTTCCCGCGCAGCAGCGGCCCCCAGACCTCGACCCAGGCCTCGCGGCCCATCCGCCGCTCGATCCACGCGCGCGCCGTGACCTGCTCGTACGGTGCGCGGTCGCCGGCGAAGCGCTGCAGCGCGAGCACGGCGGCGCCCATGCGCACGCGGGCGAGCGGCGAGAGCGGGCGGAAGCGCAGCAGGTCGAGCGGCGTGACGAACGGGTGCAGCCGCCCGCGCGCGAAGAAGGCGACGCTCGAGGGGCGCCACTCGATCGCGTCGGGCATCCCGAGCTCGGCGTACAGCTCGGCGATGTGACGGTCCGACGTGAACAGGTGGTGGTAGTAGCGCTCGAGCCGGTGCCCGTCGCCGACGTCCAGCGTCGCCGCCTGCCCGCCGAGCCCGCTCCAGCGCTCGTAGACGTCGACCGCGTGGCCGGCGCGCGCGAGCCGGTGCGCTGCGACGAGGCCGCAGACGCCGGCGCCGAGGACCGCGATCCTCACTGCGTGCCGGCGCTCGCCGACGAGGTCGGCTGGCTGTCGGCGCGCTCCGAGGGCTCGGGCGGGTCGACGTTGACGCGGTCGCGCACGACGTACAACGGCCGGTGCTTGACCTCGTCGTAGATCCGCCCCACGTACTCGCCGATGATCCCGACAGTGATCAGCTGGATGCCGCCGAGCAGCAGCACGATCACGATCGTGGTCGGCACGCCGCGCGTGTAGATGTCCGTGTAGCGCGCCACGACGGTCAGCGGGATCGCCAGGAACGCGAGGATCGAGAAGGCGAACCCGAGCAGCGTCGCGGCCTGCAGCGGCGCGTGGGAGAAGCTCGTGATCGCGTCGAAGGCGAAGCGCAGCATCCGCGCGGGCGTGAACTTGCTCGCGCCGCCGGTGCGCGCCGCGCGCCGGTAGGGCACGGCCGTCTGGGTGAATCCGACCCATACCGTCATCCCGCGCAGGAAGCGGTTGCGCTCGGGCATCGAGAGCAGCGCGTCGAGCGGCGCGCGGTCCATCAGCCGGAAGTCGCCCGAGTCGTGCGCGAGCTCGATCCGCGCGAGCTTGGCGAACAGGCGGTAGAACCAGCGCGCGCTGGCGAGCTTGAACGCCGTCTCGCCCTCGCGCGACTCGCGCACGGCGTAGACGACATCGGCGCCGCCGCGCCAGGAATCGAGCATCTCCCCGATCAGCTCGGGCGGGTCCTGGAGGTCGCCGTCGATCATCACCACGACGTCACCGCGCGCGTGCTCGAGCCCGGCGCTCAGCGCGGCCTGGTGGCCGAAGCTGCGCGACAGGCAGATCAGCTTGATCCGCGGGTCCGTGGCCGCGAGCGCGCGCAGCCGCTCGCCGGTCCCGTCGCGCGAGCCGTCGTCGACGAGGACCAGCTCGAAGTCGATCCCGGCGAGCGCCGCGACCGTACGCGCGTGGAACGCATCGACCATGTCCTCCTCGTCGTGCATCGGCGCGACGACGCTGAGCAGTCCGGGCTCGCGCACGGGATCAGCGTAGTGGCTGGCCATGGCAAGCTACGTCACGTGACGTCACCCGAGCCGGCGAGACTGGAGACCGAGTTGTTCGAGGCGGGGCGCAAGCTCGCCGGCGCGCTGCCCGGGACCGCCCGCAACCCGATCGCCGCCGCAGACGACAAGGCGATGGCGCTCGCGTCGCAGGACGCCGAGCTGAAGGCCGCGCTGTTCCGCTTCGTCGACGTCGTCCCGGCATGCCGCTCGCTCGACGACCTCGCGCGCCACCTGACCGGCTTCCTCGGCGAGGTCGAGGCGCCGCCGCCGCCGGTCTCCGTCGCGATGCGGATGGGCAACACACGCGCCGGGCGCACGGCGCTGGGCGCAGCGGCAGCGGCCGGGGTCAAGCACATGGCGCACCGCTTCATCGTCGGCGAGAGCCCGAAGGCGGCGCTCGGCACGCTGCGCGAGCTGTGGAAGGACGGCGTGGCGAGCTCGGTCGACCTGCTCGGCGAGGCGACCGTCACGCAGGGCGAGGCGCAGCGCTACGCCGAGCGCTGCGACGCGGCGCTCGACGCCCTCGCGACCGCCGCGCGCGGCTGGCCCGAGCGGCCCGCGCTGGAGCACGACTCCGCAGGCGAGCTCCCGCGGGCGAACCTCTCGGTCAAGGTCTCGGCGCTCACGCCGCTGCTGCGCCCCGACGCGCCGGAGCGCGGCAAGCGCGACGCCGCCGACCGCATGCGCGGCCTGCTGCGCCGGGCGCGCGACCTCGACGCGCACCTGCACATCGACATGGAGTCGCTCGACTCGCGCGACGCGGTGCTCGAGCTGGTGCTGGAGCTGCTCGCCGAGGACGAGTTCCGCGCCGGGCCGTCGGCCGGCATGGTGCTGCAGGCCTACCTGCGCGACTCGCCGCAGATGCTCGACACGGTGCTCGACTGGACCACGGGCGCCGGCTCGGCGCGGGAGCGCCCGCTGACCGTGCGCCTGGTCAAGGGCGCCTACTGGGACCACGAGATCGTCGAGGCAGCGCAGCACGGCTGGAATGCGCCGGTGTTCGAGGTCAAGGCCGACTCGGACCGCAACTTCGAGCAGCTCACGCGCCGGCTGCTGGACGCGCGCCCGGCGCTCCGGGTGGCGATCGCGTCGCACAACCTGCGCTCGATCGCGCACGCGATCGCGTACGACCGGCTTGCGGGCGGCGACGGCAACGACCTCGAGCTGCAGGTCCTGCGCGGGCTCGGGGACCCGCTCCAGCACGCGATCGCCGCCCAGGGCCTGCGCGTGCGCACCTACTGCCCGGTCGGGGACCTCGTCGCCGGCATGGCCTACCTCGTGCGCCGCCTGCTCGAGAACACGTCGAACGACTCGTTCCTCGCCGATCAGGCCAAGGGGATCCCGCTCGAGCAGCTGCTCGCCCCGCCCGTCGAGGCCGGCCGATGACGACCCTCCCCGCGTTCGCCAACGAGCCCGTGCTGGAGCTGCGGCGCGCGCCCGTGCGCGCCGGGCTCGCCGATGCGCTGCGCGCGCACGACGCCCGCGGCGCGTTCGACGTGCCCGTCTGGGTCGGACAGGACAAGCGCACGGGCGACGCGCTCGTCTCGACCGACCCGGGCGCCCCCGACCGCGTCGTCGCGCGCGCGGCCGCAGCCTCGCAGGACGACGTCGACGCCGCGCTCGAGGCGGCCGGCTCCGGCCGGCGCGAGTGGGGCCGCCGGCCGGCCGCGGAGCGCGCCGAGGTCCTCGCGCGTGCCGCCGCCTGGCTGCGCGAGCACCGGCTCGAGGTCGCCGCGCTGGAGGTGCGCGAGTGCGCCAAGCCCTGGCCGGAGGCGGACGCCGACGTGTGCGAGGCGATCGACTTCCTCGAGTACTACGCGCGCGGCGCCGTCGAGCTCGAGTCCGGCGCCGAGCTGCTGCAGATGCCTGGCGAGCGCAACACGCTCAGCTACCGCCCGCGCGGCGTGGTCGCCGTGATCTCGCCCTGGAACTTCCCCGTCGCGATCCCCTGCGGGATGGTCGCCGCGGGGCTCGCCACCGGCAACGCCGTCGTGCTCAAGCCCGCCGAGCAGGCGCCGGGCTGCGCGTTCGTGCTGGTGCGCGCGCTGCGCGAGGCGGGCGTTCCCGCCGACGCGCTCGCGCTGCTGCCTGGCGAGGGCGAGGTCGGCGCCGCGCTCGTCCGCGATCCGCGCGTGCACACGATCGCGTTCACGGGCTCGTCCCAGGTCGGGCAGGAGATCCTGCGCAGCGCGGCCGAGATGCCCGCCGCGCAGAAGCACGTCAAGCGCGTCACGGCAGAGATGGGCGGCAAGAACTGCGTGATCGTCGATGCCGACGCCGATCTCGACGAGGTCGTGCCCGCGCTCGTGCGGTCGGCGTTCGTCTATGCCGGCCAGAAGTGCTCCGCCGCCGCGCGCGTGCTCTGCCACGAGGCTGTCCACGACGGTCTCATCGAGCGCCTGGCCGGGGCCGTCGAGGTGCTCGCCGTCGGGCAGGCGGAGCGACTGGACATCGACGTCCCGCCCGTGATCGAGCGCAGCTCCCAGGAGCGCGTCGCCCGCTACGCCGCCGAGGCGGAGCGGACCGGCCGGCTCGCCGCGGTCGCGAGCGACGTGCCGCAGGAGGGCTGGTTCGCGACCCCCGCCGTCGCGGCGGAGCTGCCGCCCGATTCGCCGGTCCTGCACGAGGAGATCTTCGGCCCGCTGCTCGCCGTCGAGCGCGTCCGCGACGTGGCCGAGGCGTGCGACCGCGTCGACGCCTCCCCCTTCGGCCTCACCGGCGGGCTGTTCGCGCGCAACCCCGACACGGTCGACTACGTCGTCGACCGCTCGCCCGTCGGCAACCTCTACGTCAACCGCGCGATCACCGGCGCGATGGTCGCGCGCCAGCCGTTCGGCGGCAACCGGCTCTCCGGCACCGGCGCGAAGGCCGGCGGCCCGGGCTACCTGGAGCAGTTCGCGGACGCGGTCGTGGTGTCGGAGAACACGATGCGCCACGGCCTCGTGGTGTGAGAATGGCCGCGATGGAGCTCCACGGCATCCACCACATCACCGCGATCACCGGCGATGCCCCGGCCAACGTCGAGTTCTACGCCGGCGTGCTGGGACTGCGGATGGTCAAGAAGACCGTCAACCAGGACGACCCGACCGTCTATCACCTCTTCTACGCCGACGAGGCCGGCTCGCCCGGCGCCGACCTGACGTTCTTCGAGTACCCCGGCGTCGGCCGCGGGCTGCCCGGCGCCGGGATGGTCCACCGGATCGCGTGGCGCGTCGGCTCGGACGCGGCGCTGGAGTTCTGGGAGGAGCGGCTGCGCGGGGCCGGGTCCGATCCCGTCCGCACGGACTCCGCGCTGCGGTTCGCGGACCCCGAGGGCCTCGAGCACGAGCTGGTCGTCTACGACGGGCCCGACGCGCCGCTGCTTGCCGACGCTCCCGACGTGCCCGCGGAGCACGCGCTGCGGGGCTTCGACGGCGTCCGCGCCTACACGCTGGATCCCGCCCGCAGCACCGAGCTGCTGCGCGACGTGCTCGGCTTCCGGGACCTGGGCGACGGCCGCTGGGAGGTCCGCGGCGAGCAGCGCGGCGGCCTGTACACCTACGACCTCGCACCGCCGATCAAGCCCGTTCCGGGCGCAGGCTCCGTCCATCACATCGCGTTCGCCTCCCGGCGCGAGGAGCAGGCGGCCTGGCAGGAGCACGTCGCCGGATCGCGGCTCGCGCGGCCGACGCCGGTGATCGACCGCTTCTACTTCGAGTCGATCTACTTCCGCGAGCCGAGCCGCGTCCTGTTCGAGATCGCGACGATGGGCCCCGGCTTCGCCACCGACGAGGACGCGGCGCACCTCGGCGAGCGCCTGTCGCTGCCGCCGCGATTCGAGCCGCTGCGCAGTCAGCTCGAGCAGACGCTGACGCCGCTGCCGGATCCGCGCGCGCGCAGGGCCGCGGCCGAGGGGTAGGCGGGACTACACCGTTCGCGTATTCGCGCTGCGGTATGCGGGCGGCAGAGTCGCCCGCATGGGACTGAACGGAAACTGGGACGGCCGTATCAGCCGTCGCGCGCTGCTTCGCACGGGCGGTTCGGCGGCAGCCGGACTGGTGATGCTGAGTCGATCGGCCGCCACGGCCAGGGCGGTGCCGCCGTTCACGGGCGATCCGTTCAGCCTCGGCGTCGCCTCGGGCGACCCGACGGCGAACGGGATCGTGCTGTGGACGCGCCTGGCGCCCGCTCCGCTGGACGGCGGCGGCCTGCCGCCGGAGGTGTTCGGCGTGCGCTACGAGCTCGCGGCCGACAAGGACTTCCGGCGCATCGTCCGGCGCGGCACGGTCGAGGCGTTGCCCGACGAGGTCCATACGGTGCACGCCGAGATCGGCGGCCTCGCGCCCGCCACGCCCTACTGGTACCGGTTCAAGTGGGGCACGTCCGAGAGCCGCGTGGGTCGGACGCGCACGGCGCCGGCAGCCGACGCGATCGCAGCGCCGATGCGCTTCGCCTACGTCTCGTGCCAGAACTGGAGCAACGGGTTCTACCCGGCCTACGCGGACCTGGCGAAGCAGGACGTCGACCTCGTCGTCCATCTCGGCGACTACATCTACGAGGGTCCCGGCACCGCCCCCGACCGCGTCCGCGACCACGCGCCGGCGCGCGAGCTGTTCTCGCTCAGCGACTACCGCACGCGGCACGCGCAATACAGGACCGATCCGGACCTGCAGTTCGCGCACGCCGAGCACCCGTTCCTGATGACCTGGGACGACCACGAGTTCAAGGACAACTACGCGGACCTCGACCTCGAGCCCGACGTGCCCCTGGAGACCGCCGCCGCGCGCCGCGCCGCCGCCTATCTCGCCTATTGGGAGCACGCGCCCCTGTCGCGGATGCGCAAGCCCGTCGGCAAGGACATGCCGCTTTACCGGCGCGCTCGCTGGGGCACCCTCGCGACGTTCCACGTGCTCGACACGCGCCAGTACCGCTCCGACCAGTTCGTGCAGTGCGCGGTGGCCGCACAGGAGCCGTCCGGCTACTGCCCGGACGCGATGCTCGACACGCGCGGGATCCTCGGGGCCGCGCAGCGCAAATGGCTGTTCGAGGGCCTGGCGGAATCGGGCGCGAGCTGGAACATCGTCGCCAACCAGGTGGCGTTCGCGCCACAGGATCGCGATCTCGGGCCTGGCCGCCTGTTCATCGTCGACAAGTGGGACGGGTACGTCGCCGACCGCCAGCTCGTGCTCGACTTCCTTGCCGAGCAGGAGCTCTCCAACACGGTGGTGATCACCGGCGACGCGCACATCAACTCCGTGCGCAACGTGCCGCCGAACTTCGCGAGCTTCGATGGCGACCCCGTCGCGACCGAGTTCATGGGCACCTCGATCAGCAGCGACGGCGACCCGCGGAACCCGCAGACGACGTTCGGGGGCGACCCGAACAACCCGCACATCCTGTTCCACAACAACCAGCGCGGATACGCGAAGGTCACGCTCGACGCCGGGAGATGGACGAACGAGTTCCGCGTCGTGCCGACGGTGCGGCAGCGCGACGTGCCCGCGACGACGCTCGCGACGTTCGTCGTCGAGAACGGAACGCCCGGCGCGAAGCGGGCCGGAAGCGTAGTGTCGCCCGTGTGACGAGGCGGCTCGAGCGGCGGCCGGACGATCCCGCGCAGGCGCGCGAGCGGGAAGCTGCGGCGAGCCCGTCCCAGCCCGCGTCGGTGCTGGACCTGCAGCGCAGCGCCGGCAACGCGGCGGTCGCGCGGGTGCTCGCCCGCGAGCCGGCGGCCGACGCGCCGGTGCAGTTCGCAAAGCCCGCGTCCGTCCTCGGCACCAACCCCTTCCTCAACTACCAGCCGCCGAAGCTCCCGGCCGCCGTCGAGCAGGCCGTCGACACGTGGCTGACGGATCAGAAGTCCGGCATCGGCATCCAGATCGGCCGCGGCGCGACGTCGATGCCCGAGGTGATCGACCAGGTCCGCCGTCACGTGCCGGCCGCCAACGATGCGAACCCCGAGGCGATCCGCTGGCGCGTCGAGGCGATCGTCGGCCCGGTGCCGGCGACGCGCCGCAAGCCCGATCTCGGCGGCCAGAAGGCCGAGCAGGAGTCGCGGATCTCGAACCTCTTCCCGATCCCGCCCACGAGCGTGACGTTCGGCGGCTCGCAGACGAGCATCAAGGTGGGCATCAGCGGCGCCGAGCTGAAGACCGGCAAGGGCGCGGTGAAGGTCACGGCCGGCAAGGAGGGCGCGGAGGCCGAGGTCAAGGGGAACGGCGCGAAGGTCGCGGCGTCCGGCAAGTGGGACGGCAGCGAGTTCGCGCTCAAGACAGAGGTCGGCGGCGTCAAGTTCGAGAGCAAGGTCCACCACAAGGGCGACGGCTGGGGCTGGTCCGGCGGGCTCGTGATCCCGCTCTCGGGCGAGGAGGTCGACGAGCTGCCCGACGTCAGCGCGGCGGTCGGCGGCGCGCACAACGCGATCGCCGAGTCGCTCGGCCACCTTCAGGGCGGCGGCTCGCTCACCGACGGTTTCGTCACCGGGCGGATGGCCCAGGTCAAGCCGGCGATCGACGCCGCGAAGAACATCGCCGGGCGCAAGCCCGGCGCGACGCTGCGCGTCACGGGCTCGGCCGACAGCGGCGGCTGGACCGCGGGCGTCTCGCTGGTGATCGTCTTCTAGAGGTGCGCCTGGTCGTTCCAGGTCTTCAGGTGCCAGCCGTCGAAGTCCATGCCGTCCATGCGGCGGTTGCGGCGCTCGAACACGGTGATGCCGGTGTTGGCATGGCCGGCGTACCAGAGCGGCACCAGGTGCTCGGGCCCGAACGCGTCGCCGAACAGCGCCAGGCCGAGGAACCAGTGGATGAACCCGTAGTGGCTGACCAGCAGGATGCGCTCGTCCCCCGCGCGCGCCTCCATCCGCTCGCGCACCCGCAGCGCGCGCCCGAGCATGTCGTCGAAGGACTCCGCGCCGGGCTCGGCGTGGTCGCGCGGAGCGGTCGGCATCCAGTTCAGCGAGGCCGTGTCGCCGAACTTACCGCCGGACTCGTAGAAGGCGTCGGCCTGGCGCAGTTCGTGCAGGTCGGGGTCCGTCTCCACCGGCAGGCCGAGCACCTCGTTGATGCCCTCCGCGGTCTCCTGCGCGCGCCGCATCGTGCTCGCGACGATCAGCTCCAGGCCATGGCCCTCCAGCCGCCGGCCGAGGCCGCGGGCCTGCTCCCAGCCGCGCTCGGACAGCGCGTCCCAGTCGGCCGGGCGGGGCCGTCCGGCGCGGTCGGCGTCGTTGGCGAGCGACTCGCCGTGGCGGACGAAGTGCAGCGTGAGGTCAGCCATCGCTCACGACGCCCTCGAGGAACAGCTCGTGCAGCCGCGTCTCGCCCGCGATCTCCGGGTGGAACGAGATCACGAGCATGTTGTCCTGGCGCGCCGCGACGACGTGGCCGTCGACCTCCGCGAGCACCTCGACGGCGTCGCCGTGCTCGTCGATCCAGGGGGCGCGGATGAAGACGGCGCGCACCGGCGCGCCGTCGATCCCCGGGATCTCGAGATCGGCCTCGAACGAGCGGATCTGGCGGCCGAACGCGTTGCGCTTGGCCGTGTAGTCGGCCAACCCGAGGTGCTCGCGGTCGAGCATGATCATGCCCGCGCAGGTGCCGAGCACGGGCGTGCCGGAGCGGACGAGCTCGCGCAGCGGCTCGGCGAGCCCCTCGCGCTCGATCCCGAGCGTCATCGTCGTCGACTCGCCGCCCGGGATCACGAGGCCGTCGAGGCCGCCGAGGTCGGCGGGCACGCGCACCTCGCGCACCTCCGCGCCGAGGCCTGCGAGCACGCGCGCGTGCGCCTCGAAGTCGCCCTGGAGCGCGAGCACGCCGACGAGCGGCGCGCTCACCAGCCGCGGTTGGCGAGGAGCTGCTGCTCCTCGAGCTTGCGCGACTCGAGCGAGACCATCGCCTGGCCGAGACCCTCGCTGGCGTGTGCGACGCGCTCTGCGTCACGGAAGTGCGTGGTCGCCTCGACGATCGCGGCGGCACGGGTGGCGGGATCCTCGGACTTGAAGATGCCCGAGCCCACGAACACGCCCTCGGCGCCGAGCTGCATCATCAGCGACGCGTCAGCCGGGGTCGCGATGCCGCCCGCGCAGAACAGCACGACGGGCAGCTTGCCGGCCTCGGCGACGCCGCGGACGAGATCGGGCGCGGCCTGGTGCTCCTTCGCCGCGGTTGCGAGCTCCGCGTCGTCGAGCGTCTGCAGCCGGCGGAGCTCCGAGCCGATCCGGCGCATGTGGCGCACGGCCTCGACGATGTCGCCCGTGCCGGCCTCGCCCTTCGAGCGGATCATCGCCGCGCCCTCGCCGATGCGCCGCAGCGCCTCGCCGAGGTTGGTGGCGCCGCACACGAACGGGATCTTGAACGCCCACTTGTCGATGTGGTTGGCCTCGTCGGCCGGCGTGAGGACCTCGGACTCGTCGATGTAGTCGACCTCGAGCGCCTCGAGCACCTGGGCCTCGGCGAAGTGGCCGATCCGCGCCTTCGCCATGACCGGGATGCTCACGGCCTCCTGGATGCCGCGGATCAGCAGCGGGTCCGACATGCGCGCGACGCCGCCGTCGCGGCGGATGTCGGCGGGGACGCGCTCGAGCGCCATCACGGCCGCGGCGCCCGCGTCCTCGGCGATCTTCGCCTGCTCGGCGTCGACGACGTCCATGATGACGCCGCCCTTCAGCATCTCGGCCAGTCCGGCCTTCACCCGGAACGTCGCTTCGTCACGCATGGCTCACAGGGTACGACGGATCGGTGCGCCGATCCGTCCAAATCGGCCATAGGGCCAATTGCCCCTGAGAAGTGCGCGCTACTTGAGCTTGAAGGCGCGGATGCGCTCGTCGTACTGCGACGTGTCGCGCGAGTAGACGCCGTACGCCAGCGCCTGCAGGATCGAGAGCAGGCCGCTGTGCGAGCGCACGAAGGCCGGCGAGTTCGAGGAGTAGTAGAGCGTGCGGTCGGAGAGCTTGGCGACCTCGGAGAGGGTGGCGTCGACGATCGCGAGCGTCGCCGCCTTGCGGTGGCGGCCGATCTTCATCGCGCGCACGACGAGCGGGTGCGGGCGCCCGGCCGAGAGCCCGATCACGAGCGTGCTCGCGTCGATCCGGCCGAGCCGCGAGAGCGCCTCCTGCGACGGCGAGGCGGCGATCTCGGCGCGGATGTCGAGCAGCATCAGCAGGTGGCGCAGGTAGGACGCGAAGAACGCCATCTGGTCGGTGCCTGCGATCAGGACCCGCTCGCACGTCGCGACGAGCTCGATCGCGGCCTCGACCTCGGAGCGCGAGACCCGGCGGGCGGTGTCCTCGACGTTGACGTGGTCGGCGGCGATCGCGGACTCGAACGGGTTCATGTCGAGCGAGAACAGCGGCGCCGCCTGCTCGAGGCCGCGGGGCGGCTGGCGGTGGCCGTGGCGGTACTCCTCGCGCGCGGACTCCTGGAGCTCCGGGAAGCCCTCGAACCCGAGCGCCTGCGAGAAGCGGACGACCGTCGAGGAAGAGGTGTTCGCGCGCCGCGCGAGCTCCTCGGCGGTGTGGAAGGCGACCTCGTCGAGGTGGTCGACGACGTACTGGGCGACGTCCTTCTGGGAGCGTGAGAACTCGTCGAAGCGGGACGTGATGTAGGCGGACAGCGTCTGGTGGCCCTTGGCGGCCGGGGGCATCGGAACGGTTCTCGGCATGGCCCGAGGTGGTTTCGACGGCGGGACCCTCGACTCCTTCCAAACGTATCGTCGCCGTGAGGTCCGAGCTCGCGAGGACGGAACGGCGAAATAGTCTGTACCCCATGCAGCGAATGCCCACCAAGCTCCCCGGCCTCGTGCTGCTCGCGCCCGCCGTGCACGGCGACGCGCGCGGGTTCTTCGTCGAGACGTTCCGCGCCGACGAGTGGGGAGCCGCGGGCGTTCCCACCGAGTTCGTGCAGGACAACCACTCGCGCTCGCGCCGGGGAACGCTCCGCGGGATCCACTTCCAGACCCACCCCGGCCAGGGCAAGCTCGTGCGCGTAGCGCACGGCCGCGTGCTCGACGTCGTGGTCGACCTGCGGCGCGGCTCGCCGGCGTTCGGCGAATGGGAGGCCTTCGAGCTCGACGACGAGCACGGCCTGCAGCTCTACATCCCCGTCGGCTTCGGGCACGGCTTCTGCGTGCTCTCGGAGACCGCGGACTTCGTCTACAAGTGCACCGCGTACTACGACGCCGCGACCGAGGCGGGGATCCGCTTCGACGACCCCGATGTCGGCATCCGCTGGCCGGACGACCTCGAGTTGCTCTACTCGGACCGCGACCGCGACGCGCCGCGGCTCGCGGAGCTGGCGGAGTCGCTGCCCTTCCGCTACGAGGAATGAACTCGGACGGGCGCTACGCGCCGAGCCCGACGGGCACGCTGCACCTCGGCAACCTGCGGACCGCGCTGCTCGCGTGGCTTTTCGCCCGGAGCAGGGGCGCGCGCTTCCTCGTGCGGATGGAGGACCTCGACCAGGGCCGCGTGGTCGCCGGCGCGGCCGAGCGCCAGCTCGAGGACCTGCGGGCGCTCGGGCTCGACTGGGACGGCGAGGTCGTCTTCCAGTCGCATCGCAACGACGCGTACGATGCGGCGATCGAGCGGCTGCTGGCCGAGGACCGGCTCTACGAGTGCTTCTGCACGCGCGCCGAGATCCGCGCGGCCGCGTCGGCGCCGCACGGTCCGCTGCCCGAGGGCGCCTACCCCGGCACCTGCCTGCGTCTGACCGCGGCCGAGCGGCGGCGCAAGCGCGACGGCGGGCGCCCGCCCGCGCTGCGGGTCCGCGCGGGCGGAGCGCGGATCGAGTTCAGCGACCGCGTGCACGGCGCGCAGGAGGGCGTGGTCGACGACTTCGTCGTGCGCCGCAACGACGGCGCGCCCGCCTACAACCTCGCGGTGATCGTCGACGACGCGTGGCAGCGCATCGGCGAGGTCGTGCGCGGCGACGACCTGCTCGAGACGACCCCGCGCCAGCTGTTCCTGGCGGACGCGCTCGGGCTCGACGCCCCCGGCTACGCGCATGTCCCGCTCGTGCTCGGGCCGGACGGCAGCCGGCTGGCGAAGCGGCACGGGGCGGTGACCCTCGACCAGCTCGACGCAGGCGCCGCGCTGCGCTGGATGGCGGCGACGCTGGGCATGGACGGCGCCACGACCGCCGCGGAGATGCAGGCGCGCTTCGATCCCGCCGCGCTGCCCCGCGGGGCGACCCGCTGGCGCGGCTCGCTGCTCATCTAGACGCGTCAGGCGATGCTGGTGAGGATCAGCAGGAACGCGATCAGCAGGACGGCGACGAGCACCACGGCGAGGACCCGCAGTCCCCACACCTCCACCGCGCTGCGCCGTCCGGCGACCGTGGCTCCGGCGCGCGCGCGCGCCGCGGCGGCCGTGCGCACGGGGGCCTGGATCAGCCCGTCGTCCTCCAGGTACTCGGACTCTTCGGCTTCCACCGGGTGGCCGTTGGAGGCGAAGCGTCGCTCGAACCGCGTCTTGAGCGCTTGCAGCGACGTCCTCCCCGGTCGCGCCCCGGCCTGCAGCGGTCCGGGCGCGTCGAGCGCGGCGGGCGCTGCGACCTCCTCCGTCGCGTCGCCGGCGGGCACGACCGGAGCGGTCAGCGGCTGGGTCGGGGGCGCGGCGACAGCGAGCTTGGCGGCCTCGCTCGCCGGTGGCGGCAGCAGGCTCGAATCCGCTTGGGCGGAGGTGAGGCGAGCGATCGCCGCCCGCTCGGCGCGCAGCTCGTCCTGAAGCTCCGCAAGCTCGGCGCTGTGCCGGTCGCGTGCTGCCTCTGCCTCGAGGGCTGCGTCGGAGAACGCCTCGCGCAGCTCGTCGACCTCGGTGCGGGCGCGTTCCAGCTCGGTGCGCGCGGCATCGAGCTCGCCGCGGAGCCGGTCGGCCTCGTCCGACAACTCGGCGCGCGTGCGGTCGCGCTCCCCGGCAAGCCGCTCGAGCTCGGCGTTCAGCTCCTCGCGCTGGCTCGTGAGCCGTTCGATCTCGACCGTCGGAGCGCCGGCCTCGGCGGCGGCGCCGGGAGCCTCGTCGTCGTCAGCGTCGAGCTGCGCGTGCAGCTGCATGTTCTCGCGCTCGCGGCCGGCGAGCTCCGCGCGCAGCCGCTCGACCTGCGCCCGCAGTGCGCTCACCTCGCCGCGCAGCGCGTCGTCGCCCGGATCGACCGCCGGGCGCTTGCGGCGCCGCCGGCGCCGGTCGGGCAGCGGCAGGTCGACGACGACGTTGCCGCCGACCTCGAGCTCCGCGCCGGTGATCTCGGCCGGGTCGCCCGGCCACGCGAACGTCGCCCGCCAGCTGTCCTCGGCGGCCCCGAAATGCCCTCCGGGCATCGCGACGAGCCGCTTGCGACGGCCGGATCCGGTGTCGAGGCTGAGCACGGGCCCGGTGAGCCGCCGTCCCGCCAGCCCCTGCCAGCGCCCAGCAAGCTCCAGGCGCTCGTCGGCCCATTCGAAGCACTCGAGCTCGAAGGCGACTTCGCGCACCGGCATCAGTCCTGCTTCGCCTCCGGGGCGGGTTCCCCTGCCGTGCTCTCGGACTCGACCGGCGTCGTCGGCGCCGTCTCGGGCGCGCGGTCGCGGCTGAACAGCCGCCGCGGCGAGCGCTCCTCGGGCTCCTCGGCTTCCGCTGGCGCCACGGGCTCGTGGCTGTCCGTCGTCGGGTCCTGCGGCCCGCGCGCGTCAACGGCAGAGACGTGCCGGCGCTGGTCGCGCCCTTCGACCGTCAGCGCGACGTGCACGCGCCCGAACGTCAACACGGCGCCCAGGCACATCACCAGCGCCGATCCGAGCGCCAGCCAGGCCCCGGTGTCGGGGTCCTGCCCGGTGGCGGCCGGCGGCGGGTCGATGATCTGCGACGCCACGATCACGGCGACGGCCGCCACCGCCGCCGGCAGGAACCGGCGGTCGACGAGGTCGACGTCCTGCGTCGTGAGCCCCATCCCCGCGGCGATCGACCCCAGCGCGAGCACGAACAGCACGAGGTCCCAGACCTCGAACCCTTCCCACGCGGTGACGTCGCCCGTGAACCACGCCAGGAACAGGCTCACGAGCAGGAGCAGGGCTCCCAGCGTCACGAGCAGTGGCCCCGCTTCCAACCTGCGCGTCATCGGTCCTCCCTAGATTCGGATCCGCGCACACATCTCAGCAGGTCCGCAGGCGATGCGACGAACCTGCCCCGGCGCTCAGGCGACCGGCACCGCCGCCAGGTGGCGGTCGACGACCCGGGCGCAGCGGCGGCCCTCCGCGATCGCGTTGACCACGAGCGATTGCCCGATGCGCGCGTCGCCGGCCACGAAGACGCCGGCGCGGGAGCTCGCGTACGTGGCCGCCTTGACGTTGCCGCGCAGGTCGAGCTCGAGCCCCAGCTGCTCGACGGCGCCGGCGTGCTCGGGATGCGAGAAGCCGATCGCGATCAGCACGAGGTCCGCCGGCAGCTCGAACTCGGTGCCCGGCACGGGCTCCGGCGCCGGTGGCGGCGTGACGTAGGTGCCGTGAACGGCGACGACGTGGCCGTCGCGGCCGTCGAGCCGCGTCGCCGTCTGCGTCCAGCGCCGCTCGCCGCCCTCGTCGAGGGCGTACGTGCTGACCAGCCGGCGCGGCGCCTCCGGCCACGGGACGCTGTCGCGCGCCGCCGGCCCGGGCGGCGGCGGGTACGTGTCGAGCACCGTGACGCTCTTCGCCCCGTCGCGGTGTGCGTTGCCGACGCAGTCCATCGCCGTGTCGCCGCCGCCGATCACGACCACGTGCCTGCCCTCGGCGCTCAGCCCCGGGTCGTCGCCCTCGACCGCGCCGCGCGCCACCCAGCGGTTGCGCGCGTAGAGGTAGTCCATCGCGAAGCGCACTCCCGCCAGGTCGGCCCCCGGCACGTCGAGCACCCGGTGCACCCGCGAGCCGATCGCGAGCACGATCGCGTCGTGGCGCGCGGAGAGCTCGCCGGCCGACACGTCGACGCCGACGTCGATTCCGTAGGAGAAGCGCACGCCCTCGGCTTCGAGCAGCTCGATCCTGCGGTCGATGTAGTGCTTCTCGAGCTTGAAGTCGGGCACGCCGAAGCGCAGCAGCCCGCCCGCGCACTCGTCGCGCTCGTAGACGACGACCTCGTGACCCGAGCGATTGAGGTGCGCGGCGGCCGCGAGCCCCGCGGGCCCGGAGCCGACGACGCCGACGCTCCGCCCGCTGCGTCCCGTGGGCGGGACCGGGACGATCCAGCCCTCCTCCCAGGCGCGCTCGACGATCGCCAGCTCGATCTGCTTGATCGAGACCGGATCGTCGTTGATCGAGAGCACGCAGGCGGGCTCGCACGGCGCCGGGCAGATCAGGCCGGTCCATTCCGGGAAGTCGTTCGTGGCATGCAGCTGGTCGATCGCCTCGCGCCAGCGGCCCTGGTAGACGAGGTCGTTCCAGTCCGGGATCAGGTTGCCGAGCGGGCAGCCGTCGTGGCAGAAGGGGACGCCGCACTCCATGCAGCGCGCACCCTGGCGTGCCGCCTCGTCCTCGGGCAGGACCTTGTAGATCTCCTTGAAGTCGGCCACGCGCTCGCGCGGGTCGCGCTCCGGCGCCGGAGCACGGGTGATCTTCAGGAATCCGCCGAGCTCTCCCACAGGACCGGGAAGGGTAGTCGGCGCGCTTCAGTCCGTCGTCCCCGCGCCGAACACACGTGTATGAGCTCCATCCGGCGCCCGACCTCGGCTTCGCGGGTGCTCGACGACGCGCTCGAGCGCATGGAGCGCGGCGACGTTCGCGAGGCCAGGCTGATCGCCGGCGAGGCCAAGCCGATCGTGCAGCGGCTGAAGCCCGCGATCGAGCTGTTCCTCGCCACGCCGCCTGGGTTTGACAGCAACGGCAGCGGTACCCGGACGGGCTTGCCGGCGAGCAGATCCCGATCGGCGCCCGGATCATCTTCGCCGCCGACTCGTTCTGCGCGATGACGGAGAACAGGCCATACGCCGACGCGCGCTCTGATGAGAGTGCGCTCACGGAGCTGCGCGCCTGCTCCGGAACCCAGTTCGACCCCGCGGTCGTTGCGGCCTTCCTCGCGTCGCTTGAAAGCCGCGGCGCGCACGAAGTCGATCACGCGGCACTCGCTCCGGCCTGAACGGGCCGAGCACCGGCTCGATCCGACGCGGCCGGCACGACTATTGTCCCCGCTGCGGGCGCCACGCCGCGAAGCGGAACGTCCTGTAACCGCCGGGGGGGTCGTGTCCGTCTTGGGAAGCGTGAGTTCCACCCATACACCGCTCGACGATGACCGTCGCGCCGATGCTGACGACCTCCTCGTCGCCAGCGTCACGCGGGGCGACCTCGCCGCGTTCGAGCTGCTGGTCGAGCGCCATCGCGACGTCGTGGTGCGCGTCGCCTCGCGGATCGTCGGCGACAGCGAGGCCGAGGACGTGAGCCAGGACGCGTTCCTGCGCGCCTTCCACCGATTGGAGCGGTTCCGGGGGGACGCGCCGTTCCGGTCCTGGCTGCTGCGCATCACGCATAACGCCGCGCTCGACCACCTCGCCCGGCGCCGGCCCGAGCCGGTCGATCCGACCGAGCTCGACAGCTCGGAACCGGAGAGCCCCGAGCGCGCGCCCGCCGAACGGCTCGAGGTTCGCGAGCGCATCGAGCGGCTCGAGCGCAAGCTCCACGGCCTCGCGCCGGCCCACCGGACCGTGCTGGTCCTCCGGGACGTCGAGGGCTTCAGCTACGAGGAGATCGCCGCCATCACGCAGTCGCCGCTGGGAAGCGTCAAGGGCAGGCTGCACCGTGCGCGACGGGAGTTCATCGACATGCTGCGTGCCAACACCTACGACTGGGAGCTTCCGCTATGAGCGATGACCCCTCGCTTCCTCCCGACCTCGATCCAGCCGAACGCCGCGCCGCGGAGCTGCTCGCGCTCGTCGCCCTGCGAACGCCGTCCGTGAGCGAGCAGTTCACCACCGAGCTCGTGGCGCGTGCCCGGACCCAGAAGGCGATGACGATCCCGCTGACGGTGCTCGGCCACTTCCTCGCCTCGATCGCCGGCGCGCTCTTCGCGGCGTTCGGGACGCGGGAACGGGGGCGGCGATGATGGCCACCGCAGTACTCGAGCGCGCCGGCGATCAGCTCGGCGATTTCCTGCCCCGCTTCGGCGGCGCGCTGCTGCTGCTGATCGCCGGGCTCATCCTCGCCGCCGTCCTGGGCCGCCTGGTCCGGTCGGCCCTGACGCGCCTCGGCCTCGACCGGCTCGTGGAGCGCTGGGGAGTGCCCGACACGCTCGCGCTGGCCGGCCTGGGCAGATCACCGTCCGGCCTGATCGGCATCGCCGTCCGGATCAGCATCACCGTGATCGCGATCTTCGGGTCGCTCTCGCTGCTCGGCCTCCGCTTCCTGAGCGACTCGCTCAACGAGGGGATCATCTACATCCCGCGCCTGCTGACCGGGATCCTGCTGGTGTTCGTCGGGATCGTGCTCGGTGCGCAGGTGCGCGCCTGGGCCGAGCGCACCTCGGCGCAGGTCGACTTCCCGGTTGCGATCGGACCGATCGCGCAGGGGCTCGTGATCGCGGTGTTCGGACTCTGCGCGGCCGCCCAGATCGGCGTCGCGCTGGCGCCGCTCACCGCGATCTTCGGCATCGTGCTCGTCGCCGTGGCGGTGACACTCGCCCTGGCCTTCGGCCTCGGCTCGCGCGAGATCGCCCGGGCGCTCACGGCGACGCGCTATGCGCGCGCCGACTTCACCGCGGGCGACACGATCCGGCTGGGTGAGCTGCGCGGGACGATCGAGCAGATCGACAGTGCGGCGACCACGCTGCGATCCGGCAACGAGAGGATCCGGATCCCGAACCACCTGCTGATCGAGGGCGTGGTGATCGTCGAGAGCTCCGACCCCACGGGGATGTAACCCATCGGCCGGGCCGCCCGTCCTGGTGGGTGTGACCCCACGACGACGTGCAGACGAGAATCAGGAAGCACGCCTGCGAGCGGAGCGGCTTCGCTTCGCCCGCTATCGCGCCCGCGGCGACGCGCGCGAGCGCGAGCAGCTGATCGAGCGATACATGCCGCTCGCGCGCCAGCTGGCGGGCCGATACGCGCGGCCGGAAGAGCCGTTCGACGACCTGATGCAGGTCGCCTGCATCGGGCTGGTGAAGGCCGTCGACCGCTATGACCCCGAGCGCGGCCATGCGTTCACGAGCTACGCCGTGCCGACCATCGTCGGCGAGCTCCGCCGCTACTACCGCGACCACACGTGGGCGGTCCGGATGCCGCGCGAGCTGCAGGAGCTGTCGCTGCGCATCGAGAAGACGTGGACGGAGCTCGCCGCCGCGAGCGGCCACGCACCGACAGTCGGCGAGCTCGCCGTTCGGCTGAGCACCGATCACGAGTCCATCCTCGCTGCACTCGAGGCGGCCACCGCCCGCCATGCCGACCCGCTCGGCTCGGACGCCGCCGACGACGACGAACGTCATCGCTGCGAGCACCGGCTCGCCGTCGCGGATCCCGGCTACGAGCTCGCGGAGAACCGGGCTCTGCTGGCGACGCTGCTCGCCGGGCTGGAGCCGCACGAGCGGCGGATTCTCTACCTGCGCTTCCACGCCGGCCTCACGCAGGCCGAGATCGGACGCCGCGTCGGCGTGTCGCAGATGACCGTGTCGCGGATCCTGCGCGGCAGCCTCGAGCGTCTGCGCACCGCCGGCGAGGCCGAGTCGTCGGCCGCCTGAACGCCCCGCCGATCACCTCGTGGTCATGCTTCGGACGCGGCGCGCGTCAGCCGGGAACGCCATGGAAACCCCTGCAAGGGCGCCGATCTTGTCCGCAAGCGCGGCGGGCGCCCTTCTTCCATCCACCACAGGTAGGGGGCGCCACATGGGACTTTCTCTCGCCGCCGTCGAGGTCGGCGATTCACTCCAGCGTGGGCTGGACAACCTGATCGGGTTCCTGCCGAAGCTGATCGGCTTCCTGATCATCCTCGCCATCGGCTACATCATCGCGAGGATCGTCAAGGGCATCGTGACGAAGCTGCTCGAGAGCATCGGTACGGACCGGGCGCTCCATACAGGGTCGACGGGTGAGTACGTGAACCGGGTCGCGCCCGGCTTCAAGCCGAGCTCGACGATCGGGGCGATCGTGTTCTGGTTCCTGTTCCTCGGAACCCTCGCGGTCGCCGTGTCCCAGCTGGGCATCGCGGCACTCGACAACTTCGTCGCCGCGATCGGCGGGTACCTGCCGAACGTCCTGGCGGCCGTGGTCATCTTCGTGGTCGCGGTGGCGCTCTCCGGCGCCGTCGGCGGGCTCATCGCTCGCACCATGGGCGACACTCCCACCGGCAAGGTGGTGGGCTCGGTCGTCCCGGTCCTGATCATGGCGATCGGCACGTTCATGGTGCTCGACCAGCTCCAGATCGCGCCGCAGATCGTGACGATCACCTATGCGGCGCTGCTGGGCGGCGTCTTCCTGGCGATGGCGCTCGCGTTCGGCCTCGGCGGCCGCGATGTGGCCGGGCGCATGCTCGCGGAGGCCTACGACCGCGGCCGTGAGAGCAGCGATCGCTTCCGTCGCGACACGCCCGCGGACCACGAGCGCGGTGGCGCGGTGACAGGCCACGCCGACCGCCCAGCCGGCGCTACTCGGCATTAGCGGCAACCGTCGTTCGTAGCCAGGCCCCTGCGAGGGCCGGCGCCCCAGGCCGGGGCGCCGGCCCCGGGGGCTGTGCCGGCGTCTCCGGCGATGGGCCGGGGAGGATTCGAACCTCCGTCTGTCGGGTTATGAGCCCGCTGCTCTGACCGCTGAGCTACCGGCCCCGCGCGGGCGAAGGCTAGTCGGCCCGTGCCGCGCGGCGCGCGAGCGCCGGCTCCGGCGCGAGCGCCAGCGTGACTGCACCGTCCCGCACGGCCAGCGCGGCGGCGCCGTCCGGCGTGCGCCAGGCGTCGCCGCCCGCCGGCGTGGACTCGGGCAGCCCCTCGCGGCCCCAGTCGCGCAGCGCCTGCGCGAACTCGGCCCGGTCGCGCTCCGAGTCCCACGTCCAGCGCATCACCAGCGCGCTCTCGTCGCCGCGGCGCAGCAGCGCGTAGCGGTCGCCGCCCCAGCCGGCGGCGGCGCCCGAGGATGCGGTCCCGCCGGCGCGCGCGAGCAGCTTCTGGGTCTGCCACTCGCCGAACGTCGAGCGCTGGGCGACCCGCCAGCCCGGTCCCAGCGCATGCACCGGCCCGCGGACCGAGACGCGGCGCGGCTGCTCGACCTTCAGGTAGGCGTCGGGGTGCAGGACCTGCTCCGTCGAGGTCGGAGGCCGGAAGCGCAGCGCGGCGTCGACCACCTTCCAGCCATCGTTGCCGACCTCGAGCAGGCGCGTGACGAACTTCTCGCCCTCCGAGTAGGAGAACAGCAGCTGCGCGGTCAGGAACGGCGGCAGGTCGCCGGTGCTGCCGAAGGCCGACGCGGCGAGCCCGCCGAACAGCTCCTCGGGGTCGAAGCGGTGATTGACGTAGCGGTACATGAGCACGCTCGCCGAGCCCTCGATCAGCGCCGTGTACGCGAGCGCCCGATCACCGCCGGCGGAGAGGCCGTCGAGGTCGAACTCGAAGCGCTGATCCTCGAGCGCGTGCGTCAGCTCGTGTGCGAGCACCATCTCGTAGAGCACCCGGTTGGCGGTCTGGGCGCCCTCCACGATCCGCAGCCGGTCCTCGCGCGGGTCGTAGTAGCCGGAAACGGCCTCGCCGAACGTCGAGCCGACGGCCTCGCCGAGATCGGTGTCCGGCGGTATCAGCCCGAGCATCACGAGCACGTCGGCGTCGGCGCGGCGCCGTGCCGGCGGGTAGTCCGTGTCGAGCGACGCCAGGCCCTCGCGGCGCGCCCGCGCCGGAGTCACCTCGACCGGCTCGGGAACGTGCTCGAACTTCAGCCCGCGCTCGCGCTCGACCCGCTCCGCGATCCGGGCGATGCTGTCGGGCCGCAACGCCGGCGCCGCCGCCTCCTTGTCGCCGCCGTCGAGCACGAAGGCGAGGACGCCCAGGAGCAGGGCGAGGCAGGCGACGATGGCGAGCGGCACGAGTCGATCGTACGCCGGGGCACGGCCTGCTTTGATTGGCCGCGCGGTCGCCGCCGCCCGCAGCCCCGAGAAAGGATTCGAAGATGCCGGATCGCGCAGCACTCGTCACCGGAGCGTCGAGTGGGATCGGCCTCGCGATAGCGCGGACGCTGGGCGAGGAGGGCCACGGGCTGACCGTCGCGGCGCGCCGTCCCGAGAAGCTCGCGAGCGCTGCCGCGGAGCTGCGCGAAGCCGGCTTCGAGGTCGAGGAGGTCGCGGGCAACATGGCCGACGAGGCGGACGTGCAGCGAATCGTGGCTGCCCACCGCGATCGCTGGGGGCGCCTCGACGTGCTCGTCAACAACGCCGGCGTCGGGATCGGGGCGGCGGTCGCCGAGACCGTCACGAAGAAGATCGACATGCAGCTCGACGTGAACCTGCGCGCGATCATCCTCTTCTACCGCGAGTGCGCGGACCTGCTGCGCGCGGCCGGCGCCGAGCACCGCAACGCGCTCGTGGTCAACACGTCGTCGATCTCCGGCAAGTCGGGGCAGGCGTGGCTGAGCGTCTACTCGGCGACGAAGGCCGCGGTGATCGGCTGGACCCAGGCGATGAACCGCGAGCTCAACGCCGAGGGGATCAAGTCCGTCGCGCTCTGCCCCGGCTTCGTCGACACCCCGATGACCGAGTTCGTGCGCGAGCACGTCTCCCAGGACGAGATGATCCGCCCCGAGGACATCTCCGAGTCGGTCCGCTTCCTGCTGCGCACGTCGCCGCACTGCGTGGTCCCGGAGATCGTCTTCCAGCGGCCCGGCGAGGCGATTTGAACGCGATGGCGAAAGTTCCTGGTCTCGGCGCCGTTTGCGCGTCCGGAAGGATCAACGACCCGCGCGCGGTAGGAGACCCGAAGCGGTGACAAGTTCGGCTCGAGCATCCAAGGGCAGGGACACGCTCGCTTCACTGCGCGCGCGTCTCGTCCGGCTGGAGCGCGAGGCCGCCGAACGCCAGAGCCAGCTCGAGCAATATGCCGCCGACCTGCGCGAGGTCTTCAAGCAGGAGCGCAGCCGCGCCCGGGAGCTGCGCCGCTCCTACAAGGCCACCGTGCTCGCGCTCGCCAACGCCGTCGAGGCGCGCGACGCCTACACCGGCAAGCACGCCCAGCGCGTCGCCGCGTACGGCCTGCGGATCGCCCAGGCAGCCGGCGCCGACGTCGATCCGCAGATCGAGTTCGGCTTCCTCCTGCACGACATCGGCAAGGTCGCGGTGCCCGACGCGATCCTGTTCAAGCCCGGGCCGCTGACCGAGCACGAGCGCGCGCTGGTGCGCAGGCATCCGGAGATCGGCTCGGAGATCCTGCGTCACATCGACTTCCTCGACGACGCCAAGTCCGTCGTCCTCCACCACCACGAGCGCTGGGACGGCGGTGGCTACCCGGACGGCCTGGCCGGGGAGGACATCCCGATGGCCGCCAGGGTGTTCGCCGTCGCGGACACGCTCGACGCGCTGACCTCGGCACGCCCCTACAGGCGCGCGATCGGATTCGCCGACGCCCGCAAGGTGATCTGCGAGCAGGCGGGCCGCCAGTTCGACGGGTCGGTCGTGGCGGCCTACGCGACGGTGCCCGACGACGCGTTCGTCGGCATCCGGGATGCGTTCGCGTGACGCGCACGATCCTCGTCGTCGACGACGACCCCATGATCCGGAAGCTGATCACCACCACGCTCGAGGACGTCGCCGGATTCCGGCTGCGTGAGGCGGGCGACGGTCAGGAGGCCCTCGAAGCCGCGGTCGAGGAGCGCCCGGAGATCGTCTTCCTCGACTACGACATGCCGCGGCTCGACGGCATCGAGACCTGCCGGCGGCTGCGCTCGGACCCCGTCACCGCCGACGCCACGATCGTGATGCTGACCGGCATGTCCGACACGCCCGCCCAGGACCGCGCGGCCGCCGCCGGCGCCGACCTGTTCCTCACGAAGCCCTTCTCGCCGCTGCGGCTGCTGCGGCTCGTCGACGACATCGGCAACGGCGGCCGCTGACGCCCGGTGCGCCGCGATCGCGGCGCCCAGGTCGACGTCGGACGCGAGCGACGCCACGAGCAGGTCCTCGAGCACGCGCAGCTCCCGCCGCGTCGCCCGCCGAGCGCGCTTGGCGCGCGCGAACTCATCCCACGAGCGCGCGAAGGAGAGGAGGCTGGTGCGACCGCCGGAGCGGTGCGCGGCGAGCATCGGGCAGATCCCGCCGCGGTTGTCCGTGTACGCCCCGGCGATGATCGGGCTGGTGCGGATTCCGTGCAGCATGGCCTCGCGCGTGGAGCGCGGCAGGCACTCGATTGCGGTCTCCAACTGGCTGATAGGGTCGCGCCGCCTCGGCATCGCCCACCGACGGTAGGGCGCGTAACCCCGGCGGGCAATCGAGGAAAGGCGGCTTGCACTTGAGGCTCGGCTTGCACATCGGCTACTGGGGCCTGGGCCTCAGCTCGGCCGAGCAGCTGGAGCTCGTCCAGGAGGCCGAGCGCCTCGGCTACGACTCGATCTGGACCGCGGAAGCCTACGGCTCGGACGCCGTCACGATCCTCGCCTGGATGGCCGCGCAGACCGATCGCATCCGGCTCGGCTCGGCGATCCTGCAGATGCCCGGACGCTCCGCCGCGATGACGGCGATGACGGCCGCGACGCTCGACCAGCTCTCGGACGGCCGCGTGCTGCTGGGCATCGGCACCAGCGGGCCGCAGGTCGCCGAGGGCTGGCACGGCCAGCGCTTCGCGCACCAGCTGCAGCGCACGCGCGAGTACGTCGAGGTGGTGCGGATGGCGCTGCGGCGCGAGCGCGTCGAGTATCGCGGCGAGACGCTCGAGCTGCCGCTGCCCGACGGACCGGGCAAGGCGCTGAAGCTGACGATCGCCCCGGTGCAGGAGCGGATCCCGATCTACATCGCGGCGATCGGGCCCAGGAACACGACGCTGACCGCCGAGATCGCCGACGGCTGGCTCCCGACGATCTTCTCGCCCGAGCACGTGGCGGAGTTCCGGCCGCTGCTCGAGAAGGGCTTCGCGCGCGCCGGCGGGGGGAAGTCGTTCGGCGACTTCGACATCGCGCCGACGGTGAACGTCAACGTCGGCGAGGACCGCGCGGCGGCACGCGACGCGATGCGCCCGTTCCTCGCGCTCTACATCGGCGGGATGGGGTCGCGCGAGCAGAACTTCTACAACGAGCTCGTGCGGCGCTACGGCTTCGAGGACGCCGCTCGCAAGGTCCAGGACCTCTACCTCGAGGGCCACAGGCAGGAAGCCGCCGCCGCGCTGCCCGACGAGCTGATCGACGCGGTCTCGCTGTGCGGGCCGGCCGGCGTGGTGCGCGAGCGGCTCGAGGTGTTCCGCGCCGCCGGGGTCGGGACGCTGATCGTCTCCCCCATGGCCTGGACGTTCCGCGAGCGCAGCGAACAGCTCAGACGCGTCGCCGAGCTGGCCGGGTGACGCTTCCCGCGGATCTCGAACTGCGGGCCGCGGTGCCAGGAGACGAGCATGCGATCGGCGCGCTGATCGGCGCCTGCGACGAGAGCTACCGCTCGTGGGCGCCGCCCGGGTGGGAGCCACCGCCGCCCGGGCGCGAGCTCGATCGCTGGCGCGGGCGGCTCACGGACGGCTCGCGCTGGACCCGGATCGCCGTCGAGCCCGATGGGCGCGTCGTCGGGATCGCCTGCTTCGCGCAGGCGATGACGTGGGTCGAGGGGGAGGACAGGGCGGGCGAGCCGATCACGGGCCGCGCGCACGTGTCGGCCGTCTTCACGCACCCGGATCGCTGGCGCGAGGGGATCGCCGACGCGCTGCTCGCGGTCGCCGAGGAGCAGATGCGCGCCGAGGGCTATCGCGAGGTGCAGCTCTGGACGCCCCGGGACGCGCCCGCGCGGCGCTTCTACGAGGCCACGGACTGGCGCCACGACGGCCGCGAGCAGTGGAGCGACGACGTCGGGATGGGGTTGGTCGCGTACCTCAAGCAGCTGTGACCCCCGCTTCCCTGCGCGTGTACCTGGGGGCGTTCGGCGACCCCGGCCACGCGTTCCCCATGCTCGCGCTCGGCGAGGCGCTCGTGGCCCGCGGCCACGTCGTCGCGCTGCAGACCTGGCGCCGCTGGCAGGAGCCGGCGGAGGCGGCCGGGATCGAGTTCGCCCCCGCGCCGGAGTACCAGGTCTTCCCCACCCGCGAGCGTCCGATGAAGCCCTACCAGGCGGCCGTGCATGCCGCCCGCGAGACGGTTCCGTCGGTCGAGGCGTTCGCGCCCGACATCGCGGTCTCGGACATCCTCACGCCCGCGCCCGCGCTGGCCGCCGAGCTCTGCGGCGTGCCGCTCGCGACCCTGGTGCCGCACGTGCACCCGTGGTCGGCGCCCGGCTTCCCGCCCTTCTCGCTCGGGGCGCGGCTTCCGCGCACGCGCGCGGGAGCCTGGTTCTGGCGCCGCTTCGACGGCGCCGTCGGCAAGGGCCTGGAACAGGGCCGGCGCGAGTACAACGACTGCCGCGCGCGGCTCGGCCTCGCGCCGCTGCCGGGGCTGCACACGGGGCTCTCGCGCGCGCTCACGCTCGTCGCCACGCTGCCGCAGCTCGAGTACCCGCGCCGCTGGGAGCCATGGCTGCGAGTCGTCGGCCCGCTGCTGTGGGAGCCACCCGGCGAGCGCGTCGCGCCGCCGCCGGGAGACGGCCCGGTCGTGCTCGTCGCGCCCTCTACCGCGCAGGACCCCGCGCAACGCATGCTGCGCGCGGCGCTCGCCGGGCTGGCGCGGTCGCCGGTGCGCGTGATCGCCACCTACAACGGCCGCGAGCCCGATCCGCCGGTCGCGGTGCCGGCCAACGCGGTGCTCGTGCCGTGGCTCTCCTACGCGCGCTCGATGCCGGCGGCCGACGTGGTGGTCACGCACGGCGGCCACGGCACGCTCGTACGCGCCCTCTCGTGCGGCTGCGCGGTCGTCGTCTGCCCCGCCGGCGGCGACACGGCGGAGAACGCCGCGCGTGCCGACTGGGCCGGGTTCGGCGTGCGGCTGCCGCTCCGGCTGCTCGGCCCGCGCGCGCTGCGTCTCGCGGTGCGGCGCGCCCTCGGCGATGCGCGGATGCGCGCCCGCGCCCGCGAAGCGGCGGCCTGGATGGCCGGCCACGACGGCGCGAGCACCGCGGCCGGCGAGCTCGAGGCGTGGGCAGGCCGGGCGCGCGTGGGCTAGCGCGTCACGGCCCGACGATCAGGAACCGGTTCCCGTCGGCGTCGCGGAAGAAGAACTGCGCCGGGACGGGATCCCCGACGGTGACGTCGAGCGCGACGATCCCGGCCCTGCGCTTCCCGGCCCGCGCGATCTCCGCGTCCACGTCGACGCCCCTGGCGCGCAGGGTCGCGTGGTCGGCCTCGATGTCCTCGGTCGCGAAGGCGCAGCGGGCCGCGTCGCCACCGGCTGACTCACCCTCGCTCGGCGGAACCAGCGAGATCGTGTTCGCCGCCCCGGGCGGGGCGACCTCGATCCAGCGGATGCCTTCGTCGCCGTAGGTGAAGTCGGCGCGCTTCTCGAACCCGAGCTTCCCGACGTAGAACCCGAGCGCCCGCTCCTGGTCGGCCACGGGGACGAACACCGTCCCGACCTGGTTGATGCGTGTCGTGCCTGCGATCTCCGGCATTGGTCTTCAGACCGGCCGGAGGCTCGGAACTCATCGCTCCTAGGCGG
Source organism: uncultured Solirubrobacteraceae bacterium (assembly GCA_963839615.1). GTDB lineage: Bacteria > Actinomycetota > Thermoleophilia > Solirubrobacterales > Solirubrobacteraceae > DASQMT01. The sequence goes on from CAWIVY010000007.1 coordinate 872,721, forward strand.
GCACCGCCGGGCGCTCGGCCGTGCGGACCCAGACGACCGCGCCCTCGGCCAGCTCGAGCTGGTCGGCCTCGTTGCGTGTCACCTGTGCCGAGATCTCCTCCTCGCCGTCGAGCCGGAGCTCGACGCGGACCTCGAAGCCGAGGTGGACGACCCGTGCCACGACGGCCTCGCGGGTGCCGTCCTCGGGCGCGAGCAGGATCGTGATGTCGTGCGGGCGCACGAGGCTGTCGCCGACCTTGCTGACCGGGCCGAGGAAGCGCATCACGAAGCCGTTGGCCGGCCGGTCGTAGAGCTCGCGCGGCCCGCCGACCTGCTCGATGCTGCCGTTGTCCATCACGGCGATGTGGTCGGAGATCGCCATCGCCTCCTCCTGGTCGTGCGTGACGAGGACGGTGGTGACGTGGACCTCGTCGTGCAGCCGCCGCAGCCACTCACGCAGCTCGGCGCGGACCTTGGCGTCGAGCGCGCCGAACGGCTCGTCGAGCAGCAGCACCTTCGGCTCGACGGCCAGGGCGCGGGCGAGCGCCATGCGCTGGCGCTGGCCGCCGGAGAGCTGGTTCGGGTAGCGCTCGTGGTAGCCGGCGAGCCCGACGACCCCGAGCAGCTCGTCGACCCGCTCGCGGATGCGCTCCTTCGGCTGCTTCCGGATCTTCATGCCGAAGGCGACGTTGTCGCGCACCGTCATGTGCTTGAACGCGGCGTAGTGCTGGAACACGAAGCCGATCCCGCGCCGTTGCGGCGCGACGCGCGTGGCGTCGGCGCCGTGGATCTCGATCACGCCGCTGTCGGGCTGCTCGAGCCCCGCGATGATGCGCAGCAGCGTCGACTTGCCCGAGCCGCTCGGGCCCAGCAGCGCGGTCAGCGATCCGTCCGGGATCTCGAGCGACACGCCGTTGAGCGCGACGAAGTCGCCGAACGACTTGGTGACATCGCGAACAGCGATCATCCGTCTTCCCTCCGTGGGTTGATCCTCGTCATCGCCAGCAGCGTGGCGAGAGCGATGAAGGCGAGCAGCGCGGAGGCGGCGTAGGCGCCCGCGAGGTCGAAGTTCTGGAAGCGCTTCTCTACGAGCAGCGTGAGCGTCTCGGTCTCGCCCGAGATCTTGCCGGAGACGACCGACACCGCCCCGAACTCGCCGATGCAGCGGGCGACCGACAGCACGACGCCGTAGGCGATGCCCCAGCGGATCGACGGCAGCGTGATGCGCCAGAACGACTGCCAGCGGCTCGCGCCGAGCGTCGAGGCGGCCTGCTCCTGGTCGTCGCCGACCTCCATGAGCACCGGCGTCACCTCGCGCACCACGAACGGCACCGAGATGAAGATCGTCGCCAGCACGATGCCGGGCACGGAGAAGATGACCTGGAACGGGAGGTCGCCGAGCCAGCCGCCGCGCCCGAAGACGAGGATCAGAGCCAGCCCGACGACGACCGGCGAGATCGCGAACGGCAGGTCGATCAGCGCGTTCAGCACGGCCTTGCCGCGGAACCGGCCGCGGGCGAGCGCGAGCGCGCAGAGCACGCCGAAGATCGTGTTGAGCGGGACGGCGATCGCCGTGACCGTCAGCGTGAGGCTGAACGCCGAGATCGCCGCCGGGGTCGTGACCGAGTCGTAGACCGCGCCGAAGCCGTCCTCGAACGTGCGGTAGAAGATGAGCCCGATCGGGATCAGCAGCAGCACGGCGAGATAGCCGAGGCCGATGACGCGCAGCCCGATCCGCCAGGGACGGTCAACGGTCATGCCGCGCCCCCCAGCGCCCGAGTCCGCGGATCCCGAACAGCACCACGAGCGAGAGCGCGAGCAGAACGACGGAGATCGCGGCCGCGCCGATCGGGTTGTCGCTCTCGATCTGCTTGAAGATGAACATCGACGCGACCTGCGTCTCGAACGGGATGTTGCCGGAGATGAGCACGATCGAGCCGAACTCGCCGACCGCGCGGGCGAACGCGAGCGCCGCGCCGCTGAGGATCGCCGGCACCAGGTTGGGGAGGATCACGCGGAGGAAGACGGTCCTGCTGTTCGCGCCGAGCGAGAGCGCCGCCTCCTCCATCTCGTGGTCGAGCTCGATCAGCACGGGCTGCACCGAGCGGATGACGAACGGCAGCGTGACGAACAGGAGCGCGAGCAGGACGGCGAACTGCGTGTAGGCGACGTCGATCCCGAGCGGGCTGGTCGGGCCGTAGAGCGCCAGCAGCGTGAGGCCGGCGACGATCGTCGGCAACGCGAAGGGCAGGTCGATCAGCGCGTTGACGATGCGCTTGCCGCGGAACTGGTCGCGCACCAGGATCCATGCGATCAGCGTGCCGGTGAAGGCGTTGATCAGGGTGGAGGCGAGCGAGACGAGCAGCGTGAACCGCAACGCCGAGACCGCCTGGCGGCTGCTGACCGCGCTCCAGAACGTGTCGAAGCCGCCCTCGGTCGAGCGGACGACCACGGCGGCCAGCGGCAACAGGACGATCAGGCTCAGCCAGAGCGTCGAGACGCCGAGCCCGAGGGCGCCCGGCCGGCCGGCCGGGCGCCCCCGCAGGTGCAGGGCGAGCGTGCTCACTTGGCGGTCGACACTCCCGCCTCCTCCTCGATCTTGGCGATCGAGCCACCCTCGATGTCGAACATCTCCTCGTTGACCTTCTCCCAGCCGCCGACGTCCTCGATCGTGAACAGGCCGGGCGGGTCGGGGAACCGGTCCTTGTTGGCGGCGAGGACCTTCTCGTTGACCGGCCGGTAGCCCCACTCGGCGAACTTCTCCTGGCCGGGCTCGGACAGGACGTAGTCGAGGAACGACTTCGCCTCGGCGGGCGCGTCCTTGGTCGTCGCGATGTCGATGTTGATCTTGATCGTGTCGTCCGGGATCACGTACTCGAGCTGCTCGCCGTTCTTGTTGGCGGTGATCGCCTCGTACTCGTAGGACAGGAGCACGTCGCCGTTGCCGCCGAGGAAGTTCTGCAGCGCCTCACGGCCCGACTTGTCCTGGACCTTCACGTGCTCGGTGATCAGCTCGCGCAGGTAGTCGAGGCCGGCCTCGGGGTTCTTGCCGCCCTCCGAGGCGTGGCCGTAACCGGCGAGCAGGTTCCACTTCGCGGCGCCCGAGCTGAACGGGTTCGGCGTCAGGACCTCGATCCCGGGCTTGAGGAGGTCCTCCCAGGTCTTGATGTTCTTCGGGTTTCCCTCGCGGACGACGAAGGAGACGACCGAGGTCGTGACGAGGCCCTCGTTCGGCCCGTCCTTCCAGGTCGGGTCGACGATGCCGGCGTCGACGAGCTTCGTCATGTCGGGCTCGGTCGAGAAGCTCACGACATCGGCCTTCTGCCCGGCCTCGACCGCGCGCGACTGATCGCCGGACGCGCCGAACGACGTCTTGAAGTCGACGCCCTTGCCTTCGGGGGTCTCGCCGAACGCGGGGATCAGCTCGTCGTAGACGACCTGAGGCGTCGAGTAGGCCACCAGCGACAGCGTCGCCTTGTCGCCGTTCCCGGTCGAGGCGGACGCGGAGCCCTTCTCATCCGAGGCGCCGCCGCAGCCGGAGACCACGATCGCCGCCGGCAGCATCAGCCCTATCAACACGTTCCTCGTCTTCACCGACATCCTCCAGAACTAGACTAACTCGGTTGAGTTCGTGGAGAATACCGAATGTCGACTGGAGCTATTGAGTTTGTGTTGTCCACCCCTTAAACGACGAAGGGCCGCCTCACGGGCGACCCTTCGCGGGAGCTCCGGGGGTGGGACTCGAACCCACAACCTTCGCCTTAACAGGGCGCCGCTCTGCCGATTGAGCTACCCCGGACCGTGAGCCACCCCGGCGGGCCGGCTCGGCGTCCATAGTAGGAGCTAGCGCAGTGCGGCGACGCCCGCCTCGACCTCCGCGTGGCAGTTCGCGCACAGCAGCACGCACTTGCGCGCCTCCTCGCGGCAGCGCTCCAGCGAGCGCGCCACACCACGCAGCCCCAGGCCGAATGACTTCTCGCTCGCATCGAGGTGATGGAACTGGAGTGCGCCGCTGTACCGGTCATAGCCGCAGAGCAGACACGCGCCCCCCGCCTCTGCGACCAGCAGCGCCTTCACCTTGCGCCTTCGCGCGACGACGCGATCCTTGCGGCACTGCTCGCAGCGGTAGTGGTCGGCAGCGCTGTACTTCACGAACGTGGTGAGCCCGTGGACGCGGCACTCGCGCTGGACCGTGCGAGCGCCTCCCCCGCGCGGCTGCGCCGCGCGCCGCGTCTTGAGCCCGTACTTCCTCAGCCAGTGCTGCACCGTCGCGTAGCTCATCTCCACGGTCTCGGCGATCGCCCTGATCGACAGGCCCGCCGCGACGAGATCCTCGAGCCGTTCTCGCGGTATCCCGCCCCGAGGCGCGTGCTTCGCCGCAAGTGCCGCCCGGTCCATGATGCGAACACTAGTTCGTGTGGCGGACGGAACGGCAGGCGATAGGTTTCCGCGCATGGACCTGCATACGGGCGAGCAGATCGTCTTCGAAGGGCATCCGTCGTGGCGCTCCGTGCTCCTGTTCTACGTCGGCGGCGTCGCGCTCGCGGCGGTCGCCGCGGCGATCGGCGCGCTCGCCTCGGGGACCGGGATCGCGATCCTCGCCGGTGCCGTCGTGCTCGGGCTCGTGGTGCTCGCCGGACTCGTCAAGCGCATGGCCACCCGCTACGTGATCACGACCGAGCGGCTGCACATCCGGCGCGGGATCCTCTCGAAGAAGACCCAGGAGACGCGCATCCAGCGCGTGCAGAACGTCAACACCGACCAATCGTTCTTCGAGCGGATCATGCAGGTCGGCACCGTCGACTTCGACACCGCGGGCAGCGACGACTCCGAGTTCCGCTTCGTCGGCGTCGGCAATCCCGAGGAGGTCACGCGGGCCGTCGACCGCGCGCAGCGGCGGGCTGAGCCCGAGCAGCAGCCCGACCCGCTCGCCTGACGCCTCGGCGGATCAGCGGCCACCCAGGTCGTGGCCGCTCCAGCGGCGGCTCTCGGCCTCCACCGCGGCTGCACGGCGAGCCGCGCTGTGCTCGTTGTCGCGCTCGCGTCGCATCTGCCGCTCGGCTTCGCGCTCCGAACGCGCCGCACGGCGCTCCGGGGCCGGTAGCCGGAGTTCCTTCAGCCAGCTGAGTGGTTGGTGTTGACGATGGCGCATGAGCCGACTGTACGCCCGTCGCTTCCGCTCCGCCAGTGCGTCAGACGAGCTTGTGACGGATCTCGTCCTGGACGCGCTGGCGCTCGCCCGCGAGCGCGGTCACGGGCTCGCCGGCGCGCTGCGCCGCCGCGATCTCGCGGTCCAGTCGGTTCTTCTCGAGCTGCAGCCGCTCGATCTCCAGCGCCGCGGGATCGGCGGCGAGATCGCCCGCGCCGATCACGAGCTCCGCGACGAGGTGCGCGAGGTCGTCGGCGCCCGCGGGCAGCGCCTGCCCCGGGTGCTCGAGGTGCTCGGTGAGGTAGTGGGCCGCGCGGCGCGTCAACTCGAGCGCGAACGTGGCGTCGATGTCCATCTCCTCGAGCGCGCGCCGGCCGGGGCCCTTGATCGCCAGGCAGCGCGCGAGGAACAGGCGCTCGGTGTCCTCGCGCTTGTCGACGGACGTCATCTGGCGCGCGGGCGGCGCGGCGACGCGCCCGGCGTGGCCGTTGCTGCGCGGCGCGCGCCGCAGCGCCTCGCTCGTCATCGACTCCGGCATTTGCAGGCGGTTGGAGATCAGCTGGATCAGGTCGTACTGCAACGGGCCCGGCTCCAGCCGGCCGACGATCGGCGCGACCGCGCGCAGCACCTCGTCGCGTCCCTCCGGCGTGCCGAGCGAGCCGGCGTCGAGCGCCCGCTCGACCTCGAAGCGCGCCACGGGCACCGATGTCTCGAGCAGCGCGCGCATCGCCTCCGCCCCCTCGCGCTGGACCACGTCGGCCGGGTCCTGCCCCGCGGGGAGCCGCACCACGCGGAGATCGAAGCCGCGCAGGTGATGGCCCTCGTTGAAGACGCGGATCGCATCCTTGCCCTTCGCGACGGCCTCCTGGCCCGCCGCGTCCGGGTCCTGGCAGAGCAGCACCTTCGGCGTCAGGCGCTTGAGCGCATCGAGCTGGCGATCCGTCAGCGCGGTGCCCATCGAGCAGACGGTCTCGGGGATCCCGGCCTGGCGCAGCGCGATCACGTCGGTGTATCCCTCGACCAGCACCAGCCGTCCCGAGCGTGCCGCCGGCGCGCGCGCCAGGTCGGCGCCGTAGACGAGCGAGCCCTTGTGGAACAGGTCCGACTCCGAGGTGTTGAGGTACTTCGGCTGGTCGTCGGCCGCCAGCGCGCGCGCGCCGAAGCCGAGCACGTGCCCCTTCGCGTCGGCCAGCGGGAACATGATCCGGCCGCGGAAGCGGTCGAGCAGCCCGGTCCCCTCGCGCCGGCGCGAAGCCAGCCCGGCGGCGAGCAGCTCCGCATCGGAGTAGCCCGCGCCGCGCGACGCGCCGATCACCCGATCCCACGCGCGCGGCGAGAAGCCGACGCGGTACTCGCGCAGCACGTCCTCCTCGAGCCCGCGCTCGGCGAGGTAGGCGCGCGCGGGAGCCGCCTCGGACGACTCCCAGAGCACGCGCACGTAATAGGCGGCGGTGCGCTCGAGCAGTGCCAGCAGCCGCTCGCGCCCGGCTCGCCGTTCGGCGTCGCGCGGGTCCTCCGCCTCGCGCTCGAGCTCGATTCCGGCGCGTTCGGCGAGCGTTTCGAGCGCAGCGGCGAAGTCCAGGCCTTCGGTCTCCATCGCGAACTTGAAGATGTCGCCGCCCGCGCCGCAGCCGAAGCAGTGGTAGAGCTTCTCGACCGGGTCGATCCCGAACGACGGGGTGCGCTCGTCGTGGAACGGGCACAGCCCCGTCATCCGCCGCGGCCCGGCCGGCTTGAGCTCGGTCCGCGCGCCGACGAGCTCGACGAAGTCGACCGCGTCGCGGACGCGCTCGCGCGAGTCGTCGGTGTAGCGCGGCATCAGTTCGCGAGGCCGTGCGGCACGAAGATGTCGGTCCAGGCCCGGAGCGCGAAGCGGTCGGTCATGCCCGCGAGGTAGTCGGTCACCCGATCGGCCTCCGACGCGCCCGGCACGCCCTCCGGCAGGAGCTCGGGATGGTCGCAGTACCAGTCGAACAGCTCCTGCACGACGCGCGCGATCTTGGCGTGCTCGGCGCGCGCGGTCGGGCCGAGGTAGACGCGGTCGAACATGAACGTGCGCAGCCGCAGCATCGCGCCGCCGACGGCAGCGCCCTGGACTATGTCCTGCGCCGGCTCGGAGTGCTCGCACGAGGTCGTGCACGAGCATGTCGATCCGCTCAGCGCCGGTGGCGCCGAGGATCGCGATCTCCTCGCCCGGGAGGTCGCCGGCCGCGATCACACCGGCCCGCAGCGCGTCGTCGATGTCGTGGTTGATGTACGCGATCCGGTCGACGAGCCGCACGATCTTGCCCTCGAGCGTCGCCGGCTCGCCCGCCCCGCTGGAGTGGCGCAGTATCCCGTCGCGCACCGGAGCGGTCAGGTTCAGGCGCTCGATCAGGTCGACCACGCGGAGCGAGTGCTCGTTGTGGCGGAAGCCGCGGCCGAAGCGCGCGCGCCCGGCGCGGTCGAGCACCTCCTCGCCGATGTGCCCGAACGGCGGGTGCCCGAGGTCGTGCCCGAGCCCGATCGCCTCCGTGAGGTCCTCGTTGAGCCGCAGCGCGCGCGCGACCGTGCGCGAGATCTGCGTCGTCTCGAGCGTGTGGGTGAGCCGCGTGCGGTAGTGGTCGCCCTCCGGCGCCACGAAGACCTGCGTCTTGTGCTTGAGCCGGCGGAAGGACTTGGAATGCACGATCCGGTCGCGGTCGCGCTGGAACGGCGTCCGCAGGCCGCAGTCCTCCTCCGCCCGCTCGCGCTCGGCCGGATAGGAGCGGGCGGCGACGGGCGCGAGGGCCTCGTCCTCCCACGCCCTGATGCGCGCCTCGAAGGCCGGGTCTGTCGCGGAGGCGGGCACGCCCTCCATTCTGACGCCCCGCGCGGCCGGCCCGGCGCGAACGCGCAGTTTCGGTGCAAACGTCAGCTCGCGGGCCGCAGGTGCAGGTGCGCGTGGTGCTCCAGCGTCTCGAGGATCGCCCGTTCGGCCTGCGCCAGCGCGCGTGCCGGAGCGTCCGGGGCGTCGGCCAGCGGGCGGCCGAGCGCGCCGACGAGGAAGTCGTGCGCATCCTGGCCCAGCGCGAACGAGCTGGCCTCGCAGGCCGAGCAGACGACTCCCCCCGCCGCGCCGGAGAAGCCGACGAGATGCTCGGTCTCGCCGCAGGCCGCGCAGGCGGCGAGCTGTGGCGCGAACCCGGCGGCCAGCAGCAGCTTGAGCCGGAAGGCGAGCGAGTTGGCGCGCGTCGCGCGCTCGGGATCGGCGTCGAGCAGCGCGAGCTGGTTCGCCAGCAGGTGATAGACGCCACGGTGCGGGTCGCCGTCGCCGAACACCCGCGCGACCGCGTCGCAGGCGCGCGATGCCACGTCGAGCGCCGCGCGGTGCTCGCGCAGCCGCGGATGGCCGTCGAGCGTCTCCGCGCTGGTCACGGTCAGCAGGTCGCTGCGACCCTGGTAGAGCACGAGGTCGAGCCTGAAGTAGGGTTCCAGCCGGCCGCCGAAGCGCGACTTCGAGCGCCGCACGCCCTTTGCGATCGCGGAGAGGCGGCCACGATCGGGGGTATAGAGGTGCAGGATGCGGTCGGCCTCGCCGTAGCGCATGGAGCGCAGCACGACGGCCTCGGTCTTCAGGCTCCCGGCCACCGGGTTCCTTCCGACCTAGACCGCACTATACTTTTTGAAGTAATGAATCGGATCACCGTGTACACGACAGAACCTTGCGGCTACTGCCGGACGGCAAAGGCCTTGCTCGACCGTCGCGGGATCCCGTACGACGAGATCAACCTCGCCAAGGACTCCGAGGGGCGCGCCGAGCTGGTCGCGCTCACGGGCATGATGACCTTCCCGCAGGTGATCCTCGACGGCGAGCCGCTCGGCGGATTTCAGGAGCTCGTCGCCGCCGACCGCTCGGGCCGCCTGACGGACCTGCGCGTCGCCGCCTGAGCCGAGCGCGGGCGCGGCTGGCAGCGCTCGCAGACGTAGGTGCCGCGGCCGGCGACGCGCAGCTTGCGCACCGGCCGCTCGCAGATCAGGCACGGCTCGCCCTCGCGCAGGTGGATCAGGAAACGGTTCTGGAACGAGCCCTGGACGCCGTCGGGATCGCGGAAGTCGTCGATCGACGCGCCCTTCGCGGCGAGACCCGCCTCGAGCGAGGCCACGACGCCGTCGCGCAGCGCCGCGACCTGCTTGCGCGTGAGCCGTCGCGCCGGCCGCAGCGGGTGCACGCCGGCGCGGAAGAGCGCCTCGTCGGCGTAGATGTTGCCGACGCCGGCGATCTTGCGCTGGTCGAGCAGGAACGCCTTGATCGGAGCACGGCTCACACGCGTCAGCGCGTACAGGTGCGCGCTCGTGAACTCGGGCGAGAACGGCTCGACGCCGAGCCGGCTCGCGAAGAACTCGTCGCGCGCGTCGCCGCCGAGCGCGAGCTCGCCGGTGCCGAAGCGGCGCGGGTCGTCGAAGAACAGCTCCTGCCCGTCGTCGAAGCCGAAGCGCACCCGCCGGTGGCGCGGCGGCTCCGGCGGGTCGAGCAGCAGCGTCCCGGTCATGCGCAGGTGCAGCATCAGGTGGACGTCGTCCTCGAGCTCCCAGATCAGGTACTTGCCGCGCCGCGCGAGCGCCTCGACCCGCCGGCCCTCGACGGCGGCGGCGACCTCCGCGCCCGCGACCGGGGAGCACCAGCGGGCATCGAGCACCTCGAGCCGCTGCAGGACCCGGCCCTCGACCCGCGGCGCGAGGTGGCGGCGGATCGTCTCCACCTCGGGCAGCTCGGGCATTCCGTCAGCTTAGGCCCCGGCGACCGCCGCCTCGAGGTCGGCGAGCGACATGCCCAGGGTGCGGCGCAGCACGCGATCGGTCGTCGCGACACAGGTCCGCCCGGTGATCGCGGAATCGTTGAAGGCGTCGTAGGCCCTGAACAGCCCGCGCGTGCCGTTCCGCGCCACGATCGCCTCCGCGGCTCCCGAGCTCGCGGCGTACGCCGCGCCCTGAGCCTTGCCGTCCAGTTTGAAGATCGAGTCCGGCCGGCACAGCCGGCGCAGCTTCAAGCTCGCGGCAGCCCCCGCGGCCCGCAGCCGCGCCTCGTCTGCGCGGTCGTCGCCGGAGACGTACATCGCCACACCCTCGGCGAGCCACGCCGGCGTGCGCCCGGACGTGTCCGGATCCAGCGCCGTGTGCGTCATCTCGTGCACCAGCGCCGAATGGCGCTCGGACTCGGACAGCGCGCCCCAGCGCGAGTCGATCACCAGCATCCGCTGCGCGAGCACGCGCTCGACCGCGAGCGCCGGGGCCGGGCCGAACTTCACCGAGACGTTGGCGAGCGCGACGACGCCGCGTGCGATGCGGCCCGTCAGCCGCTCGGCCTGGGCAGCGTCGCGCGCTGCGATCACGAGCACGCTGCGCGGCAGGTCGCGCTCCGGCAGGTCGCGGCGGATCTCGCGGTAGGCGCGGGCAAGGTCGGAGCGCAGCGGCGCGACGTCGACGCCGGACGGCGTGAGCAGCACCACGTGGGGCACGCGCGTGGCCTTGAACGAGGCGACCTCCCATGGCAGCGGCTCGCGCCGCGCGACGTCGCGGCTGATCCGCCAGCCTGCCGGCGTCTTGCGCGCGCTGACGCGGCGCAGCGTGAGGAACGGGCGGTTCATGCCACGCACGCGGTACGACATTCCGGCGGCGATCCGGCCGCGGTCCCCGGCGGTGTCGAGCTGCTCGGGGACGAGGCGCACGCGCTCGAGCGAGAGCCGCGCCGCGCGCTGGGCGGCGCGGCGGTCGCGACCCCGCTGGCCGCCGGTGGCGGTGGCGGCGAACGCGGTCACGTCGCCCTGCTCGAGCGCCCGTGCGCGGTCGCGCAGCAGCGCCTTGATCTGCCCGGCGTCGTCCGGAGGTCTGCCCGCGGCGAGCTCCTCGTCGGCGCTCGGCGACGGCGCCTGGGCTGCCGGCTCACCGCCACCGCCGCACCCGGCCAGCACGAGGATCACGATGCCGGCGAGGAGGAGCCGCGGCATCTACGTGAACGGCGTGCCCGGCAGGGACTCGACGTCGCGCCCGGCGAGCCAGCGCACGACGCTCGCGCCGACGTCGGAGAACGGGCCGTCGTGGCGCCGGCCGCCGTGGCCGGCGAACGACGCCAGCAACGGGACGTGCTCGCGCGAGTGGTCGGTCCCGGGCGTCGTCGGGTCGCAGCCGTGGTCGGCGGTGAGCACGAGCAGGTCGCGCTCGGGGTCGAGCCGGCTCACCCACTCCCCCACGGCGGCGTCGATCGCCCGCAACGCGCCGTGGAAGCCCGAGACGTCCTGGCGGTGGCCGTAGACCTGGTCGGTCTCGACGAGGTTGGTGAAGACGAAGCCGTGCTCGAGCTCGCCGATGAGCGCGGACGTCGCGGCGATCGCGGCGGGGTTCGTCGCGCCGGGATGCTCGTGGTCGACGCCGACGTGGTTGAACACGGAGCCGATCTTGCCCACCGTGTGGACCGGGATACCGTCGGCCTGCAGCTCGTCGAGGTACGTGCGGCCGGGCGGGTCGAGGGCGAAGTCCTTGCGTCCGTCCGTGCGGGCGAACGCGCCCGGCGAGCCGCGGAACGGGCGCGCGATCACGCGTCCGACGGCATGCTCACCGCGCATGATCTCGCGCGCCGCCGCGCACGCCGCGTAGAGCTCGGCCTGCGGGACAGCGTCCTCGTGCGCCGCGATCTGGAGCACCGAGTCGGCCGACGTGTAGACGATCAGGTCGCCCGTGCGCAGGTGCTCCTCGCCGTAGTCGTCGATCACGGCGGTGCCGGAGTAGGGAAGGTTGCAGAGCACGCCGCGGCCCGTGGCGTCGCGGAGCTGGTCGGTCACGTCGTCGGGGAACCCCTCCGGGTAGGTGCGCAGCGCGACCGGCGTGATCGCACCCATCAGCTCCCAGTGGCCCGTGATCGTGTCCTTGCCGGGGCCGAGCGGATGCAGGCGCCCGTGGACGACCGGGTCGGGCGACGGCGGGCATCCCTCGAGCGGCAGCGCGGAGCCGAGACCGAGTCGCTGCATGACGGGCAGGTCCAGCCCGCCGGACACCTCGGCGACGTGGCCGAGCGTGTTCGAGCCGGCATCGCCGTAGTCGGCCGAGTCGGGCAGCTCGCCCGCGCCGCAGGCGTCGAGCACGATGACGAAGGCGCGCCGTTTCACGGCGCGACATGCTGCCAGCAATCCGCCTTCGGCGGTGGCGCAGGCAGCTGGGTCAGGTGATGCGGGCCCGCGGATGGGCGTCGAAGTAGACGTCCTTGAGGCGCTCGGCCGACAGGTGCGTGTAGAGCTGCGTCGTGGCGATGTCGGCATGCCCGAGCATCTCCTGCAGCGAGCGCAGGTCGCAGCCGCCGGCCAGCAGGTGCGTGGCGAAGCTGTGGCGCAGCGTGTGCGGGCTCATCTTCGAAGCGAGCCCCGCGGTCGCGGCGTGGCGCTGCACGATCTTGTAGAGCCCCTGGCGGGTCAGGCCGCCGCCGCGCTGGTTCACGAACAAGCGCGACTCCCAGCGCTCGCCGACCAGTCGCCCGCGACCGCGCTGGAGGTAGGCGGCGAGCGCGCGGGCCGCCGCGGAGCCGATCGGCACGAGCCGCTCCTTGGAGCCCTTGCCGCGGGCGCGCAGGATCCCGGACTCGAGGTCGACGTCGCCCGTCTCGAGCTCGATCGCCTCCGACGCGCGCAGGCCGCAGGCGTACATCGTCTCCAGCAGCGCGCGGTCGCGCAGCGCGGCGGGCTCGGTCCCGCGCGGCTGGCGCAGCAGCTCGGCGACCTCGTCGCGGCTGAGCACCTGGGGCAGCTTGCGGCTCTGCTTCGGCGCGCGCAGGTACGCGGTCGGGTCGCTCGTCAGCAGCGCCGTGCGGCGCAGGTGGCGGTAGAACGACCGCAGGCACGCGATCTTCCGCTGCAGCGTCGCGGGCGCCGCCGGCGGCTTGTCCTCGCGCCCGTCGGCGATCTCCGCTGCGAAGGCGCTCAGCTCGGCGTGCCCGACCGCGAGCGGATCGTTGCCGGTGCGCCCGAGCCACTCGCCGAACTGGAGCAGGTCCGAGCGGTATGCCTCCAGCGTGTTGCGCGACAGACCGCGCTCGAACTCCAGGTAGGCGAGGAAGTCGAGCAGCAGGTGCTCGAACGGCTGGGTGCGCGGAGGGGGCGTCGCGATTGCCACGGGCTCCAGGGGTTCGACGCGTCCCGCCGCAGCCCTGCCCTGCGCAATCCGGGGTTCAGCGGCCCAGGCGGGCGCGCAGCAGCTGCAGCCCGATGATCGTCTTCGCGTCGCGGCAGTCGGCGATGGTCGCGTCGAGCTCGGCGAGCGCGACCGGCTCGATGTCGATCCGCTCGTTCTCGATCTCGTGACCGGGGTCGTCGCTGAGGCCGGTCGCGAGGAAGATGTGGCACTGCTCGTCGGTGAAGCCGGCCGAGGTGAAGTAGGTCGTGAGGTGCTCCCAGGTTTCCGCGGCCTTGCCGATCTCCTCGGCCAGCTCGCGCCGGCCGCACTCCAGCGGCGACTCCCCCTCCTCGTCGAGCTTGCCCGCCGGCAGCTCGAGCAGGTCCGGGACCCCGGTCGCCTCGCGCGGCTGGCGCACCAGCCAGACGTGCTCATCGTCATGCGCGACGATCGCCACGGAGCCGGGATGCACGACCCACTGGCGCGTGACCTCCTCGCCGTCCTCGTGGCGGAAGGTGCCCTCGCAGACGTCGACGACGGTCCCCTCGAACACGGTCCGCGCCTCCATCCGCTCGAAGCGCGAGCTCACCTAGCCGCCTTCGGCGGCGGGCACAGGCATCGGGCCGCGGCCTCGTCGAGCAGGGCGAGGCAGACGTCGAGCATCCCCTCCAGCGCGGCGACGCTGACGCGCTCGGTCGGCTCGTGGTTGTGCTCGGTCCCGTTGGCCAGGTTCACGCACTCGATGCCCTGGATCGCCAGCGCGTTCGCATCCGACCCGCCGCCGGTCACGATCCGGCTCGGCTCGTAGCCGCACGCCCGCAGGGCGGCCTCGGCGGCCACGACCGCCGGCGCCGTGCCCTTCGTGCGGTAGCCGTCGAAGAGCTTCTCGCAGACGACGTCGACGTCGCACTCGCCGGCGCCCGCTCCGTCGTGCACCGCGTCGATCATGCGCGCGATCACGGCCTCGACGCGCTCGGGATCGAGCGAGCGCGCCTCGGCCAGCAGGCGGCAGCGCTCGGGCACGACGTTGGTCGAGCCGCTGCCACCCTGGACCGACCCGACGTTCGCGGTCGTCTGGTCGTCGATGCGGCCGTGCGGCATGGCGGTGATCGCCTGCGCGGCGGCGAGCACCGCGCTGCGGCCGGCCTCGGGCCGGATCCCCGCATGCGCCGCGCGGCCGTGGAAGTCGGCGCTCAGCCGGTAGTAGGTGGGCGACGCGATCACGACCTCGCCGATCGGCGTCGCGTGGTCGAAGACGTAGCCGAAGTCGGCCCGCAGGACGGAGGCGTCGAACGCCTTGGCGCCGGCGAGCGCGTCCTCCTCCTCGACCGTGAGCAGCAACTCGATCGCTACCGGCGAGCCCTCGACGCTCGTGCGCCGCGCGACCTCGAGGAACACCGCCACGGCGGCCTTGTTGTCGGCGCCGAGGATGGTGTCGTGCGCGTTCTCCCACGCGCCGTCGGTGACGACGGGCTCGATCTCGCCGTGCACCTCGACGGTGTCGAGGTGGGCGCAGAGCAGCACCGTCCGCTCGGAGCGGCCACGGATCCGCGCGAGCAGGTTGCCGCGGGCGTCCGCCTCGACGGTCAGGCCGAGACCCTCCAGCTCACGGCGGACGTGCGCGGCGACGTCGGCCTCGCGGCCGAACGGGCTGGGGATACGGCAGAGCGCGGCGAACCGCTGGTTCAGCCGCTCCTTCTCGGCCTCGCTGGCCGGCCTCACGTCAGGACTGCTGGAAACGGCCCGTTGACTCGTGCAACTCGGCTTCCTCGGGCCGCCCGGCCCGGATCGGCTCGTCCGTCTCGGGCAGCTCGTGCGGTCGGCGCTCGAGCATGTAGCGCTTGGCGGCGCCGACGAACTCGCGGAACAGCGGCGCGGGGCGCTCGGGACGGGACTTGAACTCGGGGTGGAACTGCGACGCGACGAAGAACGGGTGCTCGGGCAGCTCGATGATCTCCACGAGCCGCTCGTCGGGCGTGGTGCCGGACACGACCAGTCCTGCGGCCTCGAGCCGGCGGCGTAGGAAGTTGTTGACCTCGTAGCGATGGCGGTGGCGCTCGTAGATCACGGGCTCGTCGTAGATCTCGCGCGCCCTGGTGCCGGCGTGCAGCTTCACCGGATCGGCCCCGAGCCGCATCGTGCCGCCCATGTCGGCGACCTCCTTCTGCTCGGGCAGCAGGTCGACCACGGGGAATGGCGTCTCGGGATCGAACTCGCTCGAGTTCGCGCCGTCCATGCCGGCGACGTGGCGCGCGAAGTCGGCGACCGCCATCTGCATGCCGAGGCAGACGCCGAGGAAGGGGATGTTCTGCTCGCGCGCGATCCGCGCCGCGGCGATCTTGCCCTCGATGCCGCGCACGCCGAAGCCACCCGGGATCAGGATGCCGTCGGCCTCCTCGATCCGGTGGCGGACCTGCTCGTCGTCGAGCGTCTCGGAGTCGACCCAGTCGATCGCGACGCCGCAGCCGTGCTCGAAGCCGGAATGCCGCAGCGCCTCGACGACCGACAGATAGGCGTCCTCGAGCTGGACGTACTTGCCGACGAGCGCGATCCGCACGGGCGCGCTGTTCTGCGCCTCCGTGGCCTTGCCGATGAAGCGCTTCCAGCTCTCGAGCTCGGGCGGCTCGGCCTCGATGCCGAAGTGGTCGAGCACGAAGTCGTCCACGCCCTCGGCCTGGAAGAACAGCGGCACCTTGTAGATGTTGTCGACGTCGCGCGCGGACACGACCGCCTCGACCGGCAGCGAGGCGAACAGCGCGATCTTCTTGCGGATCTCGCGCGACAGCCCGCCCTCGGAGCGGGCGACGACCATGTCGGGCTGGATGCCGATGCGGCGCAGCTCGTTGACGGAGTGCTGCGTCGGCTTGGTCTTCAGCTCGCCGGCGTGGCCGATGTAGGGCACGAGCGTGAGGTGGATGAACATGCACCGGCGCCGGCCGACGTCGACCGGGAACTGGCGGATCGCCTCGAGGAACGGCAGCGACTCGATGTCGCCCACCGTGCCGCCGATCTCGGTGATGACGAAGTCGACGTCCTGGCTCTCGCCCACGAGCTGGATCCGGTGCTTGATCTCGTCGGTGATGTGCGGCACGACCTGGACGGTGCCGCCGAGATAGTCGCCGCGGCGCTCCTTGCGGATCACGGAGTTGTAGATCGCTCCGGCGGTCACGTTCGACGCGCGCGAGGTGTTCGCGTCGGTGAAGCGCTCGTAATGGCCGAGGTCGAGGTCGGTCTCCGCCCCGTCCTCCGTCACGAACACCTCGCCGTGCTGGAACGGCGACATCGTGCCGGGGTCGATGTTGATGTAAGGGTCGAACTTCTGGAGGGCGACCTTCTGCCCCCGGGCGACGAGCAGGCGGCCGATCGAGGCCGCCGCGATGCCCTTGCCGAGCGACGAGACCACGCCGCCGGTGACGAATATGTAGCGGGTGCGCGGGCGGGATTCAGGCATCTCGTTCTGTCTCCGCAGTCTAGGACGCCCGGCGGCGGCACGTCCGGCTTCCCCGCACGGAGCGGAAAGTCCGTCTCAGGCGCCGGCGAGCCAGGCGATCAGCGCGGGGCGCGAGAAGCGCCACTGCGCGCCGATCCTGCGACCCGGGAGCGTCCCGTCCTCGGCGAGCTCGACGACCTCGTCCTCGCTCACCTGGAGCAGCTCGGCGGCCTGCGCGGGCGTGAGCACGTCCGGCGCGACCGCGGGCGTGAACGCGTGGTGGCCGACGGCCAGCGAGTCACCGGGGAGATCGACCGTGACGCGCTGCGGCGGCCCGGAGATCGCCCGCAGGCGGTCCAGGCCGACGTCGGAGTCCGGGTCGACGTAGTGCGAGACCAGCGTGGTGACGAGGGCCTTCTTGTTCGTCGCGAGGGCCTCGGCGGCGCGGTCAAGCTTCTCGAACTCGCGGTGTGGGAGACGGACGTAGAGGGCTGCTGTGGGATCTGGCATGGCGGAGGCGATGATAGCGAATAGCTATACGCTCGGTGGTTCGGGTTCGGGGCGTTTGGTGGCGGGATCGGAACTGCGGCATCGAGGGAGGCGGGTCTGGGGTGGTCGGTCTCCAGCGCGGCGGTTCGGCGGGCGGTTGGTGGCGCGAGCGGGCGCGTCAACGCCGGGAGCTGGCGGGGATCCCGTGGCGTGCCGACGTTGGGCATCTATGTCGACGTCAACGTCAGGAGGGCGGGCCGGATGTCACGGCGTTCCGACGTCGACCGCGCATATCGCCGTCATCGCAGGGAGGCACCGCGAATCGTGCGGCCGACCGGCGTTGACGGCGTATTTCGCTGTCAACGCAGGGAGGCACCCCGAATCTCGCGCGCGACCGGCGTTGACCGGCGCATCGCGTGAACGCTGCACGCCATCGCGAATCTCGCGACCTTGCGGCGTAGACCGCGCGTATCGCCGCCAACGCCGCACGCCCCGGCCGCCCGGAGCATGCGCCGCGCGCCCACCGATCCTCTCGGACCGCGTCCTCAGTGCCGCAGTTCGCCACGACCCGCCGGCACGCGGCGAAGCAGCGAAGCCGCGCCGCCAGACCACCTCAAGCCGCCTTGAGCAGCTCCTTCGCGTGCCGGCGCGCCGCGACGTCCTCGCCGTCGGCGCCGAGCATCCGCACGATCTCGCCGACGACCGCGCCACGCTCGAGCAGGGTCACGGTCGCGCGCGCCGGGTCGGCCGAGGTGTCCTTGACGATCGTGAAGTGGCGCTCCGCCATCGACGCGATCTGCGGCAGGTGGGTGATGCAGATCACCTGCCGCCCCTCGGCCAGGGCGCGCAGCTGATCGCCGACGGCGCGCGCGGTCTGGCCCCCGATGCCCGCGTCGACCTCGTCGAACACGAGCGTCGCCGGGCCGGCCTCGGCCGCGACGCTCATCAGCGCGAGCATCACGCGCGAGAGCTCGCCGCCCGATGCCGTCTCGCGCAGCGGGCCGGCCGGGACGCCCGGGTTCGGGGCGATCAGGAACTCGACCTCGTCCCCGCCGCTCGGCCCGTATTCCTCGCGCGGAGTCAGCCGGGCCTCGAAGCTCGCCCCGTCCATGGCCAGCTCGCCGAGCACGTCGACCACGGCCCCCGACAGGTCGGCGGCGGCACGCTCGCGCGCATCGCGCAGGTCTCCCGCCCGCCGCGCGAGGTCGGCACGGACCGCCTCGAGCGCCGCGGTCGCGTCCTCCAGGGCCTCCTCGGCGCCCGCAAGCTCGTCGCGCCGCGCCCGGCACGCCTCGGCGTGAGCGAGCACCGCCGCGATCGTGCCCCCGTGCTTGCGCTTGAGCCGCTCGAACAGCGCCAGGCGCTCCTCGACCTCGTCCAGCCGCCCCGGCGGCGCGTCCACGGCCTCGCCGTAGCGGCGCAGCTCGCCCGCGAGGTCGTCGGCCTCGACCGCGAGGGCGCCCGCGCGATCCGCCAGCACATCGAGCGCCGCATCGACCCCGCGGATCGCCTCCAGGGCCTGCGCCGCGCCCGCGAGCGCGCTCGCGGCGCCGTCGCCGCTCTCGGGCGCGATCGCCTCGATCCCGCCCGCGGCGGCCAGGCGCAGCCCCTCGAGGTTGCGCAGCCGCTCGCGCTCGGCGGTCAGCTCGTCCTCCTCGGCGTCGCTCGCCGCGGCGGCGTCGATCTCCGCCAGCTCCCACTCGAGCAGGTCGAGCTCGCGGTCACGCGCCCCGGCGCGCTCGCGCAGCGCAACGAGCTCGCCTAGCAGCGCGCGCTCGCGCGCATGGACGGCGGCGAACGCATCGCGCCGCTCCGCCTGCTGCGGCCCGCAGAAGCCGTCGAGGATCTCCAGCTGCGCCGCGGCCAGCATCAGCTTGCGGTGCTCGTGCTGGCCGTAGAACGACAACATCGCGCCGCCGGCGTCGCGCAGGTCGGCGGCCGTCGCGCTGCGCCCGTTGAGGTACGCCCGCGTGCGCCCCTCCGCGCTCACGCGGCGGGCGAGCACCAGCTCCTCCGCGTCCTCGGGGATCCGCTCGCCGAGCTCGGCGCGCAGCGCGTCCGGCAGCTCGAAGCTGCCCTCGACGTAGGCCTCCGACGCGCCCGGCCGCACGATCCCGGGGCGCGGCTTGCCGCCCAGCAACAGGTCGAGCGCGTGCGCGAGCACGGTCTTGCCCGCGCCGGTCTCGCCCGTCAGGACGTTCAGCCCGGTGCCGAGCCGCAGCTCCGCCCGCTCGATCAGCAGCAGGTTCTCGACGCGCAGTTCTTCCAGCACGGGTGACGGTCTACCAGCCGTCCCCGACGGACCGGCCGGCGCGCGCGGCGCTGGTGGCACGCATTCGGACGAAGCGCGCGTTGCGAAGTGGGTGGGAGTCGGTGCGAAGGCCGGGCTGCGGAGCTCAGCTCGGCGCCGGTCGATCGCGCGGCAGCGCCGGAGAGCTGCGGGCGATCGAGGGAGTACGTCCAGGTCTGCATGGCGACGACGTCCACGATCCCGCCTGCATAGGACGAGCTCGTCGAGGCGATCGAGGTGATTTGCACGGACCCCCGAGGATCGGCTTCTACGCCCGCCACGATCATCGGTCACCTCCGCACCCGTCCCTATCGGCCACGCACCAACGGCAAAGCGCGTTTCCGCACCGTCCCGGCTGGACGGCGCGTCTCGCTCCCCTACAGCTAGCGCGCCAGGCGTCCGAAGCGCTCGCGCAGCCGGTGGTAGAAGCTCGCCCCCGGCAGCTGCGCGAGCAGCGCCGTCTCGCGCGCGAACTCGACGTGGATGTCCTCGCCCGGCGCCAGCTCCGTCACCGGGCGCCCGTCCGCGTGGATCTCCACCGGCTCTTCGCGCGAGCGGTTGTTGATCGTGAGCAGGTCGTCGGGAGCGACGACCAGCGACCGCGCGGTCAGGGAGTGCGGCGCGATGAACGACACGACGAAGCCCGCCACCCCCCACGCGAGCACCGGGCCGCCGTTGGCGAGGTTGTAGCCCGTCGAACCCTGCGGCGTGGAGACCACCAGGCCGTCGCAGCGCACCCGCCCGATCTCCTCGCCGGCGAGCGCGTATGCGAGATCGGCGACGCGCATGCCCGGCTTGCGGTGGACGGAGATGTCGTTCATCGCCATCCAGTTCCCCTCGGGGCGCCCGACCGTGATCGCGGGCAGCTCGAGCGTCTCGAACTCGCCCGAGAACGCGCAGTCGAAGTCGGAGTCGAGCCCGTCCGGATCGAGCGTGGCGAGGAAGCCGACCTCGCCGAAGTTGACGGCGAACACCGGCACGCCGGTGCCCGCGTACTCGCGCAAGGCGGTGAGGATCGTGCCGTCGCCGCCCATCACGACGCACAGGTCGACGTCGTGCGCGAGCGGCGCGTCGACCTCGATCCCCGGCCGGGCGCTGAGCCCGTGCTTGCGCGTCTCCTCGGCGTCGAAGCGCAGCGTCACGCCGGCGCGCGCGGCGCCGGCGATCAGCGCGGCGAGCGCCTCCGCGGTGTCGACCGCACGCCTGTGCGTGAGCACGGAGGCGCGGGTCACGGCTCCACCTCGCGCGCCGCCGCGTCGAGCTCCGCGAGCGCGCCTGCGCGACCGCCCTCGGCCAGGTGCGCGAACGTCTCGCGGTTGCCCGCCGGGCCGGGCAGCCCCGACGAGGCGAAGCCGAGCACGGACGCGCCCTGATCGCGCGCGGCGCCCGCGACGGCGACGATCGCCTCGCGCCGCAGCGCCGGGTCGCGCACCACGCCGCCCTTGCCGATCCGCTCGCGGCCGACCTCGAACTGCGGCTTGACCATCACGAGCGCGTCGAAGCGCTCGGCGGCGCACGCGAGCACCGCGGGCAGGATCTTCGCGAGCGAGATGAAGGAGACGTCGGCGACGATCAGGTCGGGCCGGTAGGGCAGCGCCGCCGGATCGAGCGCGCGCGCGTTGGCCCGCTCGAGCACCGTCACGCGCGGATCCTCGCGCAGCGCGAACGCCAGCTCGCCGTAGGCGACGTCGAGCGCGACGACACGCGCCGCCCCGCGCTGCAGCAGGCAGTCCGTGAAGCCACCTGTGGAGGCGCCGACGTCGAGCGCGTGGCGACCCTCGACCGCGACGCCGAGCGCGTCGAGGGCGTTCGCGAGCTTGATCCCGCCGCGCGAGACGAACCGCGGCGGCGTCGCCACGTCGAGCAGCTCGTCATCGGCGACGAGCTGACCGGGCTTCTCCGCCCGGCGCCGCCCGGCGCCGAGGTGCACCTCGCCGGCGATCACCGCGGCCGCCGCACGCGAGCGCGACGGGAACAGCCCTCGCTCGGCGAGGAGTGAGTCGAGCCGCACGCGCGCCATGCAGGCGCAGACGGTAGCGGGGCCGCCCCTACGCCGCCGCGATGCTGCCACGCGGATCGAGCACCGCTGCCTGGACCCGCTCGGCGATCCGCTCCGACGTGTATCCGACCTCGGCATGGAGCAGCTTCGGCGCGCCGTGCGTGACGTACCGGTCCGGCAACCCGACGCGCAGGATGCGCGGGGCCAGGCCGCCGTCCGACAGCGCCTCCAGGACCCCGCTCCCGAAGCCGCCCAGGAGCACGCCCTCCTCGACCGTGACGAGCAGCTCGTGCTCGGCGGCGAGCTGGGCGAGCAGGCCGGTGTCGAGCGGCTTGGCGAAGCGGGCGTCGGCGACGGTGACGTCCAGCCCGCCCTCGGCGAGCAGGTCGGCCGCCCCGAGCGCCTTGCCGACGCCGGTCCCGTAGCCGACGAGCGCCACGCGCTCGCCCTCGCGCAGGATCTCCCCCGTGCCGATCTCGAGCAGCTCCGGGGCGGACGGGAGCGGCACCCCGACGCCCTCGCCGCGGGGATAGCGCATGCCGACCGGCCCGCCGTCGTGGCGCAGCGCCGTGTGGAGCATGTGCACCAGCATCGCCTCGTCGCGCGGCGCCATCAGCGTCATGTTCGGGAGGCAGCGCAGGTAGGCGATGTCGAACGCGCCATGGTGCGTCGGGCCGTCGTCGCCGACGAGTCCGGCGCGATCCATCGCGATCACGACGGGGAGCTGCTGGAGGCAGACGTCGTGGACGATCTGGTCGTACGCGCGCTGCAGGAACGTCGAGTAGATCGCGGCGACGGGGCGCGCGCCCTGCAGCGCCAGCCCGGCCGCGAACAGCAGCGCCTGCTGCTCGGCGATGCCGACGTCGAAGTAGCGCTCGGGCATCGCCTTCTGGAGCAGGCTGAGCCCGGTGCCGGAGTTCATCGCCGCCGTGATCCCGACCACGCGGCTGTCGCGCTCGCACTCGGCCACCAGCGCCTGGCCGAAGACCTGGGTGTACTGCGGCGGCGCCGCCGGCTTGGAAGCCGGCCGGGACGGAGCCGGCATGCGCTTGGCGATCGAGTTGGGCTTCGCGGCATGCCACTTCTCCATGCCCTCGAGGCCGCCGTCCTCGGCCGGCGAGAAGCCCTTGCCCTTGACGGTCGCGCAGTGCACGACGACCGGCCGCTCGGCCTCGAAGGCTGCGCGCAGGGCGCGGCGCAGGCCGCGGATGTCATGGCCGTCGATGACGCCCATGTAGGCCCAGTCGAGCTCCTCCCAGAACAGCCCGGGCGCCCAGAACGCCTTGATCGACTCCTTCAGCTGCGGGCCGAGCCGCTCGAACGCCGAACCGATGCCGGCCGGCAGCTTGGTGAGCTTCTCCTCGACGCCCTCGCGCGCCTTCCAGAGCCCGGGCTCCAGCCGCACGCGGTTGAAGTAGCGCGAAAGGGCGCCGACGTTCGGCGCGATCGACATGCCGTTGTCGTTGAGGATCACGACGAGCGGCGTGCCGAGCCCGCCCGCCTGGTGGATCGCCTCGAACGCCACGCCGCCGGTCATCGCGCCGTCGCCGATCACCGCGACGACCTTGCCGTCGATCCCGTCGCCGCGGCGCATCGCCTCCTTGATCCCGACGCCGTACCCGATCGAGGTCGACGCGTGACCGGCGCCCATCGTGTCGTGCTCGGACTCGTGGATCGCGCAGAACGGTGCCAGGCCGCCGTACTTGCGGATCGTGCCCAGCTCGTTGCGGCGGCCGGTGAGGATCTTGTGCGGATAGGCCTGGTGGCCGACGTCCCAGAGGATCTTGTCCGTCGGCGAGTCCAGCAGCGAGTGCAGGGCGACGGCGATCTCGCACGTGCCGAGGTTGGCGCCGAAATGCCCGCCGATCTCCCCCACCGTGTCGATCAGCAGCTCGCGCACCTCCTGGGCCACCTGCGTGAGCTCGTCGTCCGAGAGCGGATGCAGGTCCTGGGGGCGGTCGATGCGGTCGAGGAGTGTCATCTGGTCCGGGTGGCGATGAAGTCGGTGATCTGCTCGAGCTCGGCGGCTCCCGAGCCTGCGGTGGAGCTGCTCAGCGCCGCGCGCGCCTTGTCGTGTGATTCCGCTGCCATTGTGCGGGCCCCGTCGAGCCCGTAGCGGGTCACATAGGTGAGCTTGCCATGCCGCTCATCCGAGCCCTGCGGCTTGCCGAGCGCCGCGTCGGTCCCGGTCACGTCGAGGATGTCGTCGACGATCTGGAACAGCACACCCAGTTCTGCAGCGAACGCACGGAAGCCCGAGAGTGTAGGAGATGGGTCGCGCTCGCCCGTGAGCAGCAGCACGCACTCGACCGATGCTCCGATCAGCTTGCCGGTCTTGAGCTCGTGCAGCCGGCGCAGGTCCGTCTCGCCGGTCTCGGCCATACCGCGCACGTCGATGTACTGCCCGCCGACCATCCCGTTGACGCCCGTCGCGTCGGCGAGCTCGCAGACGGCGGCGAGGACCGCGGCGGGGTCGCCCTCCTGCGCGTGCACGAGGTGGCGGAAAGCCTCCGCGTACAGGCCGTCGCCCGCGAGGATCGCGACGTCCTCGCCGAAACGGACGTGACAGGTCGGCCGCCCGCGCCGGAGGTCGTCGTCGTCCATCGCCGGCAGGTCGTCGTGGATCAGCGAGTAGGTGTGGATCAGCTCGAGCGACGCGGCGACCGGCAGGAACTCCCGTGGCTCGCGCCCGAGCGCGAGCGCGGTGGCGAGCGCGAGCACCGGGCGGATCCGCTTGCCGCCCGCGAGCAGCGAGTAGCGCATCGCCTCCTCGAGGCCGGCGGCGGCCGGCTCGCGCGCGAACGTGAGCCCGCCCAGATACTCCTCGAACTGCGCGCGCAGGTGGTCGGGGTAGCCCGCCTCGGCAGGCCCGCCGGCGCCCACGTGCTCGCGGGTGCTCACGATCCGAGCGCGAGCTGCCCGGGCGCCGGCGCACCACCGCCCTCGGCGGTGCGCACGCGCCGGTCGAGCTCCGCGCCGGCCTCGGATGCCAGCCGCGCGCACTCGTCGACGAGCGAGGCGGCGCGCTCGGGCGCCAGCTCGCCCGCGCGCAGCTCGGCCGCTGCGTGCTCGAGCCGGGTGACGAGCTCGTCCAGACGCGTATCAGGCATGCGACGCCCCATTCTCGCGCACGGAGCGCAGCGCCGCCGCCAGGATGCCGTTGACGAAGCCCGCGGCCTGGGCCGCGCAGAACTCCTTCGCGGTGTCGACCGCCTCGGAGATCGCCCCCTCGGGCGGGATCGGGCGCTCGCCCTCGATCAGGTCGGGGTGGAGCATCTCGAGCAGCGCGACGCGCATGATCGCGCGCTCCAGCGGTGCGATCCGCTCCAGCGTCCAGCCATCGGCATGGCGCGCGATCCGGGCGTCGAGATCCTCCTGGTAGTCCGACGTGGCGTGCGCGAGCGCGCGGGTGAAGCCGGCGGCGTCGCGCTCGAACAGGTCGTCGAGCGAGCGGCCGGTCAGCTCGTGCTGGTAGAGCGCGAAGACGGCGGCACGGCGCTGGTCGGAGCGGCGGGACACTACGCGCGCGACATGTACGAGCCCGACCGCGTGTCGACCTTGACCCGATCGCCGATGTTGACGAACAAGGGCACGTTGACGGTCGCGCCGGTCTCCAGCGTCGCGGGCTTGTTGCCGCCACCGGAGGCGGTGTCGCCGCGCACGCCCGGCTCGGTGTGCGTGACCTCGAGCTCGACGGAGGCCGCGAGCTGGAGGTCGGAGGGCTGATCGTCGATGAACAGCAGGTCGACCGACTCGTTCGGCCGGATCCACTTCAGCGGTTCCTCGAGCGTGCGCTCGGAGATCGCGAGCTGCTCGTAGGACTCCTCGTCCATGAAGTGCGCGTCGGTCCCGTCGGCGTAGAGGAACTGCATCTTGCGCGCCTCGGTCCGGACCGAGCGGAACTTCTCCCCCGCGCGGAACGTGCGGTCGATCACGGCGCCGTCGGCGGTGCGGCGCAGCTTGGTGCGCACGAAGGCGCCGCCTTTGCCGGGCTTCACGTGCTGGAACTCGAGGATCTTGAAGATCGTGCCCTCGACCTCGATGTGATTCCCGTTCTTGAACTGGTTCGTGGAAATAGTCATATTGGGATCCGATGGCCTCGCCCCTGAAAAGCGTCGGGGAGAGCGTAGACGGCGGCTGTTCGAGGAGGCTCGCCGGGTCGTGACTCGTCACAGGGTCGACGGCTACGTGAGAGTGTCGCGCATCGGTGGCCGCGCCGGTGACGGCTACATCTCGCCCGAGGTACAGCGCGAGCAGATCGAGGCGTTCGCTTCGCTCATGGGCGTCGAGATCGATGCGTGGCACGACGACCAGGACTACTCGGGCGGCAACGTCGACCGCCCGGGGTTCCTCGAGGTGATCCGGCGGATCGAGTCCGGCGAGACCGGCGGGGTGATCGTCGCGCGCATCGATCGCTTCGCTCGCTCGGCGCCGGACGGTGGCGCGATGGTGCGGCGGATCCTGGGCGCGGACGCGATCTTCGCCTCGGCGCAGGAGCGGATCGACCCGACGACCGACTTCGGCAAGGCGATGCTGAACATCATGTTCGTGATGGCCGAGCTTCAGCTCGACCAGCTCAAGTCCGGGTGGAAGACGGCGAAGGGGCGTGCGATCGGCCGCGGGGCACATATCGGGCCGACGCCGTTCGGCTACCTGCGGGTGCCGCGAGGGCAGGAGGGCTCAGGGACGCTGATTCCCGATCCGGCTCGCGGGCCCGCTGTCACGAAGCTGTTCCGCCACGCAGCCTCAGGCGTGGGCGTGAGCGAACTGGCGCGCTATATGGACGAGATCTCGCCACGCAGCGACGGCGGGCTCTGGACAACGTCCTCGATCGGGCATCTGCTCGCGAACCGCGTCTACCTGGGCGAGGTCGCGTACGGTTCGGACGACCGGCCGCTGCGAAACCCGCGCGCGCACGAGCCGCTCGTCGATGCCGCGACCTGGCAGTCCGCGCAGCGCGAGCGCCGCCCGTACAAGAAGACGAGGTACTCCCTACGTGCTGTCCGGTCTCGTCCGCTGCGCCGCGTGCAGGTACGTGATGGCCGGCGGGCCGGGCGGGACGAGCGGCCAGCTGCGGGTGTATCGCTGCCAGGGCCGCCACGGCGGCGGCAAGTGCCCGGCGCCTTCGATGGTCGCGGCCGGGCGCCTCGAAGCTTGGGTCATCGACCAGGTGGAGGCGCTGCTCGCCGGCAGCGAGGTCCGCGCCGAACGGGCGGCGGATACACCCGAGCTCGCCGACGCCGTTCACGCCGCCGAAGCGGAGCTCGACGCGTTCATGCTCGACCTCGCGAACCGCGAGCGCTACGGATCGCGGTACGACACCTATCTCGACGCCCGACTCCGTGCACTCGAGGATGCCGAGGCGGCGTACCAAGCGGCCACGTCACGCGCCGAACCGCCACCGCTCGCGCCACTGACCTGGGAGGAGCTGTCGCACGACGAGCTCCACACGATCGTCGCCGGCGCGATCGACGCCGTGTTCCTACGCCGCACGCCGAAACGAGGCGCGCCCGTCAGCGATCGTGCCAGTATCTCCTGGCGCGGGCAGGGAGAAGACGACCTCCCCGGCAAGGGGCGCCCCGTCGCGCCCATCCGCCCGTTCGCGTGGCCCGACGAACGCAAGGCTGCACGCCGGAAGGTGTCTGCGTAGGACTCGCAGCACTTCGATCGCGGCGCCGGCACGGGCTGCCGCGAGAGGATCTCCCGGCCGCCGGCACGCCGGCAAGTCGAACTGCAGCTGCACCCTCTGTAGACGGACGCCGCGCAGTCGCCGGTTGGCATGCAGCCGAGAAGGTGCTGCGCGGCCCCGCGCTTTCTCCGGCGTCCGCCCTGCTCCCGGGGGAACGGACACGAGCTGTCAGTGCGTAGCTGCTGCCTTTCTACGAGGCTGTTGCACAAAGCCGGCGAGAGCGACGCACCAGCGCTCCAAGCGGCCTTAGCCGCCAACGCCCTCACCGACGAAACAAGGCCGAGCTTCTACACCACTTCCCGGGACTTGACTGACTTTGGGGAACCTACGCCGTTGCCTTGACGGCTCTTCGGCGATTTACAGCAGTTGGGGGACGCGACCGACGATGTCCGCACCTCCGCAATCGCCGACAGAAGCGAGCGTGAGCTGGTCGTCAGTCGACGCGCTCGGAGCTCGTCCCATGCGAGCGTCCGACCAGGCTCGCCGGAGACGACCGCTTCCACGGGAAGCAGCAGCGCGCCGGTCGATCGGGCTCAGCGGTGCGCACCGCTCAGTTGCATGGAGCTCGATAGCGAGGGTTGCGCTGCTCCCTTTGTCGCTTCTATGTCAAGAAGTTGATGGGTGGGGAGTCGTTCCCGGCGCCGGGTGGGGCGGTTCCCGATTGGCTCCTAGCGACGCTATAGCAGTTCACTTCGACGCGTCATGCCGCGCCTTGAGCCGCGCGGATCGAACCGTCGCACCGCTCATGCACACCGGCCGGCGCCAAGCCACACCGCTTGCGCTTTCGCCTGGAGGCAGTCGCGACGTAGCGACGCGCAGGCGCCGCTCCCTTTGCCTCATTGCGGCACGCCGAGGGCGGGCAACGCGATGAGCCAGCGACTGCTGGCGCTGACCCGCGCGGGCTGTGCGGCCCGCGCGGGCTTGACCGCCGGCTCGCGGTCTACTAGCGGCTGAGCACGCGCGCGACGGCCGAGCCGACCAGCACGCCGAGCGCGATCGCCACGATCACCGCGATCGCGCCCGAGGCGGTGACGAAGCCGTCGCCGGTGTCGGTCGCGATCTGCGTCGTGCCGATCAGGCCGAGGCTGCCCGGCACGAGCAGCCAGAACGAAGGCAGGAAGACGACGAGGCTCGGCGGCCCGCCGCGCCACTGGACGATCGCCGCGCCGAGCGCCGCCGTCAGGCCGCCCGCGAAGCCGCCGAACGCGGCGCCGTAGGCCTCCTGGCCGCCGGTCTGGGCGAGGAACGTCAGCGCGAGCAGGCCGAGGATGAACGGCAGCACCGCGGCCGGAGCGCTGAGATTCAGGCAGACCCCGACGCCGAGCAGCACGAGACCGACCCACGGCGCCCACGCGCCGAGCTCATCGACCCGCACGTTCGCCAGCTCTTGGGCGGGCAGGCCGATCACGCGCGCGGCGGCCAGGATGCCGGCGCTGAACAGCAGCAGCTGGACCGTGCCGAAGACGAGCCGGGACGTGCCGGCGACCATCGCGCCCGCGGCGAGCTCGGACATTCCGGTGACGATCAGCGCGCCCGGCAGCAGCACCGCGAGCGGCGGCAGCAACGTCCGCAGCGGGCCCTCGAGCAGGTCGTGGTCAGCGGCGAGGAAGACCGCGCAGCCGACGAGGAACGCCGCCACGACCGGCAGCAGCGGGAGCGCGAGCTTCGAGCGCGCGGCGACCTCGATCAGCACCGCCACCAGCACGCTGCACAGCACGCCCGCGAGCAGGTTCGCCGGTGCGGGCTGCAGGATCAGGCCGATTCCGGCGGAGACGGGGATCAGCCCCGCCGCGACCGCCCAGCGCGGGAGCAGCGGAGCGGCGGCCAGCACGCCGTCGAGGCGGGTCACCGCCTCGTCCGGCCCGCAGGTTCGGTTCAGCACGGCGTCGACGATCCGAGCGACCGCCGCCGACTGGTCGAACCGCAGCGGCACGCCGACGGCGCGGAAGCCGGTGGCGTCCTCGCCGTCGAGCGAGACGAACAGCCCGGTGGGGGTCGCCGCGCACTGCACGTCGTCCTCCCCCAGCGCCCGGCCGATCCGCCGCAACTCGGATTCGACCTCGTCGACCGGCCGCCCGCTCGCCAGCCCGGCGGTGCCGAGCGCCAGCAGACAGCGCCGAATCGACGTCGACATCGCCGGGAGTGTGACTGAAGATCGGCTCGAAGCGGCCGAACAAACGGGCGATGATGAACGCGCTCGCACGCACGGTGAAGATGGGTCTTCGCCACCGCCTTCCTGGCCGCGGGCCTCGCCCTCGGCGGCGAGCTGGTCGCCCGTCGGCGCGCTGATGGCCGCCGCCTGCTTCCTCGGCGCCGTCGCATAGTCCGAACGGCGACCCAAGTAGACCTGTCGCTCGTCGTCGCCGGAGCAACGAAGCACTCCGCGGCCGAGTTCTCCTTTCGCCTGCCAGGAGCACTCGAGCCTTAGCCTCGCCGAGTGTCGCTTAGCGCGAGGAGCGGGCGTCCTGTGATCGATGTTCAGAGTCGTCGTGACGCGCTGACCGGGATCATCGGCGCACTCTGCGGGCTACTCGCTACCGCCGGGTTCCTGGCTGGAGATCTGGACGAGGACAGGCGGCGAGGAAGTCGTCAGCTTCCCCGCCGCCGGTCGCCGCGTCACGGCGCGAGCGACCTGTCTACGGGGACCATCGGCGCGCGACGTGAGTGGACCGTGTCGATGATCTCTGTGTTGTCGATGCCCTGGAGGTAGACCGAGGTGATGCCGAGGTTGGTGTGGCCGAGCTGGCGCTGGATGACGATCAGCGGCACGCCCTCGCGGGCCATCACGACGGCGTGCGCGTGGCGCAGTTGGTGCGGCGCAAACCGCCGCCGCACGCCGGCCTCGCGCGCGACGCGGCGCAGCTCCGAGCAGGCGGCGGCGGCCGCCCTTGCCGCGCCGCACCAGCAGCGACCCGCGGCGCGCGTCCAGGTCGGCCTCGGCGAGCGCGAGCGCCTCACAGATCCGCAGCCCGGCGCGCCACAGCACGACGATCAGGCCGCGCAGCCGGCGGCCGTGGACGCCGTCGCCGGCGCGGCGCATCACGGCGACAATCTCCTCGATCGTGGGTGGGTCGGCGGGGTAGCGCATCCCCTTGTTGCGCGGCGGCCGACCCGCGTGAAACTCCGGCATCGTGGCGGGTGAGCGACGGCGGCCGGCGGCATCGAGCATCAGCTCGGACATGACCACTCCTCGGGCGTTCGGTGACGCACCGAGACTGCCCCTCGCCGCGAGCGGTGCGCCCGCAGCCCAATGCCACCGCCGCGCACGTAGAAAGCGGCACTTCGTGAGCTCGCACGCGGCCTCGATTCGCGCCACCTAGCAAAAAGCAGCAGCGAGTCTCCCGCGCGACTACGGACGCCCGGGACGCCGATCCGCATGGAAGGCGACAATAGATCCGTGCGGCGTGGAGGCGGCAGTAGGCGTTAGGTCGAGCAACGACGTCGCTGGAGAGAACCCGTTCCTCGGTCCGCCTGCTGTGAAGCTGGTGGGTAGCAGTAGGGACGCTATGCCGGCGCGCCGAGAGCATCGTTCACGAGTCGGTCTGCCTCGGCGTTCTGCTCCCGGGGCACCCAGCTAATGCGGAAGCTCTGGAACTGAGCGACGAGGCTCCTCGCCTCTTCGTACAGCTCCTTGAGATGTGCTTGTCGCACGGCGGAGACACCATTTACTTGGTCCACCACGAGCTCAGAGTCCATGTAAACCCGGATTCGCTGGACCCCGTACTCGCGCGCGAGCTTCAAGCCCTCGATCGTGTAGGAGGTCGCACTCTGCCTGTGCGAGGAACTCACGGTCCTCGCTGTAGCTGAAGAGCCCGCTCGTGTGGT
Organism: uncultured Solirubrobacteraceae bacterium; assembly: GCA_963839615.1. Taxonomy (GTDB): domain Bacteria; phylum Actinomycetota; class Thermoleophilia; order Solirubrobacterales; family Solirubrobacteraceae; genus DASQMT01. The sequence continues at coordinate 903,689 of CAWIVY010000007.1, forward strand.
TCATGAGCTGGCGCACGGTGATGCCTGCCCCGTTCGGGACGAGCCCTGGCAGCCAGCGCTCGACCGTGTCCTCGAGCCCGAGCTTTCCCTCGCCGACGAGCTGGAGCACGATCGTGGCGACGAAGGTCTTGGTGACGCTCCCGACGCGGAAGCGGTCGCTCGCGCGCATCGGCGTCCTGGGCTTCAGGTTGCCGTGGCCGCTGGTGAGGCGGATCGTGCGGTCGCCGTCGCGGACGAGCGCGACCGCGCCGGGTGCGCCGGCAGCGACAAGCTCGTCGCGGGCACGCTGGAGCTTTGAGTCGCCCGCGACTGCGGGCTGGGGCTGTGCGCTCGCCGACACGGCCAGGGCCGCGCCGACGACGATCAGGCCGAGGGTCGGGACCTTCCGCATCGCGGGTTCCTTCCTCAATCGCAGTAGGCCGTCGTGATCAGCCGGTCGACAGCACGGCCCGCGCGCGTCGGGAGGCCGAAGAACCCGGCAGGCGAGAGCGTGCTGGTCGCGTTGACGAGAACGACGACCTGCCGCGTGCCGCGCGGGCCGTTGAGGGCGTGCGTGTCGTAGCCGGGACTGGCGCCCGTGTGGCCCCAGAGGGCGCCGCACGGCGCGGGCACCTTCTGCAGGCCGAGCCCGTACGCGTAGCCGCGCCCGAGCAGCGGGGCCGCGACCGTTGTTCGCATGAGCCGCAGGAGCTCCGGGCGAACGAGTCGCCCGCCGAGCAGGGCGCGGAAGAAGCCGGCGAGGTCGCGGGCGTTCGAGACGAGCCCGCCCGCGGCCCAATCGAACGACGGGCTCCCGACGGAGACGTCCTGGAGCGGCTGGAGGAAGTACCCGTGCGCGTGCCGTCCGGCGATGCGGGGAGCGCTGGGGAGGCTTGTCGCCCGCAGGCGCAGGGGTGCGATGATCCGGCGGCCAAGCTCGCTCGCGAGCGTGCGTCCCGTCGCGGTTTCGACGATCAGCCCGAGGACGAAGTAATTGGTGTCGGAGTACGACCAGGCCTCGCCCGGGGCGAAGTTGGGCGGGTGCGCCGTGGCGATCGCGACGATCTCGCGCGGAGTCCACACTCTGAGGGGATTGCGGGTCGCCTCCATGACGAAGTCGGAGTCGCCGCCGTAGGCGAACAGTCCGCTGGTGTGGTTGAGCAGCTGGCGCACGGTGATGCCCGCCCCGTTCGGGACGACCCCGGGCAGCCAGCGCTCCACGCTGTCCTCGAGCCCGAGCCTGCCCTCGCCGACGAGCTGGAGCACGACCGTGGCGACGAAGGTCTTGGTGACGCTCCCGACGCGGAAGCGGTCGCCCGCGCGCATCGGCGTCTTGGGTTTGAGGTTGCCATGACCGCTGGTGAGGCGGGTCGTCCGGCCGCGCTCGCGGACGAGCAACACCGCTCCAGGGACACCGGCGGCGACGACCCGGTCAACGGCGCGCTGGAGCTTCGCCTCGCGCTCCGCCGCCCGCTCTGGCGCGGCGGTCGCCGGCGCCACCGGCACGGCGACGAGCACCGCGAGGGCGGTCAGCAGGGTCAGCGTGAGCTGGCGGGATGGACGTCGCATGGTGGCTCCGAGTCATTCGTAGTGCAGGGCGTCGAGCACGTTCAGGCGTGCGGCCCGGCGGGCTGGGAAGAACGCCGCGAGGAGGCCGGCGAGGATTGCGGTGAGGGCGAACAGGGCGAGGGCCGTCCCCGGGAGGGCGAACGCGATGCCCAGGTCGGAGAGCGCCTGGGTCACGAGGGCGGCCAGCGCGATGCCGAGCGGAAGCCCGAGCGCGGCGCCGATGAGGGCGGTGATGACGCTCTCGTGGCGGATCATCCGCCGGAGCTGCCGGCGGGTCATCCCGACGGCGCGCAGCATCCCGAGTTCGCGCGTTCGCTCGAACACCGAGAGGACGAGGGTGTTGACCATCCCGAGCAGGCTTACGATCGCGGTCATCGCGAGCAGGGCGTAGACCACGATCAGCGCCGTCCGGATCGGCTTCGCGCGGGCGTCGCGGAACTCGCTCCTCGACAGCAGCTCGGCCTCTGGGAAGCCCCGAAGCGCTGCTTCGAGCGCCCGCGCGGTCGCGTCGCTGCGGCTCGCGTTGAGGAAGGTGTAGGCGTCCTGCGGCCGCTCGAAGGAGGCGTCGAACGTTTCGCGCGCGATGCCGATCGGGGCGAGGATCGCGTCGACGCCGGGCGGCGTGTAGATCCCCCTGACCGTGAGCTCGAGCTTGCGCCCCTGGGCGCTCTCGATCGAGAAGCGGCTGCCGATGCGCAGATCGTGGTCGGTCGCGAACTCGCGCTGGAGCACGGCGCCGTCGGCGCCGAGCTGCGCGAGGGTCGCCGGCGAGCCGGCGTCCCAGTCGAGCCGGACGGCGTCGCCGATCGTGGCCGGGTCGAGCCCGTCGACTGACTGGTCGGATCCGAACGCGCTCGCCGAGTCCCGCCGGACACTGCTGAGCGTCCCGGCTCCCGGCAACGCCGCGAGCGCCTCGCCGACGGCGGGCGGGAGTGGGCTGACGTTGTCGTCGGCGGTCACGACATAGTCGGCGGCCACGATCCGATCGACACCGTCGGCGACCGAGCTGCGCATGCCCTGGCCGAGCACCGCCACGAAGGTGACGAGCGCCAGGTAGATCATCAGCGCGGCGGCGGTGACCGCTGTCCGGCTGGGATTGCGCAGCGAGTTCTCGCGCGCCAGCCGGCCGGGCGCGCCGGCCAGCCGCTGAGCGGGCCAGCCGACGATCGCGGCAAGCGGTTTGACGAGCGCTCGACGAGATCATCGCCACGCCCAGGAACAGCAGCAGGCAGCCGAGCGCGAGCAGGGCGAGGATCTCCTGCACGCCAAGGCCGTCGGCGAACAGGCCGACCGAGATGACGCCCGCGCCGAGCGCGATCACGGCCGCCGCGATCTGCCGCGTGTACCGTGCGAGCGGCGACTTCGGCAGTGTCGCCCCCTCGCGCACGGCGGCGATCGGCGGCACGCGCGTCGCGCGCAGGGCCGGGACGAGCCCAGCGATGAGCGTGATCAGGACGCCGGCGAGCAGGCAGACCACGACGGTGCGCGTGGCGAGCACCGCGCCGCTGTCCGGGAGCTCGCTGCCCGCGGCGGCCGCCAATGCGGCCAGGCCCCGGTCGAGCCCGAGGCCGAGGAACAGGCCGATGACGGAGCCCAGGATGCCGATGACGGTCGACTCGAGGATGACCGAGGCCAGGACCTGGCGGCGCGACGCCCCGAGCGTGCGCAGGGTCGCGAGCTCGCGCATGCGCTGCGCGATCGTGATCGAGAACGTGTTGAAGATGACGAGGGCGCCGACGAAGAGCGCGATGGCGCCGAACGCGAGCAGCAGCTTCTGGATGATCGCGACCTGCTTGTCGCTGCCCTTGGCCTCGGCCTTCACTTTGGCCGCGCCGGTGGCAACTTCGCCGCCGGCGGGCGCGAGCGGCTGGAGCGTGCGCACGAGCCTTTCGGGCGAAACGCCGTCCTTCCCCGCCGCCCAGATCTCGTCGAGCCGGCCGGTCTTCTGAAAGAGCGCCTGCGCGGTCGGGACGTCGAAGATCGCGAGCGTCAGCTTGCCGGTCGAGTTCAGGCCGGTGAACTTCGCGACGCCGGTAATCGTGAACCGCCGGACCGGGCCGCGCGTGGCGACGCCGATCCGGTCGCCGACGGCCAGGTCGTGCTTCTGGGCGGTGCCGGCGTCGACCGCCGTCTCCGTCGACCCCACCGGCCAGCGGCCAGCGGTCAGCCGCAGCGGGTCGAACCGGCGCGCGCTCGGACGTGCGATCGACGCTGACGCCGATCGCGGCGTCGCGCGTCGAGAGCGGCTTGCCGCTGCGGTCGACGAGCCTGGCGGTGTCGACGATGCCGCCTGAGGCGGCCTCGACCTGGGGCAGCGCCGCGACCCGGTCGAGCAGCGCGGCCGGCACGGTCGCGTCCCCGTTCGCCGACGTCTCGACAACGGTCTTGCCCGAGATGACGGCGTCCGCGCCCGTGTAGGCGCCGGTGAAGAGCGCGTCGACCGCCCTGTCCATCCGGTCGGTGAGGGCGTAGGTTCCGCTGACCATCGCGACGCCGAGGACGATCGCCAGCGCGGTCAGTGCCGTGCGCAGCCTGCGGCCCGCGAGGCCCTTGAGCGCGACGCGGATCATCGGGCGCTCACCTCCTCCATCGCGGCGAGCACGTCGCGCGCGCTCGAGCGGCCGAGGTCCTTGACGATGCGGCCGTCGGCGAGGAAGAGGATGCGGTCGGCGATCGCGGCCGCGGTCGCGTCGTGCGTGACCATCACGGTCGTCTGGCGGTAGCGCGCGACGGAGTCGCGCAGCAGTTCGAGAACCTCGCCGCTCGTCGTCGAGTCGAGGTTGCCCGTCGGCTCGTCCGCGAAGACGACCGTCGGCTTCGAGACGAGCGCGCGGGCGAGCGCGACGCGCTGCTGCTGGCCACCGGACAGCTCGGACGGCCTGTGCGCTCGCCGGTCTCCGAGCCCGACCTTGTCGATCAGCTCCTCGACCCACGCCCGCTCGGGCTTGCGCCCGCCGAGCTGGAGCGGGAGGAGGATGTTCTCCTCGGCGGTCAGCATCGGGAGCAGGTTGAAGAACTGAAAGACGAAGCCGATGTGCTCGCGGCGCAGCTGGGTGAGCTCGGCGTCGCCGAGGCGGCCGATCGCGGTCCCGTCGATCCAGACCTCGCCCGCGGTCGGGCGGTCCAGCCCCGCCAGGAGATGCATGAGCGTCGACTTGCCCGAGCCCGACGGGCCCATGACCGCGGTCAGCTCGCCCTCGGCGACCGTAACCGAGACGCCGCGCAGGGCGTGCACGGCCGTGTCACCGGCGCCGTAGCGGCGGCTGAGGTCACGCGCGGCGACACGCACGCGCGCCTGCGCGTCCTCGGGCGGGTCCTGCGCATGGAGAAGTCGTTGCGAGAGAGCTGCGTGCATAGCTGAGGCCTCTTCGACGTGCTTTGAACGGCGATGGCCCGACGGTACGCTTGCCGCCGCGCCGCGGAATCGGGGTGACGCCCTCACTTTGCGCCGCTCGAGGTGGCAGCTTCGGGCGTAGACTCGCGCCAGCGTGCGCAATGTGATGGCGCCGGGGGTGGTTGGACGCGAGCGCGAGCTCAGCGATCTGCCCCGAGTGCTGGATGCGGTCGTCGCGGACGGGCCACGGGCGCTGGTGGTTCGCGGCGAGGCGGGCATCGGCAAGACGACGATCTGGCGTGCCGTGCTGGCCATGGCCTCGGCCCGGTCGATGCGCATCCTGCGGTGCGCGCCGGGCGAGCTGGAGATACGGCTCGCCTACGCGGCGCTCGGCGATCTCCTGCAGCCGGTGCTAGCGGAGGCGGGCGGCGCGCTGCCGGCCCCGCAACGCCGGGCGTTGGAGGTGGCGCTGTCGCTGAGCGACCCGGCGGGCGCGCCGCCCGACCAACGGGCCGTGGCGGCGGCCGCATTGGCGGTCGTTTCCCGGCTCACCGAGCGCGGCGGGGCGCTCGTGCTGGCCGTCGACGATGCGCAGTGGCTCGACGCGGCGTCGCAGCGCGTGCTGTCGTATGTCAGCCGGCGTCTGGCCGACCTGCCGGTCGCCCTCGTCGTCACCCTCCGCGGTGGCGAGGAGGTGGTGCCGCTGGGCCTGGACCGCGCGCTGGGGGGAGAGCGGCTGGAGACGGTCGACCTCGGTCCGATGACCACCGAGGCGCTCGGGCGGATGGTTCACCTGCGGCTGGGCGTCGCGCTGCCGCGCGCGCGGCTGTTGGAGGTTGACGTGGCGTCGGGCGGCAACCCGTTCTTCGCGCTGGAGATCGCGCGAGCCCTCGAGCGCCATCCGGCCGCCGCCGGCGAGCCGCTTCCCGTGCCGGCATCCCTGAGGGATCTCGTCGCCGATCGGCTCGCGAGGCTTCCCGCCGGCGTGCGCTCGACCCTGCTGGTCGCCGCGTCGCTCGCCGACCCCGACCTCGAGCTGCTGCGCGCGGCGACGCCGGACGCCGACGCCGACGTCGAGGCAGCGGTGGAGGCCGGCGTTGTGCACGTCGAGGGCCGTCACGTGCGCTTCGCGCATCCGCTGCTGGCCTCGGCGGTCTCGGCCGAGGCGCCGCTCGCGGCGCGGCGACAGGTCCACCGTCGGCTGGCCGAGATCGTGGGCGACGGCGAGCGGCGGGCGCGCCATCTGGCGCTGGGCACGGTGCGCCCCGACGCGCGTGTCGCGGCGATCCTCGACGAGGCCGCGCGGCGCGCCCGGTCGCGGGCCGCGCCCGATACCGCGGCGATCCTGGCCAGGGAGGCGGCGCGGCTGACGCCGCCCGCGCGCGAGCGCGAGGGCCTCGAGCGGCTCCTCGCGGCGGGCGAGTACCACGCCTTGGCGGGCGATCCGGAGCAGGCGCGCAGGCTGCTCGACGACGTCATCGCGCGCGCCGGCCCGGGGAACCTGCGGGCGCGCGCGATCCACGCGAACGCCAAGGCGGGGTGGTGCGCCGGGGACCACCGCATGCTCGTCACGCTGCTGGAAGGCGCGCTGGCGGACGCGGAGGACCCGGCGCTGCGGGTGCTCATCCTCACGGACGCCTCGACTGTGCTCGTGCAGGCGGGCGAGCTCCGCCGCGGCCAGGCCAGCGCCCGCGCGGCCCTCCAGCTCGCCGAGCGGCTGGGCACGACGGGGCCGCTGGTGGCCGCGCTGACGAACGTCGCGATGGCCGACTTCCTGCTCGGCGAGGGCGCGCGCACGGACCACCTTCGGCGCGCGATGGCGATCGGCGGCGAGGGTGATCCCGAGACCGCGCTGCCGCCGGAGTTCCTGTGGGCGGTGCTCCTGAAGTGGACCGATCGGTTGCAGGACGCACGCCGGCGGCTGGAGGGGCTGTACGAGAGTGCTCGCGAACGCCATGAGGAGCGCTGGCTGCCGCTCTTCCTATTCCAGCTCGGTGAGCTTGAGTGCTGGCTGGGGAACTTCGCCGTCGCCGCCGACTACGCCGACCGCATCCGGTCGGCGGCGATGCACGCCGGCCAGGACGAGGAGCTTGCGCTGTACCTTGACGCCCTCACCCAGGCCCACACCGGAAACCCGGAGAGCGCGCGCCGCGCGGCCACCGCGGCGGCCGAGATCGCCGAGCGCAGCGGCAACCAGCGCGCCGTGATCCGCTGCCTAGCCGTCCTGGGGTTCCTGCAGCTCTCGCTCGATGACCCGCACGGCGCGGTCACGCACCTCACGCGTGCCGTCGCGATGACGCAGACGGCCGGCTACGGAGAGCCAGGGATCCTGCGCTTCGAACACGACGCCGCGGAGGCGCTCGTCGGCGCCGGCGCCCTCGACGAGGCCGAGCGCCTGGTGGCGCGGCTCGAGGCGCGCGGGCGCAGCGGGGAACGGCCCTGGGCGGCCGCAGCAGCCGCCCGGGCCCGCGCGCTGCTGCGCGCGGCGAGCGGCGAGTTGGCCGAGGCCGAGCGCCTGCTAGGTGAAGCTGCGCACGGCTTCGACGGGCTCGGTCAGCGGTTCGAGTACGCCAGGACGCTGCTCGTGCTCGGCGGGGTTCAGCGCCGGCTGCGCAAGAAGCGCGCGGCCCGCGACACGCTGACCGCAGCGGCGGTGATCTTCAACGGGCTCGGCGCCGATCGCTGGGAGCACACGGCGCGAGAGGCGATGACCCGCATCGGCGGGCGGGCGCCGGGGCCCGCCGAGCTCACGCTCACCGAGCAGCAGGCCGCGAACCTTGCCGCGCGCGGCTACACCAACCGGGAGATCGCCGAGGCGATGTTCGTGAGCATCAAGACGGTCGAGCGGCATCTCTCCCACGTGTTCTTCAAGCTCGGCGTCCACTCACGCCGCGAGCTGCGATCGATGGCCGCGCCTGCGCTCGCCGACGACGACGCGACCGATCACGCCACCGGGCGATGAAGACGAGGGCATCGCCCCGATTGCCGCCCCGCGGGAACCCGGTACGGTCGCCGACAGCGGCAGACGGAGGTGATGGAGATGCAGGCGGCCGGACCGATCGAATGGCAGCTGGTGAGCGACGGCGCGATGACCTACCCGCGCGAGCTGATCTTCGCCGGCGCGGGATCCGGCCAGCTCGACGCAGCAGGCGTCGCCGGGCCCGTCACGACACCCTTCAACTCGCTGCTCGCGCGCACCGCAGGACGGCTCGTGCTCGTCGACGGCGGGCTCGGAGCCACAGCCGCCACGATGCAGGCGCCCGCGGGGCGGCTCTTGAGCGCGCTCGCGGCGCTCGGCGTCGAGCCCGGCGACATCGACGACGTCATCGTCACCCACGCCCACGGCGACCACGTCGGCGGCCTGATCGCCGGCGACAACCCCACCTTCCCACGCGCGCGTCACCACCTCGGGCGCGCCGAGTGGGGCTTCTGGATGGAACAGAACCCACACACGCACCTGCCACCGGACCTCGCTCCTCTGCTCATCGACGTCGCGCGCGCCGCGCTGAGCCTGCTCGAACGCGCGAGCGTGCTCGAGCTCATCGACGGCGACACACAGGTCGCGCCCGGCGTCGGCGTGCGCCACGCTCCGGGGCATACGCCAGGACACATCGTCGTCGAGCTCAACAACGGCGGCGACCCGCTGCTGTACCTCGCCGACGCGGTGATCCACGAGCTGCAGTTCGAGCACCCCACCTGGACCTCGCCCCTCGACGTCGACGCCGAACTCACCGTCAACACGCGCGCACAGCTGCTGGCACGCGCGAGCCAGGAGCAGCTCCTGGTCGCCGGATTCCACCTTCCGCGGACCGGCCGCCTCACCCCGACCCAGACGGCATACCGCTTCGATCCGGCCTCCTGAGGCCCGCATGCAACCCAGCCGTCAACCTGCGCACTTCCGCATTGCGCGGAGGTTGTCGCGCAACTAAGGGCGTCTGCCAATCGACAGTCGCGGGTTCTGGCTGCGCCGGTTGCTCGCGCCAGCCGAGCGGACCTCGAGACGATCGTGGCGCGACTGGAGCGTCGCTTGGATGGGATCTGATGTCGGCGACGAGGCGGGCCGGGTTCGGTCCGAGGCACCCGGCACGATCCGTTCGTGCCGCGGATCAGCGCGTTTTACGGGATCGTCATCGAGATGTACTTCGGCGATCATCCGCCGCCGCACTTCCACGCGCGCTACGGCGGCGACATCGCGCTCATCGTGATCGCGACGGGTGATGTGTACGCCGGCTCGCTGCCGCCACGTGCCCTGAGGCTGGTGCGAGAATGGGTCGAGGAGCGGCGCGCGGAGCTCGAGGTGGACTGGCAACGGGCGCAGGCGCACGAGCCGCTCGAATGGATCTCACCGCTCTCATGAACGAGCTGATCGACATCACCGACGTCCGGCCGCTCGACGACCGCTGGGTTCGCTTGTGGTTCTCCGACGGGTCCGTCAAGGACGTCGACCTCGGTCCGGTGCTCGAGCGAGGCGGCGTCTTCGCGCCCATGCGCGACGATCGCGACCGTTTCTGCGACGTCCGAGTCAATGCGGAGACCGGGACGATCGAGTGGCCTGGCGAAGTCGATCTGGACCCGCTCGTGCTCTACGGCCTGCACGAGCCGGCTACCGGGCCACCGTTGACGCGCCGAGACGTCACGCCCGCGACAAGCGGCTGAAGCCGCGCAGGCGCCGGGTCGCGGTCTACCATCGCGTCGGTGTCGAATATCGAGGAGCTGTTGCGGCCCTACGTCGTGTCATCGACGGTTGAAGAGGCCGAACGAGCGCTCGATCTTCTCGCGGACGAGGCCACGGCGCCACCGCGTGTCCTAGGCGACTGCTACGGCGAGCTGGCGAGCGGCGCGGCCGACGCGAAGGATCTCGGTGCGGCGGTCCGACTGGAGCGGAAGGCGATCGCGTCGGGCTGCAGCGATCGGTGGGTGGCGCGCGAGATGCTCGCTTGGTACCTGCTCGAGGCGGGACACGTGCACGAGGGCGAGGCGCTCTTCGCGGAGCTTCGGCGGGAGCGTCCGGGTGATGCCGGTCTCGTGATCTGCCTCGGGCACGCTGCTGGTGCGGCTCGGGTCTGAAGTACAAGCGCTGCTGCGGAGGCTAGGCCAACGAGGCCGTTGGTGCCCGGAACGGCTCAGGCCGAAAGGCGGCCTGCGTCCGTGTGCGTGCTACCCAGAGTGAATACGCCCTCCACGTCGAGCGATCGGCTCCCAGCCGCCGTCGCCACCCTGCTCGTTGATGACGAGGTGTTGCTTCATCGCAGGTTCGCCACGCGCCACGTACGCGCCGCAGCAGACACCAGCGAGCGCTACGCTGTGATGTGCATCTTCGACCGCTACAGAACTGGTTCGTGGAGATCATCTGCAGCTAGCAGGGTAGTGGCGGCCTGCGCTCAGCCGCCGGTGCCCCATGGTCCAGCCTTTGGGGCAGGCAGTCGTGGCGACGGACGCGCAGCTCTCAGGTGGCCGTCTGGACGTCACATGAGCCACCCCGACACTCGCGCGACGCGCTCCCGCGAACAGCAGCCCGAGCCGGCGCCGTTCGTTCCGCCGGCTTCGCCGGAGGGACAGCGGTGGCTGGCCTCGGCGATCGGGAACCGCGCCTTCAGCGAGGCGGTCGTCGCGCGGTCCCCGAAGAAGCGGTCCGACGTCACGTTCGAGGACGAGACGATCCACGGCGACGCCTGGTTCGACGGCGTTGAAGAACGGATGCTCTTCGTCGAGAACCGGCTGAACGAGAACGCCGTCAACTACGGCGTTCTCGTCCTCCAGGCAGTCGAGCACTTCGGCTTCTTCGCCGAGGAAAGGGTCGAGGCCATCGCGGGCGAGATCACAGGCGAGCAGTTCGCGGAGGCACTCGTCGGCGCCGGGCTGGCGGTGGTCGTCGGCCAGCTGAGCAGCCAGATCGCGAGCGCCGCGTTCAAGTCGATCGCCTCGCAGGCGGGCAGACAGGTCACCGACCGGATCAGGAAGGAGGCCAAGAGCGCCGCGTCCAACAGCGACGACGTCGACGCGCTCAAGCAGGCGATCGCCACGATCAAGCTGGAGCTCCTGGACGCCGGCACGATCATGACCAGCGAGGCGCAGTCCTGGCTGCCGGCACAGCTCGACACGGTCTACCCCAAGTGCAAGGCGCGCACGGAACTGGACGACGGCGAGTACGAGCTCGTGAAGCCGTTCATCGACCTTCCGGCCAGCCGGATCAACAGCGAGATCGAGCGCTTGTACGGCATCCCGAGCCCCGCGTCGTCGAAGGTCGTTCAGATCGAGCTGTTCCGAGGCTTGGTCGAGCAGTTCGCGAAGATCGAGCTCGCCACGACGGCGAAGGGCGCGCGCCAGAACATCGAGATGGCGTTCGGCACGGGGTCGCAGACTCTCGGCGGGCAAGCGCGAGACGCGGCGCAGGTGGTCGCAGGCATGCGGGCCGAAAAGCTCAAGGCGACCTGGATGGACTTCGCCGCGGCGGGACGCAGCTACGAAGCGGCCGCGGCATGCGGCGTGGATCTGCCGGCGAGGGACGAATACGAGACAGCGCGCGCGGCTAGCGCTGCCCCTGCGGCTGCTCCATGAACCACTCGACGAACTCCGTGCAGCGCCCTTCCTCGTCGAAGCGCAGCACGAAGAGGTTGGAGAACGCCCTGCCCTTCGCATAGCGGCTCTCGCCGGTCGCGACCGCCCTGTCGCCGTCGATCAGCAGCGCGCGATAGCTCGCCTCCCAGCTGCCGGGCTCGTCGGGCTCGTCGAGCCAGTCGGCGACGATCGCCTCGCGACCCCGCAGCGGCTCCTTGTCGTACGGGTGGTACGAGTAGACCGCGCCGGCGCTGAAGAGCTCGCCGATCGCCTCGCGGTCGTAGGTCCGCCACGCCTCGACGTAGGAGTCGAGCCACGCCTGCACGGTCGCCGAGGTGAGCACGCGAGTCAGTCCAGCGCCACGGCGATGATCGCCGCCAGCAGTGTCGCGAGGCCGATGTAGCCGAGCACGAGGCCGGCGATCGCCAGGCCGCGGCCGCCCTGGCCGGTCTCCGAGCGCGCGATCTGCCTCAGCGCGACGTGGCCGAAGACGACCGCGAGGACCGAGCCGATCCACCACATCCACAGCAGGCCGACGACGAGCGACGCGATCGCGAGCCCGTTCGTGCCGGGAGCCGCGCGGACGAACACCGGCCGGCCGGCCGTTTGCGGCAGCGCGGGCGGCACGGTGACGTCCGCGGTCAGCTCCCTGAGCTCCGAGCACCAGCGCGCGGAGTAGGCGGCCGACATGCGCTCGTCGAGCTCGGCCGGGTCGAGGCGGCCCTCCACCGCGGCGAGCCGCAGGCGCTCGCACGCCGCATCGCGGTCAGCGTCCGAGGCGCGCAGCTCTGGCATGGATCCATCCGGCGGCATGGGGGGAGCGAAGCGTAGCCCGCGCGAAGGGCTTAACGACCGGAGCCCGCACAAGGCGGGCTCCGGACGGCAGGTGCTACAGGGGATCGCGGTGCTACTGGGTCGCGGTCCAGCTGACCGAGAGGTCGAACGGCGCGTAGGCGTCGGCACCGAACTCCTGGAAGTCCGGGCAGGTGCGGGCGTCCTTGAACGGGAGGCACGGGTTGAACGGGTTCACCTGGCCGTACGCGTCCGGGTGGTTGAACACCTGGGAGTCAGGCTGGCCGTCACCGTCGAGGTCCTCCGGGATGAGCAGTTCGGAGGCGACCTTGCACGTGACGCCGGCCTCCCTGTCGTCGAACCCGGAGATCGCCATGCGGCTCAGCTCCATGAGGTTGGGCAGGTCGTCATGGTCCTGGTCGTCCGCGCCGTCGCGCACGCCGTCGCCGTCGGAGTCGGAGTCGTAGGCCACGGTGTCGCCGTACGTGATGCTGTATGGCCCTTCGTAGTCGTAGCAAGAGGACCAGTAGGCGGAGCGCAGCGGGCCGCGCACCTCGACGTAGTTGCTGAGGCCGTCGGCGTCCTCGTCGCGCTCGGCGTCGCCGACGAATCCGTCGCCGTCGTAGTCGGCGGGGTTGGTCTCGTCGGACTCGACCGAGCCGCTGAGGTCGATGTCACGGATCTCGTAGAGGCCGTTGATCGCACCGACCGGGGCGTCGAAGACCTTGCCGGCGGCCAAATGCACGTTGCGGTAGCCGTTCGCCGACGCCCAGTCGAGGAACTGCTGCTGCATCGTGTACGTGCTGAACGGCTGCGACGGCACGCGACGGTGGTTGGTGTCGCTGACGTAGCGGGAGAGCGTGTACTGCATGCCGTCCGAATAGCTCATCGGTGACAGCGTGCGGGTCGCCGTGTGGTTGCCCTCGTAGGTGTACTTCCACAGCGCCTGCTCGTCGGCCAGCCTGAGGCTGTCGCCGTCGTAGTCGAGCTCCGAGTCGGCGAACAGCGGGTTCGGGTACGGCCGCTTGCCGGGGTAGGGCAGGATCTGGTTGGGATCCTGGTGCTCGTCGTCGTTGAGGTCCTTCGCGGACTGGTACTCGAAGCCGTCCTCGACGCCGTCGCCGTCCGAGTCGAGCGCGCACGGGTTGGTCCCGATCGCGGTCTCGCTCGCGTCGGAGAGCAGGTCCTTGTCGTCGTCGTCCTCGTCACGGTTCAGGACGCCGTTGCGGTCGCAGTCGAACTCCCACTTGTCGAGCACGCCGTCGCCGTCGGTGTCGGCGATGCACGGGTCGAGCGAGAGGGACAGCTCGACGTCGTCGGCGAGGCCGTCGTTGTCGTCGTCGCCGTCGGCCTCGTTCTTGGCGCCGTCGCCGTCGCAGTCACCCTTGGGCAGGGCGGCGACAGGCGTCTGCGCCTCGGGCGGGCGAGCCGCGGAGACGATCGGTGAGAGCCTGTCCCGGGTGAAGCGCTTGCCGAACTTCTTGGCGAGCACACGCAGGCGGAACTTCGTCGGCAGCGGGGTGCCGGCGTTGAGCGAGAAGAACTCCTGCAGCGAATCGGGCACGGTCAGGCGCAGCATCTTGCGCGTGCCGACGGCAGCCTTTGTGAAGACGGCGCGGGCACCGTCGCGCTTGAAGACGACGGTGTTCTTGTCACGGCCGATGCGGAAGTGACGGCCACGGATCGTGAGCTGCTCGCCAACGCCGACGTCCATCGGCGAGACGCTCGTGATCACGGGCGCCTTCTTCTTCGCCGCGGCTTGCGCGGGGGCGACGATGACCGCGAAGGCGGTGGCGGCGAGGGCGACCAGCGCGGCCAGCCAGGCGGCGCGGCGAGGAAGGGGGAGGATGCGGGCTCGAAGTTCCATCTCGCCCGATATCGGCGGGTGCCGTCCGAGGCTTGAGCGCGGATGGACCTATCAGGCGACGACCCTAGGCGACTTGGCCGTCGCCGAGAGCACCTCGTGACCCTCCGCGGTCACCACGACCAGGTCCTCGATCCGCGCCCCGCCGCGGCCCGGCAGGTAGATGCCGGGCTCGACCGTGACCACGTTCCCCGCCTCGAGCCGGGCCTCGGCGGTCCGCGCGAGCCGCGGCGCCTCGTGGACATCCAGCCCGACGCCGTGGCCGAGGCCGTGGCCGAAGTGGTCGCCATGCCCGGCGGCGGTGATGAGGTCGCGCGCGATCGCGTCGACCTCGCGGCCCTCGGGTCCCGGCCGGACCGCCGCGAGCGCCGTCTCCTGCGCGTGCAGCACGGTCGCGTAGAGCTCCGACAGGTCGTCCTCGAGCTCCCCGGTGGCCCAGGTCCGAGTGCAGTCGGAGCAGTAGCCGTCGATGCGCGCGCCGATGTCCAGCGTGACCAGCGAGTCCGGCGGGATCGCGACGTCGCGCGGGACCGCGTGCGGCAGCGCCCCGTTCTCCGCCGCGGCGACGATCGACGGGAAGGCGGGGCCGTCGGCGCCACGGACCCGCATCTCCTGCTCGAGCGCGAGCGCGACCTCGCGCTCGGTCCTCCCGACCAGCCCGCGCTCCGCCACCCACTCGTAGATCTCGTCCACGAGCGTGGCGCCCGCGCGGATCGCGGCGATCTCCGCGGGCTCCTTCACCGCACGCTCCGCCTCGACCAGGCCGCCGGCCGCGATCAGCTCGATCCGGTCGGGCATCGTCTCGCGCAGCTCGGCGTGGCGGCGCACGGAGACGTGCTGGTCCTCGAACCCGACGCGCAGCTCGCCGGCCGGCCAGCCCTCGCCGAGCGCGGCACGCAGCTCCCTCGGCGCGGGCTGGAGATCGAAGCCGCTGACCTCCGCCCGGCCGCGCTCGAGATAGCGGAAGTCGGTCAGGAAGCGCCGCGTGTCGAGGCCCACGATCGCCAGGCCGTTCGTGCCGGAGAAGCCCGTGAGGTAGCGCACGTTGACCATGTCGGTCACGAGCAGCAGGTCGAGCTCGCGCTCGGCGAGCCGCGCGGCTACGCGATCGGCACGGCTCACAGCGCCTCCTTCAGGCGCTCCAGCGCGGCTCGATAGCCGTCGACCCCCTGGCCGCTGACGCTGGCGACACAGACTTCCTCGAGCACCGACAACGCGCGGAACGGCTCGCGGTTGCGGACGTCGGAGAGGTGCACCTCGACGGCCGGCAGGCCTGCGATCTCGACGGCGTCGCGCAGCGACCATGCGTAGTGCGTCCAGGCGCCGGGATTCAGCAGCAGCGCGTCGGCGTAGTCGGGGGCCTTGTGCAGCTCCTCGACGTACTCGCCCTCGTGATTCGTGTGGAAGAAGCGCGCCTCGAGCCCGAGCTCCTTGGCGAACTGCTCGATCCGCGTCTCGAGCCGGGCGAAGCTGAGCCCGCCGTAGTGCGCGGCCGGGCGGCGGTCGAGCGCATCGAGGTTGACGCCGTGCATGACGGCCACGCGGTTGCGCATCAGGCACCCAACTCTTCCAGAGCACGGACGAGATCGTCGTCGCGCACGGCGCGTCCGGGGCGCACGTCGCCGGGCGCCTCTACGAGCACGAAGCCGACCCGCCCGCCGCGGCGCTTCTTGTCGCCCTGCAGCGCGCCGAGCACGGTCACGCGGTCGACCGCCGGGTCGAGCTCGACCGGCAGGCCGTGCCCCGCGAGCAGCGCGGCGACCTCGGCGCGGAGCGCCGGCTGGTCCGACAGCGAGAGCGCGGCGAGCAGGCCGAGGCCGACGGCCTCGCCGTGGCGGTAGCGCCGGTATTCGGTCGCGGTCTCGATCGCGTGCCCGACGGTGTGCCCGAGGTTGAGGACCTGGCGGCGGCCCGCGTCGCGCTCGTCACGCGCGACGACCGCGAGCTTTGTGCGCGCGCAGGCGACGATCAGGTCGGCATCGATCCCGGGCTCGCCGCGCCGGACCTGCTCCCACAGCGGGTCGCCTGCGATCAGGGCGGTCTTGATCACCTCGGCCCAGCCGGCAGCCAGCTCCTCCGGCGGGAGCGTCGCGAGCACGGACGGGTCGGCGAAGACTGCGGCGGGCTGGTGGTAGGCGCCGGCGTAGTTCTTGCCCTCGGGCAGGTCGACGCCGGTCTTGCCGCCGTAGGCCGAGTCGACCTGCGCGACCAGGGTCGTCGGCAGCTGCACGACCGGGACCCCGCGCTGGTAGGTCGCAGCGCAGAAGCCCGCGACGTCGCCGACGACGCCGCCGCCCAGGGCGACCACGTGGTCGTCGTGCGCCATCCCCGCGGCGGCGAGCCCGCGCAGCACGCGCCCGGCCTGGTCCCATGACTTCGCCGCCTCGCCCGGGGGGACCGCGATCGTCGCGGCGACCTCCCCCACGCGCTCGGCGTAGAGCGCGCCGACGTTCTCGTCGGTCACGAGGAAGGGCCGCCCAGGTACGGCGCGCGGTGCCCGCAGCAGGCCCGCGCCGACGTAGACGGGATAGTCGCCCGAGGCGCTGCGCGCCCACAGCATGCGCGTTCCGGCCGGCTTGTCCCGTAGCGCGGTGATCGCGGGTACCGCATGGCGCACGACGTCGCGCGAGGAGTCGGTCAGGATGGCGCTCGCGAGCGTGTCGTAGAGCGGGCGGCGCTCGGCGTGCAGCGCCTCGAAGCGCTCGCGGTCGCGCGCCAGCGGCCGCCGCCCGCCCGCACGCTGCCACGCGACGGCGGGGTCGACGTCGAGCAGCACGACGATGTGATGCTCGAGCGCGTCGCGCACGCGCGCCGAGCCGATCGCCCCGCCGCCGAGCGAGATCGCCGGGCCGGGCGGCGTGGCGAGCAGCTCGCACACGACCTCCTCCTCCAGCTCGCGGAAAGCGGCTTCCCCGTGGGACGCGAAGTAGTCCTGGATCGGCCTGCCGAGACGCTCCTCGACGACCGCGTCGGAGTCGACAGCCCGGCCGCCGAGCGCCGCCGCCGCCGCACGGGCGGCGGTCGTCTTGCCGGCGCCCATGAAGCCGATGAAGACGAGCGCGGGCTCGCCTACGGCCGCCGCCGCTTCCACCCGATCCGCTCTTCGTAGGCGGCGAGGGCCGTCTGCACGTCCTCGATGTGATCGCCGCCGAACTTCTGCCGGTACGCACCCGCCAGCACGACCGCGAGCATCGCCTCCCCCACCACGCCGGCCGCCGGCACGACGCAGGAGTCGGTCCGCTCGCGCAAGGCCTGCGCCGGCTCGCGGGTCGCGATGTCGATCGAGCGCAGCGGCTTGGTCAGCGTCGGCAGCGGCTTCATCGCGCAGCGGACGACGAGCGGCTCGCCCGTCGTCATGCCGCCCTCGAGCCCGCCGGAGCGGTTCGTCTCGCGGTGATAGCCACGCTCGGCGTCGTAGAAGATCTCGTCGTGGGCCTCGGAGCCGGGCCGTCCCGCGAGGTCGAACCCGTCGCCCAGCCCGACGCCCTTGAGCGCCTGGATCGAGAGCAGCGCCATGCCGATGCGGCCGTCGAGGCGCTCCTCCCACGAGACGTGCGAGCCGAGCCCGGGCGCGAGCCCGAACGCGCGCAGCTCGAAGACGCCGCCCAGCGACTCGTTGCGCTTGCGTAACACGTTGATCTCCTCGACCATCGCCGCGCTCGCATCGGCGTCGAGGCAGCGCACGGGCGACTCGTCGACCGCCGCGAAGTCCTCGAGGCTCAGGTCGGTCCGCTCGGGCGCGCGCACGGAGCCGATCTGCGTGACGTGCGAGACGACCTCGGCGCCGAGCACGCGCAGCAGGGCCTTCGCGAGCGCCCCGCCGGCGACGCGCGCGGCGGTCTCGCGCGCGCTCGCGCGCTCGAGCACGTTGCGCACGTCCGAGAAGCCGAACTTCCACACGCCCGCGAGGTCGGCGTGGCCCGGTCGCGGAAGATGCACCTCGGGCACGTCGGCCTCGACCGGCCACGGGCTCATCCGCTCCTCCCAGTTCGCGTAGTCGCGGTTGGCGACCTGGAGCGCGACAGGCCCGCCGAGCGTGCGGCCGTGGCGGACGCCGGCGGTGATCTCGGCGGTGTCGCGCTCGATCTTCATCCGCCCGCCGCGGCCGTGGCCGAGCTGGCGGCGCGCCATGTCGCGGTTGACCGCCTCGCGGTCGAGCTCGAGCCCGGCGGGCAGGCCCTCGACGATGCAGGTGAGCCCGGGGCCATGGCTCTCCCCGGCTGTGACAAGACGCAGCGACACGCCCGCAAGCCTATTCGGCCCGGCACAACGACCAGCGCCCGGCAGCCTCTCGGCTCCCGGGCGCGGTGAATACGTCGGCCTGGACTACGGCAGCGAGACTGTGGCGTCCGCGAACGTCGCGCGGAGCGCCTGTCCCGGGCGCCGCTTGAGCGCGCCCGCGGCGGCGTCCCAGCGATAGCCCGTGGGGCCGTCGCTCGAGACGCGAGCCTTGAGCAGGCGGCGGCCGGCCTTCGAGCTGGCCCGCGCCCGCGACGCGGACGCGGTGCTGCCCTGGTGGATCTTGACGAGGTCGAGCTGGTACTGCCCGGTCGCTGCGCCGGACGCGTCGGTGACGTCGAGGAACTCCGTCTCACCGGCCCTCAGGCGGAGCGTCTCGCACTCCTCGGGGCTCGGCCGGCAGTCGCCGTCGCCGACGGCGGTGACGCCGTGGTCGACGAGGAAGACAGCGGTCTTGCCGTCCCTGAGCACGCCCAGGTAGATCAGCACCGGGTTCTCGGCCGACGGTAGCGGCTGCAGGCGCTTGAGCGACTTGCGCGCGGCGCCGGCGGCGGAGTCGCCGAAGCGGACCGTCAGCTCGTGCATCGCGTATTTCCTCGGCGCGGGATCCGGAGTCGGGTCGATCGCCGGCGGAGTTGTTCCGCCTCCGGTCGACGGGCTCGTGCCGCCTCCGGTGGAGGGCTTCGTGTCGTCATCGGTGGTCGGGGTGACCGGATCCTGCGCGGTGACCGAGCCGTCGGAGTTCGGAGCCGCAGCCGAGCCGGCGTCCTGCTTCGGGGGCAGTCCGAACACGTTCTTGCGCGCTCCGAGCACCTTGCGGCGCTTGTCCCGGTCGGCGGCCGTGGCCGGCGCGACGATCGGCTGGACCGCCAGGGCGGACTCGGCGGACGCGGCGGCGTCTGCCGCCGGGACGGCCGGACCCGGCACTGCCGGATCGGGCTCTTGGGCCAGCGCGAGCGGAACCGCTGCCAGCGCGGCGATCAGCAGGATCGCCACCGGCCAGAGGCGCCGCTGGACGAGCTGGCGCCACACATTCGTGATAGCGCTCATCGGACTCCAGTGATCGTCGCGGAGGTGGTCGGTGTGACGCTCGTACCGCCGTCGGGCGGAACTGCGCCCTGCGCTCCGGCGGCGGGGCTCGTGGGCGTGGCGCCCTCGATGCCCTGTTGCCGCGGGAACCAGGTAGGAGGCGGCGCCGATCTGGGCCGTCAAGTGCTTGAGGTCTTGCTGCGGTGTCACCGAGATGCTGCCCAGCAGGAGCAGCCGGCCGGTGACGTCGATGTCCTTGTTCGTGACCGTCACGAAGTTCTCGAGCCGGTCGAGGAAGTCCGACAGGCGGAAGAAGCTGCCTTCGAAGCCGAAGCTGAACGGCATCGCCGAGAAACCGGCGCTGCCGACGGGCACGGTGCCCGGCGGCGGAGCGACCGTGGTGGCGGCTTCCCCGTCCGGCGCAGGCTCGGATGAGCCCGCACCGATGTTGATCGAGTGGAAGTCGACCTTCGAGCTCTGCGCGGCGTCGTTGATCTGCACGAGCAGCGACCGGACGTCGTCATCGGCCGTGACGGCCTTGCCGAGCCTGGTCAGCGTCGTGTAGTTCGTCTTGTAGTTCGCCCGGGCCTTGGTGTAGGACTGGGCCTGGGAGCGCGACGCGTCGACCTCAGCCTGCTTGGCCGCGATGTCGGTGTCGAGCTGGGCGGCCTGCTCGCGCTGGGGCGAGAGGACCATGAAGTAGAAACCGGCGACCGCGACGACCGCGAGCAGCGCCGGGATCAGGATCTTCGGCGAGCGGGTCACGGGGCATCAGCTCCGGAGTTCGTGGTGGGAGTGGCGCCTTCCGACTCCGCCTCGGCGGAGTTGCCCGTGCTGCCGGCTTCCGCATCCGCATCCGCGGGAGCCGGAGCGGCGCCCTCGACGGCGGTCGGCACCGGCACCGTGGATGCCGTGGCGGCATCGGCGGCTGCGGGGGCAAAGGCTTCCAGCGCAGCTGAGCGCTCGAAGAAGACGACGGTGGAGAAGTTGGGCGGGTTGCCGCCGGCGCACGCGCTCTCGCTGCCGGACTCGCCGTCGCCCTTCTCGGACTTCGAGAGCGAGACGCGGGTCACACCGTCCACGGCGCGCAGGCGTGAGAGCATCCGCGCAACGCTGGGCTGGCTCGTCGCGCAGCCGGCGAGGCTGATCGCGGGCGCCTTGATCGAGCCGCGGAGCGGATCGCCGTTCGAGCCGCCGGTGCCCGGCAGGCCCATGTCGCCCGTGAGGCTCTGCAGCTTCACGTCGCCGGGCATGGCGCGGGAAAGGTCGCGCAGCGCCTGCTCCCAGTCGAAGCGGGCGGCGGCGAGACCGCGGACGGTCTCGACCCGCGCGTTCGCCATCGCCTCGAAGTCGGCGTAGGGCTTGAGCTCGGCGGCGGCCTTCGCCGCGACGGTCGCCTCGGTCGTGACGGCGGTGAGGTCGCCCTGCTTCTGCTTGACGGTGTTGGTCGCCATCACGTAGACGGCGAGCATCGCGACGCAGAGGGCGAGAGCCCCGAGCACGACGTAGGCGCCGACGCCCTCGACGCGATCGCGGACCGGACGCGGAGTCGGGGCGCTCGCAGGTGCGGCGCCACGCAATTCGGTCGGGAGAAGGTTGACGGCTCTCATGAGATGACGGTGGAGGGGATGAACTGGAGGCGGGTCACGCTCCGCTTATCGGCACCCCCGGAGTGGCACTTGAGGGGTGATCACCCCATGCACGCTCCGGGTGGGGATCAGGCGAAGGTGCGCAGGTACCACTCGACGACGGGGTCGCCTGCGAGCAGGCCGACCATGCCGCCGAAAGCCAGGAAGGGACCGAACGGAATCGCGGTCTTGCGACCCTCCGCGGTGCCCTTGCGCGCCATGATCGCTATCCCGACGATCGAGCCGGCGACCAGCCCGGCGAACATCGCGACGCCGACCTCGCGGCCCAGGAACAGGCCCATGACGAACGCCAGCTTGACGTCGCCCATGCCCATCCCGGCCGGGTAGGCGATCGCGGCGACGAGCAGGAAGCCCCCGGCCGCAGTCGCGGCTATCAGGTGCTCCGGGATGTCACCGGGTCGCGTGAGCGCGAGGATCACCAGCGCCGCGACCGTGCCCACGATCAGCAGCTTGTTCGGGATGATCCGGAAATCGAGGTCGATCACGGTCACCGGCACGAGGAGCAGCACGAACGCCAGCCCGAGCCAGACCTCCTCGCCGGTGCCCAGGACCACGACGGTGAGGGCCATCAGCAGGGCGGTCGACAGCTCGACGAGCGGGTAGCGCCACGCGATCGACTCGCCGCACGATCGGCAGCGCCCGCGCAGCAGCAGCCACGAGAGCACCGGGACGTTGTCGTACGGCTTGATCGGGGTGTCGCAGCCGGGGCAGCGCGAGGCGGGCGTCGCCAGCGACTCCCCGCGTGGCAGCCGGTAGGCGAGCACGTTGAGGAAGGAGCCGAACATGAGCCCGAGGAATCCGGCCACGGAGGCGCCCATAGCGGTCGACACGCCGATCATTGTGGCGCGGCCCGCTAGGGCGTGTCGCCGAGCGCGAGGCCGGCCGCAACGGTGAGGCGGCCGGAGTCCGCGCCCTCCTCGTCGGTCGCCACGAGGGCGGACTCGACCGGGAGGTGCAGCTGCGTGGCAAGCTCTTCGGCGAAGCCCGGGATCGCGACGGCCGGGCCCGTGAGGACGGCTCGCTCGACCGGCTCCGCGCTGTCCTGCATGCGGTAGAAGTTGAGCGAGTTGCGCACCGTGTCGGCGACCTGGTGCACGCCCTCGTCGAGCGTCTGGCGGACGGCCGCGACGAGCTCGGCGTCGCCCTCGACCGCCTCGATCGGGGTCGCAAGTCCGACATGCTGCAGCCAGCCGCGAGCATGCTCCATCGTGAGTCCGCGACGCTCGGAGAGCGTCTGCACGATGGCGTCGAGCCCACCGGCGGCGGCGCGCGTGAAGAGGCAGCCCGTGTCGTTGGCGACGGCCACGTTGGCGAGGCCGGCAAGGTTGATGTAGAGCACGGCCTGTTGGGTGCCGGCCGGGCGCAGCGCCCGCACCATGGCGAACGCCGAGAGGTCGATGCCGGCGAGCGTGAGCCCGGCGTCGTTCGTGGCGGTGACCAGGCGGTCGATCATGTCGCGGCGGACCGCGACGATCACGACGCGCGTGCGCGGACCCTGGGCGGTCTCGACGGTGCCGAGCGGCTGGAAGTCGAGCACTGCCTCGTCCATCGGGACCGGGATGTGGTCCGGGGCTCCGGCCCGCACGGCGGCTTCGAGCGCGGCGGGGTCGTTGACGAGCGGAAGGTCGAGGGTGCGAACCACGATGCGCTGGTTGGCGACGCCGATGCGCACGTTCGTGCCGAGGCCATGGTCGGCGAACATGGTCCGCAGGACGTCGCTGAGAGCCGCCGTGTCGACGACCTCTCCATCACGCAGCACGCCCGGACGAAGATCTGCGACCGCGCCCTTGCTGACCATGATCTGGCCGTTCACGTGAACCTCGGCGGCGGCGACGTGGCTCGGATCCAGCTCGAGACCCACGATGGTCTTCTCTTGGCGGCGGCGTGACTTGAACATGGTATGGGGATCGGCAGGCTGCCTATCGGCCTTTAGAGGAAGGCCTTCGGGTTGAGCTCGCGCCACGTGTTCTGCACGAGGCCGACGGTGCCGTATGACTCGACGGCGTCGAAGATGCTTCCGTCGTAGGAGACCTGAACGCCGTTGGAGCCGAGCTTCAGGCACGCCTGCCCGTCGACCGCGACGACGCCCCAGACCCCGAAGCCGCCGTTCGTGGTGATCGCGTCACGGGCGTCGGTGGCGGGTGAGTTGCTGCAGGTCCCGTCGCCGCGCTTGTTTGTCGGTGCCGGCGCGGCGCACGTGCCGTCCGAGTTGTTGACGACGTAGAGCAGGCCGCGGTAGGTCCAGCCGCCGGCCATGTCGGCCATGCCGCAGTGCCAGATCAGCAGTCCGGGCGATGTCTTCGAGTTCACGCAGTCGGGGTCGAGCCCGGCCGGGAGCCCGGCGCCGCAGGCGGTGGTCGGGAACCTTGCTCGTCAGGTTCGGCGGGCTCACGCAGCCCTCGACCCAGACGACCGTTCCCGACAGGTCGAACGGGGAGGTCGGGCAGCCCGCGTAGTAGTTGCCGTCGATGATCGCGCGCTGCTTGAAGCGCTGGAGCTGCTCGGGCGACATCAGGTTCGGGGCGCTCCCGTCACTCTGCGGCGCGCCGGGCTTGATCTGGCCGGGCTGGAAGTCGGCGCAGCTGTTGAGCGCCGGGTTGGCGCAGCGGACGATCACCTGCGAGCCGGTCGCGTCGATGATCGGCGTGCCGCCGTGGTTGCCGTTGTTCGTGATCTTCACGGCGCCCGAGGTGACGGCCGAGCGCGGGACGCTCTCCGCAAGCTGCTCGAGCCGCAGCCGCGCCACGACGTTGCGCGGCTTGCCGCGGACGATCGCCTGCGACTGCACCCACAGCTCGCGGTCCTTGTTGGCGTCGTACGTGCATGCCGTGACTGGCACCACGTCGGCCGGGACCGGTACACCCGACCCCTGTGCGATGCGTTCGCGAAGTTCGGGTCGAAGGCGTTCGCAAGCGGGCCGCCGTTGTCGCGTATCCGCGTCTTCCAGGTGACGTTCTTGAGCTGGTCGACGTTGCTGAAGATCGCGGTCGACGGGCTGCCCGCGGCTGCCGCCAGGCTCGCCGCGTTCGGGCAGCGACGGTCGGCCACCGTCGAGAAGCAGGTGCCCGGGTAGTACTGCTTGTTGCCCGTGACCGGGTCGAGCGCCGCGGCGCTCGGCCACGCGGTCTGCAGCACGAGGCTCTGCGCGTATAGCACGCCTTCGTCGACGTTGAGCGCCGACTCGCGCTCGCGCTGCTCGCGGGTGCGTTTCGTGCCGTTGTCGATCATGCCCGCGGCGAGGAGCGCGATCGAGAGCATGATCAGCGTGAGGATCGTCGCCGAGATCAGGACCCAGCCCTGCTCGTCGGCAATTCGCTGGCTGAGGCGCTTGTGGGTCATGAAGGCACCGTGACTGGGATCGTTGCGGACAGGGAGGTGAGGCAGCCCGGGTCACGCACGAGCAGGTAGAAGTTCTTGGTCGAGCCGACGGCGACGCTGGTGTCGAACCGCTTGAGGAACGTCACGCCCTGCCAGTCGACGCCGGCCGGCGTGGCCGTGCACGGGGTCGCCGCGAGCGCCGCGGCGGTCGGCGCGGTGTCCTCGAACCAGAAGTACTCGAGCGTGCGGCTCTCGGGATCGGTGGAGCCCGAGCCGTTGAGCAGCACCTGCCGCGGCAGGGCGCTCTTCGTCCAGCTGGCCGATGCGGTCGGTCCCTCGTTCTGGTTGCGGAGGAAGACGCTCGTGCTGACGTCGAGCTCGGAGACGCGGTCCGTCCGGTCGGCGTCGATCCAGAGGCTCAAGCCGACGTTGACGATCTTGGAGTATTCGGCCGTGGAGGCCGGGCAGGTGGCAGCCGCCGCGACCGAGCACTCGTACTCGAACACGTTGCGGTCGATGCCGCCGGCCGTGTTGGTGATGCCCGAGGACACGGCGCTCTGGCGGGCCCAGCCGGTGCCCGGGCACGCTTTGGTCGCGCCCCCCCGCATCGCCGCCGAGACCGCCGCCGCGCTCTCGCTCTCCCACAGCTTCGCGTTGTCCGGCGAGGTGCCGCCGCCGCTGTCCTGCAGGCAGTAGCGCACCCAGGTCTTGGAGGGGTCCGAGGTCTGGAAGATGAAGTCGTAGTCCAGCGCGCGGTCGATCGTGGTGATCGCGTTGACCGTCGGGTTCGCGAGGTTGCGCAGCTGGCGGGTGGCCCGGTCGAGCGCGACGCGGGCGTCCTCGGCGTTGTCCTGCTGGCGCTCGAGCGCGCGGTTCGAGCCGTAGATGCTCGTCCAGGCGGTCACCGAGGCGCCGAAGATGATCAGCGATGTGACGCAGACGAGCAGGAGCTCGATCATCGTGAAGCCGCCCTCGCGGCGCAGCGTGCGGGTCATGGGATCGGCGGGGAGACGACCGGCGCGGAGGGCGGTGACTCGTTGAAGTTCTGGTCGATCGCGGTCACCCAGTACTTGTGGGCGGTCGTGGAGCCGGGGTTCGGATCGACGTAGTTGGGCGAGTTCGTGACCGTCTCGTCATACCGGTCGGCGACGTTCGTGCCCGTGTCGCGGTAGATCCGGTAGAACTGGACCGACCCGGACGGCGCGGTCCACGAAAGCGTCGGCTTGCCGTCGAACACCGAGGCGGTGAGTCCGGTCGGCGCGCTGGGTGCCGCCGCGCCGATGAGCGAGGTCGACTTGGTCGCGGGAGCCCCGTCGCGCGTGGTGCAGAGGGCCGCCTTGAGGTCGAGGCAGTCGACCGCGACGAGGCGATAGGTCGCCGCGACGAAGAGCCCGAGGACCTTCGGCGGATTCGTGTCGGTGCAGCTCAGCTTGTCCGTGAGCGGGCAGACGACTCCCCCGCCCACGCGCTCGACGATGTAGCCCTTGAGGTCACGCTCGTCGTAGCGGTTCCAGCGCAGGTCGACCACGTCGCGCGACCGGTTGTAGCCGCCGTCGAATCCGGTGACCGCCGCGGGCGCGTGCCGGTTGACGTGGACCGAGATGAGCTTCGCCTCGCCGGGGACGCCACGGGAGTCGAAAGCCTGCGCGGAGATCGTGTAGGTGCCGTCGCGCACCCACGGCGTGGTGGTGCTGAACTCCGTGCCGAAGGACCAGTCCAGCGCCCAGTCGGTCGGGCCGCCGCCGGCATTGCCGCCGCTGACGAAGTCGTCTGCGGTCCAGTGCACGGACGTCGCGGTCGTGGTCTTCAGCTTGAGGATCTGCGTGGCGCCCCATGCGACGGAGCCGGTGGAGACCTGAGCCGGCGGCTCGTCGAACACGGTGACGCGGGGACCGAGGCCACCCGCGGGGTTCACGATGAGCGCGGCCTGCGTAGTCTTGCCCGGACGGCCGCGGGCGTTCCAGCTGAGCGTGTGCGTGACGCGCCGGTAGTCGTCCGGGTTGACCTCGGCCGGCGCGCCGGCGACGGCGGCGGGCTTCGGGCAGGGGTTCGGGGGCGCCACGGCGCCGAGGCCGTCCTTGGGGTCGTCGTAGGCGCAGACGCTGGTGGAGACGGTGTAGGTGATGCCGCGGCGCTCGATGTTCCATACGCCGCCCGAGAGGGTGCCGGTGATCGTCGGGTGCTTGCGCAGCGCCGTGACGATCTGTGCGGGCTGGAGCAGGTCGTAGTCCGTCGTCCTCGCGTACTCGGCCAGCTCGCGGCCGAGGTTGGTGGCGCCGACGCGGGCGGAGTTGAAGCTGACCGAGCGGTTGGCGCTGTCGATCAGGGAGAAGGCGGCGCCGGCACCGATCACGAGGATCAGGGCGGCGATCATCACCTCGACGAGCGAGAAGCCGGAGGAATCGCGCATGCGGGTCACATCACGCCTATCGGATGTGGCGGTCGATCCCTTGAGGCGTATGGACAAGGATCGGGTCAGGACCCGTTAACCGCGGAAGGCGGGCCCGGAGGCCCGCCTTCCTGTCCAGCTTTGCTCAGTAGCGGCTGTGGCCTACCAGTCACCTGAGGTGGGGCAGCCGAAGTCGCCGCCGGTGGCGCAGGTGCGGTCGACGGAACCGTCGGCGTTCTTCGTGATCGTGAAGACGTTGCCCGTGAGCGACTCCGACTCGACCTCGTAGTTGTCAGCCGCGGACGAGACGACCGTCGGGACCGACTTGCCCGAACCGATGGCCGGCTCGATGGCGGCCAGGCCGGCACCGGCGACGACGGCACCCGCCGCGATGCCCGAGTAGTCCTGCTCGTCCGTGTAATACGTTTCCATCGCGGTCTGCATGGTCCGGGCCTCGGTCTTGGCCTCGGTGTCCTGCGCCTTGCCGCGCTGGTTGAGGAAGGCCGGCAGCGCGATCGCGGCAAGGATGCCGATGATCAGGATGACGACGAGAAGCTCGATCAAGGTGAAACCCTTCTCACTCTGAGCGCGCTGACGGAGCTTGTGAAGCATTTGGGTGAACCCTCCTGAAGGGACAATGGGGCCTGTGAACTGCTGCGCCAGGTCCTTGGTCCCTGCCCCCTGTATCGGTGGCAACCCGGCTGGCTCCATCCGGGAGCTCCGTGGCTTTGCGTCACACCCTCGCGGGCGATTTGCCTTTTGACACCTAGGTTCTGGCAGAAGTCTTATCGGCAGGTGTCGACCAGTCTTTAGCCCTCGTACTTCGGATCGACGCAAGTCCGCTCGAACCGCATTCCGCGGCGCTCGTTAAACGAAGAAGGCGGGCCCGAGGGCCCGCCTTCCTTTCCAGCTTTGCTCCGTGAGCGGCTGTGGCCTACCAGTCGCCGGCGGTGGGGCAACCGAAGTCGCCGCCGGTGGCGCAGGTGCGGTCGACGGAACCGTCGGCGTTCTTCGTGATCGTGAAGACGTTGCCCGTAAGCGACTCGGACTCGACCTCGTAGTTGTCAGCCGCGGACGAAACGACCGTCGGGACAGCCTTGCCCGAACCGATGGCCGGCTCGATCTTGGCAAGGCCGGCACCGGCGACGACGGCACCCGCCGCGATGCCGGAGTAGTCCTGCTCGTCCGTGTAATACGTTTCCATCGCGGTCTGCATGGTGCGGGCCTCTGACTTGGCCTCGGTGTCCTGCGCCTTACCGCGCTGGTTGAGGAAAGCCGGGAGAGCGATCGCGGCAAGGATGCCGATGATCAGGATGACGACGAGAAGCTCGATCAGGGTGAAGCCCTTCTCACTCTGAGCGCGCTGACGAAGCTTGTGAAGCATTGGGGTAAACCCTCCTGAAGGGGAACAATGGGGCCTGTGCTGCAGCCAGGTCCTTGTCCCTGCCCCCTGAATCGGTGGCAACCCGGTCGGCTCTATCTGAGAGTCCGTAGTTAGCGTCACTGCCCTTGCGGGCGATCCGTGACACGTAGGTACTGGCAACCTGGGTATCGGCACGGTGCACAAATGGCTTGACCTGCCCGCCTTTTTCGTCCAGGTCTATGCTCGATCCATGCTCGCCCGCCGTCTCCTGCTGCTCGCCGCGGTGCTCATGCTGCTAGCCGTGGTCGCCGCCGGGCTGGCGCCACCACGCCCGGAGAGCGGCGCGCCGCCGGCCGCGAAGTCGAGCCTGCCGAAGGGCGGCACGGTCGTCGAGCGGATCGGCTCGGCGGTCGGAGCGGACAGCCACGTGGTCGTGCGCCGCGGGGATCTGCTGCAGCTCGAGGTCAGCGGCGACACGCTCGACAGCGTGCTGATCGAGCGGCTCGACAGGATGGAGGCGATCGAGCCGTCCACCCCGGCGCGCTTCGACATCCTCGCCGAGGCGCCCGCGGGCGTCTATCCGATCAAGCTGGTCGACGCCGACCGCCGGATCGGCTCGATCGAGATCAAGAACTAGCGCGCGACGCCTGGGCGTCGTGCTGCGGGACGAAGCGCCCCGTGCCCTCGCACCACGGACAGGCGGCCTCGTGCGGCGTGCCGCCCAGGTTGGAGATCACCTGGCCGGTGCCGCGGCAGGCATGGCAGCGGCCGGGATCCTCGGCGGATGCGGCGTCGGGCGGCGTCACGGCCGCTCACCGTAGCGAGTGGGGGTCAGGACATGCCGGGCGGCGCGACCGAGGTGGCCGCGCGCGCGGCGTCCGCGCCGCCGCCGTGCACGATCGGATCGGCCGGCCGGTCGGTCGGCAGGTGGCGCCGCAGCGTGGGCGGCACCTCCTTGTCGGTCAGCACGGACTGGAAGCCCCAGCGGCGGAAGCCGTTCGCGGCGGCCAGCGTGTCGGTGACCCGGAACATGACCCCGAGCACGGTCGGGCTGCCGAGCGGCGACCGGGCGGCGAGCGCGGTCACGAACTCCGGGTCGAAGGCCTGGCGGAGCTTGTCCTCGTCGAGCGGCTTGGTGAAGACCAGCGCGACGTTGGGCGCCTCGTCATCCTCGCCCAGGTTGGTCATTGCCGTGCCGCCCACGCTCGTCCAGAGCCAGCCCTCGATCCCTTCGGCGCGCGGGATCACCGTCGTCGGGCCGAGCCTGCGCAGCACGGCGAAGCGGCCGGACAGCTCGGCGGCCTTGGCCGGCCCGGGGTCGACGATCGCGACCTTGACCGCGCCAAGCGGCAACTCGAGCGGCGCCTGCAGGACGCGGCCGTGCTCGATCGAGACGCCTTGGGCGCTGAGCCGCAGCCGGTCGCCCTCGCTGGCGCGGGGCTTGCGCCAGCCGCGCGACTCCTCGAGCATCAGCACCAGCTCCGGCCCGGCCGGGGACGGCGCCGGCGCGGGGGCTCCGGATGGGGGCGGGTTGGAAGGTGGCGGGACTGAGGCCATGGCTCTCTATGTAATCGGCCGCTGCAGCGCAGACTAGTAGGGTCGGTTCCCGGAATGACTCTCCGTCGCCCCAAAGCCGCGCCGCGACTGCTCGCGATCACCGCCCTCGGGCTGCTCGCACCGGCCGCGCAGGCCGCCGCAGCGACGCCGCCCGCCATCGAGGGGAGCTGGACGGTGCGGGCGACGGTGACCTCGGCGGCCGGCGGCGCCCGGCCGCTCGCCGGCGCGGAGCGGCGGGCCGCCTACGAGGCGCGCGACTGCACCGCGCCCTGCCTCGTCGTCCTGGCCGAGCGGCTGCCCGGCGGCGGGCACCCGCGGGTGGACTTCACGCGCGCGGGTCGCACGTACTCCGGCAGCGCCCGCACGCGCCTGCGCTGCACCGGGGGTCGCGTACGCGCGCGCGCGAACGATCGCTTCCAGATCACGCACCGGGTGCGGCGCGGCGGGCGCCGCCTTGCCGCGAACCTCGCCGGCAAGGCGATCCTGAGCGGGAGCTGCGGCGGATCGGCTGCACGGCTGGTCGTGCGCTGGTCCGCGGTCCGGAGCGACCTGCCCGAGCCGCCCACGCCCTCGTTCTCGGCGGGTCCCGAGCCGGTCAGCCTGTCCGCCGAAGGCGGAGTCGTCACGTTCCTCGACGCCTCGGCCGACGACCTCGACGGCGGTCGCATCGTCAGCCGCGAGTGGGATTTCGGCGATCCGGGATCGGGCGCCGCGAACACCGCAGAGGGCACCGAGGTCTCCCATTCGTACACGGCCGTGGGGACCTTCACCGTCAAGCTGACGGTTACTGATGACGACGGTCTGCACGCGACCGTCCGCGACGTCATCACGGTCGATCCCTAGCTCCGCGCGGCGTCCCCGAGCAGCCGCTCCACGAGCACGCAGTCGCGCCACTCGCGGTCGAGGCGCCCGTGGCGACGCTGGATGCCCACCTCCTCGAATCCCGCCGCGGCGTGGACCGCCCGGCTCGCGGCATTGCTCGTGAAGATGCGAGACGTGAGCTTGTAGTAGCCCGCGCGCTCGGCGACCGCGCACAGCTCGCGCAGCAGCTCGCGCCCGACCCCGCGCCCACGCGCGGCGGCGGCGACGTACACGCCATGCTCCCCCACGCCGCTGTAGACGCAGCGGTCGGAGTACTCGTCGACGCGGGCGAAGCCCGCGAGCTCGCCGCCGGGGCCCTCGGCGACGACGAACGGCAGTCCCTGCTCCAGCCACGCGGCGACGTCGGCGGGCTCGCGCGGGCTCGTCTCGAACGTCGCCTCGCGCCCCGCGATCCCCTCGTTGTAGATCCCGGTCAGGGCCGGCACGTCGGCCGCCGTCGCCGCGCGCAGCCGGGTCACGCCGGATGCACGAGCTCGAATCCGTTCCTCTCCCACGTGCCGACGCCGCCGTCGACGACGTGCCACACGTCCTCGGCGCCAAGTCGCTGGGCCAGGCTCGCGGCGACGGCCGCGCGCTGTCCCGAGGCGCAGATCACGGCCAGCGGCGTTGCGGCGTCGATCCCTTCGGGCAGCTCGCGCAGGTCGTGGTAGGGCACGTGCAGCGCGCCGGGGATGTGGCCGCCGTCCCACTCGGAGCGCTCGCGCACGTCGAGCACCTGGACCGCACCGCCGTGCTGCCAGCGCTCGTGCAGCTCGGGCACGGTCACCCGGCGCGTGCTGCGCACCGAGCCCTTCTCCTCGCGCCACGCGGTCATGCCGCCGTGCAGGTAGCCGGCGATGCGCGTCACGCCGACCGCGCCGGCGAGCGCCGCGGCGCGGCGCCCGTCGGCGTCGTCGCGGCCGACGAAGACGACGTCGGTGCCCGGATCGGCGAGCCACGCGAGCTTCGTCCCGAAGCCCGCGCGCAGCGCCGTGATGCAGACGGCCCCGTCGATGTGCGCGTCGTCGAACTGCAGCTCGGTGCGCACATCGACGAGGAGCGCCCCCTCGGCTTGCCGGCGCGCGACCTGCCGCGGCGCGAGCGGGTGCGCCTCGGCTCCGTCCTGGAGCAGCGGCCCGCGGTTGACCTCGACGATGTTGCGGAAGTTCGGCGGCTGCGGACCCAGCGTCGCGAGCGCGGCGCGCACGAACGCATCCTCGTCCTCGATCGCGAGCGTCGGGTTGTGCGCGCGCTCGAACCCGATCGTGGAGGAGACCTTCAGGTCCATCCCGGGGCCGCCGCACATCGAGCCGCCGAGGTGGCCGGGCCACAGCTCGACCTCGCCGGGGAGCG
The DNA here is from genome assembly GCA_963839615.1 of uncultured Solirubrobacteraceae bacterium. Classification (GTDB taxonomy): domain Bacteria; phylum Actinomycetota; class Thermoleophilia; order Solirubrobacterales; family Solirubrobacteraceae; genus DASQMT01. Next base: position 935,543 of record CAWIVY010000007.1, read on the forward strand.
AGAGCAGCGACCGGTGCAGCGAGCGGAAGACGCCGCGCGCGCCCTCCTCGCGGTCGATCGCGAGATCGGGCCGCGCGACGTCGCCGACGAACAGGCTGTCGCCCGCGAGCACGGCCCAGGGAGCGTCGTCGCCGCGGGCGGTGTCGAGCAGGAGGAACGCGGTGTGCTCGGGACGATGGCCCGGCGTGTGCAGCGCGCGCACGCGCAGAGCGCCGAGCTCGAGCTCCCAGCCGTCGTCGAACGGCTCGTGGTCGTAGCCGGGCTCCGCCGCGCGGTGGATGTGGATCGTCGCGCCGGTCGCCGCGGCGAGCCGGCCGTGCCCGGAGACATGGTCGGCATGGGTGTGGGTCTCGAGCACGTGCTCGATGCTCACGCCGAGGTAGCGGGCGAGCGTGAGGTACTCCTCGATGTCGAGCTTGGGATCGACCACGGCCGCGACGCCGGCGTCCTCGTCGCCGATCAGGTAGGACGCGCAGCCGAGGTCGTCATGGGTCACCTGGCGGAAGAGCACGGGCGGGACTCTGCCGCATCGCGCGCCCGAAGCGCAACACGCCCGCTTGCAGACCGCGATTCGCTAGCTTGATGGCATGTGCCGAAACATACGCACCCTCCACAACTTCGAGCCGCCCGCGACCGAGCACGAGGCGCATGACGCCGCGCTGCAGTACGTGCGCAAGATCAGCGGCTCCACGAAGCCCTCGAAGGCGAACGAGGCGGCGTTCGAGCGTGCCGTCGCCGCGGTGACCGAGGCCACCACGCGGCTGCTGGACGAGCTCGTGACCTCGGCTCCCCCGAAGGACCGCGAGGCCGAGGCCGCGAAGGCGCGCGCCCGCAGCGCGCAGCGTTACGCGGCTTAGCCGCGCGGTCCCGGCGACGGTCCGGGGTCAGTCGTCGTCGCCGCCGTGCTCGCCGCCGCCGCCGGAGCGCTCGACCTCCCGGGCGACCCAGCGGCCGTCGGCACGCCGCACCGTCGCCTCGACGTTCCTCATGCCGCGCTCGAGCGCGCCAAACCCGGCGATCCGCTCGAAGCGCGTGCGGCGGGTGACGCGGATGCGCACCGTGCCGCGCTCGCTGTCGTGCAGGCGGAAGCTGCGGGCGTCGCGGTTGACGGACACCACGGTGCCCTCGAACTCCCGCAGGAGCGCGCTGCCGGCTGCCGGGGCGGCCGCGGCGGGAGCGGCCGCCACGCCGGCGACGACGAGGGCGAGCGGAACGATGTTGCGGGTGGATCGCATGGGGCACCTCCGGTGTGAGTGGACGTGCCGACACCCTGGCCGACGACCGGCAAAGCCCGCCCGAGGTCTGGGCTAAGCCTGGGCAAAGAACGACGAAGGCCGCCCGGTGGGCGGCCTTCGTGCGGTGGGGTATCGGGAAGAGCGCTACTTGATCGAGTCGTACACCTTGAACATCGGCATGTACATCGCGACGACGATGAAGCCGACGATGGCGCCCACCATCACGATCATGACGGGCTCGAGGATCGACGTCAGCGCCTTGATGGCGGCGGCCACCTCGTCCTCGTAGAAGTCCGCGACCTTGGAGAGCATCGTGTCCAGGTTGCCCGTCTCCTCGCCGATGGCGATCATCTGCACGACCATCGGCGGGAAGATCGGCGCTTCCTTCAGCGGCGTTGCGATCGAGCCACCGGACTTGACGGACTCGATCACGGCGGCCATCGCCTTGTCGACGACGGCGTTGCCGGCGGTCTGGCCGGTCACCTCGATCGCGTGCATGATCGGCACGCCGGCGCCGTAGAGCGCCGAGAAGGTGCGCGACCAGCGAGCGAGCGAGATCTTCTGCACGGTCTTGCCGATGCTGAACGGGATGCGCAGGCGGAAGGCGTCCCACTGCGGACGGCCCCAGGCGGACTTCTTCCACCTGCGGAAGCCGACGGTCATGCCGACCGTGCCCGCGATCAGGAAGTACCACTGGCCGGTGACCGCATCGGAGAGGCCGACGGTGAAGCGGGTGATCAGCGGCAGCTCGCCGCCGAAGTCCTCGAACACGCCCACGAACACCGGGACGATGAAGGCGATCATGCCGACGAGGACCATCATCGCGAAGCTGAACACGACGACCGGGTAGGCCATCGCGGACTTGACCTGGCGGCGCAGCGAGTCGTCCTTCTCGAGCTGGTCGGAGATGCGCTCGAGCGCCTCCTCCAGCACGCCGCCGGTCTCACCGGAGCGGACCATCGCGACGTAGAGCGGGTTGAAGACCTTGGGGTGGCGCTCGAGGGCGTCCGAGAAGTTCAGGCCGGCCTCGATGTCCCCGCGGACGCCGGCGACCGTGTCGCGCAGCATCGTGTTCTCGATCGTGTCCTCGAGCACGTAGAAGGCGCGCAGGAGCGTCATGCCCGACGAGATCATCGTCGCGAGCTGGCGCGACATGACCGTCAGCTCGGCGGCCTTGACCTTCTTCGGGCCGAGCCGGAGCTCCATCTTCATCGCCGACTTCTTCTCGTCCAGCCGCATCACCTTCAGGCCCTTGTCCTTCAGCTCCGAGGTGACGCTCTTCTTGTCCACTCCCTCGATCGAGCCCGTCTGCGGGATGCCCGCGAGGTCGACCGCCTGGTAGTTGAACGTGGCCATCAGGCTGCCGCCCTTTCAAGCTGGCTCGTACCGGCCGGCATCTCGATCAGCTTGCGCAGCTCCTCGACGCTCGAGGAACGGGTCTCGGCGATCTCTTGCGTGATCCGGCCGGAGCGGACGAGGCCCGCCAGCGACGCGTCCATCGTCTGCATGCCGTGCTTGGCACCCGTCTGGATCAGCGAGTAGATCTGGTGCGTCTTGCCCTCGCGGATCAGGTTCCGCACGCCGGGCGTGGGCACGAGCACCTCGGCGGCGACCGCGCGGCCCTTGCCGTCGGCGGTGGGGATCAGCGTCTGCGTCACGATGCCCTGGAGGCCGATCGCGAGCTGGGCGCGAACCTGGCCCTGCTGAGACGGCGGGAAGACGTCGATGATGCGGTCGACGGTCTGCGGCGCGTCCTGGGTGTGGAGCGTCGCGAAGACGAGGTGGCCGGTCTCGGCCGCGGTCAGCGCCGTGCCGATCGTCTCCATGTCGCGCATCTCGCCGACGAGGATCACGTCAGGGTCCTGGCGGAGCGCGGCCTTGAGAGCGAGTGCGAACGACTTCGCGTCGCCACCGAGCTCGCGCTGGTTGACGATGCACTTCTTGTGCCGGTGCAGGAACTCGATCGGGTCCTCGATCGTCATGATGTGCTCGTTGCGCGTCTCGTTGATCTCGTTGATGATCGAGGCGAGCGTGGTCGACTTGCCGGAGCCGGTCGGGCCGGTCACGAGCACGATCCCGCGCGGCTTGAGCGCGAACTCGCGGATCACCGGCGGCATCCCGAGCTTCTCGATCGGCACCGTCTCGGCGGGGATCAGGCGGAAGGCCGCGCCGATCGTGCCGCGCTGGAAGTAGGTGTTCACGCGGAAGCGTGCATGCCCGGGGATCGAGTAGGCGAAGTCGATCTGCCAATCGGTCTCCAGGCGCTGACGCTGGGAGGAGTTCAGGATCGCGTAGACGATCTCGCGCGTATCCGTCGCGGTCAGCTTCTGGGTGCCCTCCACCGGAACCAGCCCACCCCGCACGCGGAGCATCGGCGGGGATCCGGCGGTGATGTGGAGGTCCGAGGCCTTCTTGGCCACGACCTCGAGGAGAATCTCTGAGAAGTCAACGTTCATGCCGATCGATGTATCGGCACCCGACCCCTCGACCTGTAGTCCGGTCGAGGCCCTACCTGGTGCCGGCGACGCGGGCGATCTCGGCGATCGAGGTGAGCCCGCGACGGACCTTCTCCAGGCCGTCCTCGCGCAGGCGCATCATGCCCTCGTGGACGGCCGCGTGGGCGATCGTCTCGGCGGGCTCGCGGGCCACGGCGAGCGAGCGGATCGTGTCCGACACCCACATGACCTCGTACAGGCCGATGCGGCCCTTGTAGCCCGATCCGCCGCAGCGCGCGCAGCCGACGGGCTCGTAGCACTCGAGGTCGAGGCCGACGTTGAAGCCATTGGCGCGCATGACCTCGGCGGGGAGCGTCACGCGCTTCTTGCACTCCTCGCAGAGGAGCCGCGCGAGCCGCTGGGCGACGACGCAGTCGACCGCCGAGCCGACGAGGAAGGGCTCGATGCCCATCTCGATCAGGCGCGAGACCGCGCCCGGCGCGTCGTTCGTGTGCAGCGTCGAGAGCACGAGGTGTCCCGTGAGCGCGGATTCGATCGCGATCTGGGCGGTCTCGCGGTCGCGGATCTCGCCGACCATGATGATGTCGGGATCGGCGCGCATCATCGAGCGCAGCCCGGCCGCGAACGTGAGGCCCGCCTTCTTGTTGACCTGCACCTGCGTGAGGCCCTCGAGCTGGTACTCGACAGGGTCCTCGATCGTGATGATGTTCTGGTCGACCGTGTTGAGCTGGTTGAGCGCGGCGTAGAGCGAGGTCGACTTGCCCGAGCCGGTCGGGCCGGTCACGAGCACGGCGCCGTGGGACTGGCTGAAGGCCTTGGTGAAGCGTTCGAGCGCCTGGGGCAGCATGCCGAGCTGCTCCATGCTGATCATCGCCTTCGTGGAGTCCAGGATGCGCATCACGACGTTCTCGCCGTACTGCGCGGGCAGCGTGGCGACGCGGAGGTCGATCGCCTTGTCGCCGACCTGGGTCGAGACGCGGCCGTCCTGGGGGACGCGTCGCTCGGCGATGTCGAGGTCGGAGAGGATCTTGATTCGCGAGGTGACCGCGGGGATCACGGACATGGGGACGATCGCCGCTTCCTGGAGCACGCCGTCGATGCGGTAGCGAACCCGCATCTCCTCCTCCTGCGGCTCGAAGTGGATGTCGGATGCGCCGCGTTCGACGGCCTCGCTGATCACGCGCTGGACGAGCTGGATCACCGACGCGTCCTCGCCCGAGGCGCCGAAGTTGACCGTCGCGGGCGTCAGGTCGTAGAGCGGCCCGTTGCCGTTGCCGTTGCTGGGCGCCGGCTCGGAGAGCTCGTCGTCGACCGGGTCGGCCTCGGGCGCGGCGCCGCCGCCGCTGCCCCAGCTCGGGTCGCTGATCTTCTGCAGCACGGACTCGATGTCGGAGGCCGAGGCGACCGCCGGTCGCACCTCGTAACCGGTCATCACCGCGATGTCGTCGACCGCCAGCACGTTGGCCGGGTCGGCCATGGCGACCAGCAGGGTGCGGTCGGAGGAGAACGCGACCGGCACCGCCTGGTAGCGCTTGATCGCCGCCGGGGTGACGAGCTTGGCGGCGTCGGGGTCGACCCGGTAGAGCTGCAGGTCGAAGTAGTCGAGGCCGAAGCGCTCCGCGACCGCGCGCGCCAGGTCGGACTCGGTGATCGCCCCGGTGGAGACCAGAACGCGCTCCGCGGCCGAGCCGGCCGCGTGGGCCATCTCCACCGCCTCGTCCATCGCCTCGCGCTCGACGAACCCGAGGTCGACGATCACGTCGGTCAGCACGCGCCCGGAGCCACCACGGCGTGAGGGCGTCGTTATTCCGTTGCCCTTCCTGGGCTTGCCCTGCACGGGCTTAGGTGCCGTCCCGGCTTCTGTGGGTGGGTTCATGGGATCTTGGCGTTCTCGTCGACGGCGGCTCGCATTGCCCCGCGGGATGCCGTCATGCCGGTCCAGCGTTCGAACGACGCTGCACCTTGCGCGACCAGGATCTCCAGGCCCGTCACCACCGTCGCTCCCCTCTGCTTCGCTTCAGCGAGGAGGCGGGTGCCACCGGGCCTGTAGACCAGATCCGCCACATGGGTTCCGACGTCCCAGGTATCGGCCCGGAGGGGCAGGCTCTTGAACAGCGAGTCCCCCGCGCGCATCCCCACGCTCGTGCAGTTGACGATCAGCGTGGCGGCCTCCGGCGCAGCGACGACGCGCCCGCCGAGGTCCGCGACGAGCCGTTCGGCGCGTTCGTGCGTGCGATTCCAGACCATCACGTCAGCCGCGCCCGCGCTGCGCAGCGCGTACACCGCGGCACGCGCCGCGCCGCCCGCGCCGAGCACCAGCGCCGTCATGCCGGCGGGATCGACCGGGAGCGCCTCGAGCAGCCCGGCGACATCGGTGTTGTCGGCGTGGATCGCGCCGGAGTCGAGGAATGTGAGCGTGTTCGCCGCGCCGACGGCCGTCGCGGTCGGGGTCGCCTCGTGCGCGAGCGCGAGCGCGGCCTCCTTGTGGGGGATCGTCACGTTGATGCCACGGAACCCGGCGGCGGGAAGCGCACGCACGGTCTCGGCGAAACGCGCGGGCGGCAGGGGCAGCTTGAGATAGCGCCAGCCGGTCAGGCCGGCCGCGGCCAGCGCGGCGTTCTGGATCGCGGGCGAGCGCGAGTGCGCCACGGGCCAGCCCGCGACGCCGAGGCGGTTCAGCACTTCTGCGGCGGCGCGTTGCCGCCGTTCTTCTCCCGCGCCGCCTCGTAGGCGGCGACGTCGCGTCCGAACTCGGCGTCGGTGCTGGAGAACGCGTGGCACGCGCCCGGCTTGGCCACGTAGAAGATGTAGTCGGTCTTCGCGGGCGCGGCGGCCGCCTTGAGCGAGGCGAGACCCGGGTTGCCGATCGGCGTCGGCGGCAGGCCCAGGCGCTTGCGCGTGTTGTACGGCCCGTCCTGCTCGAGCTGCGACACCTTCAGCGGCCGGTCCCAGTTGTTCTCGGCATAGCGGATCGTCGCGTCGATCCCGAGCGTGATGTCCTGCGCCAGGCGGTTGTAGATCACCGACGCGATCAGCGGGCGCTCCTTGTCGGAGGAGGTCTCGCGCTCGATCATCGAGGCGATGATCACGAGGTCGTAGCGGGTCAGGTTCTTGCGCTTCGCCCTGGCCAGGTCGAGCCCGCCGAAGTTGTCGCGGAACGCGTCGAGTTGCTTGTCGACGAGGTCGCCCGCCGTGGCCCCGACCTTGAGGTCATAGGTGGCCGGGAAGAGGAAGCCCTCGAGCGTCTTGGCGCGTTTCGGCGCGCCGAGCTTGCGGGCGCGCGCGAGCGCGTGCTTCGAGCCCGAGGCCTTCAGGTAGGAGCCCTCGATGCCGCTCTCGTCGACGTCCGGGGCCGCCTCGCGGCGCGACAGGCCCTCGGGGATCGTGACCGAGAACGTCTTGACGATGCGCACCTTCGGCCCTTGCAGCAGCGCGTCGATCGCGGCGCCGTTCGTCATCTTCCGGCGCAGCACGTAGTTCCCGGTGATCAGCTTGCCGCGCCGCAGCGTCAGCGTGGCGTTGAGCTCGAAGAAGCGGGCGTCCTCGATCACGCCCTTGCTCTCGAGCAGCTTTCCGATGCTGCCCGCGTCGGCGCCCGGCGGGATCCGGACGGCGACGCCGCCCTCCTGCTCGCGCTCGTCCTGGAACGGCTGGAAGGTCGAGTTGATCACGTAGAGCGCGGCGCCGATGAACAGCAGCGCGATCAGCGCGACCAGGCGCCGGAACCAGCGGCGCGGCTTGGGCGAGCTGGGCGGGAGCAGCGGGCGCCCGGGCTTGCCGATCCGCTGTGCCCGTGCGGCGCGGCTGATCGGGGGCCGTTCGGCGACCGCGGCGGGGCGGTTGTTGCGCAGCGGCCGGAGCTCGGGCTCCTCCGCGGGATCGGTCGACGGCTCGGGCTCAGGCCCCGGCGGAGGCTCGTAGACCTCGCCGCGCCGGCGCGCCTCGCGCCGCGCCGCCCGCTCCTCGGCCGCCCGTTTGCGCTCCTCTGGTGTGCGTCCGCCCACTTAGATTGCCCGCTCGCGCTCCTCGGCTCGCAGCAGGAGGTGGGACGGCATTCCGTCCTCGCCCTTCACGGCGGTGATCTCTCCGATGACCTGCACCATGAGCCCCTGACCGTGCATGAACGTGCTCTGCACGGGGACGCTCTCGATCTTGCCCGAGATCAGCTCGGAGAACTGCTCCTGCTGCTGGACATAGAGCTGGCGGTCATGCGGAGACGGCCACGCCGCCTTCGCGAACTCGTGTTCCTGGTACCCCACGAGTCGACAGAATGACGGATTGAGCTCCTTGAACCTGCCGTCGATGCCGATCATCGCCATCGGCGCGGCTTCGTCGTCGAAGCCGTGGCGCGGCTCGCGCGGCTCCGGAACGTGCTCGTCGGATGCCTTGTGGAGCGACGTGGGACGGCCCTTCGCGGCAAGCCCGAGGATCTCGCGGAAGACCTGCGTGACGTGCTCGCCGGTGCCGTCGCCGGCGTGCGCGGCGGCCTTCTTGGCCTCCTCGGCCTCGCGCCTGGCGACGAGCGCGGCCTGCCCGGCGGACGTGAGGCCCGCCTTCATCTCCTCCATCGTGGAGATCGCGAACTGGACCTCGGCCTGCAGGGCGTCGACCCGCTCGTCCTCGATCTTCGCGTCCTCGGCGCCGAGCCGCGCCTTCTCGGCGACGGCGTTGGCGAGCTCGGCCTGCGTGCGGACGGACGCGAGCTCCTCACGCAGCTCGGCGACGCCCGCGCCGGCCTGCTCGGCCAGCTGGCGCACGGCGGCGAGCTCCGTCAGCAGCTCGGCCGCACGGGCGTCGCTCTCGGCGCGGCCTGCGGCGAGTTGCTCGACGAGGCGCTCGATCCCGCCCTCTACGGCCTCGACCTGCTGGCGGTTGGCGCCGACGTCGGCGCGCATCTGCGCGAAGGTCGCATCGATCGCCTCGGCGCGCTCGCCGGCGCTGCGCTCGGCGGCGTCGGCCTTGCCGGACGCCTCCTCGCGCATCGTCGTGAGCTCGCGATCGAGCCGGGCGAGGTCGCTCGTGGTGGTCTCGAGCCGCTCGCGGCCCGTGGAGAGCTCGCGCCGGAGCATCTGGGCGTCCTCGCGGACGCGCCCGGCCTCGTCGCGTGCGGCAGTAGCGCCCTCGTTGGCGGTGGCCGCCAGCTGGCGGGCGGTGAGCGCCTCCTCCGCGGCCTGCTCGAGCTGCTCGCGTGCGACCTGGAGCTCCCCGCCGAGGCGTGCGACGCCGGCGCGCAGCTCGTCCTGGTCGGCGCGGCCCGTGCCCGCGGCGTCGTGCGCCGCCTTGGCCAGGCCCGCGACCTCTTCGAGCCGGTCCCCGGTCGCCCGGACCTCGGCGAGCACCGAGCCGGCGCCACGATCGAACTCCGCGACGCGGTCGGCCGCCTCGCGCGCGGCGCTGCGTGCGGCCTCGGCCTCGGCGGCGCTCGCCTCGGCCTGCTCGCGCGCGGCGGCGGACTCCGCGCGAGCGGTGTCGAGCCGGGCCTGCAATTCCTCTACGGCGGTGCGGAGCCCGTCGGCATCGCTGCCGAGCTGCTGCAGCCGCTCGCGATCGCTGCCGCCGGCGGCGGCGACCTCGTCGATCTGGCCGCGCAGCGCGTCGAGCTGATCGGCACCGGCAAGCTCCTCGAGCCGTCCGCGCAGGGCGTCGATCTCGTCGCGCGGGACGCCGGCGTCGCGAACCGTCGCCAGCTCGGCGCGCAGCACCTCGATCTGCTCGCGCGCGGCGCCGCCGTCGCGCAGCTCGGCGAGCTCATGCGCGAGCTTGTCGATCGCCGCGTCGCGCTCGCGCAGCGTTGCGATCTCCGTGGCGAGCGTCTCGAGCGCCGCGGTCGGCGCGAGGCCGTCGCGGACGTGGTTGAGGCGGTCGCGAACGGCGTCGAGCTCGGTGCGCGCGACGCCCTGCTCGCGCAGCTCGTCGACCTGACCGCGGAGCGCGTCGAGATCCTCGCGGGCGGCGACCGTGCGGCGCGCCTCGGCGAACTGGGCGCGCAGCGCTTCGAGCTCTTCACGCGCCGGCACGCGGTCGCCGAGCGCGTCGAGCGCGCCGCGGAGGCCGTCGAGATCGCTCTTGGAGGCCCAGCCGTCGGCCAGCGTCGCGAGCTGCTCGCGGATCGCTTCCAGGTCGGTGCGCCCGACGCCGCCGTCGCCGAGGGCGTCGAACGCGCGGTGCAGCTCGTCGAACTCGGCGCGGGCGACCGTGCGCTCGCGGAGCTGGTCGACGTTGCGGCGCAGCTCTTCGACCGCGGGATCGGGCCCCGGCTCCTGCAGTGCGGCGAGCTCGCGGCGCAGCTCGTCGAGGTCATGGCGCTCGGCGACGCGGCCGCCGAGCTGGTCGAGCTCGCGGCGCAGCTCGTCGAGGGCGGGGCCTGGTCCGGCGTCGCGCTGCGAGGCGATCTCGGCGCGCAGCGCATCGATCTCGGTCGCCGTGCCGGGCTCGGTCGCGAGGATCTCGAGCTTCTGGGCGATCTGGGCGAGCTGCTCGCGCGTCGAGGACTCATCGCCCTCGATCGCCGCGATCCGGCTCATCAGCGGCTGGAGGTCGACCGCTTCGTTGCCGCCGGTCAGCTCGAGCCCCGCGACGTGGTCGCGCAGCTCCTGCAGCTCGGCCCGCGGGACGGCGTCGGCGCCGCGCATCGCGTCGAGCTCGGCGCGCAGCGCCTTCAGCTCGCTGCCGGCGCTCCTCGCTGCGGCATGCAGCGTCTCGAGCTCGGTCGCGGATCCGCTGCTCGGCGTGGCGATCTCGGCGCGCATCGCCTCGAGCTCGGCGCGCACTGCCTCGGCGGCCTCCAGGGCGCGGCCGTCCCGCTCGCGCGTCGCGGCGAGCTCGCCGCGGAGCGTGTCGACCGTGGCGCGCGCCTCGGCCTCGGACGAGCGCAGCGTGTCGAGCTCGGCGCGAAACGCGTTGGCGGCCTCGGCGGTGCGGACGGAATCCTCGCGCAGCTCGCCCGTCAGGGTGCGCAGCGCGTCGAGCCGTACGCGGGCCTGCTCGCCCTCGCGCTGGAGCTCCTCGAGGCGGCGGCGGTCGTCACCCGAGAGCGCCTCGCCCTCGTGGCGATCGATCGTGGCCTCGCCGATACGCTCGCGCAGCCGCTCGGCGTCGCGATGCACGGCTTCGATGCGTTCCAGCGCCGCAGCCAGCTCGGCGCGCGTGGCCTCGAGCTCGCGGTCGTGCTCGCGCTCGACGCGCTCGAGCGCAGCGCCCAGCTCGCCGCGCGCGGCATCGGCCTCTTCGCGCTCGCGGGTCAGCCGCGCGAGTGCGGTCTCCAGGTCCGTCTGGCGCGCCGCGTCGTCGCGAGCGCGCTCCGACTTGAGGCGCTCGAGCTCCGACTCCAGCCCGGTGCGGACGGATTCGGCGGCTTGGCTGCCGACGGTCTCGAGCTCCGCGAGGCGGCGCTCGAGCTCTCCGCGCGCGGCGGCTGCGCGCGCGTCCGCCTCGGCGAGCGCGGCGGTCAACTTGGCCTCGGCTCCCGCGGCGACCGCGATGCGGTCGGCCTCGAGCTTCTCGAGGCGGTCGATCAGCCCCGCCTTGTCCTCGTCGCCGGAGCTCTCCAGCTTCTCCAGCCGCGCGAGCAGCTCGATCCGCTCGGCTTCACTGCCGGCCTTGGAGCTCCCCGCGGACGAGCGGTCACTGAGACGCTCGAGTGCGGCACGCGCCTTCTCGGCGTCGGTCGCAGCGGCCTCGGCGCGGGCACGCCCGGCCTTGGCCTCGCGCTTCGCCTCCTCGACCTCGCCCGGGAGCCGCCCGGCGATGCGCTCGAGCGCGTCGATGCGCTCCAGCGCCGAGAGCAGCCTTCCCACGACCGCGGCGGCGTCGTCGAGATCGCCGATCGACTCGCCGATCACTCCGGGGTCGTGGTTCGTCAGCGCTTCCTCGCGCTCGGCGTCCTGCGCCGAGCGTTGCTGCTCGCGGCGTGCGAGCTCGTCCTCGACCCAGGGGGTGGGCGCGAGCGGGCGGAACGCGACCATCGTGCCGGCCGTGCGCCAGCCGTCCCAGGCCTGCGGCTCCTCGGCGAGCGCGGCGCGCAGAGCGCGCACGACGACGGGGTGCTGCTGGCGCATGCGCAGCAGCATCAGGTTCATCGGCAGCTCGAACGCGAGGTCCTCGAGGAAGAGCGAGAAGTCGAAGCCCTCGTCGAGCTTGACCGGCACGAAGACGGCCTCGAGCGGGAAATCGGTGTTGGTCGGCGCGTGGCGCCCCGTGACCTCCACGAGGGCGCGCGCACGCGGCGGGTCGCCGGCCGTGAGGAAGCGGCGCCACTGCTCGGCCTCTTCTCCCAGCGGCCCGCTCAGCAGGCCCTCGAAGAACGAGTGGCCGAGCGCCTCGGGCGCCTCCTTGCCGAACAGGATCTCCGCGGGCTCGGCCCACTTCGAGACGGCGCCCTGACCGTCGGTGAGGATGAACCAGCCGCCGATGATCTGCTTGAGCAGAGAGTCGAGCGGGTCGTTCGTGACGACCTCGTCAGGCGCTACCGCCGCGGGGGGCGGCGTTGCGGGGACGGGCGTGTTTTGGGAGCCGCTAGGCGGGGTTGGCGTCGAGATATCCATGCCGGAACGGGCAAGAAGGGGAACGGTTCTTCATAGATCGCCCAAATGGGACTGAAACTTGACAGTTGAGGTCCGATCAACGTCAGTTTCGGGCCGCGAGCCACTCCTCCAGCAGCACCGCCGCGGCGCGCGAGTCCTCCGCCGCCGTTCCCGGCCGCCGCTGCGCCAGCGTGGTCGTGAAACGTTCGTCGTAGAGCTCGACGGGAACTCCGAGCATGGCGCCGAGGCGTTCGGCGAACTCGCGCGCCTCGGTCGTCTGGGCGGAGTCGCGGCCGGAGAGCGAGAGCGGCAGCCCGACCACCACGCGGCTCGGCTCCTGCGCCCGGATCGCGGCGAGCAGGCGGTTGAAGCCCTTGCGCGTGTTCGGGCGCACGACTACATCGAGCGGCGTCGCGAGCGTGCCGGTCGGGTCGGAGACCGCGACGCCGCAGCGCGCCGAGCCGTAGTCGAGCGCGACGACGCGCCCACTCCCCGCCGAACGTCCGTCAGTACCGGTCATAGCCCCCACTCACGGACGTTCGCGCTTGGGCTACGCGCTGAGCGCCCGCTCGATCTCGGCGCGGGCCGTCTCGAGCGCGTCCGGCAGCTTCGCGGGGTCGCGGCCGCCAGCCTGCGCCATCGTGTCGCGGCCGCCGCCCCCGCCCCCGACCACCTGCGCGGCGGCCTTGACGATCGCGCCCGCCTTGACGCCGCGCTCGACCGCTCCCGGCGTGGCCGTCACGAGCAGCGCGACGCGCCCGCCCGCGGCGCTGCCGAGCACCACGACCGACGGGTCGCCGAGCTGGCCGCGGAGCTTGTCGGCCGCGTCGGGCATCGCCTTGGGATCCTCGAAGTCGGCCTGCGCGACCAGCACGCGCACGTCGCCGACGTCGACGGCCGCCTCGGGCGACACGCTCACCGCCGCGGTCGCTCCGGCCTTGCGCCCCTTCTCGAGCTCGCGCCGCTTGGCCTCGCGGTCGGCAACCGCGACGGCGACGTTGTCGGGCGTCGTCCGGAGCAGGCCCGCCGCCTCGGCGAGCACGCGGTCGTGGCGGCGCAGGAGGTCGACGGCGACCGGCCCGGTCACGGCCTCGATCCGGCGCACGTTCGCCGCGCTCGACGTCTCGGCCGTGACCTTGATGAGCCCGATCTCGGCCGTCGAATGCACGTGGGTCCCGCCGCACAGCTCGCGCGACCACGTGCCGTCGCCGACCTCGACCATGCGCACGACGTCGCCGTACTTCTCGCCGAACAGCGCCGTCGCGCCGAGCGCCTTGGCCTCGGCGAGCGTCGTCGTGAGCGCGCGCACGGGATGGTTGGCGAGGATCCAGTCGTTGACCTGCTGCTCGACGTCGTGCAGCTCGTCGGCGCTCAGCGGCTGGCCGTGGGTGAAGTCGAAGCGCAGCTTGTCGGGGCCGACATACGAGCCCGCCTGGCGCACGTGCGCGCCGACGCGCGCGCGCAGCGCGGCGTGCAGCAGATGCGTCGCGGTGTGGTTGCAGGCCGTCGGGCGCCGGTGCGCCGAGTCCACGCGCGCGACGACCCGCTCGCCGTCGTGCAGCTCGCCCCGCTCGGGCTCGAGCACCAGCGTCTGGTCGTCGCCGAGCCGCACGACGTCGACGACGCGCGCGCGGCAGTCGCCGTCCTCGCACTCGACCACGCCTGTGTCCGCGACCTGGCCGCCGCCGGTGGCGTAGAACGGGGACTCGACGAGCTTGAGCAGCACGCGCCCGTTCTCCGCCGACACGGCGCCGACCGCCGTCGCCTGCTCGATCCGCTCGTAGCCCGTGAACGTGGTGCCGAAGCCGGCCGCGTCGGCGAACGCGCGGATCCGCTCGCGCTCGTCGTCGCGGCTCCCGCGACCGGCGCTGCGCGCGCGTGTGCGCTGCTCGTCCATCAGCCCCTCGAAGCCCTCGGCGTCGACGCCCAGACCCGCCTCCGCGGCGAGCTCGAGCGTGAGGTCGAACGGGAAGCCGTAGGTGTCGTGCAGCAGGAACGCCTGGTCGGCGCCGATGCCCTCCTCGCCGGCCTCGCGCGCACGCTCGATCACGTCGCCGAGCAGCCGCATGCCCTGCTCGAGCGTGCGGTCGAACGCCTCCTCCTCCGTCCGCAGCCACATCTCGATCGTCTCGCGCTGCTCATGCAGCTCCGGGTAGGCCGAGCCCATCAGCTCGCGCACGACGCCGGCGAATCGAGGCAGGAAGGAGGACTCGATCCCGATCCCCCGCCCCTGCACGACCGCCCGGCGCATCAGCCGGCGCAGCACGTAGCCGCGGTCCTCGTTCGAGGGCACGACCCCGTCCGCGATCAGGAACGACATGCCGCGCGTGTGGTCGGCGAGGATGCGCAGCGCGCGGTCGGTCGGCTCGGACTCGCCGTACGTGCGACCCGACAGCTCCTCGCCGAGCGTCACGAGCGGCCGGATCTGGTCGGTCTCGAAGATCGACGTCGTCCCCTGCATGATCGCCGCGAGCCGGTTGAGGCCGAGACCCGTGTCGATGTTCTGCGCCGGCAGCGGGGTCAGGACGCCCTCGGGCTCCTGGTCGTACTGCATGAACACGAGGTTCCAGTACTCCAGGAAGCGCTCGCCCTCGGAGCCCGGCAGCTCATCGTCGGAGCCGAACTCCGGCCCGCGGTCGAGGTAGAGCTCGCTGCACGGCCCGCACGGGCCGGTCGGGCCGGCCTGCCAGAAGTTGTCCTCGCGCGTGAGCGGGACGATCCGCTCGCGCGGCACCCCGATCGCCAGCCACGCCTCGATCGCCTCCTCGTCGGGGCCGAGCCCGAGCGCGTCGTCGCCCTCGAACACGCTGATCCAGATCCGCTCGGGGTCGAAGCCCAGCTGCTCCAGCGAGAACTCCCACGCGAACTCGACCGCGCCCTGCTTGAAGTAGTCGCCGACGGAGAAGTTGCCGAGCATCTCGAAGAACGTGAGGTGCCGGTAGGTGCGGCCGATGTTGTCGATGTCGACCGTGCGGAAGCACTTCTGGCAGCTCGCCAGCCGCCGCGACGGCGGCTGCTCCTCCCCGAGGAAGTACGGCTTGAGCGGATGCATGCCCGCGCTGATCAGCAGCGTCGAGGGATCGCTCCGCGGCACGAGCGGCGCCGAGGGCAGCCGCGCGTGGCCGCGCTCCTCGAAGAAGGAGAGGAAGCGCTCGCGGATCTCGTCGGAGGTCATGAGGCCAGCGAGTCTAGTTTGCGACGATCACCAGCGGTTCGGGCACTGGCGCCCGAACGATGCGCTCGCCGCGAGCGCTCGGGTCGTCAGGCGAACGCGGGCATCACCCGGTCTGCCACGAGCTGCAGCTGGCCGTTGACGTCGGGCACGTTCGCGACCTCCTCGCCGGCGAACATCTTCACCAGCGCCGCGTCCGAGAGCGCGAGCACCATGTGGTTGACCCCGGTCGGTTGCAGGTCCGACTTGATCTTCTCGACGATCTCCTCCGGCGTGCCGGCGAGCGAGAGCTTCTCGGCGTGCTCGGGCTTGAAGCGCTCGACGGCGCCCGCGACGTCGCCGCTGCCCAGCGCCTCGACGACCGGCTTCAGCTCGTCGGCGTCGATGCCGTGGCGCGCGACCTGCTCGGGCGGCATCGCCGACACGTAGAAGGCCACGAGGATCCGCGCCGCGCGCTTCGCCGCCTCGGAGTCCTCCGACACGACGGTCACGCACCAGGCGCCCATGTCGAGGTCGCCGATGCCGCGGCCCGCCTTCTGCGCGCCCTCCCCCGTGCGCTCGGCCATGTAGTCGTACGCCTCGCGCGAGTACGCCAGCGCCTGGTGCACGCCATCGGCGATCTCGCCGGCGACGCGGAAGGACCGCGGTCCCTTCATCGCGCCCATCTTGATCGGGATCTGCTCTTGCACGGGGCGCGCGAACGTGTACAGGCCGTCGTATTTGAAGAAGTCGCCCTCGAACGTGATCGCGCCTTCCGCGAGGAAGGTGCGCATCACGTGGATCGCCTCGATCAGCCGCGACATCGGCTTGCGGTTGGCCCAGTCGATGCAGTGCTGGTGCATCAGCCCGAAGTTGCCGGTCGAGACGACGATCTCCATGCGCCCGCCGGTGAGCTCGTCGAGCGTCGCGATCTGCTGGCAGATCAGCGTCGGCTCGCGCAGGAACACATGCGTGACGTTCGGCCCGAAGCGGATCCGCTCCGTCTTGTCAGCTGCCGCCGCGAACACGACGTAGGGGTCCTTCCACCAGGTCTCGTCGACCGAGTAGGCCGCGTAGTAGCCGAGCCGGTCGGCGACCTTGATCGTCTCGATCGTCTCCGTCAGCGGATAGGCGGGCAGCATGCAGTAGCTGAAGCGCATCCCGTTGTCCATGGCCTCTTCCTCTCTCGACTGGTGTCAGTCCTCGACCGGACGCGGCTGGGACTGCTGTTCGCTCGGCGGCGGGGGGTCCTGCTCGGGCATCGTCTCCGACTCCTCGCCCGCCAGCAGGACGTCGTCCGCGAAATGCAGGTGCATCCAGTCCAAGTGGTCCCAGCGCGAGTCCACGATCCGCTTGGTGTCCCACGCGGGGAGCTCCTGCTGGGGCGTGACCTGCATCAGGTCGGGGTCGACCTCGTAGACGTGCTCGAAGCGCATCACGACCGTGTCGGTGACGCGCTTCGCGGGTGGGGGCGCCTGGTCGCCCAGCCGGAAGATCACAGCTCTTCCTCCTCGTAGGCCTCGTCGAGCGACTGCTTGCCGGGGTTCATGATGTTGTTCGGGTCCAGCGCCCGCTTGATGCGCTTGACGACCGGCCACGCGCTGCCCAGCTCGGTCGGCACGAGCTCGGCGTCGCCTGCGCGAGTGGCGCCGTGGCAGGCGGTGATCGAGCCGCCGTACTTGAGCGAGACCTCAGCGATCTCGCGCTTGCAGTCCACCCACGCGCTCCACGTCTCGTCGTCGAGGCGCTGCTCCCAGATGCCGACGTCGATCTCGACGAGGTAGTCCCCCCACGGCTTGTGCGCGCCGTTGGTGTAGGCGAACATCCCCCAGTCGTCGAAGATGTCGTAGCGCTCGCGGTACCGCGCGACGATCGCGTGCCATTCCTCGCGCACCTGCGGGAGCACGGAGTAGTTGAGCGCCGCGTCCTCGCAGTGCCACGACATCAGCACGGCCTGGCCGTCCTTGCGCCGGCCGTGCAACGGGATCGCGTAGCGGTCGTGACGGGAGGCCCAGTCGCCCGCGGAGATCTCGTCCCCGAGGTAGCGGCCGCCGCGCGCGCGGCCGAGTCGCATGACCTCCTTGGAGGCCGGCTCGACCTCGCAGCGGCGGCCGTACATCGCCACCGCCACGACCGCCTTGACCGACTCCGGCTGCGGGATGTACGCCTCGTCGTCGCGGCGCAGGTAGTCGATCTTCCACTCATCGAAGAGGACGACGCCGGCCAGCGTCGCCAGGCCCGACCTGGTCAGCAGACCGGTGGTCTCCCAGGCGCTCATGTAGTCCTCGAAGGCGAAGAAGGCCGCGAACTCGAGCTCCGGCCGGGGGAAGAGCTCGAGCGTCGCCTGCGTTGTGATGCCGAGCGTCCCCTGGTGGCCTGTGAACAGCTGCTTGAGCGTCAGCCCGGTGGACGACTTGCGCAGCTTGCGGCCACCGCCCTCGCCGATCTCGACGATCTCGCCCGTCGGCAGCACGACCTCCATCGAGATCACGAGATCGCGCGTGTGACCGAAGCGCGCACCCAGCAGCGACCACCCTCCGGTGCCGATGCGCCCGCCGACCAGCGAGCACGGGTACGACGCGGGATCGTCGGGATAGAAGACGCCGTGCGGCCGCAGCTCCTCGTTGAGCTTGAGCATGTTGATGCCGGGCCCGACGGTGACCGTGCGGTCCACGAGATCGATCTCGTGGATCTGGTTCATCAGCTTGCAGTCGACGAGGATCCCGCCGCGCAGCGGGACGGCGCCGTCGGACAGGCCGGTCCCACCCGCGCGCGGGACGATCGGGATGCCGCGCCGGTTGGCGAGCTTGACGACCTCGGAGACCTCTTGCGCGGTGCGCGGGAGCACCGCGAGGTCGGGCATGTGGTCGGCCCATCGGTGCACGGGGAACGGCGCCGGAACACGCGTGCGGTTCACGCGCGAGGAGAGGTTGGGCAGGACGCGGCCGTCGTCGTGGCCGAAGATCGCCCGCAGTTCGTCGACGACCGCGTCGTCGATCGCGCTCTTGATCGCGACGTTCATGCCTGCACCCCCGGGCGCGCGTGCGTGTGGCCGCCGACCTCGATCCCGGCCGACTGCGCGACGAGCTCGAACAGGTCGAGCACCTCGAGCGGTTCCGCCGCTGCGGCGCCTGCGTCCGACAGCGGCCGCTCCGACCACGGGCAGGCGCTGATCAGCGCGTCGACCTCGAGCGCCTGCGCGCGGGCGACGCGGCGGCGGCTGATCTCCTCGGTGATCTCCGGCTTCTCGATCGGCAGCCCCCCGCCACCGCCTGAGCAGTACGACCACTGCGTGACGTGGTCGACGTCCTTGAGCGTGATCCCGGGCACCGCCCGCAGCAGCTCGCGTGGCGCCTCGTGGACGCCCTTGCGTTTGTTGAGCCGGCACGGGTCGTGGTAGGTGACCACGCGCTCGACCGGCTGCGTCAGCGCGATCCGGCCCTCCTTGACGAGCTCGTTCACCAGCTCGACGCCGAGCACGATCTCGAAGTCGTAGCCGTCGCCGATGAGCTTCGGGTAGTCCTCGGTGAACGCGATGTAGTCGTGCGGGTCGGGGGCGATGATGCGCCGCGCCCCCACGGCGCGCCAGTCCGCGACGTTGTGCTCGGCGTGCCTGCGCGCGAGATCGAGGTAGCCCATCTCGGCCGCGGGGCCGCCGCAGCACCACTGCTCGCGCATCAGCCCGAACTGATAGCCCGCCTTCTGCAGCAGCTGTGCGAAGGCGCGCGAGTAGGAGGTGCGCGCGAAGGCCGCCTCGCAGTCGACGAACAGGATCGTCTCGCCGCCGACCGGGATGTCGAGGCCGCCGGCCCAGTCGGCGACGTGCTCCTGGGAGACCGGGATCTCGCCCAGGACCGGCTCGTTGTGGCGCTCGGCCAGGCGCTCGTTCCACAGCTTCCACTGCTCGCGCTCGTTGCCCGTGGCGACCATCAGCGCGCGCATCGCCTTGACGACGTCGACCGTGCGCGTGCGCATGCGGTAGAAGTCGCCTGCCATCAGCGTGTTCGGGCAGCGCAGCTCACAGGCGCCGCACTGCGTGCAGTGCACGTAGTCGTCGGCGACGTCCTCCACGCCGATCAGGCCCTTCTCCATCGCGACGATGTTCGCGTGGAACGCCGTCGGAGTGTGGTTCTCGTTGCGCGTGACCTGGGTTACCGGGCAGACCTCACGGCAGAACTTGTGCCCGGAGGAGAAGCAGCTGTAGGCCGGGTCGCGCCACTGCTCGACGAAGTCGCCGACCAGCTTCCCGTCGCCGTTTGGGTCGTATCCGCTGCCGTCGGCCACGTCTCGTCATCCCCCGTTCGTCGGTTCGGCGCTGCCGTGGCCGGAACGTAAGAGCCCTGAATCGGGACGTCAAGTGATTCGTCGAGAATGCAGCCGGGGCTCAGCCCTTCAGCGGGACGCGCGCCGACGCCCGCACGTAGCCGCGCTGCGTGGCCCGCGCCCGCAGGCCGGCGCGACCCTTGAGGCGAAGCTTCACCCTGCCGTCGGCGCCGGTCTTGCCCGAGCGCCCGCCCGCGCGCACCGTCGCGCCCGCCACGGGATCGCCGGCGTCGGTGACGGTGAACCTGACCTTGCGCGTCTCGCCGCGGCGGAGCTTGCGCGGCGCCGCCTTCAGGCTCAGGCCCGGGAGCAGCCGGCGATGGTAGGTGGCGGCGGTCGACTCGACGCCGAGCGAGAACACGCCGAAGGCGTCCAGCTCGCCGCCCGACGCGCTGGCATCGAGCCGGTACCCGGACCCCGCGCCGCGCGGACGCCCCGCGTCGACGACCGCGCCGAACCGGGTCGCCGTGCGGTTGCTGCGGCGCGCGAAGATGCGGGGACCGCCGGCACCGTCACCGTCGAGCCAGAGCACCCAGAGGCGCCCGTCCGCGGCCGCGGCGACCGTCACCGGGTGGCTTCCCTGGCCCTCGAACGTCGCGATCGTTCGCGAAGCGGCGCTCCCGACCCGCCAGAGACGGGCGCTCTCGAGCGCCGGGTAGCCGACCGGATAGGCCACATAGAACCCGCCGCCCGCACGCGCCACGATCGGTGTCCGCGCGATCAGGCCGATCGCCATGTCGCTCGTTCCGGGCATCGTCACCGGGCTGCCGACCGGAGAGCCGTCCAGGGCCACGTCCTGCGCGAGCACGCCCAGGTGGCCTGCCGCGCTCGAGTACCACGCCAGCACGACCCGCCCGGCGGAGTCGGCCGCGAGCGCCGGGTCGTAGCCGTAGCTGCCGAGGCCGCTCTGGAAATCGTGGTTGGGCAGCGCACCCGTGAGCCCGCTGTGGACCCAGGTGCCAAGCGTTCCCGCCCACGTCTGCAGCGATGTCCCGTCCGGCCGCGTCACGGCGCTCACCGAGCTGCCGTACGACTGCGTGTCGGCCCGTACGACCGAGCCGGTCTGCAGCGCCCAGGTCGCCCCGCCGTCCGCCGACAGCGCCGTGCTCATCTCGTTCTGGGGCTCGCCGCTGTCGGTCGAGCGCATGCCGCCCCAGATCGCGCGCAGCCCGTCAGGCGCCGGGACCAGCGCCGCGTTCTGGATGCCGACCCAGCCGACGTTGATCGGCACGGTCGCGCCGATCGTGCCGTCGGGCGCGATGCTCGTGTGCAGCAGGTCCTCCGTGAGCGGTCCCGTCGGGTGGTGCCACGCGACGTGCAGGATCCCGTCCGCGCTGCGCGCCAGCGCGACCTGGTCGATCGTCCGCCCGTCCGGCGCGGTCAGGCGCTTCCACGACGCGGCCGCGGCCGTCGGCGCCGCGAGCAGCAGGATGGCAGCGGTGACCGCCGCCGTATGGATGCGCAAGGCCTCGTCCTTCCTTGAAGCAGGACGACGACCGTAACACCCGGGCGGGACGGCCTCAGGCGATCACGCCGTGCCCGACGATCACGTCGCCTCGCATCAGGCATGCGACCTGGCCCGGCGCCGCGCCGTCGACCGGCTCTCCCAGCTCAAGGGCGAGGCGGCCCGCCGCCTGGATTCGAACCCGGCAGGGCAGCGGCTTCGTGCGGTAGCGCAGCTTGACGCGGTCGACGTCCGTCTCCGGGCGGTGCAGCACCGCGTCCCGCACGGCCACCTCGGTGGTCGCCAGCTCCGCGCGCGTGCCGACCGTGACCGTGTTGGCGTCGCGGTCCTTGGCGAGCACGTAGAGCGGCTCCTCGGCGGCCACGCCGAGTCCCTTGCGCTGGCCGATCGTGAACAGGTGCTGGCCGCGATGGCGCCCGACGGCCGCGCCGGCACGGTCGACGACGGCTCCCTGGCGTTCGCGCAGGCCGCCGTGGCGGGCCAGGAACGCGCTCTTGCCGGTGCCGGCGAGGAAGCACAGGTCCTGCGACTCGCGCTTGTCGGCGACGGGCAGCCCGGCCTCGCGCGCGAGCTCGCGCACGTGCGGCTTGTGCAGCTCGCCGAGCGGGAAGCGCAGCCGCGCGAGCGATGCGGGCGCCAGCGCGGCGAGCATGTAGCTCTGGTCCTTGCCCGGGTCGGCCGCGGCGCGCAGCAGCCCGTCGGGCGTCACGCGCGCGTAGTGACCGGTGGCGAGCTCGGCCGCGCCGACGCGGTCCGCGAAGGCCAGCATCGCGTCGAGGCGCACGTTGCCGTTGCAGCGCACGCACGGGTTCGGCGTCAGCCCCGCCGCGTGGTCGGCCAGGAACGGCGCGACGACGCCGGCGGCGAACTCCGCGCGCAGGTCGAGCGTGAAGTGCGGCAACCCCATCCGGTGCGCCACGGAGCGCGCGAGCCGCACCGCGTGGGCCGAGCAGCAGGAGGCCTCCGCGTCGTTGGCCTCGTCGCGCCAGAGCTCGAGCGTCACGGCCACCGCCTCGCGGCCCGCTCGCGCCACGAGCAGCGCGGCGACGGCGGAGTCCACGCCGCCGCTCATCGCGACGAGCGTCCGGGCGGGATTCGCCGTGGCCGCTCCGCGGCGCGCGACGGCCGCGCCCAGCGCGACGTGCAGCGCATCGGCCGCCAGGTCGGCGGCGTGGAGCTTGCCCGGCGAGAGCCCGCCCAGCTCGGCGGCGACCTCGGTCGCGCCGATCCGGGCCGCGTCGAGCAGCGCCGTGCCGTGAACCAGCGCGACGGCCGCCGAGCCGGAGGCGATCGCCGCGCCGCAGCCGGACGCCTCGAAGCCCGCGTCGACCACGCGGCCGCCCTCGACGCGCAGGTCGAGCCGGATCAGGTCGCCGCAGGCGGCGCCCCCGGCCGTGCCCGAGAACGAATCCGGGGGCACGTGACCGCGCCCCCGGGGAAACTGCATGTGCTCTGCGAGAGCCCCGGCGTCCACGCGCCGAGTGTAGGCCCCGCTAGGAGTTGCGCAGGGCGTCCGTGACGGCCTGGTCGATCGTGACCCGGTCGACATAGCCGACCAGCGTCTCGACCTTGCGGTTGCGATCGACGATCACGACCGTCGGTGACTGCGAGACGTCAGCGCCGCGCGTGATCTGCCCGTAGGCCGCGATCCGCTTGACGTGCGCCGCATGCGCCAACACCTTGTTCTTGTGGCGATCGATGCCGCGCAGGGCCTTGCGCACGGCCTTGTCCTCGGCCGCCTTCGGCGACCAGAACAGCAGCACGACGACCTTGTGGTCGGCCAGTCCGTGAAGCACGCGCAGCGGAAGCCCACCCGCGGCGGCGGCCTTCTTCGTCAGCTTGCCGGGCTTGACGCCGGGCGCCGCATCCTCGGTCGCCGTGGGCGTCACGGCCGTCGTGGAGGGAGTCGTGGTCTCGCTGGCGCCGCCGGCGAGTGCCTCGGCCTGCGCGTCCTGCGCGGCTGTGGCTTCGTTGGCCTTCTCGACGGCCTTGCCGGCGATGCCGGAGTTGTCGGCCTTCGCGCCGCCGGCCTCGACCGGGCGGTTCGCGGCGGGACTCGGGGTCGCCGCGGCAGGCGTGCCCGCGTCGTCCTTCGGCCGGAGGAAGAGCATCCAAGCGGCCATGAAGGCCACTGCGCAGACGAGAAGGATCCTGATGGGCGGTGAGATCTGGGACATTCCTCTCCCAGTGTCGGCAGGTGACGGCTCCGGCCTTAGCCCGAATCTCAGACGTGGGGTGAGGACCCGATCAGCTGCGCGGCGGAGCGGTCACCTTGATTCCCAGCTCGGCCAGCTGAGCGCCGTTCACGGCCGCCGGAGCGCCCGTCATCGGGTCGGACCCGCTGGCCGTCTTCGGGAAGGCGATCACGTCGCGGATCGAGTCGCGTCCCGCGAGCAGCGCGACGACCCGGTCGAGCCCGAGCGCGAGCCCGCCGTGCGGCGGCGCGCCGAAGCGCAGCGCGTCGAGCAGGAAGCCGAAGCGCGCCTCGGCGTCCTCCTCGGAGATGCCGAGCACCCCGAAGACCTGCTGCTGGATCTCGGGACGGTTGATACGGATCGAGCCGCCGCCGATCTCGACGCCGTCGAGCACGATGTCGTAGCCGCGCGAGCTCATCGAGCCCGGATCGGCGAAGTCGCCGGCCGGTGCGGTGAACGGGTGGTGCATCGCGGTCCAGCGGCCGTCGGTCTCGCTCCACTCGAACATCGGGAACTCGACGACCCAGAGGACGTCGTGGCGGCCCTCGGGAACGAGGTCGAAGCGGCGGGCGAGCTCGAGCCGCAGCTCGCCGAGCGCGGTCGCGGCGACGAGCTCGGAGTCGGCCACCAGCAGCAGCAGGTCGCCGGGCCGGCCGGCGAGCTTGCGCGTCACGGCCTCGCGCTGCTCGTCCGTGAGGAACTTCGCCGTCGGCGAGCGCCAGGTGCCGTCCTCGAGCACGAACGCCCAGACGAGCCCGCCGGCGCCGAAGCGCCTGACGTGCTCGGTCAGCGCGTCGAGCTCGGAGCGCGGGACCTCGCGCGCCCCCGCGTTGAGCCCGCGGATCACGCCGCCGGACTCCAGCACCCCGCTGAACACCTTGAACTCGGTGCCCGCGAGCTCGGCGCCCAGGTCGCACAGCTCGAGCCCGAAGCGCACGTCGGGCTTGTCGGAGCCGTAGCGCAGCATCGCCTCCGCATAGCTGAGCCGCGGCCACGGCGGCGGGGCGCTGACGGGGAAGCCCGCGTCCTCGAAGACCCGCGCCATCAGCCCCTCGATCACCTCGATCACGTCGTCCTCTTCTGCGAACGACATCTCGAGGTCGAGCTGCGTGAACTCGAGCTGGCGGTCGGCCCTCAGGTCCTCGTCGCGGAAGCAGCGGGCGATCTGGTAGTAGCGCTCGTAGCCGGACATCATCAGCAGCTGCTTGAACAGCTGCGGCGACTGCGGCAGCGCGTAGAACTCGCCCGGGTTCATCCGGCTCGGGACGAGGAAGTCGCGCGCGCCCTCCGGCGTGGAGCGGGTGAGGATCGGCGTCTCGAGGTCGAGGAAGTCATGCGCGTTTAGGTAGTCGCGCATCGCGCGCGTGACCGTGTGGCGCATCACCATCGAGTCGCGCATGCCCTCGCGGCGCAGGTCGAGCATGCGGTGGCGCAGGCGCAGCATCTCGTCGACCGGACCGTCCTCGTCGACCGGGAACGGCGGCGTCGCGGACTCGGCGAGCGTGTCGACGGCCACGACGTCGAGCTCGATCTCGCCCGTCGCGAGGTTCGGGTTGACGTTGCCCTCCTCGCGCCGCACGACCTCTGCGGTGGCGGAGATCACGTGCTCGGGGCGCAGCCGCTCCGCGGCCGCGTGCGCCTCGGCGGCGGACTCGGGATGGAACACGAGCTGCACGAGCCCCGTGCGGTCGCGCAGGTCGATGAAGATCAGCCCGCCATGGTCGCGCCGGCGGTGCACCCAGCCGGCGACGCGGACGGTCTCGCCGACGCGCCCGGCGCCGATCTCGCCGCACCACGTGTCGCGGTAGCCGTTGCCGCGCGGCGGCCTCACAGCGATCCCTGCGCGATGTGGTGCACGACCGTCTCGGTCTCCACCGTCTGCTGCTCTCCGGTCTCCATGTCCCTGAACAAGGTCCCCTCGTCGCCGAGGATCGCAACGTAGCGGGCGCCCGCCCGGTCCGCCTGCTTGAGCTGGCCCTTGACCGAACGGCCGGCGAGTTCGAGTCTCGCCGCATGGCCCGCGCGCCGCGCATCGGCCGCGAGCCGGAAGGCGGCGTCGCGCTGCTCGGGCCCGGCGTAGCCGACGAAGAGGTCGAGCGGCGGCGCGGTCTCGTGCGCCAGCGTGCCCGCGAGCAGGATCCGCTCGACGCCGGCAGCCCAGCCCATGCCGGGCGTCGGCGGCCCGCCGATCTCCTCGATCAGCCCGTCGTAGCGCCCGCCGCCGCCCACGCCCGACTGCGCGCCGAGATCGGGCGAGTCGAACTCGAACACCGTGCGCGTGTAGTAGTCGAGCCCGCGGACGAGCGTGGTGTCGACGTCGTAGGGCAGATCGGCGGCGTCGAGCAGCCCGAGCACGGCAGCGAAGTGCTCGGCGTCCTCGCGGTCGAGCTCGTCGAGCAGCCGCGGCGCGCCCGCCATCACCGCGCGCGTGCCCGGGTGATCGGAGTCGAACGCGCGCAGCGGGTTGAGCTCGATCCGGGCGACGACGTCCTCGGACAGCCGCCCCGCGTTGTCGCGCAGGTACTGCTGCAGCTTGTCGCGGTAGCGCAGCCTGTTCAGCGGCATCCCGAGGCTGGAGATGCGCAGCCGCGCCTGCACGCCGGCGGCCTCGAGGATCTCGGCGAGCAGCAGGATCGTCTCCGCGTCGACGGCGGGATCGTCGGAGCCGATCGCCTCGGCGCCGATCTGCCAGAACTGGCGGAAGCGGCCCTTCTGCGGGCGCTCGCGGCGGAAGAAGCTCGAGAAGTACCAGAGCTTCACCGGCTGCGGCAGCTTGTGCATGCCGTGCTCCATGTAGGCCCGGCAGACCGGGGCCGTGCCCTCGGGCCGCAGCGTGATGCTCTGGGACTCGCCGTCGTCGAGCGTGTACATCTCCTTCTGCACGACGTCGGTCGACTCGCCGACGCCGCGCGCGAACAGCTCGGTCGCCTCGAACGTCGGCGTCTCGATCCGCCCGTAGCCGGCGCGCTCGAGGATCCCGCGCGCGTGACCTTCGAGCGCGGCGCGCGCGAGCGCCTGATCGCCCAGCACGTCGTACGTGCCGCGCGGTGCCTGGATCCGCCGGCTCACGCGAGCTGGGCCAGGAACGGGTTCGTGGCGCGCTCGCGGCCGATCGTGGTGTTGCCCATGTGGCCCGGATAGACCACCGTCGCGTCCGGCAGCGCCTCGACGAGCGAGGCGAGGCTGCGCATCAGCGTCGCGGTGTCGCCGCCCGGCAGGTCGGTGCGGCCGACGGAGCCGGCGAAGAGGACGTCACCGGAGAAGACCGCCTGCTCCGACGGGACCGAGTAGGTGACGTGGCCCGGCGAGTGCCCGGGCGTGAACAGCACGTCGATCTCCATCCCGGCGAGCTCGAGCCGCTCCCCGCCGGCGACCGTGTGGTCGGCCTCGTAGGACTCGAACGGGCCGAAGCCCGGCCACGGGACGTAGCGCATGATGTCCGCGAGCACCGGCACCTCGAGCTCCGGGCACCAGACCTCGGCGCCTGTCTCCCTGGCGAGCGGCGCGACCGCGCCGACGTGGTCGAAGTGCGTGTGGGTGAGCAGGATCGCGGCGACAGCGACCCCGAGCTTGCCGATCGCGTCGATCAGGACGTCGGCCTCGTCGCCCGGGTCGATCACGATCGCCTGGTTGCCCCCGTCGAGACGGGCGATGTGGCAGTTCTCCTCGACTGGCCCGACCGTGAAGCTGCGGACGTCCATCGGCGTCAGCGCTTGGCCTTGGCCTTGCGCGGAGGGATCGGGCGCCCGGCCTTGCGCATCCGCCGCTCCCAGAAGAAGCGGTCGACCCGGTAGCCGAGCGGGACGTAGATCAGGAACGCGCCGACGGCGAGCGCGGCGGACGTGGCCAGGGTCTGCTTCTCGCCCGCCAGGCCGACCTGGAAGAGCACGAACAGCATCACCGACGCGAGGCCGGCCCGGGTGGCGGCGCTGCCCCACGAGGGCTCGACGAAGCGCCGCTCGGCGCGCGCGTCCGTGCCGGCGCGCTTGCGCTGCTCCTCTGCAGTCGGCTTGCGGCCGGTGCGGCCGCGCGCCTCGATCGTGCCGGCGGCGTTGCCGCGGTGCTTGGAACGGCGTTTGCGCTTGGTCTGGGCCATGGGCCCGAGACGTTAGCGCCCGGACCGACCCAGCAGGGCCTCGATCGCGCCGGGCATGCGCAACTCGATGTCCGTCGGCCAGCCGGCGAGGGCCGCCTCCGGCGCGGGCGCCACGAGCTCGGCGCGATCGACCGCGTGGTGGCGCGCGACCGCCGCCAGCACGTCGGTCGCGGTGACCGCGCGGTGGTCCTCGATGTTGGTCGAGACCTGGATCACGTCGCGACTCTCCAGATGCAGGCCGAGCGCGCGCACTCCGGGCAGGCCCTCGGCGCCGCCCGTGCGGATCCGCGCGGCGACCTCCTTGGCATCCGCAAGCGTCGCGGGGGGAGCGAGCTCGAGGTTGAAGGCGATCAGCGGCGGCCGCGCCGCGACGAGCGTCGCGCCCGCGGTCGGGTGCAATCGCGGCGGGCCGTAGTCCGGCTCGGTGCCGCGCGCGCTCAGGCCCTCCGGGCCGCCCTTGCGCAGCTCGGCGCGCGTGCGCCCGTCCGCGAGCTCGCCGTAGAGGAAGACCGGGATGCCCTCGGCCCCGATCGCGTCGGCGGCCAGCAGCGCCTCGGCGATCGCCGCGCCGCGCTGCTCCTCCTCGAGGAAGACGACCGGTGCGACGTCGAGCGCGCCGACGCGCGGGTGCATGCCGACGTGCCGGCTCAGGTCGATCCGCGCCGCGGCCTCGGCGGCGCCGGCGGCGAGCGCGCGGTGCAGCTCCCCGGGCGCGCCGGCGAGGAAGAAGACCGCGCGGTGATGGTCGGGATCGGCCGATCGGTCGAGCACCTCGGAGTGGCGCGCGAAGGCGGCGCCGATCGCGTCGAGGACGTCGTCGTCGCGGCCCTCGGAGACGTTCGGGACGGCGACGAGCCGGCTCACAGTACGAAGCGCCCGGCGTCGAGCACTCGCGTGGCGCCGACGTCGAGCGTGGCGTCGGCGACCAGGCAGTCGAGATGGACGGGGACCGAGACGGTGCCGCCGATGCCCGCGCTGGCGCCGAACGCGACGTGGACGGTTCCGAGCATCTTCTCGTCCTCGAGCATGTTGCCGGTCAGGGTCGCGCGGTCGTTCGTCCCGACCCCCAGCTCGGCGAGGTTGCGGCCCTGCGCGCCTGCTGAATCCATCATCGCGGTCCAGCGCGCACCCCATTGGCCGCTCGCGTCGGCGAGCCGGCCGTCGCGCACGTCGAGGCGGACCGCCTCGTCGGGGAGCCCGAGGCCGCCGAGCGACACCGCGTAGAGCGTGCCCTCGCCGCTCAGCGGGGAGACGAAGCCCTCGCCGCAGGGCAGGTTCCCGAAGGCCCCGCCCGCCGACAGGTCGCCGTCGTCGGAGATCCCGTCGCGGCCGCTCAGGTCGAACGTCATCTCGCTGCCGAGCGGGCAGCTCAGGCGCGCCTCGCCGGCCTCGCCGAGCAGCTCGGCGACCTGGCGCGAGCGCGCGGCCATCGTCGCGAAGTCGCACGCCATCAGCCGCGCCAGCATGTCCTCCGTGACGCCGGGGAGCGTCGCGCCGCGCGCGCCGCCGTCGCTGGCCGCCTTGCGCGCGCGTGTGTGTGACAGCGAGCGGCTCGTGGGCGCGATGAACACCTGTCCGGCGGCGAGCGCCGCCGCGACGGCGGCCGGCGGCTCCTGGCCGTCGACCTCGCGCGGCTCCATGACGGTCACGACCGGCTCCGCGCCGACCTTCGCGGCGGCGTCGCGCAACGCGACGCCGAGCGCCTCGGTCGTGCGGTCGACGACGATCACGACGTCCTCCCCACCCTGGACTCCGAGGCACTGCACGACGATGGTCTGAACCGCTCGCTCGAGGTCGCTCATCAGAGCAGCGCGAGCGCGAGGACGATCAGGATCAGGATGAACAGCACCGCCCCGGCGGCAGCGGGCTGCCACTGGTTCTGCCAGAAGCCCGGGTTCGCGCGGTCGCGCGAGTGGCGGCCCTCGGGTGGGGTGCCGACCCAGTCGTCCTCGTCAGCGGGCATAGCGAGAACCTACCCTGTGCGAGATGGGATACCGCCTCTCGTCGCTCGCCGTCGCGGCGCTGCTGCTCGCCGGCTGCGGAAGCGAGTCGCCTGCGCCGCGCACGCAATCGGCCACGCCGACGCCCGTCGCCACGCCGGCGCCCGTCGCCACGGCCACGCCCGAGGCGACCCCCGATCCCGGTGCTGCGCTGCCCACGACGGCGGCGACGATCGCGGCCGACCTGAGCGCGAGCGCGCAGGCGCTGCGCGACGGGGTTC
Source organism: uncultured Solirubrobacteraceae bacterium (assembly GCA_963839615.1). Classification (GTDB taxonomy): domain Bacteria; phylum Actinomycetota; class Thermoleophilia; order Solirubrobacterales; family Solirubrobacteraceae; genus DASQMT01. The sequence goes on from CAWIVY010000007.1 coordinate 965,207, forward strand.
AAGCGTGGCGGCGCGACGGCGACCCCGGAAGCGGCGACGCGCCCGCGGAGGTCGCCGCGCTCGCCGCGCGCATCGAGCGGATCCATCGCGCGCTGGCGCCGCGGCGCCGGCTGACCGCGCGCACGTTGCGGCAACTCACCGGCACGGTGCGCGCGGAGGCGCGCGACGTGATCGCGGCCCGGCGCGCGCTCGACGTGCTCAACAGGCCGCGGCCGGGACAGAAGCCGCCGAAGGTGCGGCGCGGGCCGCCCGAGCCCGCCAAGGTGCTCCTCGGTTACTACCGCGAGGCCCGCGCGCGCTCGGGCGTGAGCGTGAAGCTGCTCGCCGCGGTCAACCTCATCGAGTCCGATTTCGGACGCGTGCGCAACAACAGCGTCGCGGGGGCGCAGGGACCGATGCAGTTCATGCCGGCGACCTGGCGCTCGTACGGTCGCGGCGGCGACGTGCACGATCCGCACGACGCGATCCTCGGCGCGGCGCGCTTCCTCGCCGCGGCGGGTGCACGCAGCGACGAGGCCGGCGCCCTGTACCGCTACAACCCCTCGCCGCTCTACGTCACGGCGGTCTCGCGCTACGCGCGGGTGATGCGCCGCGACCCGCTCGCCTTCTACGCCCTCTACGCGAGCGGCGCCGCCGAGTAGCCCGTTTCCATCCCCGCGCTCCCCGGGTATCTCTGCCCGCGCCGGCGCGCTCGCGCCGGCGGAGTCACGGGGAGGAGCTCAGATGTTGGAAGGGTCGCCGCGTGCATGGTTCCGCACGCTCGTACTGGTTTCCGCGCTCGCCGCAGCGGCCATCGCGGTGCAGGTCGCGCCCGCCGCGGCCAAGGCGCCCGCCCCGGGCGCGCCGGGGGCGCTCCACAAATGGGCCCCGGCCGACAAGCACGGCTTCGGCACCGCCCACCAGCTCGCCAGCAAGGCCTGGTTCACGCTGCGGCAGGGCTCGCTGAGCGAGATCTACTACCCGAACCTGAGCACCCCGAGCTTCCGCGGGCTGCAATTCGCCGTCAGCGACGGCAAGGGACTTCTCCAGCGCGAGACGGTCGACGACGACCCGCGCCATATCGAGCCGCTCGCGAACGGCGTGACCTCACGGGTCGAGTCGGTTCCCGGGTCGCTCGAGTTCAGGCAGGTGACCCAGGGCACCGGCTGGCGACTGACGAAGACGTGGATCACCGATCCGGCCCGCGCGACCGTGCTGGCGCGGGTTCGCTTCGAGTCGCTGACCGGCAGGCCGCTGCGGCTCTACGTGCTGGCGGATCCGGCGCCGGGCGATGACGGCGAGGACGACCGCGGCACAAGCCCGGACATGCAGCTCGTCGCGTACGACGACGACGCCGCAAGCGCGGTCGCGGCGAAGCCCGCCTTCGGCGCGGCGACGAGCGGCTATCGCGGCACCGCCAGCGATCCCTGGGAGGACCTCAAGGCCGACGGGCACCTCAGCAACTACGACGCGGTCCAGCCCGGGAACGTGGTGCAGGGCGCACGGACCGCGCTCAACGGCAAGCCCGGCAACCAGACGATGACGCTCGCGATCGGGTTCGGCCCGAACGCCGCCGGCGCCCGCGCGGCCGCGAGCCGCTCGCTCGCAGGCGGGTTCGCGGCGGCGGAGTCGACGTTCAAGGCCGGCTGGGCGCAGTACCGCGGCACGCTCCCCGAGGAGGTGCCTGCCAGCGTGGGTACCACGCGGCTGCGGCGCATCTACGAGCAGTCGGTGCTCGTGCTGGCCGCCTCGGAGGACAAGACGTACCGCGGCGCGTCGATCGCGGCGCCGAACATGGCATGGATCTGGGGCACGCTCACGCTCGAGCCCGATCGCCATTCCGGCCCGTATCACCTCGTCTGGCCGCGCGACCTCTACCACGTCGCCACCGCTCAGAAGGCGGCCGGAGACGATGCGGCGGCCTTGCGCCTGCTCAACTACCTGTGGTCGGTGCAGAAGCCCGACGGCTCCTGGTGGCAGAACACGCGCGTGAACCGCACCAAGAAGTGGGAGACGGAGCAGATGGACCAGGTGTCGCTCCCGATCGTGCTCGCCTGGTGGCTGGGACGCAAGACCGCGACGGACTGGTCGCACGTCCGACGCGCGGCCGACTACATCATGGCCAACGGGCCCGACTCCGGCCAGGAGCGCTGGGAGAACCAGAGCGGTTGGTCGCCGAACACGATCGCCACCGAGATCGCGGGCCTGATCTGCGCGGCCGACATCGCGCGCGAGAACGGCGCCAACGGGAAGGCGGCGGCCTACGAGGCGCGCGCCGACGAGTGGGAGCAGAAGGTCGAGTCCTGGACCGCCACGACGAACGGCCCGTACGCGCCGCGGCCGTATTACCTGCGCGTGACGAAGCCGGTGAGCGACGCTCCGGGCGCGCAGCCGAACCCCGACGCCGGCACGCGCTACGAGCTCGGCGACAACTTCATCCGCGGAGATGACAAGACCGTCGATCAGCGCGAGATCGTCGACAACTCGTTCCTGGGCCTGGTGCTGTTCGGGGTCAGGGCGTGGAACGACCAGACCGTGCTGAACTCGCTCAAGGTCGGCGACGAGACGAGCGCCTACCCGCTGAAGGTGGTGACGCCGAGCGGTCCGGTCTGGCACCGGTTCACGTTCGACGGGTACGGAGAGCAGGCGAACGGAAACGACTGGGACCTGTTCTTCGACAACCCCCAGCGGCAGACGCGCGGTCGCCTCTGGCCTCTGCTCACCGGCGAGCGGGGCGAGTACGAGCTGCTCGCCGGGGGCAGCGCCGACCCGTACCTGAACACCATCGCCAATACGGCGAACGACGGTCTGATGCTGCCCGAGCAGGTGTGGGACGACCAGCCGCCCCCGGGGGAGAAATCGGGCAAGGGCACGCGCTCGGCGACGCCGCTGGCGTGGACGCACGGCCAGTTCATCCGCCTGGCGCATTCGATCGACGCCGGTGAGCCGATCGAGCGCCCGTCGATCGTCGCGTGCCGGTACACCGAGGTGTGCACGCCGTGAGCTGAATCGCCGCCGGCCGGCGGGAGCGCTTCGCTAGACTAATTAGCTATGCGAAGCACTTCCGCCGCCGACGTCGAGCTGGCCGGCCAGCTCCGGATCGCCCTGACGCGGACCGCACGCCGGCTGCGCCAGGAATCCGGCACCGGCCTCTCCCCCTCGCTCACCGCCGCGCTCTCGACGATCGAGCGCCACGGGCCGCTGACGCCGTCCGAGCTCGCCACCCGCGAGCGCGTCCAGCGCCCGACGGTCTCGCGCATCGTGGTGCGGCTCGAAGAGCTGGGGCTCGTCACGCGCGCCGCGGATCCGGGTGACCGCCGCTCCTCGCTCATGACGGTGACGCCGGCCGGGCGCGAGCTGCTCGCGGTCGCCCGCACCCGCAAGGACGCGTTCCTGTCCGAGCGCCTCGACGCGCTGGGCCCCCGGGATCGCGCCACGCTCGAGCGGGCCGCAGTGCTGCTCGAGGGCATGCTCGAGTGACGGCGGCGCTCGACCGCACATTCTTCTCGCTGAGGGTCCCGAACTACCGGCGCTACTTCACCGGCCAGGTCGTCTCGGTCTCGGGCAACTGGATGCAGATCGTGGCCGAGATGTGGCTGATCGTGCAGCTGACGGGCAGCGGGGCCGCGGTCGGCATCACAGCCGGGCTCCAGTTCCTCCCGGTGCTGCTGTTCGGCGCCTGGGGCGGGCTGCTGGCCGACCGGTTCGACAAGCGGACGCTGCTCACGATCACGCAGCTGTGCATGGCGCTGCCGGCGATCGCGCTCTGGGGGCTGACCGCCGGCGGTCAGATCGAGGCGTGGATGGTCTACGCGCTCGTGCTCGTGCGCGGGTCCGTGACCGCGATCGACAATCCCGCGCGCCAGTCGTTCGTGATGGAGATGGTGGGGCCCGAGCGGGTCGTCAACGCGGTCGCGCTGAACTCCGTGCTCGTGCACTCCGCGCGCATCGTCGGACCGGCGGCGGCGGGCGCGCTGATCGCGCTGCTCGGCGTGTCGGCCTGCTTCGCGGTCAACGCGGCGACCTTCCTCGTGATGGTCACCGCGCTGCGGCTGATGGACCCGGCGCTGCTCGAGCGCGGAGAGCGGGTGCCGCGTTCTCGCGGCCAGCTGCGCGCGGCGCTGGCGTACGTGCGCCGGACGCCGGGCCTGCGCATCCCGCTCGTGATGATGGTCGTGGCTGGGATCGTCTCGTTCAACTTCCAGGTGCTGCTGCCGCTGCTCGCCGCGGAGACCTGGCACGGAACCGCCGCGACCTACGCGATGCTGACCGCGGCGATGGGGGTCGGCTCGGTGCTGGGCGCTTTGGTGGCGGGAGCGCGCGGGAAGGTGACGCCGGAGCTGCTGGTCGGCGCCGCGGCGCTGTTCGGCGGGGCCGAGCTCTTGGTGGCGCTCGCGCCTTCGCTCGAGTTGCAGGCGCTCGCTCTCGTCCCGATGGGCGCGGCGAGCGTCACGTTCGCGGCGGGCGTGAACTCCTCGCTGCAGCTCCACGCGGCGCCTGCCCTGCGCGGGCGGGTGATGGCGCTCTACTCGATCGTGTTCCTCGGCTCGACGCCGATCGGCGCGCCGCTCGTGGGGCTTCTGGCCGAGGTGGCCGGCCCGCGCAGCGGACTGTTCGCGGGCGCCGCGGCGGCACTCGCTGCGGCGGTCTACGCGCGCTGGGCGTTCGCGCGCGCGGAGGGCGAGCCGCCCGCCCAGGCGGCGTGCTCCGTGCGGGGTGGCGAGCGCGTCCGCCCCGCTAGGATTTCGCCTCCCCGCCGGAGTAGCTCAGTCGGTTAGAGCAGCGGAATCATAATCCGCGTGTCGGGGGTTCGAGTCCCTCCTCCGGCATCCGTAATTCTTGGCCCGTATTTGGCTCTACAGAGCCGGATGCGGGCCTTTTTCGTGGGTGCGTCGGCGACCCCAGCTCACCCCAGCAAACCCCTACTCGCCTGACATTTGTGTCCCCTTTGTGTCCCCAATTCTGCCTTCGGACGGGTACGCTTGGCGTCGATGGCCGACTGGATCAAGACCAAGACGCCCGGCGTCTACGTCTCGCACTCGCTGAAGTGCCCCGTCGCGACAGACCCGCGGGCGCGCTGCCGCTGCGAGCCCTCGTGGCGCGGCCGGCGTCGGAGCGCGGCGACGGGCAGGCCCGAGTGGCAGAAGCCGGTGACCAAGGACCGCAACGAGGTCCTGTCCTGGCTCGGCGCGAACGACAAGGCCGCGGCGTTCGTGAAGGAGCAGGCCGCAAAGGCGCGACCATTCGAGGAGCTCGGGCGTGAGTGGCTCGCCGGGGTCGAGGCGGGCCGCATCAGCCGGCGCCGCGGTCGCGGTCAGCCCTACAGCGAGACGACGATCGCGGACTACCGGCGCTCCTACCGCAACGTCCTCGAGCCCGAGTTCGGCGCGATGGTCGCGGACGAGATCGGCGAGATCGAGTGGCAGATGTGGGTCGACCGGCTCAGCAGCGAGGGACTTTCGCGCTCGCGGATCGCGAGCCACGTCGCCGTGGCGTCGGCGATCTACTCGTGGGCGCTGACGCCGTCGCGCCGGTTCGTGTCGCGCAACCCGCTGCGCCTGGTCGAGCTGCCGCCCAACGACGAGAAGCCGCGCCTTCGCGTGGCCTTCGCGCCGGAGGCGGCACAGCTCCTGGCCGCGCTGGACCCGGCAGACGCGCTGCCATACGCGATCGCGTTCTACGCCGGATTGCGCCGAGCGGAGATCGACCGGCTCGAATGGCCCGACGTCCTGGACGACGGCAGCATCGCGTCGCGCCTGCTCGTCGGCCGCGCGAAGAGCGCCGCCGGCACGGAGCGCCGTCCGCCGATCGCGGAGCCGCTGCGCATCGTCCTCTCGGAGGCGTGGCTCCGCCAGGGCCGCCCGGCTCGCGGCGCCGTCGTCGAGGTCTCGGTGAGGTCGGGCAAGCTCGCCTCGCGCGTCTCGAAGGCGTGGTCGGAGGCCGGCCTGACGCGCATCACGCTCCACGAATGCCGGCACACGTACGCGTCGCTGCTGATGGCCGCCGGCTACACGGTCAAGGAGCTGATGGAGTACATGGGCCACGCCGACCTGCAGATGGTCACGCGCTACGTGAAGCTGCTGCCGCAGCCGGGCGAGGACGACGCGGCCGACCGCCTCAACGCATATCTGTCGCGCGCAATTGCCGTACGCCCGTAGCGCGCGGCACGATCCGGCGCGCGTTGCGCTGGAGCCAGCGCTCGAGCTCGGAGGCCGGGATCAGCACGAGCTGCCCGGAGAGCACGACCTTCAGCTCCGGCTGCACCTTGCGCTCGAAGTGGTTGAGGCTGATCCCGATCGACGCGGCGGCCTCAGCCCGCGTCAGCGCGTACCTCGGCACCGACTGCAACGGCCTTGGCGTAGCCCGCGGCATGGCTCAGCCCTCTCCCCGGGCGATCAGCCTCACCGGCGTCACTGACGTCGACGTTCCCACACTTCTTCACCCGCCGAGCACCTGCTCCGAGCCACCGTCTCACGCCTGGTTGTTGTGCCGTATGGCCAATTGCTTCCCCCCCGGAAGGGTGAAAGCGGGGGTTGACGGGCGCGCGCAGCGACTCAAGGGGCAGCCCGTCAGGGCCGGCCGAAGGCCGCCGCGAAGCGGTGCCCTTGAGGTAGCGAGCACGTCCGGCACGCTGTGACGCCTTCCGGGGGGAAGCTGCCGTTTCCCCGAAGGGGACTAACTCGGCCGTTGCCCGCGGATCTCGTCCGCTGGAGTCCGACGGCACGATCTGACCGAGCGTGTGGCGGCTCAGTGCCTGGGCGTCGAGGACTCACCCGCCGCGCCGTGGGCAGGGCTGCGCTCGAAACGGTTCTTGTGACGAGCAAGGGCTCGCGGAAGGCGTCGTGCTGCCGTCTGCCGGCACCGATGCACAAGACCCACCGCCCAACGCGACGCCCTAGGCGCCCTCGGCGTCGAGCCTGACCGCATCTACGTCGACCACGGCCTGACCGGCACGAATCGCGACCGGCCGGGGCTGCGGCGAGGCGCTCGCCGCGTGCCGCGCGGCGGCGACACGCTGGTAGTCACTAAGCTCGACCGGCTCGCGCGGTCGCTGCCCGACGCGCGCGACATCGCCGACGAGCTGACCAGCCGCGAGGTCAAGCTCAGCCTCGGCGGCTCGGGTGCACGATCCGACGGACCCGGTCGGGCGGCTGCTGTTCAACGTGCTGGCCATGGTCGCCGAGTTCGAGGCCGACCTGATCCGTATGCGCACCCGCGAGGGCATCAGGGTCGCCAGGGCCAAGGGCCGGCTGCGGGGCAAGCAGCCCAAGCTCACGCCCGCCAGGAGGCGCACCTGGTCGAGCTGCACCGCGCCGGCGAGCACACCATCGGCGAGCTGGCGGAGCTGTTCGGCGTCGCGCGCTCGACGGTCTACCGGGCTGTCCGCCGCGCCCGCCTGCGCGCGAGCGTGCCGGCAGCCGACACGGCCGCGTAGAGAGCGCCCTCTACGCGCGTGCGCGATTCGCGCTCGGAGCGGCATCGACGTGCCCCAGTGTTTGAGGCTCTTGAATCGGAGGCGTACCGTCGGTAGACGGCGATCGCGATGGCTCGGCCAGGCGACGACGAGCACGACGGCGATCAGCTGCTACGTGAGGCAGCCTACGCTCGGCTGGTGGCCGATCTGGTTGCGCGCCGCCGCCGCGGTGAGCTGCCTCCGAGCGAGATCCGTGCGGCAGCGGCTCGCGCGGGCGCGCGGCTAATTGCGTGAAATCGCGAGGGCATCTCTCACTCCAGCCGCCAATTGCTTCGGTAACGCCGGCGAAAATCCACGGTTCGGCCACGGCGCGTGCCGACTCGGCGCTCTGGGAGAGTAACGTCGGTGAGCGATGACGATCAGAAGCGAGCACGAGGCGTCGCCGATTGCTTCGCCAGGGGTTCGCGAGGCGGGTTCTCCGTCCGCGCTCGGCGCCGGCGCGGCGCTGCTCGGGGTTGGGAAACGCCGCGTTCACCTCCTCGATGTCACGGATGCCGATCGCGCCCAAGCCGAGCGCTGGCCGCGCCGGCGTGTCGGCGGGTGGCTTGCTGCCGCGGCAGAAGGGCGGCGGCCCGGGTCCTGCGCCGGAGGCTACGACCCGTTCCGCTGGGTCTTCGTCCCAGCCCCGATCCGCAGCTGCCGCAGTGGCGCGTGAGTCGCGCGCGGCAACGAGGGCTCTGCAGCGGGCGGTCTCTGCGCGCAAGACGCAGCCGACGAGCGGCCCGTTGATCGAACGCTGCGGGGCGGGAACTTGCACGTGCTCTGAGTGCTCGACCGACGACGAGCAGCAAACGAGTTCGACGGCCGGGCTGGTCGCCGCACGACGGTTCGACGCCTCGGTGATGCGTCAGCAGGACTCGTGGACGTCCTGCGAGGCCTCGCGCGCGGGCGCCGAGGCGACTGGCCTCGATACCTCCACAGGACTCGAACCGCCGCGTGCCGAGCCGCCGGACGATCGCTGGGCGGGAGGAGAACGGGCGCTCGGAGAAGCTCGACCAGCCAGCGCCCCGGCCCCGGCCCCGGCTCCGGCTGCCGCCGAGCCGACCGCTGGCTCGGGCGGGACCGCCGTCGCGGGCAATCGGCGGGTCGCGAGGCTGATCGGCGACGCCGGCTACCCGCTCGAGCGGGCGGCGGCTCCGACGGTGTCGCGCCAGCGACCGCCCTCGCCGCCTTCCGGAACCGGTCCAGAGCCGCCAGGCCAGGCCGAGCAGGACGACCAGCCGATGTACGTCTTCGAGCACGACGGCCGGCGGTTCGCGGGGACGCCCGACGAATACCGGGAGTTCTGCTTGCAGCTGATCGCGCGGCTGCGTACCGAGTCGGTCAGCCCGTTGAAGAACAAGGCCCAGCTTCTCCTCGACAACTACTACTCGCTCATGCTGCTGAACGAACAGCACCGGGTCGTGAGCTTCTTCTGCGAGCTCTTCGGAGGCGCGTCGATCAACGAGAACTTCCTGGATCCGGCGTTCAACGCGCTCGAGGGATGCGACGCGGCTCTTGCCGGCACAGACGTCCAGGCTGCCGCTCAATCGATTTCAGCCGCCGAGGCGCACGTGAACGCGGCGGTCGAGATGCTGTCGGAGTACCAGAGAACCTGTTCGAGGGCGGCGCGACGACGATCACGGTGATTCAGGTGACGTCGACCGCGCTCATGGCCGTCGCCTCCGTGGCCGGAGGCGCAATGCTCGTTGCGGCGAAGACGTTGGGGCCAGTCGGAGCCTCGGCCGCGGCCGGCGGCTACACGACGCTCGCCTTGGCGGTCCCCGCGCACACGACGAGCGTTGAGACGGGCGAAGAGACGATCGGCGAGGCGACGATCAAGACGCTGATCGATACCGGCCTCAATGCCGGCGGCGCCGCCCTGGCCGCCCGACTCCTCCCTGGAGTCACGCAGCAGCTGTCCGGCTACATCTACGCGAAGATCGCGCCGAAGCTCACGATGGATCAGCTCGCCAGCCTGGGAGGCAAGGAAGGGCTGATGCTGATGGTCAACAACGCCGCGCAGGGGGTCTCGGAAACGCCATTCAGGGCATCTTCGGCGACATTCGCGGCCTCGTGACGAAAGAGACGACCTGGAAGGAGTTCGCCGGGCACATCGCGACGAACCTCATCGCGGGCGGCATCGCCGGCGCGATCCTGGCCAAGCTCGATCTGAAGGTCGCGGGGGTGGACGAAGAAGCTCGGCGGACCTGAGGAGGGGCTCGATGACGCAGCCAACGTGGGGAAGGGAGGCGCCCAAGCGCGGACGCCAGGCGAACGCCCACCACCTCCGACGCTGCCAGGGCCCACCTTCACGCCGGGCGCATCCGGCAACCGCGCGCCCACGACCGACGCTCCCGGCGCCTCACCTCCGCCCACGATCAAGCCAGGGAAGTTCTGAACATCGCGCCGCGCTCACGCGAGCGTAGGCGTGCTCCAAACGGCGAAGCCGCAGACGTCGCGTGCGCCGAGTGACGCGGCCGGGATTGGATCGGCTCTCAGTCCGGTAGCGCCGCGCAGAGCCTGAGCGACCGGAGCTGGAGCCTCCACGTCAAGACGACACCGATGGCCCTAGACACCCGCCCACACGTGGTGGAGATAACGCGGTTGCGGGCAAGCGATCCGGCTCTGCGGACCACACGCCCAACGCGCCGCTACCGCGAGTAGATGACGCAGTAGACGTCGTCGGCGTCGGGATCGCGGGTGTCGGCGGCGCGCTGGGCGGCGGCCTGGTTGGGATAGTCCGCGCACGTGGCGACCGCGCGCGCGAGCGGGGCGTGCGCGGGCGACGCGGACGGCCAGAGCGCGACGGCGACGAGCGCCACGATCAGCGGACCATGGTTGAGCTTCATCGGGCTCCTCATGCTCGTGTGGCAGTCGCGAGCCTAGGAGTGACACCGGCGGCCGCCTGACCACGCGGACCGTCACGTGCGCAGGCACGGAGGAGTCATGGGGGTGAAGGACCCCTGAGCAGGACGCAACAGGCGTTCGCCCGGCGCTGGAGGTGGGGACCTCGACGCACGTCGGGGTCCGCTAAGCCGGAGAGGATCGCTCCGACCGAGCCGAGCCTTGTGGCTGGCTCCACCTCGACCGCCACGGCCGGCCGCCCACAACCACGCCCGCATCGGGCCGGTGCGTCCCGTAGCTCTTGGTCCAGAACACCGGTACCTGCCAGTCCGGTCGGTCGCGTAACTCGCGATCACTCACCCACTCGCGATCGCGGACTGTCAGCAACGCAGCGATCCAGGACACCGCCCGCGCGTGGCGCAGGCCGAGACCAAGCGTCGCCCCCAGCCTCGGCTCGCCGCCGTCCGCGCAGAACCAGTCGCCGGCCTGCGCCGGTGATCGCCAGTACGCTGCCCTCGCGGTCATACAAGCGCACCGCCAGCCCGGCAGCCTGCAGCCGTGCAGCGTGCGAGTACGTCGCCCGCCACCCGAACCCCATCGCCCTCCCCCACGGCTCCAAGCCCGCGACGTCCACGCGCGCCAGCCAGCGCAGCCCCTCAAGGCTCCGAGGCCCCGGCGCCCTTCGCCTCACCCACAGCCAACCACCACCCGCCCGCACCTATCCCTGCATCACCGCCATCGCCAACCGTTAGGCCAGCCACGCTCGTTCTCGCCCCCCACGCAGCCGGTCCGCCGTCTCTCTGGTCCCGTCCCTGTTCTCTCACCGGGATCCTCAGTCCGCTTTCGCGGCCTGGCGCATCAGCCGCTCCACGCGCTTGCGACTGATCCGCTCGCCGTCATCGACGACGAGGTCTGACCAGATCCCGCGGCGACCCATAGACCCAACGGACGCAGCCTGAACAGCTCGCAGATCCGCGCGGTCAGCCGAGCGTCCTCGAGCGCCCGCAGCGACGGCTCCCGCTCTGCCAGGCGTGAAAGCCCGACCGGCTGACCTCCAGCACCCGGCACATCACCTCGATCGTGTGCTCGGCCTTCTTCGCCGCGATGAACGAGAAGATCACCGACGGATCCCGTCGCTGGCGAAGAAGGCCGCGGCTTTTTTCAGGATCTCGCGCTCCTCGGCGAGGATCCGGTTCTCGCGCCGCAAGCGGCGCAGCTCCTCACGCTCATCCGAGGTCAGGCCCTCGGCCTTGCCCTCGTCGACGTCGAGCTGGCGCGCCCAGTTCCGCAGCGACTGCGGCGAGCACCCCAGCTCACGCGCCAGCTGCGGCACCGACCGGCCGCTCGATCGCAGCAACCGGACCGCTTCCTCGCGGAACTCCAACGAATACGGCGGAATCTTCGGCATCGACAGACATCCTCCCGGCCGGCCCAGATGGCCCAGCCGTCAGGTGTCCACGAAAGCGGGGGAACTCCAGAGATCGGCGAGATCGAGTGGCAGATGTGGGTCGACCGGCTCAGCAGCGAGGGGCTTTCGCGCTCGCGGATCGCGAGCCACGTCGCCGTGGCGTCGGCGATCTACTCGTGGGCGCTGACGCCGTCGCGCCGGTTCGTGTCGCGCAACCCGCTGCGCCTGGTCGAGCTGCCGCCCAACGACGAGAAGCCGCGCCTTCGCGTGGCCTTCGCGCCGGAGGCGGCACAGCTCCTGGCCGCGCTGGACCCGGCAGACGCGCTGCCATACGCGATCGCGTTCTACGCCGGATTGCGCCGAGCGGAGATCGACCGGCTCGAATGGCCCGACGTCCTGGACGACGGCAGCATCGCGTCGCGCCTGCTCGTCGGCCGCGCGAAGAGCGCCGCCGGCACGGAGCGCCGTCCGCCGATCGCGGAGCCGCTGCGCATCGTCCTCTCGGAGGCGTGGCTCCGCCAGGGCCGCCCGGCTCGCGGCGGCGTCGTCGAGGTCTCGGTGAGGTCGGGCAAGCTCGCCTCGCGCGTCTCGAAGGCGTGGTCGGAGGCCGGCCTGACGCGCATCACGCTCCACGAATGCCGGCACACGTACGCGTCGCTGCTCATGGCCGCCGGCTACACGGTCAAGGAGCTGATGGAGTACATGGGCCACGCCGACCTGCAGATGGTCACGCGCTACGTGAAGCTGCTGCCGCAGCCGGGCGAGGACGACGCGGCCGACCGCCTCAACGCATATCTGTCGCGCGCAATTGCCGTACGCCCGTAGCGCGCGGCACGATCCGCCGCGCGTTGCGCTGGAGCCAGCGCTCGAGCTCGGAGGCCGGGATCAGCACGAGCTGCCCGGAGAGCACGACCTTCAGCTCCGGCTGCACCTTGCGCTCGAAGTGGTTGAGGCTGATCCCGATCGACGCGGCGGCCTCAGCCCGCGTCAGCGCGTACCTCGGCACCGACTGCAACGGCCTTGGCGTAGCCCGCGGCATGGCTCAGCCCTCTCCCCGGGCGATCAGCCTCACCGGCGTCACTGACGTCGACGTTCCCACACTCATTCACCCGCCGAGCACCTGCTCCGAGCCACCGTCTCACGCCTGGTTGTTGCCTCTCCCCCTCGTCTCGCCGCTCCTGCCATCGCCCTGGCCGTTTCCGTCTCCCTTCCCCCGCTCTGCCCTCAGCTCATCCCGCCACCCACCTCCCCTCGATCCCGCGCCCAGACCACCTGCCAAGGAACCGCATCCGACCCCGACCGATCCACCTGTGACGAAGGAACGTGGAGAGGGCGGGGTCGGATGCGGGACGCCAGCAGCTTTGGCTCTGGGCGCGGGATCGAGGGGCCGCAGCTACGCAACCCTTTGCGTAGCGAATTGCGTAGCTGAGTGCATAGCTGGACGACGACCTCCGCGACACGCCGCCAGGTCAGATCCCCGTCTAGCTCGTCCGCGGCCTCATCACGCTGGCGCTCGGCGGCAGTGCCCCTATCACGCGGAAGCACTCCGAGCGAGCAAGAGCTTGAGTGCCTGGCGCCGCATCAGCGCCCGGCAAGTCCGAGTGGCGGACCACACCGCTGATCCGCCTGGCGACTGCGCCGTCAGTCCTCGTCCTCGTCCCAGCCACCACGGTCTACCCAGCGCGCGCGATCGCGTTCGCCTGCTTCTGGGTCATCTGCGTACCGCACGGCCTGGCGGTATGCCTCTTGTGCGTCTTGGTCCAAGTTCTCGACAAGCCACGCTGTATCGATAGCCCGGGTGCGCGCTTCAAGCGTTTGTTCACCCAGGAGCAACAGAAGCCCGGGCCAGTTGAGCTGGAGCCGTATCATCAACAGCAGCCTCCCAACGTGTTGCTCAGCGACTCCATCAAATACGCACGGAGGAGCGCGACGAAGAAGCGGTCGTTGTCGGCCCAACCGCGCGCCGCGTAGCCTGCCGCCTCGCCCCGCTGGTCGATGAGGAAAGCAGCCAGCATGCCCAGATCTCGCTCGCTAGCGAGCTCGTCGGCCGAGGCGGCGAGCAAGTCGTTGGCGAGCTCCTCCTCGAGCCTCTGCGCAACGCTTTCGCTCACGAGCTTGTGGCCAGATCCCTCGCCGTGTCCAGCGAGTCGCACGGTCTCGTACCGTATGGAGAAATTCGCGAAGTCAGTTGCGTCGATCGTCGGTTCAACTCGAGCAGGGTCGAGCTTCCGCAGCAATCGCAGGACCACTCTCGAGAGCGCAAACGTGCCGCCGAAATCCCCCATACCGCGCCGACGCGCCGTCAGTCGGCTTCCGTGTCGGCTCAGCGCGGAGATTGCAGTTTGTGGGCTCGTGCTTGGAAAGTCACGCTCGAAGCCGAGAAGCCGGCCGAGCACCTCTTCGAGCTGGCTGTCATCGAGAGCTGATAGGAGGGAGTCGAGGCGCTCAGCGTCCTCAGAGGCTGTCGAAAATATCCTCGACTACGTGCGCCGCCACCGAACCGGGTGGCACCCGCCTCTGAAGGAAAACGGCGAGGACCTCGGCGCTCGCGACTCGGCGCTGCCGGCGCCAGAGTTGCCAGTCGGGTCCGTAGTTGGACCCTCCGAGGTGACGCTCGGCCGGCGGAAACAGTGTTCGGATGAGCTGTTCCACCCAGTGTCGCCGCTCACCAGCCTGGTCGAGTGCGTGCTTCACGATTTCGGCGTGGCGCTCGTCGGCGTCCTGTCGACCAAGACCCAGCGACGACGTCGTCGTGAACGCTTGTGGGTGCGTCGCGATGACATCGAAGGTGTTGCGGAACGAAGACACGCAACGATTCGAGCGCCAGTGTGTCGCCGAGCTCAACCTCATCGCGCAGAAGCGCCAGCGTCGCCGGCAGCACATTTGTGAAGCGCCTGACGTCTCGGACCGTCAGGAAGAGCTGGCGGAAGCCGCCAGCAAACAGATTCTGGAAATGGTCGCGATCGAACTGGTACGCCGACAGATCTCCGACGAGCTCGCCAAGGTCCTCCGACAGCAACGTGGTGAGAGCCGCTTCTCGCACGGGAGGCAACGCGTGCGTGACTTGCACGATCTTCTCGAGGTAGGCGCGACCGCGCGTAGGGTCGTCATCTCCAAGCGCCTCCTCGACCCGGGGACGATCGAAGGCGAGGAGATACATGAGGTTCGGGAAGTCCCCGACGAGCCTTACCAACCGCATGACGTCGACGATCTCATCGGAACGCAGCCGATCTAGGTCATCGACGACCACCACGATGGGCTTATCAAGTTCGGAAAGTCGCTCGCGGAGTTGCTTCGCGCGCGCTCGCGCACTGCCGCGTTCGCCGGTCATCGCGCCGCTGACTTCCTTCGCGATATCGCCTGAGCTCCGCAGCACCTCCCCGATGTACGGAAGCACGCTCAGCGGCGTAGCGACTTTTCCGTACGTCGCCAACGCCGATGCAACGCGCGTGAGGTGCTCGGATCGTGTTTCGCGCAACTGCCCGACTAGTTCATCGAAGAAATGCTCGACAAGTTGCTCGGTGCAGAAGGGGTTGAAGTGCACGACAACGGCATCGCGCCGCTCGCGCAGTTCAGCGTCAACGAGGTTGATGACAGACGTCTTTCCCTCGCCCCAGACCCCGGTTACCGCGATCACAAATCCCGCTTGGCGCGGTGCGCGCCTGATGTCCTCGGCAAGCGCGTGGGCGAACTCCAGACGCTCGAGGCGGTCATACGTCGCGTCGCCTATGGGTTGATCCGCGCTAAGGCGCGACGCCTCGGGACCGGTTTGCCCCGCTTGGACATCCTCGCGCACCACGTCCGAGGGCGAGGGCTGGCTTCTCGACGTCCACCAGTCGGGTCGCCAACGGCGTCGACGTCCGCTGTTGCTCGGAGCAGTCATGGCGAACACGATGATGGCCACTTGACCAGCCGGAAGAGCTGCGCCACGCCGCCGCCGGCGAGCTGATCAGCGCGCAGGCAATCCCGAGATCGGGTGCCCGGGCTATCGCGTCCGCCTGACCGCCACACTCAGGTATCCGCGGAAGCGGTGCTGCTTCGCGCGGAGGGTGTCGCACAAACGGCGTGCTGTCCGGCGGGTTTAAGACGATTCGGGGATGCCGCAGAACTTCGTCGCGTGCGATCGGGATCAGGAGCTGTTGTTGCCGCCGAGCCTGCGTGAGTGGTTGCCGGAGGACCACCTCGCGTGGTTGGTGTTGGAGGCGGTCGGCGAGCTGGATCTGAGCGCGTTCTATCGCGCCTATCGCGCTGACGGGCACGGTCGCGCGGCGCACGATCCGGCGATGATGGTCGCGCTGTTGCTTTACGCGTACGCGATCGGGGTGCGGTCCTCGCGCGCGATCGAGCGCCGCTGCCGCGAGGACGTCGCGTTCCGCGTGATCACCGCCAACCAGGCGCCCGATCACGCCACGATCGCGCGCTTCCGTGCGCGGCACGAGCACGCGATCGGCGAGCTGTTCGGGCAGGTGCTGGCGTTGTGCGCCCGCGCCGGCCTGGTCCAGCTCGGGCGTGGTCGCGGTCGACGGCACCAAGATCGCGGCGGCAGCGACGCATCACGCGACGCGCAGCTATGAGCAGATCGCGCGCGAGATCCTCGAGGAGGCCGCCGAGCTCGACGCCGCCGAGGACGAGCGCTACGGCGACGCGCGCGGCGACGAGCTGCCCGCGGAGTTGCGGGCGCGCGGGGACCGTCGCAAGCGGCTACGCGAGGCCAAGCAGGCGCTGGATGCCGAACGCGAGGCCGACGCCAAGCCGGTCGCGCGCGACCGCGGCGAGCGGCTACGCGAGTGCCGGCGCCGGCTCGAGCAAGACTATGAGCTCGAGCGGCGCGTGGTCGCCGAGCATGACGCGTGGCTGGCGCGCCGGGATCGCCAGCGACGGCTCGCGCCGGATGACCGGCGCACGCCACAACATCAAGCCCTATCCGCTGGCCCGGCTGCCGAGCGCAAGATCAACGTCACCGATCCCGACGCGCGCAACCTCAAGACGCCGCGCGGGTGGGTGCAGGGCTACAACGCCCAAGCGGTCGTCACCGGCGAGCAGATCGTGATCGCGGCCGAGATCAGCACCGAGTCGCTGGACACCGCCAACCTGCGCCCGATGATCACCGCCGCCGAGGAAGAGCTCCATGCCGCCGGCGTCACCGACGGGCTCGAGGTGGTGTTCGCGGACGCCGGCTACTGGACCAACAGCGCGATCGAAGCGCTCGCCGCCGAAGGCCTGCAACCGCTCGTCGCGCCAGACGCCGACCGTCGCAAGGAGCCCCGGCCGGGCCGCCGCGGCGGACTCTACGACTTCATGCGCCGCGTCCTTGCGACCGAGCGCGGCGGCGAGCTCTACCGCCGCCGCCAAGCGAACGATCGAGCCCGTCTTCGGCCAGATCAAAGCCAACCGCGGCGCCGACCGGTTCCTGCGCCGCGGCCGCTCAGCCGTCAGATCCGAATGGCGGCTGCTCGCGGCGACCCACAACCTGCTCAAGCTCCACCGACACAACCTCGCGACCGCCTGACTGAAGCGGCGAGGCGGCCGCGACGGCGCCGAGCAACCAATTCGACGCCTTTTCGACTCGATCCCGGGTCACTCCAGGTTGCTGCCCGGGATGCAGCCGGCGGCCAGCCTCACCCAGCGACTATACCGGCCACCAAGCAGACCTTTGCGCGACAGCCTCCGCGCGAAGCGGTAGAGAGGCGGCGAGGGACCTGGTTGGGATTTCTCCCGTTTGCCCGTGGGATTGGATCGCGCTCCTCCGTCATCGCCCGACCGGCTGTGCGAGTCTCCGCGGCATGGCGCACGACGTGATCAGCACACCGCGGCTGCAGGCGGCGCTCGACCGGATCCGCCCGGTAATCGAGGCTCTGCCCGGCGCGTTCGAGAAGCTCTCGCACGGATCGCCGACGTTCTTCGTCGGCGAGGGACGCACTGCCCGGACGTTCGCGTCGCTGCACGACGAGCGCGAGTGGGGCGAGGGGCGCCTGTGCTTGTGGCTCGCCGCGCCAGAGGGCATGCAGGAGGGCGTCGTGGCCGGCGACCCGGTCCGCTGGTTCGTGCCGCCGTACGTCGGCCATCGGGGCTGGGTCGGTCTGCGCCTCGACCTGCCTGACACCGACTGGGAGGACGCCGCTGGCGCGCTGGAGGACGCGCACGCGTTGATGGCGGACCGCGTGCGCTGATGGGAAGCGCACCCAGTCGCTGAGTGCTGCAATGCGCGGATAGCGAGAGCGCACTCAGCGTGCGCGAATGCTCCCATTAGTCGTCCGGTGCGAGCGTCTTACGCTCGCGTGCTGTCGCGACCGCTTGCAGGGACGCGAGCGCTCTCGCCTGAGTGCTCCCTCGAGGCGAGAGGAGCCCTTTCGGCCCGAGTGCTCGGCTTACGCGATAGCGAATGTCCGGCCCTACCTGCGGAACGCTCGCAGGAGCCCGCTCGCGCGGGCGAGTCGCTCCTGCCGGCGGCGGACGGTGTCGCCGATGAGCCAGAACATCGGGGGCCAGAGCCCGACGAAGATCGCACGCCGTTCAGCGTTGCCACGCTCATCCTCACCGATGGTCTTGGCGCGGATCCAGAGCGTGATGCACAGCGCGATCGAAGCGAGTGAAGTGGCGTAGAGATGCTCGCTGCGAAGCGGCACGGATTCCGGGAGGTTCGGCGTCATAGGACCAGGCAGCTTGACGCAAGCGCATGGTGAACGTCCCGATGGGTAAGCATCCAGGCGTGCCGCGGAGGCAATCCTTCCCATTGCGCTTCAGGACCGCCGCCCGCTGGCCGGGTGGTATGGCCCTCACGGCTTGGAGCTACTTCTGGCGCACCACCGCGGTCCACCGGTGGGAGATGATCGGCTCGCCCTCAGAGGACGCGGCGCCAGACCTTCCTGCGGACGTCGATCGCGACGATGTGCAGGAGACCGGCGACGGAACCGGGCCGCTCCTGCACCGCATCTACCGCACACGGATCGTTGGAGGTGAGCTCGGACCGGACGACCTCATGGACCGGATCGCCGCAGATCTCGATGCCATCGCGCCGTCCGAGTTCGCCACGTTCCAGAAGCTCGGCGGCGACGGACCGCTCGCGGTCGGCGATGAGTACGTCGTGCGGATGCCCGGGCCCTGGGACGGGCCGGTGCGGGTGGTGGGCCGCTGGCCCGGCGGCTTCCGCCTCGCGACGCTGACCGGCCATCTCGAGGCCGGCCAGATCGAGTTCCGTGCGCGCACCGATCGTCGCGGCCTCGAGTTCACGATCGAATCGTGGGCTCGCAGCGGCGACTGGTTGTCAGACCTCATGTACTCGCACCTGCGGCTGGCCAAGGAGGTCCAGCTGCACATGTGGACCTCGGTGCTCGAGCGCGTGATCAAGCTCGCACGAGGCACGATGGAAGGCGGGGTCGTCATCACCACCCGCCGGGTCGAGGCCGGCGGTCGACGCGAGGACGGCGTGGCGAGCACCGCGAGCCGGCGGGCGCGCCACCGACTGGCCGCGCTCTCGCAACGCGGCGTGAACTTCGATGCCTCGAGGACCGCGGACTACACGAGCTCGACCGGCTGGCACGTCGACGATCTGGTCCAACCGCTGCCACACGAGGCTCCCGGACCCCCCGAGCATGACGGTACCTGGGAGCTGGCCCGCCGGCTCATGGTCGACTACCAACTCGCCAATCCGGGCACGGTCCGCGCGGTCTACGACCCGGCGGCACCGCTGAAAGGTCGCGACATGCTCCTCCAGATCCGTTTCCTGTCGGTCCGGTTCGCCGTCGGCGTACGGGTCAGCGAGGTCTATGAGGACGAGCGTGTGGTCGACGGGTCCCGCGCACACGTGACCGGCTGGGCCTATCAGACGCTGGACGGCCATTTCGAGCAGGGCGAGATGCATTACCAGGTCTGGAAATGGATCGACTCGGGCGATGTCGAGTTCCGCCTGCACGCCGTCTCCAGGACGGCGGACACAGGCCCATGGCTGTTGCGAACCGGCTTCCGGTTGCTCGGCCGCACGAACCAGCTGCGCTTCTACCGCCAGATCTGCCGGAGAGTCCGCCGACTGACGGAGGCCACGCTCGAAGCTCGCCGAGCGGCAGAGACGGCCTGATCCGTGACGCGCTCGCGCCGGCGACGCCCCGCGTCGTGATCCTGCGGGCCAGTCTGCGCCGTACTAGGTGGACTTCAAACGATCTGGGGGCCGGACATGGCGAGAGTGCGCACAATCGACGGGTGGTCATCGATCCGCCAGCCGAAGGCCGGGACGTCATGACGAGACAGGACCTGGGCGTGAGGTTGTTCTTGCTCGCTGCCGTCGTGTCGTTCCTGCTCTCGATCGCGCTCTGGTTCACCGACAATCAGGACGAGGGCCTGTTCGTCGGGCTGTGGGTGCCGTCGATCCTCGCGGCCGGCGGCTTCTGGATGGCTGCGGTCAGGACACGATGACCGATCTCGACGTCCTGCTCGCCGTCGCAGGGCTCGCGGTGACGGTCCTCGTCGTGGCCGGGATGATCCTCATCACGCCGCAGGGCGCGGTCGATGCTCTCGACGACGTGACCGACCCGCAGGGCGCAGAGCTGAGCCGAGCCGATGCGATCGACCGCTCCCACACGGCCGCGGACCGCCGGTGACGGGGATCGACCGGCTGAGCGCCGGAGCGACGCTGAGGGACAGCTGGCGTCGCGGACAGCGTGGCTGGCCCGCGAGGTTCCCGGTCGTCCAGTTGCCCAACGCGCCGCTGTGGGTCGCACTTGGCGGTCAGCTCGTCGCCGTGATGACCGACGGCTCGGTGCACGCCTACGCACGCGCGGCGTTCTACGCCGGGCTCGCCGCATGGGCATCGCAGGAACTGGTCAGCGGCGTCAACTGGGTGCGACGCGCACTCGGGGCCGGTGGGCTCATCTACGTCGTGGACAAGGTCGCCGCGGCACTCCGAGCGTGAGCGGATCACACGTGGAACGAGTCTGGGACTATCCCCGACCGCCGGCTGTGACGTTATGCCGACGCCGCATCCGCTTGGAACTGGCCGGTGAGGCGCTGGCCGACTCGACGCGTGCACTCCGCGTGCTCGAGACCAGTCACCCACCGACCGTGTACGTGCCGCCCGACGACGTGCGCGGCGACCTCCTGGCCGCCAGTGGCGCGCGATCGACCTGGTGTGAATTCAAAGGCGCCGCGCGCTACCTCGACGCGGTCGTCGACGGCCGCCGCGTTCATGCGGTCGCGTGGACCTATCGCGACCCCACGCCGGCCTATGAAGCGCTGCGCGATCACGTCGCGTTCTATCCCGGCCGCGTGGATGGTGCATGGATGGGCGACGAGCGGGTGCAAGCGCAAGCGAGCGACTTCTACGGTGGCTGGATCACCGCCGACCTCGTCGGACCGTTCAAAGGACCACCGGAAACGCTTGCTTGGTGAGCCGTCGTGCCGCTGCCGCTCTAGCTGTCGTCGCGGCGTTGGTCTTGACGGTGAGATTCTCGGACCGGAGTGTGCGTGCTCACAGGAGTGCGTCGGTTGACCTGCCGCCCGCGACCGGGCTAGCGTGCTCCATGGCGCATGACCCTGAGCGAGTCGAGGCACGTGCCGAGCGGACCGTGAGCGCGCCTGCGTCGACGCCGCCGCAGGTGGAGGTGACCGCGCTCCAGCGCATGGCCGGCAATCAGAGCGTCGCCAGCCTGCTGCAACGCGACGCCGACGGCCAGACTGCAGCTGTACCCGAGTCGTTCCTGATCGACGACTCGGCCGAGCCCGCGACGCCGAGCCAGATGCGGCGCTCCACCTTCTTGGCAGAGCTGCGCGTCAGCGCGACGCAGACCGCGCGCGGCGCGGTCGGGGACTCGATCGAGCAGGCGCTCGTCGACCACTCGATCGAGGAGTGGATGCAGTCGCTCAGTGCGCTGGATCATCGCGCGCTCGAGCGCCGGATTCGCGACGAGGTGCCGCTGAGCCGTATGGCGACCGGGGCCAGGGGCTATGTCGCGCCGGTGTGCGCACGGATCCGCTCGGAGATCGAGAAGCGCGCGGCGCAGGCCGACGCGGGCAGCGGAGGAATCGCGAGCGCGGCCGCATCGGTGGTGGGCGGTGTGGCGTCCGCGGCGTCGTCGATCGCCAGCGGGGTTGCAGGCGCTGCGAGCTCGCTCGCGTCGATGCTGTTCAAACGCCGCGACGGCGCGGGGACGGCGGGAGGCGCGGAGGGCTCCGCCCGAGCGCAGCTCGGCACCGGCACGCCGCTGGACGCGGGCACACGGGCCCGCATGGAGGGCGCGCTCGGCGATGACTTCTCGGACGTGCGCGTCCACGCGGACGGTCGCGCGGCCGCGGTGGCCGAAGGGCACGGCGCGCTCGGGTTCACGCTCGGGACCGACGTCGGATTCGGCGCGGGGCAGTACCGACCCGGCTCGGTCACGGGTGATGCGCTGATCGCCCACGAGCTCGCACACGTCGTACAGCAGCGCGGCGCGGTGGCGCGGACCGGGGAGTCCAGTGTCGGCGCGCTCGAGGAGGAGGCGGACGCCAGCGCCTTCGACGCGATGCTGCAGCTACACGGCGAATCGGACCGGCTCGCGCGGCGCAGCCGGCCCTCGCTGCGCTCCGGTCTGCAGTTCATGAGCTGCGCTCCTGCCAAGGGCCCGGCGCCGACCGACCCGCATGGTCGCTACGACTATTACCTCGAGGACGGGTCGAGCCGCCTCGCCTCCACGCACTTCGGCACGCCGCTCAGCTCGGACTTCGAGCACGATGTCTACGACAAGGAGTTCTGGGACTGGGAGGGCGACGAGCGGTACTCGCGGGTGCTGCAGGTCCGCCCAGGCAAGAAGCCGTCGGATGCGATACGCGCGCTGTTCGACCATCCCGGGCGCTGGCAGGTCGACTGCGATCACCTGATCCAGCTCTCGCACTTCTGGGCCCGGCTGAATACGTTCGGCGACGCGGCGTTCGACACGCAGGCGCCCAAGGTCCAGTTGCGCCCGCGCAGCTCCACCGGGGTCAAGACGCGGGCGCACTACGGCCGCAACGGCCCGGCCGAGCCCTGGCGACTCGTCGAGGATCTCCGCCCGGGGGAGGTCCACATCCGGCTCAAGCCAGACCTGGTAGGCCGCGACACCGATCAGCTGGTCAGCGAAGCTCCGATCGGCTCCCGGGTGCGCTGGACGAACCTCAAGGCGGGCACCGACAACGCGTTCCGGCACGAGAACTCGCTCAAGCTGGGCTCGGACAAGTTCGCGGCAGGCGGATTCACCAAGAGCTTCCTCGACGGCGGCGGGAACGCGTTCACCCGGGCCGAGCTCGAGGAGCGGATGGCGAAGATGACCACCGACTCGCCGAATCGCGGCTACATCGACGCCAACGTCTTCATCGATGAGGTCGAGCACTTTGACAGGCCCTGACGCCGAGCCCTCCGCGGCAACCCGGCGCCTCACCGCCGCCGCCCGGCCGCTGCTTGCCGGCCGGCCGGCGTTCCGCGTGTGCGGTCTCGTCGGGCTCGGTGCCGGGGTCGCGGTCGCCATGACGGTCGTGGCGGCCCGCGGGGACTCCTGGCTCGTGATGACCGCGATCGCGGCGGCCGCCGCGGGCACATCTCTTGGGGTCGCCACCGCGTATCGACAGTTCACCGGCGTGGAGCGGCTCGTGTACTACCACCACGAGATCGCGGTGCTGTGCGTCGCGGCGATCACCGCGGCGCTTCTCCGAGCGCCGGTTCTGCCCTATCTCGACGCCACCGCGCTGGGGATCGGCGCCTTTTTGGCCTGCGGGCGCGTCGGGTGCTTCATGGTCGGCTGCTGCCACGGCCGGCCCCACCGCTGGGGCGTGAAGTATGACCACGCGCACGCATCCGGCGACCTGCCTTCAGGGCTCGTCGGCGTTCGGCTGTTCCCAGTGCAGCTGGCGGAGGCCGCGGTCGCTGCCGGCATCGTCGCGGTCGGTTTCGTGCTCGTCCTGGCCGGCGCTCCCGGGGACGCGCTCACTTTCTACGTCGGATGCTATGCCGTCTGCCGCTTCTTCCTGGAGCTCGCGCGCGGAGATGTCGGGCGCCCGCACTGGCGCGGCTTCTCCCAGCCGCAATGGCTCTCGTTGGGCTGCGCCGGCGCGGTCGCGGCCCTCGCGACGAGCGAAGCGATCCCGTGGCGCCCGTGGGATGCCGCGATCGTCGTGATCGCCGCTGCGATGGCGGCGCTGGCGCTGCAGCGCCGCCTCCACGCCGCCGACGCGAGGACGGTGGAGCTGCGCCACGTCCACGAGTTCGTCGGCGCGGTCCGGCGGACCGAGGTTGCCGGCGATGGGCCGCTCCGGGTCGTGCGAACGTCGCGCGGCGTCCGCGTCTCCGCCGGGCCAGGTCATGTGACGCTCTCCGGCGAGGCGACTCCCATCTCACCGGCGCTCGCTCGACGCCTGGGCGGCTACGCGATGGGGGTGCTCGAGGCGCCCGGCCGTCCGGAGGTGCTGACGACCGAGGACGGCATCTTCCATGTGATCGGGCGCTGATCGGCGCGCTCCGTGCCCTGGGAGCCGCTCGCGACATGCGCGGCGCGGCGCACCCCGGCCGGTCGCTGTCGCCGGGCGGGGTGCCACGAAGCATCACGCCCGGATCGGCAGCGTGCGCTCGGAGAACACCGGGGGAGAGAGCGGGCGCGGCTCGCGTGTGGGTATGCGCGGAACGGCGGTCGGCGCCCCGGTGCCCGGCGCGTCCTCGCGGTTCCAGCGGGCGACGGTCCGCCGCAGGCCGGCAAGCGCGATCAGGCCGATCGGAGCGGGCAGCCAGATCGCAACCGACCGGTAGGCGAGCACGGAGGCGAGCGCGAGATCGGTCTCGACGCCGAAGGCAATCAGCACGCCGACCATCCCGCCGCTGACGGCTCCGGGTATCGGGATCGTGTTGGCGACCTGGCCGACGAAGTATGCGAGCACCACGACAGCGACCGGGGGAGGCGGGCCGAGCGCGTGCAGCATCGCCCACAGGACGGCGCCGTCGAAAGTCCACCACGCCAGAGCGCCGAGCAGCCGCGCATCGCCGGAACGCAGCAGCGCGAGTGCGTCCCGCACAGCGGCGCCAATCGAGCGGAGCGCGATCGGCACGCCCGGCCGGGCGTGAACCGAGCGGCGAGCAGGCTGGTTCGTTGCTCCGCGTCGCCGAGCGGCGAGAGCTAGGGCTGTAGCGATGGCCAATGTGGCGCAAGCCGCGGGCAGGGCGCTCAAGGCAAGCGGGCCGTCACCCGCGACGAGCCCGAGCGCCAGCGCGCCACCGGCCACGGCGATGGATCCGAGGAAGACCGAGTAGAGGATGACGAGGAACACGAGCAGGGTGCGGGTCGCCTCGCGTGCGCTCAGCCCGGCGCGCCGGAACGCCCAGATCGTCAGCGCCGCGCCCCCCACGCCGCCTGTGGGCAGCAGGCGAGTGGCCGCCGCACCGCCGAGGGTCACCTCCGTGCTCGCGGCAAGACCCAGCCGCGACGTGGCGCGGCTCCCGACGAGCCAGAGCAGCGCGACGTAGCCGGCGAAGGACAGCAGCTCGAACACCCCGGCACCCACCACCCAGAGAGGATCAGCGTCGAGTGCTCGGCCGAACGCGTCCGCGAAGGTCCGCAGCGGCCCGCCCGCGACGACGACAGCCACCGCGGCCGCCATGACGGCGGCGGCCAGGAGCGCCGCCCGGCGCGCCAGCGCGCGGCCATCGAAGGCGGCGAGCACGGGATCGGGAGCGGGACCGTCGTAAGCGTCGTCGAGCCGGGCGAATGCGGCGGGCATCGCTCCGAAGCTACGGATCCGAAAACGGTCCGCAATCAGGCCTAGGGAGGATTCCCCTCATCCCAGGGCAAGTGCTGCACCGCCGCTCGCTTCTTCAGCGGCCGCCGGACCATCGAGTGGGCGGAGGCCGACGGGCTCGTCACCCGCCCGCTTCCTCACCAGACGACCCGGATGTCGTAAGCCTGGAGCGCTTCGTCGGCCGACACCACGGCGGCGCGCTCGATCATGGCCTGGGCGACGAGCAGCCGATCGAACGGATCGCGGTGATGCCGGGGCAGCAGCTCGACGGCCGCCGCGTGGTCGAGGCTGATCGGGAGTGGATACGCGCCGGCGCCGAGCAGCGTCGGCGCGAAGTCGCCGGGCGCGTCGAGCTTGCCGAGCGAGCGCTTGATCGCGATCTCCCACACGACGGCCGCGCTCAGAAGCACCTGGTTGGTCGTGTCGCTGAGATGCTCTTCCGCGCTCCTGCCGAACCGCTCGTCGCCGCTCAGCCACCACAACGCCGCGTGCGTGTCGAGGATCAACTTCACCGGGCGCCGAGCGCGTCGGCGATGTCCTCCGGCAGCTCGTCGAAGTCCTCGGCGATGCGCACCCGGCCGCGCCAGGCGCCCTGGACCGATGCGAACGAACCCATGCCGGCGAGGGGGACGAGTCGCGCCACGGGCTTGCCCCTGCGGGCGATGACGATGTCCTCGCCGGCCTCTGCGCGCTCGACGAGCTGGGAGAGCTTGGTCTTTGCTTCGTGCATGCCGACCTGGGTCATGTCGTCGATCGTATCAACGGTTAGCTAAGTTAGCTAGAGCCATGACGGAAACAGCTGCGTCGGCCGGTCTGCGGTACTCCCAGGAGCCCGCCGCAACCCGGCGAGGCATTCATCG